>CAVRCR010000069.1:0-290622 GCA_963719615.1 uncultured Acidobacteriaceae bacterium | reverse complement strand
CTGGCCTTGGCGCAACGGTCGGGGCCATCGTTTTGACTGCACTCAAAGGAGCTGCCAGATTGCCCATAAGAAAACTGTCCTCAGTCTCGGCGCGAATTCGCGCCACCCACGAAGCTTACAACCATTTGACGGCGAAACCGCCTCAGAGCTCCGGCTTTTGACATATTATTTACAATTTCCTGACGATGTCACGAGAACCCGCGGAAGGCCACGTGCTGCAGGACCCCTCGCTCTTTCCCGGCTCCGGCCATACCGTACCGACGGCCGTACCCAGGAGGACGCTCCATAAGCGTTAACGAAGCAGCAGTCGGGCATTGACAACAACTCTCAGGATTTGGGTTTTTCTCTTGCTGCTGAACTCGTTGGAAGGATTTCTGCTGGATTCAGCCAGATAATCTTGAATGGCCCGATATCGTGGACTTGGAGGACGGTTACGCCTTTGCACGATTCAAAGTGACGCGTTGTTTTTGGCATGAAGATGAAGTTTCCGGCGTCCACGCTGTCAGCTTGGAGCTGTCAAAGACCTCTCCAGTGCCGATCATGAATGTTCCCTGTAGGACCGTAATATTTTCGTCTGTTGGGTGCCAGTGAGGCGGAACTTTGGCGCCGTCGGGACACCGAATACGGAGTACAAACGGTTTTCCTTCGCCGATGGGATCACCAGAAACGTTTGCGTGTTCACAGTCCATGAAACCGGGTTCCCATTTAAGCTCGCCTGCGCACTAGCTCATGGCTTGCACCACCGGATTGAGCCAATGCTGGTTGTGCAAAAAACATTGCTGACCAACCGCTAACTACCCAAAGCGTTCTCGCAACGACCTTTGTCTTCATGCTCATAGATCTCATAGATGAAGGGCATCTATACTAATTCGCGCATAAAACTAGCACAGCCGAGCGCTGCAACAAAGCATGAATCGATCTCGACCCTTTTGATAACCGTGCAGCTTGTTGAAATTCCGTGCGGTTGATGACGAATGACGGACAACTCTAACGTAAGGCGTTTAGGTAAGGGTTGCGGACTATACATGCTCGATCAGCAAACTTCGGCTTGGTAGCTGTTAGTGTGCGGGTCCAGCAAACAGCAGCAGATTCCCATCCGGACCCTTGACGACGAAATTCTTGGCGCCCTAAGGCTGCTTTTTCAGCGTCTGGTGAAAGGCAACACCAGCGGACTGAAACTCAAGAAACAGCAGCTTGATCTCGTCCGCTGTAGCGACGGTCATGGATACTGACAACAGTTCCTCCCGATCGCGGGCCGTCGACTCGATTACTTGTCGCTCGACGCATCTTAAATTGAGACGCGCCGCGTCGCGACCCACCTGTGCATAGTAGGGAGGTTTGCCGTAAGTGAATACAAGCGTAAAGCCTAACTTCTCACGGAAAAATTCGCATGATCTCTTGATATCGGTGACGAACAGTTGCGGCTCTGCACTGACAATCGTTGCTTTGGATGGCGATGATTTCACCTTGAGCGACGCGGTCGAGAGTCCAGTTTTCAGGGCTTGCCAACTATCGAAGCCTTGCTGTCTTGCGACCATCGCGCCAACAAGCGGCAAGCCGCACCATTTTCCCGCGGCCAACCGAAACCGAATCCGAAACCATCCGGGCGCAAATCCGGCAGCGCCTATGGCAAGCGTCACGGCAAAGCCATTCCTGAACAGGTCGATGAAGTGATCGCCGTGCCGCCTCCTGGCCTGTGTGAGTGCGGGGGCATGCTGGAAGTAGAAAGCATTCAGTCGCAGTTTCAACAGGAGATCGTGCGGAAGACGATCTGGCGGCGCTTCGATATTGCTATCGGTCGCTGCACCGTGTGCCACAAACGAGTGCAGGGACGAGATCCGCGACAGACCTCCGACGCCCTTGGAGCGGCCGCTGTGCAACTGGGTCCCGACGCGCTGGCGCTGGCGGTCAAGATGAATAAAGGGTTGGGCATGCCCCATGCCGATGTGGCCGCGGTCCTGCAAGACGGGTTTCAGTTACGGGTGAACCGCAGTACCATTTGCCGCGCTGTCGATCGCGTGGCGCAGCGAGGAGAAGCTACCTGGCATGCTCTGCGGGATGCAGCCCGGCGCAGCTTGGTGAACGGCATCGATGAGACCGGTTGGAATGTCGCGGCACAACTGCGGTGGTTATGGGTAGTGGTCACTGAGCAGGTCACCTTCTGCGACATCTTGCCGGGACGCGGCTTTGCACAGGCCGCTTCGCTGTTGGGTGCCGATTACGACGGCTGGTTAACCCACGATGGCTGGAGGGTGTATTACAAGTTTCTCCGGGCCGGCCATCAAAGCTGTAACTCGCATTTGATTCGCCGCTGCGAGGAGATGGCCAAGATAGCCTCTCCCGCAGCGGCCCGTTTCCCGCTGCGGGTGAAAGCCTTGCTGGAGGAAGGCCTGGCCTTACGAGATCGGTATAAGAACCAGGAGATCTCGCTGCATGGGTTGTGGACGGCGACGGGGCGGCTGGAAGTTAAGCTGGATCGCGTGTTGGCGCGGAGCTACCAAGATCCAGCCAACCGCAGGCTCGCCAAGCATCTACGACACGAGAGGCCCTACATCTTCACCTATCTTTACTGTCCCGGCCTGGATGCGACCAACAATGCTGCCGAGCGCGCCATACGAGCCCTGATCGGCGCGCGCAAGAACTGGGGCGGGAACCGCACCCAGAAAGGAGCTCGCGCCCAAGCGGTGCTCACCAGCATTCTCCAAACCGCCAAACAGCAGGGCCAAAACCCCTTCGATGTGTGGTGGAATTATTGTGTGGCCGTGACCAGCCAAGATTCTCGCCATTGTGCCGCCCGGCCGAGAGATACCACAGGATTCCTCGCCGCCGGATCCATCCCCTCGGGCAGCAGTTCCTCATCAGCTCCGCCACGTCAAGGCCAGAGGTTGCACTTCCGCTGGAAGCAGTTGTTCTGTATGCCGCTCCGGCCTCGGCGAGCGGTGCGTCGGCGACTGTCCAACCATGACGCTTGGTTTCCAGGATCGCTCGCCGCAAGAAAACGCTGGGGAGTGTTCTCTTCTCGTTGCGCTTCTGTGGTCGCCTCTTCTCGAGGCAGGAGTTGGAGTTGATGCGGGAGATGGCGCGGGACTACGCCGGTTTGGGGGTCACGGAAATTGCGCGCACCGTGTGCGAGCTATTGGGCTGGAAGCGAGCGAACGGAAGACTGAAGGACCAGGAATGCCGACAGCTGCTGGAGCGTTTGCGCGATCAGGGGTGGCTAACCCTACCGCCGGTGCGGAACTCGGGACCGCGGGGGCCACGCCACATCCCGCTGAGCGCAGGCCAGCGCTCCGCAAGCCACCCTGGAAGGGAGCGCGGGAGAGTTCGAACCGCTCGAGTTGCGGGTGGTCGAGAGCCGGAGCGAGAGCCGGTTGTGGACGGAGCTGATCGAGCGGCATCACTACTTAGCGTATCGCGTGCCGGTGGGAGCGAATCTGCGTTATATCGTGCGCTCCCGACGAAGTCGAGAGCAGGTGCTGGCCTGTTTGTTGTGGTCTTCTCCCGCCTGGAAGATGGCCCCACGCGATCAGTGGATCGGATGGAACCAGGAACAGAGGGCGCACAATCTGCAGCGGGTGGTGAATAACGGTCGATTTTTGATTCTGCCTTGGGTGCGGGTGCAGGGACTGGCCAGCAAGATTCTGGGGCAGTGCGCACGCCAACTTCCCAGCGACTGGGAACTCCGCTATGGTTACCGGCCGCTCCTGCTGGAGACCTTTGGTGGACGCCCGCCGATTCCGTGGCACCTGCTATCGCGCCGCCAATTGGCTCCATGTTGGGCAGACCACCGGGCGCGGTCGCATGGATCGGGAACACCAAATGCACGGTCAGGCCATCAAAGACATCTATATCTATTCGCTGGTCCGCGATGCTCGGCAGCGCTTATGCTGCGATCCCACGCAGCAGGGAACATGGCGATGAAAACCCTGATCACTAATGAACTTTTCTTGGATTTCATCGAATGCAGATACCGGGGGTATCTGAAGATCACTGGCGCAAGTGAACCAAAATCAGACCTCCTTGACGTGTCCGGCAGACTTCGTGAACGCTACCATAGCCAGGCTCGCCAGCACCTTTTGCGGGCCTACCGCGACGAAGGCAAACAGGTGTGCACTGACGTCGGATTATCCGTCGTCCTTGCCAACAGATATGACCTCGCCATCGACGTCACTGCGACCGACACCAACGCCACTGTCCGGTTTGACGCGTTAGTGGCGGCTCCGGGCAACGCGAGCGGGAGCCGAGCTGACTATATCCCCATCATCTTCGTTAATAATGACAAGCCCAGCAAAGAAGACGAATTGCGGCTCGCACTGTGTGCTTCGGTTCTCATTCGCTGGCACGCATGTCGGCCTTCGTTCGGAAGGATTCTCTATGGTAGCGACTTCCGGATCAGGAAGGTCAAGCTGGCCAGAGCATTGGAACAGGCTGACAGGGCACTTGAAGAGATACGTGCGCTCGCCGAGCGGCCCAGCGAGCCTCCGCTGCTGCACTTGAACGCGCACTGCCCAACCTGTGTGTTCAGGAACAACTGCCGTGCAACTGCCATTGAGAAAGATGACCTTAGTCTCCTTCGAGGAATCAAGGAAAAGGAGATCGTCAAGCTCAGGAACAAGGGCATTTTCACCGTTACGCAGTTGTCATACACGTTTCGACCGAGAAAGAAGTCAAAACGATCTAACCCCCGAATAATTAAGTACTACCATGCTCTCAAGGCCCTTGCACTTCGGGAGAAACGGATCTATGTCGTTGGAAAGCCGGAGCTGACCATCACGGGCACTCCCGTATATATTGACGTCGAAGGAACGCCCGATCGCGACTCCTACTATCTCATTGGCCTGAGAATTCCAGGCGCCGCCTCTGTTGTTCAACGATCTCTTTGGGCGGATGATCGTGCGGACGAAGAGAACATCTGGAAGGAGTTTCTGCAAATCATCACGAACATCGAGAATCCTCAGCTGATTTACTATGGCAGCTATGAGACTGTATTTCTCCGGCGCCTGAAGAAGCGGTACGGCGACACCGCCGAAGACGGGCGCTCGTTGGTGCACGGATTGATGAAATCCGCCCAGAATGTTCTCTCTGTTGTGTATGGGCGCGTTTATTTTCCGACGTACTCCAACGGTCTCAAGGACATTGCATCTTATCTCGGCTTCAAGTGGTCAATTGAGGAACCCTCGGGCCAGCGAAGCCTAGCTCTCCGGCGGGAGTGGGAACTCACGGGTAGCCAAACTGCCAAGCAGGATCTCATAAACTACAACACCGACGACTGCACCGCCCTGGAAGTAGTGGTACAGACGTTGCTCCAACTGATCCCCAGAGATGGCGCTTCGCCCACAGCGCTGCCGTATCCAAATGCCGTCCACGTTGATTCTCTGAAGCCACAGACGCCGTACAGGTGGGGACCAGTGGATTTCGTATTTCCCGAACTCGACCAAATAAATAAATGCGCGTACTGGGACTATCAACGCGACAGAATATACATTCGCTCAAATCCGCACCTCAGGCGAGTCGCCAGAAGGAATCAACGAAAGAAGCGACGCCACACTCTGCCGGTGAACGTGACACTGAGCCCGTCCCGGCCTTGGACGTGTCCGGAGTGTAATTCCAGAAAGATCAGAATGAATGGAAGGCACAGCAAGTTGCTGTACGATCTGCGGTTCACTACGGGCGGCGTAAAGAGGTGGATTAGCAAGTACATCATCGACCATTACAAATGCTCGAATTGTGGGAAGCCGTTTGCTTCGGACGTATATGAATGGACACGGCATCGGTATGGTCTGCAACTTATAGCCTACGTGATTCATAACATCATCGAATTACACATACCTCAGATGAAGCTGTCTGGAAGCATGTTAAAGCTCTTTGGTTATCAACTCGGTCAGCCAACAATCAACGGCTTGAAGCGAAGGGCTGCGGAGCTCTATCAGGGCGCGTACGAGGAGATCAAGGAGACGCTACTGCATGGAAAGCTTATACATGCTGATGAAACTCACATGAGCACTAAAGGCAGTAACGGTTACGTGTGGGTATTCACGAGCATGGAGGAGGTGATTTACCTATGGTCTGCGACCCGTGAAGGGAAGGTTGCCGAGGAGTTCCTCAGGCGTTTCCACGGTGTATTAGTCTCCGATTTCTATTCTGCGTATGATTCGATCAGTTGCGCACAACAAAGATGCCTGATTCATTTGATCCGGGATTTGAACGAAGATGTTCTCAAGGAGCCGTTTAACGAAGAGATGAAGACGCTGGTTCATGAGTTTGCGGAATTATTGATGCCCATAATCGAGACGATTGACCGATTTGGTCTGAAGACTCACTTCCTTAAGAAGCACAAGGTACGGGCGACGCGATTCTACGACCGCCTAGGTACACGCGAGTACAAGACAGAACTGGCGCGGAAGGCTCAGGAGAGATTCAGAAGAAACCAGGGAAAACTCTTCACCTTTCTGGACCATGACGATATTCCTTGGAACAACAACAATGCAGAACACGCGGTAAAAGCTTTCGCAGCACTGCGCAATGTAATCGAGCCGCATTCAACTGAGAGTAGCATCCATGATTATCTGGTGCTGTTGAGTATCTGTCAGACCTGCGAATACAGGGGAATCGACTTTCTTCAATTCCTTCGGTCCGGAGAGAGGCGGGTCGATGATTACGTTCACAAGAGCTCGCGGCCAAGGCTCCAAGAGCCTTCGCGTATTCGATCCCGGCAACATTTCTGGAGCGATCCCACCCGGTAAACAAATACAGTTTTTGTTACCGACAGGGCGGAAGAGGCCTCCGTCATGGGAGCGCATTTCCGGCCGGGAGGTGCGTTTCCGTTTCTAGGGTTGTCAGCCTATGAACTAGGAAATATGCATATAGATCTCGCAACCATCTGGGGACGACAGGCTGAGGAGATCCGCGAGCGACTAGCGGTTGCGTCTTCGTCCGGGCATCGGTTCGACTCCTCGAAAATGCGCTGCTGTCGCGACTGCGTCGTCCGCTGGAACACCACCCTGCAGTATCTTTGGCGCTAACTGGTCTCCGCTCCGAGAATTCTCGCGCATCCGTACGCAAATTAGCGCGGGAGGCAGGGGTCAGTGATCGTCGATTCATCGATGTATTTCGATCTGAGGTGGGTTTGAATCCCAAGCTGTTTCATCGTGTCCAGCGATTTCAACACGTCCTGATCAAGGTGCACCGCCTGCCAGAGCCCGAGTGGAAACAACTGGCGCTCGAGCATGGGTATTTTGATCAGTCCCACTTAATCCGCGATTTCCTGGCATTTTCCGGCTTTGGCCCGGCCGATTACCTGCGACGGCTTAAAGAACTGCGTAGGAAGGGTTTGCACGTCAAGTTCAACCACCTGCCCGTGAGCAAGTAGCTGAAATTTTTCCAATACAACAGGCAGGCCACTTCTTTAATTTGGAGCCTCGGAGGTAGTGGATATGAGTACACGAATTCTGGTCTTGTTCATCGTATCTCTCGGCACGCTGTTA
Source organism: uncultured Acidobacteriaceae bacterium (assembly GCA_963719615.1). GTDB lineage: Bacteria > Acidobacteriota > Terriglobia > Terriglobales > Acidobacteriaceae > Sulfotelmatobacter. The sequence goes on along the minus strand of CAVRCR010000069.1, from coordinate 283,138 downwards.
TTCGCAGGGAAGCCGCAATCAAAGGAGCAACCAAACATGATAACGGTGAGGGTCCGATACATGGTCAACGATCTTGACCCGGCGGTCGAGTTTTACACGAAGCACCTTGGTTTTGGGATCAAACAGGAAAGGAGACCGAATTTCGCGATCCTTTCCCGTGGAAATCTTGAACTGGTGCTGAGCACACCCTTCGGGCCTGGAGGAGCGGCGAAACCGATGCCGGACGGACGTAAACCCGAGCCAGGCGGCTGGAACCGGATCATCATTAATGTGGACAATCTCGAAGCGGAAGTGACCCGGCTACGAAAGGCGCAATTGCACTTTCGCAATGACATAGTCTCGGGGCCTGGCGGATCAGAGATCCTGCTCGACGACCCTCCGGCAATCCGGTGGAATTGTTCCAGCCCGCGCGCTAGATTGCTCTCCTGCCGCGCACCACATTCGTCCTGGCCTACACACTTGCATTCAGCCCTCGAGCAAGCAGTCTGCAATTTTTCCAACACAACGGCCGGGGCCTTTTTCTTAGTTTGAAGTCGCGGAGGTAGCGCACATGAACACAAAACTTTTGATTCTGATCCTGTTTATCGTATCTCTCGGCACTTTGCTATTCGCAATGAACCCGCAGCCAAAGGAGCGAGGAGAAATGACAACCGGTTGGCAATCTCAGACAGAACCGCGTACTCGTGCAAGGGCCAAAGCAAAGATTACGGTTCAGAGTTCTGAAGCCATGCCCTACGAACAAACCGTGAGCCCGGCACTGATGGAGATTCGTCTGAACGAAACATTCACCGGAGATATGGATGGCGAATCACCCGTTCGGGCATTCCAGCTCCTACGCGACGATAAATCTGCCAGCCTCGTCAGTATGCAACGGTTCCGCGGAAAACTCGCCGGGCGCCAAGGCACCTTCGTGCTTCAGGGTTCAGAAATCGTCGAGAACGGCAAGACCAAGGCGACCTGGTTTGTCGTTTCCGGATCGGGGACGGGTGATCTTTCCGGGCTGCGCGGCGAGGGCGGCTTTGAAGGCGACTTTGGAAAAGGGTCGGAGGGATGGCTGGATTATTGGTTCGAATGATTTAGCTGCAATTATAGCCAGCGGGTCACACGGATTGCTGCGCGCAGGCGCGGCTTGAGGACATAACCTCGCGTTGTCCGCAAAAGCAAATAAGGGATACAAACCGATGAAGTACATCGTCAACATCTCTCGCATCCTGCTTGGCTTGATCTTCCTCGTTTTCGGCCTGAATGGGTTTCTGCATTTTATTCCGCGCCCCCAATTGCCGGGCATCGCGGGACAGTTCCTGGGAACCATTTTCAGTTAGCATCTCTACAACATCATCTGATGCTACTTAGTCCGATATGACGCACCGCGGACAGCCGCACCTTCTATCTCGGTATGGTAATTCTGACAGCGGACCTGCGCGATTGAGGCGTGGATTTCCGAATATCCACCGATCCCTTGAACGGCACTGGATGGGTCCTGGTCCTGCAGCGCTTTTACGCTGATCTATAAGGGAATCTGAACGTATCACCCCTCCGGACCAAATTCGTCACCGAGGTGCACCAGTGGAGACTGGCACGCTTACTCTTCGACGGCTAGACTGTCTATAATCATAAAATTCTGCCGGGGCATGCGAGTCCTTCGCGGAGGTGTGGTTGCAAGGTAAGACTGAACTGGTGGCGCGACTTCGCAAGATGCGCGTGAGTGTAAAACCCGTCTCATACCTCCGGCCGAGCACTCTGCGCTTCGCCCTCCTTGTAGCCGCGTTCTTGGCGTGCTTGTTTGGACCGCGCCCCGCAGCCTCGGCGCAGATTTCTCCCGGCCCCCTCGCCCGCCCGCACCAGTTCCTCAACGGATCTACAAATTGCGCCCAATGCCACAAGTTCGGTGGCGAGGCCAAGTTGAAGTGTGTGGAATGTCATACCGAGATTGCGGTGCGGCTCTCTTCGCACAGGGGTTTGCACGCGACTTATAACATCCCGCCCGGTTCGAGCCAGGAGTGCGCTCGCTGCCACTCCGATCACAACGGAGTCGACTTCCCGTTGATCAAGTGGGACATCAAAACCTTCAATCACAAGGAAACCGGCTACGCGCTCGAGGGCAAGCACGCCGGTCTGGAGTGCAACAAGTGCCACATGCCTTCGCGCATCTCTCCCCAGGAACGGCCGTCGATCAAGATTAAAGATCTCAACCGGACCTACCTCGGTCTATCCACCTCCTGCGTCCCTTGCCACGAGGATTATCACAAAGGCCGCCTGGGCCCGAACTGCCTGCAGTGTCACAACTACGAAGACTGGAAGACGCTGAAGATTGGCAACGAGTTCGATCACTCGAAGACGCGCTATCCGCTGACCGGTCTCCACGCCCAGGTGCAATGCGCCAAGTGCCACACCAACGGACCGGATGGCAAACCGCGGTATGCAGGCATTCCGTTCAACCTGTGTTCCGATTGCCACCAGGACCCGCACCACGGCACCTTCACCCAGGCATGTTCCTCCTGCCACAGCACCGCGGGTTGGAAGCGAATCTCGCAACAGACGATGAACCAGAATTTCGATCACTCAAAAACCAAGTACCCGCTGGAAGGCAAGCACGCAACGATCGGTTGCGAACAGTGCCACGCCAACGGCGACTTCAAGAAGCCTCTGGTTTTCGGCAAGTGCTCGGACTGCCACAAGCCCGATCCACACAACGCACAGTTTGCCAAACGTCATGGCGGTGGCGAGTGCTTCCCGTGCCATACCGTGCAGGGATGGAAGCCTTCGACATTCACGGTGAAAGACCATGGCAGCAGCGCGTATCCTCTGGAAGGTGGGCACGCCCGCGTGGACTGCGACAAGTGCCACATCCCCAAAGGCAAGGACACGCTCTTCAAAATCAAGTTTGACAAGTGCACTCAGTGCCACAAGGATGAGCACTCCGGACAGTTTGTGGCGGCACCTTATTTCAACGCTTGCGATCAGTGCCACAATCTCGATGGATACAAGCCGTCGACCTTCTCTCTTACCAAGCACAAGAAGACGCAATTCGCGCTGACCGGCGGGCACATTGCCGTGTCCTGCGCCGACTGCCATAAGGAGTCGGACGAACTCAAGCCAAAGTCAGCGATCTATCACTGGAAGAATCTCGACTGCACCAGTTGCCACGAGGATGTGCACAAGGGCCAGTTCAAAGAGCGCATGCAGCAAAAACGCGCGAATGGTTCCCCGGCGGGCTGCGAGGCTTGTCACTCCACCAAATCGTGGAAAGAACTGTCGACGTTCGACCACTCGAAGACAAAATTCCCTCTGCTCGGAGCCCATAAGGCGACGGCCTGCATGGATTGCCACAAGCCGCCGAACCTAGAAACCAAGCTGATCAATGTGGATTTCAAGGTTGCTCCCCTTGAATGCGAGGATTGCCACGAGGACATCCACGGCAAACAGTTCGCGAAGGCCGATGTCACGCGCTGCGCTGACTGCCACAACAGCATCAAGTGGAAGCCTTCGACATTCGACCATGACAAGCGGACCGATTTCCCGCTCCGGGGAGCCCATCAGAACGTTCGGTGCGCCGACTGCCATAAAGTGACGAAGGTGGTGGCCGCAAAAACGGTTCTCTTCTACAAGCCGACGCCCAAGGACTGTGCCGCATGTCATGGCCCCAATATCCCCGTTCCAAGGGCCAAGCCGCCGGCTTCCTAGGCGGAGGTTCCCCCAAATCGCTTTGGGCTATACGTCCAGAAAAGTGTACAATCTGGGTTCATCGCGTTCAGAAGGTTGTACACGAGGCCCTGTCGTGTTCGCTAGGTTGTACAACCTTTGTGTATCCTTCCACCGAGCCATCGCGTTTTATAATGCGTCATTCGAAACCCTTATATTTCTGCGCCGTAGCAGCCACCCGTCTCGTGATGCCTCTGGATTTTTGGGCCTGTTAATTTCTCGTAACTTACTCCGACAACTTTGAAAAAAGTGCGGGGTGGAGGGCAGAACTTACAGTGGACCGATCAAATGCTGGATTCCGATCAATGGCCCGAGCGACGTTATGGACACGCACTAGCGTAACTTTTCAAGCTATACACCCGGCGCTTACTCTAAGTGGACGATCAATTGCTGACATTTACATCACTCATTGTAATTTTTTTGTGCACCTTCCTTCCTTCTGTTTGATGGGGAGAAATAAGCAGTAGGGACCTTCAGGGTACAAGGGGCGAGTTATGTTGGCTGCGGCGAGCATATTCAATCTGGTTGTGCTACTTGCGCTTTCCGGATCTCCGGCAGGCGTACCTGCGCAAGCGGGTGGTACATCCGGCACGCATAGTCCCCACGGCAGTCTCGCGATTCCTTGTCAAAATTGCCATACCGCGAGCGGATGGAGGCCGATCCGAGCGGTCCCCGAATTCGATCATAATCAGACCCGTTATCCTCTTCGCGGCATGCACCAGGCGGTAGCCTGCACCCAGTGTCACGAAAAGATGGTATTCAGCAACGTGGGCCAGCGCTGCCAGGATTGCCACGCCGATATTCACCGGCGGCAATTGGGAGCCAACTGCGAACAGTGCCACACGGTGCGCGGATGGAATGTGACGGTGCAGCAGATCCAGGATCACAATAACCGCTTCCCCCTCACCGGAGCTCACGCGGCGGTGGATTGCGACGCCTGCCACAAAAACGCCGCCAACAGCAAGTTTGAGACGATGTCTGTCGCCTGCTTCTCGTGCCATCAGTCCGACTACAACGCCGCCACGAATCCGAACCACGTTACCGCCAAGTTCTCCGTAACCTGCGATACCTGCCACAGCACCGATAACTGGCTAAACGCGAAATTCGACCACAATACAATGACGAATTTCCCGTTGACTGGGCTGCACACGGTGCCACCACGCCAGTGCACTGATTGTCACGTCAACAATAACTACAATCTGACCAACACCACCTGCGTCGGCTGTCACATGGCGGATTTCCAGGGCACGAAGAATCCCAATCACGTGGCGGCGAGCTTCCCGACGAACTGCGCGCAGTGCCATACGACGGGCGGGTGGTCGCCGGCGAGCTTCGATCACAATACGGTGAACTTCCCGTTGACCGGCATGCACACCGTCCCGCCGCGGCAATGTACGGATTGTCACATCAATGGGAACTACAACCTGACGACTACGACCTGCATTTCGTGTCACCTGAAAGACTTCCAGGGCACGACCAATCCGAACCACGTGTCTGGAGGTTTCGCGCAGACTTGCGAAATCTGCCACACCACGAGCGCATGGCAGCCCGCGACCTTTGATCACTCGAAAACGGCGTTTCCTCTGACCGGCAATCACATGGTACCGCCGCGTCAGTGCACCGATTGCCACGTCAACAACAATTACAACATCACGAATACGGCCTGTGTTTCATGCCACCAGACCGATTACAACAATGCGAACGCCCCCGTGGCGCACGCGTCGGCGGGATTCCCCACGACTTGCGAACAGTGCCACGACACCAACCTGTGGACCGACGGCGTGTTCAATCACACTTCGACCGGTTTTACTCTGACCGGCCTGCATACCGTGCCGCCGCGGCAGTGCAGCGATTGCCACACCAATAACAACTACAACATCACGACGGGAACCTGCGTTTCGTGCCACCTGAAGGACTTCCAGAGCACGACCAGTCCCAATCACGTGACGTCGAACTTACCGCAAACCTGCGAGAACTGCCATACCACGGCGACCTGGCTGAATGCGACTTTCAATCACGACACCACAGGTTTCCCGCTGACCGGCAATCATATGGTGCCGCCGCGCGCGTGCGTGGATTGCCACATCAACAACAATTACACGCTTACGAATACGGCCTGCGTCTCCTGCCACCAGACTGACTACAACAACGCGACGACTCCGGTGGCCCATGCTTCGGCCGGACTCCCCACCACCTGCGAACAGTGCCACGACACGAACCTGTGGACCGACGGGACGTTTAATCACGCCTCTACCGGCTTTACCTTGACCGGCCTTCACACCGTGCCGCCGCGGCAGTGCACCGACTGCCACGTCAACAACAACTACAACATCACCACCACGACCTGCGTCTCGTGCCACTTGAAGGATTTCCAGACCACGAATAATCCCAACCACGTCACCTCGAACTTCCCGCAGACCTGCGAGCAGTGCCATACCACGGCGACCTGGCTGAATGCGACCTTCAATCACGACAGCACCGGCTTCCCGTTGACCGGCAACCACACCGTGCCGCCACGCGCGTGCGTGGATTGCCACGTGAACAACAATTACTCGATTACGAATACGGCCTGCGTTTCCTGTCATCAGACTGACTACAACAATGCGACCACCCCGGTGGCCCACGCAGGCTTCCCCACGACTTGCGAACAGTGCCACGACACCAATCTGTGGACCGACGGCAAGTTCAATCACGCCTCGACCGGCTTTACCTTGACCGGCTTGCATACCGTGCCGCCGCGGCAGTGTAGTGACTGCCATACCAACAATAACTACAGCCTGAACAGCACAGCGTGCGTGACCTGCCACCTGAAGGACTATCAAGGCACGACCAATCCCAACCACGTCACCTCGAACCTACCGCAGACCTGCGACGTGTGCCACAGCACGGCCACGTGGATGAATGCAACCTTCAATCACAACAACACGGGATTCCCGCTGACCGGCAACCACACCGTCCCGCCACGCGCGTGCGTGGATTGCCACGTGAACAACAATTACTCGATTACGAATACGGCCTGCGTTTCCTGCCACCAGACTGACTACAACAACGCGACCACTCCGGTGGCCCATGCGTCGGCCGGATTCCCTACCACCTGCGAACAGTGCCACGACACGAACCTGTGGACCGACGGGACGTTTAATCACGCCTCTACCGGCTTTACCTTGACCGGCCTGCATACCGTGCCGCCACGGGTTTGCACTGACTGCCACGTCAATAACAACTACAACATCACCACGACGACCTGCGTTTCGTGCCACTTGAAGGATTTCCAGACTACGACCAACCCGAATCACGTGTCGTCGAACTTCCCGCAGACCTGCGAGCAGTGCCATACCACTGCGACGTGGTTAAATGCGACCTTCAACCACGACACCACGGGCTTCCCGTTGACCGGCAATCACACCGTGCCGCCGCGCGCCTGCGTTGATTGTCACGTGAACAACAACTACACGATCACGAACACGGCCTGCGTTTCCTGCCACCAGACTGACTACAACAATGCGACCACCCCGGTGGCCCACGCGGCAGCGGGCTTCCCTACGACTTGCGAACAGTGCCACGATACGAATCTGTGGACCGACGGCAAGTTCAATCATGCCTCGACGGGATTTACCCTGACCGGCTTGCACACCGTGCCACCTCGGCTCTGCAGCGACTGCCACGTCAACAACAACTACGCTTTGAATAGCACGGCCTGCGTGACCTGCCATCTGAAGGATTACCAGGGCACGACCAATCCGAATCACGTCTCGTCGAACTTCCCGCAGACCTGCGACCAATGCCACAGCACGGCGTCGTGGCTGAATGCGACCTTCAACCACAACACCACAGGCTTCCCGCTGACCGGCAATCACATGGTGCCGCCGCGCGCGTGCACTGACTGCCACGTCAACAACAATTACACGATCACGAATACGGCCTGCGTCTCCTGCCACCAGACCGACTACAACAATGCAACCACCCCGGTGGCCCACGCGGCAGCGGGCTTCCCCACGACTTGCGAACAGTGCCACGACACGAACCTGTGGACCGACGGTACGTTTAACCATGCGAGCACGGGCTTCACTTTGACCGGCCTGCACACCGTGCCACCTCGGCTCTGCAGCGACTGCCACGTCAACAACAACTACGCTTTGAATAGCACGGCCTGCGTGACCTGCCATCTGAAGGATTACCAGGGCACGACCAATCCGAATCACGTCTCGTCGAACTTCCCGCAGACTTGCGACCAATGCCACAGCACGGCGTCGTGGCTGAATGCGACCTTCAATCACAACACCACGGGCTTCCCGCTGACCGGCAATCACATGGTGCCGCCGCGCGCTTGCACCGATTGCCATATCAACAACAACTACACGATCACAAATACGGCCTGCGTGTCGTGCCACCAGACCGATTACAACAATGCGACCACCCCGGTGGCCCACGCGGCGGCGGGATTCCCGACCACGTGTCAGAACTGCCACGACACGAACCTGTGGACCGACGGTACGTTTAACCACGCGAGCACGGGCTTCACTTTGACCGGCCTGCACACCGTGCCACCTCGGCTCTGCAGCGACTGCCACGTCAGCAATAACTACAGTTTGAATAGCACGGCCTGCGTGACCTGCCACCTGAAGGACTACCAGGGCACGACCAATCCGAATCACGTGTCGTCGAACTTCCCGCAGACCTGCGACACCTGTCACACCACGGCAACCTGGCTGAATGCGACCTTCAATCACAACAGCACGGGCTTCCCGCTGACCGGCGCGCACACCGTGCCACCGCGCGCATGTACCGATTGCCACGTGAACGGCAACTACAATCTGAACAGCACATTTGCGTGACCTGCCACCTGACGAATTACCAAGGCACGACGAATCCGAATCACGTGACGTCTGGCTTCCCGCAACAGTGCGAGCTGTGCCATGACACGACTGTCTGGACGGACTCGACCTTCAACCACAACAACACGGCCTTCCCGCTGACCGGCCGCACACGTGCCGCCACGGCAGCGTACGTCTGCCACGTCAACGGCAATTACACGACATTGCCGATAGCCTGCATCGGCTGCCATCAGACCGATTACAACAACACCACCAATCCGGGCCACGCGGCGCAGCCGCAGTTCTTCCCGACCACGTGCACGACCTGCCATACCACGGCGGCTTGGACCAACGCCACGTTCAACCACACGCAGTACACGCAGTTCTCGATCAATCACGGCAACGCCAACGGTGTGTGCTCCACGTGCCACATCAAACTCCAGCGACTATTCCGCGTCTTCCAATGCACCGCTTGCCATGGTGGCAATAATGCAAACAATTTCCACCATCGCCAATGTGAACGGGTACGTTTACAACAGTATCAATTGTTATCAGTGCCACCAAGCGGAGGTGGTGGCTAGCGGGCGGCGTTTGGCCCGCAGCGTGCTATCTCAAAAGTAGTAATTGCATGAAAAAGTAGTAAACGCCATCCCCCAGGCGGCAAGTGGGAGCGCCAGCGAGTGTTAGCGAAGAATGATTGGAGTTCAAAAATATCTTGCGATCCTGCTGCTCTCGGTGTCCTGGGCTGCGGCTCAGAACAGCACCGGGACCGTATCCGTGCAGCATGTGACCGCGGTGACGGACGGCGCCGACCTGCGCGTCGAAGTCACGCTGACCTCTCCGGTGGACGTCGCGTCGGTCGAAACCGCGGTTAATCCCGACCGAATTCTCATCGACCTTCCCGGAACCACCTGCAACGCTTGTACACAAAACGTAAGCGTCAGCGCCGGTGGCATTCGCCGGGTGCGGACTGGCCAGCACAGCACCAGGCCAATGGTCGCCCGTGTGGTCGTCGATCTTGACCAAGCGCATCCCTACACGTTGAAGACTGAGGGGAATCGGGTGATTCTTACCGTTGGCCCGGCAGAAAATGCGCATTTCCAGACCAACGGAGCGCCGGTAGCTGCCACCTCGGGAAACCTGATTGGAGTGTTCCGCAGAAAGAAGGAGACGGCACCGCCCGTGGTAGACAACAACGCCGCCTACGTTCCTCCCACTCCGCCACCGACACCGACAGGGCCGTCGTTCGAGCCATCGTCGGCCAACACTTCGGCCACTCCGCTTCCCGTACCGCCGCCGCAAGTCGCGCCCCCAGTCGCACAAATCCATCCAGCGAGAGTTCCCGCGCAGAACCCCGCTCCAGTTTCGCCAGCCCAGGACGCAGATTGCCGCGGCGAAGCCAGCCGCCCCTGCGGTGGCAGCCCCCCCGCCAGCTATTGCGGCGCGTCCCAGTGAAAACCTCGCCAGTCCAAAAGTTGAGGCGTCCACGGCCGCGGTGGCTGCAAAACCCGCCTCAACCGGAGTCACCGGCACAGCAGTAGTTAGCCCCAAAACTTCCGAGCCCGCAGCCCCCGTCGCGGCTGCCGCTGCTCCTGCACCCGTCGCGAGCGCCGCTGTCACAAAGCCCAAAGTTGAAGTGGCCCCGGTCCCCAAGCCGCCCGTACCTGCGGTGCCATCGCTGGCGACCGGGATGGTAGCCGTAAACCGCCATCCCCCCGAGGCCATCGTTCTCGCGCCGGCAGTGCCTGCAGCACCTTCGCTGGCCACCGGGACCGTTGCAGCCAACCGCCTGCCTCCCGCGGCCATCGTTCTTGCGCCGGTCCCGACACCGGCGGCAAGCCAGACACGGGAAATTGCCAAGGCTGAGGCGCCTGCTCCCGTCGCCAAGGCCGTTACTGCCCCAGCGCCCGAACCCGCTTCGCCACCCACCGTGGCAGAGGCCGCGCCGAGCCCGAGCACCAACGAATCCGCGTCACCGGCAGATGCGGCACCCGAGGCGGCCATGGTCATCCCCCGCTCCGACGATCCCAGTCTCCGCACCGTGTTCAAAGTGAAATACGTCGCCGAAGGCGTGGCCTATCTCGAGGGCGGACGCGGTCAGGGTCTTTCCGAAGGCATGAAACTGGAGGTGGAAGACTCCAACCGGCCGGCGCGACAAGGAGACAGCAAGCACGCCGAGGATCCGAAGGTGGTGGCCGAACTGGAGGTCACCGCCGTGGCGGAGTCTTCGGCCGTGACCGAGATCCACACTCCCAAGCGGCCGGTCAAAGTAGGCGACCTCGCCTACCTCTCCAGCGGTGACGCCGAGTCCTTGGTGCAGCAGCGCGCCCTGAGCGCCACGCGGCAGTACCCAGCCGTGATTTCGTTTACGGAGGGCGACACCCTCGACGAGGAAGTGCGCGCCGAGGTACCCCGGCCACCCTTGCCTTCGGTCAACCGGGCGCGGGGCCGCATCGGATTCGATACGATTGAGACGATCAGCCATGGCCTCACGAGCGTTACTAGTACCGACGTGGCCGCAGTCTTCCGGGGAGACGTGACCCGGATCGGTGGAACCTACTGGAACCTCAGCGGCTATTGGCGCGGGCAGCTGACCAAGGAGTCGGCGGCTTCGCAGCAGACCTTGCAGAGCCTGCTGAATCGGACCTATCACCTGAACTTGACCTACGATAACCCCAACTCCGACCTGGTCGCGGGATTTGGTCGCCTATTCCTCCCCTGGGCTCCCAGCCTTGACACCCTCGACGGAGGCTATTTCGGCTATCGGCTTTCCAGGCGTTCCTTGGTTGGAGTCTTCGGCGGCTCCACTCCCGACCCATCGTCCTGGGATTACAGTCCCGACCGCGCGATCGGCGGAGCCTTCATCAATTTCGAAGGCGGCGAGTACAGCGGCTTCCACTACAGCGCCACCACCGGAGCCGGGTTGAGCATGATCAACTGGGCGGCCAACGACCCGTTCGTGTTCATCGAAGATTCGGTTTCCTACAAGCGCGACATTGCCGTCTACGAGTCGGCGCAATTGGATAGTCCCAAGGGAAACTCCCAAACGCCGTCGCCGGGGCCCGGCCTAGGACGCAACTTCTTTACCCTGCGCGTGAACCCTTTCTCCCGGCTTGAACTGGATGCCAACTACAACTACTTCCGCCAGGTTCCGACCTTCAATCCGACCCTGATTGGCACCGGGTTGCTGGATAAGTATCTGTTCCAGGGATTCAGCGCTGGCGCGCGCCTCGAAATCTTTAAGCAGGTCTGGGTCTCCACCAATCTGGGCCGCAGCAGCGGCACTGGGGACTCCAAGAGCTCGCTCAATCAAATGTATGGCATTACCGTCAACCGGGTGCCTTGGATCAATTTGCGGGCCGATCTGCATTACTCCCAGTTCAGTAGTTCCTTTGGCACCGGCTCCTATGACGCTCTTTCCCTCTCGCGCCAAATGAGCGACCGGCTGCGGATTGAACTTCTGGTGGGCCAGCAGGTCTTCGCTTCCCAGATCACCGCCAACACCCGCTCCAAGTTCCTGACCGGAACCTTCGAAACGACCCTGGGACCACACTACTATCTGCAAAGTAATTTCACCACCAACCGCGGGGACTTAAGCTACGACCAATTAATGTTCTCGATGGGCTATCGCTTCGATTCCAAGAGGAGAGGTGAACGGCCATGACAAGCCTTACACAAATCTCCCGCCGCCTGTCAGGCGTCCTTGTTTTCACGACGCTGTTTGCGGCGGGTATGTCTCGGGCGGGCACGACGCCCCCAATTCCGGACGCGCAGAAACTGAACGATCTGCTGTCCCGCGCCGCCGGCCAGACCTCAGGATTTCTGGATCAGTTCTCGGATGTAAAGTGTACCGAGCAGGTCCGCCAGGAAAAACTGAACAAGGACAACAAGGTCGAGCTCAAAGAAGAGTCCACCTATGACTACCTCGTGATCCTGACCAACAGCGGCGGCGAACTCAACCTGTCCGAGTCGCGGATCCCTGTGAAGGAGGCCAAGCGGGATCGCCGCAACACATCGATGCTGCTGAGCAACGGCTTCGCTACTCTGTTTCTGGTCTTCCATCCGCTCTACTCTGAGGCCTTCAAATTCACCCTGGCCGGCGAGGAGACCGTGGACGGCCACCTCCTGGAGAAGGTCACGTTTCAGCATGTCCCGGGCATGAGGTCCCCCGCCGCTTTGGCCCTGCGCGGAAGGGAGTATCCCCTGGAACTGGGCGGCACCGCATGGATTGAGCCTCAGACCGGCTCCATCGCCAAGATCGACGCCGGAATTGCAGACACGCTGGCCGATGTAGGGTTAAAATCGTTGGATTCGCAGATTGACTTTGCTCCCCTGCCTTTCCCTAACGAGAAGCAGGTTTACTGGTACCCGACCCAGGCACGCGTAGAGGTTGAAACTCCCAAGCAACACTGGCGTAACTTGCACCACTTCACTTCATACAAGAAATTCTCGGTAAGCACCGAGGAGCAGGTGATTAAGAAATGAGCGCGAATGCCACCGCAACTGCCCGCATAGCCGAGCATACGAGTGTCGTATCGGATGCAGAGAGACGCCATCGTGTACGCCTCCATGCCCTCTATGTTGTCGCCATTGTCACTAATCTGGCCATATTCTTTTACGGCTTCGACTATTACAAGCTGTCGGCGATCGACCGTCCCTTTTCTCCCAAGCACCACATGCTGCGCCCCAGCGGCCCGATTGGCCTCTACCTGGGATTTGTTGGTGTCGCGTTGTTCCTTGGGATTTTCCTTTATCCCCTGCGCAAGCACTGGACGTGGCTCGGAACCAAAGGCAGTACTCGTCACTGGCTCGATATTCACATCCTGATGGGGCTGACTGCGCCCTTCATCATTGCCTTCCACTCCACGCTGAAGTTCCGCGGCATCGCGGGCATGGCGTTCTGGATCATGTTTGCTGTCTCCGCCAGCGGCATTGTCGGGCGCTATCTCTACGCTCAGATTCCGCGCAAGGTCACCACGGCTGAGTTGTCGATGAGGGAAGTACAGGAGTTGCAGGAGCAGTTGTCGCTGGAACTGGCAAGGCAGAACGTGTTGCCGGAAGCGGACCTGCGCGCCCTGTTGCGCATGCCCGATGCAAACGGGGTTAAGCGACTCCCCATCGTGGTTGCTCTGGTATACATGATGATCCTGGACGTAATTCGCAAGTTTCGCGTCGCGGCGTTGCGCCGTCATGCCCTGAGCGTCGGCGAGTCGGCCGCAACGCTGGGGGGTTTCCTTCGCACGCGCCATCGTGAACTGGAAAGAGCAATCCAGGCTGCCGCCGAGGAAGCGGCGCTGCTGAAGCGAATCCTGTTTCTCTCGCGTTCGCAGAAGGTTTTTCACATGTGGCATATCGTGCATAAACCTTTCAGCTACGCGTTCGCCGTGCTGGCGATGATTCATATCGGACTGCAACTCTTTCTGGGGTACTTCTGACCGCCCGCGATGGACAACATCATTACATTCGCGATTGGCGGCTTCATCTCCCTTATCTTTCTTCTGGTGTATCTGAAAAACCTGAAGAAAAGGGAGGTCCGTGCTCGCCAATCCGCGGAAAAAGGAAAGCTGTTTTCTGAGGGACCCAAGGCGCAGCATCCCCACATCGACACCAACTACTGCATCGGCTGCGCCACCTGTACCAGCGTTTGTCCGGAGGGTGACGTGCTCGCCATGATTGGCGCCAAGGCCGTCATCGTAAATGGCTACAAATGCATCGGCCACGCGCTGTGTGCGGATGCCTGCCCGGTGGGCGCCATCACCATGGTCATGGCCAGTCCCAGCATGGCTGGCGACCTGCCTTTTCTCACACCTGACTCTGAAACGACGGTGCCCAACCTGTTTATCGCCGGAGAACTGGGCGGACTGGCTCTGATCAAGAATGCCGTCAACCAGGGACGCGACTGTGTCGATCTAGTCGCAAGCAGGTTCAAAACGGACAGTTCGTACCGGCCGATTCCGGGCGTTTACGACGTTCTGATCATCGGGGCCGGCCCGGCCGGCATCAGCGCTTCCCTGCGCGCGATCGAGCATAAGCTCAACTATCTCACCCTCGAACGCGACGAGGTTGGAGGCACAGTTGCCAAATATCCCCGGCAAAAACTCGTGATGACCAGCCCGGTCGAGTTCCCCATGTACGGCAAGTTCAAGAAGCTTCAACTCTCCAAGGAAGCCCTGCTTGCCTTCTGGGACATGATTCTCAACCGAGCCGACTTCAACGTTTCCACTGGAGAAAAGGTGGAAGACGTCCAGAGGGGCGCCGACGGCATTTTCACAATCGTCACCGGCACCAACCAATATCGAGCCCGGGCCGTGATCCTGGCGCTGGGCCGCGCGGGCGAACCGCGCAAGCTTGGCGTCAAGGGCGAAGATCTGCCCAAAGTGATGTATCGCCTCATCGAGGCGGATCACTACATCAACAAGAAGATCCTGGTCATTGGCGGCGGTGACAGTGCCGTGGAAGCCGCCATGGGCCTGGCCAGCCAGACCGGCAACCAGGTCACGCTTTCTTACCGCAGTGAGCGCTTCAGCCGCATTAAAGAGCGCAACACGAAGCGCATTGAAGATTTCATCCGCTCGAAAAAACTGAAAGTGTTGTTCAACTCCAATCCCGTCGAGTTTAAGCCGGAGTCTGTCATCCTCGAGGTCAACGGCACCCAGCAGGAAATCCCCAACGACTATGTCTGGATTTTTGCCGGCGGCACTCCGCCAAATGCCTTCCTCAAGAAAATCGGCGTCGGCTTCGGCGAGCAGGACGTAACGCTCACAGCCAGCAAAGAGGCCAAGCGGGCTGATTCGGAGCGCAAGGAACTCGCCCGTGCTGAAGTCGTTCCCGCCAACTGATCCACCGTTTTCTGCTGCCGACCCCGCTATCGTAGAATTGACGCCTTGCCTCCTGCTTTAGACGGTCTCGTCGTTGTGCTGGTGCGTCCGCGCAATCCACTCAATATTGGCGCGGCGGCCCGCGCCATGAGCAACTTCGGCGCGCATCGGCTACGCCTGGTGAATCCCTACGCCGTCGCATTCCGCGAGGCTCGCTCGGCCGTTGGCGCTACGGAACTGTTGCGGAAAGCGGAAGAATTCAAGAGCATCGCCCTCGCTGTGGCCGACTGCGCGCTCGTCGTCGGCACAACCGCCGTGCGCAACCGCGTCCTGCATCATCCCTTACATCGGCTCGACCAAACTTCGGCCCAGACGATCCACACCCAACTCCAGAACCGCCGCGTCGCCCTCCTCTTCGGTTCGGAGAAGATCGGCCTCACCAACGAAGATTTCAGCCACTGTCATTGGCTGCTGAACGTGCCCACGAGCGAAGACCACATCTCGATGAATCTGGGACAAGCAGTCGCCGTTTGCCTCTACGAGCTAGCCAGGAGCCCTGACCCAAAATCAGAGAAGCACCCCACTGAACTGGCCACGGCAGAGGTCAATGAGCAAATCACCGAAGCCTTGCTCGAGGCGCTACGCCACAGCGGCTATGTGAAGCCGGGCACAGACGCCGTCACCGAAAAGAAAGTTCGTCGCCTGGTTCTGCGTCTCAAACTCGACACCATGGACGCGAAAGTCCTTCTCGGCATGGTAAGGCAGATCGTATGGAAGTTGCGCCAAACCGACAGAGATTAGAGCAGTTTCGCAGTTGTGGATCTGGTGTGAAAAAGGCGAAAGCTCTCTGGGGCAGAGTCTTGTCATCCTGAGGCGCCGTTCTTCTGTCGGCCGGGCAAAAAGCGCCCGCCTCAGGACGACAAACTACGTTCGCCCACAAAGACTCCGGAACCGCTCTAGCGCTTCAACCTCTGCGGCGCGACCTGAGTCCCTTTCCGCCCGATACGAAAAACCAGACTCCACGCACTCGCCGCCGGCTGTCCGGCCACTTGTGGCGCTGAGAATTCCCATTGCCGCGCCGCCTTCAGGGTTTGGTTGGCGAAGTAGCTGCTTGGCCCTGGCGAAGTAAGCTTCGTATCCGTTACCTTGCCCGAGGCATCCACGTCCACTCGCACGATAACCCTGATCTTGCCCCGGATCGTGTTCCGCGCGCTCGGCGAAACCTCAGGGAGAACCTGTCGCACGACTTGTCCCGGGGACGCGGGCTTAGCTGGATTAGCTGGCCCCGCCGCGGGCTTCGGAGTGGACGCCGCAGGCGCCGGCAGCGGCGCCGCCGCAGGCGGTGCCGCGGGCGAGGGCTGAGTCGTGCTCGCAGGCCGTGGCGGCCCACCCTTTCCGCTGGCGAAGAAGAAGATTAATCCCAGCACCAGGGCCGCCACCGCCACTCCCGCCGCGATCGGCCCCCGATTGGTACGACGTCGCGGAGCGGACGGCAGCTCAGGTTCGGCAGGTACGGAGCGTGCTGGAGGCTGCAAGCGCGCGACGATATCCCCGACGGAGCACCGCCGCTTGGGATCGAAGCGCAAACACTCGCGCGCAATGCCTCGGAATGGCTCCGCCAAACTCTTGGGCAGCCCCGGATCGCCTTGCGATCCTTCTCCCGAAAAAGGTGCGCTTTGCAGCAGTGCCGTCACCAGGGTGGCGCCAACGGACCATAAATCGCTCGCCGGCCAGACGATCCCAGCCGCCGTCTCCGGGGCGTCGTAGACGTCCCGCTGCGTTCTTCTGGAACGCGCGTCCGCCGCAGGGCCAACCTGATCCGAGCTCAGCTTCAACTGATCGCCGACCGCGAGCACGTTCGACGGCCGGATGCGCCCATGTACGAATCCCTTTTCGTGCAGGTAGGAAAGCGCCTCCAGCATGGGAGGCAGCAGGTCGGCCACTTCTGGCGAAGTCAGCGGTCGTTGGGGAAGAATCTGCGATAAGTCTTCTTCCGCATACTCCATCACCGCGTAGAGAAGCGTCATGCCACAACGCCCGGTTTCGAAGATGCGAATCAGGTGAGGATGGGAGAGTCGCGCCGCGGAACGCCAACGTGCCAGTTGACGGTCCGCATCGCCAGCGTCCGCCGGAATTAACTTAAGGGCAGCTTTCTCGGTCCCTTGTCGTCCTTGCCGATCCGTCAGAAAGACCGCACTGTGCTCCGATCCGCCCAGCCACCTTCGAAGCGGAAACTTCCCGTCGACCACGCGGCCTTCCCAAGTTTTCCAAACCTCGGCACTGCTCATCAGCGGTCCCCGCAAACAACATATTCTATGCCATTCTCCAATGCCGGCAGGAAAACGGAAGTTCGTCGCGGGGACCGCCCCTTTTCACCGGCTCTTGTAGCTGAAAGTCACTTTTGTCTCTTCATCCAGCACCAGCGGCCGTACAAAACTGAACGACGTCCCAGCTCGCGGTACATCGATCGTCACCGGCAGCACTCCGGCTACCCGCTTTTGCAGATCCATCACGTTAGCGGATGCGCCGTATTGGAAGGCCGGCCCGTTCGAGGGAAGGTTCTTATCGCGCCTGGTCTTCCTGCTGCTGACGGACGCCGTCTCGGTTTGAAGCTGGGGAGATTCGGCAACCACCTCTATGGTTTCCGATACACTCCCAATTTCGAGCGAAAAGTTATACATCGATGGACGTTCGGCGTCATAGTTCAGGTCGAAAGCGTTGGCTTTAAAGCCCGAGGCCTCAGCGCGCGCCTTGTAGTTTCCAGAGGGCAGGCCGGCAATCACCCAACGGCCTTGCGAATCGGTCGTCGCCGTGGAGGTCCCTCCCGTAGCCGAGTTCGTGATTGTAATTTTTGAGTTGGAAACAACAGCTCCGCTCGGATCCACAACATAGCCGCCCATCTGTCCAGGAAAGGCCTGCACTCTCTGGTTTTGCACTTCTACGTCAATTAGGTTCTGGTAGTTCATCGTGACTCCCTCGCGAAACGCCGCGGGCACCAGATTCGCTGCGATCACGTCGCCCCCGAAATCCTTCACCTTATATTGCTGGGGCAGAAAAACTTCCCAGCTCAGGAGGCTGATCGGGATGTCCATGTTGGGAAGGATCAACTCCGCTCCGCCCTTTTTCGCAAACGGAGCTCCGGAGTGCATGAACACAAACGAAACCGTGTAGGAGGTAGTCGGACGGAATCCCGTCCGCAAAAGTGGCACGCGGCTTCCATCCGGTCCCTGGACCGGCTTGACGCGCTCGCCCGCTACGTCGGCAGACAGAATGGTCGCCCCCGTGGGCAAAGCAACTTTCAGAAATGGCTGAGCCTGATTCTTGACGGTCAGCTTCACTTCGGTGAGCGACTTCCCTTCCGATGTGACCAGGGTTGTGACCACCGCACTCTCGGCCACCGCGGCGAGCACGCTGCCATCGGGGAACCGCACCCACTCCAGCGCCAGCGTTGGAGTTTCACTCGGCTGCCGGTGATAGCGAAACGCCGCCTGCGGCGGATAGTGCGCCAGCGACCGCAGATACGGATTCGCTTCTTTCACGTCCATGCGCTTGAGGCCACCGCCTTCTTTCGCCGTGATCTCCATCGTGCCCGCGCCTTCGACCAGCACTTCGCCGGTTTCGCGCTGCGCGCCTTTAAAGCTGGCGAATGGCGCGTCCGCCTTCCGCCCGTCGATCGATCGCTCCATCGAAATTAAAAACTGATGGTTTCGCTGCGCCGGCGCGCTGACTTTCAGGATCAGCCCGCCAGCTTGAGTTTCGCTGGAGTCAAGCGTTGCCCCGGTCACGCCCGTGATTTCGTATCCGGCTGGAATCTCCAAATGAAATTGCGCTGGCTCTCCCTGCAGCACGTTCACATCGGCGAGCATTGCAACGCGCATCTCCGCTTCGCTCACCGAGACTAGCGTCTTTTCGTCGGCTAGAAATCGCACTTCGCGCGGCACCACAGGCGCCACCACTTCGCGCGTCGCCCACCAGATGTTCGCCGGTTGTCCGGGAACTAGAGTGGCTTCGATGGTGGTATGCCCGTTCTCCGATTTGCGGTTGGTGATCAGGCCCGGAGTGATGTTCGCCAGCGTGTGTTCTCCAGGAATCACCAGCGATAACTGAACGCTGCCCGCCGCCGGCACCGGCAGATGAACCGAGGCCCGTCCAGCTTCGATCCGCAGCGGCAATCCAGTTTCGAGCGCCACCGAGAATTCGCCCGGCCCCGCCAACAACGCCATGTGCGTGCCGTTCTCCTGCTCCAGCGGCACGCTCTTGCCGTTTTGATGGGCATCGAGCACGGTCAACCCGCTGGTCAGCGGAACTTTGCTGACGCCTTTGCGGAAGATTTCTCCGTCAAATTGCACCGTGCCACACACGCCGTCGTTTTCCACGTGCAGCTTCATGTCGGCGTACTGGATGGAATAAGGGAGCGGCGCAGTTTCCAGCTTCTTCGGCGGCCGGGCCGCGAGTTCGACCAGCTTGTTGTATTCGTCGAGAGTCAGGGTCACGTTGCCCGGATCAGGCAGTGGTAGCGCGGATTTTTCTTCTGCCACGCAAACACCGCAAAGCAACAGCACCATCAGGAATCTGCTTTTCATCGCACACCTCCCTTTTTCTCGCGTTGGAAGCTAAACTCTGCCGCTGGACTCTGGTTTTCGCTGGTAAGTTCGGAGACGAGGAATATGGACGGCCCGAATGCAGGAAACGCCACATTGACCGGCAGAATGCCAGTGACTTTTCCCGCACTGGACTTGGCGCGGAAAGTATCAAGGAGGGCCTGGGTCGCGTCTTTTGTTTCATCGTCGGCTGACTTCAGTTTGGCGAAATTTTCCAGTCGATCGAACTGCTGGGGCGGCGGCGTTGAAGATGGTGCAGCCGATCCCATCCCTGCCCCAGAGCCGCCGCCGACTCCTCCGCCGTGTCCATAGCCCACGTTCGGCACCAGCGCCGCCGAAGTCGGATTCACATACTCCTGCGTCCGAAACGTCCCCGGCTCCGCCGTAACCCGAAACAAAGGCGGGTAGTACAACAGCAGTCCAGTGCGCGAAATGGGAAGATCGAGCGCGGGCAATGTGACCTTCTCGCGCCCTTTCTCCTCCCAAGCCTGCGCCTTTGCCAGATACAGAATCTCCACCGCGAACGCCGGCGCGTCGTCTCCGCCACGCGATTTCTCAAGCGGCAGCAGCAAACTGCCGTCCGGCGACTGCCCGGGCCGAATCGGTTTCCCCTGCAGCAGAACGCTCCACACCGTCGCCCCGGTCGGCAACGTGACCTTAACGAAGTTGCGCTGGTTGTTGCGGACCGCGTACCGCGCCTGCACCAGTTCTTTCCCGTCGGCGCTCATCAGGACCTGATAGCGAGCCTCCTCGACATTGGCCATCAGAACTGACTGCGTGTCGTAGCGTGCCAGATTCACGCTCAGCGACCGTGTCGCACCCGCCGGTCCCGATCGCGCCCGAAACGCGACCAGCGCCGGAGACTGCCTGCTTGCTACCATCTCACCCAAATCTGTAGCGTCGGCCTCTTCCAGCCCTTGAACTTTCTGACCTTTGATTTCCCCCGCGCCCAGGATTTCTACCGCCACTCCCCCGTCGTCGCGCTCCGTGTTCAGCAACCGGAGCAACGGAATATCAACAATCCCATCGCGCGGTAGCCGGATTTCTCCCGTGATCACAAACCGCGCGCTGTGCTCGACCGGTTCGAGGAAGGTCACCGCCAGTTCGCCGTCTTTCATCTCCCAGTCGGCCACCATCGCCCCAGCAACTTGATTGATGGTGACGTTTTGTGGAACCTGGATCCGCGCCTCCTTCGCCGCTCCCTGCACCACCTCGAAATACGCTTCGGCATACAGCGACGTCGAGTCCTCCGCCAGGCTCGTCAGTTGTGTCAGAGACCCGTGCATCCGCAGAGGCTGGTCGATGTGATGGTCCTCTGTCTTCTTGCGCCAGGTAAACGTCAACGCCTCGTTGCCGTGGCCATAAGCCAGCCACTTCGTCTCCCCGGCGGTCTCCGATTTTTCCGACAACAGTCCTCCGCCGATTCTCAGATCAACTCCCTGCCGCGGAAGCTGGACCGCGGCCCGCGTTACGCCCGATTCCGTCGACG
Organism: uncultured Acidobacteriaceae bacterium; assembly: GCA_963719615.1. Classification (GTDB taxonomy): domain Bacteria; phylum Acidobacteriota; class Terriglobia; order Terriglobales; family Acidobacteriaceae; genus Sulfotelmatobacter. The sequence continues at coordinate 261,714 of CAVRCR010000069.1, read as the reverse complement.
GCAGAGAAATACTCTCATCGCCCGCCGCCGAGGTGACAGGCACGTCGATGTCAAGCAGCAACACGAACCGTCCTGCGTGCGAGAGAAGCGCCGCCAGGTGAGCCCCGCCTTTCCCCTGCGCCGCAGGCACCAGCGACACCGGCTTACCATCAAGCCGAGCCTCGCGAACCAGCAGTCCCGCCGGCACGGGCACGCGCACCCAGCCATCCTTCAGCACGTCGACCGTGAGACTCGCGCGTCCCGTCGCCAGATCTCCAGGAATGCGCAGGTCATAATCCACGCGAGTCAGCGTCGCCTCCACCGGAGGCGGTTCCGGATCGTGCTCCACCGGATAAGCCTTCGCCCGCAGCACCCGGTACTCCTCGACCGGAATAACCACCCAGCCTGCGGCATGTAGGGCGTCCGGGACCTTTTCTTGAGCTTGCGCGGCGGCTCCCCAGCAGAGCGAAGCAGCCACGAGGCAGGAGAAAACTCCTCTCAGATCGAATCGCCTGAGATGCCAGACAACAGAGAGAATCGGATTTTTCATAGTTCAACCCTCACTCCAACTATTCTGGGGATGCACATAGGTTTCAGGGGGATGTTCCAGCGGAGAATTCATTCTCAGGAAGAACGGCCGGGCGGGCAAAAATTGCACCCGATTTTAGGCTAGGGAGACGCTGAAGGTGAGCCAGCGGGCGGCGACTTTGTTTCCGGAGGCAGAGGTTTCTCGACGAAGGAATGACGTTTACGTTTTGAAAGAGTACGGCTTTAGACGCTGAGGAGCGTCACTCGACATCAGCGACCGTTCATCAGCTGGGATTTCAAGGACCCAACTCCCGGCTTATAACCGCAACCGGCTCAATGCGTGTTAACGCCGCATCGACAGTTACGTTGAGCAGTCCGTCACTCCGGCACAATCCCGTGAAGCGAGGCCGTATGGGTCGTAGTGTTCGGATTGGAAGAGAGCAACTTGACCGGCGTCAGGAGAAACACATGCAGAGGCCCAGCGTGTGTCTCATCATCAAGGTGCGCCTCCCGGTCATGCGTAAGATCATGATGGACACTGCCGACCGCGAGAATCTGGCCGCTATTGTTGACATGAAGAGCCTGTGCTAGCAGTACATCGTGCGTCGGCGGAATCAAAGAATTCAGGTCCTGCATTCCTCCCGCCTTGGTCCACAAGAAAGCACGGGCACCCAAGGAAGTCTCTGACGCGCCTACCACCTGTCCGGAATCATTGATTCCGAGTGCTTCGGCATACTCTTTGCCACCTAGCGAACCCACGCTCTGCATGCCATTCTCCTTCGACCACAGAAAGGGACGGCTGCCTGACCCGAGGGTACAAGACCCCACGACTTGACCAGCATTGTTGATGCGCACGGCTTTACACGACTCGCTTCCGCTCAGTATCCCAAGGTCGACCATCCCATCGCGGCTGGTCCACAGAAAGGGACGCGTACCCGACGAACTCGTCGACATCCCCACCACCTGCCCGGCATTGTTGATGGCATAGGCTTCGCTGTAGTTCCCTCCGGGAAGGGTTCCCAGACTTCGCACTTCGAGTTTTGCCGACCAGACTACCGCACGAACGCCGTGTTTCCCGCTCGAGTAACCGACGATTTGACCAGAGTTGTTGATGGCAAAGGCGCGGCTGGAGGAATCTCCCGGCAGCGGTCTCAGTTCGCGAATTCCCTCCCGTGCGTTCCATACAAATCCCCGCATCGTCTCTCGAGTATTGGAGTCGCCGACTACAGTGCCCGCATCATTGACTCCGAAGGCTTCGCTGTAATCTCCTCCCGGAAGGGTACCCAGATCACGCATACCGGTGGGACCGCTCCAAACAAAAGCACGCGTGGCGCTTCCGTGAATCAACCCGGAGCTACCGACGACTTGCCCCCCGGTGCCGTCCATGTGTCGTCCCACACTACTGCCACCCTCTCGCAAAGCGCCAAGCTCGACCACAGTGTAACTATCGCCGGCCCATACGACGCCGCCAAGCGTACATATGGTAGCGACCGCAACCAGGAATGCAATCAGCCTGCTGATCGAAGCATCCGCTCTCATTTAATCCCCCCCACACTGTTTTGCACGTTCAGGGAAGTCGACCCGTTGACAGAATTCACGGTCGCCGTGATGGTGGTCGTCCCCGGCGTCGCCGCGATCGCCAGCCCCTGGGACCCGCTTGTGTTGCTGATGGTGGCCACTCCGGTGTTGCTCGAACTCCAGGTCGCAGAAGTGGTGACGTCGTTATTGGTGCCATCGCTGTACGTACCGGTCGCCGCGAATTGTAGTGTGCTCCCGATGGCCACCGAAACTTGGGCGGGGGTCACGGCAATACTGGACAGCACGGCTACACCATGCCCCGCGAGCGGCACCACCTGTGGGCTGGCGAAGGCATCATCGGTAAACGTGAGGGTCGCCGACCTGGCGCCTGCTGCTTGTGGAGCAAACGTCACTGTCACGGCGCAGTTCGTACCCGCTAAGAGCGCCGCGCCACAACTGCTGCTGTGACTCGTGAAGTCACCTGGGCTCGTACCACCGATGGAGACACTGGAGAAGTTCACTGTGATCGGGCCTACATTCGTCACTGTAAGCGTCAGTGGGATACTCGTCTTAGGAATGTTCTCATTTCCGAAGGACAGCGTGCCCGAGGACAACTTGAGGGCAAGGCCGCCTCCAGTCAAGTTGATCGTGGTCGGACTGCTGGGGTCCGAATCGATGACGCTAAGACTGCCGTTCTGAACACCCAAGGCGTTAGGCACGAAAATCGAGGATAGTTTGCAACTGCTCAATCCCGAAATCGATGTACCGCAGGTAGAGCTCGGCAGATACTGGCTGAACTCGGGATTGGTGTAGCTGATGCTGTTGATACTGATCGGACCCGTGCCCAGGTTGGTGAGCGTTACGGGAATCGCGACGCTGGAGACGCCAATCGGGCGGTTCCCAAAATTCACAGTGGAGGCAGTCACCACCTTCAACGCCTTGCCCGTACCACTCAGGGCAACAGTTTGAGGACTGCTCGAGTCCGAATCACTAATCGTCAGGAACTCGTTGAGCGGCCCCCCAGTCGTGGGTTGGAAGGCAACATTGATCGTGCAACTACCGGGTGCAAGCTGACTGCCGCAGGTAGTACTGGAGATCGTGAAGTCGGGGCCGGTGCTGATGGAATTGATGGTCACCGACGTGGTCCCCAGGTTTGTCAGCTGCAATGTCTTCGATGCGGCGGCAGTCCCCACTTGCCACTTGCCTGCGAAGGGCAGCGAAGTCTGGGACACGCTCACTGCTGGCCCATTTGTGGTAAACGAAGTGTTATCCACCTGGATGATCGAGGCAACGGAAGGAACCCCGCTGCCATTCAGCAGGAAGAGCATGTAGAAGCCGGCAGGCGCCAGATTCGGGCTCGGCGGCGCGGTCACGTGGAGGCCGCCTCTTGCCTGGCTGAAGCTCAGGTAACTGAAGCGCTGTTCCTGATTGAAAGTATGAGTCACAGCTCCAAGCCGGATCCAGGTCACCTGGGTGATGTTCGCAGCATCGGGCGTTCCCACGAAGAAAGTCTGGCCGCCAGAGATACTCGCGGGAGCTGAGGCGATCGTCGGCCTCGGTCCTTTAAACAGGTAAGGCGGCGAGAAGATTTCTGCGCTGTTCTTATTGCAGCCCTGAGCCGTATTACATTCGCCACCGGCCGAGAGCACCCGGCCATCGGGCAGAAGCAGGGCCACCGAGTGGTAGCCGCGATAGGTGGTGATGCTGGCCATCGTCGACCAAGTCCCGGTGGCTGGATTCCACAACTCGGCTGGGAATACGGGGTGGGTGAAATCGTCCCACCCGGCGCCACTCGATCCTCCTGTCACTAGCACTGTGCCATCCGGAAGCAATGTCGCATTCGCCTGGCTGCGCGGGTTCGCCATCGTCCCCGTGTAACGCCAAGTCGGGACGGGGTCGTTCAATTCGATAATTTCCGCGGTCGCGGTAGGCGGGCTGCCACCACCTCCGACCACCATGATCTTGCCGTTGTCGTACATGACCGAAGGGCCGTAGCTCCGCGGCCCATACTGCATGGTTGGACCGATCGTCCAACTGCCCGTGCCGGTGGCATTGAGATATCGGGAAGTCTGGGTCGGGCCTGCGTAGAAGAGGGTGCCATTCGGCGCCAGGTACATCTCTGGGTAGTTGGGGAGAAGCAACTGCGCAGTCGTTAAGTCTCGCCACGTGCCACTGGAAACCTGCCAGACTTCCGGCAATGGATCATTGCCCAATTGCGGGCTGATCTCACCCGAAAGCACCACGACGTCTCCATTGGGGAGCGCAGTGTTGGTTGGGTACCAACGACCGGCATTCATGTTCGGAAGAGACGTCCAGTTCCCGCTTACAGGATCATAGGTGGACGCGTTCGCAACCCCGACAAGTGTGACCGAAGAGTCTCCTCCCGTGACTAATACCTGGCCATTACCCAGTACGGAATGGCCGGCGCAGAAAATGTTGTAACCCGCCGGGGTTGACTTCGTATTGGTATTCGACGCCGGGTCCCATATCCGCGGAACATCGCCGCTGGTGAACGAGGGCCACCACATTACCTTTCCATTTGGTAGCAGAACGGCATGCGTGGGATTAGCAGGCCAACTCATCAGCGTGGAGAATTGCCCAACCACGGACGGGTCCTGAGCGTTGGCCCAGGGACACACGTTTGCCAGCGTCACCGACAGCATAGCAATGCAAAGTAACCCTCGCTTCGTGGAAGGACCAGCTTCGCGGGGACACAACCTCGGCCTAATCCGTCTGTTGGGTGGAGCGACACTTCGGTTTTGACCGGTGGATGAGAGGCAGTCGGAGCACTTACCAACTTGCTCGTGCATCGCATCTTGCTCCAATACTGGAAATCACTGTCGCAGGGGATGCTGTGGCCGTTGGAGCCAGTGCCTCGGGGGGAGTTGGGCAAGAGCTTAGCTCTATGGGCGCGCCAGTGTCAAGGTGAAACGACTCTAGTGTCGTTAGCACATGATATGTCCGGTTCAGTTAGCACATGATATGTCCGCTTTGCGGGCGGCGAGAATAGGAGACCATGCGAAGCATGGAATCTTACTTGAGGGCCGCGATGGAGCGGGCGATGAAAGTACAGGAAGTGATGTTGCAGGCCATGGCGAAGAAGATTACTTGGTTTCAGGCAGCGGAGATCATGGGCATCAGCGACCGGCACATGCGGCGGTGGCGGGAACGTTACCAGGAGGGCGGCTTTCGCGGGCTGTTTGACCGGAGGCGGGGCAAACCTTCGCCGAAGCGGGTACCCATGGCGGTGTTGGAGCGGGTGTTAGAGCTCTATCGGGAAAAGTATTTCGATTTTAATCTGCGGCATTTTCACGAGAAGCTAGGCAGCGAGCACCAGATCGGGCTCAGCTACAGCTGGGTGAAAGGCGTGCTGCAGGGGGCGGGGCTGGTGGCGCGGGGACGGCAGCGTGGGGTGCATCGCAAACGGCGCCCGCGGCGGCCGTTGCCGGGGATGCTGTTGCACATCGACGGCAGCCGCCACCAGTGGTTTCAGGACGAACGCTGGTACGACTTGATCGTGATTTTGGACGACGCCAGCAGCGAGATCTATTACGCGCAACTGGTGGAGGAGGAATCCACGGTGACGGTGATGGTGGGATTGCGTGAAGTGATCGAGCGAAAGGGCGTGTTCTGTGCCTTATACAGCGATCGCGGCAGCCATTTCTGGCTCACGCCGAAGGTGGGCGGCAAAGTGGATCGGCATCGGCTGACCCAGGTGGGACGGGCGCTGCGCGAGCTGGGGATCGGGATGATCCCGGCCTACTCGCCGCAAGCGCGGGGGCGCAGCGAGCGCAGCTTCGGCACCTGGCAGGGACGATTGCCACAGGAATTAAGGCTGCATAAAATCGCCAGCCTAGAAGCCGCCAATGTATTTCTACGCGAGCACTATATCGCCGAGTTCAACCGGCGTTTCCAAGTCGCGGCGGCGCAGCGGGGGAATGCCTTTTTGGCCTGTCGGAGACGCGATCTCGGTCTAGTGTTCTCTCTCCAGTTCGAGCGGGCAGTGAACCGCGACAATACGGTCAGCTTTCAGAATCTGAGCCTACAAATCGAAGCCGTGCGCTGGCGAGCCACACTGGCGGGCTGCCAGGTCACGGTGCATCAGCACTTGGATGGAACTATCAGCCTCACCCACGGGCCGCACTTGCTGGGACGCTACACGGCCGAAGGGGTGGCGCAAGGTGCGACAAAAATGCCGGCGCGACGGGCTGTGGAAAAGCCGCGGGGTGGAAAAGTCATAAACCCGACTTTCCCACCCCGCTTGGAAATCCCGCAAAGTGCGCGGGATTCCCACTTTCCCCCAGCCCCGACTGCTGCTGGTTAACTATGAAACCGGACATATCGTGTGCTAAGAAAACCGGACATTTTAACTTGCTAAGAACAGGTGAAACGACTCTGGTCAAGTGGTGCAGTTTGAAATTAATTGGACCGGTTTAGTGATCTTCTTGCGAGGGCTGTAGTTTTACTTCCTGCTGCTTTAAACGCTCGCAGCAAGCACCGCGGCATTTAGGTGTAGCCGTTCAAATGTGGGTGAACTGAGCGCTCGCGCGCGAGTCCGTTCGTGCATTGTTTACAGCAACAGAGCGATCGAGGTTTGGATGCACGGTAGGTATGCTTTAAACAATAAGAACCGAGGAGCCACTGAGTCTGAAATGGTCTACTTGTTCGTTGATGGAACAGGAATCGGCCTAGTCAACGGCGGCTATTTCGGTTCCTCGTTAGGCTGACATCGTTGACGTTACATGGCCTTATCACTCCCAACCGCGACCCAGTAGTTTTCCACGTGCTGATTTGTTATAGCGCCCGGTTACAGCAACCAACAAGAGGAGCTCCTTTGCCACCGAGAAGCACCTGGAATCAAAGGGTTTTTTGGTGTGGTGCGCACCATTAGTTCGTGGTCGTTCGTGCTGGTGATTCCGCCGTCCTGCGGTTTTATGATCTCAGATTGGGGGGAGGCGATCATGAGATTGTGGACGGGATTTGCATGCCTGCTGTTGTTGGCCGGTTCAGCGATGGCTCAGGGCGGTGAGTTGGTGGGAGCGGAGTGGGGAGTTCCGGGACGCAAAGTCGACGTGACGTCCCGCGTCCGCACTTTCATCCATGACGGTGTCCTGCAGCTCGAGGTCACGCGTTTCAACCTGGGAATCGATCCCGCACCGCACGAGAATAAAGTCCTGGTCATCCGCCTGCGCGAATGGGACGGAGACATTAAGGACTACAGCTATCCGGAGCGGAGCGTTGCGCGCCTGGAGCTGGATCCCGACAACTGGCACGAACGCCGCGAGGAGCATGAACGACACGAGCGCGGCGATCGTCGCGAAGATTGGCCCGATCGGCACGAGAGGGGTCTGCAGATTCTGCGCGCCTACTACGGCGCAGAAGGACAGTTCATGAACGTAACCGATGTCCTGCGCGGCCGGATCGATGACGGCCGGCTTTTCCTTCGCGTCGACAACTACAGCATGGGAGGCGATCCACTGCCTGGGAGCCACAAGCACCTGCGCATCTTGTATGTCCGGGATGGCGAGCGCAGGAATATTGTGGTGGACGAGAAAACAGATCTCCGGCTGCCTTAGTCGCGCGGCAGCGCGTAGTCAAATAGTCACCGACACTACCTCTTCGAAGACGCACAGCCGCGAACCAGAGAGCACAGGACACCCGTAGGTCTCGTTTTTCCACCCTTCAATCTCCGGCAGCGGCGTCTTCACAACAAGGCTTTACACAAGCGTATAATCCCGTGCATGTTTTCGAAGGTATTGGCGATCTTGGGCATTGCAGTTCTCCTGGCGAGTGCTACCGACGTTCCGCCAAAATCGCTAGTACGCGAGAACATTAAGAAGGCGTCCGTGATAGTAAAGGGCGTCATTGAAACGTCGAATGCACCTCATCCAGGAGTCACGGTTGCCAATTTCCGAGTAAGCCACTGCTATCGCGGTCCGTTCAAGCCAGGTGACGTTATCTCGTATGCATCGTTTAGAGAAGGGGACAGTTACAGCAGCGAGTACCTTCACACGGACCTGATCGTGTTCCTTCGCAAACGATCGCCCCGTTTTACCCCGCCTGACTGGGAAACCGCAACCGACCTGTCTGAATTCCTATATACATCCGACCTGGAAGCCATGCTACCCAGGCACGACGGGAGAAAACATCCATGAGCAATCGTGCCCTTCCCGCCTTCGCGTTACTGTCGGCAAACTACCCGACAGATCCCGATAGTCCTAAAGTGATTCAGCAGTTAGGTGGTGAGCTGACGCAATCCTGGGTCGGTCCTAACTCGTGCGTGATGCGAATGTCGAAAGCCTTCAATTACGCTGGCAAAGATCATGAGATTCCGAAATCGCCGAGAGGATTGTTGACTGTGAAGGGAGGAGACGCGAAAAATTACGCCATCCGAGTCATCGAGTTCATCAATTATCTGCATACTCAATACCGGGAGCCTGATCTTATCAAGACGGGTTCTGCCATGAAGCCGGAATCCTTCACCAGCAAGGGCGTCATCGCTTGGCTGATCGACGGGTGGAGCGATGCACGTGGGCACTTCACTCTTTGGGATGGATCGCAAGGCCTCTTTGAGGGTGGACACCACTATTTTGCCGATTTCGGTCCGTCCGCACCACAGAACGGCCCCCACATGGTCAAGGTTGAATTCTGGAATTGTTGAGCCTCCAAAAAATCCTGTGTAGTGCCCTCTGCTTGAACGAAACGTGGCTGCGTCGCTTAGCATCGCCATAGCTCATTGACCCCGACGAGGGCAATTCTCATTAACGCAACTCATTAACGCAACCCTGCTGCATCACAACGCCCCGCGAGTATAATGTCGCAAATCTGCGACCCGTGTGGAGGCCATCATGTGCTCTAGCCAATGTTTCCGGCTTGTACTTTGGAGTATTGTTTGTGGCTGCTCCCCTCTCAAGCCAAAACGTGAACCCGATGCACCCCCAGGAAATCGAGGTTCAGAAACACCCGTCGCCCGAAGACATGAGGGCACACGCGGCCAGCCTGCAGCCCCAGAAGGATGCTAAAGAACTCGCTGGATTGTGTGCTTCAGTCTCCGATGACATGGACCACGTGAAGCAAGGCCTGTTATCGAAGACGCATTCGAGAAACTGAAGCGGATGGAAAAACCAGCCAAACGGGTGCGCGAAGAGCTGACTCAGACCTCGACGGCGCCGTGAAACCGGCAACTTGAGGAACATTGTTCCCGCGCTGCGCTGGTCATTCGTCGATTCGTAGGCGATAAATCGCAAATAGCATTCATCGACTTCGCGGACAGGGATTTTCAGCGCCTGATTAGAGAAGCTAAGAAGCTTCGCCACTTTTGGCGGACCGAAGTGTAAAACAAGGGGGAAGGCCCGCTGCTCCAAATACGCCGTGGCTTACTTGAGTAAGGTTATGTCCTGCCTGAGCGATTAGTTGTTCTTGTTTGCCGTGTTCTGCAGAACAAGAACGAGTATGCGTCCGTCGGAGTGAAACTCCCCGCCGGTAGCAGTCTTGGCAGTGGTGAGCGCATCGGCTGGCGTGACATGGTCCCGCTGCATCACAAGTCCGGTACCGGAGAGGGTGCCATTGACGTACTCGCGTTCGCCATCGATAGCAGGGTCAATCTTATGGGTGACACCGTTGTTCCGCTGATCCCGCTCGAATCCAATATCGTGCGTCGCTGCGATGCACCACAGTGGGCGTCCTTCGATCACGTAAGGCGATTTCCACACACGTAAGTGATTCCGCGACATCGCGACTCTGACCGGCTCGGCGTGCGCGAACCCATAATCCTGGGCACGGTCGAACAAGAACAGCGTGCTCATCGGCATCGTCAGATAGTCTTTCTTTTCTAAAGATCCAACTAAAGCATTCAATGCCGTATTGCCGACGGTTTTGTCGACTTGTACCCATCCCGCAGAGGTAAATACTTGCACTACTTGGTCCTGCGTCCCCACAATCAGAATATTGACCATGTCGCCAGGGTTTTTGGCGGGATCGGAGACGCGGCGCGGAATCTTACTCAGCAAATCCGGCGTGATGCCTGCCACTCGGGTCTCAACCGGCCCTCCAACAGCCACAGCATCGCCCGAACCGTCTTTCAAAATCTCGACCTTGACCTCGAAGCTGCCAGTCGCGACGGATGCGTCTTGTTCACTCTGATTGATTCCCAGGTACAATCGGCCCGAAACGGGCACGTCGTATTCCTTGCTTGCTCCGACCAGAAAGGCTTGGGCATATGACTCAGAACCAATGCGACCGATGAGAGCGCCATGCCCTGCACTTCCAACGGCGTACTGGTGAACCAAGTCGGCGAATCCTCGCGGAAGCCCATCCGGGCCGAACGTTCCTGCCGTGCGCAATTTTCCGCCGTAGGATTGATCGGCTGGGTATGTAATTTGGCCGGTAGCAGTGAAGCGTAGGCTTGCGCCCCCTCGCACATCGATCTTCGTATCGATCCATCCCTTGGATGGTGACACTTCAATTTTGTGTGACTGAGTGTTGTCCTTCGCCTGGTCCTGCTGTGCCTGCGTTCCTATACAAATCACACTCGCCGCACTCAAGGTCAGCACCGCCAACCTTATATTGCTCGTCAGACTCTTCATGGCTCATCCCACAATTTGATTTCTTCAAGCATTCGATCCAACCATGTTCTCATTATAAATCTGCAAAATTGACGAAAATGCCTGGCCGACAACGGAACGTCGTATGTCGCGAAAACGCTGCTCCTGCGCGATCTCCAGATGGCGAAGAGGATATTAGTGCGCAGTTACTGGTCGTTTGTTGCGGGTCATCGCTGCACACTTGGCATTGAGAAAGGACAGCTCCGACCGACCAAAGGGTCTGCTCGGAGTAGGGAACATTTCAACCCGGCACGTGGCGAAAGCCGACAACCTTCATTCAGCCGGCATGGAGCAAGGTCGGTTTGGGAGGGTTACGCTTCCTTGTGAATTGCCAGGCGAGCTCCAGGTCAGGCTTTTTTAAGTAAACGGGTAATCCATACCAAAATCACCGCGCCAACAAATGCCACAATGATGGAGCCAATCATGCCGCCGCCGGGCCAGATTCCCAGAAGCCCAAACAGCCAGCCACCCACGATGCCGCCGAGAATGCCGAGAATGATGTCAACGAGGATGCCGTAGCCACCACCCTTCATCACCTGGCCAGCAAGCCAACCTGCTATCAGCCCAACCACGATCCATGCGAGAAATCCCATGCCGATTCCTCCTCGGATCCGCCTTAAGCGGACCGACCGAAATGTACACCTAGCCCTGTCAACGCTCAAGGATTATCGAATCTAGCGGGGAATTGCAACCGATTTACCGTTGAAAAATTGCTGTTTCACTGAGTGCCGACCCCTAGGTTGCGGCGCTGGCGCGCCGCCTCGTAGAGCACAATACTCCCGGCCACACCTGCGTTCAACGATTCCACGCGCGGAGAGTGTGGGATCGCCACCGTCTCGTCCATTTGGCCCATGAGCGCCCGCGACAGCCCCGCGCCCTCGCTTCCCACAAGAATTGCCGAAGTCTCGGTAAGCTTCGTCTGATCCAGCGGCGTCCCCTTGTGCGAAGAAGTCGCGATCAAGCGCACACCCTCTGCCCGGAACTTCGCGAAGATGCTCTCCAATTCACCCGACTTCTTCGCGACAACGACTGGCAGCCGAAAAACCGATCCCGCCGAACCCCGAATGACTTTCGAATTGAAGAGACTGACCGTGCCCTCGCCCAGTATCGCTCCGGCGCTGCCAAATGCTTCGGCCGAGCGCAAGATCGTCCCCAGATTCCCCGGGTCCTGCAACCCCGCCACCGCGATGACCGGACCAACCTGCAGCCGTTCGAGCACATCATCGAGCGAGAACTCTTTCACCTTCACCAGGGCCGCCACTCCCTGCGGCGTGTCGCTCGGCACAGCTCCATCGAAAATCTTGTCGGGAAGCAACAAGGTTTCCACGTGCGCCCCGATCTGCGACATCAGCCTCGTGGTCAAAACCTGTGCCGATTCGCGAAAGAAAACTGCCCGAAAACGCAGCCCACTGCGGATTGCCTCCTCTACCACGTGCAGCCCTTCAATGGCGCAGTCGCCGTCCTCGGTGCGCTCGGCGTGACCAAAGGCCTGCCGCAGCACTTTGACCAGCGGATTATGGCGCCCTTCGATGCGGCGCAGCCGGCCTTGCGAGCTGGGTGGTTCGGGGTTTCGGCTCATCGATTCACAGCGGGGACCGACTGCATGATACTCAATCCCACCCCCTTGCGCCGTTTTTTGCCGTATTATGATAGGTTTTGCAATCAAACCAGTAAAATCCTGAGGGTCATTAGGAAGGGGGCGCTGTGCGCGCCGAGATCGTCAAAATCAATTGTGATAACCCTGAGTTGTCCCTGGTCAAGTATGCCGCCGATCAGATCCGCTCCGGCGAAGTACTGGGCATGCCCACTGACACGTTTTATGGGCTCGCCGCCGATCCCTTCAACCTGCGCGCGGTCGACAAGGTCTACGACATCAAGACGCGTTCGCGCCACAAGCCGCTGTCGCTCTTAATCGAAAACGTGGATCAGGCTTCGGAACTGGCCAAGGACTTGCCCGATGAGTTTTACGCCTTGGCCCGCAAGTTCTGGCCTGGACCGCTGACCATCATCGTCAAAGCCGGATCGCGTCTGCCTCTCAAAGTCACGGCGAACACCGGCAACGTCGCGTTGCGCGTGCCCAACGCCAAGATTCCGCGGGCTGTGGTGAGTGCCGCGGCGATTCCGATCACGGCCACGTCCGCCAATCTCAGCGGCGCCTCCGAATGCACCAGCGCCGAGCAGGTGCGCGATCAACTCCACGGTCGCATCAGCATCATCGTCGATGGCGGCGTCTCCCCACGCGACGTCGCCTCCACTATCGTGGATCTGACCGACCAGGCCGCGCGTTGGCGCATCATGCGCGAAGGTGCCATTCCCTCCGACGAGATTTCTACTTTCTTTGCCCAAGGATGAACCACGCTCGAGGTTGAGCGCTACAGGATGAACTCCGAATAATGACTGACGAAAACGCCAACCGGCATCCCTTGCGGCGCTGGTGGCTTCGTCTGCTGATCCTGGTCGGGCTGGCGGTCGTACTGTTTTTGACCGTCACCGCAGTCGAGATTGTAAGCACAGCCTCGCTGCAGGAACTTCACCCCGCCGATGCGATCGTCGTCTTCGGCGCCGCCGAATACTCCGGTCATCCTTCCCCCGTCTTGCGCGCGCGACTCGATCATGCCCTCGATATTTTCCACCACGGACAGGCCCCCGTCGTCATCACGACTGGCGGCGCCGGCGCCGATCCCAGCTTCAGCGAGGGTGGCGTGGGCCGCGACTATCTCATGCACCACGGCGTTCCCGAACGCAGCCTGATTGCCGAAACCCAGGGCCGCGACACCTCGGAATCCGCCGCCCGCGTGGGCGTCATCATGCGCGCCAACGGCCTGCACAGTTGCATCGCGGTCAGCGACGCCTACCACGTCTTCCGCATCCGTAAACTGCTCGAACATGAAGGCCTCGGCCCGGTCTACGTTGCCCCGCGACCGGATTCGCGCCCCCGAGGCACCCTGCAGCGCGCCGTCGCGGTACTTCGCGAGGCCACCAGCTATTCTCTGTGGAGACTTGGCATCACGTGAATCGCTCGGCGAGTCTTAGCCGCGAAGCGGCGGCAGAACAAAGCCCACAGCTTGGCCTGAGCTTGCCGAAGGGGCGCAAACCGTGAGTAGTGGTTTCAAATGATTCAGCCCCAGCGGGGCCGAAAGAGGACTCCTTACGCACAGACTCTAAGCCCCTGAGGTCACCAGCCCATCAGAACTCGTCGATGTTATTGGTGGTCCGAATCTTGAACCAGGGATAACGCAGGTTCTGCATCCACAGCCCGTTCCTGACTTTCATGAACGAATGCTGAATGCGCACCGTGAGGTTATTGTTCTTGGCCAGTTCCAGTTGATCGTTGCGCGCCCCTCGTTGTTCAGCCATTTGCCGATTCTGGCATTGCTGGTAATCCTGACTCTGCACGCACAGTTCGTAGCCGTTACTCATGTTCGCGGCGCGAAGCGTCTGGACATCGAGGTTGACCCGGATGGCCGCCTGCAACATCTCGTCGTACCGGTCGTACCAGATGTGGACCGCTTCCTCAGTCTGCTCCGGCGTGTGCGTTGTTTTGTACTTACAGATGGCAGTCACCACCTCAGCGGCGTTTTCCGCCCCGTCCATCTTCAAATGCGGCAGGGGTCCCGCGGTAGCTTCCATGTCTTCGTCGGTGAAGACCTTCTTGGCTTTCGCCGCTTTCTGCGCTTTGGTGCTGTGCGCGGCAGCAGCCAGAGGACTACTGCTTGTCTCCCCAGAGGCGTCGGAAGTCGAGGCGGCAGGCTCCGAAGTCGTGGCCGCAGGCGGCGAAGATTTCTGCCCCAAACTCAAGCTTGAAGACGCCAGAAGCACAGCTCCAAGCACCCAACACAGTGTTGAAAAACAGGTCCGCATGTCTGCACTAGGCTACCGGGCAGTTGGAAAGCGCAAAAGATGACCCAAGTTTTCACTCATTAGGGACAAAAGTACCCCTCGCGCTACCATCCCTCACGATCATGCAGGCTTGTGATTTGGCTCACATGGTGCCGTCCGTGCCAGGCATACAGCGCAAGCGTCTTTTCCAGCGTGACCGTGCCCAGTTCAGGATGCCGGAAAGTTCTTTTCCAGTCTTCCGGCCCAAGCGATCGCAGCAACCGCATCCAGCGGTCGTGCAGGGATTCGAGTATGGCCAAGGAGACTTCCACGGGAGTGACCTTCGTATCTGCCAGTTCCGCCCAGCGATCCTCCGCATAGGGCGTGATGGTCGGTTCGTCCTCCGTAAGCGCCAGCTTGAAGCGGACGTAAGAGTTCAAATGGCTGTCGGGCACGTGGTGAACGACCTGTCGTACAGTCCATCCTCCGGGACGGTAAGGCGTGTCCAACTGAGCCTCGGTCAGTCCTTTGACTGCTGTCCGCAAGTTGGCCGGGGTACGGGCAATATCGTCAAGGAACGCGTGTTTCCGATCTTCGGTGAGTGGTCCGTCATAGCTGAATTTGCCGATGGGATAGCGCAGGTCGCTCATCATTGCTCCTCCCGGGAAGCCAGTTCACAGATGTGGCCAGACTCTCAAAAGCTGCACGAAATCTGAAGGTTGGCTAGCTTCCGTTGGCTTGGCCCATAGCTGGAGGCACTGGGAGCGACCTCGTTCCGGAGCGTCGGCGGACATGCGATGCCGGAATCCGCTCAGTTAACTACTATCCCTTGTGCCGAGGCGTTTTCGACCCCATCCCCTCCGGCTTGGAATTTCGGTTCCCCGCACCCCCAACGTGCGACTCGCTTGGTGCATCAAACCAGTGTTCTGAGCTAAACTCTCCCTGCTGTGAGGTTTAGCGCTTCCGTCCCGCAGCCCCGCCGGCTTCGGGGACGACTTCGAGGAAAACCATGCCATCGTCGACTTGGTCCGGTCACTTAACGTTCGGCCTCATCTCTATGCCTGTGCGTCTGTTCTCCGGCGCGCGCAGCAGCGGGATCTCCTTCAACATGTTGCACCGCACTGACAAGTCGCGACTCAAGCAGCAATATGTGTGTCAGGCCGACGGCCAGGTCGTCGACCGCAGCGACATCGTGAAAGGCTACGAGTTTCGCAAGGACGAGTACATCGTCATCGAGCCCGACGAGATCAAGAAGATCGAGCCGCAGACCGCCAAGACCATGGAGATCCTCGAATTCGTCAAGGAGAGCGAAGTCGACCCGGTCTACTTCGAGAGTTCGTACTACATGATGCCGGAAGAAGCCGGACGCCGCCCCTATGCCCTGCTGACCAAGGCCCTCGAAGAAAGCGAATACGTGGCGATCGCCAAGATCACCATGCATAACCGCGAATACACCGTCTTCCTGCGTCCGCACGAGGGCGGCATGATGCTGCACACCATGTACTACTCGGAAGAAGTGAAAAAAGTCGAAGGCTTCGGCGCACCCGACGTGGAACTGAAAGACGCCGAAGTAAAAGTCGCGCACCAGTTGATTGAAGCTTTAGCCGCAGACTGGGATCCGGAGAAGTACCAAGACTCTTTCCAGGAAAACTTGAAGAAGCTGATCGAGACCAAGCTCGAAGGCGGAGAAGTCGCCGCCGTCGAGAAGCCCAAGAAACTAGCCCCGGTGGTGGACCTGATGGCAGCCTTGAAGCAAAGTCTGGCCCAGATGGAAGGCAAGAAAAAACCAGCCGCGACGGTCGACGAGGCCGAACCCCGCACGGCAGTTGCAAAATCACGCCGCGGCCGCGGATAACCAGACTCCAGTGTCCCAACGCGAACGATCAAGGGCCGCTCCTGACTCCCGTTATGCCCTCGATGGCGGCCGCCCCTCAGAGGTGTTACGAAACTCAGTGTTGAACACGCGCGGTGGGACAAACCAGTTCCAGCCGCGTAGCGGCGGGATGTGAAAGCCCGGCACGGCAGTGCCGGGAAGATGGAACGTGGAACAACCCGAGTCCGCTTTAGCAGACGACACGAGTTTCGCAACCGCCTCCGAGGCATCCCGACCTGGAGCCTCCTGCATCCCTTACTGAACTGAGCGCCCGTCCCTAGCGCCCGCGCCCAGCAATCGTTACAATAGTCGCTTCTGTCTACATTCGTTTTGAACCAGAATTTCTTCTCCGGGGTGCCGATGAGTGTCCGACGTGTGGGCTGGCTGGCCGCAATGGCGCTGGCCGTTTTGCTGTGGGCTTCGTGCGGGCAGGTCTACCGCCCGGTCGTGATTCCGGTGAGCACCACTCCTCCCAACCCTGCGAATTTCCACGCCGTCTTCGGCATTAGCACCAACGTGCTCTCCAACCCCGGCACCGCCCTGCAGATCGACGTCTCGGGCGACAGCGACATCGGCGTCGCAAGTATGGGCGTCAATCCCACTCATGCCGCGGCTCTTCCCAACGATTCCCGGATATTTGTGGCCAGCGCGGGCAGCGTCAACAGCGATGGCACCGTCAACGTCGGAGGAGTTGACATCGTCACCGCTTTCACTCCCGCGGGAGATAGCACTACCGCCACCGGTCTGGGTACGCCGACAATTTTCACCCTCCCGAGCGTCGGGAATAATCAGTCCTCCGCCATCACCGCCATCTCCGAAGACAACACCGGGCTGGTCACGGTCACATTGAGCACTCCCCTGGTGAAGGCGCAGGTAGGAGGCGCCATCATCATCACCGGCGTAGTCGTGACTGGCCCCAACCCCAACGCATACGACGGAAGTTTCACTATTTCCTCGGTCAGCGGGACCACGATCACGTACGTCGATCCTGTATTTGGGCTGGCGAGCGGCACCAGTGGAACTGCGACCCTTCCGATTCCGCTCTCTTGTTCCTACCAACCAGACTTCCTGGCCACGGCTGAAACGAGCACCATTTACCTGGCCAATTACGGCTTCGAAAACGACCCAAACTGTCCCCTCAGCAGCACGGATTCGGTCGCCGCGCTCAATCCCGCCCAGAGTACGATCACAACCATCAGCTACCTCGCCACCGCCGCCAACCCAATTGCGCACCCCGTTTCTCTGGCCGAGACTCCCGACGCGCAGAATCTCTACGTGGTCAACCAGGGAAGCCTCAACCCGCCGGTCGCGGGTACGATCATGGACCTCTCTCCTACCGATTTGTCGACGCTGGCTACGATTGCTCTTCCCACGGGCAGCAGCACGCCCGTGTGGGCTGTGTCGCGCCCCGACAGCAGATTTGTGTACGTCGTCACTCAGGGGGACGGACAGTTGCTCACCATCAGCACCGCCACGAACACGGTGACGTCGAGTCAGTCGGTGGGCGGGGCGGGCGCCAACTTTGCCCTTTACGACAAAACTCGCAACCGGCTCTATGTGACTAATCCCGCGGCCGCAGCCGTCTACGTCTTTGATGCGACCTCGGACGCGCCCACCCTCCTGTCCGCAATCTCCATGACCACCGGCGCCAATGCTCCTTGCCCCAGCGGATGCGCGCCCGTCTCCATCGCGGTGATGCCGGACGGATCCCGTTTTTACGTGGCCAGCTATCAGACCCTGAGCGCATGTCCAGCCGGTTCCGGCGTATCGGGGCCGTGCGTAATCCCGCGGCTCACCGTGTACGACGCCCGCAGCATGACCGTCAAACCGATTTCGGCTTCCACTTCCCTGCTGCCGCCGTCGATTTCTCTGCTGGGCCAGCCACTGTTCGGGGACACGCAGTACGCGGTGGCTCGGGTGTCATCCTGTGACCCGGCCCCGACCTACGCTCCCGGCACGACCCGCTTCCGCATGTTCGCCGCGGCCGCGGCCGACAGCAGCCATGTGTATGTGAGCATTTGCGACGCCGGTTCGATCGCCGACATCATCGCGACCACAAGTACCCTCTCCACCGGAGGGATCAACACCCCAGATCAACTGGTCACCGACGTGGCCGCCCCCTTCAGCGCAGCCTCAGCCCCACCGGGCGGCCAGCCCGCGCTGCAGAATCCAATTTTCCTTCTGAGCGGCCAATAGCCAGTCGTAGAGACGTTGCTAGCAACGTCTCTGCCGCCAGCATCGCACAGCGGGCGTTCTATCCATCCGAATCGAGGCTGTCACGAAACTCGGTTTTGAATACGCGGTAAGACAAATCAAGTTCCAGCCGCGTACCGGCGGAATGTGAAAGCCCGGTACGGCAGTGCCGGGAAGATGGACGCGGAAACAACCCGAGTCCGCTTTAGTGGACGGCACGGTTTTCGTAACCGCCTCGATTCCTTAAGAGGTGAGAAAGACGTTTGCCAGTAACGTCCCGAGGAAGAGATATGTGAGGTGAGTCTGCCCGTTCACTGCTGGGCAGCGACTTCGGCTTCCCTTGCGGCGTAGTGCGAATCCACGTACTCATCCAGGATCTCGATAAACTCCGCCACGATCCGATCCCCCTTTAGCGTCGTGAACAGCCGCCCGTCCACATAAACCGGAGCCTTGGGCTCCTCGAACGTTCCCGGCAGCGAAATTCCAATGTTGGCATGCTTCGACTCCCCCGGTCCGTTGACCACGCAGCCCATGACGGCCAGCTTCATCTCTTCCACGCCAACGTAGCGCCCTTTCCACGAAGGCATCTGCTCGCGCAGGTACGACTGAATCTGCTCCGCCATCTCCTGGAAAAACGTGCTGGTCGTGCGTCCGCATCCCGGGCAAGCCGTCACCTGCGGCGTGAAGCTGCGAATCCCCATCGACTGCAGAATCTGCTGCGCCACGCGGACTTCTTCGGTGCGATCGCCGCCGGGCGCAGGCGTCAGCGAAACCCGGATCGTGTCGCCAATACCTTCCTGCAGCACCACGCCCATCGCCGCGCTCGATGCCACCACCCCCTTCGCGCCCATCCCGGCCTCGGTCAGCCCCAGATGCAGCGGGTAATCGCACCGCGCCGCCAGCGCGCGATACACGTCGATCAGATCCTGCACTCCGCTCACCTTGGCGCTCAGGATGATCTGGTCCGCTCTCAGCCCGTACTTCTTCGCCAGTTCCGCCGAATTCAGCGCGCTCACAACCATTGCTTCCATGGTCACTTCGCGCGCGTCCTTAGGTTCGGCGAGACGGGAATTATCGTCCATCATCTGCGTCAACAGCGTCTGGTCGAGGGATCCCCAGTTCACGCCGATTCGCACCGGCTTCTCATTCTTGACAGCGACCTCAATCATGGTGCGGAAATTGGAGTCCCCAGTTCGCCCAATGCTGGCATTCCCAGGATTAATCCGGTACTTCGCCAGATCCCGCGCACACTCCGGATACTTCGTGAGCAGCACATGCCCGTTGTAATGAAAGTCCCCAATAATCGGCACGCGGACACCCTGCTTGTCGAGTTGCTCGACGATCCGGGGCACGGCCGCAGCCGCCTCATCGTTGTTCACCGTAACCCGCACGAGTTCGGACCCAGCACGGGCCAGAGCCGCAACCTGCTGCACAGTTGAAGGAACGTCCGCAGTGTCGGTGTTGGTCATCGATTGCACCACAACCGGTGCATCCGACCCGACGCGCACACCTCCGACAACGGCCGTAACGGTCTTTCTGCGCTGAATCGTAGCCATCGGAAGTATTAGTTTAACACGCGAAAAGACGGCCGGGGACCCACTGTCGGGCAAACGTAGTCCGGCGAAAAACAAGCGAAGATCGAAGCAAAGGGTCTTCCGGAAACTCTGCTAAGAAACCCAAGACCGAGCACCGACGGCGGGACCCGATTTTTGCCAGCATCAGATTCCCCTGTCCCGGAAAAGGTTGGTCAGGTCTACACCGCAGACCCCGTTCCGGATTTGCCCTGCCAGAGCCTACGGGGTCATGCCGTGGAGACTTCCCTTCGCGGGACGCATCTGGGGTCGTCAGTTAGCGTAACCACCCTCATTTCGTTATTCCCCGAGAGACCGGTAAGTTGACTGTAAAGCTTGATTTCGACAGTTGACTTCCGGTTAGTCGGCTTCAGGTCGATAGTTCTATCCAAGTTATCTAGCTTCAACGACTTGCCCACAAAACAAAGCCCGCACGGAGGTACCGTCGGAATGGCGCGGAATTCGCGCTTGCAACATGAGAAAGGTCATATGGAAGGACACGTTCGTGCCCCAGTCACGCTGGAGGAGATGGTCCGTTCAGAGCCGGGTTCGCTGGATTGTGAGGCGAGAGAGTCGAAACAGGCGCAGTAACCGTAGTCTCCCGGTGGTTAGTCGACTGGGCTTTCGCCTCGTCACCTCAGTCCGGTTTGGCTTGGTCCTGGTTCCTGTTCCCGCTCATCGAACCGAGCGAGTTTTCCCGCATCCGGCTCTCGGAAAAGACTCACGCTTTCGCCCACGGAAGGCTCGGAGGAAAGGAGCCGAGCGATGATGATTATAGGTTGTGATTTGCACACGCGCTACCAGCAGATTGCGATGCTGGATACGGAGACGGGCGAGTTGGTGGAGCGCCGCTGGAGCACGAGAACGGAGAGGCACGAGCTTTTTATGCAGGGCTTGTGGGTGCGGTGCGAGTGGGGATCGAAGCCACTGGGCACACGCACTGGTTCGAGGCCATGCTGGCGGAGTTGGGACACGAACTGTGGATGGGAGATGCGGCCAAGATTCGCGCGGCGGTGGTACGCAAGCAGAAGACGGATGCGCGGGACGCGGCGCATTTGTTGGAAATGTTGTGCAGCGATCGCTTTCCGAAGATCTGGCGGCCGTCGCTGGGGAGCGGGATCTGCGGCAACTGGTCTGGCACCGGCAGAAGTTGGTGTGGATGCGGGGAGCGGTGAAGAATCAAATGCACGCGCTGGCCATGGGAGAGGGTGTGTGTCGGAAGAAGAAGTTGTTCACGGCGAAAGGGCGCAAGGAATTGGAGGGGCTGATGCTGGGCCGTGGGCGAGTTATCGGCGGCAAGAGTTGTTGCGGATGTTCGATGAGTTGGCAGGCGTCGGTCGGCGAACTGGATGCGGCGGTGGAGTAAGCCGCGAAGAGTCAGCCGCTGGCGGTGCGTCTGATGACGCATCCGGGAGTGGGACCAGTGACGTCGCTAGCTTTCGTGCTGATCATCGGGCCGGTAGAACGTTTCGAACGCAGCAAGCAAGTGGTGAGTTATCTGGGACTGAATCCGCAGGAGCACAGTTCGGGCGGAAAGCAGCGGCTGGGATCGATCAGCAAGCAAGGCAACCCGATGATGCGGTCGTTGTTGGTGGAAGCGGGTCACACGGCGGCGCGCTTCGATCCCGCAACTGAAGCGGATGTATCAACGTTTGAAGTTTCGTCGTGGGGCCTCGGTGGCGAAAGTCGCCGTGGCCCGCAAGCTGGCCGTGAGGATGTACTGGATGCTGCGCAGCACGGCGGATTACGCGCAGCTGGTTCGCATGCAAGGCAGCCCGTGGGCCACCCTGGTGGAAAACAGTCCATCGCTGGGCTGATTGGGCGCCTTGCCTCCCCGAGAGAGTCGGGGAGTCTGAACAACGAATCATGGTCGAGTCAGAGACCGAATAGATGGTTGGTGGAACTAGCTTCCACCGCGAGATTCTGAAAGCGAGCTGCAGTCGCGTGAGCAAAAGCAAGATCAAAAGCTTTCTAATAAGTAAGAACAAAAACTCGAGTTCAGCAGTCACGCCACTGTAAGTCCAGCACCTTTCACGGCGCACTGTTACAACAGTTGTCTCTTTGGCTTCACCTCGCGCCATTCCCGTACAGCAGGTGGCCCACCCTTCGAGAGACCGATGGTTTAGCGTTTGATCTGGTTGACACGGCCATAGTGTCGGTGCCCCGTCCTTCGACTGCGCTCAGGGCAGGCTCTTGCGTTTTTTGCAAGGGCGGGTATGATGCTGCCGACGCAAGTCTTTGTCCCCTCCGCACAAACCCTGTTGCGCATGCGTTCATGGTTCCCGCCCAGAAAAAGAACAAGACCGAACGTCCTGGATTTCCAGGTCCGTGGTTCCCACGCTTGAAACAAGGAGGCTGTTACGAAACTCGTGTCGTCCGCTAAAGCGGACTCGGTCGATCCCACTTCTGACTACCCGGCACTACGTGCCGGGCTTTCACATCCCGCCGCTACGCGGCTGGAGATTAGTTTGTCCCACCGCTCGTGGACAATACCGAGTTTCGTAACAACCTCACAAACGCAAGCATGGGCCACCCACGCAAAAACGAGCGAGCAGCGGGAAAGCTCCTGTGTCCAAGCGTGGAACTGACCCACTCAAGCCAACATCGGGCTTGAGTGGGCCACCGTCCGTCTGGGGCAACGCGTGCCCTGTGTGAGCGTTCTTGATCAGACAGATTGGAATTGGGTCGGTAGCATCTACTTGTATTGGTTCGAATACTAGTCCGAACAAACTAACTCGTAACCAGCTCCCGGCATCGAGTGGTTCAGCCGAAGGACCAAGCCATGACGTACGTGATGACTAAACCGTGCCCCATCTGCAAAAAGCAATTGACCAAGCAACAGCCTACCGAAACCATAACGTGCCGGTGCGGTCATCATGTTTGGCAGGGATAGCCGGGCGGCAGGTTCGGGTTCGAGAATTGCCAGCATGGCACACCTGCATAAGGATGAAGACGCGTCTCAGGAGGGGGTGCATTGGAATTGCTCTCAATGCGGATGGGAATCATCGCATATGTACTTTGGGGAAGTCTTCGAGCCCGAGCATTTGTGCCCAAATGACACTTGCGAGTGCGGTCATCGCCGGCTAGAGCACAGGAACGGCACCTGCACTGGGGACGAATTCAGAAGTGAAGACGGGAATCCTGATCCAACGCAAGGGCTGTGCGGTTGCACCGGCTTTCAGCCGAAATAGTGATGATCCGCGACCGGATCGTCATGCATGGGCTCTGACGCGTGAGAATGTGGTCCCGCCAGTATGGCAAGACGCTCGCTGACGTCGTGGAGCCGCCCCACTTCGAGCAGGATGGCCTCATGATTAGCGCCCTTCGGGACATCGCCATCGGGAACGGTCAAGCCCGTCCTGGTGATGACGCGGGTAACGATGTCTTCGGCGCGATCCCGATACAAAGTGTGCAGGGTGCTGCGCCAGCCTACCAGTTCGCCGCGCGCGAACTCAGTTTCGACTCCCTCGGGGTCTTTCTGGTGTTCATCATGGAAGCTCTTAAGAAGGAACTCGCCCTGTTCTACCAGGCGACTGATCGTTTCTGCGTTTTGAAGCGCTAGGTGCATTGCTGCCCTCCTTGGAGCGAGTCCGGTGCAGATCGTTTGGTGGCACGAGAAGGCGGAAGTAACTCCGCCTCCTCCCGCCAGCAAACAGAGCGTCCTTACACTGCTGCGAGGACTTCGTGCTTCTGGAGGGTCGAGGTGACCACGTCATAGGTGTGCACCTGCGGCGTCCCCTCGATAAATCTGGCCAGCGTCTTCAACACCTGCGGATAAGCATTGGTGTTGTAGGTGTCGGCGTCCTTCTTGTTGTCCCACAGACTGATCGCCGTTACATCCACTCCGCCGGGACCGGCTAAAGTGATTTCTTCCAGAAAACCATTCTGTTGCCGAAGCAAAGGAAGGACATCTTTTTCAAATGCTCGCGTGTAATCGGAGAGCATATTGGACTTCAGATGGATAGAGATATTGCGTGCAAACATGGGCAACCTCCTGGGTTGGAGTTGCTAAGAAAGACTACTTCAGATGGGCTGACTTAGTTCAGAGAACCTGAAATGAGGAGAAGGTGGTGACCACCCCAATTACAACCCTAGTCTTATGTGGCGGGACTGTCAAACTGCTGGTTACCCGCCGGAGCAAGTTTATATCGTAACTGTCGTAATCAGGCCATTACACTCATTCATTGTGTCTCTTCCGGGACTGCTCTTTCGGCATTCGTTTGACATCTCCCGCCCTTGGGTATCCAATGGGCACCGCATCCAAGTAGTTTCTTCTGAAAATTCAAAACAACCGAAGGGAGACAACCATGAAAAGGAGTTTGATATGGTGTTCACTCGGGGTGGTTTTGTTGGCGAGTGCTGTCTGGTCGCAAGCCGGAGGCACCGAGAAGGCTGTGGCGGACCTGGAACAAGAATGGCTCAAGTCGCAACAAACGAACAATCCTGACCTGATCGCTCCCCACCTGGCCGATAAATTTGTGGATACTCAAAGTGACGGTAAGGTTCTCGACAAAACCGCAGCGGTTGCAATGGCAAAGAAGACGAAATACACCAGTGCTGAGTACGAGGATGTGAAGGTGACCGTTTTTGGGAGCACCGCCATGGCAACGGGAGGCTTCAAAGGCAAGGGAACCGACCCAGAGGGTAAGCCTTTTGATGTTCACGAGCGCTGGACGGACACGTGGGTGAAAATGCCAAACGGACAGTGGCAATGTGTGGCGACTCAAGGTACTCCAGTGAAAATGTAAGCAACTGTTTCAACGCTGAAATAAGATTCGCCGCCCGATGTCTGGGCGGCTTTTTTGGCATGACGCCGAAGGTGGGTCAGCCTCACTGTCGTTAACGCATTATAAGAGGGCGTCCCTTTAGGAGTAGGTTATGAGCGCAAGCATCATTCCCTACGAAAGGAACACCCTCCATGAATAGCGAAAAGTATATTGGGCTCGACGTTCATCAAGCAACCATCTCGGTGGCAGTATTGGATTCCACTGGCAAGTTAGTCATGGAATCCATCCTGGAAACAAAAGCCGCGACCATTCTGGAGTTCTTTGCGGGGTTGCGCGGAACTTTGTCGGTCACCTTCGAAGAAGGAACTTGGGCCGCGTGGCTGTACGATTTACTGAAGCCGCATGTGGCCAAGCTGGTGGTGTGCAATCCGCGAAAAAATGCTCTGCTCAAAGACGGAAACAAAAGTGATCGTATCGACGCCCACAAGTTGGCCGAACTGTTGTACCTGAACAAGCTCAGCTCGGTCTACCATGGCGAGACGGGCGTGCGCATGCTGCGCGAGCTAGCCCGGAGCTACCTGACCATCGTCAAAGATCTGACCCGAGTCATGTGTCGGTTGAAAGCGGTCTATCGCAGCTGGGCGATCCCCTGTGCCGGCCGGGACGTCTACTATACCCGTCATCGAGCCGAGTGGCTGGGCAAGATCAAGGAAGCCGGCGTCCGTCGCCGAGCCGAACGACTCTACCAGCAACTGGACATGCTGCAGTACTTGCGCCAGCAAGCGCGCCGCGAGCTGTTGGCGGAGAGTCGCAAGCATGCCATCACCGTCAAACTACGGCAGATTCCCTCACTGGGACCGATTCGCTCCGCCTTGGCGGTGGCGCTGATCCAGACCCCGCATCGTTTCCGCACTAAGCGACAGCTTTGGGCTTACAGCGGACTTGCTTTGGAAACCCGCACCAGTGCGGAATATTGCTATGTCAAAGGCGGACTGCGACGTTCTAAGAAACAGATCTCCATTCGCGGTCTGAACAAGGACCACAATCATGATCTGAAAGGCTTGTTCAAAGGTGCGGCCACCAGGGCCAGTGTACTGCCCGGCCCGTTCCAGGATTTCTACCAGAGATCACTGGCCAAAGGTATCAAGCCAACGATGGCGCGTCTCACGCTGGCGCGCAAGATTGCAGCCATCACGCTAACTCTATGGAAGAAGGGAGAAAACTTCGACGCTGACAAACTGAAATCGCAAGCCGCTTGAGCGTCTCACGGGAAGAGCCCTCCATCTCCGGTGATCTTTTTCTGGTGGTGGCCAGTTGGTTCTTGAGACGCTCGGGTTCGAGGGTGAGCATCCTAATCGCCTGTAGGCGCACAGTGCCTGTGGCACTGAGCCTCTGTGTTAACCCTATGCCCTCTCGGATAACCCGAAAAAGCACTAGGCCTCGAGTCGCAGATAGAACCATGGTTGACACCGTACAACCACGAGTGCTTGCCAGTTTCAGAAACCGATCGGCGTTGTCGCTACTAATGAACATGCAGCTGCTGAGATGGAGCAAAGCAAAACCCGAAACCACAGGGCAAGACACAAGACTCGAGCGTCACTCCTATCTGACAAGGGACTGGATGCCGCGAACCATAACCGCGCTTCCGGCGGAGGAAGAAGAATGTTCTTGACATCCCCTCTTATAGAACAGGCCGATTGTGCAATAAGACTATCTGAGGGCAGATTGGCGTTGAAGCGCCCACTGCGCAGGTCCAGCCAGACCAGTCTGCTGAAAAATCAACAGCTATCAGGGATGCAGACCACGCAGAACCAAATTTGTCTTGACCTGATGCGACGACCCGAACCATGATGTGCGGCACAAACGTGGAGGGGCTGGGCCTCTATTGTCACTGTATCTTTGTCCGGGGGGAAAAAG
The DNA here is from genome assembly GCA_963719615.1 of uncultured Acidobacteriaceae bacterium. Taxonomy (GTDB): domain Bacteria; phylum Acidobacteriota; class Terriglobia; order Terriglobales; family Acidobacteriaceae; genus Sulfotelmatobacter. The sequence goes on along the minus strand of CAVRCR010000069.1, from coordinate 234,986 downwards.
ATACCTTTGGCAGCCGCACTCGGCCCGTCTGCGGCTTGAATGTGCAGATACTCCTACGACGCGTGTGCAATTCTGAGCAGACGCCAAACAAGGCGCGGTGTAAGTTAGCGGGAATCGAGATGCTCCGAAGGAACTATGCGGCCCTCCCCCATCGTCGCTCGTTCCTCCGGTGTGAAGGAGCTATGCGGCCTCAGTCGTCTGCTCCTCTGATGGCGCAGTGATGGGAAGTCTGCGCCATCTCTCGCCTGCCTCCCTTTTCTCACCTATCAAGACTTGCAGCGACTTTCCAACTCTCATGCGGTTTACGGTTAGGGCGCTCAGTGCCCATACAGCATGAAGAACCGAACGATGATGCCGAGCGCTATCGCCGTGACAACCACTTCTGTAATCATCTTCCCTAGACTTTTGCCGCGAATGCCTTGCTGCTAGACGCAGTGCGAGTGTTCTCCTCGATCACACTTACTTTCAGGATCGCTGTGAGAAGAGTCCTGATGTCAGCCAGACCAATCACCACACAACAGAGCAGGATGGACAGCATACCAGGCCCAACCATCACGGCTCCGGCGACCACCGCGTAGGTGTTTCCCGTGCTCATCAACAGCCCGCCCGGTATCATCCCAAGCATACAAAGGACAAGGACGACGATTGCGAATGTCTTCAAATTGGTGCCTCCTACTAACCTCCACTACGACAACATCTTCGCAGGATCAGGGACACAGGAAACGTAACCGAGGTAATGCAAGGCGTCCAAGCGCACTTTCCACCGCAAGCCGCGCACCCCTCAACGTGTGTGACCCGACGCACAGACTTTGGCGCTCCTATCTGGGAGTCTCGCAGGCAACGTACGGCGGGAGCGGCGTAGCCATGTCAACTATTGAAGAAGTAAGAGCAGCCGAGACTAGGGTGCAAGAGCTTTCGGACGCATTGCGGAAGGCCGATGCCGGAGATCAGAACGACCTCGCCGACAAACTAAAGATCGCGACTGACGAATACGCGAGGGCAGTTCGTGAACTAAAGGCGAAGTAGCCCTCTGTAACCTCAGAGACGAGTTGGCGGCGCTCACCGACTGGAAGAAACTATCAATAAGACCTCAGTGCGAAACTGAGGTTGCTGGCTAATACTGCTGATTCCGTGCCCGCCCCTACAGCATCCCGCCAGTCTCCACTGCCAGAACATTCAGCGCCATCTCCAGCTTCGTAATCGCCGCTCCGATTTCTGGATGCTCTCCGAGCTTCTTTTGTAAGGCTTTTAGAATCTGGTGAGCACTCTTGATGTGCGCTTCTGCCTCAGTCGATTTTTGGTCGGGATTGGATTTGTTCGGCGTTTCCATGTCACTCACTCCCTTGTATCTCTCAACAGCGCTACCCCACATTTTATGGACTCGTTGCCATGCATGCTTGGCGCGAGCATTGTTTGCATCCGTCTAGGGCGGTGCCAAGACACAAATCCTCTCGCCGGAGCAACGGTGACGAGTAAAGGCTTTCACAACTGAGCACTCTTGACCAGACAAACAATTCGTCAACTTGTAAATTGGTCTCGAAAGATGCGAGGGAACGGAGGCGGCCCTCCCCCATCACCCGCTTGTTCCCCTAGTGGCGCAGCCCGTGAAGCCGCTGCGCCACGGCTTTTCTGGGCGTCAACTATGGCGAACCGATTACCCGCCATCGACCGATGGCACAATCCGGACACGCAGCCTGATGAACTCAAGCCACGCCAACCCCTTACCTTGAGACCCAAGGCTACTTTCCAGTGGCCGCCAGATTGTCTGTACCTCTTCATAGTCCACGGATGGGATGCGTAGATGCTCATTCCGTGCCTCGCCTGAGGCGACATTAGGACGCCCGCACTTTGTCCCATACGGAATGAAGCCCACGCCGGAGATCGGAGCGTTCTTACGGACCTTGCGACCCGAATCTTCGCTCGTTCAGGCAGTAATGGGACAAAAGTCCGCCATGCGGCGGGCGGTTGGGATTGAGGATTTGGGGGAGGTCAGGAGAGGCAAGGTCCTCCCCTTGCTCACAGTGACCCCTGAAACAGAAGCAACTCCCACGATTGCGACTATTTTCTCACTATCCGCTCAATAGCTTGGTTTACGTCCTCACGGGCGTTCTTTTTGGCGGATTCGCGGCGGGTGCTATTTAGCCTCTTCTCCGATCGGTCGGATTGGCGCTGTGACCTCTCAAGTTTGGTTCGCTTCGTTGCCATGCTCACAGTTTCCCACAACCGATCAAGCTTTGGCCATCCTTGTGAGAATTTGAACTGGCTCCATCCGCTCCACTAGGCCTCTACCCTAGCCTTGCTGTTCCCAGAGCTAAAGTTCAAACTTTACGAGGTCCACGGTGGTGGGAACCTGTGCCCATAGAGGCGGGAAGTTTAGCCACCCTCGATCCTGAGTGGAAGAGTATGATCCGGCCATGGCCAGACTCATCGCTCTGCCAGGTACGAAACGCAGACGCGGAAATCCGAACTGGGGTACGCCTCCCCGGCCCATTCCCGCTCTTCCGACGGAGTTCGAGATGCAGGTTAAACGGCTAGGACTCGCTAGGGCAGAGTACGTGGCCTCGGCTCCGCTAAAGCGCTGGTGCAAACTCAATCGGAATCGGCACTACATTCCCGAGTGGCTACTTGAAGAGTGGCGAATGAAGGTTGACGAGACTTTCAGTGGCGTTGCCTAACCCCGGCTGATGAATCAGCCTGCATGTGCTCGGAGAGATGACGATATGTCAACAGTGATCCGCCCCAATCTCTTGGGAGGAATCCGAAATCCTATCCCTTCAACATACACTTAGCGTTCGCAGCTTTCGTGCGAGTAGACTAGCGAGCATTTGGAAGGGAGGACGCCATGCACTGGGCGGGACTCGTTGCGATCATTATTGGTGCTGGTGTCGTCTCGTCGCTCACCGACTGGTTCTTCGCAGGCGATTGGGTTCATCGACGCTACACTTACCCGGAAATCTGGCGTCAGGGTGAGGAGGTTAGAGCGATTGCTCTGACCAGTCCACTGCCATTTGTGACATGCGGAGTATTTGCCTTTGTCGCAGCCCGATTGGGTCTTCATTCTGTATCCAGTGCGCTCAAATTGGCGGTTGCGGTGTGGGTGATCGGGCCATTACCCCTGATCCTTACTAACGCCGCATTTATGAAGCTGCACCCCGTCTTTGTGCTGTCATACGCAATCGGCTGGTTGACAAAGCTCGCGATTGTTGCGGTCGCAGTCGGCTGGTTCCTTTGTTGACGCTCGGTTAATAAGATCCCGGTAGGGATACCACTGTACGTGGTACCCCCAGGACGGACCCGGACGGGCGCTCGTTAGCGCATCCGGTTCTTATCTCGGATGATGGGCGGCAAAGCGAACCGCGGGATAAGGATGGAGCACTCGGGGTTCAGGGAGCCATCGGCCGCCCAGTTTAAGCGTACGGTTCCAAGAGAAGCGATCTCTTTGGCTCCGGCGACGCAATCTGCGCCACCACAGTCCCAGCAGTCGTTCTCGGAACCCCGCGAGGCGGTCGAGGTTTCCTGGTACCGCGTAATAGTTGAAGTAACCCTGCACGACCGATTGGAGCCATCTTCCCGTTTGAGCTATGGGATCATGCATGCGCCGCTGGAGCTCCTGCTTAAGCTGCCGCAGTTTGGACCGCATGCGCTTGCGGATCGTTTTGCGTCGCACGGTGTAGCGCCCCAGACTATTCTTCCCGCTAATGTGCGGGAGAGTAGGCCCGGGGAGTCGCACCCCGAGCCTCTCGCAGAACCGGACATGAACCTCTCGGCGCATCCGGCTCCCATCAAGCAAACACTCCGGTCATACCGATATCCCAGTGTACGAAGAGAGCCCTTGTTCCGCGGCAAGCCGTTGTAGAAACTGGCTCGCCCGGACCTTATGGTCTTTAAAGCGCTTGAACTTTCGCATCGCCCAGGCTACGAGCGTCTGATTGACGTGCCGCAGTAAGGGGTACAGCGCCGATGCGGCGTATCGCCCGTAGTACTCGATCCAACCCCGCAGGAGTGGATTGAGCAGCCGGGCAATGGCCTGCAACGACAGTTGTGTTTGATGGCGAAGTTTCAATTCCCGAATCGTCGACCGATGGCTTTCATTGCCGAGGAGCTAACTGCGGGATTGAATCCGCAGAATAACGAGTTGTCTCGGAAACGTCTCACCAGACGGGGTCGAAAGCAGTACCCGAGAAAGTCAAATTTGATATTCGGATACATGCCTTTGCGCTTTTTGTCCTTGCAGTAGACGATTTTGGTTTTCGTCGGATGCATCTCTAGGTTGCACTTCGCCAAGCGAGCTTGAAGCTCAGACTTGAGTGCCTCCGCTTCTTGCTCGTTCGACAGTGCACCAAACCATCATCCGCATACCGACACCAAGGGAGGTCCGGATGTGTCCGCGTCATCCAGAGATCGAACGCGTAGTGGAGAAAAACATTCGCCAAAATTGGGCTAACCACTCCCCTTACACAAAAGGTAATTTCGAATTCGAGAGGGTAGTGAGGGGTTGGCGGAGTAGTCCTCAGTACTTGACCTGCGCCTTAAGAGGTAATACGTTTATGACAGATGACTCGATCGACCAAAGCGGACAAGGCTCGGCAGCTGAACGCCGCTTACGCCATGCTGCTGCAGCGCAATATTCCGTTGCCCGAGGCGATGCAGCGCTTATCGCGAGAGTTCGACCTGTCAGAACGTCAAGCGTATCGGTATCTGGAAGAAGCGCCACAGCTCGACCGGCCGGTCGAAGTCTCCGAGGCTACGGTACCGATCACGCTCAAGCTTCCGGCGAGAACAGCACGTCTCTTGCGGGCGTATGCGAGAAGCAGTGGGCTGACTATCGGAGCGATCGTGACCCGCGCGTTGGCTGCGTTTCTGAGTACTCAGAGAAGGCATGGCTGAGCCGCGCCAAACGCGCGGCCCGCTTCAAGTTCGGGTTGACTATGTGTTTGATCGCCTGCACGATTCAAAGCTCGCCCAGGCCTACAGTCTTCTGGTGCCCGTTCGGGAGCGCCCTGTCGGCGGCAGTGTAAAGGAGTTCGAACATGAGGATGGCAGCGATCTACGCACGGGTGTCGTCCGAGCAGCAGCGGGAGGCGAACACGATAGCGAGCCAGACGGCGTCGCTGATCGAGTTCGCCCAGAATCACGATCTGGAGGTTCCCGAAGAGTGGGTCTTTGAAGATGAGGGATATAGCGGAGCGACGCTGGAGCGGCCGGGCCTTGAGCGTGTGAGGGACCTTGCCGCCGAAGGACAGATCCAGGTAGTGCTGGCGTACGCGCCGGACCGGCTGAGCCGCAAATACGCGTACCAGATCCTGCTGATCGAGGAGTTGGCCCGCAACGGAGTCGAGACGCTGTTTGTCAAAGCACCGCAGGGCTCCAGCGCGGAAGATCAACTGCTGGTGCAGTTTCAGGGCATGATCGCTGAATATGAGCGGGCGCAGATTCTGGAGCGATCGCGCCGCGGTAAGCGACACCGGGCCCAGTCGGGTGAGGTCAGCGTGATGAGCGGCGCTCCGTATGGCTACCGTTATATGCGCAAGACCGACGAGGCGCCTGCTGCGTACGCCGTGCTTGAAGCCGAGGCCCGTGTGGTTCAACGCATCTATGAGATGTACACGGTTGAGGGACTGAGCATCGGCGAGATCACCCGCCGGATCAACGCCGAAGGCATCCCGACGCGCAAAGCAAGTGCCCGGTGGGAACGCTCGACCGTCTGGGCCGTGTTGCGCAATTCTGCGTATCGTGGTGTCGCCTGTTTCGGTAAGACGCGTGCCTCTTCACGGACGCGCGTCATCCGTCCGCAGCGTCGGCGGGGTGTGATTACGCCCAGCATGACAGCAGGCCACGAGCGCCCGCGCGAAGAGTGGATCGAGATCCCCGTGCCGGCACTGGTGAGCGAGGATAGCTTCGCCCGTGCCCAGGAACTCCTCCAGGAGAACAAGATACGATCGCGCCGTCGCACCATCGAGCCGAGCATCGTACAGGGGCTGGTCAGCTGTCAGAAGTGCGGCTACGCCTTTGCGCGCACATCGACGCGCACCTCCGCACGCAAGATCCACTACTACAAATGTATTGGCTCGGATGGCTGGCGCAAACTGGGCGGCCCTGTTTGCGATAACGGCCGCTTTGTCCGGCAGGACCTGCTCGATCAGATCGTCTGGGACGAAGTGATCCGACTGCTGGAAGACCCTACGCTGATACAGCAGGAACTTGACCGTCGGCTGGAAGCAGCGCGATCGTCCGATCCGACCAAAAAGCGTGAGCAGAGTCTGCAAAGAGAATTAGCGCATGTTGGCAAGGGCATCGAACGACTTCTCAGCGCCTACCAGGAAGCACTCATGTCGATCGAGCAGTTGCGTGAGCGTATGCCTGCGCTGCGCCAGCGCGAACAGACGCTCCGTGCTGAGTTGCAGGCAATCACTGACCAGGCCAACGATAGAGCGACCTTCCTGCGCCTCGCGGAAACCCTCACGGCGTTCCTCGCCCGCCTGCGTGGTGCTGCTGATACGCTCAGTATCAATGAACGCCAGCGGATCGTCCGGCTTGTTGTGAAAGACGTCCTGATAGGAGAAGACACCATCACGATTCGCCATAGCATTCCAGTCCAGCAGGGTCCCCCGCAAGACGGTTGCATACCGCCAAGCCAGACTGGCAACCCAAATTACCTTTTGTGTAAGGGGCGTGATCACCGAACCCTGCGGCGTACCTGTCTTCGGTTCCGACCATTTGCCTTCCTCCATTACTCCGGCCTTCAGCCATTTCTGGATCAGCCGGAGTATACGAGGATCGGCGACGCGATGCTCTATGAACCTGATCATCCAGCCTTTGTCGAGATTGTCGAAAAAGCTTCGGACGTCAGCATCCAAAATGTAGTTCACCTTCTTCTTCAGGAGCGCGTACGACAACGCATCCAGCGCATCATGCTGGCTGCGCCCCGGGCGAAAGCCATACGAGAAGCCGAGAAAATCCTCCTCATATATCTGATTGAGGATGGTGACCACGGCGTGCTGGACGAGTTTGTCTTCCAGGGCCGCGACTCCGAGTGGACGTTGCCGTCCATCTTCTTTCTCTATGTACACTCTTCTCGAAGGCAGCGCTCGGTAGCTCCCCGATGAACCCGGCCATGGAGATCGACCAACCGATCTTCGAGTCCGGTCTCATACTCCTGCCAGGTCACCCCGTCCACTCCGGGTGCGGCTTTCCTCTTTAATGAGTAAAAGCTTTCCCGCAGCAGATCGACAGTCAGATGGTGGAGCAGAGCGCTGAACTTCATCTCCTTATTTTCCCGTGCTGCTTTCCGCACGCCAGCCAATCCCTGGGACACGCCCTTCCCGCTCTGAGTCGGGTACGTGTGAGGTTGACCTGCGTTCTCCTTGATCAACGGCCTTCCCTCCACACTCTCCGCCAACGATCTTTTGTCTTTGTTCGAATGATTCATCGGTACTATACCGTCGTGTGACTCCTCGGGGACGTACATGCGGGCCGTGCGGCTATTGCCTTCGCCCACCGCCCTGCCGCCTGGTTTGGCGACAGGTGTCTCCGAGGTCTCCCGGTTCTCGTGCATGAAGTTTCTAGGCGTGCCTGGGGTCTTCGACTACGCCGGACTGAGCAGAAACTCGCGCTAGCGCTCCTACTCATGTTGCCTTCCGCGCATTACAAAGACGTCGGCGTCCGGGTTTCATCTTTTCGGAGCTGGATACCCACCCCGCCTATCCTCTGTCTACGCTTCGTTGGGTCCCTCGCGGTAGCCACGCAAAACTCGAGGCCGAGCAGATCGCTAGTCCTTTCTCGTGAGACTCTTTCATTCTCTGCTTCATGCCGGTTCATCCCGGCGCACTGTAAACGCGATTTTTCGCCAGCGATCAAGAGCAAGGACGAATCTTGAAGTCGCCCAAAAGGGACTGCGCGCGGGACAAACTCTCGCGGGTTACTTATCTCGCCTTGCCGTAGCTTCCGCGATGACGGCTTCGGCGGCTGCCCGAAGTTCATTGCTCACCCGCCCAGGCACAGACCCGGTCTGGTACCGTGTCGAACACAAAGGTTTTAACCCCTCTGCCCTATTGCGAGCCCGTTACCTCTAATTTACGTTCTCGCATAGCTGGTCCAAAGCCACGTCACCTCCACAAGCCAACTCTGGCGCGTTCAGCATCTCGCATAATCGCAATTGCCCGAACGTAGATGTCAAATCCGTTGTCGAGGAATTGAGATGCGAAAAATAGCCCTCTCCCCACTGCTGTCCCTGCTGATGTTTGGCGCTTCTCTGAACATGGCCGCGCAGACTATCTTAACAACGGGGACTAACCGTTCTTCGCCTGTTCCGGGTTTCTATTGCGATGGTGCATCGTCGCAACCGATCCAAGCCTTCAATCAGTTCGAGTGCCGCGGGGTCCCGCTTTCGCAGCGCGACGTGCAGGTGGACTCGATGTATTGGCTAAACAGCGCGCCGGAGTGGTGGTTGGGCGGAAGCGTGTTTCCCTCCAGTCCCTACAACGGAGCGATCACGCAAGTCACGCGGTTCAGCCTACCCAACCCGGCTGGCAACTTGCCTTGCAACGGCCAATCGCCACTGAACGGGACGGTTACCTTCTCCGTCGAGTTTACAGACAATAACGGAATCGAGCATACCGGAACCTTCTCAGGGAACTGGGGGCAATACCACGGCTGCAACAGGTTCGGATGGTACTACCCCGTGCTGCAAGCTGGAGGTAAGTTAACGGTGAACTAACTTTTTGTACGTTCTCTTCCGGGAGACTGGAGGAGTTCGTAGAGGGGTTAGGAGGAGAGGGAGGCCTCATGACCAAACCAAAAGCTGCCGTCGGAGCCAATTCGAAGCACTCAAAATTCCTAGCGCCCAGGTTATTGAGTGCGCGGAACGTCGATGACGCTCAGTTCGTTGGAGTTCGACGGGAAGGTGATTTCCCAGAAATTGCTGGCGTGATCGTCGATTTCGACAAACTCGATGGCGTAGCTGGAAACTCCCGCAACGGTGGCCAATTGGGTGATGACACGGGCGGAAACCTGAATGCCACGCTTATTCCGCACCAGGACAAGCGACCCGACCAACAGCTCACGATTTAGCTGAATGGCAGCGCCGTGCCGATTCAGGTTGGTGGCGCTTGCGGGCACCGTGAAGGAACATTTTTGCCGATCCTCGCCGGATACAGCTACGGGAGCGCTGAGGGCCATGCGACTGGTCCGACGCCTCGAGGGCTGTCTGCGATTGACGTTTGCACCGGCCATTTGGTCGGTGCGGTGGCGCTTTAGGTTCATGATCGCAAAGTTTGACGGAGCGGGATATATGCTGCAATTTACGTCGGTCACCCCGGCCAAGGTTACGTCTGTGTGTTCTAAGCACGACGAAAATCCGAAAACACGGCTAGCGTTCCGCGAGATTGTTGATGAAACCACCATATCGCTCAGAATGCAGGTCAGGCCGCATCCTCTGCTAAGAATCGGGCGCAAGAACGGATTGGGGTCAGCTTGTCCTCGTGCAATCCGCGCAGTTCCTTCTCACTCAATCGGCCCTCGTACAAGAGTCTCCCGAACACGTGCGTGAGTTGCGAATAGCGATAGTCGTACTTCCGGTTGATCTCTTTACGGCGTTCGGTCAGGTAGTGTTCCAAGTCCCACAGATCCGACGACTGCTGGATCTGGCTGGCCATCTTCTTTGCCTCCTGAATCACTTCGTGAAGCTCTCGCCCCAGGGCAGCGTCGAAGGCTTTGCGGGCGATGATCTTTTCTGACCGTGACCAGATCGGTTCGTTCTGGTACGGATACGTGTTTGGGGTCGCTGACGGGCTGCTCATGGTCCGATCCTCCGTGACGGCATTCTATTCCTTGGCCAAATGGCTTTTCTACCGGAGCGGGGCCTTTCACCGTGACACATTCAACATCCTTTTCTTCCTGCGGCTGTACGTCCTTCCCGAGGGCAAACAGATCGTTTACCGGATGTCCGAGATTCTGCTTGCAGCCGAGATAGCGTTCCGTGGTCTGCACGGATGCATGGCCCAGCAAGAACTGAATCTGCTCCAGTTCGCCACCGCTCGTGTGGCATAGCTTCGCGCAGGTTCGGCAAGTCATGCGGCGCGATATGCTCCAACCCCGCTCGTTCGCAGCAGCTCTTGACCACGTACCACACGACATTCTGCGAGATGCCTTTCCCCCATACCTTTCCCATCCTGGCTACGGCTCGAAAGATTCTTCCCTCCGTGACCCCGGCTGCGGCCGTCCACTGATCGAGCGCCGCTTTCACCCATTCTGGAATCGGCACGGTGCGGATGTGTCCGCCCTTCCCGATCAGGTCTACCACTGCCCAGTGTCCCTGGCGCATCTGGATCCCGTCCAACTCCAGGCCCACGAGTTCTGATCGGCGAAAACCACAACCGAACAGCATGGCCAGCATGGCATAGTCTCGCCTGGCACGCATGCTATCGCCATAAGCATGTTTGAGCACGTCTGAACTTTGCTCTGCGCTCAGCCAGTTGCCGGAGCGAAACCCGAGTTGCTTGACGCCCTTTACGCGGCTGATCCCCGCGGCCAGTTCCGGACTCAGAAGGCCCGAGTCGGCGGCCTCGTGAGCCAAGCGGCGTACGGCTGCGAGTTGTTGGTTGATGGTGTTGGCGGCCAGATGCCGCGATTCCAGGTACATGCGGTAGCGCACGACTACGATGCGATTGAAGGCCAGTCGAGGTTCGGAGCAGTACCAGGCGATGAACTGGTCGATGGCGTACTCGTACACGCGGCGCGAGGCTGGCGAGCCGAGGCGGTTGAGCACTGCCAGTTTGCAATGATCCAAGTCTGGAAGCCGAAGCACTCGGCGACGGTAATTCGGCTGATTCTGTGTTTGCCCATGGAGACGGCCTCCCATGCCGCAGGATTGGAACTACGGCAAACCGTCTGGTGATGCAAGCAGTGGGAGAGGGCGGGCAGTGGGAGAATACCGCTTTGGAGGGTTTTGAGCGATATGGCCTGGTTTCGACAGTTACAGGTAACCTTTATCTAAAATTAGCGAAAACTTTTGGGATTGTGGTATCCCTGTGTCCAGTCGGAGTAGGGATCACGATTACTCATGACCCCCTCCACGGATCCGGACGAGCGGGTTTCCCGCATCCGGCTCTTGCCTTAGGTGACGACGCCCATGCGGCGTAAAGGATAGGGATGACAGACGGAAGGCAAAGGCAGCCAGCGAGTGATGAGACGCCGCATGCGATCCCACAGGACGCGGCCGTTCTGGCTCCGCCGCGACAGCGAGCGATGCCAATACCAGCCGACTCGGAATCGAAACATCGCCAGCGCCGGTTGGTTCATGGGCACTCCGTAGTAGCGAAAGTGTCCACCCACAACCGCCCGCAGCCACTTGCCTTGCTCGGGGATGGGTTCGTGCATGCGTCGCTTGAGCTCGGTTTTGACCTCATTCAGCTTCGTCTGCAACCTTTTCCGAATCGTCTGCCGCAGCACCGTGAACCGTCCATTGCTCTTCTTCTTCACGCAGATATGCGTAAAGCCGAGAAAATTGAACGTTTCCGGCTTCCCTTCTCCACGCCACAGCCGTTGGTCGATCGCATACGGACCGAACTCCAGCAGTCGCGTTTTCTCGGGATGCAGCTCCAGGTGGAACTTCTTCATGCGTTCCGTGAGTTCCGCCCGAAACTGATCGGCATCCGCTTGGCTGTTAAATCCAACCACGATGTCGTCCGCAAAACGCACCACGACAACGTCGCCGTGCGCCCGCTTCTGACGCCACGCTTGGACCCACAGGTCGAACACGTAATGGAGATAAACGTTAGCCAACAGCGGCGATGCACTGCCGCCCTGGGGCGTTCCTTCTTCCGTACGGGTTCGTTTCCCATCCTCCAGCACGCCCGCGTTGAGCCATTTCTGGATCAGTCGCACGACGCGCCGATCTGCAATCCGGTGCTCGACGAACTTCACCAGCCATTCGTGCGAAAGCGCATCGAAAAAGCCGCGAATGTCCAAATCCAGCACCCAGTTCACCTTCTTCGTCAGCAGTCCGGTGTAGAGCGCATCCAGCGCGTTATGCTGGCTGCGTCCCGGTCGGAATCCGTACGAAAAGTCGAGGAAATCCGTTTCGTAGATGGCGTTCAACACTTCGACGGTTGCGCGCTGGGCGATTTTGTCTTCCAGCACCGGAACTCCGAGCGGTCTTTTCCGCCCGTCGTTCTTGTCGATATACACCCTACGCACCGGCTTGGCTCGGTACGCTCCTCGCTTCAGCCTATGGGAGAGATCCTGGAGGTTGTCCTCGAGAGTCTCGCCGTAGTGCCGCCACGTCTCTCCATCCACGCCAGACGCAGCGTCCTTCTTCAAACTGAAGTAGGCCCTGCGCAGCGTTTCCGGATTGTAGATGTGGTGCAGGAGCGCGGTGAACCGCAACTTCTTATCCTTGCTTGCTGCTTGACGTACCCGCTCCAGCGCGCTGAGCGCGTCTTCCCGGCTCGGTGTCCGGGACGCGTTTTGTTGGGGCAGGTTCCCTTTGGCCAGGCCTCTTCCCTCCATCCCCTCCGCTGCCGGTTGTCCGGCGTTGTTCGGGGACTTCTCCGGTACAGTAGGTCTGTCCGACTTCCCAGGTCCGTTCGTCATCGGCGTGCGTCCTTAGACTTCCCGATGCGTCCCAGGGCTACTGCTTCCCTGGGCGAGCCTGGGATCTCCCGGTTCCCGTTCGAGGTGCTTCCGTACGTGCACGGGGTCTGTGACCGCGCGGGACTCCGTTGCACCTCGCGATATCGGTGCACCGGATGGGGCCTTCCGCGTCTCCTTACAGCGTCGGCGTCCCGGAGTGATGGTCTTACGCGGCTGAATACCCGGCCCGCACGTTCCCTTGTCAACGCTTCGACGCCGCCCTCGCGAGCGGCTCCGCATGACTCAGGGCCGATGTGGGTCGCTACTTCACATTCGTGTGACTCTTTCATTCACTACACCTCGCCGGTTTAACCGGCGCACAAGGAGAATCCATTATGCGGAGTCTTATTCTCCGACTTCACCTGATCATCGCATTGGTTGGAGGCATATTCATCATCACACTGGGGTTAACTGGAAGCATCATGGCTTTCGAGCCGGAGTTGAGTCGGCTTCAGCATTGGAGGTTCACCCACGTAACGCCCCATGGGACACCTCTAACGCTGGAGGAAATCGGCAATACGCTGCGCAGAGCATCGCCAAACCGGGACATTTCACGGATACTTTCCCTCCGACCGGCCTGATTTTTCGGCTCTGAACGAGAATCTGGATAAATGCGCATATTACGCGGCTTTCTGAAGGACGAGGAATTCGGTCTTTGTGGCCGCCAAGCGCTGCGCTTTGAGCAGCAGGTAATTCATGTCTCGATAACCGCGGCCGCGTCGGAGCAAAGCTTTGATGTTGCCATTGACGGCTTCAATCACACCCATCGGTACCTTCGTCCGGCAGTAGTTCAAGATGCCCTGCAAGTGATCCAGCAACATGCGGGCTAGTTTCTCCATCGGTTTCAGCCGCTGCCAGCGTAACTGGTTGATCCAACTCTGCAAGTAACGCAACATGGCACCTTCGTAGGTGTAATTCCACAACTGCGAGAGACTCTCCTTGAGGAGATAGGCCTTGAGGATGCGGCGGTTCAGGGCAAACAGTGTGTTCAACTGACGCCGCTTGCCACGATCCAGGTTGAGCCAGCTGCTCAGAAGCAACCAACGCTTGCCTCGCACCAGGTCCCGCGCTGCGCCTCCTTTACGGAAGAACTCAGCCCGCCGTACTTCGTCCACGGCTTGGCTGGCATGCTGCAGAATGTGAAACTTGTCGTAGACAATCCGGCACTCCGGCACCCACTGCTCCAGGCTTTGCCGGAACGGTTCCCACATGTCCACACACGCCGCTCGAATCGCACTTCGTTGAAATGCACTCAGGTGCTTCTCGAAAAACTCATCCAGCGTCTCTTTCTTCCGTTCCCGACCGAACCACAGCGGTTCTCCGGTCTGCAGATTAGTCACGACCGTCAGAAACTTCTGCTTCTTCCCCAGGTAGATCTCATCGACTCCCATCTGTCGCAGCGCCGGTCGGCGTCGCTCTCGTGCCCAGCGCTCCAGATACCGCAGATCGATCGCCCGCACCGTACTCGCTGCCAAGCCAAACTGCCGGGCCACTCGTCGTACCGGTGCGCTCTCACAGGCTTGTCCCACCGCCTCCTCAAAGCGCTTGCTGAACGGCGCCTTGCTCGGCAGCAGCGCTACTTTCTCAGCCTTCATCCCGCAGTCCGGACAGCGCACCCGATAGAGTTCGATCACTACCGTCGTGCGATATTCTGACCACGGCAGATCGCGCACTTCGCGCTCGTAGACCTCGGCAATTTCGTTGATCTTCCGACCACACCCCGAACACTCTAGTTTGCGGTTCCCCCGCTTGCGCCGCACCCACAGACGTAGCGACTTGCCCGCTTCGTTGATCTCGCTGCGATAGACCCGGTATCCCGGCCATCCCAGAATCTTTGTCCATTCGCTCTCGCTCATCCTCCCGAGCGTACTGAAAAATCCCCTCCTCGAAAACCCCCGTTAATCGAAGAGTTATTCAGATTCCTGCACAGAGCCCTTTTTTCGAGATTCTCACCATTGAGCCTACTTCTGTCTGTCGTAGACCTTGGCGACAAAGACTGATCTGCGGGCAGCACATCCGCTGCAGATCGACCCGCCCAACCTCCGCCGGAGGGATCGAGAACCAGCAGCATGAGTGCGTTAGTGGAGCGAGCTTGCAGCACTTGAGAATGCATTATTGGCATTCGATCCCACGAGCCGAAGTGTGCCTACTGTTATCAACAGGATAGCCGCCAACATCACCGCATGTTCTGCAGTGTCTACGCCCTCGTCTTCCGTCCAAAACCTTTGCAATAACTCTGTCATAAATGCCTCCCATCGGCTTCTTTCTTGTTTGGACTGTATATTTGCCGCCGTTGTGTCCGGAATCAGACGCCAACTCTGTTCAGAAACGTTCAGAAACGACCCGCGCCAGCTCTTCTCCCCCAGAAGTGCTGCGCGGGTCGGCTCCGTCCGGCGTCCAGCGGACTTAGGAACGCCCAAATTCAGTTGCGGCGTTCCGCCCAAGCCGAAGACATCCGGAAAGCTTTCAGCGATGTTCCACAGCTCGATTCGATTGCTTCAGGAATCCGAGTGCGCGGACGGTGTGGAGACCGTCGGTCAGTTCCGCCAATTCAAGTGAATCGGGATTGGCGGTGGAGTTTAATTCAAGACGCCGCATCTCAATAGCGTTGTCTGCGGCTTCCAACTTCCCCCGAAGGGCCTGGGGGTCGAACTCGAACAGCGCTTCCTGCAAGAGTCGCTTCCATAACCTCTGATCCGCTGAACTAGCGTTTCGCATGATTTCTCCTTTTTCAGTCTGGGCAGTCGTGTCTCGTCCCGCTTAGAAACCTGCTAGAGGATTATCCGTGCTGACCGAATGCGACTGCCCGTCAGGCTCCGCGATTGATGGCAGGACCAATCGCGAAGCAGCCTTATGAACTATTTGAAGTTGGCAGGAATCAATGGAGAGAACACGCGGCTAGCAAAGCAGGGTGCAGAGCAACGAGAGCAACGACCGTGGAGTCGCGTGAATCACGAGTACCAGCCGCTTTTCTTCTCGGTTGCCCAATTCTGTTGTCGGTTGAGATTGAGTCGGAGCCGTCACAGCCGTCAACACAGGGGGCGCAGAGACTCGCGATCTTGCGACGATTGGAGCAGTACCACCACGCAACGCAAACTCTGGGAGGTCTACTTGTGGCAAAACAAGGATTAGAACGAACAAGAACAGCTCGAAAAGGAGGATGCCCCAGCGCCACCTCTTCATAACGAACTCTACCTCTTGAGTCGCACCTTAATCTACTCCCCATCCAACTGTCAAATAGAAATCTTCCGCCTGTTTTCTGGTATTGGCTAAAAAATCCGCGTTCCGGACCGGTCCGTTGCGGGAGCACCACCTTGCGGCCGATCAGTCGACCATAGCTACTTCCGATTCGTCCTGTTGTTCGCCCGCCATAGCTCCGGAAAGGACCCACGCGAGCTTCCCGATGGAATGTCTTCGATCGCAGCAGAAACAGGGGGTCGACGTCAGTTTTTATCGAAATCCGCGGTGCCGTCTGACCACTTCGAGACTGGAACCAGAAACACGGTCAATCGGTCCAGAGTATCCTCCCCTGCAAAAATCGGAGAGCCGGGCAGACCTGCGCCCCAGGCTTTGGCGTCGGTTAGGGGGACGAAAAACATCAAGTGTGGGTGCCAGTGCCTGTCCCGGTCGCTCAAATATCCTTCTTTCGACATCATGTAGCACATAGAGCCAAGCTCCAGCGCGGGCAATTCCTTCCTGTCGAAAGCCGCCCGGATTGCGTCGAACATCTGAGTTTTCGATTTTCCTTCCAACACCAACCTGGTTTTAGCGATCGTGATTGGAAGATACGACCGAGCCGCTGGGGCATTGAAGCAGATCGGAGCGCGAAGCTTTGGATTCCAAAAGTCCGGATCATCGACTCCGGCGGTCCAGGATCGCTGCACCATACACACGAAGCCGTTCGTGCCCTTCACCACCGTTCTGTACTCTTGCCGGTCGAGGACCATGACTTCAGCGCTGTCCGAAATGGCTTTTGGGGCCGCACTTCTCGCTAGGGCTATTTCGGCATTCCGGTCCGCAATCAAGTATTGGTCAAGAGGAGCCATGTGCGGATAGGGTGTATCAGCCGTCTGCGGCTGTGCTTGCACTACCAGGCTCAGCAGGAAAGCCGGTACGAGGACTGTTAATCCGACTATCCTTACCATTCTGATCTCCCGCGACTCTTTCTCGGATACGCTATTGTGCCACAGCATGTGAATGGGAACTGGCTTGGTTTGGGTGCGAATTGTGTGGAGATTGTCAGCTGCCGAAAGGCGCCGTTCTGACTTGCGGCCGATCAGTCGCTTTGTGTGAGCTGGGTAAGTGCGGCAACGTCGCACACCTGCACTACTTCCCGACGGATATTGACGATCCCTAACTTTTGCCAACGACAGAGCAAACGGCTTACCGTGGACAGAGTCGTCCCCGTCAATTCCGCCAATTCCGCGCGGGAGAGGTGGATTTCTCTATCTCCGTTGTCGCTGCACCCGAAGCGGTTTGACAGGCGGATCAGTTCGCTGCTCAGGCGTGGCCCAACATTTAGGGTCGACACTTCGCGAAAGCGCTGCTCCATCTCGCGCAGGTGTCCTTCAAGAGCACGAATCGTATTGCGCCGAAGTACTGGGAAGCGATCCAAGAGCTTTGCGAAGTTTGCCACATCCCACACCAGGGCGACCGCAGGTTGAACGACCTGCGCTGTCGAAGAATGTTTGCAACTTGCGGACGGCTGGAAGTCGCCCACCATCTCACCCATCCCGCTGAGTCTGAGTATCACTTCGTTGCCGTTCAGTCCTAACTGCGTGATCTTGACGCAGCCAGAAAGTAACATCATTACCTGCTGGATGGGATCGCCCTCGGAGAAGATGGTCTGGCGACGCCAGAGGTGCTTTTCGCAAGCCTCGGAAAGAATGGTGGCGCACGTCGAAGGATCGACGTCTGAGAACAGCGCCAATCTCCCAGCGAATGCGGTCTTTTCGCTTGGCGAAGTATGGCTATTCCAACCTGCTCGCTCCCGATTCGTAAACCTTAGTTTCACAATAGCCTGCGATTTACGCGAGTCAATCTTACGGGCAAGTTCCGTCCGCTTGTTTGCGCGGCAACAAATGGCACCCCAGCATTCGGTCTTATCCACCAATTTCGCAGCTGCTGCTGCGCGCCTGCGGGATGCTTTGGGGCAGCGCTCGCCGAACACCATGACGTGATCATGTTCATGAAGAACCTCGCACTCGCCGCAGGAGCGTTGGCCCTGATAGTGCATCGACGAGCCTGGCAAGTCTTCCTATCGGCCAGCCCAGACCGTCCGGCAAACTAAAGAAGCTGGCTCGCGGAATCGCAGCGTAGTTAAAGAAGTGGTGGGACTTTGTTAAAGGAAACGGGTGCCCCACTTCCCGCCGCGTTGGTGGAAGTGGGTGCCTGCGCCCGCTTATGGATTACCGCAGTTTCCCTGATCCCCGCCCGGCGGCCTATTCAGCAACAGTGCCACAGGAAAGGAACGGAATAAATCTCCAGCGGGGAGAAGCTGCGACCCGGTGCCGCTCAACGGAATGCATTCACCCGTGAATGCATTGTGAAGGCATTTTGTCCCGCTGCTCGAGATCTCCAACTTTGTTTCGCCCCACACCGTTGGAGCGCAAAGGTTGTCGAGGCTCTCGCCGAGAAGCTTGGCGCAAAGACGCGGCACGGCAACGATCGCGGTCTCCCCATCAAGTTCACGAGCAAACGCGACGACGTGTGCTGACTTCTCTCCGCTCGCCTTAATGGGAACGTACCTCCCGCGCTGAAACAGTGGCGCCTTTGCTTTCCGAATTGTGAGCGTCTTCCACGTCAGATACAGCTTGACCGCGTCGTTGTCTGTGCTGGTTACAAGGTCGCGAATGCGAGTTGCCAGCGGATGTTGAGCGTCCCCATTCCGCAGAAATTGATCAAGCAATTGCCTGCGCCGCTCATAGTCGACAGGCTGCCGGTTGTCCGGATCGACTAAGCGGAACTGCAACAGTTCACTTCCCTGGTAGATGTCAGGCACGCCTGGTGCAGTCATCTTCAGCAGACATTGCGCCAGGCTGTTGTTGAATCCGATCCGCGAGATCCGACGCTCGAAGTCCTCAAAGTCCAACAAAAATTGATTTTCGACACCCCGGTCTAGAATCGTGCGAATAAACTCGCGTAGCGCGCCTTCGTACTCCGTATTGTTGTTCGCCCAACTGGTGTGCTCTTTCGCTTCGCGGGCGGCTTTGAGCGAGTATTGTTCGATCCGCTCGGTAAACGCTCTCCAGCCTTCGCCATCGAGTGTCTCTGACGGCCAGGTTCCAACCAGCGTTTGATACAACAGGTATTCATCATTTCGCGACGGGGCAAAAGCTCCGTCGACGCGACGCTTCTTGCTTCGATTCCATTCTCTCCACCGGCGCAAACGAAGCCGCCAGGCCACAGGCATCTCCGACAACACGTTGATTCGCGCCCGCACGTCTTCCGACCGCTTGGAATCGTGCGTCGACGACGAGAGCATCGAGTCCGGCCAGTTCTCCAGCCGGTCTTCGTTGGAGCGGTGAAATTCCTCCACTCGGTTCCAAACTTATTCGGATTTCCTCCCACTTCATTGAGCGAGACCAGACGGTTGTATCTGTAGAATGCTGTGTCCTCCAGCCCTTTCGCCATCACTGCTGCGGTCACCTGCCGAAACTTCATGGCAAAACGGATGATCGCCAACTTGTACCAACCGCTATTTCCTCCATTGACCTCGATCAACAGCATCCGCCGAACGAAATCAAATACGCTTAGGTCGGCGGCAGTACTTCTTTTTCTCCCGGCCGCCACGGCTTGTTCGATGTAGCGCCGATCCTGAGCCGAGACTTCTGGCCCGTTTCCATAGGTGCGATATACCGGGAAGCTGGCAATAATCTCGGCTAGGGCGCTCCGCAGGCTGTTCAACGTGAAGTCGCATGTATAACGGCTGGCGAGGGCGATCCGAATGAGCAGATTCGCCAGCACATTCAATTCACTGGCCAGCACCACTTTGAGGATCAACTTCTTGCAGGCGTAGACCAAGTCGCCAAACTCTTGCGCATCGCCTGTAAAGGATCGGTAAATCCGCTCCATTTTGTCGCTAGCATTGTGGTCCACGAACAATCCGTTGACCAGATTGCTGAACTCGTAACCGGTAGTCCCGTCAAGCGGCCATTCCTTGCGCAGCCGTTCTTTGCCGGTGAGAATCTTTTCCGCAATGACATACGCTTCCCGGTTTTGCGGTTCGAGTTCGTTCGTGAGCCGGTCTTGCAGCCGCTGGAAATATCCCGCCGGATCGTAGAGTCCGTCCGGATGATCGATGCGCAGCCCGTCAACCTTCCCCGGGGCCACCAACTCCAGAATCAGCTTGTGTGTACTGGTAAAGACGGCGTCGTTCTCCGTGCGCAGCGCCGCCAGTTCGTTGATGTCAAAAAAACGCCGGTAATTGATATCGTCCGCTGCGACTCGCCATTGCGCCAGCCGGTAGACCTGTGCCTTGATCAGATCGTGCAACGCATCGAAGCTGCGCGGATCGTCTGGCCTCCCTCCAATGCTCTCCACGTTCGTGTTCACAAAGTCGCGAGTGTCGGCGGAGCGGGTGGAAAGGGCAGCCAGACGCTTCTTCTGCACTTCCTTTTCGCGATTGCGCTCGGCTCGTTGTTCCGGACTCAACCCCCGCCGTCCCGGAAGATGTCCGAATGCGGTAATAATGCTTTGCAATTCAAGAAAGTCTTCGTTCGTAGCGCCTGACTTTTCCTTGAGACGCTCGATTTGATAGCCGAGAATGCGTGGGTATTCCCGAGGATCGACCGGGAAACGATGCTGATGGTAGAAGATGCTGAACTCACCGCGTTCCGCAGCGAACACTAGTTTCAACTCACCCTTCTCCAATTCATTTCCATACTGGTCCGCGAGCACGGGGACCAGAACTTTCCTCTGCAACTCGTCCTTGATCGGATCCCAATCGATATCGAAGAACTCCGCGAATTCCGACGCCTCGCCGTTTTCGAGCACGTCCAGCCACCACGCGTTATCGCTGCCCATCACCCCCATGTGATTGGGCACGATATCGAGAATCTGCCTCATTCCATAGAGGTGTAGCTCCGCCACAAAATAATCATAGTCCTCGATCGCACCGATTTCAGGATTCAGCGTGTTGTGATCGATGATGTCGTAGCCATGCAGGCTCCCCGGTCGAGCCCGCAAGTAGGGCGAAGCATAGCAATGGCTCACGCCGAGCGCGCTCAGGTAAGGCACGATCGCGGCCGCATCGCGAAAGGTGAAATTCGGATTGAACTGCAGCCGGTAGGTCGCGGTCGGTATCTGATCTAGCCGCTTCATATTGGGGAGGATATTCTTGTTTCAATGATCGCTCGCCACAGTACACGCCGCTCCGACCCAACTTTACACGCTCTTAGCTCACGCTCACCATACGGTATTTCATGGAGTCTCCGTCACGAGGTCTGAGATCAGGGCCATCGCTCAACCTCTTGAGGGCACTGCCCGCTGGCCACTCATCAGCCACACCACTGACCAGCCAGGCAGCCAGCCCTGTTCAAAGGCTGAGGCGACGTCTGGACTGCTGCAGTAAAACTGGACCCCAGTGTGCTCCTGAGTTATGGTGAACCTCTCGGTCCGAAGATTCGCGCGTAACTCCAGTCGCGCGCCATCGTCGAACAGCCAGTCCATTGACAGCTCTCGCCCCTGTATTCCAGAGAACTCGCACCGTACGCCACACTTTGTCCCCAAATGCGGAACGATCACGCGCTGCCGCACCCCAAGCAACTCGCGGTAGAACGTCAGCCACTGCAGCTGGACGGAACCCGTCTGGCACTCCCAGTCCAGTTTCGATTGCCGGAAGGTGTCCTCAGCATTCGGGTCAGGAATGGAGTCCCTCACGGCGGCAGAATTGAATTTCGCAAAGCGCTCGAATTCATTTCTTCGTCCATTTGTAACCGCGGCGGCCAAATCGCCCGAGAAATCACAGAAAAAAAGAAACGGCGTTACTGCGCCAAATTCTTCGCCCATGAACAACATGGGTGGAGACGGCGCGAGCAGCAGGATCTCCATCGCAGCCTTAACCGCCCGCGGCGGAGCAAGCTTCAGGATGCGCTCGCCAAAGGCCCGATTTCCCACCTGGTCGTGGTTCTGCAAAAAGGAAATAAAAGCGGTTGGGGGTAATTCGCTGCTAGGCTCGCCACGCGTGCGGCCATGATACGCAGAGTAATCCCCCTGGTAAGCAAATCCTTCCGCCAGACAACGGCAAAGATGCCGGTCCGGCGCCTGCGCATAATCCGCGTAATAACCATCGGATTCGCCCGTGAGTAGCACGTGAAAGCAGTGGTGAATATCGTCGTTCCATTGCGCGTCGTACAACGGCACCCCGCCTTGCTCATCGCGGTGCAGATAGCGCGCACCGTTATCCCCATTTTCGAGGATTAAGTGCACAAATCTTTCCTTCCCGAACCTTTCGCGTACCGATCGCGCCAGCTCTGAGAGGATGTCGGGCGTCGAATCATCTGCGATAGCATGCACCGCATCCAGTCGCAGCCCATCGAAGTGATATTCCTCCAGCCAATACAGCGCATTGTGCACGAAATAATCCCGGACTATCCGGCTATCTGGCCCGTCAAAGTTG
Organism: uncultured Acidobacteriaceae bacterium; assembly: GCA_963719615.1. Lineage (GTDB taxonomy): Bacteria > Acidobacteriota > Terriglobia > Terriglobales > Acidobacteriaceae > Sulfotelmatobacter. The sequence continues at coordinate 212,737 of CAVRCR010000069.1, read as the reverse complement.
ATGGCATCTCCCCACGGTGTGTGATGACGATTGGTGAAGAATTGTGGCGCATAAAGATTCAGGTAGTTGCCATCGGGACCGAAGTGGTTGTAAACCACATCGAGAAAAATCATCAGACCGCGTGCATGCGCCGCCTGCACTAGTTGCTTGAGGTCTTCCGGACGCCCGTAACAACTATCCGGCGCAAACGGCAGGACGCCGTCATAGCCCCAGTTTCGCGTCCCTGGAAAATCCGCGACAGGCATCAACTCCACGGCCGTGACGCCTAGTTCGCGCAAATAGTCCAACTTTCGCTCGATTCCCCGAAACGTTCCGTCTGGAGTGAACGTTCCCACATGCAGTTCGTAAACTACTGCTTCCTCCCACGGTCGTCCTCGCCATTGTGTATCGGTCCAATCGAAAGCCAATGGGTCGACTACTTCGCTTGGCCCATGCACGTCTGAGGGCTGAAAGCGCGACGCCGGATCGGGAACCTTTGTCTGCCCATCGATCTGAAATTGGTAGCCAACGCCAGGTCCGGCTTCGCGCGTGATGAGTTCAAACCATCCATGCTCCAGCCCGGCAAGAGGTAACTGCGAACTGGCTTCTACACAGAGCATGACACGCTGCGCTTTTGGAGCCCACAAGCGAAAGCGCACGCTTCCGTCCGGCAGAACCTCGGCTCCAAAGGGCATTCCGTGGCTACGTTTCATGCCGGCGATCCTGTCGAATCTGGTTGTGCTGGCGCTCGACCAACAGCGCCAGGGAGCGCGGCTGCAGCGAGTAGTTGCTGCTGGCTTCATACGTCACTCCGGGACTTCGTGCTCCCGCGACAGACGTATCGATCAGCGACACCCAATGCATTCCGGAGGCCGCCGTTGGCAAAGAGAAGGGAACCACTTCATGATGCGCATTCATCAGCAGCAGAAAGTTTTCATCGCTGACCGTTTGTCCGCGGTCATCCATCTCGCCCAGCGACGATCCCGACAAAAAAACGCCGAGCGTACGCGCGTGTTCCTGGTTCCATTCTTCGTCGGTCATTTCGCGGCCATCCGGTCCGAACCACAAAATATCTTTGACGCCGGCTCCCTTGATTGACCGTCCTAGAAAGAAATTCCGCCGCCGAAACACAGCATGCTCTCGCCGGAGGGCGATCACTTTCCTCACCAGCGCAGTCAGGTCCTTCTCCGCGTCGATGTGGTCCCAGTTGATCCAGCTGATTTCATTATCCTGGCAGTAAGAGTTGTTGTTGCCGTTTTGGGTGCGGCCGACCTCGTCTCCGGCGAGGAGCATCGGCACGCCCTGAGACAACAGCAGAGTCACGATAAAATCCCGTTTTTGCTGCGCTCGGAGCGCATTAATCGCGGGATCGTCGGTTTTGCCTTCGGCACCGCAATTCCAACTGCGGTTGTTGTCGGTTCCGTCCCGGTTCTGTTCGCCATTCGCTTCGTTATGCTTTTGATCGTAGCTGACCAAGTCCTGCAGCGTGAATCCATCGTGCGCGGTCACGAAGTTAATACTGGCATGCGGCCGCCGCCCGCTGAGCGCATACAGGTCGCTTGAACCGGTGATGCGGTAGGCAAGCTCACCGATTTGCCCACCATCCCCCTTCCAATAAGATCGAAGCGCGTCGCGATAACGGTCATTCCACTCCGCCCACCCAACCGGAAACTTGCCAACCTGATATCCACCCTCGCCCAAGTCCCATGGCTCCGCGATCAGCTTGACCTGCGACAACACTGGGTCCTGATGGATGATGTCGAGAAAGGCGCCAAGCTTGTCTACTTCATGCAGTTCTCGCGCCAGCGTCGCCGCCAAATCAAAGCGGAAGCCGTCGACATGCATGTCGAGCACCCAATACCGTAAACTGTCCATAATCAGCTGTAGCACCCGCGGATGCCGCATATTCAGCGTGTTTCCCGTGCCGGTATAGTCCACGTAATAGCGCTGGTTGTCAGGGACAGTGCGATAGTAAACAGAATTATCGATGCCCCGAAAGGAAAGCGTCGGGCCCAGTTGATTGCCCTCCGCCGTATGGTTGTATACGACGTCGAGAATTACCTCGATGCCGGCCGAGTGCATGGTCTTGACCATCGTCTTGAACTCGCTGATTGAACCCGTTCCCAGGTAGCGGGACTCGGGCGCGAAAAATCCAATGGTGTTGTATCCCCAATAGTTACGCAGACCCCTCTCCACCAACTGTCGATCGTCGATGAAATAGTGCACCGGCATGAGCTCGATCGCAGTGACGCCGAGCTTCAGAAGATGATCAATCACCGGCGCAGTGGTCAGTCCGGCATACGTTCCGCGCAACGGCTCCGGAACCCGCGGGTGCCGGAATGTAAATCCCTTTACGTGCATCTCGTAGATCACACTCTTGTGCCACGGAGTGCGCGGCGCACGGTCCGTCCCCCACGTGAACGCTGGATCGATCACCATCGCCTTCAGCATTCCGGGAGCGCTGTCGCGACGGTCGAAAGAAAGGTCCGCCAACCGGTGTTCAACGCGATATCCGAAGTGTGCGTCGCTCCACTTCAGATCGCCCACGATCTGCTTGGCGTATACATCGAGCAGCAGCTTGTGATGATTGAAACGATGTCCCTTGGCTGGATCGTAGGGCCCGCGGACGCGATATCCATAGATCAGTCCGGGCCGCGCTTCAGGCAAGTAGCAGTGCCAGACCTGATCGGTCTGTTCTGTGACTCGTACGCGATGCAGTTCCCGTCGGCCGCTCTGGTCAAACAAACAGAGTTCCACCGACTCCGCGTGCTCGGAAAATAACGCAAAATTAACACCTTCTCCATCCCAGTTGGCGCCCAGTGGATAGGGCCTCCCGGGCCAGACTATGGGTTCACTCTGGATGACCATTCTTTCCTTGACTGAGCTCTACGCTTTTCAGACGTGGTTGATTTCGTGACTGCGAACCAGAGTGGCGCGCCCGAGCGTCTCTCGTCAAGTCAAGTAGCGTCAGATAAAGATGAATTCCGCTCGTGCAATGTTGCCTGCTTAGTTCTTCAATCTTGAGATTGGCGATCCGGGTTACAGGCCGCGGAAACGCTCTTTCACTTCGCGCACAAAGTCCATGAAGCGCGGCTGGGTAATGATCTGGGGATGCCAACAAAGATCGCGCTCGATCAAGTCGTAAGTTTCTACGATGTGCGCGCCCGGCAGCGGTCTGCCGCTGGCGTCATGGTCGCGGCCCATCAGCCAGAGATGGTCGGCCACGGCGGATGCGGCGGTGATGTCGTGCGTCACTACGATGATGGTGTTGAGCTCGTCCATGTTCGCGACCTGCTGAATGAGTTCGCTGGTTTTTTCCAGCATGAGCAGGTCGAGGCCGCTGAAAGGTTCGTCCATTAACAAGAAATGATCCGAACACAGGATTTGCTGGATGATGGCGCAGCGCTGGCGCTGTCCGCCGGACAATTGCACAGGGTAAAGCCGCGCTTTGTCGAGCAGGTCGAACTCGGTCAGGTATTGGACGACTCGGTCGTGAGCGGCCTTGTCGTCTTTTTCTTTTTGCCTGGCCGCGAGCAGAAGGTTCGACATCACCGTGCGGTGTTCGAACAAAGGATAATTCTGGGACACGACTCCCACTTCGCCCGCTTGTACGGGACGGTCTTCGCCGTTAATGGTGACGCGGCCGGACGTTGGTTTGTTGAGTCCGGCGATGATGCGGAATAACTGTGTCTTGCCGATGCCGCTGGGTCCAAGGAATCCGACAACCTGGCCCTGCACGCGATCCGGACGGATAATGTCTCTGATCTCCGCGCTAACGTGCTTCAGGATGGGACGGCCGTCATATTCGAGAGAGACGTCCTCGACCTTGAGCAGCGTTTTTCCGTAGCTGTAGCTCACCATGCTCTCCTACGTACGCTCCAGAGTCAGATCGGCATACGGGCAGAAGATTTTTCGCAGCAGACCGATGACGTAGTCCTGCCCCAGGCCCAGCACAAGTATGGTGAGTTGAATGGCGAAGACGGCGCTGAGATGAAAGTGCTTGTTCTGGTTGAGCAGCATCGCACCTACACCGCCTTCCGAGCGGGAGATGCCTTCGACCATGGTCAGCATCATCCATCCCATGGCGGCATTCTGGCGCAGCACCTCGAAGGCCTTGTCGGCCTGGCCGAGCACGACCACTTCGTAGACCACACGCCACTCGCCCATGCGCAAGGTGCGTGCCAGATCAAACTTTTCTTTGGGAATGCTGGCGACAACCTCCGCCATTCCCGTGACGAAGAACACCGATACCGAGAAGACCAGAAGGAACAATTTGAGTTCGTGTCCGGTGCTCGCCATGAGGGTGAAGAAAAACGTCAGGCCGACCATGGACAGGAAACGCAGTTTGCTGAGGAGGTTTACGATCGGGCGAAAGAACGGAATGACGGTCAGGTAAGCCATCAACAGCGACAGCAGGGTCGACAGCGCGATGGCCTGCAGGTTCAGGTAAAAGCTGGTGATCAGTTCGCCGCCCAGGCCCTGCATCCACATTTCGCTGAGTGCCTGGAAGACTTCTTTGGGCCTGGGGAGGAAGACGCTGGGCGAGAAGACCCAGATGAAAAACAGCATCACCAACTGGAGTCCGACCAGCCACCGTACCGTTTGCTTCGAGATCACCCGGTTGGGTGATAGGACTTCAATCGCCTGGTTCATTTTTCCTTGTCATTTCGAGCGAAGCGAGAAATCTGCTTTCGTACGCTTTCGGCAGAACAGCAGATTCCTCGTCGCTATGCTCCTCGGAATGACGGGCCGAGGGTTAATGGCGGTGTGATTACCTAGCTGCCGAGCAGCGTGATTTCCACGCGCCGGTTGGCAGCTTTCCCAGCGACCGTTTCGTTGGTCGCGACCGGATTTTGCGATCCGTGCCCGGCAATCTTGAAACGGTTGTCGGGGAAGTTGCGCGGAGCGTGCTTTTGCAGCCAGTCTTTGACGGCCCCAGCGCGCGCATCTGACAGCGCTTGATTTATCTGTTCACTGCCCGTGTTGTCGGTGTAGCCGTCGACTTGAATGAACAATCCGGTGATGGCCAGGGAATCCTTCAGTTCCTGCATAGTGCGAGCACCTTCCGTTGTGAAGGTCGCCTTGCCCGTATCGAAGTTGATGGAATAGGATCGCTTCGAGACCACCGGGCCGCTCTCGTTGGCGGCGTATTGCGGCGCTTCGCCCTCGGCTCCGCCGCTGCTCATGCGCGCCTGCGCGCCCGTGATGAAGGATTTGTCCTCAATGTCCTTTACGTCCGGAATTGGCGTGTCTTTGAACAGCGCTGGATACTGCTGGGTTGCGATGTTGGCGAAGACCGTGTAGGTGGAGCGGAAGTTATCGTTGGTTCCGGGTTCGAGGCCGAACAGGATCAGATTGTCGGCGAGGTTGTTTACGGTTGATCCGCCCAGATCGACTCGCAGGCCCTGGGCATCGGTCTCGGTGACGCCTTTGTAGTACTTGTACCAGTACGCTTCGTCCTGATCGTTGTAAACCTTGGCGCTGATAGCAGAAGCCTTGTGCAGCACCTGATCAAATGCCTTGACCTGGTCGCCGGCCTCGAACGTGGCGGCAAGCATTCCCTCGACTTCGGCTCGATTTCGTTCAAAATAGTTTTTCGGGCCAAGAATCACGGCCGGCATCTGCGAACGATACTGTTTCGAACTGACCACTTTGATCAGGCCGCCCTTACCTTTGGCGATGGTCACATCGCCCGGTGTCCAGGTCACGACCGCATTGACGCAGACATGCTTCGTTTCTCCGGTCAGATGCCCGTCTTTTACGACTTTGCGGTCGTCGCACTTGCCGGCGACGTAGTCCGCAGCGGCCACGTTGTAGTCGGAAGCATTGAGCCAATTGACGGCATCCGGGTCCCAGGTCTTTTCGTCGGGATTGTTCTTGATGCCGTTGTCGCCTTCCCACTTCTGCGCGATATTCCAGTCGCCGTCTCGCAACACGCCTTCGACCAACAATCCTTTTGCTGCCTGCGGATTGCTTTTTACTTCGGGAGGCGCCATGAGCGAGTCTTCGCCGCGACTGTAGCCGGTGGCGCCGACCACCTTCGCCTGGAACTCGGGTCCGAGCTTCTTCAGTTGCGGGTTGACGGCGGCCAAAAACTGGCCCGAGCCATCGCCCATGATGACCACGAAATTAGCGCCGTTGGAGCATTGGGCCGAGCCATTCGAGATTTCGCGGGCGCAGGCAATCAGGTCTTCCTGCATCTTGCCGGTGTCATCCTGGCGGATGAGCGACAGGTTGACTCCGTGCTTTTCCATCAGAGAGCCCTTGGTCGTGGTGGTCCCGCCGTTGGCGTAGATCATGTTGATCTGTGCGTTCCATTCCCAGATTTCGCCACGGATGAGCGTGGCGCGCACATTCGCCGCAGTCGAAGCGGGTAGCGGCGCGGGTTCCACGTTTTGCACCAGCGCTTCCTTGACATCAGGCAGGGCGGCTTTCTCTGGCACGAGAGCCTTCATCACGCCAGGAGTTGGAATCCATCCGAGTTCGGCGGCCTTGCGCAGTCCAAACACGAAACCTACGACGAGCAGGAGAATAAGAATGATTTTTGGGCCAGTCTTCAGACGTGCCATGTTAGCTATTCCTCCCCGGATACAAACTTCGCCTAGAACTCGACCTACTTAAACATGTCGCCGTAATCGCTCGCGCTCTTGGCCGGACTTGGCGCGTCGCCTGTCTTCTTGACCGGAACCGGAACTGGCGCGGCGGTTGCTCCGGGCAGCAGGAATGGCGTCTCCGTAGCACCCGAGGTCAGCAGTTTCTGTTCGTAGGCGTCGAGTTTTTCCAGAGCCTCGGTTTCGACGGCGCCGTTTTCCAGATCGATCGTATCCATGAAGTTCTGCGCCAGGCGCTGGAAGTCTTCCATCTCGCCCAGTTTGCGGCCCGCTTCTTCGGCGAGCTTCTCCATGGTCTGGTTGTAAAGTTCCTTCTCGTCGCCCGTGCCTTTGATCACGGCCAGCGCCGTGCGATAGGCTCGATAGGCGGTGTTGATGGTCTTGTACTCGATTTCTGCCTGCTTGACTTCGTTGTCGGTGTCTTCGATGTAGAAATCGATGTGAACCGCCCACTTGCTCAGCAGGTCGTAAATGTTCTGCAGCTTGTTCAGCAGTTGCTGGTAGCTCAGGTTCGATTTCTGCAGCCGCCCTGCCTGGTTCGCCTTGGCCTTCATCTGCAACGCCATGCGGAGTTGCTCGTTCTGGTCGGCAGTGCTGGTGGCGATCTTCTTGGCGTGAGCGGCCAGTCGCATATTCTCGTTGGCCAAAGCCAGATTCTTGTTGATGATGTCTTTCAGGTACTGGATCTGGCCACTGACGTTCGAGATCTGCTGCGACATCACATCGCGCCGCTTGCGCATCTGCGACAGGTGATCTTTCAGGATACCGATGGGATCAATGTTGATGATCATCCCGGTAATGGCGCGCATCAGCAGTCGGAACATCAGGTGGGTGCGGCTGCTGAAAACCACGAACAGAATCGCACCCAGAATCGCCGCCAGATAAACCATGTGCAAGGTGTCGGCCAGCATCGAAACGATGAAGGGCACAATCTGGCCCCAGCCATAGACCAACGCAGCCGCGGCGAGCACGATGAAAATCATTCCGGTCTTGCCTTCGGGCCGCGACCAGAAAGACTTCAAATCCTGACCAAGATTCGGAGCGGAGGGTGTGATGCTCATGGTTTCTCATCCCTGGAGAAGACTGAGGTACTTGGCCTTCTCCTGATCGATCTCGAGCGCGCGGCGTTGGGCCGCGATGGTGAACTGCGACTCAGCGCGCTGAATCTTGCCCTGCGCGCCCACCAGATCGGTCGTCATCTCTGACAGCCGTTGCTGGAGTTGTGCGATCTCTTTTTGCTTCTGGGCGATCGCGTCGGTGACTTCCTGCACGTGCTTCTGGCGGTCATTAATCTCTCGTTGCTTGGTCGCCTCGGCAGAAGCTGCGAACGACTCTTGTTCATTTTGCAGCGCGACTTTCAAGCCGTCGAACGTGGCGAGAATTTTTTCCTGCGTGAGCCCTTCCTGGGCCTTGGCCTGAACCACCGCTGTTCTGAAGCGGGTGCGTTCATCGAGCGAAGGAATCGCCGAGAGCGGATCAAGATACTTATGAATAGTTGCAGCGACCTGAGTCGACTCGAAATTCGTCTTCGCCAGAATCTTCTGGTAGACGTGCTCGACTTCTTCGCTCATTGGCTGAGTGCTCATCGCCGGATACGAAGCGGCGGGAGAGGCCGATACCGGCTCCGCCGTGGCTGGCGCAGACTCGGGAGCCCGCGAGTGGGCCAGCGGTTTGCCTTCTGCCTTGGGGTCGTCGTCTTCGATGATGACGTGCTTGATGCTATCGATGAACTTATTGCTCATAGCTGGCGCTCCCTACTGTTCTGATACGTACACGTGCGCCCAACAGTTTCCCGACGAACGGACCATGGATCTTCTTTTGTCGGTATGGTACTGAAAATGAGCGCTTTGGCATAGTTACGCGTGGGGTGGGTGCCTGCCCTACAAACAGCCGCTATCCCCGGCCACAAGGACGATCCCTCGCAGCAGGTAACAAAGGATGCTATGTCGTGCGAGAGGTGATGTCAACGGCGGGAGAAGCGCGAAATATTGCACTTCGCGAAGTGGTATTTGCAGAATTCTTACTGGCTTTGCTTCGGGTTATGCGGCCGCAGCGATCGCGCGATCAGTACCAGCCCACCGACCAGCAAGATCAACATCACCATGGTATTGAACAGACTCGTCGGCTGGAAATAGATATGCAGGTTAGCGATGATGCCAGCGAAGATGAACAGCGCTCCAGCCACCGTGAGCAGCCATCCGACGGTGCTCTTGCCGTTCCAGAAAAGAATGCCGACGCCGAACAACATAGGCAGGAGCGTGATGCCAAAACTGCTGCCTCCCCAAAAGCTCCAGTAGGAGCCGACCACGCTGACCTGGTGCGTGATCAGGAAGCCTCCGATGCAAGCCATCGCAAAACCCAGCAGAAAGATGCCGAGACCGCCCGGTGTTCCGCCGACGTCGCTGACCGAACGGTTGTCGTTGTTCATGAGCGGAAGCATAGCATTTCATGACTCCCTGGGGAACGGAGAGGCAACGAACTGGAAACGGACTCATGCGACTCTGAGTGAGTACATGCCCGGCAAACTTGCTTGCTTCCGCTAATGTCTCTACACTCTTCCCGAACCCGGCGACAAACGCGATCTATGGCCGATCGGAGATCTTAATTCTTGACCTGGTACTTTCTCTTCTTTTTTCTCTCAGGATTTTGCAGCGTTTTGTACGAACTGGTCTGGTTGCGGGCGTCCATGGCGCAGTTCGGGGTAACCACCGCCATGGTTTCGATTGTTCTCTCTGTGTTCATGGCTGGACTTGGTCTGGGGTCGTGGGCCAGCGGCAAATGGCTGAGCCGGTCCAACGGCGCCGGCCGCCTCCCCGCGTTACGCGTGTACGGACTCATTGAACTGCTGATTGGGGTGTCGGGCATTTTCGTGTCTTACGAGTTGGTACTCGGGCGGCGCATTCTCGAGCATTCCGGTCTGTCTTCCTCGATGGCCTACTACTGGCTGGCTGGTCTGTGGGTGGCCATTACGCTACTGCCGTGGTGCACGCTGATGGGCGCCACCGTCCCAGTCGCGATGCAGGCGATCGGGCAAACCCTGCCCGCGGAATCACGACGCTCCTTCAGCTACCTCTACACCGCCAATGTCGCGGGCGCGGTGATCGGAACGACGGTTCCCTTGCTCCTGATCGAACTGCTGGGATTTCGTGGGACGCTGAAAGTTGGCGCGGCCTGCAACGCGTTGATCGCTTTGTCGGCGTTCGCCCTGTCACGAAGAGCTCCGAAAACTTCCCTAGCCACTTCTTTCCAGGCGGGACCGTCGACGGTCCCTGCTTCGGGAGGCGGTGCAATCCTCGCCATCCTGTTCCTGAGCGGGCTGACCTGTATGGCGATGGAAGTGGTTTGGGTTCGGTCCTACACGCCCTACTACGGCACAGTGGTCTACACCTTCGCGTCGATCCTCGGTGTCTACCTGTTGGCCACTTTCTGGGGAGCGATCGCCTATCGGTTTTGGAGCAGGCGGTGGACGCGCGAGAATCCTGTGGTCTGGAGTGCCCTCGCAGTGTTCGCTTTGCTACCGCTCCTCGCGACGAATCCCGAGCTGCACATGGCGCGCCTGCCGCGGCTGGTTTTAGGTGTCCCGCTTTTTACCGGGTTGCTGGGGTTCATTACTCCGATGCTGGTGGATCGTTTTTCGACGGGCAATCCGGCGCGGGCGGGAACCGCTTATGCGGTCAATGTGGCAGGTTGCATTCTGGGGCCACTAGTGAGCGGGTTCGTACTTCTACCCTTCCTGAGCGAGAAGTGGGCCCTCGTGCTGTTGACCGTGCCGTGGGTGATCGTGGGACTAGTCCCACTCCGAACCCGAGCCAACGTCCGATTCGCGACTCGCTCAGCCATCTACGCCGCGATGGCGATAGCTGCCGCGCTCATCGTGACCGGCAGAAGCTACGAGGAGAACTATAGCCAGCGCAAAGTGCTTCGCGATCCTACGGCGACCGTGATCGCCACCGGCGATGGCATGCATAAGAAGTTGCTGGTGAACGGTTATGGCATGACCAGCCTTACGGTGATCACCAAGGTGATGGCGCATCTCCCCTTAGCCTTTCTCGACCGGCCACCGCAGAACGCGCTGGTGATTTGCTTTGGCATGGGCACCACGTTCCGATCGCTGCACTCTTGGGGAATTCCTGTAACCGCCGTGGAACTTGTGCCCAGCGTTCCGCGCCTGTTCAGCTATTACCACAGCGACGGAGACGCGGTTTTGGAATCGCCCCTGTCTCATGTTGTGATCGACGATGGCCGCCGTTACCTCGAACGCACCGATCAGCAATTTGACGTCATCACGGTTGACCCTCCCCCTCCTCTGCAAGCAGCGGCTTCAAGCCTGCTCTACTCCGAGGAGTTTTATCAGGTAGGGCGGCGCCGATTACGTCCGGGAGGGATTTTGCAGCAGTGGTTGCCGACGACGACAGACGAGGATGCCGTCGACGTTGCTGCGGTTACGCGTTCGCTGCGCAACTCTTTTCCGTATGTGCGGGCCTTTCCGGATGAGTTCGGTATCCACTATTTATGCAGCGATCGTCCGATCTCCCAGCGTAGTCCCGAGCAGTTGGTGCGGCGAATGCCCGCCGACGCGGTGCGCGATCTTACCGAGTGGGATGAGCCATCGGCGGATGGGCCCATCGATGCGGCGGAGGACCGGCTCAGTGACTTGCTCAAGGGAGAGTCGACGTTGGATCAATTGATTGCCGGATCACCGGACACGCCTGCCCTGACCGACGACCGTCCGATCAACGAGTACTACGTCGTGCGGAATAGGCTACCGCGCGAGCACATCGCAAGTTCGATTGCTAAATGATGTGAGTCGCCCTATGCGCATTCTTCTAATTGGGGGAAATGGTTTCATTGGGCGGTTCGTCGTGGCCGCTCTCAGACGGCAAGGACACGCTGTGGCGGTGTTTCACCGCGGCACAAGGGAGGCACCCGCGGGCGTGGTCGAGATTCGGGGCGACCGTAACCAACTCGACGCCGCCGCTCAGGAACTGAAGCGCTTTGCTCCCGATGTCGTGATCGACCTGGTCATCAGCTCGGGTCCGCAGGCGGAAGAGCTGATGAACTTCTTCCGAGGCGCGACGCGTCGCGTGGTCATGCTGAGCAGCATTGACGTGTACCGCGCGGTGGGCATCTTGCACGGCACCGAGAGCGGGCCGCTGCAGGAGGTGCCGCTTGCTGAAGAGTCGGAGCTGCGGCAAAATCTGCATCCCTACTCACCCGAGAGCATGCAGGTCCTGCGCAAGGTTTTCACCTGGGCGACGGACGATTACGACAAGATTCCGGCGGAGTGCGTGGTGATGAATGACCACGAACTTCCTGGCACCGTGCTTCGATTGCCGATGGTCTATGGGCCCGGCGATCCGCTGCATCGTTTCTATCCCATCGCGAAACGGATTGTCGATGGACGGCGCCACATCATCTTCCCCGAAACGATAGCCGTCTGGCGCTCGCCGCGGGGTTACGTGGAGAACGTGGCCGCAGCCATTGCGCTTGCGGCCACCGATGATCGCGCCGCGGGGCGTATCTACAACGTGTGCGAGGAGCCATCGTTCAGCGAACTGGAGTGGGCGCGCAAGATCGCCGGCGAAATGGGGTGGGATGGGGAGTTCGTCGTCCTGCCGGTGGAGCGTACACCGCGTCACCTGCTCCAGCCCGGCAATGCCGCGCAGCATTTGTCCGCGAGTTCGGCGCGTCTCCGCCGCGAAATGGGGTACGAGGAGCCGGTTGCGATTGAGGAGGCGGTCCGGCGGACGATACGCTGGCAGCGGGAAAATCCGCCGGCCGTTGCGTTCCTCGCGCAATTCGACTATCAGGCGGAGGACGCGGCGTTGGCGGGCTACAACGGATGACTTGGCGGGGCCTTCGCTCCAGCCTTCTGCAGCGCGTCTAGTTCCGCCAAAACTTCTGTACTGTGCTTGACCGGATCAACGCTGGTATAGGTCTTGGCAATCTTGCCGTTAGGATCGATGAGGAATGTGTGCCGGTTTGCAAATTTCACCACGCCCAGGTTCGTCAGCGACCCGTAGGAGTCGCTCACCTTGTGGTCGGTGTCGGCCAGCAATTTGAAGTTCAGGCCTTCCTTGGCGCAGAACTTCTTGTGCGAGTCCACGCTGTCGATGCTGACACCCAGTACAACTGCGTCGCGCTCGGCATATTTCGTCTGGTCGGCCTGAAAGTTGTGGGCTTCGCGGGTGCAGCCCGGCGTCTGGTCCTTGGGATAGAAGTAAAGAACCACCCACTTGCCGCGATAGTCCTTCAGGCTCACGGATGAGCCTTCCTGCGAAGGCAGCGTGAAATCGGGAGCGTTGCTCCCTTCCGCCGGAGTTGCTGACCGCGACAAAACCCGCGGAACCAGCAGCACAGCCACGATCACGACCACCACCAGCAGCACAATGCGCACCATGGAAACCTCCGCAGGACCGCAGGCGGCCATTCTAAACCCGGCGGAGCCTGGTTTTCCGCCAGCAAAAATTCCCTCGCTTGCACTATGATGAAGTATTGCGCATTCTACGACGGAGAAACCAGACGTGGCTCAGACGGAAACCGACGGCTCAGAAGTTTTAGAAACCAGGGAATGGGTCGACTCTCTGGATTATGTCCTGTCCAAGGGCGGTCCCAACCGGGCCGGCCGCCTGCTGCAGCAGTTAGCTCTGCACGCCCGGCGCGAAGCCGGCATCAATCTGCCTTTTTCGGCGACCACTCCCTACCAGAACACGATTCCAGCGAGGCAGCAGGCTCCGTTTCCGGGTAGCCAGGAGATGGAGCGTCGTATCAAGAGCCTGGTGCGCTGGAACGCGCTGGCCATGGTCGTTCGCGCCAACAAAATTCAGGAGGGCATCGGCGGACATATCTCGACGTTCGCCTCCGCGGCCACGTTGTACGAAGTGGCGTTCAATCATTTCCTGCGGGCACAGACCGAAACCGGCGACCGCGACGTGGTCTACTTCCAGGGACACGCCGCGCCGGGCATGTATTCCCGCGCGTATCTGGAAGGCCGCATCCCCAAGGAAAAACTGCAGAACTTTCGCCGCGAGCTGAAACCCGGCGGTGGGCTGAGTTCGTACCCGCATCCTTGGCTCATGCCCGACTTCTGGGAGTTTCCGACTGTCTCGATGGGATTGGGTCCGATTCAGGCGATTTACCACGCGCGTTTCATCAAATACCTCGAGAATCGCGGACTGAAGCAGACCACCGGCGGAAAAGTCTGGGCTTTTCTGGGCGATGGCGAAATGGACGAACCCGAATCACTCGGCTCGATCACGCTGGCCTCGCGCGAAAGGCTCGACAACCTGATCTTCGTGGTGAACTGCAACTTGCAGCGGCTCGACGGCCCGGTGCGCGGCAACGGGAAAATCATCCAGGAGCTGGAAGCGATTTTCCGCGGCGCGGGGTGGAACGTCATTAAGTGCATTTGGGGATCCGACTGGGACAATTTGATCCAGAACGACCGCGACGGCCTGCTGGTGCGGCGTCTCGGTGAGATCAGCGACGGGCAATACCAAAAATATTTTGTCGAGAGCGGAGCTTATTTCCGGCAGAACTTGTTCGGCAGCGATCCGCGCCTGCTGAAGATGGTCGAACATCTTTCCGACGAGCAACTGGCGCGCATGCGGCTGGGAGGCCATGATCCGATCAAGGTCCACGCTGCCTTCCGGGCGGCTTTCGACCACACCGGCCAGCCCACCATCGTTCTCGCCAAGACCATCAAGGGCTACGGACTCGGGGAAGCGGGCGAAGGCAAGAACATCACCCACCAGCAGAAAAAACTGAATGACGAAGAGCTGGAGATGTTCCGTTCGCGTTTCGGCATTCCGATTCCCGACGACGAACTGCACAACGCTCCGTTCTACCGCCCGTCGGACGACAGCCCCGAGATCAAGTACATGCAGGCGCGGCGCCAGCAGCTCGGCGGGTACATGCCCCAGCGCAAAGTTCGCGCTACGCCGCTGAAGCCCTTCCCCGATTCGCATTTCGAGGAGTTTCACAAGGGCACCGACGGCCGCGAAGTCTCGACCACCATGGTCTTCGTGCGCTTGCTAGCGAAGTTGCTGCGTGACCCGGAACTCGGCAAGTACATCGTGCCTATTGTCCCTGACGAAGCGCGGACCTTTGGCATGGAGGCTCTGTTCCGACAGGTCGGGATCTATTCCAGCGTCGGGCAGAATTACGAACCCGTCGACATGGATACGCTGCTCTACTACAAAGAAGCCAAGAATGGGCAGATTCTCGAAGAAGGCATCACCGAGTCGGGCTCAATGTGCTCGTTCATCGCGGCAGGCACGGCGTATTCGAACCACGGCATCAACACGATTCCGTTTTTCATCTATTACTCCATGTTCGGCTTCCAGCGCATCGGCGATCTGATCTGGGCGGCTGCCGACATGCGCTGTCGCGGATTTCTCGTCGGTGGTACCGCCGGCCGCACCACGCTGGCCGGCGAGGGCCTGCAGCACCAGGACGGTCACAGCCACGTGCTGGCGCTTCCCGTGCCGAATTTGCTGGCCTACGATCCGGCGTTCGCTTACGAGATTGCCATCATCATTCAGGAAGGCATCAAGCGGATGTATATCGATCAAGAATCGATCTTCTATTATCTGACGGTCGGGAACGAACCCTTGGCGATGCCGGAAATGCCGCAAGACGGCAACGTTCGTGATGGAGTACTGAAGGGGCTTTACCGCTTCAAAGTTTCGGCCAAGAGTGACGCCAAGTTACGTGCGCAATTGCTGGGCAGCGGGGCGATCATGTTCGAGGTGCTGAAGGCACAGCAGATTCTGGAAGAGAAATACGGCGTTGCCGCCGATGTCTGGAGCGCCACCAGCTACAAGGAACTGTATCGCAACGCCAATGATTGCGAGCGCTGGAACCTGCTGCATCCCGCAGAGACGGCGAAGGTTCCTTATGTCACCGGGACTCTAAAAGATGCGCAAGGGCCGTTCATTGCGGCGTCCGATTACATGAAGATCCTGCCCGAGAGCCTAGCAAAGTGGGTGCCCGGCCAGCTCGTCACTCTCGGGACAGATGGCTTCGGGCGCAGCGAGAGCCGCGTTGCGCTGCGTGACTTTTTCGAAGTTGACGCCAAGCACATCGTGCTCGCAACTCTGGGCGCGCTGGCGCGCGAGAAAAAAATAGGCACGGACGTAGTGAAGCGCGCAATTCAGGAACTGGGGATCAATCCGGAAAAGGCAAACCCGGCGATCAGCTGAGTAGCGCAAGGGCCGACGAAGCCAGCCCGCAGGGCGGCATGGGATAGCCCGGCACGGTAGTGCCGGGTAGAGCGCGGAGAGCAACGAGAGTCCCGCAGGGACGGCAGATGGCAGCTACCCGTGCCACGCTGTTAGACATCAGGATCGGAAAAGGAAATCGACTCGGTGATTGAATTCAAACTCCCGGAATTAGGCGAGAACATCGAACAAGGCGACTTGGTGCGCCTGATGGTTGCGCCCGGCGCCGCGGTCAGCGCCGGCCAATCGGTCATGGAACTCGAGACCGACAAGGCGGTCGTTGAAGTGCCGTCGTCAGTGAGCGGAACCGTGCAGGAGATTCGCGTCAAGGAAGGCGACAAGATCAAGGTCGGCCAGGTGATCTTTACAGTGGACGGTGCGGAGGCGAAATCTTCCGCGAACTCGAGCCAAGCCACTGCGGAGGCGCCAACTCCTGCACCGCAAGACCGGCCGGCGCCTCCGTCTGCGGCCGCCCCGATGACGCCTGCCCCCGCCCCGAGCGCCGCTTTTGCGCCCGCCGCCAGTGCCAGCGAGTTTAAGCTCCCCGAACTCGGCGAGAACATTTCCCAAGGCGATCTGGTGCGCCTGATGATCTCAGCAGGCACCAAGGTCGCCGAAGGCCAGCCGGTCATGGAGCTTGAAACCGATAAGGCTGTGGTCGAAGTGCCGTCGTCGGTGAGCGGCGTCGTCAAGGAAGTGAAAGTCAAAGAAGGCGAGAAGGTCAAAGTGGGGCAGGTGATCTTTACGCTGGAGGGCGGGGCCCCGGCGAAACCCGAAGGGACCCGCTCCCGCAACGCGCCGGTCGAACATGTTTCCGGACAGCACGGAGCACGCCTGGCATTTCAGGCGGCGATCCGCGCCGAAGGCAAAACCGAGGAACAGGCGCTCCCTCCAGATCAGCCCCAGCTCACGCCCGCGCAATTCAGCATGCCCGTGCAACTAGGCAAGGTTGCCGGGACCGAGCATCGCCAGCCGATTCCGGCCGCGCCGCATGTGCGGCGCCTGGCGCGCGAAGTTGGCGTCGACATCTACGAAGTAAAAGGCACGGGCCCCGGCGGCCGCATCAGCGAAGACGACGTCAAGGCTTACGCGAAGGCGCTGCTGTCCGCCGCCGTGGTCGCATCGCAGGCGCCACCGCGCGCCGGCCACTTCGCCACGCCGCAACTGCCTGACTTCGCCAAGTGGGGCAAGATCGAGCGCGTCTCGATGCGTGGCGTTCGCCGCAAAACGGCCGAGCACCTGGCAGAATCGTGGAACACGATTCCGCACGTGACGCAGCACGATCGCGCCGACATCACTGAACTCGAGCACTTGCGTGCCCGCTTTGCTCCCAAGGCCGAAGAAGCCGGCGGCAAGATGACGGTTACGGCCATCGCTCTGAAAGTGTGCGCCGCAGCGCTGAAAGTTTTCCCGCAGTTCAATGCCAGCATCGACATCGAGAAAGAAGAAATCGTCTACAAGCAGTACATCAACATCGGCGTCGCTGCCGACACCGACCGCGGATTGTTGGTTCCGGTGATCCGCGACGTGGATAAGAAAAATATCGTCGAACTGGCTGTCGAATTGTCGCAGTTCTCGAAGAAGGCGCGCGATAAGAAGCTCACGCCCGGAGAAATGGAAGGCGGCACATTCACCATTACAAATCTGGGCGGCATCGGTGGCGTCGGTTTCACGCCGATCGTCAATCACCCCGAGGTCGCAATCCTCGGCCTTTCGCGCTCGCGCATCGAGCCGGAGTGGATCAATGGAAAGTTCGAGCCGCGTCTGATTCTGCCGCTATCGCTCTCCTACGATCACCGATTGATTGACGGCGCCGATGCAGCCCGCTTCCTGCGCTGGATCGCTGAAGCCTTTGAACAGCCGTTCCTGCTGTCGGTGCAGGGATGAGGAAATCAGGTTTCAGAGTTTCACGTTTCAAAGTTTCAACGTCCCGAGTTCAAGCCGGGTGGTGTCGCTTTGCAACCTTGAAACTCTGAAACCTTGAAACCTGGAAGTCCTTTCACCCACATGACTGAAACCCAATCGTTGAACATCGCAGTAGTCGGCGGCGGTCCCGGAGGATACGCCGCAGCGTTTCTCGCCGCCGATCTCGGCATGACCGTCACATTGATCGATCCCGAGGTGAACCCCGGCGGAGTCTGCCTCTACCGCGGCTGCATCCCGTCGAAGGCATTGCTACACGTGGCCAAGCTGCTCGAAGAGTCGCTCCAGGCCAAGAATTGGGGAATTGAGTTTGCCGCGCCGAAGATCGACCTGGCGCGTTTGCGCACCTGGAAAGAAAGCGTCGTCAAGAAGCTGACCGGGGGACTCGGCGTTCTCTCGAAGCAACGCAAGGTGCACTACGTACAGGGTCGCGCTGCGTTCGAGAACTCGACCACGCTGCGGATCACAAAGTCCGACGACACACAAGAATCGCTCACCTTCGACCGCATTATCCTCGCAACCGGATCACGCCCGGCCATCGTCCCCACCCTAAAGCTTGAGTCGCCGCGCATGATGGATTCCACCGGCGCTCTGAATCTCGAAGACATCCCCGGAACGCTCCTCGTCGTCGGCGGTGGATACATAGGCCTCGAACTAGGCACGGTGTATGCCGCGCTGGGCACGCGCGTCACGGTGGTTGAAATGCTGCCCGGACTGTTGCCCGGAGCCGATCGTGACCTGGTCGCGCCTCTGCACAAGCGGCTGGAAAAAATGTTTGCCGGAATCCTGCTCAATACCACAGTGGCGGCGGTCAAAGACGAAGGCAGCGGCATCCGCGCCACGTTTGATGGGCCCGAGGTCAAGGAGCGCGAGCAAGTATTCGATCGCGTGTTGGTGTCGGTGGGCCGCAAGCCGAACTCAGAAATCCCCGGCCTCGAAAAGACCCCCGTCCAAGTCGGTCCGCGCGGCTTCATCCAGGTGAACAAGCAACTGCAAACCGATGATCCCGGCATCTATGCGATTGGCGATGTCGTCGGTGAACCCATGCTTGCTCACAAGGCCATGCACGAAGGCCGCGTCGCCGTCGAGGCCATCGCCGGACACAAAGTCGCGTTCGAGCCGAATGCCATTCCCGCGGTCGTATTCACCGATCCCGAAATCGCGTGGGGCGGTTTGACCGAGACCGAGGCCCAAAAGGACAACCGTGAGATCCAGGTAGCCAGGTTTCCCTGGGCTGCCTCCGGTCGGGCCATCACGCTCGATCGCCCCGACGGCATGACCAAACTCATCTTCGATCCGAAGACTGAACGTTTGCTGGGTGTCGGCATTGTCGGCGCCGGCGCCGGTGAGTTGATCGCCGAAGGCGTGCTTGCCATTGAAATGGCAGCGCTCGCTCGCGACGTGGCTCTGACCATTCATCCTCACCCGACCCTTTCCGAAACTATCATGGAGTCCGCCGAAGTTTTCTTCGGTACCAGCACGGACATCTACCGCCCAAAGCGAGGATGAAGCGGCCGGCCCCCTTCTGCCGGGTGTTTCACCGGTTCGGTTCCGATAAGATGATGTCTCACTCTTTCGACGCGCATGCCTTCATCCCGAAGGGCACGCACAGTCGAACGGGAGAGAAGACGATGCCTTTCTTTCCTCGCGCGCTCTGGATTTCTGTTCTCTGTTTCGCCGTTGGCTTGCCGGCGCTGGCCCAGACTTCCCTCAGCCAGGTCCTGCAACCTTCTTCCAAGTCGGCCAGCGCATCCAACGCGCCCACCGATCCGTTGAACCGCACAACGCCATCGGGGACCGTGTTGGGATTTCTCCAAGCCGCGCAGAACGGCGATAACGGCATCGCTGCGCAATATCTGCAGAGGAGCGTGGCGCACCGTCAGACCGACGGCGAGCAACTTGCCTCCCAACTGAAATACGTAATGGACAAGACCTTCGCGGGCAGTCTAAGCGGCGTGAGCACTCAGCCCGAAGGAACGCCACAGGAAGGCGTTCCCCCGGGCCGTCAGAAGGTGGGCACCATGTCCGCTGGCGACGTGGAAGTCGACCTCGATCTGGTGCGCGTCGCCGATCCCAGCGCCGGCAAGATTTGGTTGATCTCCTCCGACACATTGACCAGGATTCCCGAGCTCTACGAACAGGTGCAGGCGCGACAAGTCGAGCACAAACTTCCCAGCGTGCTGGTCAAGCATCAGTTCGCCGGGATGCCTTTGTGGCAGTGGCTCGCATTGCTGGTGGCAGTGCCGGTCGCGGCCGGCGCAGGCTGGCTCGTGCTGGTGGTTCTGGAGATCCCGTTGCGCTGGTGGGCGCAGAGACGCGGCCACACGGATGTCGCCAACTGGCGCTCGGTTTCGGGTCCGGCCTGGCTGTTGGCGGGAACCTTCGTTCATCAGGCCATCGCCTACAACTTGCGCATGCCGCTGTTGCCGCGGCACTACTACTATGAAGTCACTTCGGTCGCGCTCATCGTTAGCGCAACGTGGATCTCCTGGCGCGTGGTTCGCTGGTTGTTGTGGCGCGTGCGCAATCGGGCGCTTGCCCGCGGCAACACTGGCACAGGATCGCTCATGGTGCTGGGGGAACGAATCATAAAGGCGGCTATTTTCGTTGCCGGCGTGATGGCGGTGCTGGGAAGGCTCGGCTTCGACACGAGCACAGCGCTCGCCGGCCTTGGTATCGGCGGCCTGGCAATCGGCTTCGGCGCCCAGAAGACGATCGAGAATCTATTTGGCGGAGTCTCCGTCCTTGGCGACGAAGTCATTCGCGTCGGTGACGTCTGCCGCTTCGGCGACCGCACGGGCACGGTAGAAGACATCGGATTGCGATCCACGCGTGTTCGCACCGATGAGCGCACGCTGCTGGCGATTCCCAACGGCACCGTCGCGACGATAAACATTGAGAATCTCACTCGCCGCGACAAGATCCTGTTTACGACAAAACTCGGATTGAGTTCCGAAAGCAAGTCCGACCACGTCCGCTACGTACTCGCGGAAATTCGCCGTCTCCTCTACAGCCATGCCCGCGTCGAAAGTGCTACCGTTCGCGTGCGCCTCATCGATATCGCCGGCACTTCACTGACGCTGGAAGTTTTTTCCTACATCCTCACGCGGGACTATAACGAATATGCCGCCATCCGCGAAGATCTGCTGCTGCGAATGCTGGATATTGTCGAAGATTCCGGTAGCGGCCTCGCGCTTCCGGCCCAGACTCTCTACATCAAACGCGAGGCGGGTCTGGCGAAAGAGAAAGCCGACAGCGCCGTAAAGAAGATTGAGGAGTTACGGGAAGGGAAGCAATTGCCATTCCCAGACTTCCACGAGAAGGACATCTCATCGTTTCGTGGGTCGATTGATTATCCGCCGCAGGAGTCGGCTCTGCGCCGGCCTACGGATGACCAAGGCAAATCACGCTAGTCGAGCGGCTTTTCATGCCGTCGGCCAGATGGGGCCGGACTATTTCTCCTCCGCTGCGATTTCCGGTAGTCGGTGTGCTCCGGAGCCTCCGGTCCGGGAGCGACTGAAGTCAGGTGGAAAAAACCAGTAAGAAAAAGCTAAAGTCGCGCCGACCATCGGCGCGCGAGCCAGTTCAGAAACACGTGCGTCGGGAAGTAAACCAGCAGCGGCACCGCGACTAAATAGACTGCAACGTACACCCACCCCGGCATGACGTGTTGCTCATGGAAAAACGGTCCCCGAGCCCAGTTCACATCCATCTCGGGATGCCAGTAATAATTGATCGGCACCACGATCCACGCGGTCAACGTTTGCAGCCGCAAGCCACGCGGGTCGTAGCCCAGCCGCCAGATTGCCCACAGCAGCAGCGGCGGAGTCACCACGTGAAACAAGCTCAGCAGACGGATGAAGAGCGGCAGGCCAGGATCGAACATGTATTCCGTGCCGCCAATCATGTGGTGGCCGGTTAGAAGAGCGCCACCAAGATCGATAGTGTAAAGCGTTTGGAATAACAGTAATCCGCACGCCACCCAGGAGAACGCCAGCGCACTCTCCAGCCACAGGCCGATGCCGATCAGCACATTTCCGATGTCGCAGAAGAATAGAAAATTCTGTGGCCCATACTGCTTCCAGTACACCGGAGCCCAGACGATCAGCCACGCCGTCCAGGCGATCTTGAGCCACAGCGGTACCCGCATGGAGGGCCATTGTATGCGACCGCGAATCCGCCATCTTGCAAACCTCCTCTCCCGGCTCGCATAGCCCGCCAAGAAATCAACATGACTCGAATTACCAGCGTAACTTGCTGGGTCTTACGCCTGTTACCTACGATGGCTTTGGTATGGCTTTCCAAGCTCTTCTCTTCTGTCCCGATGACAAAACCGCTCGCACCTTGACGCAGGTCTTAGGCGAGCTGGAGTTCAGCGTCGAGGCCTGCACGGAACCCTTCGCTGCAGTGAAGAAGTTGATGGGCCAGCATTTCGACGCTCTCGTGGTGGATTGCGATAACGAGCAAAACGCCACATTGTTGTTCAAAAGCGCGCGCAATTCGACGTCAAACCAGGCGTCGCTTGCCGTGGCCATAGTGGAAGGTCAGGCCGGGGTGGCGAAGGCGTTTCGCATCGGAGCCAACCTCGTCCTGACCAAACCCATCAATGTCGAACAATCCAAGGGAACTTTGCGCGTAGCTCGTGGACTCTTGCGCAAGGGCGAGCCGGGAAAACCAGCGGCGCAAGCGACGACAGTACCCGAGGCTGCGCCGGCTGCTGCGACTCCACCGGCCGCCGCGTGCACCTGCGCAGCCCTTGAAGCCCGCCCCCACCAGACCTCTTCCCCCCGCGAAACCAGCGGCCACGGTTGTGCCCGCCGCCACGGTCGTTACGCGCCCGGTGCCGCCTGCGGCGCCCAAACCAGTGATCAGTGTCGCAGAGGCCCAGGCAGCGGCGAGTTCGGGCTTGGCTCCGCAGAGCGAAATCGACGATGCTGCCCGCATCTCGGTCGCGGTTCCGGCGAAAGCACCCGTGACACCGCCTGCGGTCAACAAGATTCCTCCGCCAGTATCACCCGCGCCGAAGCCGCCGGTGGCCCCGACTCCTGTTTCTGCGACTCGGCCTGTCTTCGTCGGTGCGCCGGAAGGTCCTGTGGGCAGCTTTGGCGGAGGAACCGCCAGCGCAGCCGCTCCGGCACGAGAAACTCCGGTTGTCCCTGTTCCCGAAGTAATTCCGCCAAGCCCTCCCCACAAGGCCGAGGAACTCTTCGAGAAGCCTGCGGGGCTCGCGCCGAGCACGAAGCCCGCTTCGACCACCGATTCGGCAGCCGTATCTGAGCCATCGGCTGCACCGACATTCACCTTTGGCGGAGCTAACACTGCGGAGGAATCCGGTGCTGGGAGCAAAAGGATTTTGCTGGGGGTCGCAGCAGCCGCGCTGGTTGTAGCGGGTCTATACGTCGGATGGTCGCATTTCCAGGGACGCGCCAGCCAACCTATCAATCAGGTGCCCGCCGTCTCGACTCCCTCGACAGCCTCGTTGAACAGCGCCCAGCCTGCGCCCCCGAAGCCTCCCGCATCCATCCCAGTGCCCAGTTCGCATCCCGCGGCGCCACCGGCAACGATCGATGCCCAGCCGACAGGGACGTCAGGGAATAACGAAACTCTTAACGAAGCAAGTACTCCAGCGGAAGCCCGGACCCCGCCAACAAATTCGCTGTCACCAACAAGCAAATCCGCCTCTTCCGCCAAACCCGCTGAGACGCCACTCGTCGTGAGAGGTGGCGCGGTTCCGGTGGTTCGATCGGCCCCTGCGGTTCCGGATACTCCAGCTCCGAGCGTCATTGGGATGGCGGCAACCGGCTCGGGTGGAGTGCTTTCGAACCTGGTCGACACCTCTCCGACTGGGCCCCAGCCAATCCTTCAGAAGGTGAATATTTCCCAGGGTGTATCGCAGGGATTGCTGATGAAGAAAGTTCAGCCGGTCTATCCCAGGTCTGCCATGGCGATGCACGTTGAGGGCGTCGTCGAATTGGCGGCAACCATCTCTAAAACCGGTGAAATCACCAGCGTGAAAGTCCTGAAGGGCGATTCCCAGTTGACGCGGGCTGCCGTTGACGCAGTCAAACAATGGAAGTACAAGCCCTATCTGCTCAACGGCGAACCAGTCGAGATCACGACGCAGGTGACGATCAGCTTCAAGCTGCCGCACTAAGCGAACGGCCAATCAATCAGAGAGGGCATGCGAATCGTTTCGCATGTCCCTTTTCTTTTTAGGAACATCTTGCCTAATCAGTCCACCGGCTCACCCGTGCTCGGATTCAGGAAGAGCCGGCGGCTGTGCCCCCCGCTCTGGAAATCGAACATTTGGCTGATGGAACTGGCGATTCCGTCGAAGGAACCGTTGCCAATCCGGGTTCCGCCCAGCCAGTTGTCTTCGACAAATCGGATGATCGAACTCTGATCGGTAACGGTGTTATCCACGAAGTTGCGCTTGGCCCAGGGAGAGATCACCAGTAGCGGCAGCCGTGGTCCATAACCGCAACGGCCCAGGGCGTTGGTGTTAGCTGGATTCAGCCCGGGCAACGAGAGGGGCGAGGTGCCGCAGGCGCCGGGTCCAGAGAGGCCGTCAGACGGGCCCATCGAAGGGTTGACGATTGGCCCCATCTGGTGGTCGTACCATCCGTCAGAGTCATCGTACATGACCACCACTGCGGTGCTGCTCCATGAAGGCAGCCTTTCGAGAAAGTTGATCGTCTTGACGAGGAAGGTCTGCTCGTCCAGGGGATCGGAGTAACCGGCATGACCGTCCTGGTAGGCTTGGGCCTTCAGGAAGCTCACGGCGGGGAAATTGCCCGCGGCCGCTGCGGCGAAGAAATCCTGCAGGTCATACTGATGGTTCGCCGGCCCGGCATTGCCGATCTCGGCCAGCGAGGCAGGACGAGTGTGCTTCAGGTTTGCTGTGGATGCGTAGTAGTTGAAGAAAGAGTGGTGTGGGATGTAGTCGCTGGTGGTTCCAGCAAGTCCGGCTGAACTTCGCGTGCATCCGGTCGAGCCATTGGCATTGACGGCCGAGAGACTGAAACCGCCCATGAACGATCCCCAACTCACACCTGCGCCGCTGAGCAGATCGCCGATGTTCTTGCTGCCCATCGTGACCTGATTGCGCGTGGGATTCGAGCAAACATCCCCGATCGGGTCAGGGTCACCGATCACGGTGAGCGAATTATCGGTACCGCCGTTGACCTCGTCGCCGGTCCCATTCAGCGTGGCCGTAACTCCGTTGGTTTGGCCGGACACGAGATTAATCACTCCCGGCGTCGAGGGCCCGAAGGTTGTTCCGTAAGAGTTGTCGCTCATGGCGAAGTTCTGGGCATAGTTCCACAATGCGGTCACGGTATTGCCGTCATAGTAGCCCATCACGATGCTGCTCCCGCCCGATCCCGTGTTCGCGGGAAACATGTCCATGACTCCGGCATCAAACGCCAGTTGCTCGGCCAGGTAGTCATGATCCTGGTCCGAAGTCACGGCTTGCGAACGGTCGAGCCGAAAAGGATTCGAAGCTCCGAAGCCGTTGCCAGGATTAAGGTTGGGATTGAAGTTAAGCAATGCGTTGCTGAGGCCGTTTACCGTCGGTGTGTTCGGGGAAGCGACGAACCGCGGTTGCCCGGAGGGATTGGTCGCGACCGGGTAGGTTCCGAAGTAATGGTCGAAGGAGACATTCTCCTGGAAGATTACAACCAGGTGCTTGATCGGCGTCGCCGTCGCCGTCGCATCCGCAAGATTCGACGCCGGCTTGGAAGCGGCGAACGCAGGCATGACGGTTGGTCCCAGGGCTGTGGTCAACGCCAGCAGGAGCGCCATCGTCTTCCTGGGAGCTTCGGACTTCAGCTTTTCTATCATGAAAATCCTCCTGTCCCCGTCGAGCCCAGTGCCCCACACTGCGGCCGCGTTTCTTGCCAGCACGCGCACGTACTTGCCCGGGGATGGAGGAATCTTACCCGCCAAATGTTTCACGAAGGTTGCGCGGGAATGAAATGAACATGAAATGAACCGCACAACTGTGTGAACGGAGTAGAGGCTTTTCCACAGACTTTTGTTTGTATGGAACTGAAGCCCAGAGGGGAAATTATCGGGACGAATTTCTTCGACAAAGATATTTCGACAAAACTAGCAAAGCGAAGAGCGCGAACAGGGTTTCAATTCGTAAAGCCGAGCCGTTCCTCACTCTTACTGCGGCTGCAGCACTTCGTCAACCACCACCTTGCCGCCTTTATCGGCGGTGATGACTTTGTGCACCGGCGCGTATCCCGTGAGCGTAATGTCGATGACGTAGTTGCCGGGATCGAGCGCGACGTCGAACGGAGAATTCTTCTCCACGATGTGCTGGTTGATTGCCACCTGCGCGCCTTTCGGCTGCGTGCGGATGCTCACCACTGTCTGCCCCGACTGTGCGCCTTTGCCGCCGAACAGCTTCGACATTTTTCCAACGGTCCGGATGTTATCCACATTGCCGAGTGGCCGTAACGTCGGCGCAAAATTGAAAGTCTGCCCCAGCACGAACTGAGCATTCATGGTCTCGTCGATGTATCCCATCTTGCGGACCAGGACCACGTGCTGCCCTTTGTCGACGCTGACCTGCGACGGAGTTTTCGTGCCTGTGTCGCGACCATCCACATAAACGTTGGCGCCGGCAGGGTCGCTCGAGACCACCAGCGTTGCCATCAGCTGCGACAGGTGGACGACAACCGTAGCCCGATTACCGGATGTGACCGTGACCGTGCGCGTGTCCGTGGAGTATCCCGGCTTGCTGACCGTAATCGTGTGCTGCCCGGGTTGAAGGTTGGTCAGTGCAAACGGAGTGACGTAGCTCGAATCGGTTCGTCCATCGACCTGCGCCTGGGCGCCCTGGGGCGTGGAATCGACCGCCATCTGTCCAGGAATGATCATGGGCGCCGGAGCCGCTTTCTTCTTTGCATTGCGCGACTTCGCGCTTGCCACTGGCCGCGTGGCGGGTGTCTCTTTTTCTGTTGCCTCGGGCTCGCTTGTTGCGGGCGCCGGCTCGCTGTTAGCCGAAGGCTGCGGCGCAGGATGTTCTGCCGGCGCAGCCGTTGGCTGTGCGGGAGTCGCCGCTACCGAGGCCGGCCGTCCGGAACCAGAGTCGTCGTCACCGTTCTGACTGTGAATGTAAATTGTTACCCCGATGCCGATCGCCAGAATCAGCACGGCGGCGCCGCCCAAGGCGTAGCCCAGAAGCTTGGGAGGCACGTTCTTGATTTCTTTTATCGCTTTCTCGGCCACCTCGCGCGGCTGCACTTTGGGCTTCTCGTCGTGTTTCGCAACGCCGGAAAACACGGTGGGCGATGACGCTGTCTCCGGCACTGGCTGGTAAGAGGACGGAACCGGTGGCGGCGGCGCCACGTACGCTTCTTTCAGCGGCGGCAGTTCAGCGATGTCGGAAAAGCTAGTGCCGCTGTTTCCCACCTGGGCGCCTTCGGCCATCATCGGATCGACGGCAATTTTCGGGGCGTCGTCCGCCTGCGGTTCGAATGTCTCGACCTGTGGCTCGAAGGTTTCGACCTCAGGCTCATCCGCCACCGCCGAAGACATCGAGGCTGGTGGTTGTCCGGCCGCTGCCATAGTCGCTTTCACGCTTGCGGTTATGAACTGGTCCGACAGATCAATGTCCGGAACTGAGGAATGCGGCGTAGCATCCGAGCCGACTCCCGCCGCGGCAGCAGCTGCCTTCGGAACGGCAAGCGTTGAAGCAGGCTTTGCCAGCGTCGCCGGTCTTGATTCTGACGACGCGGCCGGCGCCGCAGTCCCTGCGGGCCGTGCCACACCAGGCTTTGCCACACCAGGCTTGGCGGAAGGCGCTGCGGTTGCTGGACGTGCCGCGCCAGAAACTGCGGGAGCGGATGCTTTGGCCGTGGGTTTGGCTGAAGCCGGCGTCACAAACTTCGATTGCGCTGCAGCCTTCGCCTTGTCTGGAATCGCCGCGCCTTTGGGCGGCTCGGGTTTCTTGGCCGCAAGACTTTTTGACTCTTTGCACTTCTCCAGATCGTCGAGCAGGTCGCGGCCGCGTTGGTAGCGCTCGGCCGGATCCTTCGACAATGCCTTCATGATCAGATCGCTGAGCAGCGGGTGCACTTTCGGATTCACATGAATGGGCGGAACCGGCGTGCTCTCCACAATGCTCTGCCGTAACGATTCCATGTCGTCGCGATCGAATGCCTTCCGCTCCGTCACCATCTCGTAGAACATCGCGCCCAGGCTGAACAGATTCGAGCGTGCGTCCATCGCCTGGCCCTGCACCTGTTCCGGCGACATGTAGTGCAGAACGGTCGGAAGTCCTTCCGTCACGTGCTGCACGAAATTGCCCACGCTTGATACGCCGAAGCTGAGAATCTTGACAGTCCCATCCCAGCCACACATGATCTTGGCCGGTTCCAGGCTGTAATGAACAATGTTGTGCGACGCGGCATGATCGAGGCCGCTGCACAATTGCCGTCCGATGTCGAGCAGGTCCCAGATGGAAAATCCTTCTTTACGCGCCAGCATCGTGGCAATGCTGTTGCCTTGCACGTATTCCATGGTGGCGCAGAACTGACCGTCGATTTCACCCGTGCCAAAAACCGGCGTAATGTTGGGACTGCTCAGAATCTTGGTCTTCTCCACCTCGGCCAACAGGGCCTGTTCCAGCCCCACCGCGCCTTCGCCGAAGGTACTAAGCTGGATGGCTTTCAGGGCAACCGTTTGCCCGCTCTCGGGATCGTTGGCCTTGTACACCGCCCCTGTGGGGGACTTCGCCAACTCGCTTGATATTTCGAAGTGGCCGATTTTCGTAGACATTTTCTTTTGGTACTCCATGCACCGCGAGCCATTGGCATCGCCGCGAACGAGCCTCGGCCAGCGGAGCCCCCGGGGATCGGGTGTGCGTAGGATATCGCTGTACCGGGCTGGGTTCGAGTTACCAAAGTAAGGATGGCGCAGCGGCTTGGAGCGAAACCACTAGCTGCTGGCCGATCTCAAACGCTCAGCCACCCGGCGCAGGTGATCGATCAACTCCGGCGGCTCGTGGACCTGGAAGTCCACGCCGAGCAGCATCAAGTGGATCGTCAGGCCCTCCAGGGAATGGGACCCGGTGTGGAGCATGCAAGAGCGTTCGTCGATGGCTTCGAGCGTGCCCGCAGAAGGCGGCACGCGCTTGGCAATGGCCTCGACGGGGGCGTGCAAAGTCATTCGCGCGCGAATGGGGTAGGGCACGCTCGCCAGAGATTTGGAAACAAAAGCAGCGAAGTCTCCCCCAGGCGGCTTTCGAGGCGTGAATCGCGTCGAGGTTTTCAGCTTGCCGGCGATTCGGTCGACTCGGAAGGTTCGCCAGTCTTTGCGAGCCAGATCCCAGGCCACCAGATACCAGCGATATCCCGTATGCACGAGCCGGTGCGGCTCCACGGCGCGCCCGCTGGGCGCGCCCGTACGGTCGTGGTAGAGAAAGCGGATCCCTTCAAGATCGCGGCAGGCGCCAGCGAGGGCTGACAGGCGTTCCGCGTCGACCGTCGGACCTCGGCTCCCCAACGGCACGATGAATCCATGCAGGGCAGCCACGCGCTGGCGCAAACGCGGCGGCAGTACCTGCTCGAGTTTCAGCAACGCGCGCACCGACGCCTCCTCGATACCCCCGACACTGCCGCTGGCCGCGGTGCGTAGTCCGAGCGCCACTGCCACGGCTTCGTCATCGTCGAGCAGGAGCGGCGGAAGGTTTGCGCCCGCACCCAGTTGGTATCCTCCGCCTGTCCCGGTAGTCGAATGCACCGGATATCCCAGGCTGCGCAGGCGGTCGACATCGCGGCGCAGGGTTCGCGCGGTGACGTCGAGCCGCTCCGCCAGATCAGCCCCGGACCAATACCGCCGAGCCTGAAACAAGGACAACAGCCGAAGCAACCGAGCTGAGGTGTTTAGCACGGCCGCTATTGTGCCATAGATCGAGGACTGAATCTGTCCTCAATGCCTGTTACCGTTCCGCTTGTCGATTCGCCCGGGTTTAAGGCAAGTCGCGCAGGAGAAAAATCATGACGCTTACCGACCTGTTTTTGGAGGAACTGGAAAGAGAAGCCGCCAGTTCGCGCCTCACCCTCGAACGTCTGCCCGAAGGACACAACGACTGGAAGCCGCATCCGAAATCAATGCCACTCGGTTACCTGGCGTCACTGGTCGCGACTATGCCGTCGTGGGTGGTGTCGATGGTCAAGCAGGACGAACTGGATCTCAAGTCGCCCGCAGCCGCGAAATTCAAGCCGCTGGAATGGCGCAAGCGCGACGAACTGGTAGCCGCGCTCGATACCGCGGTCGCCGAGGCACGCGAAGCCTTGCGGAGCACGACCGATGCACATCTCATGACCACCTGGAAGTTCAAGGTCGGCGACCACGTAGTCAGCGAGAATCCTCGCCACGTCATGATCGCGGACTCTGTTTTCAGCCACCTCGCCCATCATCGGGGACAGTTAACCGTCTACTTAAGGCTCAATGAAGCCTCGGTGCCGGCGATTTACGGGCCCTCGGCGGACGAGGGCCATTTCAGCTAGTACAGAGTGCGAGCGAGCCGGTCTGGACCCCTTCCATGGCTGGAGCGCCGGGATCGCAGCGTAACTTCGAGA
The DNA here is from genome assembly GCA_963719615.1 of uncultured Acidobacteriaceae bacterium. Classification (GTDB taxonomy): domain Bacteria; phylum Acidobacteriota; class Terriglobia; order Terriglobales; family Acidobacteriaceae; genus Sulfotelmatobacter. Next base: position 182,407 of record CAVRCR010000069.1, on the reverse strand, counting down.
ACCGCGCAGCGGTTCTATTTGTTATGTGTGGCTTGGGATGACATTTGTCATCGCGATCTGATGACGATCTCCACTTGTGACGTCGGCTCGAGTAGGGAAGGATAGCCTAAGACGAAAGCGAGCCCTTTGAGCCCAAGAATTCAATCCGGCGCGGTTGTGGAGTGGGCGCTCATTCGTCTATTCTGGTCGGCGTGGGAGGTTCCCACCTCCCGCGCCCGGCCCGCGGTTCTCCCTGGAGTTTGCTCATGACATTGACCCGGTTCGTTACCAAGAACGCGTTCCGCAACAAGCGCCGCAGCATTCTGACGGTGTTGAGCATCGCTTTCTCCCTACTCTTGTTGACCCTGATGATGACGATCTGGCGGGCTTTTTATCTCGACCAGGGCAGCGCCGAATCGGCCGAAAGGCTGGTGGTCCGGCATCGCGTTTCGCTCACCTTCAATCTGCCCGGCTTCTACCGGGAAAAGATTCGGGCGCTTCCGGGGGTCGTGTCGGTAATCCCGGTATCCTGGTTTGGCGGGATTTACAAAGACCAGAAACCCGAGAACTTTTTCGCGCAATTCGGCACCGATCCGGAAGAATTCTTCAAGACATACCGCGACATTCAAATGCCCGAGGACCAGATAACGGCATGGCAGCGCGATCGTCAGGGTGTAATCGTCGACTCCTCCCTGGCCAAGAAGTATGGTTGGAAACTGGGTGACCGCATTGTTTTGCAGGGGACGATTTATCCCATCAATCTTGAGCTGAACATCCGCGGTATTTACCACTCTAACCCAGATAACAAATCGGTCTATTTCAATGCCAAGTATGTGGAGGAAGCCGTCGATTTCTTCAAGGGACGAGCGGGCACGTTCAGCATCCTGGCGGCGTCTCCTTCGGACGTGAGCAAGGTTGCTACCGCCGTGGACGACATGTTCCGCAATTCGCCGCAGCCCACCAAGTCGGAAAGCGAGAAGGCGTTTGGGCTTGAGTTCGTGGCCATGATGGGAAACGTGAAGGCGTTCATTCTGAGCATCTGCTCGGCGGTGGTTTTCGCTACGTTGCTGGTTTCCGCCAACACGATGGCAATGTCCATCCGTGAGCGCACGCGCGAAGTAGCGGTGCTGAAGACGCTGGGCTTCACCAGGCGCGGTGTGCTGGGCTTATTCGTCAGCGAAGCGGTAGCGTTGTCGCTGGCGGGCGGCCTGATCGGCGCGGGTCTCGGGTGGCTGATGGTTTACGGCCTTACCCATTCTCCGCAGTTCTTCAGCTTTTTCCCCATGAAGGTGACGATGGGAATATGGGTCGTGGGCATGCTGACCTCCGGGCTGGTAGGACTGCTGAGCGCAGCGCTTCCTTCCTATCACGCTTCGCAAATCAACATCGTAGACGGATTACGCCACATCGGATGAAGTCATGACGCTGGGCAGTTTTGTCGTGCGCAATGCGTTTCGCAACAAGCGGCGGAGCCTGCTGACCATGATCAGCATCAGTTTCTCCCTTTTGCTGCTGACCCTGATGATTTGTATCTGGCGTTCGTTTTATGTAGACCAGGTTGCTCCGGAGGCGGCCCGGCGCTTGATCGTCCGCGACCGTGTCTCGCTGGCGTTTTTCTTGCCGGCCTACTACCGCGACAAGATTCGCTCGGTCCAGGGAGTGACGGCAGTGACGCCCCTCACCTGGTTCGGGGGCCGCTATATTGATGATCGTCCGGAACACTTCTTCGCGCAAATGGCGACCGATCCCGACGAGTATCTGAAAGTGGCATCGGACAAGATTGTCCCGCCAGAGCAAGCAAAAGCCTGGCAACAGGATCGAGCCGGAGCCTTGGTGGATGTGACGCTCGCGAACAAATATGGCTGGAAGGTTGGCGACCGCATTACTTTGCAAGCCAACATTTTCCCGACAAATCTCGATCTGACGATTCGCGCGATTTATCACCGCGATCCTCCCCAGAATGCGCTGTACTTCAACGCCAAGTACCTGGAAGAAGCGGTGCCCTGGTTCAAGGGACAGGCGGGTTGGTATGCCGCCCAGATCGACTCGGCCGACGACGTCGCGCGCGCCGCACATGAAATCGATGACATGTTCCATAACTCGCCGCTGCAGACAAAAACGGAAAGCGAAAAGGCCTTTCAGTTGGGGTTCGTCGCGTCGCTGGGCAATGTGAAGGCGTTCATTCTGAGCATCTGCGGCGCGGTCGTATTTGCCATCATGCTGGTCTCGGCCAACACCATGGCGATGTCGGTGCGCAGCCGGACGCGTGAAGTGGCCGTGCTCAAGACGCTTGGCTTCACGCGCCAGCGCGTGCTGTCCATCTTCGTAAGCGAATCCGTTGCGTTGGCTTTAGCAGGCGGAATGCTCGGTGTTTTGGTCGCGATTCCCGTGATCGCGGCGTTGACCCACCGGTTCATCGGGCTGGGCATTCCCCTCAACATGAAAGTGAACGGGATTACGGCTGGGTTGTCATTGCTGGTGGCTTTGATCCTTGGAGTAGTGAGCGGTTATTTGCCGGCTTACAAAGCTTCGCACATGAACATCGTGGAAGGGCTGCGTCACATCGGCTGAGTTTGAGAATTTATTGAGTCGAGTCTAACTATGGCGATACCGATCAGCTACAACGTCCGCAATTTAAGGCTTCGCAAAGGGCTCACCATCATGACGGCCCTGGGCATCGCGCTCACGGTGACGACCGCGATCTTTCTGATGGCGCTCATCGCGGGGCTCAATCGCGCTTTCGTCAGCAGCGGCAATCCATTGAACGTGCTGGTGCTACGGAAGGGCTCAGAGGCGGAGTTATCTGGCGGCTTCGATGCTTCGCTTTACCCCACGCTGAAAACTCTTCCCGGCATCGCCAAAGACAAACAAGGCGAGCCCATGACCTCAGGCGAGTGGGTCGTCGTGATCATCCTTCCGCGCAAAGACGGTACCGGCGAAGTCAACGTAACCGTACGCGGCATGATGCCCGACGGACTGGAAATGCGGCAGTTGTCCGGGCCGGGTGACCATCCAGGCGTGAAATTGGTCGCGGGAGATTGGTTCCACACCGGGCAGCGGGAAGTTGTGGTCAGCAAATCCATCCAGAATCGCTTTTCGCATGCCAACATCGGCGACACCATGGAGTTCGGCAAAGGATCATGGAAAGTGGTGGGAGTGTTTGACGCCGGAGGCTCGGCGTACGAGTCTGAAGTCTGGGGCGATGTGAACCAGATGGCTTCAGACTTCGATCGTCAGGGCGGATTCGCATCGGCGTATCTCCGCGCGACCGATCCCATTTCCGCCGAGGCGCTCAAAAATCGCGTCAGCGACGACCAGCGTCTGAAACTGGAAGGATTCATCGAGACCGACTACTACGCCAAGCAGACCAGTTCAGGAGCACCGATCAAAGTGATCGGGTTCGTGGTGGGCTTCATCATGGCGATCGGCTCGATTTTCGCCGCCATGAACACGATGTATGCGGCGGTCGCCTATCGCGGGCGCGAGATCGCGACGCTGCGCGTGATCGGTTTCTCGCGGCCCGCGATTCTGACATCCTTTGTGCTGGAGTCTCTGCTGCTGGCTTTGTTGGGCGCGGCTGCAGGCATTGTGCTCATGCTTCCCTTTAACGGCATGCAGACCGGCACATCGAACGCAGTCACATTCAGCGAAGTCGTGTTTGCCTTGCGCATTACCCCGCAGGTTGCCGGATATGCCATCCTGTTCGCGCTCATTATGGGATTGGTCGGTGGCCTTGCTCCCGCGTGGCACGCTGCACGGCAGAATATTCTGAGCGCTCTGCGCAGCTAGTTGTCGCGTCGGCCGGAAACAATTCAGGGCCCCGGATCGTAAATACTCTTATGGCGATTGACACGAAGCACGAAGATTTGCAGAGCCTGCGCATTGACCGCTCTCAGCGTGGCGACACTGGCGGAGAACCTCCCGCTTGGGCGCGCCGCTACATTCTCGGCGGTGTCGCGCTCGTCGTAGTGCTCGGTTTGTTCGCTTTGGCCTACCGAGCCTTCTCATCGGACACGCCGGAAGTCGAGGTCGTCCGCGCCTCAGCGCAGACAAGCGGCAATGACGTGGGCGGAACCGTGCTCTCGGCAACGGGTTATATCGTGGCCCATCACACCATCAACGTGAACTCCAAGGTCACGGGCCGGCTGGAGTGGATCGGAGTGGAGAAGGGCGACAAGGTTAAGGAAGGTCAAGTGCTGGTACGCTTGGAAAGTCAGGAGTTCCGCGCATCCTTCGAACAGGCCAAAGGCACGGTGGCCAATGCCCGCGCCTATCTAGACGAACTGCAGCACGGCTCTCGGCCCGAGGAAGTACAGCAGGCGCAGCACAATCTCGACGAAGCCCGGGCCACGCTGGCCAACGACAAGTTGACCCTCGACCGCACAAAAGAACTAGCCAGCGGCGGCGTGGTTTCACGCCAGCAATTGGACGATGCTACGGCGAAATTCGACGCCGATCAGCAGCGCGTGAATTCTCTGGGAAAGGCGTTCCAGCTCTCAAAGATTGGGCCGAGGGCAGAGGAAATCGAACGAGCCCAAGGCGCGCTCATGCAAGCGAAAGGCCAACTCGACTATGCCCAGTCGCAACTGGACGCAACCGTCATCCGCGCGCCAGTGACCGGCACCATTCTCGACCGCACGGCGGAAAAAGGCGAGCTCATCACCGCGCAGTTTGCCAGCGCAGCTGCCGGAGGACCGCAGGGATCGGTGGTGTCGCTCGCGGATCTGAACGATCTTCAGGTCGAACTCGACATCGCGCAGGCGGACTTCTCGCGCCTCGGTCCGACCCAGAAGGGGATTGTGACCACCGACGCTTATCCCGACAAACAATACGACGGCCAGATCGCGCAAATCTCGCCCGAAGCGAACCGCCAGAAAGCGACTGTCCAGGTCAAGGTGCAAGTGCTGAACCCGGGGAAATATCCCGATGTTCAGTTGCGGCCGGAGATGAACGCCACGGTGCGTTTCCTGGCCAACGACGTGCCGAAGAATACGAAGGATCCGTCGGGCGTATTCGTGCCGTCGACAGGGATTCGCGATCGCGACGGCAAGAAGATTGTGTTGATCGCCTACAACGGAAAAGCCGTAGCTCGCGAGGTTCACGTCGTGGGCCAGCGGGCCGACGGAGCGCTGGTCGACGGGCTGGTTGGAGGCGAGAGCGTCATCACCACGGCGCCGCCAACTTTGAAAGATGGAGACAAAATTAAAATTAAGGGGCAATCATGAGCACTGCTACACAAAACAACGTTGCCACGAGCACCAAAGTCGTGCAGGTCCACGGCGTCAGCAAGGTCTTCAAGCGCGATGCCTTTCAGGTGACTGCGCTCGACGATGTGTCGATCGACATCGCCAAGGGTGAATTCCTTGCCCTGATGGGACCCTCCGGGTCAGGCAAGACAACGCTGCTGAACATGATCGCGGCCATCGACCGCCCCACGTCAGGAGAACTGCTGGTGCAGGGGCAGGATATTTTCCGCTTCAATGACGCAAAGATTGCCCACTGGCGCAATGAGCACATCGGCTACGTCTTTCAGACGTTCAACCTGATCCCTGTGCTCACCGCGTTTGAAAATGTAGAGTTGCCGCTGCTGCTCACCAAGCTGAACGCACAGCAGCGCCGCGACCACGTCGTGACCGCACTGAAGCTGGTCGGGCTTGAGGATCGCATCAACCATCTGCCCAAGCAGCTCTCCGGCGGCCAGGAGCAGCGCGTGGCTATCGCGCGGGCAATCGTCAGCGATCCCACCTTATTACTCGCCGACGAGCCAACGGGAGATCTGGACAGTCACTCGGCAACCGAAGTGTTGGAGATTTTGAAGCGGCTGAATGAGGATTTCCACAAGACAATCGTGATGGTCACTCACGATCCGCACGCAGCTTCCTACGCCCACGTCACTCGGCATCTGGAAAAGGGCATGCTCCTGCCTCCCGGGTAAGAGGTAACCAAGCGAGTAAACAACGGGAGGGTCGGGTCCGGCGAAGGTTTCCTTCGCCGGCCCGGAAACTCAACTTAGCAACGCAATTCCCCGACGCCGCTGGGATCTGCCGATTCCTCGGGGGTTCGCGAAGGGGCCTCCGCAACCCAAAGCCACGCCCGTCTGCCGTTGCCCAAAAACACAGCCTGCGCTTCGCCGTATTCTACTAATCGGTTGAGCACAGTCGTTATGGAGGCCATTGGATCCTTGTGGCGAGCCAGTAGCAGGGGCATTTTCTGCTGAAAGTACTCACAGATGTCGCGGGCGCTCATGGCCCGGCCGGCCTCCATCAAGATCATTCTGCATGCCTTGGTAAAGCCCGGCTGGCGGCCGCTGCTCTTGCGGTCAACCAGTTCCATAAGTTCTTCGCTTAACACCTCGTCGCCAAACAGATTAGCCAGCCCGGCGATGGTCTGCTTGACCGTGCCTATCCGCTTCATGACATCGGCGCGCTGTTGCATCAATTGGCGCAGTTCGCCGTGCGCCTGCCGTATTACTTCCTGCACATGGCCCACGTCGTACCGCTCAGATAGCCCGATTGAGCCGTTCCCGTTCTGCCCGTTTTCCATACATCCCCCAGATTGTTAAACGTGTGTTGATTGCTGCGCCAACTCGTTTCAGCGCCCTATGTTGAAACCGGTGTAACTCCAAAGAACAAGTGCGCAGGGGCACGATTGATTGTTGGACAAAACTTCCCCAATTCCTCCAGCGGGGGGCAGAACCCCACTCAGAGTGCTATACGCAGAATGTTCTCCCGGCGTTCCCTCAATGTTTTGAGAGTCTGCGTTGCAAACATCCGGCGTCTTGATGTTAGACGCTGCGATTGCAGATTGGTTAACAGGCTGGGCACAACAGGGACCAAGACGCACGCTACCGGGACGAGATCACATTCGCTCAGCCTGAGTCATGGGGGAACGATGACAAGCAGCCTGCCGCCCGAAGGATAACCGTCCCCGGTGGCGTTTTTGCCTCCTGAACGGGGCTGGGGCGGAAGATAATAACTCCCTGTCTTTGTTTTTGTTACCTTCCTGGAGGCTACTGAATCGGCGACCCCGCAGCATTCGTTTCCTGAATGGCAAGTCGAACCTTCGCCCTGCCGGAGTAAAGGCCTCCAGCCGTCCCGAATCCTTCGTCTCCGGCTATGCGGGAAAGACCGTGCTCGACCACAAAGTGTTCGCTCTCGAAACAAATTTCCGGCAAAAGCCTTACACCCTGAAACAACTCTCTACCAAGATTCGCCAGGCACTGACTCGCGGCACAGGCAAGACGACGAACTCGCCTTCGCACTGCTCTCGGTTTGATCAGCCTGTTTCCAGACCCTATAATCAGGCTGCGCCACACCGCATGAATCCCTCAGCAGCCCGCCAGGAACCCAAAGCTGGCACTCCAACGCCACCAGTGAATCGGACTCCGCTCTTTCGGGCAGCTCCTGCTTCCGTGATGATCCTCATCGGATTGTGGCTGGCGATCTACTTTGCGGGCATCTTCACACCGCCGTTGCTCGACGATGTGGACACGATCCACGCCGAGGCGGCGCGCGAGATGCTGCTCCGCCACGATTGGGTGACCATGTACACCAACGGTCTCCGCTACCTGGAAAAAGCGCCGCTGATGTACTGGGGCCTGGCCGCCAGCTACGAGCTGTTTGGGATCAGTGACTGGAGCACGCGTCTACCACTCGTCCTTGGCTTGCTCGCCCTGGTTCTAGCGACCTACTGGCTCGGCGGATATGCGCTCGGTGAACGCGGAGGATTCCTGTCAGGCGTGGTCCTGGTGACCTCGATCGGACCCTACATCTTCACCCGTTTTCTGATTCCTGACGCGCTGGTCGCGCTGTGGCTGACGATTTCCTACTATTTTTTCCTGCATTCGTTGGAGGAAGAGACGCCGTCGCGTCTGACCTGCTGGGGATTCGCCGCGGCGTGCGCGCTCAACGTGCTCACGAAAGGCCTGATCGGACTTGTATTCCCGATCGGTACGATCGGGCTCTATCTATTGTTGACCGGTAGGCTGCGCCACCTGCTGAAGCTGCGACTGATCTCCAGCACGCTCGTCTTTCTTGTTCTGGCGGCGCCTTGGCACATCCTGGCCGCCATCCGAAACCCAGCCCAAGGCCAAGCCCGCGGATTCCTGTGGTTTTACTTCGTCAATGAGCACATCATGCGGTTCCTCAACAAGCGTGTGCCCCCGGGATACGACACGGTGCCGCTGGCGTTGTTTTGGGCCTTCCTGGTGCTGTGGCTGGTGCCATGGGCGGTGTTTCTGCCAAAGGCGTTGGGTGGAGTCCCGCTCCGCTGGCATCTGTGGCGCGAGCCGATGGATCGGCGGCAAAAAGCGAACCTGCTTTTTTTGCTGTGGGCGTTGGTGATCCTTTTGTTTTTCAGCTTCTCCACGCGGCAGGAGTATTACACGATTCCCGCGTTACCGGGCGTGGCGTTGCTGACAGGAGGGTGGCTGTCCCGCGAATCAGGGGACGATGCGAGCGAAGCCGACCGGCGCGCTGGGCGTATAGGCTCGCTGGTTCTGATGGTGATGTGCGTGGTTGCCGCAGCCCTGGGTTTGGCTCTGCTTTCGCTTACTCATCCACCACCGGCTGGAGTGGATCTAGCAGACCTGCTTAAGAAGAATCCGCAGGATTACGATTTCTCTCTGGGCCACGTACTCGACTTTACCCCGCAGGCGCTGGGGATGTTCCGCGGCCCGCTCCTGGGTGCTTCTTTGTCCTTACTGCTGGGCACAACTCTGAACTGGTGGATGCGGCGCCGGGGCCGCCCGGCTTGGGGCAATGCCGCGCTGTCGCTAATGATGGTCGCTTTGCTCACGTGTGTGCACGTTTCGTTTGCGAGGTTTTCGCCGATTCTCTCGTCGCACGATCTGGCGGTGGCGATCCACAAAAGATATCAACCTGGCGATCTCATCGTCGTCGACGGAGAGTACCACCAGGCGTCGACTCTCAATTTCTATACGCATGTGCCGGTGCGCGTTTTGCACGAGCCCAGTGGCAATCTCTGGTACGGCGAGAAATTTCCGGACGCGCCCCATGTGTTCGAAACTCCGCAGTCGTTTGCCACGCTCTGGTCAGGCCCGTCCCGAGTTTTTCTTTGGACTGACCAGGAAGATCCCAAAGAACTGTTAGGACTGCGGCGCTTCCTCCTGGCGCGCAGTGGTGGGAAAGCAGTCTTTACCAACCGCCAGCCGTGAGCCATGTGAGTCACCGGTTTCTACTAAACAAACCTTCCGCGACAACGCTATAATCGTCCTTCGCTGATGTGCCTACCGGATGATCCCAGGCGTTCTTAGCGCTCATGGAGTCGATCTTGTCTGGCGTGCGCTTCTTCTGCTGGCGCTGGCGGGGTCGTTCACCTCCACCATCTATCTGGCTATGACGCTGGTCGCGACTTCCCGCCGTCTGAGCCGGGCGAGCATCGCTGAGGCGCACGCCCGCGCAACTCCAACCCCTTCGCTGCCCCCGGTCACGATTTTAAAACCCGTGCATGGCATGGAAGAGCAACTAGCCGCCAATCTGGAGAGTTTCTTTCAGCAAGACTATCCAAACTATGAAGTGATTCTCGGAGTCCGCGACGCGGACAATCCCGCAGGGAAAATCGCGGACGAGGTACGTGCCCGCTACCCCAACGTCCCGAGCCGCCTGATCGTGTCTGGTCCGCCCGCCTGGCCCAGCGCCAAAGTATTCGCTCTCGACAAGATGATTGCCGCCTCGTCGCGTCCCTATTTCATTATCAGCGACAGCGACGTCCGGGTCGCGCCCGACTTTCTGCGCAACACCATTCCACCGCTTCTTGATTCCAAGGTCGGCTTGGTCACCTGTATGTATCGCGGCATTCCTGCGTCGGACTTCTGGTCGTGGCTCGAGGCTCTCGGCTTGTCGGTCGAGATGTCTTCGGGAGTGATGGTCGCCGATATGATCGAGGGCATGCGGTTCGCCCTGGGCCCCGCCATGGCCGTACGCCGCGATGCGATTGACGCGATCGGCGGCATCGCCGCCGTGGCCGACTACTATTCCGACGATTTCGAACTAGGGAACCGCATCTGGGCTAAGGGATACAAGGTCATTCTCTCCCACCACATCGTCCGCAACGTGCTGACTAGCCGTTCGCCGCTGCGCACGCTCGGCGATCAGTTGCGCTGGATGAAGAGCACCCGTTATTCCCGACCCCTCGGACATGCCGGCACGAGCCTGACCTATGCCATGCCCTTTGGGATTCTGGGATTCATCGCCGCTGCCGCGCTGGGCCGCTGGCAGCTTGGAGTCGATCTGCTGGCTCTAGCCTGCGTGAACCGCATCATTCAGTCGATCACCGTGGGATGGTTTGTGACCCGCGACCCGCGCGCCATCTGGCTCTGCTGGCTCTATCCTATGCGCGATTTCTTCGGTTTCGTTGCCTGGGCCTTGAGCTACACCAGCAGAAAATTCTACTGGCGGGGTGAGACTTACCGCTTCGGCAAGGGAGGAAGAATCGCGCCGCTCGAAAGACCCGATGTCGGGCGGCGCTAAGGAACCACTCGCACCAGCCGTCCATTCTTCAGTTCAAAGCGATCCCCGCGCCAAGTCACGGTGTGCCCCGCAAAACTCGTGAGCCAAACCAGGACTGCAACCAGATCACGCACCGGCAGCAGCCACAAATTCTTAAGCAGCGCCCGATCTTGTAACACGCCATTGCCCACCGCCAGTGCGACGGCGAAACGTAACACCGCAACACCTCCGAGCACTGCCCACGTCCAGGGCTCGGCATGCGACACAATCAAATTGAGTAGCGCCCACGTTAGGCCGAACGTGGAAGCCAGTCCGACATATCCTCCTTTGCGCGAGTCGCGCACACCCCGCGCCCAGCGAATCTGATGAGCCAGGAACCCGGTCAGATCGTACTTTGGAAGATGCGTCTCGACCACCACATCAGACAGCACGACCTGCAACCCCAATCCGGCGATCCGGCGGCCCAGTTCGTAGTCGTCCGCCAGGAAGTCCACCAGCGAGTGGAATCCACCGACGCGCTCCAGGTCGCGGCGCCGGAAAGCCAGCGTTGAACCCAATCCAAACCGCACGCCGCCCTCCAGTTGCCGCGCGACCAGTACGCCCGCACAGAAATCCGTACTAATGCCGAGCGACTCCAACCACGAGCCGAGCGTCGGTGCGGCCACGCCCCGATAAAGACAAGTGACCATCCCGATGCTTGCGTCCGTGAGGGGGCCCATCACACGCCGAAGGTAGTCGGCCTCGACCTGAATGTCGCTGTCATTGACGATCAGACAATCGTAGCGAGCCACCTCAAGCATCTGTGCCAGATTGCTCACCTTGACATTCGCCCCGAGGATATTCGGACAAACAACGAGTCGAATCGCGCGGCTCGGAAAGTCCTCCTGCAGTCGCTGCACCGCCGCCACAGCCGGGTCCGCGGCATCGCTCACACCGAATATGATTTCGTACTCGGAATAATCCTGCTGACAATGGCTGCGAAAACTTTCGTAGATGTCTGGATCAATTCCTTTGAACGGCTTGAGAATCGAGACCGGTGGCAGGCTCTGCGTGGGGCGGGCGCTCTTGCCCGCCTTCCGCCCACGCAGAAATAAAACCGCACTCCACAAACAGAAAAGATAGTACATGGAACTGGAGATGCAACCGAGAAGTGCGACGACCTGGATGATCCTACCGGTGTAGTGAATCATGCGCCAACGCGGGCCAGCCTACTCGTACCGCAGCGACTCGATCGGATCGAGGTTCGCCGCCTTCCACGCCGGATAAATACCGAACACCAACCCAACTCCGGCCGCTGCGCTGAAGCCGAACGTGGTCCAGAACATCGACATACGCGCTGGAAGCGACGGCCACACCGAGGGAATCACCCAGACAACCAGCGCGCCCGCCAGAATACCGATGACGCCGCCAGCCGCAGTCAGCATGATCGCCTCCAGCGTGAATTGCAGCAAAATATCTCGCTTACGTGCGCCGATCGCCTTGCGCACGCCGATCTCGCGCGTCCTTTCGGTCACGCTCACCAACATAATATTCATGACGCCTACGCCGCCGACAATTAGCGCCACGCTGGAAATCGCGAACATTCCGATGAACAGCGCGCCGGTCAGCTGATTCCAAACGTCAGAAATTGACTCGGAGGTTAAAACCGCAAAGTCATCGGGCTTGTCGAAGGGAACTTTACGTCGTCGCCGCAGCAACTCGCGGATCTCATCGATGGCCTTGGGCACGTCGTCATGCGACGTCGCCTTGATGGTGATCCAGTGATCCTTGATTTCGGGGTGCAACGTTTTGAAAGTAGAGAGGGGAAAAATCACGCGATTGTCGTTGGGATCTTTACCGCCCCCAAACGCCGACTTGAGCTTCGCCAAGACTCCGACCACCGTGAACAATCGCCCGTCGATAGTGATCTCTTTGCCCAGGGGGTTCTCCATCGGAAATAGTTCTTTCGCCGTGTCATAGCCGAGTACGATGACCGTAGAACGCCGCTCGTCATCGGAGTCCGTGAACCACCTTCCTGTGGTCATCTGCATGTCCCAAACATCTTTTCCGGAGGATGTATCGCCCTCCAGGATTGTGTTCTTGACCTTGCGATCCTGATATTTCACCGCGTAGGTGCCCACTCCCAATTCCCGGCGCTGAAAACGGAGGCTGGCGGATTCGGCCTTCACATGGGGCAATTCGTTGATCGCATCGGCGTCATCGAGAGTCAGTTTCCTGCGCATCCGCATCTCTTCCGACATTCGCCCGAAGATAAAAGGCTCCAGATGATAGGCGAAGATAAGATTGGAGCCCATGCTGGCGACCATGTCGCGTACATTGTCGTCGAGCCCCCGCCCGATGGAGGACACACCGATGACGACCGCGACCCCGATCACCACGCCCAGCACGGTCAGCCCCGAGCGCAGTTTGTTGCTGCGGATCGTGTCCGTCGCCATCTGAACGATTTCGCCGAACTCTTCTCTGCGCATCATGAAATTGAGAGATTGAATCAATGAATCAACGAATCAGCCCTACTCGTACCGCAGCGACTCAATTGGATCGAGGTTCGCCGCTTTCCATGCGGGATAAATACCGAATACCAAGCCCACCGCCGCAGCGGCACCGAAGCCGAAGGTAGTCCAGAACATGGACATGCGCGCCGGAAGCGACGGCCAGACCGCCGGGATCACCCAGACAACAATCGCGCCCGCCAGGATGCCAATCACTCCGCCGGTTGCTGTCAACATGATCGCCTCCAGCGTGAACTGCAGCAGAATGTCGCGTTTGCGGGCACCGATCGCCTTGCGCACCCCGATCTCGCGCGTACGCTCGGTCACGCTCACCAGCATGATGTTCATCACCCCAACGCCGCCGACAATCAACGCCACGCTGGAAATCGCGAACATACCGATGAAGAGGGCGCCCGTAAGCTGGTTCCACACATCGGAGATCGAGTCGGAAGTGAAGACTGCAAAATTGTCGGGCTTGTCGAATGCAACTCTTCTCCGCCGCCGCAGCAGTTCCCGTATCTCGTCAATGGCCTTAGGCACGTCGTCATGCGTGGTAGCTTTGACGCTGATCCAGTGCTGCTTCAACTCCGGGTGCAGTGTCTTAAAGGTTCTCAGCGGAAGAAAAACCCGGTTGTCGTTCGGATCTTTGCCCCCGCCAAACACCGACTTAATCTTCTTTACCGTTCCGATCACCTGAAACAACCGCCCCTCAATGTTGACCTCTTTGCCCAGCGGGTCCTGGTCCCCGAACAATTCTTGCTGGGTGTCGTGGCCGAGAACGACGACCGGGGAGCGATGTTGGTCGTCGATATCATCGAACCATCTCCCGCTCGCCATAGGCAGGTCAAACACGTCCTTTACCGAGGCCGTGTCACCTTCGAGGATGGTGTTCTTGACCTTGCGATCCTGATACTTGACCGCATAACTGCCTACGCCGAGTTCGGGACGAAACAAACGAATGCCGGCAGACACCGCTTTGACATGGGGCAGCTCTCTAATCGCCTCAGCATCCTCAAAAGTTAGCTCTTTTCGAGTGCGCATCTCCTCCGACATTCGCCCGAAAGTGAACGGCTCCAGATGAAATACGAAAACAATATTCGATCCGATGCTGGCCACCAGTTCACGAACGTTCTCGTCGAGTCCGCGTCCGATCGACGATACGCCAATGACCACCGCGACTCCGATCACCACGCCCAGCACCGTTAGCGCCGAACGCAGCTTGTTGCCGCGGATCGTGTCCGTCGCCATCTGCACGATTTCGCCGAATTCTTCTCTGCGCATCATGGAAATCAGCAAGCTCTTTGCAGATCAGCAGGGTCTCAGTTTGTCATTCCGAGCGATAGCGAGGAACCTCGGTTTATGCCAGCGCCGCCATTGAACCCAATCCACAATTTCACGCGCTACATTTCAAACCTCAAGGCCACAATCGGATCCAGCCGCGCCGCCTTCCGCGCGGGATAGACTCCGAAGAACACACCCACACTGGCCGCAACCGTCAATCCCGCCGCCACCGCCCACAGCTTGATGGACGAGGGCATTCCGATCAGGAAGGTCACGACTTCCGCGACACCCACTCCGCAAAGCACTCCCAACACCCCACCGATCAAAGCGAGAATCACAGCCTCAATCAGAAACTGCAGCAGCACGTCGTCGCGACGTGCGCCGAGCGCTTTGCGAATGCCGATTTCGCGGGTACGCTCCGTCACCGACACCAGCATGATGTTCATGATGACGATTCCGCCGACGAGCAACGAAACCGCGGCGATGCCGATCGTCGCCATGAAGAACGTATTGCTCAGCCCCGACCAAATCCCGAGCAGGCTAGCGTTAGTCTCGATCTCAAAACTGTCATCCGCTTCCGGACGGTCGTGGCGCTGCACCCGCAGCGCCGCCCGCGCCTCGTCGATCGCCTGGTTGAGCGGAACTCCGGTGGCCGCGGCCTTGCCCCAGATCGCAATACTGCTATTATGCGAGCCGTATTGCTTGAGATACGCCGTTACCGGGATCAGCACATAATTGTCCGCGCTCTGCCCCAGTGTCTTTCCCTTCTTTTTCCCGACACCGATCACCTGGTAGGTCCAACCATCGATTCGAATCTCCTGACCCAGCGGATCCGCGGCACCCAGCAGATGTTCCACGATGTCGGTACCGACCACGGCCACCTGCGAGTGGTTGTTCAGATCGGTGTCGTTCAGCATGCGCCCTGAGGTCAAGTCGGTATCCAGGATGGTCGCCACCGAAGGCGTAATGCCCTGAATCGTCGTGTCGCTGATCGATTGCTCGTTATGTTTCACCTTGCCGCTGCCGCGCATCAGCGCGCCAACGAATTCGCAGTGACGGCAGGCTTCGCGTACTGCCTCGTAATCCTCCAGCAGAATGTTTTTGCGCTTTTCAGCGGCGAGGAAATGATCGACGTTCGTCTCGACTGGAGACATTTTGGAAACGATGAACACGTCGGCGCCCAGGTTGAAAATCTTCTTCGCGACGTAGTCATTGATGCCCGACACGAACGTCACCACGGCAATCACCGCCGCCACGCCAATCACGACCCCAAGCAACGTCAGCACCGAGCGCAGCTTGTTCGCCCACAGCGAGCGCAGCGCGATGCGAATAGATTCCGCGATGTTCATAGAGCAGGCGTCGGGCCTGTCGTCCTCAGATCGAGTCGCACGGCCCCGCAACAAGTTTATCAGTCAAAGGCCAGTCGAACGCATCGGCAATAGCGACACAGGCTGTGCTACCATTTCTGCGCCGGGGTGGCCGAGGTGTCGGTATGCGATGGTGGTTACTGGTAGGCGTCGTATTGTGCCTGACTCTACCGTTGCTTGCAAAGGAAGTAACCATTCATGGATTCGTCACGGACGTCAACTCGTCAACAAGTTTCGCGATCGACGACTACAAGGTTACCCGGGACAACGCACTGACCTTTGAACTAAGCGGGGCCGAAGGTACCCAACCGTCTACATTCCGTGCGGCAGACATCCGCGAGGGAACAGAACTGGAGGTCAAAGGGGAATATGACGATGCGTCAGGACAACTGACAGCTCAGTCGATCAGGGTCTTCCTCGGCGACTCCCAAAGGCTGAAACGCACGGCTTTATTGGAACAGATCCCGGTTCTCACAAGGAACGGGTTGGGGTGGGAGGGTGAGGTCCGCGCGGATGGCGAGAGAATCCGGGTGCTGCCTGCAACTCTAGTTACTATCAAGCCAAGTAAATCAGAACAAAAGAAGCTGAAGGGCGCCGCCTCACAGGAGTCGTCGCCATTAACGCCTCTCGACGCGCTGAACCTGGATACGTTTGTCCGATATGAAGGGACCCGCACGACGGAGGGAAAAATCAATGCCGCCAAGATCGAGTTTGAGCATGGCGAGCTGGAGCCCGGAGAAGCAAAGCTGTGGAAGAGGCTTGAACCGGACGTGAAGGCTCCCGACTACTCCAACTTCATTCCCGGCCAATTGAAGATGCATAACTGTGTCTATGGATTCTGTGAGCAGGAGATCGTGCCGAGCAAAGAGGCACAGGAATATGTCGCACGGATTGGAGAGAGCCTGATTCCCGCCCACCAGAAAGAGCTGCCCCCGGATGATCCCCTTAAGATTCCGTTTCGCTTTTTCCTGGTGAAGGCAAAAAGTTTTAATGCGGTCGCGTATCCGAACGGGGTGGTGCTGGTTCATTCGGGAGTTTTCGATATTCTGCAGAACGAAGCACAGCTGGCGTTTGTGCTTGCGCACGAAATTTCCCACGCCGTCGAAAAGCACGCCTGGGAGGCTCGCCACTACCACCAGAAGGAGTTGATGGCGCTTCGCGCGGGGGGCGCTTTCTTACCCTTTGCCGGGCCCCTGGCCACCGGCCTGGCAGCAGACGCCATTAAGAATCAATACGTCCGATCACTGGAAAATCAGGCGGATCGCGTAGGACTGGAATGGATGCTGGCCGCCGGATACGACATTCGGGAAGCGCCGGCATCGTGGAAGGCCCTTTCCACCAAGAAAGGAGACGGGCCGATCAATCCGTTCTGGAGCAGTCACGATAACAAGACAACGAGACGATCCTATCTGATGGCAGAGTTGAGAAACAACTACTCGGATGTCAATTTTTCGGCACTGAAGACAGATAGTGAAGAATTCCACCGCGTGGCTCGAACTGTGACGCAACTCGAAGTCAAGAAGAAGACAACAAAGACGGAATGAGTTCGAATGATCCCGTCTGTTTTCCAAATATATCCAATATAATGACTCCGTAGGCAGCCGGACCGGACGGTCGCTTCCCGCGTCCTCGGGCGCAGGGAGAGGAAAGTCCGAACTCCGCAGAGCAGTGTGCCGGATAACGTCCGGGACGTCAGGTTCAAGCCTGATGGACGGAAAGTGCCACAGAAAACATACCGCCCCGGCGGCAACGCCGGGGCAAGGGTGAAAAGGTGCGGTAAGAGCGCACCGCCGCGGCAGTAATGCCGCGGGCAGGGCAAACCCCACACGGAGCAAGACCAAATAGGGAGGAAGTCCGCGGCTCCGGCCGCGAACACGTGCCGGCTCGGTGCGTCAAACCTTCGGGTAGGTCGCTAGAGCCGCACAGCAATGCGCGGCCCAGAGGAATGACCGTCCCGCTGGAGCAATCCGGCGGACAGAATTCGGCTTACAGGTCCGGCTGCCACGCACCTTTAGTATCAACTATTTGCAAAGCTCTATGTGTTATTGTGACGCCCGTGTGACGCATTCATCTAACGCGCAATGCTATTCCGTCACCCATTGCTTGGCGTACTTCGCTTTGGCTAGCTCTAAGACCTCGTTTCGTCTGGTTTTGTCAAAATAGGCGGCACCAG
This sequence comes from uncultured Acidobacteriaceae bacterium, assembly GCA_963719615.1. Classification (GTDB taxonomy): domain Bacteria; phylum Acidobacteriota; class Terriglobia; order Terriglobales; family Acidobacteriaceae; genus Sulfotelmatobacter. The sequence goes on along the minus strand of CAVRCR010000069.1, from coordinate 164,649 downwards.
ACGACTGGCGCGTAAGCTGGCGCCGAGAAGAATTTGCAAAGAATGTGAGCAGTTCGGGAACAGCTTGCCGTCGGCATTGAAAACGTCCCGCGCTATGAGCGTTGCCTCGCAAAGATTGCTATGCACCGATGCATCGTGCGCCGGTCGGTCCCATGGCCTCGGAAATAGCGTCAGGATCAAAGCTCAGCCGTCCCTGTCTTTCCCGTTTCTGCTTGTCTGGATCGCCCGATGCCGTATATGCATGTTCTTTCAGAGTTCGATCTAGACCGCGTTTTCGAATGCAGAGTTGCACCAGTTGGGGACGCAAGTGGGGAAACCTGATTACCTGTGTTTCAAGTTCAAGGGAAAGGAGCGACTATTTACCGTTTCGACTATCGAGCTTGCTTCATTGCCTGGCGCAGAGTTCGTATATCGAGAAACATGCGCTGCGGGCCAGTTTCGGCGGTGCCTTGTAATGGAACAAAACCGTAGCGAGCATACCACTCGATCCGGTCTCGGTAGGCGTCTGTGATAATGCAACGGCATCCCACGTCGTCTGCGACGCGAAGTACGATCTTGAAGGCTTCTGAAATGAGAGCCTGTCCGAGTCCTTTCCCCGAGAACCGGCGATCGACAGCCAGACGCGCCAACAGAATCAGAGGCAAATCATAGGCTGGGAGCCCGCGAACATATTTGTTGGGAAATGCGTCGCGCGGCACGCTAGCCGTCGCCATGGTGAAGTATCCGAGAACGGTACGGGGGGCGCCTTCGTCAACTGCGACATAAGTGACGCCAATCGAGCTTTTCTGTTGATTCGCCCAAGCGTGTCGCTTGAGATAGTTGTTGAGCGGCTCGTCACCGCAGTCGAAAGCCTCGAACTGGTCTACTTCCTCGAGACGGCGAATAATAACCGGCACTCAGCCTCGCATCGCCCGGATGAGCGTGTCCGTGGGAGGAGCGGGCTCTCTCAATGCAAGCTCGGCAAGGCTCTCCAACTCGCGAGGCGTCCAAGAAATTTCGACTCGTGGGAGCGTGAGTGCGGGGGCCACGCGTTCGAGCCGGGGAAAGACCAGCTCCTTCCTCTCCCCGGTTTCGGTCTCGCTGAAAATCCGACGGCCGTGCTTCCTTTCCAAGACGGCCCAACGGAACAACGCCAGAGCATCCGAAAGAAAATCGGTATTACTGCTGAGTTGCAGTTCCTCTTTTAGACCACGAACCATGCGGTCTTCGGCGGGAGCCAAATCTGCTTGGAACTTGGATTTGCGTATACCCCGGGGAACCTCAGATTGCTTCTTTGCCCGCTTCGCCCTTGGTGCCATATCAAGATCCTTTGCCCTATAGAATCACTCCAATAATAGTATGAATTATATTAAAGATCGAGTGTTATAGGATAATACGATCGTCTCCTAGTCATGACTCTTTTCCCGGTAGACTTTTGGCATTCGCTGCGGGCTTCGAGCGCTTCCTGCGGTGAGCCTTCTTTGGTTTTTGTTCCACTTCCATGCGTTCTTCGCCGGCAGCTACTGCGGAATAAGGGACGATGCCGATACGTGGCGGCAATCCCTGCTTCTTGCGTTCTTCCTCGCGGCGTTGGACGGCGATATACACATCGTCAGGATCTTCCCGCTTCTTTTCGTAGGCGCGGCGCTGCTTGGAGAAGCGACCACCGTCGTCGAGTTCGCGGTCAGCCATTTCGTCCATGAAATCAGCGTTCACTTCAGAGCGAACTTCTTCGATCTCGGCTTGGGCATACTGTAATGCGCTCATACGAGCGAAGGGGAATCTCTCCATGCTGCGCAAGGTGGCTATCAGCTGATCGACTCCCTGGTTCCAGAGGAATAGGCTTTCGTAGAAGCGTTGTTTCGGGGAACGTGCGGAGGGTTGCGCGGGAAAAGGCGACCGGATACCTTCAAGTCTAGCCATCGTTGCCTCCTAGTAGGCTACGTTGGTTAGGGGCGCGCTGGTGTTGACGCACCAGCGTGTCCCGCTGATTACCACGAGCGTTTACTCTTCCGACCTCTACCTTTGCAGTAGATCGCTTTCTTGACTTCCCTCAATCTTGCGATATCGTCTTGCGACCAGAGTCGATAACCGACCGCACCGATCAGAGTCGGCTTTGGGGCCTGGACCTTCCCTTCGGCGATCCACCGCTGCAGAGTGGCCAAGTGAATCCCAACAATTCCTGCGACCTCAGAAGTCGTGTGTCGATCCTTCAAATATACGATACCTATCGCATTATTGATTGTCAACAAGAAAACGCAACCACAGACGAATACGCGATCAAGTTCCCGGAGTCAAGAGCATCGCTTGTCTCAGGATTGTACCGTGCGGGGGGTGGATCTGAATAACGAACGGAGCACCACGCACACTGTGCTATGAGCAGGGAAGGACTCCCAACGACGCCCCCCGCTTGGAGGAGGTCTATAGCGCTACTGGGGGTTGCCCTGATCGTGGGAGGGCGACTACCTACCCGGAAATCCCAAAGACCGCCCTTTGTGACGCCGGTGTGACGCAAAACCTGCCGACACTGACGATGTTGACATCATTGACACTCGGCGGCGACTGGTTTCAAATAACTTGTCTGTTTGCAAAGCAGCCCGGCGAATTCGGCTTACAGGTCCGGCTGCCACAAGGTTTTATTTTCAATCACTTACGGGAGACCGGATCCGGTTGTGACGCCGGTGTGACGCAGTTGAACGGTGTCGGGCGATCTCGCAGTCCGCCGCGGCCAGACGCTAGGATTTTAAACAGAACTAGAGAAGATCCGGCAAGTACACGCGGCCAAGGAGAGCTTCCTGCGCCGACTTGCCAAGGCAAACTTGAGGCAAGTTTACAGCCCTGTGCTGGTGTCGCCCAACATGTCGCCTGTCGCCTGTAAGTTTGCTTCATCTAATTTTGGTATGGCAGTCATCCAACCGCATCCCTTTCTCGCAGCCGTCTCTCTCATGAAGAAGCCTTCGGGACCGAAGGCAGCGGTTCGCCGGCTAGTCCTTTCTTAACCAAGCCGGCCAGGAAATCTGTAAAGGGAACAATGTCCTCGCCGACGCTCGCTTTTTCGAGGGCGTCCATATAAGTCTTGTGGGCTCCGACAGGTATGACTGTCCATGGGTAGCCGCCTGACGCGAGCATCAGAAAACGCCCTATGCGGCCGTTTCCATCCATATAAGGATGGATGTATACGAATGCAAAATGCCCCAGGACAGCGCGCACCGCCGGGTCCGTTTCCTCGCGCAACTGGTCGAAAAAAACGGGCATGGCATCCCGCACCGCCTCGCGGTTAAGCGGGACATGCGACTACGACGCATGACGACGCGGATGAGAGGGAACTCCGTGATCATTTGTCTGTCGGGTCGTGGCAACAGATTGCACCATTGCGCCCGAACAGGGCCATTCCTCCGGAAAATCGTAGCTGTTCGCCCAACGTAACTCGCTGATTCCGAACGCCAGGTGTGAAACGGGTAAATTTAAACCGTCGAGGCTGATGACCTCGTCAGAACTGTATGTAAATATAGTTCCATATTGGAAATAAATTGAGACAGGCCTTGTTGCGTCTGCTTTTGGAGAAACGGCCTAACGTCACGGCTCTCGTTCGACGACACGCGCTGCAATTTTATTTCTTGTTTTCAGGCGTTCTCGAGAAACTGGGTCAAGAGAGCAGAAGTCACGCTAGAACTGCTGCGGGATAAATGCGCGGCGGTGCGGTAGGAGAGGAGGCAAAGACTTTCTGCCTCAGCTACTCCGATGAACGCTGGGGGGCAGCAAACGAGTTTTTGCCAAGCTCACCTCTTGTGCTCTTCGCAAGCATCCTAAGTGTACGGGAGGGTGGGGGCTGCGCCTTGCCCGGCATTAAGGCTGTCGGTATAGTGAGTGCCGGATGGAGGCTGAGACCGTTATCCCTCTGTCGCATTCAACGCGTCGAATTCCTTGTCACCATGGCCAAGATAAGCACAACTAAGTCGAAGGAATCAGAAAGCGGTAAATTGCGTATCGGCGATGATTGGAATGCCATCCGTATCATCGCCCTTTCCCAAAGCAATCCGCTCAAGGCCATCGCGGAGTTCGTCGAGAACTGCATCGATGCGCACGCCAAGACCATTGCCATCACGCGTGGCCGCGAGCACGGAGAGCACTATCTGACGGTGAAAGACGATGGCGACGGCGTCCCCCGCGATCCGCACGGGCTGCCCGACTTCAAGTACGTCGCCACTCATATTTGCGACTCGATCAAGCGACGCTTGAAGGCAGACGGCTGCGGAGGCGGCCTGCAAGGGGAATTTGGCATCGGACTGTTGAGCTTTTGGACCGTGGGCGAGAGGCTCACGATGACTTCTGGGGGGGCCGATCAACGCCTCTATCAGATGGCTATGAACAAAGGGGATCCGCGCTACACCGTGAACCCACGACGCGTGCTCTTTGCCGACCCCGGCACCGAGCTCAAGATCAGCCCCCTGCTCAACGGCATCCGTAGCTTGAGCGGCGAGAAGATCCAGTGGTATTTGGCCTCGGAGCTGCGCGACCGGATCCGTGCTACCCAGGTTCATATAACCGTGGTCGACAAACTTGCGCGCAAGCAGTACCAGGTCGAACCGCGGCAGTTCGAAGGGCGCTTGCTCCACCAACTGCCGGCAGTTCGCTCCCCATTTGGCGAGGCCTATGCCGAACTGTATCTCACAGAACCCGCCGAGAACGGCCGGGTCTCCCTTACCCGAGGTGGCACGCGGGTGATCGAGGATATCGGTACGCTGCCCGGTCTGGAGCGCGCGCCCTGGAGCTCTCGTTACTTGCAGGGTCTGATCGATGTGCCCTACCTGAATCTGACACCCAGCACCCGTTCCGGGGTCATCCACGATGAACGCTATGGAGCGTTTGCGGAAGCTCTCATACCACTCGAAGCACACCTTAATGGCCTCATCGACGCGCAGCGCCGCGCCGAGGAAGAACAGGCGAACCGGGAGTCCTTGCGTGCCATCCAGCGTGCGTTTCGCGAGGCCATGCTGGTCCTGTCGCCCGAGGAATACGATTGGTTTGACATCCAGTCACGCTCGCCGCAAGCCGTCGGTGGCGGCGAGCTGCCGGAGCGACGCGTGGAGGCATCTGGGGAGAAGGAGGGGCTCGTGCCGGGTGTTCCGGAACCGAGCGGAAGCGAATCCGCCCAGCGTCAATTCTTCGACTATGCTGGGCCTTTGCGCACTGTCGTGATTTCGCCAGCGGCGAGCACATTGACCGTGAACCAAAGTCGGCGCTTTCGCGCACTGCCCCGAGATCGCTCGCACCGGCGAGTTGAGCAGGATTTGCTATTCAGCTGGGAGATCGGCGAAGGAAGTGGCATGCTCTCGTCCGCCTCCGATCAAGAAGTTAGCTTCCAAGCGCCGTCGTCGCCCGGTCTCGTGCGTTTATCCGTCACCGTCTCGCAGCGCGAAGTGTGCTGCAGTGCGGAGGCACTGATCACGGTCGCTGATAACCTTGATGCGGCGGTGGGCCCTTCTCTCCTCAATGCGCGCGGCTTACCGGGCTACACGTTTGAACGAGCCGCTGGGGAACTGTGGCGCTCGCGATTCGATGCCGAGCGGAACCTGATCGTCGTCAATAATGGGCATCGCGATTTTGTCTTCGCCACGCGCAGCCGCGCCCTCCAGTTGCGGTATCTTGTGCGGCTCTACGTCAAAGAGTTGGTGCTCAAGAACTTTAGGGGACTGCCAGCCGAACAATTGATGGAGCGCATGATTGAGCTCTCACTCTATGTCGAGGAGAAATTGAAACCTGCCTGAAGGGTGGCAACGCACCTTGCGATTGGATAGAGGCTTGGAGCCTGCCCAGAGCCTACTCTGACTCAGGCGCCACTGGTTCGGGACGGCAGTTCCGGTTCCACCGACCCGACCTCAATGCGACAACTTCGCCTCACCTCACCGCCCCTTGTGGTTGCCTCTCAGCACCTCGGACCGCAGCGCCGCATCTCGCCGCTGTCGCTCACCGTGCTTCAGGTGCTGTCCCTTGCGCGCTGCTGCCTGGCGGCACGTCTCGCCTCTTTTTGCGCCCCTTCGACCCGACATCGCTCCTCGATAGACGCGACGTTGTCGGGAGTCGTCTTGCCGAAACGCTCGAAATAGAGTTGTTCGATGAACCGGGGTAGCGGCAGTTTCCAGGGCTCCTGCTTATGGTTATCGATCTTGCCCAGTTTCGCCGGGTTCAACCCAAGTTCTCGGGCCATCTGTATCTGGCTGTGAGACAAATGGCGGCGCCTTCGTGCATCGATCCATTTTTGCATTTGCTGATTTGGCTTGATTTTCTTCGTCATACGCTATGGATTTCCCGGGATAAAATCCTGTTTATGAAAAGGTCGAGCGAGGCTCTGCTCTCTAGCTTCTGGCTGTAATGCAAGTTCACGGACGTCAACTGGCTCGATCAATTATCCCTGACCGGAGATCACGTGAGCAATTCGCCGCAGGTACTCATTGGCGTAGTCGCCGACGGACAGAATCACAACCAGGCGTGCTTTCGCTCGACTCAGCGCGACGTTGATCAATCGAGGCCCTTCGACAGGATGCCCCAGCAATCTCTCGCCAGTCGCGATCACTGGATCGAAAATAACAGTGTGATACTCGCTGCCTTGCGCCCTATGCACGGTGCTGACCGGGACCTTGGTCTGTCCAGCATTTCGGAGAAAAGTTTTGATCAGCCCCCGCTGTGCTCGATAAGGGGTCAAGACGAGCACATTCTCCTCACCGACCTGGCCGGTGAAAGAAGGAACTATCTGTCCGATATACTCGGCGGACTTGTAGCGTGTGCCAATGCCATATTTCGTCTGTTTGAAGTCGCCTTCTGCAGGGCACTTTTCGAGGTGTACGCGGTCGGTGCCGATCCCGGGGACGAACTGCGTACGTCGCTCCGCACACCATTCCACGTCGCTTGCGCACTTTTCGGCGACGATCAACTCCCCGTCATAGAACACGTAGCTAACGATTTCACAAATCTCTTCGGCCATACGGGACTGTTCATTCAAGAAGCAGCGGTTCTGCGGGTTCATGTACTTAAACATTGATACGCCAAGCCACTTCTTGGCATCGGGATGGGCTGACCGCACGATCGGTGCAAGCTGCTTGTGGTCGCCCGCGAAGAGGACTCGCTGGCCAAGCGGCGCCAACGCCAAAGCATGGGGCAGGCTGACCTGGCTGGACTCATCGAACAAGATGAGGTCGAACGGTTTGCGATCCCGTAGAGCTTTGTACGAAAAGGCTGCTCCGGTTGTGGTCATCGCCGCTACTTGCGCCTGATCGATTGGCTTCGGTATCTGGGCTCGAAGAGCGCTAATCTTGTCTTTCCAAGTGGCATATGCTGCCGCATTGCTTCGGTCCGGCATCTGCGTTTCAAGCTCAGCAATCCGTCTAACAAGATCGCTATCAACAACTGGTAATAAGTGTTCACGGCCTTTGTAGTTGCTGGCGATGAAGTGCGTTCCGATTCGTTTGCACCGCTGGCGCAATCCGTGAGCTGCGGGATCAGTCCGCTCGAGTTCTTCAAGGCGGCGGTCGACCGACAGCAATGCAATGTCGACCGCCCAGTTCGTCGTCGAAAGCAGCAAGATTCTCGCTCGCGGCCTTTGGCGCAGATACGAGGCCAACATTGCGCCCACCGTATAGGTCTTTCCGGTGCCCGGCGGTCCCCACAGGAATCCAAACTCTCGATCCAGCAGCCCAAATGCCTGTCTTTGTCTATGCCTCAACTTGGGAAAACCTGTCACAGAACGCACATCGAGGAGAGGGGAGTAATTCAGCGCGGTGACTCTCTCGAGCCACCCCAGACTTGCCTCTGCAAAGAGCGGTGACTTCCAAATGTCTCGCAGCGCCTCCAGATATCTCGGGGGGTGAAGCACGATCTGGCCGCCTTTTCGGGGTGGTGGGCCACTCAGATACCGGAGGTTGACTTGGTCATGTTCGGCGGAGACGGAGAGGACGTCGGCTGCCCCCTTTGGCGGCCCCGGCCAAGACGCCGCAGCACCCTCAAGGCTCTCGTCCAGTCCGTGAGAAGAATCCGCCGAATCTATGAATAACTTAAACAGCGCCGGGCCATCCGGCTTAACCTCGGAAACAGTGAGCTTTAGCGGCTTGCCGCCTAATCTGAGCTCTTCTTCGAGAGCATCAATGATTTCGCGCTGTGACATAAATTCTGGACGCTTCGCAATACAGCTTGGGAACCCAAGTCAACGGGGCAGGGCGGCGAACGACAACGCACAAGGGCTCTTATATACCACATCGACGTCCCCGCTATATACCACATCGACGTCCCCGCCAGCGCCGCGCATGAAAGAGTCATAGGAAATTGCCCGACGCTGTGTGTGCCCGTGGTTTAAGCCCGAACGAGATTAGGCAGAGCGGCAACATCGGCAGTTCGCGGTCGATTCGTGGAAATGGGGTAATGACTTTCTGAAGAAATTCGCTGATGCGGATATTAACGGAGAGTCATCGCCGATCACACCGTGGCCCTGCGACCTCCTCGCTACAATGCGTGTTGTAACACGCATCTGCGCCCTTTGTCAACGCATCGTTTCCGATGTTAACTTGGGCGCATGCAGACACTCGAACAAAGGCTCAAGCTCACAAAGCCTCTCCCGCGTCATGTCACTGGCATTCTCAGTCTGGTGATCGCCGCGCAAGGTATCATGGCCCGAGTGGGTGCGGCGTGCGAACGCCATGGAATCACACGCCCGCAATATAACGTCCTGCGTGTGCTGCGCGGAGCCGGCGCGGCGGGTCATCCTCGCCACGAAATTGCGGCTCGGGTGGTGGAGAACTCTCCTGACGTAACGCGAATTCTCAATCGCCTGTCTGCGGCTGGTTATGTGAAGCGAGCGCGATCTGCCGAGGACCGCCGCGAGTCGGTCGCAAGGATCACGAGCAAAGGACTCGCGTTATTGCTTGCGGTGGATCAAACCGTTTCCAGGGAGGAGAGCCTGATTGGGAATTCCCTGAGATCTGCAGAATGGACCATGCTGACAGCGCTTTGCCAGCGGCTGTTCCCTCCGGTAAGTCGTCCTTCCTGACAGTTCCCATGCCAATATGGACCCGGGTGACGCCGGTGTGAAGCTCTCGGGTGACAACAACGACGTCCCTCTTTAGTGACAAGCGGGCGGCGGCCAGATTCGTGGATGCCGGATGAACGCGCCACATGGTACCATTCCCGCGTGGGTGACTCCGCTTGCATCCCCAGTGCTGCCTCGGCCGTCCCAACCACGACGGTCACTTCGCGGCATTCTGTCCTCGTCCGCGTCACTCATTGGATTACAGCCTTGTGTTTTCTGGCTCTGCTCGTCAGCGGAGCTGAAATTGTGGCCTCTCACCCACGTTTCTATTGGGGCGAAACCGGGAACGATCTGACTCCAACGTTGTTCAAGCTGCCGATCCCTGCCTCGAGATCATTGGTACCGACCGGCTACGGATACGTGCTGCCAGACCAGAACGGCTGGAGCCGGTATCTCCACTTTCAATCTGCCTGGATCGTGGTGTTGACCGGGCTGATGTACGTAATCTCCGGCTTATTTACGGGACATTTTCGCAACAGCTTGCTCCCGCGCAGAGCTGATCTGTCGTGGCGAGCATTCTCGAGAACAATCGCTAGCCGCTTGCGGTTCGAGCGGTCGAGTGAATCGGAAGTCTGGTCCTACAATTTGCTCCAGCGGCTCACCTACCTGTTCGTGATCTTCGTTTTGTTTCCCCTGGTAGTCTGGACGGGCCTGGCGATGTCCCCTGCCTTTGTTTCCGCGGTGCCGGCGGCCGTCAATGTGCTCGGCGGCCAGCAATCGGCTCGCACTCTTCACTTCTTCGTTTCCCTGGCCCTCGTCCTGTTCCTGCTGGCGCACATTTTGATGGTTTGGCTTGCCGGGTTCAGGAGTCGCATGCGGGCGATGATCACTGGCCGCGTCGCTGCACCTATGGAGCGCACATGAGCGATCTCTCACGTCGCAAACTCATCACCACCGGACTCGCGGCCACCGCAGGCGCATTGGGCTTGAGCGCGGCCGCGAGCATCGCGCAAAGATACGGCCTCGTCCCGCCCGACCATGGCGGAATCTATGGCCTCGGCGAAACCCTGACCTATGCTTCCCAACGTTTGCTCACAAGGCACTCATTAGCTCGTGAGTTCTCTCGGAGCCAGATCTCAAAGCCTCCATTCGCGAACGAAATCCCGCCCCTGAGTGAAGAGTTCAAGCGCCTTCAGGCCGGAGGATTTGCCGATTGGCGGCTTTCCATCAACGGCATGGTCGCCCGGCCCGCTTCATTTTCGCTTGCCCAACTTAAGAGCTACCCGTCTCACAGCCAGATCACCATGCTGCAGTGCGAGGAAGGCTGGTCGTATATAGCCGAATGGATCGGCGTGCCTCTCTCCCAAGTCCTGCAAGCTGTGGAAGTCCACCCGCAAGCCAAATATGTGGTCTACTTCTCGATCGATCCCGACTGGTGGGAAAGCATCGACATGGCCGACGCGTTGCATCCGCAGACTTTTCTGGCCTATGGCATGAATGGCGATGAACTCCCCGTGGGCAACGGCGGACCGCTTCGCCTGCGGGTGTCCCGCCAAGTCGGTTATAAGAGTGTGAAGTACATAACCCACCTGACAGTCACCGACAGTCTGAAACGTTTCGGCAAGGGCTTGGGCTCCGCGGCTCCGGAAGGCGGCTATGCCTGGTACGCCGGAATTTGACGGACTCGTTTCAGGGGATTGGTGTGAAGCGAGAAGCGGTCGCTCTCCGTTACACCTGATTGACAGACTGCGGCCTGCATTTTTAAGATGGACTTGCCACGTGCTGCCCAAGCGCGGGTCGGCCCAACAGTTAAGCGTTCTCACTGTTGACAACAACTGCCTATGATCACCGTCAAAGAACTTACCAAGCGTTACGCCCGCACCGTTGCTGTGGATCAGATCTCGTTTGAAGTGGCGAAGGGCCAGATCGTCGGATTTCTCGGCCCGAACGGCGCTGGTAAGACCACCACGATGCGCATGCTGACATGCTTTTTGCCACCGTCGGCGGGTACCGCGAGTGTGGCTGCGTTTGATGTCCTCGAACAACCCCTTGAGGTCAAGAAGAGAATTGGCTACCTGCCCGAGACGCCGCCGATCTATCCGGAGATGGAGACGGCAGATTACTTGCGATTCGTGGGCAAGCTGAAAGGACTATCAGGCGCAGATCTGGAGAAACGTATCGACTACGTTTGCGATCGCTGTGCCGTGGCCGACGTCAGGAAAAAGCTTCTCGGAAAGCTGTCCAAAGGCTACCGGCAACGGGTCGGCCTGGCCCAGGCCATCATTCACAACCCCGACGTGCTGATTCTCGATGAACCCACCGCCGGACTCGACCCCAAGCAAATCAATGAGACCCGCGACCTGATCAAGGGGCTTGCGGGGGATCACACCATCATTCTCAGCACTCACATACTTCCTGAAGTCGAGCAGACCTGCGAGCAGGTCATCATCATCAACAAGGGGAAACTGGTCGCCACCGACTCGGTACGCAATCTGCGAGCACGGGCGCGTGGCGCCGAATCTGTGGTGCTGGAGATTGGCGGACGCGATGGAGACCTGGAAGCTCCGATCGTGCAACACAAGCTTGAGCAAATTTCTGGCGTAAGCCGCGTGCTGTGCAAACAACAGGTCGACGGGCGCGCCTTATTTGAAGTCGAAAGCGAGAAGGGGCGCCTGGTCCGGGGAGACTTGGCGCGTGCAGTGGTGCAGTACGGGTGGGACCTCAACGAGCTTCGGCCAGCAGCGATGAGCCTGGAAGAAATATTCCTCCAGCTCACGGGTACCGAATCTGGTGAGGCAGAGAAGGGAGCACCAAAGGAGTCACAGGGATGAGAAATGCGTGGATCATCTGCCGCAAGGAACTCGGCAGCTATTTCGTTTCACCGATCGCCTATATCTTGCTGCTGATTTTTGGCCTGGTGGTTGGCTACTTTTTTTGGTTCTTCTTAGGACGCTTCGTAGTTATTGGGATGGAGATGCAGTTGCGCGGGCAGATGTATCCAATGAGCATCAACGAAGATATTATCCGACCAGTACTCGGAAACATCAGCGTCATCGCGCTTTTCTTTATTCCGATGATCACGATGCGCCTGTTCGCTGAAGAGAAGCGTACCGGCACGATCGAACTACTGGCGACCTCACCAATCCGTGATCTCGAGATCATTGTCGGGAAGTGGCTGGCCGCGATGGCGCTGTATACTTTCCTGCTCCTCTTTACCGCTCTGAACTTCGCGTTTCTGTTCAAATATGGCAACCCAGATTTAAAGCCCCTGTTGGTCAACTATCTAGGTTTGCTTCTGCAAGCTGGCGCCTTTCTCGCAATAGGGACATTCATTTCGACACTCACCAAGAATCAGATTGTCGCCGGTGCCGCTACCTTTGGCATCATTCTCTTGCTTTGGCTGATGTCCTGGGTCGGCGAATACGAAACGGCTACATGGGCACGCGTCCTTTCTTACATGTCCGTAATCACGCACTTTGAATCGTTCGGCCGCGGCGTGCTCGATTCCAAAGATGCAATCTTTTATCTCACCGTCATTTTCCTGGGGCTCTTCTTTACGGCGCGTTCTATGGAATCCCTGCGCTGGAGGTCGTAAATGGCAGGCCAATGGCTTAGAGCGAGACAAACGAAGTACGTAGCCTACGCAGCGACCTACATCATCATCGTGCTGGCCGCGGTGGTCGTGGTCAACGTACTCGCCGACCGTTTCAACAAGTCGTACGACGCCACGTCGAACAAGCGCTACAGTCTTTCTGATCAAACTGCCAAAATCGTCAAGGGCCTAAAGCAGAACGCGACAATCACCTATTTCCAGCAGAGCACGCGATTCCGTGACAGCAAAGACCTGCTCGACCAATATGCGAACCTATCTCCCAACGTGAAGCTGGAGTACGTCGATCCCGACAAGAACCCACAAGCCGCGCGGGAGGCCGGCATCCGAAGCTTTGGAACAGCGGTAGTTCAAATCGGCACGAAGAAAGAAGAAGCCAAGAGCATGACGGAAGAAGGTCTCACCGGCGCCTTCATCCGCGACCTCAAGAGCAACACGAGAACCGTGTGTTTTGTCAGTGGCAGTGGCGAACACCAGATTGATGACAGCGATCGCGGAGGACTTTCTCGCTTCAAAGACCTGCTAGCCAAAGACAATTACGAAACCAAGACGATCAGTCTCTTACAGACCGCCGAAGTTCCGACCGACTGCACCACCTTGGTCGTCGCTGGGCCAACGCGCAACTACGAACAACCTGAAGTGGACGCGATCAAGAAATATGTTGAAAGTGGCGGGCGTGCGCTTCTAATGTTCGATGCACCCCTGAAAGCGGGACGCTCGGAAATCGCCGACAACGACGCTCTCGCGAGCGTGCTCCAAACCTGGGGCGTGTCCCTAAACAAGGACCTGATTCTCGACCTGAATCCGCTCGGCCAGATCGTTGGACTCGGACCCCAGGTCGCGCTGGTCACAAGTTATGAATCCCAGCCCATCGTAAGCGAGATGAAGGGAACGGCCACCGGCTTCCCGCTCTCCCGTTCTCTAGAAGTAAAGAGCGGCGACAAGACCAGTGTGCAGAAGCTGTTCGATTCCTCGAGCACCAGCTTGGCGACATCCAACCTGAGTTCTGCGACGGTCAATGTGAACGACCCCAAGAACAAGAAGGGACCGCTGACCATCGCAGCCGCAGGCACTTACAACACGGGCAAGGAGAATGCACAGGGCCGCTTCGTGGTGGTCGGCAGCTCTTCCTGGGTGAGCAACGGGTTTATCAATTTCAATGGCAACAATGATCTGGCATTGAACGCTGTCAACTGGCTATCCTCCGATGAAGACTTGATCTCCATTAGGCCAAAGGAACGCGAAGACCGTCGCATTACCATGACCCGCTCGCAGCTCAGTTGGGTTCGCGCGACCAGCCAGTTTCTGCTGCCAGCTATCGTTGTTGTCGTTGGCGTTGGAGTGTGGTGGAAGAGGAGGTAAAGAGATCGTCCTGCCGATTGGAGTCTTGTCTGAAGCGCCATGAAGATTCGCAGCCTGATTGTCGCAACTCTTATATTCCTTGCGCTGGGAGGTACCCTCTATTGGTCGGAGCACCGCAAGCCGACAGACGAGTCTGCGAAGGTATCTGCCGACACTTCACCCGCGATTCTCAAACTGGACGAAGCAACCATTAATCGCGTCGAGCTAAAAAAGAAGGATGCCGACCCAATCGTCCTCGTAAAAAACTCAGGCACTTGGCAGATCGCCCAGCCCAAGTCACTCAATGCTGATCAGAATGCCGTCTCCGGCGCGATCTCGACCCTCTCGTCGCTCAACGCTGAGCGCCTAGTCGACGACAAGCCCTCCGATCCGAAGCAGTATGGTCTCGACCACCCTGCCGTCGAAGTGGATGTCACAGAGAAAGACAATAAGACGCAAAGGCTCTTGATCGGCGATGACACTCCCGCGGGCGGGGCGGTTTACGCGATGCTGGCAGGAGATCCGCGGATCTTCACCATGGCCAGCTACAACAAGACCAGCATTGATAAGAGCCTGAACGACCTGCGCGACAAGCGGTTGTTGACGGTGAGCGCAGACAAGATCAGCCGCTTAGCGCTGATGAGGAATAATCACGAAATCGAGTTCGGGCGCAATAAAGACGACTGGCAGATCTTGAAGCCCAAGCCGTTGCGTGCCGATAGCGTCCAGGTCGGTGAACTGGTTGGGAAACTTACCGATGCCCGCATGGATCTCAGCGAAACAGACAAGGACCTCAAGGATGCGGCCTCGGCCTTTGTGCGCGCCACGCCGGTCGCGACGGCAAAAGTAACAGACCAGTCCGGCACGCAAGAACTCCAGGTTCGCAAGAACAACAAGGGCACCTACTATGCGAAGTCGAGCGTGGTTGACGGCGTCTACAAGGTGGATTCAAGTCTCGGTCAGGCACTCGATAAAGGGCTCGACGATTTCCGCAACAAGAAGCTTTTTGACCTAGGCTTCAACGACCCAGGCAAGATTGAGATGCACAACGGCTCCAAAGTCTATTTTCTGGGCAAGAGTGGTTCAGACTGGTGGTCCAACGGGAAGAAGATGGACGCTGGGAGTGTGGAGCCTTACATATCGGATCTGCGCAGCCTCGCCGCCAGCAAGTTTGTCCAGTCGGGCTTCGCGAATCCCACAATTGAAGTCACAGTTATTTCGGATGACGGCAAGCGAGTGGAAAAAGTGTCCATTGCGAAATCCGCCAGCGGCTACATCGCCAGTCGCGAGAACGAAGCCGCCCTCTACCAACTAGACTCAAGCGCTGTGGATGCACTGCAGAAAGCCGCAGACGATATCAAACCGGCTCCGACGCCCGGCAAGTAACAACTGTCCACAAGGACCCGGTGATCCTCGCCGCACGAGATGTCATAGACGTCTGAGACAGGGTAATTGATCGCTCCGGTTTGATATCATCGCTTGCCCGCATCTGCAGACCGCGTCAAGCAGACTGGAATTCATCGAAAACCGGGCCCGTCTGTGCACCGATGTAGTTGAAGAAAGCAGGCCCCGATGAACTACCGCACTCTCGGCCGCACCGGTTGGAAAGTCTCTGACGTCAGCTTCGGCGCCTGGGCCATTGGAGGCGCTTGGGGACACGTTTCTGACGAGGACGCTCTTGCCGCTCTGCATAAGGCGATCGACGCTGGAGTTAATTTCATCGATACGGCTGACGTCTACGGAGACGGCCGCAGCGAGCGTCTCATCGCTCGCCTGAAGAAGGTTCGCAAGCAGGAAATCATTGTCGCGACCAAGGCAGGTCGCCGTCTGCCCCGGCAGACCGTCGAGGGCTACTCCCGCGAAAACCTGACTTCGTGGATCGACAGACAGCCTGAGAAATCTCTCCACTGATACCCTCGACCTGCTGCAACTTCATTGTCCTCCTACGGAGGTCTATTACCGTCCGGAAGTCTTTGCCACACTCGACGATCTGGTAAAGGCCGGCAAACTCCGCTATTACGGCGTCAGCGTGGAGAAGGTCGAGGAAGCTCTGAAGGCCATCGAGTTCCCCAATGTCCAAACCGTGCAGATCATCTTCAATTGCTTCCGCCAGCGCCCTGCAGAACTCTTCTTCTCGCAGGCCAAACAGAAGCAAGTTGGCATCCTGGCGCGCGTGCCGCTGGCCAGCGGTCTTCTGACCGGTAAACTCCGTCGCGATTCCAAGTTCGAGGCGGATGATCACCGCAACTTCAATCGTCACGGCGCCGCATTTGATGTAGGCGAGACTTTTTCCGGAGTGGATCTCGACATCGGGCTCGAAGCGGTAGAACAAATCCGCGCCCTTCTGCCCGCCAGCTATTCCATGGCCCAGTTTGCCTTGCGTTGGATTCTCATGTTCGATGCCGTCACGTGCGCTATTCCCGGCGGCAAGCGGCCAGAGCAGGTCGCGGACAACTGTCGCGCTTCCGATTTCCCGCCTCTCACGCCGGAAACCATGGCAGCAATCCGGAGCATTTACGACAAAACCATCCGCGCGCAGGTTCATCAACGCTGGTGAGCGAATGAGGTCGCAACTCCTGCAAATCGCAGCTTTACTCGCCACCGCCGCCTGTTCTGCCCAGGACTCACACTTCGTCCCCGACGCCCAGCAGATTCCCGTACCCGAATGCCTGACCATGAAGGGCCTGTGGGAAGGCGGATCGAAGCCGTGCAACCAAACCGAACACGAGGCATGGCTCGCCGATATTACGCACTGGAGAACAGAACGTCGCATCCGGATCGGCTACGATGGCGCCAGGTACGATCTGCCCGCCTTGAAGTGGACGCAGTCCAGCTTCATGCAGCCTCAGATGATGGTTCAGGATCGCTACTTCTACGATCCGGACTCCGGCAAGTACACTGTCGACCGTTACCTCGACGATCTCGAAAAGCGCTACGGTGGCATCGATGCCGTCCTGATCTGGCCGACATACCCAAACCTGGGAATCGACAATCGCAATCAGCACGACATGATTCGCAGCATGCCCGGCGGCCTCGCCGGCGTGAAGCAAATGATTGCGGATTTCCATCGACGCGGTGTGCGGGTCTTGTTTCCGATGATGATGTGGGACCAGGGAACGCGAGACCCGGGCCTGCCATGGCCAGACGCGATCGCGAGCCTGATGGCCGAAATTGGTGCCGACGGCATCAACGGCGACACGCAGGACGGCGTCCCCTTGGCCTTCTCGCTGGCTGCCGACAAAACCGGCCACCCGCTCGCCTTTGAGCCCGAGGGAAGCCCCGCGGACGAAGCCTTAGCTTGGAACATCATGACTTGGGGCCAATACCAGTTTCCTTTCACTCCTCTCGTCGACAGATTCAAGTGGCTGGAACCGCGCCACATGGTAAACATCTCGCACCGTTGGAATCGAGACAAAACTGACGACTTGCAGTTCGCATTCTTCAACGGAGTGGGTTGGGAGAGTTGGGAAAACATCTGGGGTATCTGGAACGGAATCACGCCACGCGACGCCGAAGCTACCCGCCGCGTTGCCACCATCGAGCGTGCGGTCGCGCCCTTCCTGGTCAGCAAAGATTGGGAACCGATGTCTCCCATGCTCCATTATGGCGTGTACGCGAGCCGCTGGCCCCAGGGTGCAGAAGCCGTCTGGACGATCATCAACCGAAACGAGTACGACGTCGACGGAGATCAGATCGAGGTGCCCTCCGCGGCGAGCCTCCGCTATTTCGATTTGTACCATGGAGTCGAACTGAAACCCGAAACTCGACCCGGTGGCAGTGCCGTCCTCGTCTTTTCCATCGAGGCCAAAGGATACGGTGCCATCCTCGCGACCAACGGCGCGCCCGGGCAGCAGACCCTCGCCTTGATGGCCAAAATGAAGTCCTTGACCGCGTCCTCCTTGTCCAGTTATTCGCACGAATGGAAGGTCCTGCCCCAACAGATCATTCCGATTCAACCGACGAAGGCCGCGAGCAGTGCGCCTGAGGGCATGGTCAAGATCCCCGCGGCTGACTTCCTCTTCAAGGTTTCCGGAATTGAGATTGAAGGTTTCAATGATGTTGGCGTCGATGTGCAGTATCCGTGGGAGGACTCACCGCGGCGCTTTCACGAGCATCTCATGCACGAAGACTCTTTCTACATCGACAAATACCCGGTCACAAACGCCGAATTCAAAAAGTTCCTCGACGCCAGCCACTATCACCCCAAAGACGACCTGAATTTTCTCCGTGACTGGAAGGCCGGAAACTACCCAAAGGGATGGGAGAACAAGCCGGTGACCTGGGTTTCCCAGGAGGACGCGCGGGCCTACGCGAGTTGGGTCGGAAAGCGTCTGCCCCACGAGTGGGAGTGGCACTATGCCGCCCAAGGCACAGACGGCCGCCTCTACCCTTGGGGAACCGATTGGGACGACAGCGCAGTGCCAGCACCAGATAAATCACGCACCATGCGAGGTCCAGATCCGGTCGACGCACATTCGAAGGGAGCCAGTTTCTTCGGCGTGATGGACATGATTGGAAATGTCTGGCAATGGACCGAAGAGTTCGTCGACCAGCACACTCGCGCCGCTATTCTCCGCGGTGGCAGCTACTACCAGCCGCAGGGCTCAATCTGGTACTTCCCCCAGGCCTACAAGCTGAATGAGCACGGCAAGCTTCTTCTTATGTCCCCTAGCATGGATCGCTCCGCCACAGTCGGGTTCCGTTGCGTAGCGGATGCGCAGTAACCCGAGGGCAGCCATCCCTACCGGGGCGTCATCCTGAGCGGAGCCGTTTTTCAGGCGGAGCGAAAGATCTCACGCGCATCGAAACGCAAATTTGAGCAAATACCGACCGGCCTTGATTGACAGTTCCCGCAGTCTCCTATTCAATGAAACAGGGCTGCAACGCGACCCGGGGACTTGGTCCCCGGTCCCGGTCCGGCGGCCACTTCAAACTCACCACAGGAGCACCGAATGTCAGCACCCAGCCGCCGGCCAGAGATCCGCCGGCGCCGTACCCGCAAGGAAAAAATTGTCCAGCTGCGCAAGCGCCTCGCCGCCGCCAAAACCGATGCCGACCGCACTCGCATCACCGCCAAACTCCACAAACTCGCCGTCGGATCTCCCGGCCAGCCCTTGTTGAAGTAATTTCAGTCAGCGGCGGGCTGACCGGCGTGGTTTCTTCCACCATCCGCGATCTGATGGTACGTATCCAGAATGCGGCGCACCGAAGTCTCCCAGGAAAACTTCGCCGTCTGCTGGTAGCCGCGTTCTTTCAGCCGATCGCGCAAAGCCTGATCCGTGAGAACGCGGTGCAGCGCACGCATGATCTCGAACACGTTTTCGGGATTCACCAGCACCGCCGCGCTACCCACCACCTCCGGCAGAGACGACACGTTCGAAGTGACGACCGGTGTTCCATGCGCCATGGCTTCCAGCGGAGGCAGTCCAAACCCTTCGTATAGCGACGGGAAGACGAAAATCTTCGCTGCGTCGTAAAAAATTCGCAGTACCTCGATCGGAATAAATCCCAGGAAACGCACATCGTTCTGCACTCCGCTACGAACCACCGTGCGCCGTAGATCGGGATTGCCGGAGAGATCGTCTCCAATAATAATGAGCTTGAGATCGGGATAAATCTGGTCGCGTTCCAGCGCAGTTTTCAGCGCCGAAAACGCCTCGATCATGCGCACCACGTTCTTGTGCGGACTCACGCGCCCCGCATATAGCAGAAAAGGATAAGTCACCTGGTACCGCTGGGCGATGAGCTCGCGGTCGGCCGCGCTGGCATGCCCGTGCAGAAAACGTTCGTCGATGGCGTTGTAGACCACTTCGATGCGGTTGGGGGGAATCTCAAACAGCTTCTCGATTTCCGTCTTGGTGAAATTCGACACGGCAAAAATCCGGGCCGCACCACGCAGCACGCGCCGCGTCAATTGAAAATGCAGGGAGCGCCAGATTCCGCTCTGCTCGTGCGTTCGCGCCAAGTGCTCGAGCATATCGTGCACTGTCATGACGTAGGGGCAGGGCAGGCCGCGCGGCACCGAAAAAAGATTCGGCACATGCACCAGGTCGCACTCCAGCCGCTTGAGCGCCATGCGGAATTCGCGATAGCCCTGCAGCGACCGCTCCGGGGCAGTCAGGGGAACGGAGTGGAAGTTCGGTGGCAGCGCCCCGATTTCCTGGGCCCGCGCCGGGGTCCCGATAAGAAGGTATTTGTTCTCGTGATCCAACCGGCCCAGCGTACGAACTACGTTGCGGATGTACGTGCCCACGCCAAACTCGGTCATCCGCCGAATGTCGATGGCGATCTTCACCGATGGCATTTAACCACAGAGGGGGCGCTTCGGCTATAACTCGCGTCACAGGTTTCCGCTGGCGCGATGGCAGTGTTACCTCGACACTCGATCTTCATTTCGACTGTCGTGGGTCGTAGGCGATTAGAACGAACCCTTTGGAGCTTGGGTCCCCCGTCGCGGCCACTTTGATCGTGTTGCTGGTCTGCAGGGGAACTGTTGCCTGAGCATTCCGAGAGTGATTCGTAGCGATAACACTTTTGCCGTTCAGAAACACCTCGAAGCTGCGTACTTCGTCTTTGCCCAGTCCATTCCCGTTGGTGATCATCAAAATGCAGCAACCTTTCGGCACGGGATCGACGCGAAAGTCCCCGGTTCGAGTACATGGCTTGTCGGTGGAACACGCCTGAAGGACCTTATGTAAACACTGGGGGTATAGCCGTGAAGGGCTGCTGCGGATGATCCAGGATCGTTTCTTGAGCGGCAAGGAGTGCAGTGGTTATGAGGCAGAAGGAAACCCAGGCGTGAACTCCCTGTGAGCCGCTCCTAAACAGTTCCGCCTGCATTTTGGAGAAGACATCACAAAACGATCGTTAGGCCGCTCCGGTCAGCGCGGAATCACGCCCGCACTTCCGCCTGCGCTTTAGCCCGCCGCTCCGCATACAGCGGAAACGCCTCGCACAACTCCAGCACCTGCTTACGGACCTTGGCCAGCACGGCTGCCTCCGTCCGATGCAGCAGCGCCTCGGCGATCCACCGCCCGATCTGCCGCATCTCCGCTTCCTTCATTCCACGCGTCGTCATCGCCGGAGAACCTATGCGAATCCCGCTCGGCTTCAGCGGAGGATTGGTATCGAACGGAATCGCGTTCTTGTTCACCGTGATTCCGGCCTCGCCCAGCGCCTTCTCCGCTTCGCTCCCCAGCATGCCCTTCGAGAAGACGTCGACGAGCATAAGATGCGTGTCGGTGCCGCCAGAAATGATGCGGAATCCTTCGTCCGTGAGCGACTGCGCCAGCACCTTGGCATTAGCCACGATTTGCCGCGCATAGTCGCGGAACTCAGGCTGCATGGCTTCCTGGAAGCAAACCGCTTTGGCTGCGATGATGTGCACCAGCGGCCCGCCTTGCATTCCGGGGAAGACGACTTTGTCGATGGCCTGCCCGAACTCGGCTTTGGAGAGAATCATTCCCGAACGTGGCCCGCGCAGCGTCTTGTGGGTAGTCGACGTAACGATGTGCGCGTGCGGCACGGGCGATGGGTGTGCGCCCCCGGCCACCAGTCCAGCGAAGTGCGCCATATCGACCAGGTAGAGCGCACCTACCTTGTCGGCAATCTGCCGCATGCGCGCGAAATCAATAATCCGCGGATAAGCGCTGCCCCCGCCGATTATCAGCTTCGGCCGTTCCTTCTCCGCGAGTTTTTCCAACTCGTCATAGTCGATCGTCTCGGTTTCTTTGGTCACGCCATACGGAACAATCTTGTACGTCTTGCCCGAAAAGTTCAGATGATGCCCGTGAGTGAGATGTCCGCCATGCGCCAGGTTCAGCCCAAGAATCGTGTCCCCGGGCTGCAGCACCGCGGCGTAGGCCTCCATGTTGGCCTGCGACCCGGCATGCGGCTGCACATTGGCGTGCTCCGCCCCGAACAGCTGCTTCGCGCGATCGCGCGCCAAGTTCTCGACGACGTCCGTAAACTCGCATCCCCCGTAATAGCGCTTACCGGGATATCCCTCGGCGTACTTATTCGTGAATACCGAGCCCGCCGCTTCGAGCACGGCTTCGCTGACGAAGTTCTCCGAGGCAATCAGCTCCAGCCCCTCGTGCTGGCGCCGGGTCTCATTATCAATGGCCGCGGCAATCTGCGGATCGGCCTCGTATAAAGGGCGATACATCTTTGAAGGTGTCATGTATTTTTCCTGGTTTCGTATACGTCAGCGCAATGCAATTCCATGTAGCGCTCAGGCGCTTTCACCGGTGTAAAACCAAATTGCGAGTAAAGTCCATGCGCATCACGGGTCAAAAGAATCCAGCGCCGCAAATTCTGCAGTGCGGGATGTTGCATGATGCACTCCATCAGCCACTCCCCCAGCCCGTGGCCGCGATGCGATTCCAGCACAAAAACGTCCCCGAGATAAGCCACAGTAGCGAAGTCGCTGACCACCCGGGCAAATCCCACCTGGACAAACCCGGGTGCCCCATGTCTCGCGCCTTTTGCGAGACGTGGGGATTTCTCGGATGTCCCATCATAAACGCCAAAGCACAACGCGTGCTCAATGGATCTGGCCACAACTTCCCGCGGAATCCCCTTAGCCCAATAGCAATTCGTCAGGAAGTCGTGAATGATGTCTAAGTCGAGTCGAGCGGGATCGGTGCTGATCAGAAACTCTCCACGTCGGGACTCGACGACCATGTCGGGATTGGCAGCACGCTCCAAGTCCACATTCTAAACTGTCGCAGCGCTTGCATCTTGGCAGCACGTGGCCACGGAGTCCGGGCCAACCGGGGAGGGCACGACCTCCAGAGGTTGCGGAAAAACTCGGGGTGCTCACGTTTCCGTGGAAGAGCGGCCCCTTCAGGGCCCGCGTAAAGCACATGGAATCAATGCAGGCTTCAGCCCCTGTGGTCGTCTTTGGCGTGTTCACGGATTTTTTCCGCAGCCTGTTCCCGTCGTGCCGTCCTTCAAAAAGCGGTCCGCAAAAACGACGCCAACTGCCACCCATCCATATATTTGTATGGAGTCTCGCCGGTGGTGTAATGCCCGCAGGGCAGCACCGCGACTTTGTGATCAAGTCCGTGCCGCTCGAACTCTTCGACCACCTGCTGCGATAGTTCCGGTAAGAACGTCAAATCGTATTTCGCATAAACGATGAGTGACTTCCGCGGCCAGCGCGAGAACTGGTTGAAATACGACATTGGGCTCACTGCCAACCAAGCCTGCCGGAGGCGGTCCAGGTCGATCTGCTGCTCGATCCCCTGCCGGATGTGCCGGGTGGACTGCCCGTGCCACACCACATCGGCCACATAGGTCGACGCATGATTGAACGCCGCCACGCGAATGCGTGGCTCATGCGCCGCCGCGATGAACGCATAGCACGACCCGAGACTCGTGCCCACGATTCCAAGCTGCGTGTAGCCCCGCTCTTCCAGCCAGTCAAAGCAGCTTCGAATGTCGACCACCCCCTGCCGCACGGCGTCGAGCGTCCGCCCGAGATTGGCGGAAACGGCGTAGTCGGCGCGCCTGATCTCCGCCGGCATGCGAATGTCGTGATACGGCATGGTCAGCCGCAACACCGAAATGCCCAGCATATTGAGCACGCGACAAAGCCCCGTGTATGCGATCGCGTCTGAATTCCAGTGGGGCAAAAGAACGATGGCGCGCCGCCCTCGCACAGGAAACCATCGCGCATTCACCAAATTGTTTTCCGGATAAGGCGTGCGAACCGGCGAGGTAAACCGCAGGAATTCCCCGAATGTGCCCCTCACCTTGGCCTCGAGTTTTGGATCGGGGACTTCGCGCGTCGAAAAAACCTGCACCTCGCGGCGCTCCAGTCGAAAGTCCGTAGGCCGCTTGTAAGAATAAAACTCGTCGCTCGACGCAACGATTCGCCGGTTGTAATCCAGAATAAACCTCTCGGGATTCTCCGCTACCTGCCCCGGCCGATAGCCATTGCGGCAGGGCCAGTCGCGCGTCCACTCCACACCCCACTCCAGCGGGCGCACCACGCGGTTGTTGTCCACGGAGGTGAGCCGGTGCTCCCAGTCGTACATCCACTGTGCGTAACGAGAAGGCATGTCGGAATTTCTAGTGTAACAACCGGCAGACCAAAGTTCTGAAGTAGATCATGCAACGGTCGGAATTAGCTGTTGGCGGTCCGCATCTAGGCAGTGAGCGGTGCGGGTGCTACACCCTTGTCATCCCGAGCAAAGCGAGGGATCCGGGTTCTCGCCTGCACAACCGCTATCACCGCGTTGGGCAGAAACCCAGATCCCTCGCTTCGCTCGGGATGACAGTCTGTAATGGCAGACAGCGCTGAAACTGTGCTAGCTCACGTATCGGCGCGGAACCCGCTTTGAAATATTGCAGAGAATCTCGTACGGACTGCTGTTGGCCAGTTCCGCATGTTCTAGCGCGTCGACGCTCAAGCCTTCGCCTACGCCGAGCAGAATGACTTCGTCCCCGACCGCCACGCCCGGAATGCCGGTCACATCCACCAGGGTAAGATCCATCGAGATGCGCCCGACAATCGGTGCATAGTGTTCGCGGACGATGACGCGTCCACGATTGGAAAGCTGCCGGTTATATCCGTCGGCGTAGCCCACGGGCAACACCGCAACATGCGCCGGAGCCTTGGTCACGTAAGTTCCGCCGTAACCCAGCGCATGATTAGCCGCAAAGTCGCGCAATGAGAGGATGCGCGTCTTCCAGGTGAGAATCGGCTTGACCGGCAACCGCAGAGTCCCCCCGCTCACTTCCCGCCCGGCGCGCTGAAAAGGCAAGTAGTATCCGTATAAAGCCACTCCCGGACGCACCATTGTGTTCCACGTCTCGCGCCGCGAAATCACCGCCCCGGTATTTGCCATGTGCACGAACACGGGTTCCAGACCAGCTTGGCGCACCATGCGCAGCGCCGTGTCGAAATTGCGCTCCTGCGCCGCCACGGAAGGCGCGTCCATGATTTCGGAATCCGCTAGGTGCGTCGAGAGCCCATCGAGCGCGAGATGCTTGGCCGCCTTCAGCGCCGTGAGCACTCCCGGTAGTTGATCGACGACTACACCCAGCCGCCCCATGCCGGTATCCACCTTCAAGTGCACCGGATGTTGCGCCACGCCCAGCGCCGATGCGGCAGCTTCCAGCGCCGCGATGTGCCAGGGTTCCCACACGGTAGGAGTCAGGCTTAGACGCACAATCTCAGTCTCTTCTCCACGCCAGAAACCCGTCATCAGCAATAGGCTCGACCGGATACCCGCCTCGCGCAGCGGAATCGCCTCGTCGAGCGACGTCACGCCCAGCCAGCGTGCGCCTTCGGCCTCCAGCGCGCGCGAGCACTCCAGCGCTCCGTGGCCGTAGGCGTCCGCCTTCACCACGGCACAAACCACCACCTTCGCTCCCACATGCTTTTGCACGGTGCGAAAGTTTTGCCGCAGCGTCGCAAGAGAAACCTCCGCCCAGGTCGGACGTGTTGCCACGCGGCTCAGAATTTCTGCTGTAGTCGCCACTTTCGCGATTATAGCGGCAGCAGCCTAGGCGCCGAGGTTACGCTGGGGCTACTCCCGCGAAACGCAGGGGTCAAGCACTGTTTGGGGGAGGCACGGCTTTTCAGATTGCTGGAAATGCACGTGTGCGCCACCGTTGAAGAGCGGCCCTTCCAGGGCCGCGTAAGCGGCCTAGAATCAGACTGGGCTTCAGCCCCTGTGGTTGCTTTTCATGCGCCCTAGTTCCCCGACAAAAGGAAGTTCACCGTAATCTGCGTCTCCACCTCAATCGGCTCGTTATTCAGGATGTACGGCCGGTAGCACCACTGGCTAACCGCTTCGATCGCCGCCGGTATCAGCATCGGCGGGCCAGACACTGCCCGCAGCCTGTCAATCGTCCCCGCCTTGCTAATGATCGCGAATAGAACCACCGGTCCCTGGATTCGTGCGGTTCTGGCCAGCGGAGGGTAAGTGGGCGTAACTCGGCGACTCAGGCTGCCCTCAAGGATGCTCGAGGTGCGGAAGGCGCGCGTGATCGTGGCAGGTGGTGGTGTGGGCAGAACTGCTCGAGTGCCGCTGAAAAGCGAGATGGGGAGTCCCTCTCCTCCACCAGGGGGTAGGCTGGTCCCTGCCACGCCGAGGTCACCTCCGCCCGGAGGCTGCGGGGCCGATTCGTCCCTGGGCGTTCTGACTACATTGGGAACGCGCGAGGGTTGCATCAGCCGGCCCCTGTCGAAATTGCTCGGCCCCATTGTTGCGGGTCCGCCGCGCGGCCGCGACTCGATCGGTTCTGGGGCGCGACGTCCCATGGTTACCGGCGTCGAAACCACGCGCGCCGACGGCAGTCCCACCGTCTTCCACAACGGCAACAGAAGCAATAAACCAATCGCCACGGCTTCCAGTCCGAACGAAGTTAGAGTGGTCAAGCCGCGGCGGGAACGTTGCGCCCAGGAAGTTTCCAGCATAGCGTCGGCAAACATCGACTGCTGCAACATGGTGTCCTCCGGCGTGAAATCTGTTTGCTGCTATGGACACCACGAAAGCTCATGCAGGCCGATCCCTTGCAAAGAAAAAAGGCCGCGCTTTCACGCGGCCGTTTGGAACTTTTCGGACACCGCAGGTGTCCGGTCGGGCTACTTCGGGGGCTCAGTCGGCTTCGGAGTTGCCGGCTTGGGCGCAGTACCCGTGGGGGCTGTGGGCTTGGGAGCACCCGGCTTGGCCGCGCCAGTTGTGGGTGGCGCAGGCACGCCCGATTGCACGTTGTAAGAGTCGACCACCGGCTTGGTGATGTCCACCGTCTCGCCCCACCAGAGCACATTGCTCTGTGGCCAGGGCTTGGACGTGTCCACGATCAGGCCGAAGCCGTTCTCCTGCGAATATTTCACAATCATGGGTGCCATCTTCTGCAGGATGCGGCTAGCAATCTCCTGCTGCTGATTGCCGAAATCTTCCTGCGCGTCCTGCACCGCACGATCGAAAGTCTTCTGCTTGCCATCGATCTGCTTCTTCAAGGTGGCGAGGGCGTCTTCGTTTAGCTTGTCCTGCTGCGTGCTGAGCTGTTTCTTCAAGCCCTCGAGCTCGTCATTCTGACCTTTCAGCTCGGCCTGCTTGGGCTCGAACTTCTTGCCCAGCACTTCCATGTCGCGGCGGCCTTCGTTGCTGCCGAAAATGGCATCGTTGATGTTGATGGTCCCGACCTTGGTGCCGGTGCCGGCGCCGGTGGTCACAGGCGTCGCAGAGGCCGGACTGGTCGGCGCAGCGGTCGCACCGGACGGTGTGGCGGCGCTGCCGGTTTGGGCCAGTGCGGAAATCCCGAAGGAAACCGCAACAGCCAGGAAAAGTCGTAAGTACTTGCTTGTCATCGGGTCGCTTGAACTCCTTGGAACATGCTTACCAGAACATGGTTCCGGGAATGAACTTCGAGATCGCTCTCAGTCGCTTTGCCAAGTTACGCTGGGCCGCTTTGAATGAGGTCCCCGCCGCGGTAGCGGTCGCCGTCGGAAAAGGCGCTCTAGATTTGCCAGCGTCGCACGCCAAGCCCGCGGGCGTGCCGTCCACCCTCACAGTCTTCTCATCATGGCGTGGATCACACACATTATAGTGACCCCGCTCCGGCCCCGTCAAACCACTGAAATGGGCTAAGGATTAGCGGCGTTTTAGGGGAGAGATCTCCCGCGGACAAAACGCCGTGATGCCTTCAACAGGGCGTAGCTTCAAAGATGCCCCACCCTAGAACGTAGTCGCCACCGTGAACCGGAATGTCTTTCGCGGCTCCCGCAGCAGGAAATTCGGCGCATAAATCGCCTTCGCCTGCGCGAATGTATACGCCCCCGCGCTGGTCAAAACATAATTCCCATTCTTGTCGAGATGGCCCGGGAACATCGTGGGCACGATCGGAATCGGCGGCGTGGCCGGATTATCCAGCCGCAAGGCGTTGTACGCCCAGTAGATTCGGAACGGCGCGTTAACCACCGGCAGGAACATCTGTAGCTCGAGCCCGGTGGACATCCGCGGTTTCCAGTTGGTCGAACTCAGAATCTGCAACTGTTGCGACGGCGGTGGATTTAGGCGTGCCCCTCCCACACAGTTGTACCCCGAGTCAAGTTGAGGACATCCGAAAAACGTACTCTCCACCTGAACAAACTGCTGGTTCGCGATCTGCAACTGCGATCTCCGCAGAATGGAATCGAGCCCCGTGTCCACGAACGGAGCGATTGCCACCGGCCCCGCGATGGTGATGCGGTATTCCAGGTTCGAAACCAGACTGAGATCTCCGCCTGGAAACACAATTTGATCCACTGGAATCGGGATCGTCCAGTTGCCTTGTCGCGGATTGGCCGGGTTCTTGGGCACCGGCGATCCATCCGGATTCGTCAATGTGATTACATTGGAGCTGGGCAGGTACGCGACCGGCGATACTGAGCGGATATCGAACCCGCGAATGTCGTATTCGCCTCCCATGTAGAAGCGCTGGAAGGGCGGCGCCACCAGGCCGCCAAAGCCGGTGATGTAGGAGGCCTGCCAGTTCATGCCAATCGCATTCCGCTTGTTCTGCACCGGAAAGAACCGCTTGTACTGCACAATCGGCCGGAAGGACCGCACCGTCCCCCCCAGTCCCGCGAACTCGGCGCCCAGGGTAAGCTGGTGCCCGCTGTGCGGGGAAATGCCGCTGTCCAGCGTATTGAACGAATAGCTGGGGAAGATTTTGCTGGTGATGATTCCATTCACCGCGTTCGGCCCCGAAATTCCACGGAACGCGATGAAATCGAAAAGACTCTTGGAAGCCGTGCTCAGTGGCAGCAGCGTCGAGCGGTCCAACGAGTAAGTGAGACCCACGCGCTTGAGCGAGCGATGTAGCGGATAGCTCAACGATGTCGTGAAGCCGACGCTGGACTGCGAATAGTTCTGCAGGTTTTGCAGCACCGCGCTGGGCAGGTTCAGATTCTGTCCGCTGAAGATCGAAAGTTGCCGGGCCTGGTTGAAGTTGTACTTGTTCCCGAACACCGTAAAACCAAACTGCAGAGGCCGGTCGAACATGTACGGCTGGGTGTAGCCGAAGAGCACGCTCCGCGCCAGGTTCCCCAGGCTGACCTGCACCTGCAACGTTTCGCCGCGTCCCAGGAAGTTGTTGGTCGAGTAGTTCAGCCCAATGAACGCACCTTCCAGCCCGCTGACGCCGCCGTTCAACCCTATGCTGTTCTTCCCCTTTTCATGGACGTGCAGGGTCAGGTCCACGTACCCGTTCTTCTCGTCCAGCTTCTTGTCGGTAACGTTGGGGTCATCCGGCTTGAGCTGGTCGAAATACGACAGCTGGTTCAGCCGCAACAGGCTGAACTCCCACAAACGCGAGTTGTAGATGCCGCCTTCTTCCAGCGCCAGTTCGCGGCGGATGACTTTGTCGCGTGTGGTCGTATTCCCCGTGAACTCAATCCGCCGAACGTAGAACG
Source organism: uncultured Acidobacteriaceae bacterium (assembly GCA_963719615.1). Classification (GTDB taxonomy): domain Bacteria; phylum Acidobacteriota; class Terriglobia; order Terriglobales; family Acidobacteriaceae; genus Sulfotelmatobacter. Next base: position 135,288 of record CAVRCR010000069.1, on the reverse strand, counting down.
CCTTGCCCTCGTCGATGTCAATTTCCAGATTGGCCACCTTCTTTTCGTCGTCAAACGTGGTCGAGGGAACGCCCGTGTAGTTGATGTATCCATACTCGCCGTAGGCTTTGCGTAGATTCTCCAGACCCTTGGCGATTTTCTCCCGGCTGAACACGTCTCCGTCTTTGAGCGGAAAAAGATTGCGCAGGGCTGCGTTGTTGGTCAGAGTCTTATTATTCTTGAAGGTGATCTTGCCCAGCCGGTATTTGTCGCCTTCGTCGATCGGCATCGTAATATCGACGGCCTTGCCCGGCCCCGCCTGTATCAGAGGAATGCGGCCGCCTTTGTGCCCGGTGTCGTGGATCTCGGTTTTCGGGTCGCTCACCGTAGCCTTGAAGTAGCCCCGGTTCTGGTACTCCGCCCGCACCCGCTCCGTGTCCTCTTCCAGTTTGGTCGCGTCGTATGTCTTGGCGAAGATGCTTTCCAGAAAGATGGAATGCGGGACGCCGATCGGCTTAAGATTTTTCATCGCCGCCCGCAGCGTCCGCGTGTTGATGTTCTTGTTGCCGACGAACTTGATCTTGCCGACCTTAACCTTCGGCCCTTCCTTCACCACGAACGTTATCCCCACCGCTGCCGGCGGGATCGTCCGCACCTCCGAGCGAATCGTGGCGAACTGCCGCCCGTGCTCCGACAGCAGGTTCTTGATGGAAACTTCCGCCTTCTTGATTCGCGTAGGGTCGTACTGGCTCTCCACCACCAGGCCAACTTTTTCCTGCTTGAAACGGTCGAGAACGTCGCTGGTCGAAACCGAACTCAGGCCGACGTAGTTGATTTCGCGAATCGTCGGCTTTTCCTTCACCTGAAAAATCAGGCGCCAGCCCTTCGGCGTCTCCTCCCGCAGGATCTTGAGGTCTTCAAAGTAACCCGTGTTCCACAGAGAGTTGAAATCGCGTTCCAGGGCGGCGGGATCGTAGATGTCTCCCGGCTTGGTAAAGACGCGGGCCTTAATCGTTTCGGCGGGAATCCGCCGGTTGCCGGTTACATTGATTTCTGAAATAACGTCCGTCTGCGCCCAGCCCCGCGTTCCCGTCAGCAGCAGCAAAGCCGCTACCACAGCGTAAAATATCCAGCCGAACCCCGTCCTCGTTCGCCAAAGCCGCTGAAATAAAGGAGATGGAGCCGACACACTCCCTCGAGGGCAGCTGCCCTTAGGCACAACAAGACTCTGCGAATGAAAGCGAAAAGGAATCGCTACGACCTCAGCCTCTGGGATGTAAGAAAACTGCCATTATACGGTAGTGCAACAGAAAGCGTCCAAGCCGCAACTCTTTTCAGAGCAAGACGTTCAGGTCACGCACACCTGGGACCCGACTTACATTGCCATTTGGTTGCTTCACGGGGATGGCTTGGCCAACTCTACCTCAACCAAGACGGAATAAAACGTAGCCGAGTTGCCCATGTCGGTAAGTTTTTCTGAGGTCAGGGCGTTGATACTTTGGAAACCGGGGGTCATTTTGGCCCAGTTCAGCCGCGCCGAAACCACTCCCGGCTGCACCGTGCCGTCGACGTAGGCACGCAGCAGAATTTCTCCCCGCCGGTTGAAGACGCGCACCCGATCGCCGCTGCGGATGCTCCGTGCCCGAGCGTCCTCGTCACAAATCTCCAGGAGCCCCGTTTCTTCCATTTCCTGCACCGACGGCACGTTGGAAAACGTGGAATTCAGGAAGTTGTCAGCCTTGCGCGCAAGCAACTCCAAAGGAAGCTGCTTCCCGCCATTGCCGTGCCGCGACTCGGAAGGCGGAGTAAACGCGGCCACCGGATCAAGCCCCAGCCCCTTCACCGCCTCACTGTAAAGCTCAGCCTTCCCCGAGGCAGTCCCAAAATTGCCCCGAGCGAAAGGAAGGAAAGCTTCAGTTTGTGTAGCGCCGGATCTTTGATCCGGCGAGGCGGAGCGAAGCTCCGCTGCTGGGTGCCCCATTTCTCGCGCGTCCTTTGCGCGAGAAGTGGGGATTTTCGCTGCCTGTGTACCAGCCCCAAAGTTCAACCGAACCGGCCCCTGCTCCAGCCGCTCCCGGCTCAAACCCTCAAGCCATGAACTCGAAGAATCCAGAGCCACCTCGATCATCTCATCCACACTCTCCCGGAAGCACTCCTCCTCAAACCCCATGCGCAACGCCAGCGCACGGAACACCTCCACATTGCTCCGGCACTCCCCCAGCGGCGCAATCGCCTGGTTCGATACCTGCAGATAGTAATGTCCATACCCCTTCTGCAGATCCTTGTGCTCGAAGAATGTCGTTGCCGGCAGCACAATGTCGGCGTAATCCGTCGTATCCGTAAAGAACTGTTCGTGCACCACAGTGAAAAGATCGGGACGCATCAGTCCGCGCACCACTTCGTTGTGCTCGGGACAAACCGCCGCCGGATTGGAGTTGTACACGAATAGCGCCTTCACCGGCGGATCACTCACCGTATTGAGCACCCGCCCCAGTTCGACCATGTTGAGAGTGCGCGCCTCGTGCCCCAACGCATTCTTCATCAAGTCCGGCCGCTTTAAAGCCGTGGCATTCAGATCAACCGCGCCGCTGAGCGACATCTGCAGCCCGCCACCCACTTCCTTCCATGATCCGGTGATGCATGGCAGCATGGCCACGGTGCGCGTAGCCATTCCCCCGCGCTCGGACCGCTGCACGCCATAGTTCAGCCGGATCACAGCCGGCCGCGTAGTCGCATACTCGTGCGCCAACCTGCGAATGTCCGCCGCCGCTATGCCCGTCCACTGCGCCACTCGGTCCGGCGGATATTCCTTCACTTTCTCCCGCAGGTGTTCGAAGCCCAGAGTGTATTTCGAGACGTAATCCGCGTCGTACAGGTTCTCGCCGATGATGACGTGCATCATCCCGAGCGCCAGCGCCGCGTCCGTCCCCGGATTAATAGGGAGATACCAGTCAGCACAGGCGGCCGTCCGCGTGCGGTAAGGATCGATCACCACCAGCTTCGCCCCGTTTCGCCGCGCCTCGGTAATAAATGGCCACAAGTGCACGTTGTTCCCGTGAATATTCGAAGCCCACGCAATGATGTACTTGGAATGCCGAAACTGCTCAGGCTCGGTCCCCATCTTCGCGCCGAGCACAGACTTGAGCCCGGCCTCTCCCGCGGCTGAACAAATCGTGCGCTCCAACTGCGAGGCCCCCAGCCGGTGAAAAAAACGCCGGTCCATCGACCCGCCGTTCAGTGTCCCGAGCGTCCCCCCATAGGAATAAGGCAGAATAGCCTCACTCCCAAACTCATCCGCAATCGCGCGAAGTCGTGTAGTAATCTCGTCCAGCGCCTCGTCCCAAGAAATCCGCTCCCAGATCGGCGCGGCCGGGCTCTGATTGTGCAGGTTCTGATCGTGTGGGACCGGATCTTTGATCCGGTCAGGCGGAGCGAAGCTCCGCTGCCCCGCCCCAGGCCCCTTGGGTCTAACCCGACGCATCGGGTACAGCACTCTGTCGGGCGAATAAACCCGATCCAGATACTTCGCCACCTTGGCGCACAAAAACCCGCGCGTCACCGGATGCCCCGGATCCCCCTGAATCTTCGTAGCCCGCCCATCCGCGACGGTAATCAGTACCCCGCAAGCATCCGGGCAGTCGTGCGGGCACGCGGCATGAACAACCTGCTTCATAGGCTCGTTCGATTATACGGTGCTTCCCGAAGGGGCGTCCGCCCCAGCGCCAGGATCTACAAGCGACCGGCCCCGACCCGTTTTGTCCGGATTGGTCGGATGGTTTGTGTAAGAGCCCTTTTTCAGCGTCTATCGAACCTAGCCATGCGGTCGTTCTACTTGGTGCTCAGTGACGCGAACACTTTGGTCCTTGAGGCTTCTGCTGATGGGGAGGCAGACTCATCCAATGGAGAGACATCCAGAGCCGGAGAGCCATAATGCATCCGTCCTGGGCTCTGGGGTTTCAGCTACCTGTGGACCCATCGCCGAACCGGCCGTCCACCGGATCGACGATGCCGACAAAGTCGTAGTCCTGGTCCCTCCTGAATATCCATGGTGGCTGCCAATAGTGCAGGCTCACAGTCATCTCAGCCGCCTTGACTGATTGATGCGGACCGATCCTTAACAGGTTCTCGCAGTGCGCGGTCGTGGTGCCGTACCAGCCCAACGTCTGATTCTGCCGCTGGTACTTTGGGACAAGCTTGGCACCGCCCGACTTGCCCTGGTCCGTTTCAAAATCCGGCGCGCAGTCGTACGACAAACCGACGATGGGCAGAACTGTCCGGCTCTTGATGTCGAATGCGAGAGACATGGGCTGTGTCGGAAACACAGGCCCGGCTACATCCACCTCTGGCGGTGCGACCATCGCAAAATGCCCAGTCACGGTCACTGCGATAGCAATTGGCCACTTGAGCCAGTGCCACCAAGTACGTTTCTCGGATTCATCGGCCTTTCGCTCTTTACGCCCGCGACGAGTACCCATGGTGTCCCGCTCACTTTTATCGGCCAAGCTGTCGATTTTTTTGCACGGTTCTAGGCCCCCAACCGGACTGACGGTCATAATCAGTCGGTCTCTCTCAAACGTACCGCCGGGGCAAACACGCCCGTGGGCACGACCAATTACAGGTAAGAACGGGTTCGATGAAGTTCTTGCGAATCAAAGGTGCACCCATCTCCGCCAAGGCCCAGAAAGCAATTTCCGCCGTGACCGCGAGTGCTGCCAGCCGCGAGCCAGATGGAGAATCGGGCCGGTCGCTTGGCGAGTGGTCCGCTACTCGGAAACTGGAATCTGCTCATTATTGGCGAAACATTGCCGTTGCACGAGAAATCCGCACGCAAAAAATCCGGGCGACCTCGCGGCCGCCCGGTCTGCATTTTAACTGCCGGAGCTAGTTGCTCTGCGGAGCCACCACCAGCCCGGCATGGAACTCAGGCGTCCCGCTCACCGGGTCCTTCAGCAGCAACCCGCGCGTGACCAGAGGAATCGCAGTCGTAGTCGTCTGCAGCTGCCCCAGCCCCGTCAGGTTGAAGAAGAACGTCCCGTTAAATGTGTTCACCGTCACCGGCCCGCCCACGGCGTAGCCGACCAGGCCGTTATTCGTAATCTGGAAACTGCCGGCATTGCCATTCGTGACCGTTACGCTCGCCGGCACAAACGTCCCATAGAGCCCCTGTCGGCGCAGCGAAATCATGGTTGGCGTGAATACTCCACCGGTGTAGCTGCCGCCGACGAAGATGCGCTGGCCTACTTCTACGGAGGCATCGTTGAACAGCGCGTTGGCAAGTGGCCCATCCAGGAAGCAGATGTCGTACTGCGTAACCGCGCTAATGTCGACTGTCTGGATGGTGTCAACGTCGGCGACCAGGTCGGCCCCCGTCTCACCAACCCACATCGTTACCTGCTGCGCCTGGCCCGATCCGTTGTTTACCACCTGCAGCACTCGTCCCGACAGGAACGACCGCGCAGTGGTAATGACTTCCACCCCGCTGGCCATCAAGCTGCCGTCAGCCTGGAAAGCCCCTTGCACCGCCACGAAAGCCGGCGCCGCCAGATTGTTGATGCTCCAGCCGCTATTGAACTGCGTGGAGTTGTTAACGAAAACCGTAAGCTGGCGACCGTAGGGCCCCTGCAACACAAACGAATTGTTCGTCGTGCTCACCGAAACCAGGCCGCCCTCCAGGTCCGTGACCTCACCGTCCGGATCGCTCGCCTTCGTCGCTTTGGCGTAGAACACCGGATTCACCGCGCCGGTGACTTGTCCGCTGCCGTCTACGGCGACCGTCTGGCGGATGTCGAGTTCCATCTTCAACCCGGCCAGACCGTTGCTGCTCACCACCATCGGCTTGGGAAAATTCACCGTCACCGTGTAGGGCGTCGCCGGCAGCGTCCCGCTAATGTTGTTCAAGGCCGGCGGATTCTGCGTCATATCCACGTACCCAATCGCCGGGTTCGACACCGTGATGGTGGCGCTGCTGTACGTATCCGGCGGGACGGTATTGAAGGCTAGTGGCGAGCGCAGGCCAATGAGCCGTGCGAAGTCCACTGTCGTGTTCGTCACCACCTGCGGCTTGTTATTTTGTCCATTCAGCGTGACTGAATTCAGCGTCAACTGAAAACTCACGACTGAGGCCAGCGGCGCATCTTCCCCGGTCACATACACGGCGCCAAAACCAGTTTGCGAGAGATTTGTGTTCGAGTTGCTAGTGCTGGCGCCGCCACAGCCGATCGTAGCGGCGATCGCAGCCAGGAGTGCAAAAAGCAGGGAGCGTTTCATGGCAGAAAGATCTCCTCCGAGCCGATTCATTGAGGAAGTGAATCTTGGACTCACGAGAATCGAACACGCCGAACCTTTCAAAGTTGTGTGCTTCGGGTTGTTACAGGGCGGAAGAATTCAGAACTGAAGTAATCTGATGGCAGTTACCCCTCGGGTGAGAGGGCAGAACGTGTGGGGCGGGCACTCCTGCCCGCTTCCTTCCCGGCACCCCCAAAAGCAGCGCGCACAACCTGCCCTGAGCTTGTCGAAGGGAGTGTTCGCCTCACAAATGAGGTGCACGCGAGAGCCTACTTCAACTCCAGCACTTCTTTTTCCTTGGCCTTGCTCATCTCTTCCATCTTCTTGATTTCATCGTCGGTCAGCTTCTGGATCTCGTCCAACGACCGCTTCTCTTCATCTTCCGTAATCTTCTTGTCTTTGAGCGCCTTCTTGATCGCGTCGTTGCCGTCGCGGCGAATGTTGCGCACCGCCGTGCGGTGCTCCTCTAGAGCCCTGTGCAGATGCTTCACCATGTCCTGCCGGCGCTCCTGGGTGAGTGGCGGCACGGGCACGCGAATCATCTTGCCGTCATTCATCGGATTCAATCCCAGATCTCCAGAGCGAATGGCCTTCTCGATCGCGCCCAGTTGCGACGGATCAAACGGCTGCACCGTAATCATCTGCGCCTCGGGGGCGTGCACTTGCGCCAGCTGGTTCAAGGGCATCTGGGCGCCATAGGCGTCAACGCTGACGCCATCAAGCATGTGCACGTTGGCACGCCCGGTGCGGGTGGCCGCCATCGCCTTCCGAAAATCTTCGACCGCCTTTTCCATGCGCGTCTTCAGCTGTACGTAGGTCTCTTTCAACCCCGCGATCGCCGCCATAGTCGCTTGCGCCATAAGGTCAGCTCCAAATCATGTCAGCATTAAAACGCTGCATTATAAACCCAATGAGCAGAAAGGGGTGCTACCGTCGCATAGCCAACTCGCCGGAGAAGAATTAGTTGTTCACGCGGGATTGGATCTCTACCGCGACGTGCGCGGGACGGGCCTTGCCATCGTACATCGAAGGCTTGAATTTCCACTTCTTCGCATTTCCCAGGGCATCACGATCGTATTTGTCATTTCCCGAAGAGTTCATAACTCTAGCATCCGTTACACGGCCCTTCTCATCCACCGAAACGTCCAAGGTTGCTATCCCTGAGGTTTTCATGTGCGGGGGCGGAGGTGTCTCTGGCTGATGGGTGGGTCGGGGAGGCACACAGTTCTTCTTCGATGTATCCACAGTCTGCGCGCTGGCCGCCCAAGAGAAGGACATTCCGAATAGAGCGGCTGCAACAAAGAACTTGGGATGATAGGGCATCAGCTTCCCCTACGCGCCCACCGTCGATCCGATCTTCTCCCCCAGCACCACTCGCCGGATGTTCCCGTGATGGTTCAAGTTGAAGATCACGATGGGCAGGTTGTTGTCCTTGCACAAGCTGATCGCGGTTGAGTCCATCACCTTCAGCCCCAGCTTCAGCACGTCCATATATGAAATCTGATTGAACTTTCGCGCCCCGTCCACCTTCATCGGATCGGCATCGTAAATGCCGTCCACCTTGGTTGCCTTCAGAATTGCATCCGCCTTGATCTCCATAGCGCGCAGCGACGCCGCGGTGTCGGTCGAGAAATAAGGGTTGCCGGTGCCGCCGGCAAAAATCACCACGCGACCTTTCTCCAAGTGACGAATGGCTCGCCGCCGGATAAACGGTTCGGCCACCTGATTCATTTCGATCGCCGACTGTACGCGGGTGTACACGCCCTGCTTCTCGAGCGCATCCTGAAGCGCGAGCGCGTTGATGACCGTCGCCAGCATCCCCATGTGATCAGCCGAGACCCGGTCCATGTCCTTAGCCTGGTGGGCTACCCCGCGGAAAAAATTTCCGCCGCCCACCACGATCGCGATCTGTACTCCCAGTTTGTTCACGTCGCTGATCTCAGCGGCAATTCCATGGATGCGTGCCGTCTCTACGCCAAAGCCCTGGTTCGCCGCCAGCGCCTCACCGGAAAGCTTCAGAAGAATGCGTTTGTAAGCAGGAGTTGGGGTAGTCATGAGTGAACAGGTTTTAAAGTTTCAGAGTTTCAAGGTGAATCTCCAGCCTACTCTACTTTGGAACGTGAAACCTTGAAACTTTGAAACCTTAATGCACAAAAAAAAGGCGCCCCGCAGGGCGCCCGGATTATTCGCCTTTCGGCTCTGTAGGTTTCGTGATCGCAATGGTCTCGCCCGCGTCGCCCACCTTGAAGCGCGCGAAGCGCCGCACCGCGATGTTCTCGCCCAGTTTGCCGATCTTCGAGGCGATCAGTTGTCCGATCGAAATGGTCTGGTCCTTAATAAAAGGCTGCTCCAGCAGGCAAACCTCCTCATAGAACTTTTCCATCTTGCCGTTGACCATCTTCTCGGCAATATTCGCCGGCTTGCCGCTGGCGATCGCCTGCGCCAGGAAGATTTCCTTCTCCCGCGCAAAGTCCGCCGGAGTGACATCTTCCTTGCGCACGTATTTTGGATCGCTAGCCGCGATATGCATCGCGACGTCGTGCACCAGTTCCTTGAAGTCGTCGGTCCGCGCCACGAAGTCGCTTTCGCAATTCACTTCGACGAGCACACCAATCTTGCCGCCCGCATGAATGTAGCTGGCCACCGATCCTTCGCTGGTCACACGCGCCGCTTTCTTGGCCGCAACCGATACGCCCTTCTTGCGTAAAACCACAACGGCCTGCTCCATATCGCCCTTGGCCTCGGTCAGGGCCTGTTTGCAATCCATCATCGGAGCCCCGGTCTTCTCCCGAAGTTCCTTCACTTGTGCCGCAGAAATATTCACAGTAGTAGTACCCATAAGTCCTCAAGTTTCAACGTCTCAACGTTTCAATGCTTCAAAGTCTCATAGTCAACACCGGTTCAGTCCGTCTCTGAAACCTTGAAGCTCTGAAACCTTGAAACCCATAAACTTTGACCCGCGCCGGACGACCCGCGCGGGTCAGATTTTTTCCCTAATGCCCGGTTTTTGTCTTCACCAACGACCAACGACGGCCGACCAACGACCGCCCCCAAACCGTCTGACTCTCGACCTTCGGCAACTCCGCGTCTTCGCTCGCGGCCACCGGCTTCTTGTGTGTTCCCGTGCCGAGCACTTCTTCCATGCTGATCTCTTCCGAAGTGTCGATCGTCGATTCTTCCACGTGCGGCTCGCTGACCGCAGCCTGCGCCGCGTCCGCCGCGGCCTGCATGTCGGCCACCTGCTTGTCGGTCATCAGCTGCGCGCCCTCGGCAATCGACTCCGAAATCTTCGACGTAAACAGCCGGATCGCCCGTAAGGCATCATCGTTGCCCGGAATCACGTAGTCTACTTCGCTGGGATCGCAGTTCGTATCCACCACCGCGACTACCGGAATGCCCAGCTTCCGCGCCTCGCGCACCGCAATCTGCTCTTTGTTCGAATCGATCACGAAGATCGCGTCGGGCAGGCGGCTCATGTTCTTGATGCCGGCCAGGTTGGCCTGCAAATGCTTGCGCTCGCGTTCGAGCTTGATGACTTCTTTCTTAGGCAGTAGCTCGTAGCGGCCATCCGTGGCCATCTCGTCGAGCTCCTTCAGCCGCTTTACCGACTTCTGCACCGTCACCCAGTTGGTGAGCAGCCCGCCCAGCCAGCGCTGGTTGATGTAAAACATCCCGCAGCGTTGCGCCTCTTCGGCAATCGCGTCCTGCGCCTGGCGCTTAGTGCCCACGAACAGCACAATGCGGCCGTCGGTCGCCAGATCCTGCACGAACTTCGATGCTTCTTTGAACATCTTCAGCGTCTTCTGCAGGTCGATGATGTAGATCCCGTTGCGCTCTCCGAAGATGTATTCCTTCATCTTGGGATTCCAGCGCTTGGTCTGATGCCCGAAGTGGACGCCCGCCTCGAGCAACTCCTTCATGGTGATAGTAGCCAATGAACCTCCTCTTTAGTCTGCATCGGAAGCTAGTTGTCAATACCAAGTACCCGGTACCCAGCAAGAACCGCTGGCCACTTAGCACTGGCAACTGCCTGCCGATTGCCATTCCCGTCCCCGCGCCGCGAGGCTCGGGAAGAATTGGACACCTTAAAACCTGCAATCAGTACTCAGTACCCATCTGGGTACTGAGTACTGGGTACCGAGCACTATCTTTTCGAGAACTGGAACCGCTTGCGAGCGCCCTTCTGTCCATACTTCTTGCGCTCTTTCCCGCGCGAGTCCCGGCTGACCATGCCCTCGGATTTCAACTTCTTCCGCAGCTCAACGTTGAACTGCATCAGAGCACGGGCAATCCCCAATTTCACCGCGTCGGCCTGGCCACGCACGCCCCCGCCCAGTACATTGGCGATGACGTTAAACGTTGCCGCCGTATCCGACGACGCCAGCGGCGATTTCGCTGCCGAACGTTGTGCCGGAGTCACAAAGTACTCTTCAAATGCGCGTCCGTTCACCTTGAACTCGCCACTGCCCGGACGCAAATAAACACGGGCAATCGCCCTCTTGCGCCGTCCCGTTCCGTAGTATTGAACCAATTCAGCCATGTTTAGCTTCTAGCTCCTAGCTCCTAGCTTCTAGCTCAAACCAGAAGCGGAGTTCAAGAAATGTTTGTCGTCCTGAAAATGTTGTCATCCCGAGCGCAGGCGCTCTTCAGCCGGAGCGAGGGATCTCAGTCTCCTGCAGTCCACCAGTCCCTAAGCCCGCACTTCCAGCTTCAACTCCTGCGGCTTCTGCGCCTGATGCGGATGCTTGTCGCCCTTATACACATTCAGCTTCGACAGCATGTGCGCCGCCAGCTTGTTCTTGGGCAGCATGCGCTTTATCGCCGCCTCGATCACTGCTTCCGGCCTCCGCACCATCCGCTTCTTGTACTCTTCCGTCCGCAGTCCGCCGGGATATCCGGTGTAGTGCTGATACACCTTCTGCTCAGCTTTCACGCCGGTGGTCCGGATCTTCTCCGCATTGATCACGATCACGTGATCCCCAGTATCAAGAAACGGCGTGTATTGCGGGTTCTCTTTTCCCATGAGGATGCGCGCCACCTGCGAAGCCAGGCGTCCGAGCGTCTGCCCGTCTGCATCCACGACGTACCACTTGCGCACAATTTCCCCCTGTTTGGGGAAATAGGTTGACATCGGAAACTCTCCCAGATTGAAAAAAGGCTGCGAAAGAAAAACCGCTCGTTGATTCCCCGACGAGGACGCCAGGACCATCAGGCGGGCAACCACACTACTACCAAAGTCTTTACGATAGCGTAGTCTGCAAAGAATTGTCAACGATGTGTTACTCCCAAAGTGCCGGTGGTAATGCAGGCGTCGGAGGTTGCCCATGAGGCTTCTCTGCCGAATCCTTGGTGTATCCCTGATCCTCTCCTTTTCTTTCCCGCCTTCGCGCAACACGGCGGCCGCCATGACGTCGGCGGCGGATACGTTCCCAACCATGGTCCACAAGCCGCTCACGGCACGCCGCGCCCAGCCGAGACCCCCATCCTTCGTTCAAAGACCGCGAGGGACATCCCGAAGCCCCTCACGTCCACCACAACGGCCAGTGGGTTGGACACGACGCCGGACGCGATGATGCCCGCTTCCACCTCGAGCACCCGTGGGAACATGGCCGCTTCACCGGCGGCTTCGGCCGGGGCCATATCTGGCGTATCGGTGGCGGCGGGCCCAGCCGCTTCTGGTTTGGTGGCTTCTACTTCAGCGTCGCGCCTTTTGATCTGGACTACTGTGGCAACTGGTTTTGGGACAGGGACGACGTTGTCATCTACGAAGACCCCGACCACGATGGCTGGTATCTCGCCTATAACGTGCGTCTGGGCACTTACGTTCACGTGCAGTACCTGGGGCAGTAGATTTTTTTTTTTTTTTTTTTTTTTTTTTTTTTTTTTTTTTTTTTTTTTTTTTTTTTTTTTTTTTTTTTTTTTTTTTTTTTTTTTTTTTTTTTTTTTTTTTTTTTTTTTTTTTTAAAAAAAAAAAAAAAAAAAAAAAAAAAACCCTTCACGGTGCCCATCATCGAGAACCTGCGCTTAAAGATATTCTCATGTGGTGGGCGGGAGCAGAACTCACTGCCCTTGCGGAGGGAAACCGATATGCCCGCAAAGAGTTCGACGGGCCGCGTTGCCCTATACGACCGCCTGATCGCCACGAATCCCAAAATCGAGCGCAAGGGCGACGCCAACCCGTACACCTCCCTGAACGGAAACATGTTCACGCTTCTGCATCAATCCAGGCTTGCCATCCGCCTTTCCGCGGACGAGAGGGAAAAATTTCTGAAGAAGTGCAAGACGAAACTTTTTGAAGCCTACGGCACAGTCATGAAGGAATACGCCGCCGTTCCCGACGCCTTGCTCGAGAACACCAAAGAGCTGCGGAAATATCTGGATCTGAGCTACCAATATGCTCAGACGCTCAAACCGAAGCCAACCAAGAAGCAGCATTGACGCCTTGACGTCCTGTGTAGTTTGCCAGCGGCCCTAGGGGAACGCGGTTTTCTTGTCAGCGCCCCGAGCTAATTTAGATCCGCGACGGCGGCGACAGAATAAAGCCCATGACTTGCCCGCCTGAGAGCTTGCCGAAGGCGGCGCATTAGCCGTGGGCAGAAAGGGGAGATAGATTCAAGCCCCACTCCACTCAATCAAGTGCCATAGCGGGGCGAAAGAAGACTCCACGAAAGCACCCGTCCTTCGAAAAAATCTCCCCTTACTCGTACGCCAGCGCGTCAATCGGATCCTTCTGCGCCGCCTTATACGCCGGATAAATCGCCCCCGCCGTCGCCCCCACAATCGCAATCAAGGCCGCCCGCAGTATCCATTCGTTGCTTCGATCGATGTGCACCAGCGGCCAACGCTGCTGGATGCCCACCCGCGCCAACAAGCTCACCACCACACCTACGATAATCCCGGCCACAGCCAGAAGCAGCGTCTCGCGCAGCACCACGTTCACGATATATAACTTCGACGCTCCCAACGACTTCAGAATTCCGATCTCGCGCGTTCGCTCCATCACCGCCGTATAAATCGCCTGGAAGATAACCAGAAAACCGATGATCACGCTGACTCCGATGACGACTCCAATGAAGGGCCGGAACCCCGGCAGATTGCTGGGTGTCATCATGCTCAGGTAGTCCCGCGTTGAGAGCACCGAATATTTTTCCATCCCCGGTTGAGCTTTTCACCGCCGCGACCACCGCGTCAGCGTTGGCAACGTCATCAAGTTTCACATAGAAAACAGTAGCCTTGTCTTTCGCCCCAATCAGCTCCTGTAAAGTCTCCATCGGAACGAATTTCCTTGCGCCCCTCCCATTCTCCACAATTCCGCTGATCCGGAAGGGTGGTTCAGGATCTCCATCTTGTCGCCCACTTTTACATGCCGCTGCCGCGCGATGTAATCGTCAATCAGCACATCGTCGGGTCCCTGAAAAGCCCCCCCCTCGACGTACTGAAGTGGACCGCCGAGAGCCTCGAAGCTGGCAATATCGATGCCATCAATCACTTCCAACCCGCCCCCGGTTGCAATCTGCCAGATGACCGGGCTCACTACCTTGACGTGGGGCATGGGCCGCAACACATCCGCCACCTTCACCGACACCGGCGCCCCGCTGATGCCGGCCAGAAACGATGATCCCGGTGGCTGCACAATCACGTCCGCGCCAATGCCCGCCGTCCGATTCTTGGAATCGTTCATGATCCCGTAGCACAGCCCTACGATCAGCAGGATCAGCGTGACTTCCAGCGCAATCGCAACAATGCTGATCAGCGACCGGATCGGCCGGTGCGCCAGGTTAGCAACCACCATCTTGTTCATCATAGGAAGGCCGTACCGGCAAAGAACCCGGCGGGTGCCCCATTTCTCACGCGCTCTTTGCGCGAGAAGTGGGGGTTTTGACTTTCAATACTTCCGACTTTCAACACGGAGGTGTCTCACCGGCTACCGCTTGTTGCTGACCGGTGTCACCAAACTCGACTGCGGACGGTCGAGGTGCACCACCTCCGCACCCGCCGGCTGGTCCAGCACAAACTGATCATCAGTTAGCGGCTTATTAATATCCACCTTCAGCATGTTCAGCGTGATGTCGTACTCTTCCTGCGGCCGGTAGATCTCGATCCGCGATGGGTAGCTGACGCCCTCGTAATCCTTATATTCCGCATATTTCGCGTCAGTCGCGACCTTGCCATCCTCATCGTAGATGTACTGCCGGTGCGGCTGCAGATCGACGCGGCTGAACACGATCTTGCGCGACAGCGCCCACTTTTCACCGTACTTGCGGATCACCGTGAGTTCGTAATCTTCCTGCAGCACGCGATGTCCCTTGCTGTCGTGCATGGTCTCGTATCCATTTTCCAGCACCGCGATCTCGGAGTCTGGATCAATACGAGGGATCAGCAGCGCTTCATAGATGTTCTGCGGCCGGATGCTCTCCATTGGCTGATCCGTAACGAGCGTCGGGACCGCGTTGAGGCCGACCACAAAACGATTCTTCGGCGGAATCCAAAGCTTGAATTGCTGGCCGTCGCTGACCATGTCAAACGCCGTCGTGCGCACAATCGGCATCAGCCCGATCATGTGCAACTCCGCTGGCTTGCGCGCCAGCACGTAACCGCGGATCTCCTTATAGTCGGTGACGTGGCCCTTCTTGATGCCGCCGGCCGAGGTGTCGATGTCGACCGTCGCCTTCAGGGACCGGATCGTTTCGGCCTCTTGGTTGATGCGGTCGATCAGCCCCTGCTGCGTGGATTCCTTGAGCGGAGTCTTGGAGTACTGTTCCTCCACCGGGCGCGTCCTGAACAAACACCCCGTCGTCGGCAGCACCACCAGAACCAGAAGGAAGGCCAAAAAGGGCGAGCTACGTCTCGTCAAAATAATGAATGCCTCTAAAGCATTTGAGTATACCGCGTCCAAAAGGTCGCAGTAGTGTTAAGAGGGTATCGGCAATGTACTCAATCCATTGTGCCGGGGAGTGCCTTTCTGACGGCGCCTAAGGCGATCTCCATGAAAAACAACCACTTACGTCAGCATCCGGCCCTGCACCAAAGTCAGCTGCACTATCGTCAGCTCTTGTCTACTTCCAGCATCATCTAAACTGTGGCCACTGTGCGAGATCGTCGTGCGCAGGTCGCCATGCGAAAGATAATCTGGCTCATATTTGTCGGAGTTGTCGCCGCCGCGGGCTGGTTTACCTGGGCTGTCTTGACGCCCGCTGAATCGACCGGGCCCACATTCGTCCTGCTCCATCCCGGATACTCCACGCGCCGTATCGCCGCCGAGCTCAAAGGTGCCGGCATCATCCGCAGCGAAGAAGCATTCGTTCTCTGGCACTATGTCCACCGCAAGCATTCGCTCAAAGCTGGCGAATACCTCTTCGACAAGCCCGCCAATATCATCGACATTCAGAAGCGCCTGCGCCGCGGCGACGTCTACTTCCGTACGGTAGTCGTTCCCGAAGGCTACACGATGTTCGACATCGCCCGTGCCATCGAGGCCGCTGGCCTTGGCCCAGCGGACGATTTCCTGAAAGTCGCTCAGTCTGACACGGCTCTGATTGCAGACATCGCTCCCAGCGCCCACTCGCTCGAAGGCTATCTCTTCCCCGACACGTATGAATTTACCCGCATGATGACCATGCACGACATGGCCGCAGCCATGGTCAAGCAGTTCCGCCAGGTAGCCCGCCAGATCGGCCTGCTGATGCCCGGCGATGCAGTGCTCGTCGCCGGCGACCCGGGCCCCGGCGAATCACTCCCAACCCACGATGACGTCGAGCGCACGGTCACCATGGCTTCCATCGTCGAGAAAGAAACCTCCGTCCCAGACGAGCGCCCCATGGTCGCCAGCGTCTACTACAACCGCCTGAACAAAAAGATCGCCCTCGACGCTGACCCCAGCATCATTTACGCCGAACTTCTGGCCGGAACCTATCAGGGCGCGTTGCACCACGCTGACATGCAGTTCGCCTCTCCCTACAACACTTACCGGAACTCCGGCCTCCCACCCGGTCCCATCGGCAATCCCGGACGCAGTTCGCTTGAAGCCGCCATGCATCCCGCACAAACCGACTACTACTATTTCGTCGCCGACGCCGGAGGCCACCACCGCTTCGCCCGCAGTTTCGAAGAACACAATAAAAACGTAGCCGCCTACCGCAAAGCAATGCGGCTTCGCTAAAGAACGTAGGGACAGCCGGCCAAGCCTGCCCTGAGCGTGTCGAAGGGTGGGGATTTTCGCTCACGCTTATAATCGAGCCCATGCTTTCCGACCCGACCGCGCCTCCCTGGGAGTTCTCGCGAGGCAACCACAAAAAAGAAGATGCTCCCGCCACCCTGGGCCGAGTTCTCGGCCTCGATGTCGGCTCCCGCCGCATCGGCGTCGCCGTCTCCGACCCACTCGGCATCACCGCCCAAGGTCTCGAAACTCTCCAGCGCAAGAACAAGCGCCACGACTTCGCCCACCTGGAGCGCGTGATTCATGACTACCGGGTGAAGGAGATCGTGGTCGGCCTCCCTTTGCGCATGAGTGGCGCAGAAGGAACCCAATCGGAAAAGATGCGGACCTTCGCCGAGGACTTGCAAAAGCGCTTCCGCCTGCCCGTTCATCTTTGGGACGAACGGCTCACCTCGGCTGAGGCCAACCGCCTGCTACGCGAGACCGAGCTTTCCATCGAGAAACGAGGCAAAGCCGTAGACCGCATGGCCGCCGTCTTGATTCTGCAGGCATGGATGGAAAGCCGATCGTCCTAGCCGCCCAGACCTGCGAAGCCACTCGAAATCTCAGGTCAACTTATTTGCGGACAATCATTTACGACGGATTTTTCTCCACATCGCCTTTGCCACGCTCCTTGCTTTCGTGCCGTTTAGGGAGTAGGATTAGTGACAGGACTGACCAACGCTTCTCCCCGCGAACCCGCAACCTTTCTTGGGTGCCAAAATATGAGCGGTTCCGACTTGAATTTCCACATCGGCGACAAGGTCGTCTATCCCAATCACGGTGTTGGCATCATTGAGCAGATCGGCAGCCGGTCTATCGGCCCCACCGTGGAAAAGTTCTACTTGCTGAACATCAAGGCCAGCAGCCTCAAAGTCATGGTTCCTTGCCAGAACGCCAGCAACGTCGGCCTTCGCCGCGTTGTTCGCAACGGGGAAGTCCAGAAGGTGCTGGATTTACTTTCGGTTAGCGAAAACGGCAGCAACGGCGACTGGAAAGACCGCTTCAAAGAGAATTCCGACCGCATGCGCACCGGTTCCCTCATCGAGGTCGCCAGTGTTCTCAAGAACCTGATCGCCCTCCACCAGGCCAAGCCGCTCTCCTTCCGCGAAAAGAAGATGCTCGAGCGGGCCCGCTATCTCCTGGTCAGCGAATTGGCCATGGCCCGCAACTGCGAAGAAGCCAAAGTCGAGGAACTCCTCACCCTCACCCTCGCCAAGTGCAAGCTCCGCTTCCCTGAGGCCTCAGAGTTCCAAGCATAGCCGCGAAGCGGCTCAAGAATGGAGCCCACGGCGCAAGCCGTTGTGAACCGGGTGGAGCCGGCAAGCCCCGAAGGGGCGAAAGAAAAGTTACGACAGAGACTCCGTAAGGACAGCCTCTTGCCTCATGCCGCGCCGTAATCGAGGCCCCTTAGCCCCCGACCTTACCCCGGCGTATAATGTCCCAAGTCTCGCAGTAATCCCATGACCGATCAGATCAAACGAAAACTACAGGAAGAAATCAACGCGCTCGAACACGAGCTGATCCACGAGCTTCCTAAAGAAATCAAGAAAGCCGCCGCCCTCGGCGATCTCAGCGAAAACGCCGAGTACCACATGGCCAAGCAGCGCCAGGAATTCGTCAAGGCGCGCGTCCGCCAACTGGGCAAGCGCCTTGCCGACCTGTCCATGGTCAACATGAACAACATCCCTCACGACAAAGTGGGCCTGGGCTCGACCATCAAGGTTTTCGACAGCACTAAGAATGAAGAGTTGGAATACAAGCTGGTGACCAGCGAGGAATCCGACGTAGCCACCGGAAAAATCTCCACCACGTCGCCCATCGGTCGCGCCCTTCTTAATAAGAAGGTAGGGGACGAGGCCGTCGTAGTGACCCCCAACGGCAAACGCACGCTCGAGATCCTGACCCTCTCCACCATCCACGACGAGATCGATGGCCACGCCCCCAAAGAGGCGGAAGCGTAATGTCCGTGTCCTGGACCAGCGCCTTCGGCCGCGCCTGCGGAGTCCTGCTCGACACCATCGTCCGGTGGCTGGCCCTTTCCCGCATCAATCCAAATGTCCTGACCTTCATGGGTCTGGTCGTCAACACCTGGGCCGCGATCCTGTTCGGCTCCGCCAACGCCGAAAATCAGAGGCGCATGTTTTTCTATGCCGGCCTGGTCATAATCTTCTCCGGCTTCTTCGACTTGGTCGACGGCCAGGTCGCCCGCGCCACCAACCGCGTCACCCGCTTCGGAGCCTTCTTCGACTCGGTCGTCGACCGCTACAGCGACGCGAGCCAATTCCTCGGCCTCCTGGTCTTCTACGCCCGCGGCGGCCGCTTCTTCTGGGTCGTCCTCGCCGCCTTCGTCATGGTCAGCGCCATCATGGTCAGCTACACCCGCGCCAGAGCCGAGTCCCTGATAGGCTCATGCCGCGTCGGCTTCATGGAGCGCCCCGAACGCCTCGTCCTCGTCATTCTGGGAGCCCTCTTCAACCGCATGGCCCCAGTCCTCTGGGTGATCGCAGTCCTCAGCACGATCACGGTCATCCACCGCATGCGCTATACCTGGACGAGAACGCAAGACCCGCCGGTCTCGCTGACGCCCCACCAAGCCGCGTAGCATTCGCTCCCTTCCCAGCATGGGAGATGAAACGAAAAAAGAATTTTGCGGATGAGATAGATTCCCCACCTCTGTCTTCCTGAGCGGAGTCGAAGGACCCCTTTCGAACGTAGAGCTAGACGGACCTGAAAGGGAGTTCTCAAATTGGCGCCTTTCTATGTTCGCTCACCGCTCCGCTCGCCCCTCGTCTAACCACTCGTTCCCGCCCGGCCATCGTTCTACTCGCCAAAGCTAATAACGGAGGCTTTCCCATGCCCACACGACTTGTTTCCACGCTGTTTGTGATGGCGGCACTGTTATCGATTGTTTCCCACAGCAGTGCCCAATCTCTGCTGATCGACATCCCCCGCGACAGCCAGCACGCCACTGTGATCCAGCGCGTCGGCATTACCGACATCACCATCAACTATCACCGCCCTCTGGTCAAAGGCCGCCAGATTTGGGGCAAACTCGTCCCCTACGGCGATGTCTGGCGCGCCGGAGCCAACGAGAACACTACGATCACCTTCACCGATCCCGTCGCAGTCGAAGGTCAGCCGCTCCCCGCCGGCGTCTACGGTCTCCACATGATTCCTGGCGAGACAGAGTGGACGGTGATCTTCTCCAAGATCCACACCGACTGGGGAAGCTACACCTATAACCCCACCCACGACGCACTGCGGGTCAAAGTCAAGCCGCAATCGTCAGAGATGCGCGAAGCCCTGTCCTACGACCTCGATGTTGTGACCCCAGATTCCACCGTAGCCACGCTGCGCTGGGAGAAGCTTGCTGTGTCTTTCAAAATTGATGTGAAGGTGCACGACCTCGTGCGCGCCAGCCTGCCGCTACAACTCCACGGCGGCGCGCAGTACGGCTGGAACGCCTGGGACGATGCCGCTACCTATCTGCTCTCCCAAAAATACGGGCTGGAAGATGCCTTGCAATTCGCAGACTCCTCGATCGGCATCGAAAAACGCTACGACAACCTCCTGACGAAATCCCAAATCCTCGACGCCATGGGCCGCAAGGACGAAGCCTCCGCCGCGAAAAGCCAGGCCTTGGCCGCCGCCACCGGCCGCCAACTTTACTATTACGCCGTCTCGCTCAAATCCCAGGGAAAAAATGACGAGGCCTTCGATTTCTTCCGTCAGGCGGCCAAAAGAGATCCCAAGGATTGGCTGGTTCACGACGGACTCGCTCGCGTGTACTCGGCCAAAGGCGATTTCGACAATGCCCTCAAGGAAATGAGACTCTCCCTGGCCGGCGCTCCCGACACGCAGAAGTATTTCCCCGCCGACATGATCAAAATGCTGGAGGCGAAAAAAGACATCAACCGGAACTAGCCGAGCAGAATTCGCTCCCTTCCCGGTATGGGACATGAAACAACAAAAGAATTCTGCGGATGAGATGAGTCTCCCCACCTCTGTCATCCTGAGCGGGGTGAGTGCTCCGCGAAGCGAAACACTCACGCAGTCGAAGGACCCCGGCCCTCGAATGGATCATCGACCAATATCAGGTCTCAACCGACAAGCGCAGCGGCATCACCAACAACCCCAACCGCGAAGACGACCCAACCTATATCCTTTATCCTTCGTCTGATCGGCCAAGTCATCACGGTCAGCCTCGAAACGGCAAGCATTATTCGCGCGCTTCCCGTCCTCGGCTTGCCCCGGGACAACGCCTAAATCGTCCGCGCTTCATTCCCAAAACGGGAATTCCATCCCGTTATCGAACCTGTCAAGCCCCTTCTAAATATTTCTAACTCCTCCTCCCACAATCTCATACCATCCCCGATCCACAGCCCACGCCACCCACGGATGTTAAAATGCTTGCACAGTGTTTAGCCCCAGGAAATACGAGTCATCGCTTCCAAAAGCGGGAAAATCCAGTCTATCTCACTCCGTTAACCCATTAGTTAGTAATATTTTACAAACAATTCCTTGCCTTTCAAGATTTTGCGAAGCCTCGGCCATATCGACCCCTCCCAACCGCATTGAAACAAGGATATTAGCTATAAGCCAATAAAAAATCGAGCCGCGCACACACCCTGAACCCCCATGTTCGCAAGATTTTCCCCGCAAAATATTGAGCGACATAGACTTTTTCGCAGTTTCCCGCTATCCCGATGATTCCCATAGACCGAGGGGGGAGGGGGCCCTCAATTCCGATTCAGAAACTCCACCAGCATCGGGTTCACCACTTCAGGACTCTCGTAGAACCCCACATGCGCCGCGTCTTCCAGCGGATGAAACTCCGCCTGCGGTATTTCCTCGAGAACATCTTTGCTGCCCTCGAACGGCACGTCTTTGTCCAGCTTGCCCCACAGCAGGAAGACTGGTTTGTGGCTCTCGCCCACGCGGCGGAAATCGGCGCGCACGTCGTAGGTGAAGTAGTCGCGCAGCGTCGACAGCAGCGCGCGGCGAAATCCCTTGTTACGCATCTGCTCCGGATACTTCGCTAAGTAGTCCGGATAGCGCTCGGGATGCCGAAAGTCGTCCTTCTGTCCGTCGGGCAGCGAAGGCGCGAGTTGCACGCAGGCCCAGTATTCGCCTATAACCGGCGTTCTAATCTGCCAAGGCATCGGCTCGCCCGGCCAATGGCCTGGATCAAGCAACGCGAGCGCCTGCACTCTCTCCGGATGCCGTGCCCCAAACGTCGCCGCGATCGGACCGCCCATCGACGAGCCCACCAGTTCGACCGGCGCGTCGAGGTGCAGCGCCGCCAGCAACTCCGACAGTTGCCGGTCGTACAAATCCGCGTTGTAGTGAACGTGTGGACGATCGGAGAATCCGCGCCCGTAGAGGTCGTAGCGCAGCACACGAAAACCCGCCTTCACCAGCGGATCGAATGTCTGGTCCCACAAGTAGTACGGGACAGAGAATCCATGAATCAGCACGACGATGTGCCCGCCCTCGGGCCCCGCAAGTTCGTAGTGCGTGACGCCATCGGAAAGACGCACGAAACTCCCCGCCGCGTTGCGCCGCACCGCATCTGTGATTTCCTCGCGCTCGACGTTGTGGCGCGCGCAGTTAACGGCAAAGTACAGGCACGCCGCGGCCAATGATGAAAGCATGGCAACGCCCACGATTCTTAGAATCCGCATGCCCATGGGCTCCCCGGTCTCCTCGCGGGTTGCGGGCTACGATATCACCACTCATCGGGCGCGGTGCTAGACTATCGGGTCGCATCCTGATTTCTGGGGACAACTCTTGCCGACTGATCCCGTTTTGGTCGTTCACGGCGGCGCCTGGGCCATGCCCGATGACATGGTCGACGCCCACATCCACGGCGTGAACCACGCGCTAGCTACGGGATGGCGCGTGCTCGAGCGCGGCGGCTCCGCGCTCGACGCCGTCGAGGAGGCCGTCGTCATCATGGAAGACGACGAGACCTTTGACGCCGGACGAGGCAGCTTTCTGAACCGCGACGGCAAGGTGCAACTCGACGCGCTCATCATGGACGGGGCTACTCTGCGGGCAGGAGGCGTCGGATGCGTCGAGCGTCTGCGCAATCCGGTGCGCGCTGCACGCAAGATTCTCAGCGAAAGCCCGCACGTTTATTTTGTCGGTGAAGGCGCGGAGAAATTCGCTGGCGAGCACGGCATCACGCTGTGCCAGAACGAAGACCTGATCATTCCCCGCGAAGTCGAGCGCTTGCGCCAGTATCAGGTCGCGCTATCCAGTTCGAAGCAGGATGGCAACGATCTGTTCGCGCCGGACACTGACGATATGACCATCTCGCACGACACCGTCGGCGCGGTCGCACTCGACCGCGAAGGCAACATCGCCGCCGCCACTTCGACAGGTGGCACGTTAAACAAGGCTCCGGGACGCCTCGGCGACTCGTCACTGATCGGCTGCGGCTGCTACGCCGACAATCTGAGTGCCGCCGCCTCCACCACCGGATGGGGCGAGCCCATCATGAAGCTGGTGCTGGCGAAGTGGACCGCCGACCGTATCTCTGCGGGGAATCTCCCAGAGTGGTCTGCGCAGGAAGCGATGAATTATCTGAAGCAGCGGGTCAACGGACACGGCGGCATCATCGTGCTCAACCCGCAGGGACACATCGGCATCGCTCACAACACGCCGCGCATGGCCTGGGCTTACAAGACGCTGAAAAAGCAGGAAGCCGGCGTCGTGCGCGAAACCTAGATTACCTTGGTCAATTGCGGGGCTGGCGAGTTGGTGCTGTAATCGCCCCGCGATGGCATCCACGCGGCAGTGCCCAAAATGCGGCTTCGACCTCACCGACACGGGAGCGCATACCTGTTCTGCGTGCGGGACGAAAATCGATGCCCTGGCGGGCACGAGCATTTGGTGGGGAGCCCTGATTCAATTCACGATCTCAAGCGTATTCATGCTGGTATTCGGATTTCCCCGAATCATGATCGCGATTTTCGGATCGTTGATCGTGGTCGGGACGGCGCTTTCCCCATGGCTGAAAGCTCGGTCCGTTGCCCGGACAGCCATCCCGAAGCGGCCGGTCTTACGTCCGGTGTTATTTCGAATTCTCGGGCTTGGGATCGCGCTCTGCTCGTTCGTCTTCATCGCCATCCTCCTCTTCGGGTTTGTGACCTTCATGAATGCGTGGACGCGCTGGCAGCAATACGATGGAGCTTCGTATCATCGAAGTGACTTTCAGGTGACCCGCGTCTACTACCAGACGCACTCTCGCGGCGGTCCTGACATTTTCGCCAGCGGAACCGTCGATGGCAAGCGGGAGTGGATGAACCTCCAGCCCTATCTCCACACTGTCCCGTACGACGAGTTGGACCTGGATTCGCGCGTTCCGGTCGGAACCTCGATTCCGGTCTACGTTTTTCCGGATCTGCAGGGTCGTTCCCGGGTGCAGGTATTCGACGCTGTCCCGCCCGGGGAAGCGAACCATCGCACAGCAATTACTGCTCTGAATTACGGGCTTTGCGGTTTGGCGCTGACCGCCGGAGCCATTTTCGCACTGGCTCGTCTTCGCCGTGTCTGTTACGAGAAACCTAACGCCGCATTTGCCACAACATAAACGTAACGATTACAAGCCGAACTCGGGTCCGGAATGACCCTTTGTTCGCCTCGGATCAACCTGCAAGTGAGCCAGGCACAAGCCCTATGACCTTGCCGGCTCTGGCACCTGCGGGCACACGACGCGCCCAGAAAAGCACCCCGTCGGTTGGTATTGCGGATTAAACCAATAGGTAATACAGCAAAAACTGTACAGGCAGCGCATTGGATTCTGCCGATAATACTCCGCTGCTTGTGTGTACGAATCTCACCAGAAGGGCCAGAAGATGAGCGCCGTGCAAATTCTGATCGCCGATGATCATGAGTGGTTCAGGCGCACCGCGCGGTCTTTCATTGAATCTCAACCCAATTGGCATGTCTGCGGCGGAGCTGGAGATGGGATTGAAGCCATTGAGGAGGCGAAGCGACTGCGTCCTCAAGTCATCCTGATGGACATCAACATGCCGCGGATGGACGGATTAGAGGCGGCTCGAATCATTCGGCGCGAGCTTCCTGAGTGCAACGTGATTATTGTCACCCAGAATCACGAAACGATCGCCCGCCAGCAAGCTGCGGCGATCGATGCCAGAGGTTCGGTGACAAAGTCGGAGCTCACTCGGGAGTTACCCATCACCATCAAGAAGCTGTTCGAGAATTCGCTCGCGCAAACCATCGAAGGCGACAGAGAAGAAACCGCCCTCACGCGAGGATGGGTGCGCGGCGGAGGGGCGTTGGGCCAATTAGTTCGTGACTTCGATTGGACGAAAACCCCGCTCGGCGCCATCGATGAATGGCCACAAAGCTTGAAGAGTGTGGTTCGCGTCCTGCTCACGTCACGCTTTGCCATGTGGATGAGCTGGGGGCCAGAACTCACCTTTCTCTACAACGACGCCTATGCCCGAATGACCCTTGGGAAGAAACACCCGTGGGCGCTGGGAAAGCCGTCGCGCGAGGTATGGAAGGAAATTTGGGACGACATTGGCCCCCGCATTCACAGAGTACTGGAGAGTGGTGAGGCGACATGGGATGAAGCGTTGCTCTTGTTCCTGGAGCGGAGCGGATATCGCGAGGAAACCTATCACACTTTTTCTTATAGTCCACTGTCGGGAGACGACGGCACGGTTGCCGGACATCTCTGCGTCGTAACCGAAGAAACCGACCGCGTTATCGGGGAACGCCGTCTCAAGACGCTGCGTTCCCTGGCGACAGAGTTGAGCAAGACGATCACAGAGAAGGAAGTGGTCTCCTGTATCGCTCGTTGCCTGGGCGAAAACCAAAAGGACTTGCCGTTTGCTCTCCTGTATCTCTGCACAGAAGATGGGAACGAAGCCCGCCTTGCCTGTCAAACCGGAATGGCGGAAGGTCACCCCGCCGCGCCAGACTCGATCCAGTTGACCGACAAGAATCAACCGTGGCCAATCAGCGACCTACTCACCGGTAAAGATTCCTCCATCGTTGAGAACCTGGCTGAGAGGTTCGAGTCGGTCCCATCCGGCTACTGGGACAAATCATCTTCACGAGCGCTCCTTCTCCCGATCACAAGTCAGGGTCAAGAAAAGCCAGCTGGAGTGATAGTCGCCGCCCTCAATCCATTCCGCCCCCTGGATGTCAGCTATGCCGGATTCATCAATCTTGTCGCCGGCCAGATCGCCGCCAGCATTGCCAATGCGCGAGCCTACTCAGCGGAAAAGAAACGCGCGGAGGCCCTGGCCGAAATTGACCGCGCCAAGACAGCATTCTTCAACAACGTGAGCCACGAGTTTCGCACTCCGCTGACTCTAATGCTGGGACCGCTACAGGACCTGTTGGCCAGAAGTCAGACTCACCTTTCTCCGACGGCCAAGCAACAACTCGACCTGGTGAGTCGCAACGGCGCCCGGCTGTTGCGCCTGGTCAATACGCTGCTGGACTTCTCGCGCTTGGAAGCGGGAAGAGTGCAGGCCGTCTATCAGGCTACGGACTTCGCCGCCTTTACTTCTGAGTTGGCGAGCGTATTCCGTTCTGCTACGGACAAGGCGGGATTGCAACTGGTGGTGGATTGCCGCGATCTTGGGGAACCGGTCTATGTTGATCGCGACATGTGGGAGAAAGTTGTTCTGAATTTGATTTCCAATGCCTTCAAATTCACCTTCGAGGGAGAAATTGCGGTCAGCGTACATCGCGTGGGGAACACGGCCGAGCTTCGGGTTCGGGACACAGGAGTCGGAATTCCGGCTGAAGCCATACCTAAATTGTTCGAGCGATTCAATCGTGTTCCCAATATGCCGAGTCGAACCCATGAGGGGAGTGGAATCGGGTTGGCTTTAGTTCATGAGTTGGTGAAGCTACATGGCGGCTCCGTAAGGGTCGAAAGTGCGGTGGGGCATGGCTCCACCTTCGTCGTCAGCATCCCATTTGGACAAAATCACCTCGCCTCCAGCCAACTTGGCGGCTCTCGTAGCTTGTCGTCCACCGCTACGGGTGCGAAGCCTTTTGTCGAGGAGGCGCTCAGGTGGCTTCCTGACTCTGCCAATCGAGGCGACGAGATTTTTTCTGAACAAGACGAGTTGCTGCCGGTTCCATGTCCCCCGGTGACGCAGGCCGCCGTCCGGCCTCGCGTGCTTATTGCCGACGACAACTCCGACATGCGCCAGTACCTGGCCCGCCTCTTGTCGGAACAGTACGAAGTGGAAACCGCCGCTGACGGTCAAGCGGCCATTCAGGCTGCGCACAGTCATCCACCGGATCTCATCGTCAGCGATGTAATGATGCCGATCCTCGATGGCTTCGAGCTTTTGAAGGCGCTGCGGGCAGATGAGCAGACTCGCACTACTCCCGTCGTCCTTCTATCCGCCCGCGCCGGTGAAGAATCGCGGGTGGAAGGCATCCAAGCGGGTGCGGATGATTATTTGATAAAGCCCTTCTCGGCACGGGAACTGCTCGCTCGTGTCAGCGGCAGACTGGAGATTGCCCGGCTGCAGCGAGATCGAGAATCGCAACTCAGGTTAAGCCAGGCAGAGCTGGAACAGAGGGTTCAGGAACGCACGCAGGACCTGGTGAACGCAAGCCAGGAGCTCCGCGAACTTTCCGCCCGCATTTTGCAGGCGCAAGACTAGGAGAGACGACGAATCGCGAGGGAACTGCACGACGGCGCCGGACAACTCCTCGCTGCGCTCGCCATGGAGGCTGCCAATTTGAACCGGGAGAGCGACCGGCTGAGTTCGCGCGCCGCCTCGTCGCTCAGCAACATCAAGTCGCTGATCGTACAAATGACCAAAGACGTCCGAACTATGTCTCATCTTCTGCATCCGCCCCTGCTGGACGACATTGGCCTGCAGTCCGCACTTACGGACTACGTCAATGGGTTCGCTCAACGGAGCGGGGTTCAGGTATCGCTCGACCTCCCCGCCTCGATGGAGCGTCTGGATCGCGACTATGAGCTGTCCTTGTTCCGCATTGTCCAGGAATGCCTCACCAATATTCATCGCCATTCGGGAAGCAAGACCGCCAGCATCCGCCTCGTGCGCGATGATGGAGCGCTCGTGCTCGAGGTTCGGGATGAAGGGAAGGGCATGCCAGCCGAACGATTATCAGAAATTCAGTCGAGAGGTGCAGGTGTCGGGATCCGGGGCATGCGAGAACGGGTTCTCCAACTCTCCGGGACGATGCGCATCGAGTCCGACGGTTCGGGAACCCGAATCCACGTGGTCATTCCGACTCCCAAAGATGCACCGCGGGAAACAGCGAGCAGTGATGAAGCGCTCCATCTCGGGTCCAGATGACAGGCAAAACCGGAAGTGCTCCTGGCTTTTGGCGGACAGGAGCGTCGGCCCCACGATTAGAGCCAGCCTTTGGTTCTTGCGATTCTTGCGGCTTCTACGCGGTTGCTGGCGCCTAGTTTGCTGATGGCTTCGGAGAGATAATTCCGCACCGTGCCGTCGGAAAGTCCCAACTCAGTGGCAATATCGCCGCTTGCCATGCCTTCTCCGGCCCGACGCAGCACCTGGCGCTCGCGCTCGGTGAGCGGATCCATTTCGCCCCAGGCTTCGGTGGCCAGTTCGGGATGGATCACGCGTAAGCCCTGATGGACGCGGCGCACCGCGTCCGCCAGTTCTTCGGCGCGCATGTCTTTGAGCAGATATCCGGAGGCTCCAGACTCGAGGGCGCGACGCAAGTATCCGGTGCGGGCGAAGGTGGTGACGATCACGACCCGCGTGCCCGTTCGGCGGCGTTTCAGTTCGGCGGCGACGTCGAGGCCGCTCATGTGCGGCATTTCGATGTCGGTGATGAAGACGTCGGGCTTGTGCGCGAGTACGGCTTCGAGCGCTTCTTTGCCGTTGCGCGCTTGCGCGATTACGGAAATGTCGCCTTCGATTTCGAGCAGGGCCGCCAGCGCGCCGAGCACCATGCCTTGATCTTCGGCGAGGACGACGCGGATCGTCTTGCGTCCATCTTTTGCGGTCTCTCGGGTGCCTTCTTTAGCGAGGGGATTCAATTTTGCCCGCTCTCGTCTTTGTGCACTGCCTCTTGCGCGATTACTTCTTTCAGGGGCAGGGTGATGGTCAGAGTTGTGCCGGATTGATTGCGGCGTTCCAGCGTGCCGCCCAGCATCTCGACGCGCTCGCGCATGCCGCGCAGTCCGTTGCCCTCGGTGCTGGAAAAGCCGAGGCCATCGTCGTGAATCTCCAATCGGCAGGAGCCGTTCTGCTGTTCGAGACGCAAGCGGCAGGTCCGCGCCTGAGCGTGACGCACGACGTTGGTCACGCCCTCGCGCACGGCAAGGGAGAGAACGCTCTCCTGCATGGCGGGCAACTTCACCGTGGTGGCGGCGTCGCATTGCACCGCCAGGCCTGCGGTTTCGAGGGTCGACTTCGCCTGCGCCAACTCAGCGAGCAATCCTTTGGCCCGATATCCGCGAATGGCGTCGCGCACCTCGGACAAAGCCTGCCGGGAAATCTCCTCCACTTCGCGGATTTCTTTTCCTGCGCGCTGAGGATCGCGATCGATGAGCTTTCCGGCAAGTTCCGATTTCAGTGTGATCACCGAGAGAGTGTGCCCGAGCACATCGTGCAAATCGCGCGCAATGCGCTCACGCTCGGCGACCTTGGCCAGATGCTCGATTTCCTCATTGGCCTTGCGCAACTTACGGTTCATGCGATTGCGCTCTGCGAAGAAGGTGTTTCCCGCCCCGATGATCATCGGAAAAAGTGCAGAGTAAAACAGGGTCCAACCGTTTATGTGCAGCAGCACGCCCTCGATGCCTCCCACGCTCCCAACTGTGAGTAAGCCGAAGAATGCTGCAGTCTTGGTATCGACGCAAAATGGAAGCATCGCCGCGGCGAAGATAAAGAACGTGCAGGCGCCGGCATTGATAGGCATAAACAAAACCCCGAGCAGCACCATCCCACCAATGTGGACGACGGCTTTCGGGTTCTGCAGGGCAAATAATCCAAAATAGAAGAAGAGAAATACTGTAGCGCCAGTGAGATCGAGGAGCCAGACCCGAGCGCTGGCGTGGCTTACAACCGGGTCAACGAAAAAGAAACCAAGATAGACGACCCAGAGCAGAGGACTCCAACCATGGTCCTTGTCCTTGAGTATTGTGGCCCAGGGCTTCAGCTTCCAAGGACTGCCAGTGCTCGTTTCGTCACGATTGAAAGCCATCAATGGCATGCTTCTATTGTCGCCCCTCGGGTCAATTCCGGCCACTCCTCAGTATGGGAGCTGCACCGTACCAGATCAGCATGGCAGCAGGAATCAGTAGCACGAGCCATTTCACTCCTCCGACCAGTGCGACAACGCCAAGGAGAACCAGGACGATAGTCCAACCCATAGACTTTTTCGAATCCGCACTCATAAGAAACTCCTGAACTGGTGTTCTCGATTCGAAGGGCGCCACCTCAGGGCTGAAGCCCGAATGTTTTGGGGGCATTCCTGCGGCACGGCTTGAAGCCGTGCCCTTCTGAAAACCTGCCCGGGCTGGAGTTCTTCCGCACCCTGGAGAGCCATGCCCTTTCCAAAACGATTTATGAGATCGTTTTCAGCCGTACAGTTTTCCCTGGTCGCGCTGGAAGCCGATCCGAGCCGCACCCAGGCAAATCATGGTGAATGCACCCAGAACTTCCCAATGCGTTGCATTCGACTGATGCGCTCCCGCCCCCACGACTCCCAGCGCCAACTGCGACAAATGATAGGGAGGCAGCACCAACGCGATCTGCCGCACAACTTTTGGCAGAAACATGAACGGTACCCACAATCCACTGCAGAACGACATGGGAAGGTAAATAAGGTTGATGGTGGGAGGCGCCGAGTTCGGACCGGTAAAGTATCCGAGGGCCAAGCCCATGGCCGAGAAAGGCAGCGACCCGGCGACGAGTGTTCCGAGAAGCCGCGCAAAATCGGCGAACGGCATCCTAACTCCGCCGAGCGTGATTCCAAGGGTGAAGAGCGCCAGCACGATAATCGCGCTGAAAATCATGCTGGTGATCACCTTGGCCGCGAAGTAGGCGAACGGCGGCATGGGGCTGGCTCGCTTCACTTGCAGCCATCCCAGGCCGCGGTCGGAGGCTAGTCCCGCGGCGGTTCCAAACAGTGAGGCACCCATCACGCCGAACGTGCCGTAGGTGGCGATCAGATAGGTGGGCACGCCCGTACCGCCGATCGCTTCCTTCGAGTTCAGCACCAATCCGAAGAGAACGTAAAACATAATGGGGAAGCTGAGTACCGACGCGGTGTACATGCGCAGGCGAAGGTTCTTCAGGAATTCGTACTTGGCTTCCTTCAGATAGATGGTCGCGGTGTGACGCGAGGAACGTTCGATCCGGGCGCTGTTGAGTGTGATGGTTGCGGTGCTCATTGCATCTCCTCGGGCGCTGGCATTGCCAGGTTCAGTTGGAGTGATTTCCGTTTTTTGCGCTGTCCTGAGTCAAAGCCAGGAAAGCTTCTTCGAGCCCGGCGCTGGTGATCTCGAGACCGGAGAGCGTCGCGTCGCGCGCCAGCAGTTCGCGGACGACCGATTCGGCCTCGCGGGCATGAATCTCGACGGCCTCGCGGTCTTCTTTTGCTTCGGTCACACCCGGAATCTGGCGCAGGCTTGGAATGCTGAGGCTGGTGATGCAGCGAATTCGCTTGCCACTGGTCTGCGCTTTGATCTCGGCCGGCGTACCCTGGGCGATGATCTCTCCTTGATTGATTACCGCAACACGATCGGCCAGCGCGTCCGCTTCCTGCAGGTAGTGAGTGGTGAGCAGAACCGTTTTGCCGCGGCTGACCAACTCGCGGATTTCATCCCACAACAACCGCCGCGCCTCTACATCGAGACCGACGGTGGGTTCGTCGAGAAAGAGCAAGTCGGGATCGCCACAGATGGCCAGCGCGAACAGCACGCGCTGCCTCTGGCCTCCGGACAAATCGCCAAACTTTCGGTCACTCAGTTTCTCCAGTCCGGCGGCAGCCAGGATTTCCGTCGACGACATCGGCTTGGGGTAATAAGTGGAAAATAGGTCGATGTGCTCGCGGACGCGCAGGGTCTCCGGAACCCGGCCCACCTGCAACATGGCGCCGGTTCTGATCCGGTTTTCGGGATTTGTGGGGTCGCCGCCGAAAACTCGCACTCGACCAGCGTTGGGCGGCATGAGTCCCAGCAGGAGTTTTACGGCCGTGGTCTTGCCGGCGCCGTTGGGGCCCAGCAGGGCCACGATCTCGCCGGCGCGCACTCGAAAATCCACTCCGCGCAACGCTCGGACATTGCCGTAATTCTTATTCACGGCCTCAAGGCTGGCGACGATCGACTCCGGCATTACCGTGCCAACGTTCTGACCTTGCTCCATGGTTGCGATCATTGAGCCCTCCCGGCAAGCCGTTGCGATGGTCCGGCGAAGAAGCTCTGTGTTGCTCGCCGATGACTGCATCATCGTCGAAGCGCATGAGGCGCACCAGTGCTATCCATCACGCGGGCAGCCTGACAAATGTCATCCACTTTGCCTAAGGAAACGGGGCTTGGGCGGATAGGGAAAGGCGTTTTCGGAGATCAGGGCCAATCCGGGCGGAGGAGCGGTGATCTCCCGCCCTGTTGTTACGAATTCCGAACATCCACAGAAAATCCACAACCCAGCAACCGCAGTAGCCTCCGCGAGGCTGCTGGCTGTACAACCCCTTCAGCGCACGACCAGCGTGGAATCACGTGTGTTCGGAATTCGTAACAAGCGCATCAATGATAAGATTTTCCAACGAATTCGCGGTGAACAGATGCTCTGCTCTGATATGATTCCCAGCACTTCTGGAGGCGTGCAATGCTCCCAGCCGGAAAAAGCCTGCGAACCCTGCGTGAGAAACTTGGGCTCACCATGCGCGACGTGGAGAATTCCAGCGCGCGGGTTGCGGAAAAGTATCGAAACGAGGAGTTCTCGATCCCTCCCAGCCGCCTTTCCGACATCGAGACAAAAGGTATTTTACCGAGCATCTACCGCCTTTACACCCTTTCCGTGATTTATCGGCGCGATCTTCGAGAACTGATGTCGTGGTACGGAGTCGATCTGAACAACATGGCCGCGGATCTGGGTTTGGTTTCTCCACCGAAGTCGCATGTCTCTGACGCCATTGCCGGACTGGCAACGGTGAATGTGCCGTTGCGCATGGACCCTGCGTTCGATGATCGCCGCACAACGAACCTGGGCCGCATGGTCGAGCAATGGGGACTGGTCCCGTTGGCGTATCTCGCGCAGTTTGCGACCAGCGATTTCACCTACGGCTACGTCGGCACGCAGGATTTCACGATGTATCCCATACTGCCACCCGGTAGTTTCGTTCAAGTCGACGAATCGAAGAATCGGGTGGCGGAAGGTTCGTGGCGTTCGGAATACGAGCGTCCTATCTACTTTGTGGAAACTCGCGACGGCCATACCTGTTGCTGGTGCAGTATGCGCCGTGAAGACATTATTCTGCAGCCGCATCCGCTCTCGCCGGTGCCGGTGCGAATCCTGCGGCACCCGCAGGATGCAGAGGTGCTGGGACAGGTGGTAGGTGTGGCTATGAAGTTGACCGAGTGGCACGCGCTCGACTCTTCTCCAGGGTCGAAAGTGCCACCAGCACTGAATTAAGGTGGCGGGCGACAGGCGAATCATTGCGCCCGTTGGGGAGCAAGTCCTCAAATCGACCTCGCATCTGCTCGAGGTACGCTGGCGCGGCAACGCCGCTTCCGCGACTCGATTCCTCCAGATCTTTCAGCAGTGACGCCAGGGGCGTGTGCAGGATGGCAGCCACGACTTCGGCGTGAGCCGCCCTGAGCGCGCGCTCGGCCGATTCCAGCCCGTACACCGTCTCCATTCCCCAATGCTCGTACCCTCCACGCGGGCGGCGCAGCGAAGCCAGATAGGTCAGTTTTCCAAGCCGGCCTGCGACCGCCGCCAAGGTGGTTTCCTTCACGTCTTGAAGGGCTGATCTCAACGTCATCTTGTTACAAATTCCGAACAATCAAAGGTTTGCGAACCCATTGTAAACGGCCCTTGCGGCGTGAAAACATCACGGTCCAATTCGCAGTCACAAGGAGAAAACAACCGTGAAACGCATCGTCCTCGTTGTCACAGCAGCAGTCCTCTTCGCCAGCACTTTTGTTGTTCCCAGTGTGGTCCGTGCCGACGGCGGCGCCACTGGCACCAGTTGCGGCGGCCACATGTGCAAGCCGCAGCGTTAATTATGCGCTTAAGGTGGCGAGCTTTGACGTAGAGCTCGCTCATCTTACAAAAACAGAACAAGATTGACTGTCTCATTGCTCCCTGCAGCAAAGGGCGGTATAGTGCGTGCCTACGAATATGTTTCGGGCGCACTCATTACTTTGGCATTATCTCTGGGTCGCGCCTAATGTGTTTTTGCTCGCCCTAGGGTGGCTGCTGTTGAAGCGGGGTCTGCACAGACGGTTCCCGGCTTTCTTTGCCTTCGCGATGTTGGGCGCAGTGAGCGAACTGGCCGTCTATTTGGCGGATGTATCGTCTTCGGTTTCACCGGAAGCCTTCTGGCGCGTCGTGTGGGTCAGTCTGCTGATAGAAGGACCGTTGAAGTTTGCGCTAATCGGGGAAATTTTTGCGCAGGTATTCGATTCATATACGTCTGTGGCTCGGCTTGGCAGACAGCTGATTCGCGGTCTGGGTGTCTTCCTCGTCCTCACGGCTGCGCTCCTGGCGGCTTATGCTCCGATGGACAACACCGTCGGAATTATCGCAGGGGCGCACCTTCTCGAGCAGGCAATCTACCTGGTCGAGTCCGGCCTTCTGCTGTTCATCTTCCTGTTCGCGGGTTACTTTTCGCTGCGATTTTCCCGGCCCGTTCTTGGAATTGCTCTGGGTCTTGCTATTTCAGCTTGCGTGCATCTTGCCTGTTGGGCGGTCCTCGCCAATGGCGGCCTGCCCGACTGGAAGCGAAACATTCTCGATTTCCTCAACATGGCCACCTACCATGCCTGCGTCCTAATGTGGTTCTACTACCTGCTCGCTCCCGAGAAGGTAGTTGCTAAGTCTGCGGTTCCGTTGCCGGAGAACAATCTTGCCGTCTGGAACCGGGAACTGGAGCGTTTGCTACAGCAATGACTCTCGCCATCGTTCTCGTTGTCGCCGCCGTAATCGCGCTGCTATTTATTCTTCGCGGGGCCGTGTCGTCGAGCGTCCAGGTTTCCGCCGACGCGACCCTTTCTCCCCAGATTCAACCCATCGACGTTGAGGCTTTCCGGAATCTCGCCGATTCTGCAGAGGATGACTACCTGCGCCGGCGTTTGCCCGCTTCTGAGTTGCGCCACGTTCGCCGGGCGCGCCTGCGCGCCATGGCCGTTTACGTACAGGTTGCGGCACGAAATGCAGCAGTACTCGTCTACGTGGGTCAAAGTGCGCTGAACTCCGACGATTCTCGTACGGCTGCGGCAGCGCGCGAACTTATCAGCGATGCGCTGCAGCTGCGTCGAAACGCAGTTGTCGCCCTGATCAGAATCTACGTTGCCCTGGCTTGGCCGAACGCCGGGTTCGGGGCCGCTCCCGTGCTCGACGGCTACCGGCAACTGCACGGCTCCGCAATGCGACTGGGCAGGCTACAGAATCCCGCGATTCCAGTGCGCCTTTCAGTTTCTTAGTGAAGCACAATCACGGAGAGCATTCTTGTGCTGTCTTGCGCGGTCCGCCGGTTGGCTGCCGGACAAGCCAGCCTGGATCGCCATACCGGGTTAACTGGGTAACGACCTCTCATGATTCCTTACTTGTTTTCAGCCGACGTTCTGTTATAAAAACCAGCGGTATTCAACTCGATCCACCTACTTCGTGAGCTTCGGCAATCCGCCGCCGGAAACCGTCTGCGCCACCTGCTCGCTTTCCGCGAGTCCGAGGGAGAATCCTATGATCCGTACCCTGAAAAGCGTTTCCGTCTTTCTCTGTGTCCTGCTGCTTTCGGCCATCGCGTTTGGCCAAGGCGGCGCCGCCACGGGCGATCTGCGCGTCACTGTGAAGGATCCCAGCGGAAACGTAGTCGCCGACGCGAAGGTGACCGTCCGCGATGTCGCCAAGGGCCTGGAACGCACAGCTACTGGCGATGGGCAGGGTGGCTACAGTGTGCGATTATTGCCGCCGGGTATGTACTCGGTTATGGTCGAAGCTCCCCGGTTCGCCCAGATAGAGAGCACGGGAGTAAGCATCACGGTTGGTGGCTTGGTGGACTTGCCGGTCACGCTCTCCATTGCCGCCGGCAGGGAAGTTGTTGAGGTGAGTTCGCAGGCGGCGCTGGTGGAGACTTCGCGCAGCTCCACCACCGACACGATCGGGCAGCGGCGCATCGACAATCTCCCGATCAACGGCCGCAACTACATCAACTTCACATTGACGGATTCGCAGGTGGTGCGCGACAACGCTCCAAACACCGGTGCCGCGCCCACTTCCGGACTGAACATGAGCGGGCAGCGCGCGCGGTCGAACCTGGTGAATGTGGACGGCGCCGATGCGACCGACAACTCCGTCAACGGCGTTCGCTCCACCGTGTCGCAGGAAGCGGTGCAGGAGTTTCAGATCATCACCAACAGCTACGCCGCTGAGTACGGCCGCGCGGCCGGAGGAGTGGTCAACATAATCACGCGCTCGGGTTCGAACGATTTTCACGGAGACGTTTTCGGTTACCTGCGCAACCGCAATTTCCAGGCGGTGAATCCGTTCAGCACGGTGAAGAATCCTGCTTACACGCGCGTCCAAGGTGGAGCGGCCTTCGGTGGCCCGATCAAGAAGGACAAGACTTATTTTTATTTTGCTTACGAAGTCACGCGGCGGCATGAGACGGGATTCTCCAGCATTGGGCAAGGGAATTTCGGACTAACCCCGTTCGATACCTCACAAGTTCTGCTGCCCTTCGGAACCGTGCCGCTCACTTCGGATCAGATCACCTTCCTCACCAGCCCAGCCACGATTACCGCAGAACAGACCGTCCCGGGCTACGCTACGGCTGTGGGCAGCTTCGTAGCGCTGGCAGGAGCTTCCTCGGGACAAGCGGTGCAAGGGGCGTGGCCCACAGGCCTAGTGCAAGGGTTGACCGGTGGCTTGCTCTCCAATTGGGCCGGTTTTCCCACGACCTGTGCTCCGCCTGGGCCGTGCTTCGCGGTACCAGCGTCCTATCAGACTCTGGCATCTCAGGAGGGAAACTTCCCGGTGTTCGAAGGGACCAGCCTCTACTCTTTGCGGATCGACCACAACATTAGCTCCAGCAACAGGCTCATGCTTCGTGCAAACGTCAGCCCGTCGACGATCACGGGAATCGAGGTCGGCGGCCAGGATCAGCCCTTCGGACAGAATGCTTATTCGCGGACTTCGCAGCAGACCTACCGCGATGTCGCGGGCACCGCGCAAGACACGTGGACCATCGGCAACAACAAAGTGAACGAGTTTCGCTTCCAGTACGCCCGCCGGGGTCTGGCCTATTTCTACAACACGGCCATTCCCGGAGGATCGGACCCGGCGGTCAACATTCCCGGCTTCGCTTATTTCGGGCGCGAACCTTACTCCTTCATTCAGCGCGTTGAGCAGCGCTACCAGTTCATTGACAATTTCTCCTGGACCGTCGGCCGCCACGATACCAAGTTCGGAGCCGACTTCAACTATCTGCCCTTGACCGCGATCTTCACCGTGAACTACGGCGGCGTCTACGATTTCGGGACTTTTACCACGTCCAACCTGCCGGGGTTCGCCCTTCCTTCCGGTGTCCCGGCGCTCCCCAACCTCTCGCCGGTTCAGGCATACGGCGCGGGCCTTCCCGTCGATTTCATCCAGGGCATTGGCAAACCGAACGACTCGTTCAAGAACATTCCCATCGGAGCATTCTGGCAGGACTCATGGCGGGTGCGTCCGAACGTTACGCTGAATTTCGGAGTGCGTTACGATGTGGAAATTCCACCCAAGTTCATCCCCCCAGCGCCCTTGCGCTGGCCGGGTACAAATCCCTTGGGCTGCAGAAAGGGATTCAGACCGACACGAACAACATCCAGCCGCGCCTCGGTCTCGCTTGGGATCCGAAGGGTAACGGCAAGAATGTGATCCGCGCTTCTTACGGGATGTTCTACGACCATCCTCTGCTCGGACTTTACTTTCTCGGCGACGCCTCGGACGGATCCACCAGCGGCCAACTCGCGTTTCCCGGGACTGCAGGCTGCAGTTACAACAGTGCCAACCCCGCCTTCGGCAATCCAGCGAACCTCAACGGCATCCCAATATTCCAGGGACTTCCGATCAATTCCTCTCCCGGCACTCCGGGCGCGGGAATCTGCGCTGTGTCTGGCAATCCCGCAGTGGCGAGCGGCCTTGGATATCTGCCCAACCAGCAGCAGTTCCAGGCTCTGAACTTCCCGCAGTCCGAGTTTGTGAACCAGAACTATTTGAACCCGTCGACCTTCCTTCCGTTGGTGTTCCAGCCCTTCGGCTATCCGCAATCGAAGAACTTCGTGTATGCCTACGCGCAGCAGGCGAATCTTACCGTCGAGCACGATTTCGGTGGCGGCTTTGCCCTGAGCGTGGCCTACAATTTCAACGGCGGACGCCACCTCAATCGGCCGATCAATGCCAATACCATTCGTGGGGATCTGTTGATCAGCAATCTGAACGCGGCAGTTGCCGGAGGCGCTGCCAAACCCACCGACAATCCTCTCACTGTGGCGGGCTGCGGTGTGGGCGCGCTGGGGCCTTATGTACCCGCGGCTCTTACGAACTTCTTCCGTCCTTCAGGAGTCAACCCCGCGATCGGCATCGCTTTGGCGTCCAATCCCTCCACGCTGCCTTGCATACAACTTGTTTTGCCGGCCGTGCAGCAACTCTATGGACTGAACAGCAGTTGCGACCTGACGACGCTGGCTGGCTGCGTTCCCTTCGGAGATATGGACGCTAACTACTCGAACGGCAGCTCCATCTATCACGGGTTGACGGCAAACATGCGCAAGCGCTTCACCAACCACTACGAATTCCTCGCCTCTTACACCTGGTCCCACGCGATTGACGATTCCACGGACCTGCAATCGACGACGACACCGCAGGATAGCTACTTCCCCGGCCTGGACCGCTCCACTTCGCTTTTCGATCAGCGTCATCGCCTGGTCTTTAGCGGCGTTTACCAGACTGGCAAAGTTGGCGACTCAGGATTCGGCAGTGCATTCCTCAGCAATTGGACCTTCGCTCCGCTGATCGAAGTGGCATCAGGAAGGCCGTTCAACATCATCACGTCGAACGGGGACAACCTGCAGTTGTCGTCGTTGACCGGCCGCCCCAACACGTTTGTGGACAACACACCGGGCTGCGGCCCTGCAGTGAAGTCCAAGTATTCGCCCACGGGAGTCCTGCAGGAGCCGTGCCTGGCCAGCTTTGTCCTCAGCGGGACGACGCCCAGCCTGCTGCAACTTGACGGCACACTGGGCCGCAACGCAGGCATCTCGCCGTGGACCGTCTTCAACGACCTGCGCGTGGCCAAGCGCATCTACTTCGGCGAGCGATTCAATATGGATTTGATCGTAGACATGTTCAACCTCGCCAACAAAGTGAACGTGGCTGCCGTCAGCCCACTGTTTACCAACGCGGGCCAGTCGACCTCGGCCTACGACATGCGGCAATTCCAGTTCGCTATGAAGTTGAACTGGTAAGAACGATTTCTGCAGCTTGGGTCCGGACTCCGATTCCACACTCTGGGCATCGCGGTGCGGACCCCGTTCTTCCCGTATCTGGAGCTGCTTTCAATCGTGTAAACTTCCTGCAACCTGATCCTCACTCAGCGAGTCTGAATACTATTTGGAGGTTCCCATGGACCGCAGGCGCTTCCTCCACACTGTCGGCGCTACTACCCTAATCGCTTCCCTCGGCAAGAAGTTCGCATCCGCAGCCGAGACTGTTCCCATGCGCGAACTGGGCCGCACGGGCGCGAAGGTCTCGATCGTTGGTCTCGGTGGGTACCACCTCGGCATGCAAGCCGACGAGCAGGAAAGTATCCGCATCATTCGTACCGGTCTCGACAGCGGTATCAACTTTCTCGACAACTGCTGGGATTACAACGGCGGCCAGAGCGAGATCCGCATGGGCAAGGCGCTGCGCGACGGCTATCGTCAAAAGGCGTTCCTCATGACCAAGATCGACGGGCGAACAAAGAAAGCTGCTACCGAGCAACTCGATGAATCGCTGCGCCGCCTGCAGACGGATCACATTGATCTGCTGCAGTTTCATGAGGTGATTCGGGATGACGATCCGGACCGGATCTTCGCCAGCGGCGGAGGCATGGAAGCGGTTCTCGAAGCCAAGAAGCAGGGCAAGGTAAAGTACATCGGTTTTACTGGTCATAAGAGCCCCGACATTCATCTCAAAATGCTCGAGACCGCGTTCGCGCACCAGTTCACTTTCGATGCCGTGCAAATGCCCTTGAACGTCATGGATGCGCACTTTGACAGCTTTGAGAAAAAGGTTCTCCCGGTTCTGGTCGAACACGGAATTGGAGTGCTCGGCATGAAACCGATGGGAGACAAACTGATCCTCAACAGCAAGACCGCCACGCCGATCGAGTGCCTGCACTACGCCATGAACTTGCCGACCAGCGTGGTCATCACCGGCTGCGACTCACTCAAGATTCTGCAGCAGGCGCTGGAAGCGGCCCACGAGTTCAAGCCCATGAGTTCTGGCGAAGTGGCTACGCTGCTGGCAAAGACCGCTCCTGCCGCAGGCAAAGGCGAGTTCGAGCGCTACAAAACCAGCCACGACTTCGATGGTACGTACAAGAATCCGCAGTGGCTGGGTTAATTTCGCCAGCTCGGGCACCACCAGCCTGACGGATGTTACACTTTTTCCTTCATCCATCCTTGGCGCTTGCCGGAGTTTTTTCCCCAATGTCTGAAACCCAAATGCCCACTGCGCGGACCCGTGTGGTCCGCGAGGCCGATCGCGCGGTCTATGATCGCGCGGCCGCGTACCGCATTCTCGACGAAGGTTTCCTCTGCCATGTGGGCTTCGTCGCGGATGCACAGCCGTTTGTTATACCGACCTCCTACGGGCGCAAAGGTGACAGTCTCTACATTCACGGCTCGGCGGCCAGTCGCATGCTGCGTCAGATAAAAGACGGCGTGGCTGTCTGCGTCACCGTCACCCTGCTCGATGGTCTGGTGCTGGCGCGTTCGGTTTTCAATCACTCGATGAACTACCGCTCGGTGGTCATCCTGGGGAAGGGGATTGTGGTGGAAGATGCGGATGAAAAACTCGCGGCACTGCGAGCTTTGTCGGAACACATTCTGCCCGGACGCTGGGATGACTCCCGCCAACCGAACGAGCGCGAGCTGAAAGCGACGTCGGTGCTGCGGGTGGCGATCGAGGAATTCTCGGCGAAGGTGCGCACCGGACCGCCGATTGACGATGAGGAAGACTATTCGTTTCCTACATGGGCGGGAGTTGTGCCGCTGGAGATGAAGGCGGGACCGCCGATCAGCGATGCGCGGCTACTGCCCGGAAGAGGAGTGCCAGAATACGTGCAAAACTACTCTCGGAACGCTGAGCGGAGATAGAAGGTCGAGCTGCGCTCGATCGGACAGCCGTGGGCGGCTGCCCCCACATGGGCTGTTCTTCGCCGCAAGGCCTGCTCCCCATGTGAACTGCAACCCCTTACGGGATGAGCAGCAGCTTTCCCGTCAGCTTGCGCGCTTCCATGTCGCGGTGCGCCGCCGGGGCTTCTGCCAGTGGATACTTCTTCGCGATGCGGACGTTGAGCCGGCCTTCGGCGATGAGTCCGAACAGCGCGCTGGTGCGCGCTACCAGTTCGTCGCGGGTGGCGGTGAAGTGGGCCAGTGTGGTGCGCGCCATGTAGAGCGAGCCTTTCTCCGACAGCTTCGCCGGGTCCACCGGCGGCACGGGTCCGCTCGACATGCCGTAGAGCACGAGCATCCCGCGCAGGCGCATCACGTTGAGATTTTTCTCGAAGGTCGCTTTGCCCACGCCGTCGTAGACCACTTCCACGCCCTTGCCGCCGGTCAGGCCCTTGACCTCGGCTTCAAAATCCTGGCGGGTGAACACGATGACTTCGTCCGCGCCGGCCTCGCGCGCTACTTTGCTTTTTTCGTCACTCGAAACCGTGCCAATTACCCGGGCACCGATGGCGTGAGCCAATTGAACGACCAGCAAGCCGACTCCGCCCGCCGCCGCGTGCACCAGTGCGGTCTCGCCGGCCTTCAGTTTGTGCGCGTCATTCACCAGGTAGTGCGCGGTCAGGCCATGCATCATGGCCGATGCGGCCTGCTCGTCTGTGATCGACGCCGGCACCGGCACCAGATGCTCCTCGACCGCTGGTACATATTCGGCGTATGAACCCAACGTCCCGCTCCAGGCGACGCGGTCGCCGACTTTGACCGTTTTTGTCTGCGGCCCCACTGCGGTGGCAACGCCGGCACCTTCCTGTCCGGGGATGAAGGGCACGGGCGTTCGCAATCTTCCATCGCGGAACTGCGCGTCGATCGAGTTCACGCCCGCCACCGAGACTTTCACCAGCGCTTCGGTCGCCTTGGGCTGTGGGAGGGGAACGTCGACCAGTTCCATGACCTCCGGACCCCCCGTGTGCTGCACGCGAATTGCTTTCATGTTGTTCCTTGAGTTTCGGTCTTGGATCCCAGGTGTCAGGAGTCAGATGTCTGAAGCCGGCTCGGAGGTCACAGAAGGACTCCCACGACCCAGGCCCTGACCCTTGCCGGTGCTACGGTATCAGCAATAATTTTCCTGTCGTCTTTCTTCCTTCCAGTTCCCGATGGGCCCGCTGCGCGTCGGCCAGGGGATAGGTATGCGCAATGCGCAGTTTGAGCTTGCCCGCAGCCATCATCGCGAACACGGCGGCCGAGCGGGCCGTCAACTCCTCGCGCGTGGCGATGTAATTGTTCAGCGAAGGACGCGTCAGGAACAGGGAGCCTTTCTGGGTAAGCACGATCGGATCAAACGGTGGCACCGCGCCACTCGATCCTCCGAACAGCACCATCATTCCGCGCGGCCGCAGAATATTCAGCCCCTTCTCAAACGTCGTTTTTCCCACCGAGTCATACACAACATCGACTCCCTTGCCACCGGTCAGCGGTTTCGTTTCGGCCTCAAAATCGGAATGAGTGTAGAGAATGATTTCATCCGCGCCAGCCTCTCGCGCCAGCCTCGCCTTCTCGTCGGTGGAAACCGTGGCGATCACGCGGGCTCCGATGTTGCGCGCGATTTGTGTCAGCAGCAGGCCCACGCCGCCCGCAGCGGCATGCACCAGGGCCGTCTCCCCGCGTTTCAACGGATAGGTGTCATGGGTTAGATAGTGCGCGGTCAGTCCTTGGAGCATGGCCGCAGCGGCCTGCTGATCGCTGACCCCCGCAGGTATCGGTACCAGGCGGTCGGCCGGAATGGCGGCATAGTCGGCGTAGGAGCCGAGCACGCTCGTCCACGCCACACGATCGCCCGGCTTCACCGACTTCACGTCGGCAGCCACGGCCGTGACCGTGCCCGCGCCCTCCTGCCCCAGCACGAAGGGCAGCGGAACCTTATAGCGGCCCTCGCGATTGTAGACATCAATAAAATTCACGCCCGAAGCGGCTAACTTCACCACCGCCTCACTCGCCTTCGGCTCGGGAACTGGCAACTCCACCAGTTCCATCGCCTCGGGCCCACCGGGTTGCTTGATTTGAATGGCTTTCATACGAGGTTGGATTCTACGACGCGCGGGCGCGATTCCACCAACGGAGTCAATCGCCGGCTCGGAACTTGGCGACGATTAATGTGATGTCATCGTGCTGTTCGTCAGAGCTGAAGCGTCGAACTTCATCGCCGATGGCGGTTAGCAAATCCTGGCACGACAGTTCGCGATGTTGTCGCAAGGCTTCAATCAGGCGGTGCTCACCAAATTCTTCTCCGGAACCATGATGAGCTTCCGTTACGCCGTCGGTGTAAAGGGCGAGCACGTCCCCGGGCAGGACCTCGCATTCTCGCGTGCCGCACTCCCACTCCGGAAAGAGGCCCAGCAGCGTTCCGGTTGAAGCAAGGTGCTCGAAGCCCTTGCCGGTTCGGAGCAGGAGGCCTGACAGATGTCCACAATTGGCGTAGCGCAAACGCCGCGTGTCGTCGTCATAATCGGCGAAGAAGAGCGAGGCGTAGGCGCTGTCACCGGTGTTTTCATAAAACAGGCGGTTCACCGATCGCAGTAAGCGCTCGGGCTGATCTTGAGCCGCGGCGCACTGGCTACGCAAGTTTGCCTGCAGGTTTGCCATGAGCAGCGCTGCCGCGATTCCTTTGCCCGATACGTCGCCCAAGACGAGCCCCAGCCGCTGCTGCCCGAGGCTCAGGAAATCGAAGTAGTCGCCTCCGACCTGCAGCGCTGGCAGGCAGACCCCGGCATATTCCACGGTCTTGAGCTGCGGTTGAATCTGCGGAAACAGCCGGGACTGCACCTGTTTGGCAATCTCGAGTTCCTGGGCGGCGCGACGTTCGGACTCGAGCTTCTGCTCATGGGCGCGGCGCCGCGCTTCCAGACTTTGCCGCACCTCATCGAATCCGGCGAGCCCGAACGAATTTCCGTCCGGGTCTTCGAATCGGGCGAAGGTTCCACCCCACGCCGGTTGCTCGGGTGGAGACAGAAAATGAACTCCGCGCTCGCTCCATTCCTTGTACCTGGCGTGGACGTCTTCAGTCATAAAGAACATCCAACGGTTTCCGCCAATCAGTTTGTGCTCCTCTGAGTCGGGCTTGGGAACACAGAGCGCGAGGTTGGCGCTGCCATCGGGAGGGGCTACTTCGATCCAGCGCTCGCCAGATTCGAAGCGGTGATCCACAATTAACTTGAAACCGAGCTGCTCCACATAGAAGCGCAGGCTCCGGTCCTGATCGCGAACGAAGATGAGGACGTCATGTAGACACAGGTAGGGATC
Source organism: uncultured Acidobacteriaceae bacterium (assembly GCA_963719615.1). Taxonomy (GTDB): domain Bacteria; phylum Acidobacteriota; class Terriglobia; order Terriglobales; family Acidobacteriaceae; genus Sulfotelmatobacter. The sequence continues at coordinate 90,868 of CAVRCR010000069.1, read as the reverse complement.
CTCGCGGCTGGGCCGGAGAACGGTCCGGTTCGTCCAGGAAAGTGAAGGATCGCCACCCATCGGCGTGATTATAACGGGCAGGCGCAGAAGAGATGCCGGATTTCAGTCGCGCGTTCTTGGGGCTCAAGCTACGATTCGCGCTCGGTTTTCCGAGCGACGTCACGACCATTGGGATCCAATCCGGCCGCGGCCATTACCGCCTGCCCGAGCTCCTCGGCGGTAAACATAACCTGTCCTTCTGGGGCAGGAAGCGTTTCGATTGCCTCACCGTTCGGCCCCGTCTCCGCTAAGAACCGGTATCCCCTTCCTACGACCGTTTGCAAGTACCGCGGTTTGACATAGTCGTCGCGCAGCGCCATGCGTATCTTGCGGATCGCGGTATTGATTCCCTGCTCGGCGTCGACGAAGACATCTTTTCCCCAGAGTTGCTCGGCGATCCGTTCCCGCGTTACCAACTGGCTCCGGTTCTCGATCAGGAGCATCAGCAATTGCAGGGGGAGACCTTCAAGACGCACCGGGCGTCCGCTGCGATACAGCTGATAGCGGCCGAAATCCAGCACAAATCTGCCGAAGAGGACTTTCTTTTCGGGCATGGCTCCCCAGACCCCTCGATGCCGTAATTCTTCTCTGCCGCTGCTGCCGTGTCAAGCACGGACCGCGTTCTTCATATCAATTGATTTAGCTTCAGACTGACTCCATGGACGGTTTCTCGAGCCGGATGCAACACTTCATTTACCCCCTGAAAATCCAGTCCTTGGAGGCGAATTGTGAAATATCTGAGACCTATGCTGCTGATGATGCTGCTGACGATGCCGCTGTGGGCGGCTAGCCGGTTAGGGACCTACACCGGCGTAGTGGCGCAGGTGCCATTCGAGTTCGTAGTCGGCGACAAGATTATCCCGGCGGGCCAGTGCATCGTCCAACCTGCCACTTTGGCGGAGGAGACCATGCTCATCCGCAATGCAGACGCGAAAGTGGACGCGTTTACCCGTGCTTCTACCGTCGAAACCCGCAAGGTGGCCGGCGCCAATGCGCTCGTCTTTCACAAATACGGGGATCGCTACTTCCTGTCGGCCATCCAGCTTGAAGGTGCCCGAACGATATACGAGATGCCGCAGAGCCGGGCAGAAGCAGAGATGAAGGCTCAAAAAGTCCCTTCCGTGGAAAAGACCGTTTTCACAAACCTGCAGTAGTCAGCGCCTAATCGCGCAAGGGCACGGGATGCGGGTTCCCGTGCCCTTTTTTATGTGTGAGTGTCTCAGCCTACACCCTCCTCGGCGTGGTCTGCGCGGTCTGCTACACTGTCACCTTTCTCGCAGGCGAGGAGTCCCCCCATGGCCGAAAATGCGCCCCAGTCTTACGCTCACCACACCCGCTGGGATCCGTTATTTCACTTCTTTCTGCTTCCCGTGTTCGGGCTGGGGCTGCTCATGTCTCTGGTCCACTTCTTTGCGCATCTTGGCGAGAGCGACTTCCGCGACAACTTCCACGCCGCACTGCTGATTCTGCTGGCTACCGCGTTGCTGGTTGCCGTTTTCAAGATTCGCCTCTACGCCTTGAAGGTGCAGGATCGCATTATTCGGCTCGAGGAGCGGCTGCGCTTGACGCAGCTTCTGTCTGAGCCTTTGCGCTCGCGCATTCCCGAACTGACGGAAGGCCAACTATGCGGACTGCGTTTTGCCTCTGACGCCGAGGTGCCACAGTTGGTCGAGCGTGCGCTGAAAGAGAAGCTTTCGCGAAAACAGATCAAGCAGGCGATCAAGACGTGGAGGCCGGATTACTGGCGGGTGTGACGCCGAGGTCAGATCCTTTTAATTAATCGTCAAGCCGCAGACCTCCCATCGCGTGAATCGCCCGACAACCGGCGCTGGAAGAACGGGCATCCAAAATCAGAGGCTTGACGGCTACTCCAGGTAACGGTGCGAAGCAATGCCTAAAGTAACCGTTCTGGAGCCTTTTCGACGATTGACCCGGGCGCGACCACCGAGTACGATTTTTGCTAGAATTCACCGGACGTTAACCGAGGGAGAAGCGGCATCTCTTAGAGAATCATGCGATTAGCCAAGCTCGATGTCCGGATGGCGGCGCTGGCGTCCCTGATCGCGGTGGCCTGTGCCTGCGGGGGCGCGAAGAAGCCAGCTGCGCTTCTACCCCCGGGTTCGGCCCCTGCCCTGAAGGCGCCGGCGGCTCCCACCCAAGCGGCCAGTACGGTCCCACCTGCGGTTCCTCAGGAAGGGCCCACGCAGACGCCAGCCCCGGCCGAGAAGGCCGTTCCGCAATCTGCTCCACAATCAGTGCCAGTTCCCGATCCCATTGCCGATCTGATCGCGCGCGTTGAAAAGGAATACCAGTCCGGCCTCGCTAACTATCATGCTGGCAAAACCGAAGAGGCCAAACAGAATTTCGACAACGCCGTCAACGCGCTGCTAGGCAGCAATTTCGACGTGCGCTCCGACGATCGCCTGCAGAAGGAATTTGACCGCGTCGTCCAGGGCGTGAACCAGCTTTACCCCGGAGGCCCCGAGGCCGCCGAGGGTTCGCAAGAGGCGCAACAAGATCAGCAGCAGAAAACCGAGCCCGCGCCCATCGATGAGACCAACGGCATGACGCCTGCCGCCGACGCCGGCACCAAGGCCAAGGCCGAAGCCGAAATCAAGAACACCCACTCCGATCTGCCCCTCATGATGACCGACCAGGTCGCGGGATACATCAGCTATTTTTCGGGTCGTGGACGCGGCGTCTTCGAACGCGCCTTTGCCCGCTCCGGCCGATACCACGACATGATTCTCTCGACGCTGAAAGAAGAAGGCGTCCCGCAGGACCTGATCTATCTGGCGCAGGCCGAATCCGGATTCCATCCATTAGCCGTATCGCGCGTCGGCGCCCGCGGCATCTGGCAGTTCATGGCGAGCCGTGCCCGCGGCTACGGCCTCTCCCATAACATGTGGGTCGATGACCGGCAAGATCCTGAAAAATCCACGCGCGCCGCCGCCCGCCATTTGAAAGATCTCTACAACCAGTTCGGTGACTGGTATCTCGCGATGGCCGCCTATAACTCCGGCCCCGGCACCGTGCAGGCCGCTGTCAAACGCACCGGTTACGCTGATTTCTGGGAACTCTATCGCCGCAACGTGCTGCCTAAAGAAACGCGCAACTACGTGCCCATTATTCTGGCCGTGACCATCATGGCCAAGAACCCGTCGCAGTATGGGTTGGACGACGTTTCGATGGAGCACCCCGCAGACTTCGACACGGTCATCATCAACTATCCGGTCGACTTGCGGCTGGTGGCTGAGTGCGTCAATTCCACACCTGAGGAATTGCAGGACCTGAATCCGAGCCTGCTTCGCCAGACCACTCCGCTCCCGGGAGAGTTTCAGCTTCGCCTGCCCGCGGGAACAAAAGATCAGTACGAGACCGCGATCGCGGCGATTCCGAGCGATATGCGCCTATGGTGGCGTTATCACTCGGTTCACTCGGGCGATACGCTTGTGTCCCTGGCCCGGACCTATCACACGACACCCAAATCAATCAGCTCTGTGAACCATCTTGACGGTCCCGAGCTCGAAGCCGATGCTCGGTTGATCATCCCGGTCGCTCCGGGCAAGCATCCGCAGAGCGACACCGGGACCTACGCCCGCCGCATCACGCGCTACAAAGTTCGCACGGGAGACACGGTCGAAACCGTCGCCGAGAACTTCGGGGTTTCGCCGCAGATGTTGCGCCGCTGGAACGGGATCCATGGCGACAGCCTTCGCGGACGCCGGATTCTGGCTTTGCACCTGCCGATCACGCCCACTACGCATGACGCCGAGGCGGCCTCGCGATCGAAGACCAAGCACCCGAAGACCGAAACGGCCAGCACCAAGCCTCCGGCGACGAAGTCCTCGCAGATTGAGCGTGTCAAGCCGGGAGAAGAAGAGACCGCGGCGATCGTGCACCACAAGGTCAAGCACGGCGAGACTTTCTACTCGATCGCGAGTCTGTACAAAACCACTGTCGCGGCCCTCAGGCGCGACAACCGTAATATTGCCGTCCTGCGTCCCGGCATGATCCTGACTGTCCAGTTGACGCGGTAGTTCTCACCCAAGAATTTCAACGCAAGAAGACAAGTCCTGGACATTCTCCATCCAATGCGACCCTCAGGAGGTCCCCGATGCGACACATCCTCTCTTGCCTGATCGTGCTGTGCTGGTGGGCAGCGCCCGCCTTCACTCAAAACCCGTCTGACTCCGCTCCAAGAGCGGCGACGGTGCAAAGCGACTCCCAACTCATTCAGAATATCGAAGACGACTGGCTGAAGGGAGAGAACACGACCGACATTGCGGTGCTGGAGCGGGTGCTCGCGGACGACTACGTGAATCTAACGCCACGGGGACTTGGGCCGGGCAAGGCAGAAATCATAAGCCATCTTCAGCCTCGGGCGGGCCAAACTCCTCCCTATTCCCTGGACATGAAAGACATGCACATATATGTCCTCGGCGACACCGCCGTCGCTGCCTATGTAAAGACCTACACGGCCAAGGAAAACGGTAACGTCGTCCGCGAAGACGCGACCCACATCTTTATCAAGGATCACGGAATCTGGAGGTTGAGAATCTCGCGGGCCAGTCTTCGGAAGGACGACTGAGACTTGGGGAGCAGCAATCAGGTTGCGGCCTCTAGTGGGAGGCGCGTCCTAGCGCTCTTTTCTTGTCCGCGTGATCGACTCCGCCAAGCTCGGGGGATACAATTCTCTCCGACTTCCAGGTCCATACATCAAGTCGCCGAAGGAGATCTCATGCGAATCACCCATCTTCTTATTCTGAACCTCGTTGCCGCGATGTGTGTATCTCTCGCTCTGCCCGCGTTCGCAGATGGAGCCGCCACCTTCAAAGCGAAGTGCGCCAACTGCCATGGTCCTGAAGGTCAGGGAAAGGTCGGTCCGGCCGTGAAGGGCACCAGCCTCACCGCGGACCAGATCACCGATCTGCTGACCAAGGGCAACGACGGCAAAAAGCCGCCGCACAAGAAAGCCATGGCCAGTGTTCCTGCTGATGATGCCAAGGCCGTGGCCACCTTCGTGAAGACGCTGAAGTAGCGCAGCACCCTCGTCCCCTCGTCATACCCGGCTTCCGAGCGATCCTCAGATGCAAGGCAAATACATCCAACTCGAGCCTCTGGAACAACGCCACATCGACGGATTGGTCACCGCAGCGACGGGCGATCCCTCTCTGTATCAGTGGAGCCCGGTCCCAAGGGGGAGGGAGGAAGCAGCCGAATACGTCGAGACTGCTCTGGCCTGGAGGGATGCGGGCAGCGCGGTGCCGTTCGCGATTGTCCGCGCCGATGACGGCATGGTCATCGGCTCGACGCGCTTCTTCAACCTGGAGCGATGGGCGTGGCCTGCCGGGCATCCGTCGCACGGTCGCCTTGTCCCGGACGCCTGCGAGATCGGATACACGTGGCTGGCGCACTCAGCCATCCGGACCCCCGCCAACACTGAGGCTAAACTGCTCATGCTGACGTATGCGTTCGAAACGTGGGAGGTGCTGCGAGTCTGCCTGCACACCGATGTACGCAACTTGCGCTCACGCGCGGCAATTGAGCGCATTGGAGGCCGGTTCGAAGGGATTCTCCGCGCGCACCGGATGGCCGCGGACTTCATCCCCCGCGACTCGGCGCGTTATTCGATCGTCGCGGCGGAGTGGCCGGCAGTGAAGCAAAGGCTGCTTCAGCGCATGGAACGAGCTTAGCTCGGACTCGGCTTAGGCAAAAGTCTTGGGCTCAATCCCATAGTCGGTCACCCATCGATCGTGGGTCTGCTGCGTGGCGGGCCACTGAAAGCAGAGACCGTACCCATCGGGATCGGTGAACCACAATTGCTTCATGCCGTAAGGCGCAACCGTCGGTTCCTTCAAATTGATACCATGCGCACGCAGGTGCTGGTAAGCCGCGTCGAGATCCTGACAACCGAAAAACAGGCCGGTGTCCTGGTGGCTGGCGACGCGCGCCGGATCGGGAGCGGGCGGCCGCTGGTCAGCTTCATAAGCCGTATTGAGCATCAGTTCAGCGCCATTCAACTTCAGCCATGCCCAATTGCAGTCATCCCCGGGCGCAGACGTGGCGTGAACTTTGAATCCCAGCACGTCGCGGTAGAAGCGAATCGCGATGGGCATGTCGAAGACCTCAAGCAGCGGACAAATGCCGTGAATGTCCATGGGTGCCCTAGCCTCCCTGCTTGGCGGGAAAATATATCAAAAAACCCGGAAACTTGGGAGCCCAGGCTTCGTCGCGGGCGCGCATAACGCGAAGGCGCAAGTTGCCAAGCCGCCGAGTTTGCATCCAATTTCCTGTAGATTGATTTCGTTGGGAATGCGTTTTCGATGCGTGAGAGACCGCAATGAATGTGGATGAAATTCGCGGGTATTGCATCGCCTTTCCTGAGGCGACTGAAAATCTGCAGTGGGGCGATGACCTGTGCTTCAAGATTCGCGGAAAAATCTTTGTCACGGTTGCCCTGACTGCGATTCCCCAGAAGGTGTGCTTCAAGTGCGCGCCCGAGACGTTCGCGGAGTTGATTGAGCGCGAGGACATTCGTCCCGCACCCTATGTGGGGCGGTACAAGTGGGTCATCCTCGACCAGCTTGACGCCTTGAGCAACACTGAGTTGAAGAAGTTGATCCGAGAGTCGTACGAGATGGTGGCGGCCAAGGCCGCCAAGCCGGGTGGTCGAAAGACGAGCCGGAACAAGAAGCACAAGAACAAGATGGTGCGCCGCAAGCCCTGACAATTGAGGTCGTGATGCGTGGTAGCCTCTTTCCGTGGAGCCAGGCCATGCCCGTATCCTACAGGGTCGACGAGGCCGGGAAGATCATTCGCACTGTCTGTACCAATCCCATGTCGGTGGCGGACGCGACCGCCCATTTCCGCGAACTAAGTGATGACCCAGCGTGTTCTGGAACCATGGACGTCCTGCTGAACGTGACCGCGGTGGATGGATTACCGGATAGTCGCGAGTTATCCGCAGTCAGCCATGAACTGTGGACCGTTCGTCAGAAGATCAAGCTCGGTATCTGCGCCATCGTTGCCAGCCGCGACGCCATGTTCGGCATGATGCGCATGTTCGAGGTGTTTGCCCAACGTTACTTTGTCGCGATTCGCGTGTTTCGGGAGGCTGACGAAGCCGAGGTGTGGCTGGTTTCGCAGCGACAGAAGCTTGACGCCGAGAACAAATCGGGCGGTCCTGTTGTTTGATGTTCACTCCTGCCAATCATAGCCTGGGCATTTGACTCTACTCGCTCCCTCGGCTAGCCTCAGAAGTTCGCCCTTTAACCAGACAGTTTCCAACGCATGCGATCTCCGCATAAATCGCTAAGTGTGGTGTTGCTGGTCATGTTCGCGCTGCCCTACGGGCAGGTCGCGGCGGCCGCTACACAGCCGGTGCACGCCCAGCACGCCATCGTGGTCAGCGTGCATGAACTGGCCTCGCGAGTAGGAGCGGAGATCATGCAATCGGGCGGCAACGCCATCGACGCCGCTGTGGCCACGGGATTCGCGTTAGCGGTGGTCTATCCCCCGGCCGGGAACATTGGCGGCGGTGGATTCATGTTGATCCGCATGGCCGATGGCAAGGCGCATTTCCTGGACTACCGCGAGAAGGCTCCCGCTGCGGCAACGCGCGACATGTATCTGGACCCGCAGGGTAACGTGGTCGCGGGCGGCAGCGTCATTGGATATAAATCGATCGGTGTTCCCGGTTCAGTTGCGGGCCTGGCTTATGCAGCGGCAAAGTGGGGCAAGCTTCCGCTGAAGCAGGTGATCGCCCCCGCCATCAAGCTGGCACGCGAGGGCTACTCCCTGACGTGGGATCAGGCGCGGGATCTGCACGACAAGAATCTGGCCAAGTTCCCGGAATCACGGCGGATTTTTCAGCGCGATGGCGATTACTACCAGATGGGGGAAATTTTTCGTCAGCCGGATTTGGCCCGGACGCTGGAACGGATCGCCGCGAACCCGGACGACTTTTATCACGGCGCGCTGGCGAAAGAACTGGCCGCGGCAGTGCAGAAGGGCGGCGCCCTGATCACGGCCGACGATCTGGCGCACTACGAAGTGAAAGAACGCGAGCCGGTGCGCGGGACTTATCGCGGATATGAGGTCATCAGTGCGCCGCCACCGTCGTCGGGCGGAACCGTGCTCATCGAGTCGCTGAACATTCTGGAAGGCTACGACCTCGCTAAGCTGGGGAATCGATCGGCGCAGTCCATTCATTTCGAAGTCGAGGCGTTCCGCCGGGCATTTTTTGATCGTACGGAGTTCATGGGCGATCCCGACTTTTCGAAGATCCCGGTGGCGCAGCTCATTGACAAGAAATATGCCGCGGCATGGCGGGATTCCATAGATCCGGCCCGCGCAAGCCCCAGCAAAGAGTTGAAGCGGCCGGCGGTGTTCAGCGAACTGGAGCAGTATGCAGCGGAAAGCCCGCTGGTGGCGACGCCTGATGAGCACGAATCGGATCAAACCACGCATTATTCGGTTGTGGATGCGGAGGGGAATGCCGTGTCGGTGACCACTACGCTGAACGGCTGGTTCGGATCGCGGGTCACGGCGGACAGCCTGGGCTTTTTGCTGAACGACGAGATGGATGATTTTTCGTCGAAGCCGGGTGTCCCCAACAGCGACGGATTGGTCCAAGGCGAGGCCAACGCCATTGGGCCGGGGAAGCGTCCACTCTCGTCGATGACGCCCACAATTGTGGCGCACGACGGCAGGACGGTGATAGTGCTGGGGTCGCCTGGAAGTTCGAAGATCATCACGACGGTAGCCAACGTGCTGATCGGCGTGATCGATTATGGAATGAACATTCAGGAGGCGGCGAACGCTCCCCGCTTCCATAATCAGTGGTTGCCCGATGTCCTGAACGTCGAGAAATGGTTTTCACCCGATACACTGAGCGGGCTCCGCCAAATGGGATACACCATTCAGACCGGCATATCCGACGGGGATACGGTGCGCGGATATTGGAGTGATGCCGAATGCATTGCCATCGACGAAAAGACCGGCGAACGGCTGGGGGCAAGCGACGACCGGAACAGTAGCGGCAAGGCAGTGGGATACTGAAAGGCAATTGTCGATGGCTGATCTTTGAGCGTTGAATGAAAAGCGGGACGTTTGGGTTCCAATCAGCAATCGTCAGTCATCAATTCCATGGGGCGCGCATGCTGAAAGCAGTTTCAACCTATCTGTTCGTGAAAGAGCGGCTGCATCCGGGTATTCTCGACGGGCTGGCTCGCAGCGGCGTTCAGGCCATCGAGATTTTCGCGGCGCGGCAGCATGTGGACTATGCCAACCGCAAGCAGCACGTCAGGGAGATCGCCGACTGGTTCCGGGGCAGCGGCATTCCGCTGAATTCCGTCCACTCGCCGTTATACGCCGACTATGAGTGGGGGCGCGCCGGCGCTCCGCCGGTCAACGTGACGTCGACCGATCGCGCCACCCGGGTCGAGGCCATGGACGAGATCAAACGCGCGCTCGAAATCGCGGAGCAAATCCCGTTTCGTTTTCTGGTGCAGCACCTGGGAACGCCAAACGACAGTTTCAGCGAGAAAAAATTCGAAGCGGCCATGACGTCGATCGAGCATTTGCGCGCCTTTGCCAAGCCGCTCGGCGTCCGCATACTGTTGGAAAACATTCCCAACGAACTATCGACACCCGACCGGTTGGTAGAGTTGATCCGCGGCGCGCATTTTGACGACGTAGGCGTGTGCTTCGACTTCGGTCACGCCCACATGACAAGTTCGGTGCGCGAAGGATTCGAGATTTTGCGCAACCATATCAACTCGACCCATGTCCACGACAACGCGAAAGACAAAGATACGCACTTGTGGCCGGGGCAGGGGACCATCGATTGGAAAGAAGCGATGGAATTGTTGCGCTCCGCGCCCCAGACTCCGCCGCTGTTGCTGGAACTGAATGAAGATGAGAAGGTCAATCCTCTGGAGAAACTGGGAGAGACGTTCGAAAAGCTGGAAGCGGCTTGAAAAGCTTTCACCGCCGAGATCGCCGAGGAAAGAAGAAAATAAATGAGCTTAACGATGGCCTTTGATTCAGGAGTTGTTTTTTCTCGGCGCTCTCTGCGTGCGCGGCGGTAAATGACGTTTATGTCACCTGTAACTACCATTGCAGAAATCGGCAAGCACGAAGGCCAGACGGTTACCATTCGCGGCTGGCTCTACAACCTGCGCGAGAGCGGGAAACTCCTGTTCCCGCAGTTTCGCGACGGCTCGGGTGTCATCCAGGGAGTGGTGCCGAAGAACGCGGTCACGCCAGAGGTCTTTGACGCGGTCAAGACGCTGACGCAGGAATCGAGCGTGATCGTCGAAGGCAAAGTCCGCGCCGATAAGCGCGCTCCGGGCGGCTACGAACTGGATGTGGCGAATGTGCAAGTCGTGCAGCGCGTGCCCGAGAATTCACCGTATCCGATCACTCCCAAGGAGCATGGCACGGATTTTCTGATGGAGCACCGGCACCTGTGGGTGCGGTCGCAGCGGCAGGCGGCTATTCTGCGGGTGCGGGCGGAAATCATCAAGGCGGCGAGGGATTTCTTCGACGAACGCGGTTTCACGCTGACCGATCCGCCTATTATTACTCCCGCAGCGTGCGAAGGTACGACGACGCTTTTCCCGGTTGACTATTTTGAGGAGCAGGCGTTCCTCACGCAGTCCGGACAGCTTTACGTGGAAGCCACTGCGATGGCGTTGGGCAAGGTGTATTCCTTCGGCCCGACGTTTCGCGCGGAGAAGTCAAAGACGCGGCGTCATCTGACCGAGTTCTGGATGGTCGAGCCCGAGGTTGCCTATGCACAACTCGACGACGTCATGGAACTGGCCGAAGGACTCATCAGCTTCATCGTGAAGCGGTGCCTGGAGAAGCGGCGCGTAGATCTGCAGACCATCGGCCGTGACCTTTCCAAGCTGGAAAAAATCGAGCCACCGTTTCCGCGAATCAGTTACGACGACGCGGTGAAGAATCTACAGGAAGGCCACGCCAAAGGTGCACTGGAGTCGAAGTTCGAGTGGGGCGGCGACCTCGGTTCGCCCGATGAGACATACCTGTCGGCGCAATTCGACAAGCCGGTGATGGTGCATCGGTATCCCGCGAAGGTGAAGGCATTTTATATGGAGCCCGATCCGCAGCGGCCCGAACTGGCCCTGTGCGTCGACGTGCTGGCGCCCGAGGGCTACGGTGAAATCATCGGGGGGTCGCAGCGCATGGCGTCGCACGAATTATTGCTGCAGCGCATTCACGAGCACGGCCTGCCGGAAGAAGCATTCAAGTGGTATCTGGATCTGCGGAAGTTCGGCAGCGTGCCGCACGGCGGTTTCGGCATGGGCATTGAACGGGCAGTGGCTTGGATTTGCGGGTTGGAGCACGTGCGCGAGACGATTCCGTTTCCCAGGATGCTGTACCGGCTCTACCCTTGAGCACTGGAAAATTGGCGATTACCTAACTCGACAATTCGCAGTCCGGCTCGACTGAAACTATGACGACTACTGCACCCTCCACCAGCATCAGTCCCAGAAAAATTCGCGTCATTGGCGTTCCCCTCGATCTTGGCCAATCGCGGCGCGGCGTGGATATGGGCCCGTCGGCCGTCCGTGTAGCGGGACTCGAAGCGCGGCTTGAGGCTCTGGGGCACGAAGTGGAGGACGGTGGCAACGTCGCCGTAGCCATTCCGGAGCAGAAAAAGAAGGCGCTGCGAACGCCAAGTACTTAAAGGAAATTACTGCAACCTGCACCAAGCATGCGGAGTTGGTGATCAAAACCCTCGAAGCTGGAAAAGTCCCACTGGCTCTGGGTGGAGATCATTCGATGGCGGCAGGCACGGTGTCTGGGGTCGCGGAGTTCTATCGCCGGCAGAATCAGCGCATCGGCCTCATCTGGATCGACGCACATACCGACATCAATACGCCGGAGTCCTCGCCCAGCGGCAACGTGCACGGCATGCCACTGGCAGCGGTCATGGGTCTGTGGCCTTCGGAACTGGGCAAAATCTACGACTTTTCGCCGAAGGTGAAACCGGAAAACTGCGTGCTGGTTGGTGTGCGCGACATCGACGCGGTGGAGAAAGAGAATGTGCGGCGGGCCGGCATCGGCGTTTTCACCATGCGCGACATTGACGAGCGGGGCATGCGCACGGTCATGGAAGAAGCCTTGCGCCTCGCCGGACGCGGCACGGCGGGCTATCACATCTCGCTCGACATGGACTGGGTCGATCCGGAAGACGCGCCGGGCGTGGGTACTCCAGTGCGCGGCGGCGCAACCTACCGCGAGGCTCACTTGGCGATGGAGATCATCGCCGACCACGGCCGCATGCTCAGCTTTGAGATTGTCGAAGTCAATCCCGTCATCGACGAACACAACAAGACAGCCGACCTGGCAGTGGAACTGGCACTGTCTGCATTCGGCAAGAAGATCCTGTAGGAATTCCGCGCGCTCAAAACTCGCGCTCGATCAACGTGGGCAACTCGGCGATGCTCCCGATAATGTGGGTATGAGGTTCCCGCTGCAAGGTGCCCAGATCGTGCGCCCCGGTCAGCACCCCGACGACGCCACGCACCCCGGCGTTGCTCCCGGATTGGAGATCAAGCGGAGTATCTCCGACATTGATCACCTCGACGTCTCGCACACCCGTCTCCTCCATTGCTCGAAAGATCATGTCGGGCGCGGGCCGGCCTTGGCGAACATCACTGCTCGAAATATTGGCTGAGAAGAGGTCAGACCATCCCATCTGCCGAATGATTTGAGAGCTGATCTCCCGGTAGAATCCGGTCGTGGTCGCCGTCTGGATCCCATAGTCGCGGCACCACGCGAAGGTCTTAGCCGCACCTTTGACCGGTGTCAATCGTTCTGCATAGAGGGATTCCAGTTCAGCACAGAAGTATTGGTACGTCGTCTCGACCATGTCAGTCTGTCCCGCATTCGGGCAGTTCTGATCGAGAAAGTGGCGGATCACCTCGCGCTTTGACGCTCCTTTCCAGCGTTTTAGTTCGTCTTCCGAGAAGGGGATATCATTCTTCTGTAGGGCTGCCGAAAACGCGCGGACGACTTCGCCGTGATCTTCGATGATGGTTCCGGCGATATCGAAAACGGCAAGTTTGACGGCAGGCATGAACGAAATCGATTTTGCCAACAGGAATCTCCCCTGCGATTGACGGCACACTTCATTCCCGTCCACACTAAGAGGTCATGAGAAAGCTTCGCGTCGGCATCCTCTTCGGTGGACGCAGCGGAGAGCATGAGGTTTCGCTGCTCTCGGCCGCATCGGTTCTCAATGCAATCGATAAAGAGAAATACGAGGTCGTGCCCATCGGCATCACCAAGGAAGGGCGCTGGCTGACCGCCGAGCACGCCGAGAATCTACTCAGCGGCAAGTTGGTACTCGAGCCGCGAAACTTGCGCGCCGGCGATCCCGACACCACGCCCTCGGCAGCCGTGCTCGCCCAGGGAGAGTCGGTCGTGGTGCCACCGGAGCCGGTTCACCGCGAAAGCGGGCTGGTGCCCTTTCAGACGGACGCCGCGTTGCTGCGCCGCGCCAGTGACCGCGCCATCAATGTGGATGTAATCTTTCCCGTGCTGCACGGCACGTTTGGTGAAGATGGAACGATTCAGGGTCTGCTCGAACTGGCCGACATTGCTTATGTGGGCGCGGGCGTGCTGGGATCGGCGGCGGGCATGGACAAAGACATCATGAAGTCGTTGTTCATTGCCGCGGGCATTCCTATCGTGAAGCACGTCACGATTCTGCGGGGCGAGTGGGAAAAGGATCCGAAGAGAGTGCAGAAGGTGGTTGAAGGCAAGCTCACGTACCCCGTGTTCGTGAAGCCGGCAAACCTGGGCTCGTCGGTAGGCATCAGCAAAGTTCACAATCGCAAGGAACTTGGCCCGGCGATCGAAGACGCAGCGAAGTTCGACCGCAAGATCGTCATCGAGCAGGGCGTGGGCGGGAAGAAAGAGAAGGCCCGCGAGATCGAGTGCTCGGTGTTGGGCAACGACGATCCGGTTGCGTCGGTGCCGGGAGAGATCGTTCCCGGCAAGGAATTTTACGACTACACAGCGAAGTATCTCGATGAAGGATCGCAACTCATCATTCCAGCGAAGCTGACAAAGACCGAGACCAAGAGAGTGCAGGAACTGGCCGTGCGCGCCTTCAAAGCGGTGGACTGTTCGGGTCTAGCGCGCGTGGACTTTCTGATGGACTCAAAGACGCGAAAGATCTACTTAAACGAGATCAACACCATGCCTGGATTTACGTCGATCAGCATGTATCCCAAGCTCTGGGCGGCGTCTGGCCTGGCCTATGCGGACTTGATCGACCGGCTGATTCAACTCGGCATCGAGCGTCATGAGGACAAGCAGAGGAACCAGTACAGCCGGTGAGGTGAAGTTCTAGCAGCGTCACTTTTTTCCCTCGCACACAAAGTTTGCGGCATCATTCGTATCGCCTTTGCCCTTGTATTTGGCCGATTGCGGATAGACGCACAGCGGCCGCGTCATCGTGGGGTGGTGGTCGCCCTCGGCATATTTGGTAGCGATAATGGTCGCGGGCGGATTGCCTTTTTCCGCCCACTCGATGAGGGCGGCATTCACGCTGTGTTGCGGATCGTCGAACGTCAGCTGGCCCACTTGTCCGAAAAAGTCCGGGCCGGGGCCATTGTCGCAGTGCTGCATCCCCGGCTCCATATACAGGCGCACGAACGAATCGGTCTCGTGCTGGCCCATCTTCGCGGTCACGCTTTCGTAGTAGTTGACGGTGTTGACCGCCGGAATCGCAGGGTCATTCCAGCCGTGATACAGAATCAGTTTTCCACCTCTTGCCTTGAATGGCCCAAGGTCGGCGTCGACGGCATCTAGCGCACGCGCGGTTTTTTCCTCGGCGGCTTTGAGTCCCACCTCCATTGCAAACGTCTTGTTAGTCCAGCCGGGATCTCCGTATACCATGTCTGCAAAGTATCCGAACTGGAAGAAAGAAATGAGACTCTTCATCGGCGCCGGGCCGGTGATCCAGGTTCCCCAGCCGCCCTGTCCCTCCTCGGCACCCGGCAGGAAGCCGGGGAATATCTGGCGTCCGTGCGAGTCATGAGGTCCGGCGTAGATCTTCTTGAGAGCCGTGGCTTGCGGCGCGGTCAGACACTTGTCGGAATCTTCTCCGGCTTTGCATTGGATAGTCGCCGGATCGAAGTGGCATTGCCGGGGATCGTTCAGAATTCCGTCGTGCACGCCATCGAGTTCATCGCACGCCGCATTCACCGCGGCAGCAATCGTCGGAATCTTCGCAGGCGGAATGAAGCTGGCTGGGTCCAGCGTCAGAGCTTGCGTGTCCCACGCCCCAGTCGAAACCAGCCCGGTCCAGTAGTTTGCCGGAGCTCCGGCCAGGATGCCGTCGTAATCCGCGGGATAGCGCTGCGCCTCCATCAGCGCCTCGCGCCCGCCGTCGGAACATCCGGCAAAGTATGAGTGCTGCGCAGCCTTTCCGTAGTACGCATGGATCACTTCTTTCGCGACGCGCGTCATCTCATGGATGCCGCGATGGCCGAAGTCAACGACTTTCTCCGGATGTCCCAGCGCCCACGCCGCATCGACTGGCGTTCCGGTGTGGCCCGTGTCCGTGGCCGTCGCCGCGTATCCTTTGCTGACCGAAGTGCCGAGCTGCATGTAGTCGATCAGGCCGGCGAAGCCGCCATTGCCGATGCCTTCCAACTTCCCATTCCAACCCGAGGCGGGCAGCCAGACTTCGATCCGTATCTCGGAATCCGCCGTGGGCTTAGCCACCACCACAACGCGGCAAAACGCGGGAACACTCTTATACAAGGCGGTCAGATCGCGGCCTGTGAAAGCCGCAGGAGGTCCGCTAAACGCTCCGGCGGCCACGGCATCGGCGAGCCGCATCGTGGCTCCGGTGATTTTAGTTCCCATGAGATGGGCGCAGGAGTCCTCTGCTGCGGCGGTCGCGTGAGCGGCCAGAGAGTAAGCGGCGATCAGCAATGCGAATACAAAGCGTGCTTTTTTCATATCAGTTCCGATTCGTTCGTCGGCGAGTGACCTCCGTAGTTACGGCGCGCCCGCTTTTCCCATAAATGCGGCTTGATCGCCTTTCATTTTCTTCAGGCCGTCCATCGGCAGGTACACCATGTGTCCGGACTCGTAGGTCGCAAACGAAATGTTATCGCGATACTTCTGCGGCAGGTTGAGATGGTCGACCGTGTAGTTGGCCGCGTAATACGGCGTCGCCAAATCGTAATAGCCTTCCATCACCAGAATCTTCAGGTACGGATTCTTCACGAGCGCCTGCCGCATCGCCGAGGCCGTGTCGGGGAAACCTTGAATCGCCGATCCCCAATCCCAAGTGTCATTTGGGCCTCGCGACGCGCGCACGTTGTAAGGCATGTCGACCTTGTAATCCAGTTCAGTGCGGAGGTAGTTGTTGAATACCGATGTAAACGGCGGTTGCGTGGCCGATCCTGTCGGATCGTAAAACGGCGTGTCGAGCAAGCCGTTGGGATCAGGTCCGGTGTAGCGTCCGTCCAGGCGGCCCACGCGGACTTTCTGGTCGATCAGCAGATAGTGCGTGAATTTGCCAACGTTAATGCGCAGATTGGCTTCGTCGATCACCTCCTTGCTCAGGCCGGTGAAGTGAGCCAGTTGGTCGATGATTTTCTGTCGCTCCTGCGGCGAAAGCGCGTCGGCTTTATCGAGGGCGTGCTCGTATTCGGTCGATGCCCACAGTTCGGCCTCTTGCCGCGCTCGAGTCATGTCCTGCTCCAGATCGGGGGCCAGTTTGTGGTGATAGCCAGCAATCATGGTGAACGACGGAATCAGAAAAATATAAGGCTGGTCGTTGGTGTTGTTGTCTTCGAGCGTCTCGAAGTTGAGCACCGTCGAGAGCAAGGTGATGCCGTTGAACGAAATGCCGCGATCGGCGAGGTAGCCGGCGATCCCGGCGGCGCGCGTCGTGCCGTAACTCTCGCCCAGGATGAATAGCGGGGACGACCAGCGCTCGTTGCGGCTGATGTAGAGCCGTATGAATTCGCTGAAGGCCTCGATGTCTCCCTTCACGCCCCAGAATTTCTTCATGAGTTCGGCGTCGGCGGCGCGGCTGAATCCCGTGCCGATGGCATCGATCAGCACCAGATCGCTTTTGTCGAGCAGCGTGTAGGGATTGTCTTCGATGTGATAGGGCGCCGGAGGCATGAAGCCATCCGGCTGCAGCACCACCTTGCGCGGGCCGAGCGCTCCCATGTGCAGCCAGATCGAAGCCGATCCCGGTCCCCCGTTGAAGGCAAAGGTAAGAGGCCGTTTCGCCGCTTCCTGCCCATCGAGCGTGTAGGCGACATAGAACATCTCGGCTTCGATTCGTCCGTCTCCGCGCTTGATCGGCAAGCGTCCGGCCGTGGCCGTGTACCTCAGCGGCTTGCCCTCGACGGTAACCTGATGATGCGTGACCACCGGAGGCATCTCGGTCATGTCGTAGTGCTCTTCTTTATCTTTCTCACGGTCGGCCGGGGTTTCGCGAGGCGCGGGTTTTGGCTCGACAGGAGTTTCTGGCTTAGCAGCGCTCTCGGCCGGTTTTTCGGGAGCTTGCGCTGCCGGCGGTTTCTTGGGAGTTGCGGGCTTCGGAGTGTCAGCCTGTTGGGCGATGGAAGATATAACGAAGGAGGTGATGACGACAATGAAGACTGCAGCGAACCTCGAGAAAACTCGTTTCATGGTTCATCCCCGCGAAGGATTTATCGCGACCATATCTCTGAAGTCTGCGAGTGGGAGGAATTGTACACCGCTGTGAAAGGGAACTGCTGGTGTGGAGATAGCCGCCTTCGGCTGTCCGCCCGGCAAAGCCGGCGGTTGATACTCGAAGTAGCAGTAAAAAGAAGGCCGAGCTTCGCTCCACCGGACAGCCGAGGGCGGCTGTCCCCACACAAGGATTGGCGCAGCCCCGTGCTATCCTTCCCCCCATGCGACAGCGTCTCAGCGTGGCCTTCCTCCCCTTAATCCTTGCCCTGACGGTAGTGCCGCTCAACGCCCGCGTCCTTCGCGTTGAGGTCGCCTCCCGCCACGAGGTTCTTAACGGCAAGACGTTCGGGGATGCGGGCGCCTACGAGCGAATCACAGGGCGAGTCTACTTTTCACTGCCTGTGAGCAATCCGCACAACCAGCGCATCGTCGATCTCAGCGACGCGGTGAACTTGAAAAACGGCGAGGTCGAGTTCTCCTCTGATTTCATTGCCGTCCGACCCAAGGATGCGCACAAGGGCAACGGCTCAATGATTCTGCAAGTTCCCAATCGGGGGCGTGGCTACATTATTAGTCTGGTCGACGGCGGCGACTGGGACCTCACCCACGACGCGGGAGACGCCTGGCTGCTGCGCAACGGCTTCACCATCGTCAGCCTCGGGTGGCAATGGGACGCGGATGGTGCGGATGTCCTGCGGTTCTACGCGCCAGTTGCCAAAGAAAACGGAAAGACGATCATCGGCCTGCTGCGTGGCGACGTGATGCCCGCCACGATAATGCCGGAAATTTCGCTAGGGCATCTCATCCTCGGCAACCTTGGCGGGACTGAGTACCCAGTGGCCGCGCCCGACGATCCGCGCAACGTGCTCATGGTACGCGACTCACGCGAGGCACCGCGCACGGTCATTCCCCACAACGAATGGCAGTTCGCCCATACCGTCGACGGCAAACTTACGCCCAGCGACCGGCATATCCACTTAAACAGCGGCTTTCAGCCAGGAAAGATTTACGAGTACGTTTACGTGGTCGCCGACCCGGTCATCGCCGGCGGAGGCTTCGCGGCGATTCGCGACTTCGCCGCGTATGCCAAGCACACTCCCGATGCCATCACCCCCGCAGCCCACGTATTCGGCGAGGGCATTTCCCAGAACGGCCGCTTCCTGCGTGATTTCCTATATCAGGGTTTCAACGCCGACGAAGAGGGAAGGATGGCGCTCGACGGCGTTCTCGCGCACGTCGCCGGGGCGGGCCGCGGCAGCTTCAACTATCGTTTCGCCCAGCCTTCGCGCGACGCCCAGCCTACTTCGTCGATCTTTTTTCCCACCGATATTTTTCCATTCACCGATCTGCCCGAGACCGATCCTCTGACGGGAGAGTCTGCAGGCTTGCTCGACCGGGCCGTCGCCGACAAAGTCGTGCCCAAAATTTTTTTCTCGAACACGTCGTACGAATATTGGGGCCGCGCCGCAGCATTGATTCACACAAGCGCTGACGGTAAACAAGATGCCGCGCTCTCGGAGAACGTCCGCATCTATCACTTCACCGGGCTGCAGCACTTTTCCGGCCCGTTCCCTCCAGAAAAAGGCAAAGGCGACCTGCTCGGACAAGAGCCGCAATCGCCACTTCCGGTCAAATATTTCTGGCGCGCCATGATCGCCAACATGGACGCATGGGTGCGCAGCAGCATTCTTCCGCCAGCCAGCAGCTATCCCAAAATCGCCGACGGAACACTGGTTCCTCTGCGCGACTATGCGTGGCCCGCGATCCCCGGCGTAGACCGTCCGCATGAAGCGAATGCCGCGTATCGCATCGATTTTGGGCCAAACTGGCGGAACGGAATTCTAGCTATCCAGCCGCCGAAGGTAGGAGAGCCTTTCCCTGTGCTTGTGCCGCAGATCGACGGGGATGGAAATGAACGGGACGGCGTTCGCCTGCCAGAGATTAGCGTTCCGCTGGCAACCTATGCCGGTTGGAACCTTCGCGATCCTTCGATTGGCGCCCCCGAACAGCGGGTCTCCTTCGAAGCGTCTTACCTGCCGTTCCCAAAGACTGCCGCTGAGCATCAGAAGACTGGAGACCCACGCAAGTCTGTTGCCGAGCGGTATTCCAATCGCGAGGACTATGTCACGCGATACACCAAAGCGCTCGACGATCTCGTGAAGCAGCGCTGGATCCTTCCGGAAGACCGCGAGGCCGTGCTGAGCCGCGGCGACCAGGAGTGGACCGAAGCCACGAAGTAGTATTCGTCAGGAAAACATCTTCTTAAGTCCGGCAACAACGCCCCGGATCCCGGAAGAATTCCCAGCCTCAGGCGCTCCGAAATTTCCTGAGCAACCTGAGACAAGGGTTCGGACTCCAAGTCCCATGGCTCAGGCCACGGTTACATCCCCCGCACCGATCAGTACACCGAGTGGCCGTGGAGGGAGGGCGCGATTCGGCAGAACGGTACTTCTACCGCTGATCTCGGCAGTGACCGTGGTTGGCGTCGCCCTTTCTATCGCGATCCACTACTGGCCCTTTGAGGAGAAGCCGGTCCTGGAAGATTTGCAGGAGGCCAGCGACAGCCAGGTCCGCGCTCAAGCTTTTCGCCGTATCTATTTTCCGCACCCCGGCTGTGTACTGGATGGAGTGGTGTTCATACATGGTGCGAACGCGGGTAAGCCTCTCATCAAAATCGACCAGCTGACGATCCAGAGCACTTACCTCGGCATTCTGCGGCACCACGTCAGCCTTATTAATGCGGAACGCATGATAGTTTCCATCCCGCCATTCGGCACCGGGCAATCGTTTCACGCGCAACGCTCCACCGTCGCGGTCGGCGAGATCATCGCCAATGGCGCGATCCTGGAGTTCGTTTCGCGCGACCCCCACAAACCGCCGCTGCGCTTCGACATTCACGAAGTATCCCTGCGCGATGTGGGCGGGACCGGCCCACTCACCTACCGCGTGAAGGTGCACACTCCGGAGCCGCCGGGAGAAGTCGCCGCTACCGGAAAATTCGGGATCTGGAATGATAGTAACCCAGGGGAAACGCAAGTATCGGGCGAATACAAGTTTGAGAATGCAAATCTGGGTGTCTACGGCGGCATCGTCGGTACGCTGTCGTCGGCCGGCAAGTTTGACGGCAAGCTGAGCCACATCGATATCGCGGGCACGACCGACGCTCCCGACTTCCAAGTCCGCTCAGGCGGGCATCCTGTGCGATTGACATCGGAGTTCAGCGCGTACGTAGACGCGACGCACGGCGATACGTTCCTGAGACGGGTCGACGCGCACTTCCGAAAAACCCACGTAGTTGCCGACGGCAGTATCGCAGCGTCGGCCAACGGGAAAGGAAAGACCGCTCTGCTCAGTCTCAGTTCCCCGGGCGGTCGCATCGAAGACATTCTGGGACTTTTCGTTACGGAACCCCGGCCGCCGATGTCCGGCGCAGTCAGCTTGCGGGCAAAGGTCGAAATCCCTCCCGGCGAGCGGCCCTTTCTGGAAAAAGTAAAACTGCGCGGCAACTTTGGAATCGGCGGTGGAGAATTCTCCCATTCTTCTACCCAGGAGGGCCTCAACAAGCTGAGCGCCGGCGCGCTGGGAGAAAAGGACACGTCCGATCCTGAGACCGTGCTGACCGACCTGACCGGAAAGGTCGCTGTTGAGAATGGAGTTGCGGAGTTTGCCGAGCTCTCTTTCGGCATTCCCGGGGCAGCGGCGCGGCTTCATGGAACCTATGACTTAAACAGTCACAAGATTGACTTGCATGGACAAATGCAGGTGCGCACGAAGATATCGAACACCAGCAGCGGCGCAAAGGCATTCCTGTTGAAAGTAATGGACCCGTTCTTTAAGAAGCGAAAAAAAGGGGAAATTCTACCGGTGAAAATCTCTGGAACGTACGAGAAACCATCCTTTGGCCTTGACCCCATGGACAAGAAAGCGCAGGTTCCTGAAGGTTTGAAAGACCGAACTGGTCCCCAGTAAGTTGTGAGTTTGTCCTATTCTAGTAAACGAGACGTGCGGTCCCTGTTGGGCACGGGCAAATTGTAAAGAGTCCGCCTGGCGTCCGCCAGGAAGGGGTATCCCAGCATTTGACGGCGGTCTAGCCGGAGAGTAGCGTGGGCCTCGCTCGGGAAACACCAATCAAGACAATCCAATCAAAACAAAGGAGGCTTCTATGAAGCGGAGGGCCTTGTGGACCGCAGTTGCAGTGGTGTTGCTGGCGGCGGTAGCTTTCGGCCAAGCGCAAGAGCAATACCTCGACGTGTACATCGCGCAAGTGAAACCTGAGAAACGGGCGGACTTTGACGCCATCAATAAAAAGATGGTCGCCGCCAACCGTCAGAACAAAGGGGATTCCTGGATCGCCATGGAAACTGTCTACGGCCGGGGAGACCGCGTCACCTTTACCAGCATGCGCAACAGCTACGCGGACGCAGACAAAGGGTCGGAGATGTTCGAGCAAGCACTGCAAAAGACATACGGCAAAGCTGCGGCCGATAAGATGGGGCAGGATTTTGGCCAGTGTCTGGCGAGTTCCCGTATCGAACTACGTAGGCGGCGCTGGGACCTGAGCAGCAATGCTCCGGCCGATGCGGCGGCGATGGCGAAAATGCTGGCGAATACGCGCTTCCTGCGGACCACCGCGGTGCACGTAAAGCCCGGCCAGGTGGCGGCTTTCGAGGCGCTGCTGAAAGACCTGAAGACGGCGCGCGAGAAAGCCTCACCTCCGCAGACGGCCCTGGTGTCCCAGGCGGTTGCCGGTCAGGAAGGGACGGTGTTTTACGTCACCTACCTGCAAACCTCCATGGCTGGATTTGACGCGATTCCAACCGTGCCGCAGCTCCTGGGCGAAGAGGGATACGCGAAGTACCTCAAGACCAGTGCAGATGTCGTGGAGAACACCGAGACGGTTATCAACCGCTTCCTGCCTGAACTGAGTAATGCGCCAGAGGACGTAGTCGCCGTTGCCCCGGACTACTGGAGACCCAAGGCCACGATTGCGACCAAGGCCAGTCCAGCGAAATCTGCTGTGGTGAATGCAACAGAAACAGGCAAGGTGGAGGATAAGAACAAGCACTAGACGAGAGAAGTCGTTCTTTAGTTAGAACAATCTGAGCCGGTCGATTCACAACACAAGTCGACCGGCGCAGGTCTCTAGTTTTCAGCGTCGAGCGAAACTGAGAGTTGCTAATTCC
Source organism: uncultured Acidobacteriaceae bacterium (assembly GCA_963719615.1). Lineage (GTDB taxonomy): Bacteria > Acidobacteriota > Terriglobia > Terriglobales > Acidobacteriaceae > Sulfotelmatobacter. The sequence continues at coordinate 67,913 of CAVRCR010000069.1, read as the reverse complement.
TCAACGTCTTCCCCGTCTTCAGCGTGAACTGAATTCTCTCCTGCGTCTTCTTCTCGCCGCACAGCGATTTAAACCCTTCCCGCTCCAGATCGAGAATGTACTGCTCGCTGACCGGCGTCCCCGGCGTGACCTTGCCCCCGCAGATCACTTCGGCGATTTTGCCGCCCAGCTTTACTTCGTAGTCGGTGATGTAATCCCCCTGCCGCATGAGGTGGACGCCCATCTTAAGCGCGGCCAGAAGATTTTCTCCTGGCGCTGGAATGTCGGTGCGCGGAACTGGAGGCTCGTATCCGGCGCGCACCAGTTCGAGCGCCCGCGCCTTGGCATCGGTAAGCACGCGTTCGCGGTTCATGGTGATGCGGTCGGAATCGGCCAGGAAGCCGAGTCCGCGCGCCTCATGCGCCGAGGTCGCGACCTTGGCCGTGGCGATGATTTCGAACGCTTTTTTAATGGCCTCCATCATTTCGACGGATCCGGCAATCGCCTCGCCCGAAGACTTTCCGCGCGACGCCGTCGCGCTGTCGACGGCGCGAAGCAGCATTTCCTTGCACCCGCCGCCGCCGGGCAGCAATCCCACGCCAACCTCGACCAGTCCGGTATAAAGCTCGGCATGCGGCTGGCGCGCTGGGGCGTGCAGTGAGATTTCCGTTCCGCCGCCCAGGCACAGCCCAAACGGAGCCGAGACCACGGGCTTGGGCGAGAATTTGATGGCCTGCGTCATCCCCTGGAACTGCCGGATGGCAAGGTCCACGTCGTCCCACTCCTCCTCCTGCACGCTCATCAGCAGCAGCATGAGGTTCGCGCCGACAGAAAAGTTCGTGGCGTCGTTGGTGATGACGAACGCGTCGAAGGCGTCTCCCGGCCCGCCCGGCTTCAGTGTCTGCAGAATCAGGCCAATAATGTCGGCGCCGAGTGAGTTCATTTTGGAATGGAACTCAAGGCACGCCACGCCTTCACCGAGATCGACCAGCGACGCGCCAGAATTCTTCTTGACCACGCCGTTCGCTTTCTTCGCGACGGTGACCGACCACACGCCCGCCGGGACTTTAACCACGTCCCAATTCTCGGTCCCCAATTCCCAGTACTTGCGGCCAGCCGAAGACTTGGGGTCGTCGATGTACCACGACTTCTGCCCGCGCGCCAGCAGTCTCTCCACATTCGCCGCCACAGGCTTGCCTTCGCGCTTCATGCGCGCCACCGTGGCTTCCACGCCGGCGGCGTCCCAGAGTTCGAAGGGCCCAAGTTCCCAGTTGAAACCCAGTTTCATGGCGCGATCGATTTCAACAATCGAGTCCGAGATCTCAGGTACGCGGTTGGCGGAATAAGTCCAGAGATCGGCCAACGCCGACCACAAGAAGGCTCCCGCCTTGTCGCCTTTCGGCGGGCCGCCACCGTCAAGGCCGAGCAGCGTGCGCAACCGTGCTCCGGTGTCTTCGATGTTCTTCGCCATGTCGAGCGCGGCGAATTTCGGTTTCTGCCGCGGATGGTATTCGAGCGTCTTCCAGTCCAGCGCCAGGCGTTCGTCCTCCTTGCCGTCGCCGCTTTTCGCTTTCTTGTAGAAGCCGCCCTTAGTCTTGTCGCCCAGCCATTTCCGCTGCAGCATTTGCTTGAAGAAGTCAGGCAGTTGAAGATCGCTGCGCTCGTCGTGGACGTTCGTCGTCATGTTGCCAACCACGTGGCCAAGAATATCGAGCCCGACCAGGTCAATGGTTCGGAAGGTCGCCGACTTGGGCCAGCCCACCGCCTGTCCCGTGAGCGCGTCGATGTCTTCGATGGTAAGGTCCATCTCCTGCATCAATCGGATCACGTTCAACACCGAGAATGTCCCGATGCGGTTGCCAATGAAGTTGGGAGTGTCTTTAGCAATCACGACGCCCTTGCCCAGGCGCACGTCGCAGAAGTGCGCGATGGCGTCGATCGCGGCCTGGTCCGCTTCCGGCGTCGGAATGATCTCCAGCAGCCGCATATAGCGCGGTGGATTAAAGAAGTGCGTGCCGAACCACGCCCAGCGGAACTCATCGGAGAATCCTTCGGCAATCTTGCCCACGGGCAGTCCGCTGGTGTTGGTGGTCACAATGGTGCCGGGCTTGCGAATCGCTTCGACCTTGCGCAATAGAGTCCGCTTGATCTCGAGGTTCTCCACGACGGCCTCGATGATCCAGTCGACGTCCGCCAGCTTCTTCAGGTCATCTTCGAAATTGCCGACCGTGACGAGGCGGGCCAGCGAGGATTCCATAAATGCGGCAGGCTTTGACTTCTTTGCGGCGTCGAGTCCGGCAGCGGCAATCTTGTTTCGCGCGGGTGCGTCGGCGTCGGGCGGTACGATGTCAAACAGGTAGCTGGGAACGCCGGCATTGGCAAAATGCGCGGCGATGCGGGCGCCCATGGTTCCAGCGCCCAAAATGGCGACTTTATTAATGCGCTTCATGATCGACCTCTTTTGATTTCCGGGTGAACACGGTGAGCAGGGAATGAAGTAGTTTCTGTGCGGAGGTATAGGAATTGTCGTGCACAGACCATGGTATCCAAACGTCGGGAACCACGCCGAAATTTTCGTTCGAACCGTCTTTTCGAAGACGTACGCAGTCCGGCATCTTCACCACGGCACGAGAATTTTTCAGCGTAGAAGGAATCCCTCCGTTGGTGTAGCCGCAGCCCGCGCCTCCGGTGACGTCGCCAAGAATCGTGGCCGCACCGTTGTCTTGCAGGATGGCGGCAAAGTATTCAGCGGCTGACCAGGTGTCGCCATCCACGACTACATACAGGGGAAGCCGATCTGAGGATTCGGAATAGTTATAAAACTCCGGATGGAAGAGTGTCGTCCGGGATTCGAGCGATGCAAAAGCTCCGGGCGGTGCATAGTTCAGAACGCCGCTGACGAACAATACATCGCTAACGAGAAGGGTACATTTCAGCTGCCCGTCAGTCCAGACGCCGCTGCGGTCGCACCCTTCCTGGCTTCGCGCGATGGCCGAGCGGAGACGAGTGGCTGCGTCCTCAAGAACATCTTTTGGGCTTGCGCCTTTCTTCAGGTCAGTTTCAACATCGTTAAGGTGTTCTTTGAGTTGGCTGGTCCAATGCTCTTGTTTGAGAAAGCCCAACCGCGGCTCGCGCAACGGAACCGAACTCAGCACTTTGGGCAGCGGCTCGACCCAGTCCGACCCTCCACCGTTATGGGTGATGTCTACCAGAATGGCCGATGCGCCCGCAGTGCGTAGCTGGGCGGCGCGCCGCACCAGGGCGGCGCTAAGCCGGTTGCCGCTCTCGCGTTCGATCGTGTCCTCGCACGCCGTATCGCACTTCGCCGAATCCTGCAGGTGCAAGTCCTGAATCGCCTGCTGGCAAACGTCAGGGAACGCGTGTTCGCTGAACAGCGCGATCCGGATCACACCCACTTTCGCAGTATCCGTGACCCGCAGAATGCCGCCGGGGAACCAGTCTGCTTCCTCTCCTCCGATTCTGGAGAACTGCGGCAATTGGGAGAAATCAACTCCTGGCTTCAAATTCGGTTTCTTGTAGTCGAGACGCGCGCACAAGGAGGACGGTTCGTTCTGCCTCGCCTCTGGCTGTGGAGCAGTCGTTTGCGGCCAACGCATCTCCAGGTGCCCGTCGCCGAAAGACTTGAGAAACAATTCGAGAACACGCCGGGCTTCGTGCTCATCGCAACTGCGGCCGAGTTTGGCCTCGGTCTCGGCGCGCACCGCCGGCAAATCCATGTGGCGATCCCGAATGGCGAACTCCAGATTGGAATAATGCGCCGACATTTCCGCCGTCAGTTGAGCAAAGTCCTCAAGCCACGGTCGCGGATTGAATCCTGGGCCAGGGCAGGCTGCACTCTGGTTTGACTGCGCCTGAACCACGCCACCCGCCGCAAGCACAATGCAGACGAAGACTTCGACGGTCCTGACCACAAAGGTCTTCTCTGGGGGATGCATTTTGCCATTCGAGTGTGCCAGCAGGGACTTCGAACGGTCAAACGTCCGGGTGAGTTTGGAGATACTCCAGCGCTTTGCGCGCCATTTGCTTTTCTCCTCGATACGCGAGCAGCTTGGGCGCATCTTCCAGGCGCACCCACTTGGCGCAAGCTACTTCGATCCGCATTTCTTCGGCGATATTGTCGATGCGTCCTGATTCGTAGCGCAGCAGATAGAAGCTGACAATCTTGAACACGCGCTCGCCATCTCCCCACGAACGCACGTAGACATACTTGATGTCGGCGAGTTTGACGATCGGCACCGCAGTAATCCCTGTTTCTTCACGCACCTCGCGCAAAGCCGCGTCGCGCGGATTCTCGCCCTCGTCGACCAGCCCCTTAGGCAGGCAAAGAACGGGCTGCGTCTTGGATCGGTCCGGCTTGGACTTGACCCGCTTGGAAATGCCTGGTTCGGAAATGACTACTTCGGAAATGCCCGGCGTCGAGCCGAGCCCTCTCCCTAAAGCTGGGCTCGCCTCGGACGCGGCCGGTGGTTGAATCGCGGCCATCCACCAGACTTCGTCCTTCTTTCGTACGACCACACCGCCGGCAGATATCTCGCGTACCATACCTTGTAAACCACTTAAACAGTGATAGTTAGGCGCCGATCGGCGGAGGTTTTCTAAAAGCAGGTAACCAGTAACCTATGCGACTCCAGTAATAGCACGATGGCACTATTGTGCCCTGCAGCCGAAACGGCGCTTGTGGCATCTTACACAATAGTCTCGGAAGCGGCCGGTTGGCCAAAGTGGGATGCCCCAATCTTGGGGCAAGTGGGGGAGCGGTGAAGAGTCTTGACAGGATCATCCGGTCCGTACAGGCCTTCAGCCGGGAACTGTCCCGTAAAGCTGGAGTTGGGGACACGCGCCCGCATCCTGCCATTGGCGTGGCCCTGGGCGGAGGCTTTGCTCGCGGCATCGCTCACATCGGAGTTCTAAAGGTCCTCGAAGAAGAGGGCATCCCCATTCGGATTGTCACCGGCACCAGCGTAGGCGCGCTGATCGGTGCGATTTATTGCAGTGGACTCTCGGTCGCTGAAATGGAGGGAGTGGCGCACAACTCCCGCTTCACCACTTTCGCCCGATGGACGCTCTCCCGCCACGGGTTCGCTTCCAACGATCGCATGGTTACGTTCCTCACCCGCACCTTGAAGGTCAAAACTTTCGAGGAGCTCTTGATTCCTCTGGGCGTAACCGCGACTGACTTCAACACCGGGAAGGGAGTCGTGTTTCACTCGGGGTCGATCATCAATCCGGTGCGCGCCAGTTGTGCCTATCCCGGCATGTTCCTTCCCGTAGAGATTCGCGGCCGTTACCTGGTCGATGGCATGCTGTCGCATCCCGTGCCGACAAAGCCGTTGCGCGAAATGGGCGCCGACCGTGTTCTGGCGGTTCACTTGAAAGGCACCTGGTCCAATGGAGGACCGCCGCGCCACCTGTTCGACGTGATCGGACAGTCCTTCGCCATCGCTCAGGACGCCATGGCGGATGTGTGGAAGCAAGCCGCTGATCTGGTCATCGAGCCCGATGTCGCCGGGTTCGCCTACGACGACTTCAAGCGCGCCGACGACCTGATTCGGGTCGGTGAGATCGCCATGCGGCAGGCTCTTCCCGAAGTTCGTAAATGGCTGGAGACGCCCGTGGAAGCGACTTATCCCGCCATCGAACGCCGCCATTCTCCGCGCGTCTCGCCCATGCCTGCCGACTAATCACCTAAACCAGTGATACAGATCACACACCAGTGTGCGTGAAATAACCCAAACCCCATTCTCGGGTTCCCATTTCGGGCCATCCCGGAATCCACGGACTGCCAGTAACATGCGTTGTTTCAATTACATAGATGGATGATTCCTCCGGGATCGTGACTCTGCGCGCATTGGCTCACGACGTGCCCTACCCTTTATGTGGGCCGAGACCAAGCGGTTCCAAGCAGGCCTCAAGGCCCCGGAGGTTGGCGATGCGAGCTCCTTACGGTCTGAACATCCTCGACAATTGCATGACGTGCCCTGTGCGCGGAGAACATCTCTTCTGCAACCTGTCGGTGCAAGCCGCACAGCGTCTCAACGAGATGAAGTCGACTGCGGTCTATCCCAAGGGCGCGATGCTGTTTATCGAAGGTCAACAGTCTCGCGGGGTTTTTGTCCTTTGCACCGGCAAAGTGAAACTCTCCACTACGTCGCGCGAAGGCAAGACAATCATTACGAAGATCTCGGAGCCGGGGGACGTACTTGGCCTCAACGCCGTCGTGTCCGGCGTTCCCTACGAGGTGACTGCCGAAATGATGGAGCCCGGCCAAGCCAATTTCGTGCCCCGCGATAGTTTGCTGCAACTTATGAAAGACTTTCCCGAAGCGGCCGTGCGCATCTCCCAACAACTGAGCCGCAACTACTACACAGCCTACGAAGAGATTCGCACCCTCGGCCTCGCCGCCTCTCCCTCGGAAAAATTTGCCAAGTTGCTGCTCTCCTGGTCGACCAAGCCTTCGCCAAGCGACGGTTGCAGCCAGCTGAAACTAACGCTGACCCACGAGGAGATCGGGGAAATCATCGGCACCACCCGCGAAACCGTAAGCCGCCTGTTCTCGGAATTCAGGAAGAAACAGCTGGTACAACTGAAAGGCGCAACCTTGGTAATCCGTAGCCGCCCGGCGCTGGAAAAGATCATCCAGTCATGATGGAATGAGCCCCGGAAGGGCGCAATATTTTAGCCCAGGACGCAAGTCCTGGGTGGGCTCTGGGGAGTGGAACCGAGTCCCGGTAGGGGCGGCACAACCGGTGACAGCGGTGCGCAAGACAATTGCGCAACACCCATCTCCTACGCAACAGCCGCCAGCTTTCCCGCCTCTTCCAGAATCCTGTTCCACGCGTTTTCCACATGCCGCGCCTTCGTGTTCGTTTGTCCCACGCACAGCCGCAGCGTCATCTTCCCGTTCAGCTTCGTATGCGTGAGAAACAGATCGCCACTGCGGTTCAGCCGGTCCATGATCGTCTGATTCGCCCCGTCCCCGCCTTTGTGCCGGAAGCACACCAAATTCAAAGGCACCGGCGCAGCCAGTTCGAATCGATCATCTTGCCGCACCCAATCCGCAAACTGCTGCGCCAGCCGCACATGCTCGCGAACGTGATGCTGCAATCCCTCCACCCCGTAGTGCCGGATGACGAACCACAACTTCAGCGACCGAAAGCGCCTTCCCAGCTGAATGTGCCAGTCGCGGTAGTCGATCACCGCGCCCGACTCCGTGGCCTGGTTGCGCAGGTACTCCGGCAGAATGCTCAACGTCTGGATCAGTGCTTTGCGATCGGCCACCCAGAAGCAGCTGCAATCGAAGTTGACGGCCATCCATTTATGCGGATTGAAGTTGTAACTGTCGGCTAACGCGACTCCGTTTTGCAGATAGCGAAATTCCGGGCAGAGCATGGCCGTGCCCGACATGGCGGCATCCACATGCAGCCAGAGATTGTGCCGCCGGCAGACTTCGGCGATTGCGTCCACCGGGTCCATCGCGTTCGAAGAAGTCGTCCCCACCGTCGCGCACACGAAACAAGGCGTCAGCCCTGCGCTCTTGTCCGCCTCGATCTGCCGCGCGAGCGCCTCCGGCCGCATGGCAAAGTTCTCGTCCACTTCGATCGCCCGCAAGTTCTCCGCCCCAATCCCACACATCATCGCCGCCTTCTCCACCGACGAATGGGTCTGCGTCGAGGCGTAAAGCACAAGCCGTCCGTCACACCCTTTCCTGTTGCTGGAATAGTCGGTCGCGCGCTCGCGGCCAGCGAGCAGGGCAACAAGTGCGGCCGTTGAAGCCGTATCCTGAATGACTCCGCCGCCCGTCTTCGACGAAAGAAATTTCTCCGGCAACCCGAGCATTCCCACCAGCCAGTCCATCACATGGGTTTCGAGTTCGGTGCAGGCAGGACTGGTCGACCACAGCATCCCCTGCACTCCCAGCCCCGAAGAGAGCAGATCGCCGAGAATTCCCGGCCCCGACGCGTTGCACGGAAAATAAGCAAAAAAGTTCGGCGACTGCCAGTGGGTTACACCGGGGACAATCAAATGCTCGACGTCCTTCAGCAAAGCCTCAAATGGCTCGCCCTGCGCAGGCGGAGCCGACGGGAGTGACGCACGAATCTGTCCCGGCTTGACCTGCGAGAGCACGGGTAGCGATTCCACCTGTGATTGATAGTCAGCGATCCAGTCCACCACGGCATGGCCGCAGCGCCGGAATTCGTCGGGGGTCATATGAAATGACTTTTCGTCGGACATTTTTCTCCAAATCAGTGCTAAAGCGACATGAACTCATGGCTTATATTCCGAACGTCGGCATGTTCGCGAAGGATGTCTTCAATGATCGAAAGGATAGGGTCGCTCTCGCTTATCTTGTTCTTGCCCCGAAGCCTTTCCCAGATCGAGCGCCTCGTCTCCACCATGATTCGCCACTCTCCATCGTTCTTATCGACTGCCCCCTCGCTGGATATCCGGTTGCCCCCAAGAAATAGCCCTGAGAGCCCTGCCCGGCAAGCATTTCCCAACCCCAGTCTTCTTGGTAAGGCGTGCCTGTGCTGGCTTCCCTTCTTTGCGAGCTGCTGCCGCAGCCACTCCGCCAGGTCTTCTCCGAAGCAACACGGATTGATGAAGTACTCCTTCACTTCCGATACGTTGAAACGGTTCGTCTGAAACAAAATGTCAAAGCTTGTCATGGGGACGCTATTCCTGCTTTTAAGCGTCCAAAATACACCCTTGTGTTGTAGTCGAAGGCCACGCGCCCCGTTTTGGCGTGCTCATCGAAAATGCGCCGCAGTTCGCTCAGCATCGGTCCATGCTTGGGATGCTCCGGCCCCGGCGCATACGACGACGACAACAAGCGCCCTTCCAGCCCGGCGTAGTCGAACTCCTGCCGCAGCGTAAAAACTCGCTCCTGAAACGGCGCGGGATCGAAAAATTCATTCACCGCCGAGGTGGTCCGCTCATGCCGCACTTCTTCATAGTCGGTGCCGTAGCTCAGCAGCAGTTGCTCGTAATCGCGCAGGAACGCAGTCGAGTCAGTGATGCGTTCATTCCACAAAAGTACGAGCCATCCTTCGGGCCTCAGGACTCGCACAAACTCCTGTCGCGCCCGCTCGCGATCAAACCAGTGCGCGGCCTGTGCTGCGGTGACGAAATCAGCAACCTCATGCGGCAGAGTCGTAGCCTCCGCTGTTGCGGCCACGCTGGTGAATCGCGGAAACCCCGCCAGCAATCGCTCCCCCTCTTGCCGCATCTCGGTGTTGGGCTCAACTGCGAAAACCGGGTTGCCATTCTCGAGCAGAATCCGAGTCCAGATTCCCGTGCCCGATGCAATATCGGCGATAACGTCCGAGTCCGCCAGCCCGCACTCGTCCTTCAAAACACGCAAAGCCTCAAGCGGATAGCCCGGCCGGTAGCGCACGTAGTTTTCCACGCGATCGGAGAAGCGAATGGTAGCGTTGGATGCGGGCATAGACAGGACTTGACCAGATTTTGAACTTGCCAGAAAGTTATTCTAACGGCAGGATAGAGATGTTGTCCCTCCCCGCTGGGGCGCCGGGTTCTCCCGGCCGGAATTTCGCGGTCAGCGAAGCACGAGTGGATACGCCCCGGCCGCAGCCAGCACAGCTTATGCGAGTCGTCATCAAAGTCGGCACCAGTCTCATCGCCCCCGGCGGGCAGATCGACATCCACCTGCTGCGCGGCCTCGTCGATCAATTCGACCTTTCGAAGAACGAATACCTAATCGTGACCTCGGGAGCGATCGCCGCCGGAATGTCGGGCCTCGGCCTCGGCAAGCGCCCCGGCGATGTCCCGCGCATGCAGGCCTGCGCCGCGGTCGGCCAGAGCAAGCTGATGCACACCTACGAGCGCCTGTTCTTCGGCAAAAAGGTAGTAGCCCAGTTGCTGCTCTCCAGCGACGACTTCACTTCGCCCGTGCGCTATCGCAATCTGCAGAACGCATTGGCAGAACTGCTTGCGCTGGGCGTGGTGCCGATCATCAATGAGAACGACAGCGTCTCCGTGCGCGAACTGGAAGGCGCCTTCGGCGACAACGACGAGCTAAGTTCACTTCTGGCCACCGCGGTCAAAGCCGACTGGCTCTTGTTGCTGACCAACGTCGATGGCTTCATGGTTCCCAACGGTCGCAAGAAGCCCCGCCTGCAGCGCGTGATCCGCAAGCTTACTCCCGCGCTCGAAGCGCAATGCAGCGGCAAGAGTCCACTGGGCCGTGGCGGCATGGCCTCGAAGCTGCGCGCCGCGAAATTGGCTAGCGAGGCTGGCGTTCATGTCGCGATCGTGAACGGATGCCATCCCAAGGCCATTATCATGGGCATGGAGCGCAAGATCGGCACCTACTTCCCGCCGCAAAAGGAAAGTCAATGAGTGTCGCTCACGCCCGCGCCGCGTCCACGCAGGAAAAACTCCAGCGCGCCCGCGCCGCGTCAGCGAAGCTTGCACTGTTGTCCACAGAAGAAAAAAACGTTCTGCTGCAGGCAATTGCCGACGCCATCGAGACGCACGAGAAAAGTATTCTGGCCGCGAACCACGAAGATATCGAGCATTCCGGTCTCGAAGGCGCCATGCGCGACCGCCTTCTACTGACACCGGCCCGAATCAAAGACATGGCACGTGCCGTCCGCGAAGTCGCGGCGTTGGCTGATCCTATTGGCGAAACCCTGGCGGAATGGATCAAGCCGAACGGCCTCCATTTCCGCAAAGTTCGCGTGCCCCTCGGAGTAGTCGGCATCATCTACGAATCGCGGCCCAACGTGACCGTCGATACCGCCGTGCTGGCGCTCAAGACCGGCAATGCGATCGTGCTGCGCGGCGGCAAAGAAGCGTCTCAGAGCAGCCAGCGGTTAGTCGACATTATGACCGCCGTGCCCGGTGTGCCCGAAGGCGCAATCGAATTGCTCGATTCGAACACCCGCCACTCGGTGCACGAACTGATCAAGGCGCGCGGCCTGGTCGACGTGATCATTCCCCGCGGAGGCGCCGGCCTCATCACTTATGTCACCGAGAATTCAACCGTGCCCGTGATCGAGACCGGAGCAGGGAACTGCCACATCTTCGTCGACGAATCCGCCGACTTCGACATGGCCGACGGCATCGTCCTCAACGCCAAGACCCAGCGCCCGTCCGTGTGCAACGCGGCTGAAAAGTTGCTGGTGCATGAACGCGTGGCCGCTGAATATGTTCCGCGCATCGTGAAGAAGCTGATCGCCGCCGGAGTCGAAGTGCGCGGCGATGGCAAAACCCGCTCGCTCGCCGCAGGCATGCCAGTCGGGCCCGCCGCCGAGCAAGATTGGTATGAAGAATACCTGCGGCTCTGCATAGGCGTGGCCGTGGTGTCTGACGTGGACGACGCGGTCACTCACATCAACAAGTATTCAACCAAGCACTCTGACTCCATCGTGACCCGCGACGAAGGCAACGCCCGAAAATTCCTGCGCGCGGTCGATTCCGCCGCCGTCTACTGGAACGCCTCCACCCGCTTCACCGACGGCGGAGAATTCGGCTTCGGCGCCGAAATGGGCATCAGCACCCAGAAACTCCACTGCCGCGGCCCCTTCGCCCTCGCGGAATTAACCTCCTCGAAGTACGAGATCATCGGAACCGGCCAGGCCCGGACTTAGGCCTCTCACTCGTGAGCAACCGCATGCCCGCTGTGCTACCTTACTAGCTTTCGCCTTAGAAGCCTGATGAGACTCATTTCCACGGTCGTCCTGTTTTCGGCCATTTTGTTCTCCGGGTCATCGACCACGGCTGACAACGGAACCGCCTCTCCCACGGCGTCCCCAGCCATCTTTGGCTTCCGCGACGCCGCCGCTGAATCGTCCGTCGAAACGCGTTTTCTGGCCGCGCCCGACGCCAAACTCGCCGAAGAGCACCTGCGCATTCTGACCAAAGCTCCGCACATGGCCGGGACGCCGGAAGACAAAGCCACCGCCGAATATGTCGCCCAGAAGTTCCGTGCGGCCGGGCTCGAAACTGAAATCGTCGAGTACAAGGTCTGGATCAACTATCCCTCCGAAATCAGCGTCGACCTGATCGCGCCTGCCGGAGTCGAGATGCACGGACCCACCCGGGAGCACGTCGACAACGACCCGTTCCAGGAGGATCCGCGAGTGGTCATGCCCTTCAACAGCATGTCGCCCTCCGGTGACGTCACGGCCGAAGTCGTCTATGCCAACTACGGCACGCCTGAAGATTTTGAGAAGCTCGACAAACTGAAAATCGACGTGCGCGGCAGGATCGTGCTCGTCCGCTACGGCCAGAACTTTCGCGGCGTCAAGGTTTTCGTCGCGCAGGAGCACGGTGCGGCCGGAGTGATCATCTACTCCGATCCCGCGGATGACGGCTGGCGCCGCGGCGACAAATATCCCGACGGACCCTGGCGCCCTGACACCGGCGTGCAGCGCGGTTCTGTGGGATACATGTTCGAGTTCGCCGGCGATCCGACCACGCCGGGCGTGGCTTCGGTGCCCTCGCTTCCCGACTCGCAACGCATTTCTCCGCAAGAATCGGCGCAATTGCCGAAAATTCCCGTCACGCCACTCTCGTATCACGATGTCTGGCCAGTACTGCAGCATCTTCGCGGCCCCGATTCGCCGCGTGAGTGGCAGGGATCGCTGCCCTTCACCTATCACGTCGGTCCCGGGCCGTCGAAGGTTAGGATGCACCTCAAGCAGGACTACCGCTTCCGCACGCTCTGGGACGTCATCGGACGCGTGCCCGGCGGCGAACTGCCCGACGAATGGGTGGTTGCCGGCAATCACCGCGACGCCTGGGTCTACGGCGCCGTCGATCCCAACAGCGGCACCGCGGCCATGCTCGAGGCCATTCATGGCATCGGCGACCTGCTGAAGTCGGGCTGGAAACCAAGACGCACCCTGGTCTTCTGCAGTTGGGATGGCGAAGAAGAGGGACTGATGGGCTCGACCGAGTGGGCGGAGCAGCACGAATCCAAGCTGGAGAAATCGCCGGCCTACTTCAATGTGGATGTCGCCGTTTCCGGACCGAGGTTCGGGGCGTCCGCCGTGCCTAGTCTGAAGCAGTTTGTGCGGGACGTGACCAAAGCGGTACCCAGCCCCAAGGGCGGCACCGTCTACGAAGAGTGGCAGAAGGCGTCGCAGCCCGAGGCTCCGTCTACACAATCGCCCACCGAGGCGATGGCGGAAATCCACCGCGTCCCGGCTGTGCAAGTCAAGACCGACGTACCCGTGGGAGACCTGGGCAGCGGTTCCGATTACACCGCATTCCTGCAGCATCTCGGTGTGCCGGCGACCGATATGACGTCGAGTGGTCCCTACGGCGTGTATCACTCGGTGTTTGACAACTTTGCGTGGTTCAAGAAATTCGGCGATCCGGAATTTGTTTATGAGCAGGAGATGGCGCGCATCTTTGGACTCGAAGCCGTGCGCATGGCCGACGCCGACGTTCTGCCGTATGACTACGAAGAATATGGGAAAGAGATCGCCGCCTATCTGGACGCCGCGCGCAAGCGCGCGGAAGCGAAGTTCGGCGGGCGCGTGCTCGACTTCGGACCGGTGAACGCCGCTGCCCGCCACTTCCAGACCGCAGGAGCAAGGATCCTGGCGAAACAAAAGAATCCGCCGCGCGATGTCGCTTCGTTGAACCAGGCCTTGCGCGGTGCGGAGCGGGCTCTTCTGGTGCCTCAGGGATTGCCGCATCGTCCCTGGTTTCGCCATGCCATTTATGCGCCGGGCGAGTATACCGGATACGCGGCGGTGGTGATTCCGGGCGTGAATGAGGCTCTGGACAAGGGCGATAGCGAGGCCGCGCGCCAGCAACTCGCGGCATTGGCTTCTGCGCTCGACCGCGCCGCCAAGACGCTGGAAGGATACCGGTAGCATGACCTCGGCCCACGGTCTCGGCCATTTTCTGCGCACACTGCCTGACTCGGCGGTCGCCACGTTCCTTGCGCTGTTTCCGATTGTCGATCCCTTCGGCGGGATTCCCATCTTCTTCACCATGACCTCCTCCTGGACGTCCCGCGAGCGCAACCGGACTGCCTTTAAGGCTGGTCTCTGGGTCTTTGTGATTCTGGTGACGTTCCTGTTTTTCGGGCGGTTCGTTCTCCATTTCTTTGGCATCTCGCTGCCGGTCATCAAAATTGCCGGCGGACTGATCGTGGCCAACACGGCGTGGAGTATGGTGACTTCGACCTCGCGCATCACTCCGGCCGAAAGTCAGGAAGCTGAGAGCAAGGAGGACATTTCGCTCACTCCCCTGGCCATGCCGCTGATGTCGGGACCGGGGGCGATCGGGGTAGTGATGGCTCTGGCGGCTCATGTCGACAACGCGGCGGCGTATCTCGGCATGGTGATTGGCGTGGCCGCGATCGCGCTCAGCGTTTCGCTATTCTTCTGGCTGGGTGGGCCCTTGGTCCGGCGCTTGGGACCGAGCGCGGTGGGGGCTATCAACAAGATCTTTGGCTTCCTGATTCTCGCTATCGCGGTCCAGTTGGTGTGGAACGGCATCGCAGACTTCAATACCTAGAACGAGTGTGGAGCGGGCGCCCACGCCCGCTTTCTTTCCTGGAACTACTCTCTGTCAGTTCGCGTACAACCATGCAGGCGCTCGTGCGCCCAAGAGGTGCGCCATGTCGGAAACGTCTCTTCTTCGTGTAAGCCGACTCTACAAGGTCATCCTGTTGTGTCTCTCCCTCGTGCCCATGTGTGCCGGACGCTCCGGAGGTCACAGCTGGGACTACGAAGAAACTCACAGCGACTCCCGCGACTTTGCCGCTGGCGGCATGTTGCACGTGCACTTGAGCGTGGGGGACGTGCACATCAAGCGCGGCGATGGAAGCAAGATCAGCCTGCGATACACCGTCAAGTCGCGTCGCGAGCACAATGTGAAGAACGCGCAGGTCGACTTCGAGGTCAGCGGAAACGACGCCACCATCGAGTTCCACGCTCCTTCCCGTGCCAACACCCAGTTTGATGTGGAACTGGAGGTGCCGATGAACACGAACCTCGACGTGCATGGAAAGGTCGGCGGCCTCACCGTGGAGAACGTTGAGGGCGACAAGGATCTGGAACTTGGCGTCGGCGACATTCGTGTGACGCGTGAGAGCTCCACTTATCGAATGGTGCGCGCCAGCACCGGCATCGGCGATGTGAACAGTGATGGCTACGGCCAAACCAGCGGATGGCTCGGCAAGACGCTCAAGTACCACGGCGACGGCAAGTACGAACTGCGCGCCCACGTGGGAGTGGGGGATATTACGCTGAAAGGGAAGTAGCGGGAAGCGCCTTGGCGTCGTCCTCGGCGATATGGCCGAGGATTTCGGCGAGATCGTTCAGCGCCTTTGCGGGAAGACGAGACGGTAGTCCACTTGTGCAACAGTTCGTCGGCTTTCTCCGCAGGCACGACTCGGCCAGCTTCAGCGTCACGGATGCCTTCATCGATGGCCGCGAGGGTTTCCTCGCCTTCTTCATCGAGGATCGGAGCGGGCTCCTAAAGGTCGAACTTCTTTGCCTTCGCCATGGGTTCATCGTAGTCCGGGGTTAGCGGCCAGCAACGGGGAAGGTCTTTCTACTTCCTTGGCAAGGGATTAAAGAGGTATTCGGACAGGTCCCAAAGTCAAAATCCCCACCCTGTCGCAAAAAACGCGATAGCGGGGGCATTCGCCCATGCTTCGAACATCGAGAAGCCTGCATTCTTGTCCTACCTTGTAATTTCTCGACCTACTGGAACCCTTCAACCAACATGATGTCTGATTCGAGATGGTCGATTCCCGTGAATAGGAGGGTCTCGTTGTTGCGCGAGACGGCAATTCCGCAGCATACAAGGGTCATACTGTGCAGCTCCCAGACC
Source organism: uncultured Acidobacteriaceae bacterium (assembly GCA_963719615.1). Classification (GTDB taxonomy): domain Bacteria; phylum Acidobacteriota; class Terriglobia; order Terriglobales; family Acidobacteriaceae; genus Sulfotelmatobacter. Next base: position 52,091 of record CAVRCR010000069.1, on the reverse strand, counting down.
TTGACGTGCCGGGCAGCGAAGTCGAAGTAGTTCACGGAGAGGTGGGACGGAGGGCCATCAATAAAGTAGATTCCGTTCTGAGCAGGAGTCCAGGACGTTTCTGATACGAAAGAGGGCATTCCATCTTCGCGGTGTTCGTCGGCCCCGTTGACCGACACTGACCAGAGTTCGTACCGCTCCCCCCCTAACACGTAAAACACGCGCTTACCATCGGCGGATTCCTGTGGGTAGTGTGTGCCTTCCTTCGTTAACCGGACGGCAACTCCGCCTCCAGCTGGTATTTTCCAGACGGCATCAGGACGCGCCGTGCCAAAATAGATCCACCTGCCTTCCGCCGACCAAAAAGGTGATACCGCGTTTGGTGTTCCTGTTGCCAGTCGCTGCGGTGGCCCTCCGTTCGCGCTCACGACGTAGAGCTCGCTGTGACCCGAGACTCCTGACTCGAAAACGATCTGGTGGCTGTCGGGCGACCAGCGCGGTGTCCCTGTCGGGGGCCCGCCGAAGGAGGTTAGTTGGAGGGGACTCGATCCGTCGCGGTCACAGATCCAGATTTCGAAATTTCCCGAACGATTGGAATCGAAGGCAATGAGCTTACCATCCGGCGAAATGCGCGGATTCGCCTGCTCCCAGCTGGATGAAATGAACCTGGCTGGATCTGCCACTTTAGTTCCATGAGTTAGTCCGATGCCCCAGATCTCAAAATGGTAGTTGGTCTGAGCATAGGCCAGCTTGTTTCCCGTGCGTGCAACCGTCGGACTCTGAGTTCCGTGCGCAAAAGAGAGCTTCTCTCCGCTACCCCCTGTCGCTGGAACCCGCCAGAGGCTTCCATTTGTGCCATATGTGCTGTAGATAACAGAGCGACCATCTGCCGTCCATGCAAGGCCGGCCAAGACCCATTCGGTGCTGACCAGGGCAATCTCACGTGCCGGTCCTCCGTCAATAGGCTGCACATACACCTTGTTCACACCGGGGGTAAGCATGCACACCGAAGCGAGATTTTTGCCATCCGGCGAGAACGCCGGCTCTATGGTCACCGTGCAATCAGGCGCGGGGTCAGGCAGAACCCGCTCCTCTGCGGTTTCGACGTTGAGCAGGTGAATGCGATAGCGTGGCGCCAGTCCAGTTTTCAGCGTTGGAGAATCCGAAGCGAATGCCACCCACCGGCTGTCCGGTGACCAACTCAGCAGCAGCCACTGCCAGTTATTATCACTGATCACCGCCAGTCGCCGTTCCCTCCCACCCAACGCAGGGATGAGGTAAATTCCGTTTCCATCTTTTCCCATCATCCCGAATGCGATGTTCAGGCCATCGGGTGACCAAGCTGGGACGAGGAACCGCGCCTCATGATTGGTGAGCCGCAGTGCGTGCTCGTTGCCAATCTGTTTCACGTACAGATCGGTTTTCATCATAGTTGACGGCTCTTGACTACCCCAACTGAAGGCAATCTGGTTCCCGCCCGGCGAAAAACTCGGTGCAGCCTCAAATCCTGGGTACGTCGTGAATGGAACGACGTTCAGGTCCTTCACTGAGATCGCCGGCCGTCGCTTCAGAACGTAAGTGCCAACAATAAGCAGAAGTACGAGCAGTACTGGTGCGCCCGAAAGCGCCAAGTTCCGGCGTCGTTGCCACCAAGGGCGGGCGAGTTGAGCCTGGCGTTGCGAAGCTTCCAAAACTGCTTCGGCTGACTGCTCTGTCTCAATCTTGCCAATGAAGCGATAACCACGCCGGGGAACGGTTTCGATGAACTTCGGTTGGGTCGCGGAATCGGCCAGTACTTCGCGTAAACGATTGACGGCTGCGTTCAGTCCGTGGTCGAAGTCACCGAAGCTGGCGCCAGGCCAGAGTTTCTGTTGCAGTTCCTCGCGGGTGACGAGTCGTCCCGGGACTTCTAAAAGGATGAGTAGGACTTGAACGGCCTGGCCGGAGACCTTCAGGCGGAGACCGCTCTTGCGCAGCTCCTCTGAGTCAGGGGAAACGTCAAAAGGGCCAAACCGCACAGAGGTCGGGCCGTGATTGGGTACTGCCATATCTCCCCACAGTCAGCGGGAAGTCTAGCACTCTTTTACCCAGTGGTCCCCAACGTCTGTGCGCGCAAAGTGGCGGCTACCCTCCCTGGAAAGCAACAAGTTTCGAATTGATCTGAAGCTACCTACTCTGTATCCCGTGGGCATGGAGGTAGCAGCGGGCAATCGTTAGCTTCGGCGGCGCCGAGGAGGTGCCGCCATGAAGTTCGGCCGAGTGAGCGTACTTGTTTGTGGTGCTTGCGTCTGGACCAACGTTGTCTTCGCCCAGGCATCGCGAATCCACGACGTGTCAACTGCGGAGGTCCAGTCAATCGCGAAAAAGCAACCCCATGACATAGCGAATCCGAAGATCACGTTACGAGTCGACGACTTTGCCGACCTTGACTCTTCCGTGCTGGCGGGCGCGAGAAAAGTGACGACGGAGATATTTGCAGAGGCAGGTGTGCAAGCGGTTTGGCTCGACTGCCGTGTCTACCGGGCCGATTGCGGAGCGCAAGCGGAAAGACCTCTATTCATACTCAGGATTCTTGGGTCCTCAATGGACAAAGACAAAGGCATAGTCGCGACTGAATCGCTCGGGTTCGCGATCCCCTGCCACAAAACGGACGGAGCGTGCCTGTTCTACATCCTCTATGCGCGCATCAAGGCGTTGGCGGTAGCACACGATCTCGGCTCCGCCCGGATGCTAGGGCATGTAATGGCGCACGAAATAGGCCACGCTTTGCTTGGTGCCAGCCCACACGAGCCTTTCAGCATTATGCAGGCCACGTTCTCGCTTGAGGAGACGGAGAGGACGCTTTATTTCACTTCCGGCCAGTCGAAGCGTTTACGAGCCGAGCTGCTGGAGCGAACGCGGGTGACGAATCGATAGGGGGCGTATCACTTGTCATCTTCTGATTATCCGGTTGGTTCAGCAACCCCCAATCGGTTGTGGTTGAGGTCTTTCGCTCCTCGAATCTGCTCATACTCGGTTGATTTGTGGCCGGTTCCGAGACCAACAAGGGTTTGAAATGCGGCAGCCGTTGTCTTGCGGCGATTGTAGCGTGGCCCACCCTTGATTTTTTGTGAGCATCGTTTCCACCGAGGGTGCCACCATCCTTGCGTCTTTTGGGCAGTGAGCGATACCGACGGGAGCGTCGATTTCACGTCGGTGATATTTCAAGGTACGGGATTGAAGAGCGACTGATCGTGGGTTGATGCAACGTCCCGTTGACTGCCTCCCACCCTGTCGCAAAGAACGCGAAAGAGTGGGGCCAGCTGCCCCACCCTTCGGCGATTATCGAAGGGTGCATCCCGAACGTGGTCTCCGACTGTCGCCCCTCTCACTTTTTTCCACAGCCTTCCACAATCAAAAATCCCATTCCGGTGACGAACAACCTTTACTGAGAAATCGGAATGGGCCAAATTGGGAATATGCGCGAACGGTTCGCCAAAACCCCAATGGGTCATCTCGAAGCCGCGCCTGTTCTCCAGCGGAGCAGAACCTGCCCTGAGCAAGGCAAAAGCGCGCCGAAGGGGATCTCCCGCGCACCGAAGCAGTCTCAGCTATGCAGCTAACTCCTTACTCCGCAATATTTTGCGTGTAAGCTGTTTGTTTCCAAGATTTTGCCAGCCGTCCGGGATATCACCGAGCCGCAAGTTATTGAAATCAGACATTTTGTAGGATTTGATACGAAAAACTTCAAAAGGTATATATATCCCAGACCTTCGCCACCGAATGAGCGAGACTTCCGGCGGTTTCACGGGGGGCGTAATCCGGTTTGAGTCGTGGGTTCGTTGGGATCGAAAGGTCAGAGTCCCCGCCCATTCGACTGCGCTCGGGGCAGTCGATCTGCTACTTGGTACTCTGCCAGTTCTGCCGAGCGTATTCTTCGCAGTCGTGTGCCTCAAACTGTGATTCAACTTTGAGGTCACGTTTTCGCTGGGTGGGTTCCGCGTCGAGAGTTATGTGCCAACAGCAGCGTTCGCAAAACCATCCCAACCAAGTCGGGGTGGCCACAAAAGCTAGGCGACGTTCGTGGTTCCATTGCAAGGCCATATAACGGGAAAAACAAAATCCGCGCGGCCCATGAATCCCTTCGAGCCTGCCCACTCTAGCAGCGAACATGGTGTCGTCCGGTTAACTTGCGATACTTGTCCGAATTGCGTAACGCTCTTGACAGCGAAGGCAGAAAGTCGGAATCGCGACCAGCGAACCTCGATCAGCTTTCGCCACTACGCGGACAGAACGAACGATCTCGCGATGGTCGACGAACCTCACTGCGAAGTTGTACTTCTATAACACTCATGGTTCTGGCTTAATCCGCTGGTGCTGGTTAATTCCTTCGCAGGTGGTATAGTTCGCCCCCGCAAGAAGAAGAAAGGAAGATTGCAATTTTACAGGCTGTTTACAGCTTGGCTGCGACGATGAGTCGTATGATTTGTCCTCCTCCCCTTTGTACTTTCGCTGAGAAGTGATTCCCCGTTTCGAGTAAGGGGTGGCTGGTTGTCCAACTGGCCGCCCGGTACATGGTTGCGGAAGCGACCCAGAAGGGGCAGTCATGAAGAATCTGTACGAAGTTCTGCGCTCAAAAGAAGAGATGGTTTGCCGGTTGCGCCGGGAGACGGAGGAGCTTCGGTTCCTGATCGGGTTGCTGGATCGGGAGGACGGGGCGGATGCGTCTCCGGCCAACGCATCTGCTGCGTGCGCCTCGAGCGGACGACCTGCTGTTTATCTTCTGACGAACTTGGGACGGCTGGAGGTCGTCGTGCAAGGCACGCCACGTCTCCGATTTGCTGGGCCCATGCGCATGCCGATGGAAATCCTCAGAGTGGGTAACGAATTCCATATTTTCGTTCCAACTCCAGGGCCTGGTGGCGCCTCTTTCGGACTGATTGAAGAAGGGGCTGCGTGACAGTTCTTCCCGATCGTCCCTGGTGTCCATGCTTGGAAGGCCGTTGCGAAGGCACTACCGTGCCGGGCTTTCGCATTCCGCCGCTACGCGGCTGAAACTCGGGTTGTCCCGCAAAGCGCGTTGAACTAAGACTTCGTAACAGCGCTACGTCGCGAAGCATGGGACAGCCACCTGATGCAGAGCGCGTTCATGTTCGCCGTTCTGTTTTCCGGACTAGAACTGACCATGGCTTGACATTGCCGCGGCCTCTGATAACGTAGTCCCTCCCCGGTTGTCGGCGCTTACCGTTTCTTGAGGTCGCCATGGCACAACCTACGATCGTTCATCCTGTCTCGAAGCATTCCCATAAACCGCATGAGACACGCCCTACGACATTCTCGGAGGTGCTGCGTCACGAACTGGATCGCGTTAACCAATCGCGACAAGCGCGCGGGGTTGAGGCACCGGCCCACGCGGACAACCTGATTGGGCTGGCCTTCTCGGGCGGGGGCATCCGCAGCGCTACGTTCAACCTGGGAATTCTGCAGGCGCTGGCGGAGACAGGATTGCTCCATAAGTTCGACTATTTGTCGACAGTTTCCGGCGGAGGCTATATCGGATCGTGGCTGGCGGCGCTGACGCGGCGGCTCACCCGGGAACTCAAATGCTCGTTTGAGGGGGTCGAAAAAGCTCTCAGCCCGCGGAAGTATGAACCGGACCGCCGGAGCGAACCTTCGGTGCTGCACTGGCTGCGCCTGTACAGCAACTACCTGACGCCGCACACCGGCGTGGCTTCCGGAGATACCTGGGCCATGCTGGGCACCTGGATGCGCAACGTGTTTTTGAACCAGACGATTCTGGGGATGATGTTTGTGAGCGTCTTTGTGCTGTGCCAGAGCGTGCTGCTGCCGCTGGTGAATGTGAATGAGAACAATAATGGTTTGGCGCTCTTCATCAGCGGTGGAGCCATGCTCTTCCTGGGGTCCATATCGATGGCCATCAATGTCGTGCAGGAGGGCTCGTCCACGGCAAAGATGAAGACGTGGTTTCAGCGAATCAAGGTCACGGCGACGGTGATGCTGCCGTTCGTGGTGGCTTGTGTTCTGCTGAACTGTGCTTTCTGGCAAAGGACGGAATTCAGCGAAGAAGCGACATGGAAGTGGGCCTGCGCTGGAGCGGCGTTCTACTTGCTGGCCTGGGGCATCGTGGCGATCATGGCCCTGGGCCGGCGCTGGTGGCGGAGGCGTCACGGCAAGTCGGTCAAGCTGATGGTTTCCATCCTGGCCTTGCTGGTGTTTTCGCCGGTGGCTGGCGCGGCCGGCGGTTGCCTCTTGCAGGCCTACGTTTTGTTGCTGAATCAACCCCAGAACTGGAACAGCTCGAATTGGGTGGTGATCGTTTTCGGAAGTGGAGTGCTGATGGTGATCACGTTGTTGACGGGCACTCTGCATATAGGACTGGTGGGGCGCGGGTCCATGGACGTGGTGCGGGAGTGGTGGGCGCGATTGGGCGGCTACTTGACGCTGATCACTCTGGGCTGGCTTTTGCTGGCCGGGACGGTTGCATTTGCGCCGCTTGCGCTGCGTTGGGTGCTGTGGGAGTTGAGAAACTGGCACTCCATTTCCATCAGCGCGGCACTATTATGGGTGGCGCACAACTATCTGGGGCTGAAAGCGGCGGCCAGCGTCCGAACAAGCGGGAAAGAGGCTAGTGCTCCGCAGGCTCAGAAGAGTGGCGGCGGGACGCCGTGCGATGGGCAGGAAGGGAAGAAGTCGGGGATCATGGAAGCCCTCAAGTCGCCGGCCGTCATGAACGCTTTGGCGAAGTCGGCTCCTTACGTTTTTATTGTGGGACTGGTGGTACTGCTAAGCACCGGAGTGCAGATCGCTACGGGCCTGGCCTTCGATTTCGACGAGACAAAAGAACTCTGGAGTTACGCGAGCAAGGCGAACTGGTCCGAACTTTCTGGAACTTATTGGAAGGTTCTGCAAAGTGCCCCAGCGGGATGGCTCGCTGGCTTGGGCGGGATTTTCTTTCTGGCCGGACTCGCATTGTCATGGCGGGTCGATGTCAACGAATTCTCGTTGCATCATTTCTATCGCAACCGGCTGGTGCGGTGTTACCTGGGCGCGTCGAATCCCGATCGCAAACCGGAGCCGTTCACGGGATTCGATCCCGCTGATGACGTGGCCTTGTGCGATTTTGCTGATAACTATCCGGGGCCGTATCCGATCCTGAACGCGGCATTGAACATCACGGGGGGAGAGGAACTGGGGTATGCCACCCGGCGGGCGAAGTCGTTCGCGTTCACGCCGCTCTACTGTGGCTTTGAATTGGGGGGCTCGGGAGATGGGCCGCAGCGCTTTACGTGCGACGACGGCTATCTTCCCACCTTCGCGAAAACTGAGCTCGGGCGGGCAACGGGAGGCGTGGCCAAGTTCGGCTCTGAGTGCGGAATTTCGCTGGGGACGGCGATGGCGATCTCGGGCGCGGCGGCCAGCCCCAACATGGGCTATCACACCTCGCCAGCGACCGCGTTCTACATGGCGTTGTTCGACGTGCGGCTGGGCTGGTGGATGGGCAATCCGCGCTATCCGAAAAAATGGCGAAGCACTGGTCCGGCGTTGGGCTTGGGTTACTTGTTGTCGGAAGTGTTGGCCCAGAGCGATCAGCAAAAGGGATACGTGTATCTCTCCGACGGCGGGCACTTTGAGAACCTGGGCGTCTACGAGTTGATCAAGCGGCGCTGCCGGCTGATTGTGGCGGGCGATGCCGATTGCGATGGCCAATATGGATTCGGCGATGTGCTGAGCTTGATCGAGAAGGCGCGCACGGATTTTGGCGCGCGCATCGAGATTGACTGTTCCGCCCTCCGTCCGGCGGACGGAGGGCGGCAGAGTGCACGGAACTGCGTGCACGGAACCATCTACTACGATCCCAACAATAGCGACGACAGAGGAACTCTCATCTTGATTAAGGCCAGCATGCCGATACGAGGTGCGGCGGGGGTCACGCACCACCTGAACGAGAGAAAGCTTCCCGACGATGTGTGGCGCTACTACGATCAGTATGAGACGTTTCCCCATCAGAGTACGGCCGACCAGTGGTTTGATGAGTTGCAATTTGAGAGCTACCGGGCGCTGGGGGAGTACATCGGAGTGCACGCTGCCGAGGAGATTGGCAGGGCGATCGAGCGGACGCTGGACATACCGGCCGCGGCGGCCGGGTCGCAATAAATCACAACGTAGGCACGGACGACGCAAACAGAACGCGCGCAGTGACCACACGCAGCATTACTCCCCACCTTTCGAAAATCGCGAAAGGTGGGGCAGCCGTGCATCGGGCATTGTTGGAACACTATTGCCGTTACCTCACGCCGAGCATCGACATCTAAGGCTACCTACCAAAACAAGGCTTCCGCAACGAAACGCGTTGGTGCTGAAACGCACTACCAGATGGGCGGTGTGGTGCAAGGGGACGCCCATCGCGGGATAGGAAGCCTGCCCAACACAAGCGGGTTCACGGGCTTCTGCGCTCACTCGCGCCGATCCGATCGCAGAAGAAGGAGAATGAAAATGTCCGATAATGGACCAGCCAATCAAGGTTCCTCAAGTACTCCGGCAGCGTTGGAATGTTGTCCACAGCTTGAACCTTGCCAGGTTTGCGACGTACTCAACTTCACCTACCGGCTTCCTTTCAACCCGGTGGTTGCGGCGGGCGACCAACGGCAGGTCGTACCGGTCGAGGTCACGCTGCACTATCGGCTGACGCGCTGTTCAGGACCTCTGTCGCTGGGCGATCTGATGTACACGACGACGCTGTTGCCGGGCGAAAAAGTGCAGCTCTACTCGAGCGACCGGCACTCGCGCTTCAGTTTCGACAGCGAGACGAAGCTTTCCTACCACACGGAGACTACCTCGGAAGAGTCTTACTACGCGGCAGGGATGGCTTATGGGATGAGTAATCTCAACCTGCTCGACACGACCAAAGCCAGCTCGTCATTCAGCTCTTCGTCCGTAAGCGGAGGCGGATCGGCGGGCATCGACCTCGGTCTCTTCAGCATCGGCGGCTCGGCTGCGGCCAGCTCCTATGATGCGAACTCGACCAGCAAACTCTCCCGCTCCTTGAGCCAGCACGCCGAATCACTGCAGCAGCATATGGAAGTGAGCACCCGGGCGGCTGCCTCAACCTCCATTGGCGAGGTGGCAACGCGCACCCACCAGCAGGGAGAATCCGAGGACCAGTACGAATCGGCGTCGCGCACCTTCTCAAACCCCAACCACTGCCACGCCGTCACGTTTCTCTTCTATCGCATCAATAAGTGCCAGACGGTCAAGTTTGAACTAGTGAGCATCGACCGGCGTGTAGACGACCCCGCGGCGCCCACCGGCGTGGTTCTGAATCCACCCAGGCCGTTAACCGGCGTGGGCGTTCTGTCCAGCAGGGTGCTGGCGACGAGTGCGAGCCGCTTGGACGTGGCGACACGGGCACTCCAGAGCGTCGCCGTGGAACAGGGAGGCGCAAGTGGCAACACGGGAGCGCTGTTAGCAAGGACAGTTACAAATTTCTCTCAGCAGGGGCCCATCCCGGTGAACGTCCGGCAGGCGGCTCTGCAGCAGGTTGATCAGGACCTCGTGAAGGAAGGGCTGCTCGACAAGGTAGGGGGCCAGGTCGCTCCGGCTGCGCAAGACGCGGTGGGCTGGGAGAAGACCATGTCCGTTCCGACGCCCGGAGTGCTGGTCAAGGGCTGCCTCGACGATTGCGACATCTGCGAGCCCGAGTTGAAGAAGCTGATGGATCTTGAGGCCACACGCAAAGATCTCGAGAACCAGCTGTTGCAGAAGCAAATCACTCTGCTCGAAAAGTCGCAGGAGTACCGGTGCTGCCCTGGAGATTCGGACGAAACGACCACGGCAACATCGTAGAGGGGAATCGGCTGGGGCAGGTAGGTTGTACTGAGGACAATCAAGGGCAGGGCGCTGGAGGAATGCTTGGAGTGCATGCTGCCGAACAGGGCAGGAGCTTCGAGACAATCACTTAACAATCTTCAGACAACTGCGCCGCATCCCCAATTGGGCTACGCGAGTCCAATCCTCTATGCGACGTGAAAGCAAGCTCCTGGGAGGACGGTGTTTGGGAGGATAACTATGTGGATGAGGTCATGCGCTATCTGTAAGGCTCTCATGAAAAAGCTGAGATTGAGCGATTCCGTGCGCTGTCAGTGCGGGTGGGAGTGGCAAGGCCATACGAATTGAAAACGGAGCGCAATCCTGAACGGAGTGCGGAACGCTCAGCGGGGAAAAGGCAGGGATAACGGTGGCAAAAGTAATCGAGTTCTACATACCGAGCAACTTCCGAAGAATCGTGAAATGGGTGTCCCCTAAACAACGCGGGAAGATTCTCGAGTTTGCTTCACAGACAAAGAAATCAGCCTAGCAAACGCTACGCGCGTGGCCACGGCGAAACTACCCTACTTCAGGGAGACCAACTTTTCTACCAGGTCGGAATAATCCTTTTTCTCGATGCCGTGAACCTGCTTGTTGTATTCATCCACCTTTGATGAGTAGTTCATCGAGCAGAACTTCGGGCCGCACATGGAGCAGAAGGCGGCTTCTTTGTAGTAATCGTCGGGCAAGGTTTCGTCGTGCATGGAGCGGGCGGTTTCGGGGTCGAGCGAAAGGGCGAACTGCTTTTCCCAGTCGAATTTGTAACGGGCGTAGCTGAGGGCGTCGTCGCGATCGCGGGCGCCGGGGCGTCCGCGGGCGATGTCGGCGGCGTGGGCGGAAATCTTGTAGGCGATGATGCCGTCTTTTACGTCCTTTTCGTTGGGCAGGCCTAGATGCTCTTTCGGCGTCACGTAGCAGAGCATGGCCGCGCCGTACCAGCCGATCATGGCCGCGCCGATGGCAGAGGTGATGTGGTCGTAGCCGGGAGCGATGTCGGTAACCAAGGGACCCAGAGTGTAGAACGGGGCCTCGTAGCAGTACTCGACTTCCTTTTCGACCTGCTCCTTGATCTTGTCCATGGAGACGTGGCCGGGGCCCTCGATCATGACCTGCACGTCGTGCTCCCAGGCTTTTTTCGTGAGCTCGCCTAGCGTCTTCAGTTCAGCGAACTGGGCTTCGTCGCTGGCGTCGGCTACGCAGCCGGGGCGCAGGCCGTCGCCTAAGGAGAAGCTGACGTCGTACTTTTTGAAAATCTTGACGATGTCGTCGAAGCGCTCGTAGAGAAAATTCTGTTTGTGGTTGTAGGCCATCCACTGGGCGAGAATCGCACCGCCGCGGCTCACGATTCCTGTTATGCGCTTGGAAATCAGCGGCAGATACTGGATGAGCACACCGGCATGGATCGTCATGTAATCCACACCTTGCTCGGCCTGCTCTTCGATGACTTCGAGCATGACGTCGGCGTTAAGATCCTCGACGCGCTTGACCCGGGCAATGGCTTCGTAAATCGGGACGGTGCCAATCGGGACCGGCGAGTGGCGCAGGATCGCCTCGCGAATTTCATGGATGTTGCCGCCGGTGGAGAGGTCCATCACAGTGTCGGCGCCGTAGTGCACGGCGGTGTGCAGCTTCTTGAGTTCTTCGTTGATTTCTGAGGTGACGGCCGAGTTGCCGATGTTAGCGTTGATCTTGCAGAGCGACGCGACGCCGATCGCCATCGGCTCAAGCTCGGGATGGTTGATGTTGGCGGGAATGATCATGCGTCCCCGGGCGACTTCGTCGCGCACGAGCTCGGGCGTGAGCTTTTCTTTGTGGGCGATGAAGGACATTTCCTCGGTGATCGCGCCCTGGCGCCCATAGTGCATCTGCGAGAAGTTGCCGGTGGCGTTTTCCCGCTTGCGGCGGGTAAGCCACTCCGCGCGGGGTTTGGGGACGCTGTATCCGTTGCTGCCAGTGCCATTCGTGGAAGTCATGACCATCCTCGGATTCTGTGAGTCTAGATTATAAACGCCGGGAGGCGTACTGAAGCGAAGGTGGCAGAGTCGCGGTGAGCGAAAGCCTGGAGTGGCCCGACTACATTACTTTTTGACGTCCCAATCGATGGAAAAGAGGCCACACCCAACCGTTACCTTTGTGACCTATTTTGGCGAACGATTTCTGAGAGGATTCCCTCAGTCGGGTCACAGTCCGCAGTCGCTGAATGGAGGAGATGAATGAAGAGCTTGTCTACGGTGGCAATCATGCTGGTGCTCGTTCTATGTGCCAGCGGCCAAGACAAACCGCGCGTGTTTGTGCAAGGGAAGGGATCGGAGGATGTTCAGTCTTCGGGATCGGGAGGCGGCGGAAAGCATTGGGGAGCATGGGGTTCCAATTCAACGATCGATTCTCATGATGAAAGCATGGAGGTCACGAAGGACTTACAGAAGAACTGTTCCGGTGTAATCGTGACGCTGAATCAGGGAAACGCCGACTATACGGTGATGTTGAACCGCGAGTCCAAAAAGAACCGGGGTCTGCTACGTACGAACAGCCAGGTGCAAGTTGCGAATAAGATGGGCGATGTACTCGGCACGAACGCAACTCATACGGTTGGGAACGCGGCAAAAGATGCATGCGCGATGGTGGTGGCAGACTGGCAAGCTCACGGCCATCCCACTTCCGCGTCGGCGCCAGCGGCCGCGGCTCAAGGCGCTGAAGCGGATCAACAGCCTTCCGCGGAAGCTCCAGCTGGGGCCCAAGTCACGCCCGTGGCGTATCAGCCGCAAGCCGCGACAGCAACTCCGTCGCAATCAACCACCCCAGCCTCTGACTCCGGAGTCTCGAATCCAAATGCAAGTCTCGGTGATGCCGCTCGCAACGCCAAGCAGCATCAAGCTTGCCTGCAATTGGCCAAGGACAATCCGAGTATCGTCTGCAAGTAAAAGCAGGAGCTCAAACACAATGTCGGCGTTCGTGGTCCCCACGCTTCGAAAATCGCGAAGCGTGGGGCAGCCATTGTTGGGGTGCAGGTCCTCCCCAGTGGAAATAGACACTCCGCTTATCAAGCCATTGGGTAGTTGTCCAGGTGTTTGCCGATCTGCGAAGGCTGGGCTTAGAATTCATCCGCTACCTCAAGGAGAATTCTCATGCGCGCGTTCCGCTTTGTGATGGCCTTCCTGCTCGTCGTGACCGCCGGCAGTTTCTCGCAGTCGTCGTCCGGCAGCAAGCCCGGGTCTGGATTCAGCATCGACAATATCGACAAGAGCGTCGACCCCTGCGTCGATTTCTACCAGTACGCCTGCGGCAACTGGATCAAGAATTCTGAAATCCCCGCTGACCGTGCGGCGTGGCAGAGTTTCTCCGAACTGGACGAGAGCAACCTGCAAATCGAGAAGGGCATTCTGGAAAAGGCTGCGTCGGGCGGGGCGGCGCGGAACCCAATCGATCAGAAGATCGGCGACATGTATGGCTCCTGCATGGACGAGAAAGCCGTGGATGCCAGGGGAATCGAGCCCATGAAGCCGGAACTCGCGCGGGTTGCGGCGGTGAAGGACAAGCAGGGGCTCGTCGATGAGCTCGCGCACCTGCACATGGTGGGAGGCAGCTCGCTCTTCAGCTTCTATTCAAATTCCGATCTACATAATGCCGACCAGGTGATCGCTTACCTCGATCAGGGTGGGCTCTCGCTGCCCGACCGCGACTATTACGTTAAAGACGATGCCGACAAAGTCGAGATGCGCAAGCATTTGATCGACTATGCCACTGAGCTGTTCACGCTGGCCGGGCAAAACTCGCAACGGGCAGCCAGTTCGGCGCAACAGGTCCTGCTGGTGGAAACCTTGCTGGCGGCAGACTCGATGGATCGGACCAAGCGCCGCGATCCCAAGAACCGCGACCATAAAATGACGCGCGATGAGGCGCTCGCGCTGGCGCCGGACTTTTATCTCAATCGCTACTTCACCGCGGTCGGGGCACCGAACTTTAATGCCCTCAACGTTGTGAATCCTGACTTCTTCCGGCAAGTCAACGGTGTGGTCGGGTCCCTGCCGCTCGACACACTGAAAACGTATGTGACCTGGCACGTGCTGCGGGCGGCTTCGCCGTGGCTTTCGCCGCCGTTTGTAGACGCGAATTTCAAAATGCGGCAGGCCCTGACCGGACAAAAGCAAATCCAGGACCGTTGGAAGCGCTGCGTTGATCTGGTCGACGGATCGCTGGGAGAGGCGCTGGGGCAGCGCTACGTCGAACTGACGTTCGGAGCCGAGGGAAAACAGCGCATGTTGAAAATGGTCGACGCGCTCGAGAAATCACTCGACGAGGATATCCAGGGCCTTTCCTGGATGAGTGACGACACCAAGAAGCAGGCCAAGGTCAAGCTGCAGGCCATCCGCAACAAGATTGGCTATCCCGACGCGTGGCGCGACTATAGCTCAGTGGACATCAAGCCTGACGATCTGTTGGGGAACGTGGCCCGCGCCACCGAATTCGAAGCCAAGCGGCAGATTGCGAAGATCGACAAGCCGCTCGACCGCAAGGAGTGGGGCATGACTCCGCCGACGGTGAATGCCTACTACAGCGGGTCGTTCAACGAGATCGTCTTTCCGGCGGGCATTCTGCAACCGCCATTCTTCGACAAGACCATGGACGACGGCGTCAACCTGGGCGGGATCGGGCTGGTGATCGGCCACGAGCTCACCCACGGCTTCGACGATCAAGGCCGCAAGTTCGATCCGCAGGGCAACCTGCGCGATTGGTGGACCGAGCAGGATGGCAAGGAATTCGAAAAGCGCGTTAGTTGCGTTGCCGATGAATATTCCAACTTTGTGGCCGTCGATAACATGAAGCTGAATGGCCGGCTCACGCTGGGAGAAAACACGGCCGACAACGGGGGAGCGCGTATCGCGCTGGCGGCGCTCGAACATATGATTGCTGACGACAAGACCGGAAAAGAGGAGCAGAAAATCGAGGGCTATACACCGGAGCAGCGCTTCTTCCTGGGCTTCGGGCGCGTATGGTGCGAGAAGCAGCGGCCGGAGTTTCTGCGCATGCAGGTCAGCACCAATCCGCACTCGCCGGGCAAGTATCGGGTGAACGGCGTGGTACAGAATATGCCGGAGTTCCAGAAGGCGTGGGGATGCAAGGCGGGACAGCCGATGGTGGCGGAGAACGCCTGCCACGTGTGGTGAGTCAAAATCCCCACCCCTTCGACTTCGCTCAGGGCGGGCTCTGTCGCAAAAGGCGCAACAAGGGTGGGGCACCCGGACGATAGTGGCGGAGAAATGCTTGGTGAGCTCAGGCCTTGATGTCGATGAGGGCCTTCCGCATCTGGTCGTCGGTCTTGAGCGTGGCGATGTTGACGAAAACAGGGTTTGGGCGGACATGAGCGCGGCCATCTCGGCGCTGAGATCCACCACATCGAGGTTGGCTCCGTTCGGGGAGGCTGCGCCTGCGTCGGCCAGCTTGGCTGTGGCGGCGTTCAGTTGTACCTCGGCCTGCTGCAATCCCTGAAGAGCGATGAAGGAAGGGTCCATGCATCTGTAATCGGCGAGGCATGTCCCCAACTTTAGTCGGCCAGAGTGCGGGAGATATCGACGGTAACTGTTACCCCAAGAGCTGGTGTAAAGTGCAACTTTGCACCAGCTCTTCAGCCCACGTTCTAGAGTCCGCGTGGGTCCAGAACAACCTGAGCCCCCATCGCGCGACAGACATTGATCACCTGCACGACCGTTCCAAATGGGAGTCGCTCGTCGGCCTTTAGCAGAATCAATTTCTCATCGCCTTTCTGGAAGTGCCGCCTCAGCGTACTTTCCAGAGCGGACCAGGAAATCTCATCGCTGTTGACCTTCAGCATCGGCCGTTGCTCTCGCGAGTTGACCAACTGCACGACGGTTGCTACCGTGCCAGCGGGCAACGCCGGGCCGACCAGCACCTCCAACCCACTCGGAGCCACGATGGTTCCGGATGTAGGCGGGACTAGTTGCGCCGTAAGCAGTACTGGTGCTTCGAACGCGACCTCACGTCCAGCCTGAAGCACTCTCTCCACATCTGCAAATGGAGCGCGGGCATCGGCCTTGATGTAGAGCTTTTGGTCGCGTCGTCGCGGGCGGGCCTTCATCTTGTCCGCCAATTCCGACGCAGAGACGGGATCGATTCCGAAATACAGGGTGCTGTCGGCGGTGACCGCCACGATCCAGGCGTCTGCGTTGTCTGCCTCCGGCATCGGTACCGCGTGGCTGGTGGTGGCTAGTTGCACGCTGACGCCTTGCTGCAGTTGTTGGGCATGGTCCGTGCGGGGCGTGAATAGAACAGCGGCGAGCACGACGGCTAGGCTCAGCGCGGAGTGTCTCAGTTGCTTTGGCGTATTTGTCGTAGGCGAATTCATTGGATCTCCTTCGAGGACCGATGCCCTCAGGGGCTAAAGTCCAGTGTTTAAGCGGCTCTTAACGGCCCGGCTAAAGCCGGCCCTTCCCAAAACCCTTTGCCCTTCCCAAAACCCTTTGCCCTTCCCAAAACCCTTTGCCCTTGCCAAAACCTATTTGACCTCCCTCGACAGCATTGTGCAAACGTAGCTACGGCTTGGCTCCGCCCAGGGATGCCGTTGCCAACGTTCCGCCCAGACCCATGGTTTCCACGGCGGACGAAGGCACGATCACCATCGCACCCTTTTCCTTGACGGCTTCGTAGAGCATGTTCATGGCGCGCAGGTGCAGCGCCACCGGGTTTTCGGCGTACGCGGCCGCGGCCTGCACAAAGCTGTTGGAGATTTCGCTTTCGGCCTGGCCCAGGATGATTCGGGCTTGCCGCTCGCGCTGGGCTTGCGCTTGGCGCGACATGGCGTCTTCCAGGCCCTGCGGGATTTTTACGTCCCGGATCTCAACCGACTGGACCGTAATGCCCCAAGGGTTCGTCTTCTCATCGAGAATGCGCTGCAGTTCGCGGCCCAGGGTTTCGCGCTCGGTAATCATCTGCGCCAGTTCGTGACGTCCGATCGACTCGCGCAGCGCGGTCTGCGCGCTCATGTTGATCGCCTCGACGAAATTCTCGACTTCGAGAATTGACTTCTCTGCGTTCCACACCATCCAGAAGACGATGGCATCGACGTTGACCGGGACCGTGTCGCGGGTCAGCGTCGACTCGGCGGAAACGCTGGCGACGCGCACCCGCTGGTCGACGTAGGGGCTGAGCGTCTCGATGATGGGCACGATGTGGCAGAGCCCGGGGCCGCGCAGCCCGACGTAGCGGCCGAGGCGCAGGACTGCAACCTTCTCCCACTGGCGGACGATTTTGATGGCTAACAGGAAATACAGACCGACCAGCGTTCCAGAGATGGCGACCGCCGGTTGATGAACGGCCCGCGCGATAGCGATTCCCGCCAGTGTGCACACCACGAACAGCAACAGAGCGACCCCGTTGATGTCATTAATTCGGATTTTCGGCATGGTGACTATCTCCTTTGCGCAGGGCGAGGCAACAACTCGGTCAAGCGTTCGATCAGTTCTTCCACGGTGAATCCGACGGCTCCCGCGCGCGCCGCGCATTCCCCCGCGAATTGGCCGAGTTGGCGCTCCCGCTCGGCAGATTTCTTTTCCGGTTTCTTGTCGCTGATAAACGTTCCCGTGCCTTGGTGGGTTTCGAGCAGGCCACCGAGTTCCAGTTCGCGATAGGCGCGCATCACGGTGTTGGGATTGATGGCCAGGTCGACGGCCAGCTGGCGCACCGTCGGCAACTGGTCGCCCGGAGCCAGCGACCGGGAGGCGATGCCCATCCTTACCTGGTCGATCAGCTGCCGGTAGACCGGGACACCGGTATGAAGATCGAGGGCGAACTCGAAGCCGCCGCTCTGGGTGTTCCTTCCCATGCGTGTCATTGTACTAAAGAACTAGTACATTATGTCAAGTTTTTTTTGAGCGGCGGCTTCCGGATCGAGACCGCCGGCAGACTTGACCAGAATGTGACGGCGAAATGACGTCCCCATGACGATGTCAGCGGTGGAGTTGTGTACCTTCAAAATAGACGTAAGCGTGAGGGCGAGCGAGGATTGCCCGAGGTACACGCGTTTTAGCGAAATGAAATTCTCGATGTAAGGAAACTGTAAAAAGTTTTGACCTTACGTTCTTTTTACAACTGGTTTGTCGCAGGGCAACCAAGGGTTTCGAGCGAGTGCTAAGTTGGCTCGCGAAGCAGTAATTTCGCATGGCGCGATGGACAGCGCCGCGCGGAATCCCAGGTACCCAGGAAAGAAAGAACAGACGCGTAAACGACCCGGAATTAGTGTGACTTACCGGGTGCAGGCAGAAGTGTATATCCCCCGGGTAAGTGCGACTTATCCCCCATCGGATAAGTGTAAGGATCCGCGGACGCGGATTCACGCAATGAGGAGGGAACGATGAAGATCATATTGACGTACGTGCTCGCGATCGGGTTTGCGGGAACGAGCGCGATGCTGGTGCAGCGAGACATGGTGGCGCGGCGAGGTCAGAGCGTTGACGCGCAAATGGCCGGAGACGCCGCCTATCGCGACGGCATCTATCTCGGCAAACTCGCCCGCACAGCCAAGAGTCCGATGCATCCCCCGATCGGGCGCTGGTCGACGGAAAAGGATCGCGCCTCCTTTGCCGCCGGCTATCGCCAGGGCTACAACGAGTAAACCAGCGCGAGTGATGCAGCGAAGAAACGAGGAGCGTCCACAAACAGTCTGATCGTGCTGTTCAAAACAGAAACGCCAACGACCCGGGCACGCGAAGCGAAGTAAATCCCCTGCAAACAAATTCTCGAATTGAGGTGATGTGGTATGAACGGGAAGAGATTTTTGTCTTTTTTGGCCCTAACTTTAGCCCTCTCGATCTCCGCTCCCCATGGGGCTAGAGCGGGCGGGCCGGCCGCACCCACGACCGGCGCGACGGTGCGCGGGATTGTGCGCTTCGATGGCAAGGCGCCTGTGGCGAAGACGATCAGCATGGCCGCCGATCCGGTATGCGCCAAGCAGCATGCCACGCCGGTCATGTCGCAGGAAATCATGGCCGACAGTAAAGGGGATCTGCAGAACGTGATCGTCTTCGTTTCCGAAGGACTCGGAGACCGCACCTTCGATCCGCCTAGCCAACCTGTAGTCGTCGAGCAGAAAGGATGCATGTACACGCCGCACGTGATGGCGGTTCGGGCCAATCAGACCCTGCAAGTCCTGAACGAGGACGCCACTTCGCACAACATCCATCCCACGCCCGCCAACAATCGGGAATGGAACAAGGCCGAGCCACCCAACTCGAAAATGGAAGAGACGTTTGCCCGCGAGGAGATTGCGATTCCGGTGAAGTGCAATCTGCATCCTTGGATGAAGAGCTACATCGCGGTCTTTAAGCATCCGTATTATGCGGTGACCGGCAAGGACGGCAGCTTCGACCTGAGCAATCTGCCGGCGGGAACCTACACCATCAAGGCCTGGCACGAGAAGTTGGGAACCTCGACACAGACGGTCACCATCGGAGGAAATGAGACGAAAGAGATCAGCTTCGTGTTTAAGGGAATGTAGCCTTGGCTCTCGTGCTAAAGCCGTCCTTTTTTGCGGCAGTACGCGGCCCTTTAAGGGCCGCTCTTCCACGGTTACTCCGGGCCTTGTTTGCGTTCCTTCAGTGCGTTGTTTTGGTTTCGGCTCTTACGATTTTGCGCCCTTGAAGCCTTTGCGACGTTGTTCGCTGTAGCGGTGAAGGGCGTCGAGGATGATGGGGTACGCCTCACTCGGCGGGCGTATCTCATCGACCTCGACTGCCTTACCTTCCAGTTGCTTGTAATCCTGAAAAAACCTGCGCAGCATGAGCAAACGGTGAGGCGGCATCTCGGCGGCCTGGCGGTAAGAATTGAACTCGGGATCCTCGGTCGCAACGGCGATGATCTTGTGGTCCTGCTTGCCCGCGTCGATCATCGTCATGAGGCCGATCGCACGGGCGTGGATGATGGTCAGCGGCACTACTGTTTCCTGGCACAGTACAAGCACGTCGAGCGGATCGTCGTCTTCGGCCAGCGTCTGGGGAATGAATCCATAGTTTGCGGGATAGTAGACGGCCGAATACAAGATGCGGTCGAGGCGAATCAAGCCACTCGACTTGTCCAGTTCATACTTCACGCTCGAGCCAAATGGGATCTCGATGACGCAGTCGAATTCCTGCGGAAGCTTGTCGCCGGGAGTTACGTCGTGCCAAGGATGAATCATAGAAATTATCTTAAGTTCGAATGAGCGATCGAATCAGCCATTTTAGCGGATGTCGAGCCGACGCGGCCTGGCTCGCCGGCAGGGCCGTTGGGACACCAGTCGGGTAGTCCTCCCGAATCTTGATTCTCTCCCCTGATGGCGCGTAAAGTTGAAGCGTGGGGTGTCTCCCCTTTGGGGCGCTTATGTCAAGCCATGTCAAGACTTATCTGAAATTCGGCGGAGCGACGGCGGTGATTCTGCTGCTGCTCGCCTACCTCGCCTACACCGGCGTGCAGGACAGCAAGAGCTACTACGTCACCATCAAGGAACTGCACAAGATGGGAGACACGGCCTATACCAAGCGCCTGCGCGTCGCCGGCAATGTGCAGCCGGGGTCCATCAAGCGCACGGGTACACACGTGCAGTTTGTGCTGGTGGAAGAGGACCAAACGGTATCGGTTGATTACACCGGGACCGAGGCGCCGCCCGACACCTTCAAAGATGATTCGCAGGCCCTCGCCGATGGCAGCTTTGGCCACGACGGCGTGTTCCACGCCAAGCAACTGCAGGCTAAGTGCGCCTCGAAGTATGCGCCGCAACCGGGCGCGCCGGGCGCTGCGCCGGCTCCGGCGAAAAGCATGACTTAGACAGGCATGGGGCCTTCGGTTCACCGGACAGCCGGGGGCGCCTGCCCCACAACGCCTCTGCCGTTCCGAAACTGCTACCTGCCACAATTGGCTACTTGTTCAGCGAACTGCTCTAGTGGAAATTTTCGAGCAGCATGATGTCGCTTTCGGCAGAATCCGGGCGGACGTAAATTAACCACAGGCCATCTGGGGAAACGTCGATGCCGACAGAGGTGATGGCTCCAAGGCCGACATCCAGGGATTTTGCCTGTCTGCGTTTTGTGACCGGGTCATAACGGATGAATTGGCCGGACGGTGGGGAAGACATATCCAGAAGGCAAATGTCTGTGCCGCACAGCTGCCAGTTTTGAAATTCCGAGAGATTGATCACGTGAGTCTCATTGGCTCCGCTCAGGTCACTTCTCCAGATCGCACCTCTTCGATAGTAGTAGAGCGACTTACCGTCCTGGCTTTCGCGCGCCCCAATTCCGCTAACGTTGATCGGAACAGCGGCACCTCCCTCCGCGGGGATTTTCCGGAGTTGGGAGGCTGCGGGTGTTGTGCCGGAGTTGAAGTAGATCCAGCGTCCATCTCGGGACCAGATCGGCACCGCACTATCATTGGGGCCGCTAGTGAGACGGCGCGGCGAGCCGCCATCGGCGCTGATGACGAAAATGTCGCCATGGCCTTCCACCCGCGAGTCAAAGGCGATTTGCTTTCCATCTGGAGACCAGGACGGAGACCCCGTGGCGCCGTTTCCCATAGAAGTGAGTTGAACAGCGTTTGAGCCGTCGGCACTACAGAGGTAAACCTGATCGGTCCCCGAGCGGTTGGAACGGAAGGCGATATCCTTGCCATCCGGCGAGAACGCGGGATCAGAATCCTCCTTGGTCGAGGCGATTGTCCTGACTGGCGATGCGTGCTCGGAAGGAGAGATCGGAGCTTTCCAGATATTCGTGTCTACGGCGTAACGTTCAAACGCAAACCGATTGCCATGGGCCGCGATCGTGGGTTCAATGGCGCCTTCCCCAGCAATTACTACTTGTTCGGGTTCGCCACCGGAAAGAGGCACTCTCCAGAGCTGGGCGAGTCCCTGGTGAGTGGAGTCAAACACGATCTCCTTGCCGTCGGGAAGCCATGCGAGTCCTTCCATCGACGAATGAACCGAAGTTAAGGCGCGAGGCTTGCCGCCTGTAACGGGAGCTACATACACGTCGGTAGACAAGAAGCCGGGCCCGCTGATGAAGGCTAGATACTTGCCATCGGGTGAGTATTGCGGTGAGAGAACGTAATTCCCGGGAAGTTCGATGTTCGACTCGCGCCTCTCGCCGCTTTCGATGGAAATGTAGGAGATCGTAGGTGCTGCCGCAGGTTTTGGATTGGCTCCGCGATCCGCCACCGCAAGGTGTTTCCCATCAGGAGACCATGTGATTCCTCCTCCTTCGAAACCTTCGATATCGGTTTCGGAATCAGCAAGCTTGCGCTCCGGGCCACCCAGAGCTGGAACGATGTAATAACCCGTCGCGCCCGAGCGACGCCAGAATGCGATAAAGCGCCCGTCTGGGGACCATGTTGCATAATCATCGCGCGCGGCTGCGCTGGTGAGGCGAAGCGGCGCGCCAGCGCCCACCAGTTGAACATAGATGTGATAGGCGCTCTGATCCTTGGAGTTTTCACCTTGCCAGCTAAACGCAATTTCATTGCCGTCCGGAGAGAAAGCGGGATACCCCTTGTCCCCCGGGAAGCTGGTAAACGGTAGCAACCGGGGCGGAGGACCTGTGTATTTCTTGGGAGCGGAGAAGTAGAGCCAGCCGGACAGCGCTGCCGCCGCAAGCGCGACAGCCCCCGCCGCCCAGATCCATCCCGAGGATCTTCGTTTCGGCGCGGTTGCGGTCAGTGCGGCACTCTGTGCCGCCGTATGCCCTGATGTCGTGTCCCGATGCAAACGTTTTAAGTCTGCACCTAAATCGGCAGCGGTCTGATAACGCAGACCCGGATCTTTTTCCAGCAGTTTGTTGATCACCTGGTCCAACGCGGCCGGAAGCGAGGGGTTCAGCCGTCCGGCCGCCGGAGGGGAGTCATGCAGGATGGCGTCAAAAATCGCCGCCGAGGTGCTACCGGAAAAGGCCTGCTTGCCGGTGGCCATCTCGTATATGGTCAGCCCGAGTGAGAAAAGATCGCTGCGCGCGTCGAGCGCTTTGCCGAGTGCCTGCTCGGGCGACATGTAGGCTACGGTGCCCAACGCTGTGCCCGGGCTGGTCAGATTGGCGTTGGCGTCTTCCAGCGTCGGCTGGTCCGAAGCTTCGGACCGGCGGCTTGTGCGATCCACGATTTTTGCCAGGCCGAAATCGAGCACCTTGGCGTGCCCGCGTTTAGTCACGAAGACATTGGCGGGCTTGATGTCGCGATGCGTGATCCCATCCGAGTGCGCGGCGTCAAGCGCATCGGTGATCTCGAGGGCGAGCGCGAGAATGCGCTCTGGATCGAGAGGACGATCCATGATCAGGTGCTTGAGAGTTGCCCCCTCGAGATACTCCATGGCGATGAACGAGCGCCCGTGTTCCTCGCCGATGTCGTAAATCGTGCAAATATTTGGATGGTTCAGCGCCGACGCCGCCTGGGCCTCGCGCTGGAAACGTGCCAGTGCTGTAGCATCCTGCGCCAGTTCGGGAGGGAGAAACTTGAGTGCGACGAAGCGATGGAGCCTGGTGTCTTCCGCCTTGTAGATGACCCCCATTCCGCCGCCGCCCAGTTTCTCAAGAATGCGGTAGTGCGAAATGGTTTCGGGGTTCACATCGCTCTCGTTGGACGAGGATGTTAAGCTGAAACCAGTAAATCGTCAACGAGAGTTCAGAGTATTGATTTGTGCCGATTGCGGGTTCTCATCCTGGGGGAATCCCGCCGCCCATCGTGACTGACAACACCGCGCCTACCATCACCGTCAGCAACGTCATCAAGCAGTTCGGACGCTTTGCCGCCCTGCGCGGCGTGACCGCGGAATTTGACGCGGGACGGTTCCACGCCATCCTCGGCGACAACGGGGCGGGGAAGACCACGCTGCTGCGCGCGCTGGCCGGATTGGCACACCCTACGAGCGGTGAGATTTCTATCTTCGGGAAAAGTCCCAGGGCCGCCTGCCGCGATCTGGGATACATGGCGCACCCCTCGCTGCTCTACGACGAAATGAGTGGCATGGAGAACCTGCGCTACTTTGCCGGGCTCTACGGTATCGTCGGAGACGGACGCTGCGCGGAAGTAATTCGGTCGGTCGGGCTCGATCCGGAATTGACGCGTGGCGTGGGGCAGTATTCGCAAGGCATGCGCCAGCGGATGTCGCTGGCGCGCGCGATTCTGCATGATCCCAAAGTGCTGCTGCTCGACGAACCTTTTTCTAACGTGGACGTGCACTCGGCGCGCGAGATGGTCGGGTTGCTCAAAGGCATGCGCGACGCGGGAAAGACAATTTTTGTGGTGACGCATCAGGCACTGCTGCTCGACGGCGTCGCCGATGAATTTGTGTGGATGCAGGCTGGGCAGACTGTGGATCGCACTGCGAGCGCCGCGCGGGCCGCGAGTTCCCGCGAGGAGTTTCAATGACGGGCTCCGAAAAAACTACCGGCCCCGAAAACTCGCTGTGGGCGGTCACCGTGGCGACGCTCAGAAAAGACATTCGCTTAGAATGGCGCTCCAAAGACGCTCTCAATTCCATGTTGTTCTTTTCGCTGCTGGTGGTCGTGATCTTCGTCTTTTCATTCGATCCGCTGGCGGAAGAGTCGCGGCACATTGTGGGAGGGCTGGTATGGGTCGCGTTTCTCTTTGCGGCTGTGGTTGCGCTGAACCAGACCTGGGCACGCGAACTGCGCAACCAGGTGCTCGACGCCTATCGCGTCTCTCCCGCGCCGGCGAACGCGCTGTTCCTGGCGAAAGCACTCGGCAATTTCATTTTCGTCAGCGTGCTGGAAGCGCTGATGACTCCGCTGTTCGTCATCTTTTACAACTTGCGAGTCCTGGGGCCGGCCTGGCAGTTGATCCCGATTGCGGGCTTGGGGACGTGGGCCCTGGTCGTCAACGGCACGTTTTTCGCGGCGATGTCGCTGCGCACGCGCAGCCGCGAAATCATGCTGCCGCTGCTGCTGTTTCCGATTTCAATTCCCGCCGTGCTCGGCATGGTCGCCGGCACCACGGCGGTACTCACCGGCGATAACCCTGCTCACTTTTACATTGTGTTGCTTCTCACCTACGATGTGGTGTTTACTACAGCTTGTCTGGCACTGTTCGAGACGATACTGCACGCGGAATGAAACGGCTCTTCCCCATCCTCTCGATCGTCACCGCGGTTCTGCTGGCGTATGCGCTCTATCAGGCCCTGGTCGTCGCACCGACCGACGCGCTGCAGGGCGATGTCTACCGCATCATTTACTATCACGTGCCTTCAGCTTGGACGGCCTTCCTGCTCTTCTTCATCAACTTCATCGCGTCGGTGCAATACCTGGCGAGCGCCAACCCATCGAGGAAGGCGGCTGCGAAGTGGGTTGTGATTGGAATCGGGGTCGTGGGGGTGATTGCCTGTTTCCTGCCGCAAGTGCAGCGGCAGTTGACCTCGGCAGGTATGCGGCCCAGCGCGATGGCGACGACTGTGATTTGCATTCCCGCGTTTTACTTTCTGATCGGAAGGTGGTTCCCCGGACAACTGCTCGACGTGCTCGCCGTTACCACGGCAGAAGTGGGCGTGGTTTTCTGCACGATCGTGCTCGTCACCGGGCCGATCTGGGCGCGGCCGGTGTGGGGGATCTGGTGGGCGCCGGGAGACATTCGTCTCACCTCGACTCTGGTGCTTTGGCTCATTTACGTGAGCTACCTGGTGTTGCGGCGCTTCTCGAGTAGCGCTCAGACGCAGATGCTGGCGGCGGCGCTCGCCGTGTTCGGCGCGCTGGATGTGCCGCTGGTTTATTTTTCGATCTGGTTTTTCCGCACCCAGCACCCCCAGCCGGTCATCGGCGGTGGCGGTTCGATGGATCCGCGGATGCTGCACGTGCTTCTGATTAGTTGGATGGCTTTTCTGTGCTTTGCTTTCCTGGTCTGCTGGTCGCGCTTTCGTCTGGAACTTCTGCAACGCGAGGTGGAGGAGGCGCATGCCATGGCGTCTCTGGCTGGACCGGGCGGAGTGCCTGTCAAAGCGAGCTTGCCACTGCATCGGAGCGCGCCATGAACGGTATCAAGTTTCTGTTCGCTGCCTACATTGCCGTGTGGGTGATTCACGCTTTTTACCTCGGGACGCTGGTCCGGCGCTTCAGCAGCCTGCGGCAGCAGTTGAGGGAAGTGGGGAAAGGGAAGTAGGACGACTCCCATGTGGAGCTGACACTGTTGTCCGCTACTTTTGATTTGATCTTTGGCCCCCAGATTTAAAGACAAAACCAACAGCAAAACCAAAACCAAAGGCGCCGGACAGGAGTGTCCGCCCCACACATTAGTGCGATACTTTCCATTCCTGCTGCAGGGTGCCCAGGAAATCCTGGTTGTCGTTGGAATGGAGGAACTCGTAGTTTTCGATCATGGCTGCGGTACCGATGCGCAATGAAGGCAGGGGATGTTCGACGCGAACGACACGCGCTGTGAAACGCACCCGGAGGGCTTCTGTCAGAGTAATGTGGGGAGGAAAGGTCAAGGTCACTTCCAGCGTGGTTCCGGCTGAAACCGCCCGATCGAGGTAGAAGAACACGCCACGGGCGCTGACATTCTGGGTCTCGGTGCAGAACTCGGCGGCCCCATCCAGGCGAACCACCGCCGGCAGGCGCATATCGAAGCGCCGCATCGTCCGCCGTTCCTGGGAATTCGGTTGCATACCCGAACCGTGCCTAAAGACCGCGTCATGCGGAAGGCGACCACCGCGGACGGCGACGTCGCCGCAATCGTCGGAGCCAGAATCCTAAGGGAACGCCGTCTGTTCACCTCAATGTATAGAACTACCAGCGGTTTGCAATAGCAAAATCATGCTCCGGAATTGCATCGGTTAATCGATAAGGAAGTCAGCCCGATAGGCTCAGTTTCCTGCGGCGCCGCGGCATCTTTCTCGACTCCCGGACGCATCTGACCAATCTTGGAGCAGGCGGCAGGGGCCGAGGTTCGCTTGACTTGTCTATCCGTCAGATGTTTAAGTAGTTATTTATTTTTCCGCCAGTTCCAGTGAACCAGCAAGCCGCGGGCCGGCTCGCCAAATGAGTACGCCGGCGTGAGGCCCGGACCGACTCGTGTGCCATTTCCACATTCTCACCACTGATCTGGGCGAAAAAACGATCTGAACCAGGAACGATTTGAGCGGAAAGTATCGGAGGAAACGCGTGAACGTAGATCGCCGTTGGTTGGGAAGGTCTGGGGTTCGAGTTCGTGTGCTGGCCGCAGGGCTCGTCTTGCTCGCGGCAGGAGGCATGGTCCTCGGGTGGGGGTCTCGCTCCCACTTGGCCGCGACATCAGGAACCCACCCACCCGCGATCGAGAATGGCTCCGGCTCCGCGAGCCTTCCGGCCGCGTTGCCGTCTGGTGCCTCGCAGCACAACGCCAGAATGAAGGCGTCCTCCATGATGGCCCGCCTGCCCCTGATGTTTGAGCCCAACCTGGGCCAAGCCAACCTCGATCCCTCCGACACTCGCGCACGGTTCATCGCCCGCGGCTCGGGCTACACGCTGTTCCTCGGAACCGAAGGCGCAATCGTGAGCCTGCGTTCCTCCCAGGGGGATAAGGCGTCGAAGTTCGGGGAGTTTTCGTCCTTCCAGATGAAGCTGGCGGGAGCGAATCCGAAGGCAAGCCTAACGGGTACGGATCTCCTCCCGGCCAAGAGCAATTATCTTCTCGGCAACGACCCGGCAAAGTGGCACAGCGGGATTCCCCAATATGCACGCGTGCGCTACGAAAGCATTTATCCCGGGATCAGCCTGGTCTTCTACGGGAACCAGGGACGGCTGGAATATGACCTCCAGGTGGCGCCAGGCGCCGACCCCGCGCAGGCGGAACTTGAATTCGACGGCGCGAAATCTCTTGAGCTGAAGGACGGCGCTCTGGTGGTCAGAGGGGCGAGCGGCGATGCCAGACTCGAGGCTCCGCGCGTCTATCAGCTGATCGCTGGGCGCCAGCAGCCGGTGGAAGGCGAGTTCGTTCTACGCGGCGGCAACCGCGCCGGCTTCTCCATCGGACCTTACGATGCGACGCGCGAACTGGTGATCGATCCGAATCTCTCCTTCTCCACCTACTTCGGCGGTACCGGGGATGAGCACGCTAGTTCCATCGCGATCGACGGAGCCGGCAACATCTACCTCGCGGGGTCAACGACTTCACCGACTCTGCCAGTCGGAGCGATTACGACAGTGCTTCAAACCGCTCTGGCTGGCACGCAGAACGTATACATAGCAAAGATCAATCCGACCTTGAACCCGCCGCTTCAATACGTGACGTTCCTGGGAGGGACCGGGAGCGATAGCCCGGTCGGAATCGGCGTCGACGGCGCTGGGGACCCGATCGTCGCGGGCACGACGTCTTCCCCTCACTTCCCGACCTCAGCTACCGCCTACCAAGCGAATCCGGAACCCGGTAGCGCCGGCACAAAGCACGTATTCGTGAGCAAGCTGAATCCGACTGCCTCTTCGATCCTCTATTCGACGTACCTTTCAGGCAGCGGCGATGACGTCGCCAGCGGAATGACAATCGACGGCAGCGAGAACGTCTACGTCACCGGGACTACAACTTCCACGAATAAACAGGACGTGGGCACTCCCACCGGCCCGCAGTTTCCTTCGAGTTCCCTGCCGTACGCGACACCGTACCAGAGCGCGCCACTGGCCTCGACGCAGTTTTTTGTGACCAAAGTAAACACGGGTAACTCGGGCAAAAGTAGCATCATCTACTCGACTTACTTCGGTGGCGCGAACACAGCAACCTCGTCGACGCCGATCGTTGCGGCTGGTGGCGGTATTGCGGTAGACACGAACGGCAATATTTATTTCGACGGCACCACGAACTTTACGTACACCAATGGGGCGGTCGGGGACTTCCCTATCTTGAACGCGTACCAGGCTTGTCTCGACTCAGCGACGCAGGTTGTGGTTTTAACCAATCCGCCACCCTGTACGAACACATCGACCACGACCCCCACCGACGCGTTCGTGGCCAAACTGAATCCGAATCCTCAAAGCGGTGCTCAAGGACAGCAACTGCAGTGGTCCACTTACTTTGGCGGCGCGCAAACGGATTCGGCCACAGGCATCGCCCTCGACTCGGGAGCTGCGAACGTCTACCTCGTGGGTACAACCAACTCCCAGCCCATAACTGGATCGACTACCTTTGCGGGGTACCAGATCTGTCTCAACAGCCCTGTAAACCCGGCAGGGGGCACCAGCACCTGTCCGGCTTCAAGCGCAAGCACTCCGACCGATGCTTTCGTGGCGCGCATCAGTAACCCCACCACGTCCACCACCGCGACGACGACCAACGTTTCGCTGACTTACTTCTCCTATCTCGGCGGAACCGGCAACGAAGCCGGACAGGCAATCACGGTGGATTCCGCCAGTGGCGCTCTGGTTACAGGATTGACCACGTCCACAGACTTTCCGGTGGCCCCCACTCCCGGCGACGTCCAAGGCCACCTTACGGGCGCGCAGGATGCCTTTGCAGCCCGCCTGAATACCGTGGCCGTCACCGGACAGAACACGAACGGCTCCTGGGCCACGTACTTCGGTGGAACCAACACCAGCACCACGGGCGTGCTCGCTACTACCCAGGGCACGGGGATCGCTCTCGATGTGAACCAGAACACTTTTCTCGCCGGAGACACGAATGCGATCGATCTCCCGGTGACGGTCACGGGATCGCAAGCTGCGAATAGCGGCGGCTTCGACGCGTTTGTTACCGAGCTGCAGACCACCGCCAATTTGTCCATTGTGGGAGTCCTGACGTTGGGCACAAATCAGGCCTTTATCAACGCCGGCAACAACGCCACGTTCACCTACACGCTGACCAACAACGGCCCCGATCTGGCCTCGCAGATTACCGTCAACATTGACTTGGATCCAAGGGTCACGGTCGTTCCACTGACCTTCGACTCCGCCAGCACGACTTCTGGAACGTGCAGCGCGGGTGCGACCACAACCAGTGTGAGCTGCTCCATTCAATCGCTACAGCCGCTCTCGACCGCGACGATCACAGTCGTGGTAACCCCTAAGCCCTATCCCAACGGCAGCCAGGCAACGTTCAACGGCGGTGCGGTGCAGGTACTCAGCGCCAATGGCAGCACGGTGACCGAGACCTCGGTGTCGGCAAACATGTCGGACTTCGCGCTGGCCGTCTCTCCTCCCAATCGCAGCGTGCCGGCGGCGGGAGATACCGCCTTCTACAAAGTGCAGCTCACCCCCAATCCCACTTACACGACGAGCATCTCGCTCACATGTACTGGTTTGCCCACCGGGGCTACGTGCAGCTTCGCTCCGGCCAGCGTGAACCTCGAAGGTTCGAGTCCGGGTACATCCACCTTGAGCATAGGCACAACCGCTCGGCCTATCACCACTGGGAGCGTGAACTCAGGATCGAAGCGCTTCTATGCGGTTTGGCTGGTGCTTCCGGGATTCGCTGTTTTGGGAGTGGGATTCGGAGGAGACCGCCGCCGGCGGCGCATCGCAGGACTGTTGTTCCTTTGTGTAATCGGGGCGCTGCTGTTCCAGCCCGCTTGCAGCAGTTCTTCGACTGCGCCGCCGACGAGTGGAACGCAGGCCGGGACCTATAACATCACAGTCACGGCTACCTCAGGCAGCGACAGCAAGAGTCAAGGTATCCAGTTGTCGGTTCCGTAGAACTGAGAACAGTTTTCGCGTTAGACGTGGCCTGATTTGAAAGGCCATGCGTTCAGCCGCAAAGCGAAAGCCCACGGCGCAAGCCGTGGGTAAAAATAGCGGATGAAGAAGCGCCGAAGGGGCGAAAGAAATCCTACGACACCGGCCCCTGGTGTTACAGCATTTCTTACGCCCCTTCGAGGCTTGTTGATCTCCTGCTAGATCCCACGGCTTACGTCGGGGGCTTTATTCTTGCGCCGCTTCGCGGCTCTAGACCCAGCCAGTGGAACTATGCACCCGCGGATAGCTTGTGATGGCTCTTGGCTTCCGCGATTCCGTATTGGCGGATTTTGTAGAGCAGAGCTTTGTAGCTGATCTGCAGGATAGCGGCGGCTTGCTTGCGGTTCCAGTTGGTCTGTTCCAGGGCGCGGGTAATGGCCTGCGCTTCGGCCTCGTCTTTTGCGTTGCGCGCCAGAGACTTCAAGCCACCGGGTTCCGCTCCCCGCGCTGAGTCTCCGTGCACTCCGGCGCTCCCGTCATTCCTGGGCAGTAATTCGGTCACGGCCAGGTTCTCGTCTCCAAGAATCAGGTACCGCTTCAGGAAGTTATTCAGTTCGCGCAGATTACCCGGCCAAGGATGATCCTGACAGGCCTGCAGCAGCGCCGGCGACAGCGGGAGCGGCGAACGCGCGTAGCGCTCCGACATGCGCGACATGGAATGCTTCAGCAGAATCGGAATTTCTTCTTTGCGCTCTCGCAGCGGCGGCAGGTGAAGGGTGAAAGCGTTCAAGCGGTAATAGAGATCTTCGCGCAGACGCTTGGTGGCGAGGGCTTCGGGAATATTGATGTTGGTTGCGGCCAGAATGCGGACGTCGACCTTGATCACCGAACGGCTGCCCAGGCGCGAGAATTGCTGATCTTGCAAGACGTGGAGAAGTTTGGCCTGCAGCAGCGGCGGCATTTCGCCGATTTCGTCGAGCAGGATCGTTCCCTTGTTGCACAGCTCAAACTTGCCGGGCTTGGCATGAGTCGCGCCGGTGAAGGCTCCTGGCTCGTAGCCGAACAATTCGCTCTCCAGCAAGTCGGCGGGAACCGCGGCGCAATTCACCTTCAGGAATGTGCGGTGCGCCCGGGGTGAAAGCTTGTGGATCAGGCGGGCCAGAACTTCTTTGCCCGTGCCACTCTCTCCGAGCAGCAGCACAGGAATATCTACATTGGCCACCAGCGCCGCCTGCGATCGGATCTTGCGCATCTCCGGGCTGGCGGCGATGAAGAAGACGTCGTCGGAGAGTTCTTCGACCTCGCCGCTGAAAGTCTGTTTCCCTTTGCCCAGGCTCAGATCGATCACCGCGTCCAGTTCCGCTTTCTGAAACGGCTTGGTGAGGTAGTCCTGGGCGCCCAGTTTCATCGCCTGCACTACCTTGCGCGTATCGCTGACGCAGGAGAGCATCACGACCTTCACTCCCGGCTGCATCTGGCGCAGGCGTTCGAGAGTTTCCAGGCCGTCGATACCGGGCATGAGGACGTCGAGCAGAACCAGGTCGGGACGGAGGCCCTTCTCGATTTGCTGCAGCGCTTCTTCGCCAGTGGTGGCGGTCTCCACCTTGTAGTCGTCAACTTCCAGCAGCGTCTTGATGTAACGCAGCATTCCTGGTTCGTCGTCGACCAGAAGGATTTTGGCGGTCGCTTTCATTTACTTTTTTCCTTTGGCCGCGGGAGGGACCGGCTTGTATGGGATCAGGAACGAGAATTTACAGCCTCCGCCGGGATCGCTTTCCACCCAGATCTTGCCGCCCATGCCCTGCACCAGCCGGCGCGCGATCGCTAAGCCCAGCCCCATGCCTTCCTGGTTTTCAGTTCCGGGAAGCCGGAAGAAGTCGTCGAATACTTCCAGGTGAAACTCAGGCGGAATTCCAGGTCCAGTGTCGGACACACTCACTTTCACAGCGTTTGGATGCGTGACATTCTGACGACGGCGCTCCGCGGTGGAGGGAAGTGCCGCCGCTCGCCGTTCCCACATGTGCGGCTCGGCGTGCAACCACACCGTTCCACCCTGCGGTGTGAACTTGTAGGAATTTTCCAGCAGGTTCGAGATCACGCGCTCCAGCTTCGGAGCGTCGAAGGGAAAATTTGGAAGCTTGTCGTTGGCCAGAAAATATAGCGCCAACCCTTTCTCCTGAAATCGACCGGACCAGAGGCGGCATACTCCGGAGAGACAGTCGTTGATGTCGCCCAGATCGAATTGCATGCGCAGCCCGCCGGTTTCGAGCGCGCTGTAAGTCAGAAAATCCTGAATGAATTGCTGCAGCCGCTTTCCGCTGGCTTGCATGTCGCGCAGAACTTCGCGCTGCCGCACGCTCAAGCTCCCGAGCTTTTCGCTTTGCAGTAACTCGACGTAGCCGTTCAGGATCGAGAGCGGTGTTTTGAGATCGTGGGTGGCGGAGGCCAGCGCGTTAGTCGTACGTTGGAAGCGTTCGCGTAGTTCGGTGTACTCCTGCATCAGGTTTTCCGGACTCGGGACATCCGCGTCAGAACTGATTGCGGGGGCCTCAGAACGCGTCGAGGTTGCTAACCCCGCGTCCGGCACACACGTGTTCTTATGGGCAGTGGCCATCGAAAAAACCACAGGTTTTCGGGGAGGAAGAACCGCACTCGACCGCATTGGGGAGAAGTGCTGGTTGAAAAAATCGTATTGCACGCCCATGGTG
Source organism: uncultured Acidobacteriaceae bacterium (assembly GCA_963719615.1). Classification (GTDB taxonomy): domain Bacteria; phylum Acidobacteriota; class Terriglobia; order Terriglobales; family Acidobacteriaceae; genus Sulfotelmatobacter. The sequence goes on along the minus strand of CAVRCR010000069.1, from coordinate 18,937 downwards.
TTGTCAATGAAAAATGACAACGGAATTACTCAAGTGTAGCAAAACCTTGCACTTCGGGAGCTTCCGAAGACTCAGCGGCGGCTCTGGTCGCGACCCAATGGGAAAGCGAAGGAATCACTCGGAATTGGGGGTTAGACTGCGGCTTTAGGGCGTTATAACTGCTGTCTATCTCCCGTTCTCTACCCCGTTTCTCTGGAAATCCCCCTGGATTTGGCCACTGAGGTGCTTTCACATCCAGTGTGGAGGAACCTGCATGAACGGGGCACAACCGGTAACCGAGCGGCGGAAGTGGGTCAGGTTGCCGTTAGCAATTCCCGTCTTTGTGCGGAGCCGTGACGACGACGGCAAGGAGTTTCTGGAGTTTGCCACGGCCTTGAACGTCAGCGCAGGGGGCATGCTGGTCGCCGTCCGACGGATACTTCCTGCAGTGGCGAATATCCGCCTCGAGATCCCCAGCGCGCCGCTGGCAGCTGTAGCCCTTCTGCCAAGGGCTTCCCGGGATCTCCGCGCCCGGGCATTACGCACAACGCCCGCCGAAGGATACTACCTGCTCGGCCTGAAGTTCTCCCGTCCGCTATTGCCTTCCGCTACGACCAACGGGACACGCCGGAGAAAAGCGGCTTCTGTCGTGTGAAAATGTTTTCACATGGCATTACTGATCATGTTACCTTTGTCCTCGCCCCGGTATTACCGGAATGCCTTCGACTGGTTCTTTGGTAAGTTGATACGCTTCAATCAGATAAACTAAAATTCCTTCGACTGTAGCGAGCCTGCTAGGTTTGGCTTTCGGCATGCACGTAGAAGGCTCTCCCCTCAAAGTTGGTAGAAACCCATGACAACCAGTAGCGTGAGTACGCTTGTTCAGCCCTTGGGGGAGATGCCGCCGGAGGCCGTGGTCTTCGGCCGCACCGAGGCCATGCGCGCGGTCCGCGACCGCCTAACCAAGCTCGCCGCCGCCAACGTCCCAGTGCTGATCCAGGGTGAAAGCGGGACGGGTAAAGACATTATCGCGCGCATGATCCACGCCAATTCGCCGTGGCGAACGGGACCGTGGGTCAAGGTAAACTGCCCGGCGATCCCCGGGACACTGCTCGAAAGCGAATTGTTTGGGTACGAAAAAGGGGCCTTCACCGGCGCCTATGGCGTGAAGCCAGGGCGCGTGGAAATGGCGCATCGCGGCACGCTGTTTCTCGATGAAATCTCGGAACTCGATCTCTCGTTGCAGTCCAAACTGCTGCAGCTTTTGCAGGACGGCCAGTTCTGCCGCATCGGTGCTCAGGAAGACAAGAAAGTTGAAGTGCGAGTGGTTTGCGCGACCAACCGCAAACTGGAGCAGGAGATCGAGAACGGTACGTTCCGCTCAGATTTGTTCTACCGCATCAACGTCGTGAATCTGTATTTGCCGCCGTTGCGCGAGCGCGCCGCCGACATTGCTGATCTGGTGGCGTATTTTCTGGAATATCACAACCGCAAGTACAACTGCCGCGCGAAACCGCTTTCGAATGAAATGATGGCGGTTCTGCGCAAGTATCATTGGCCGGGCAATATCCGCGAGTTGGAAAACCTGGTCAAGCGCTATGTGATTCTGGGCAACGAAGAAGTCATCTCAGCGGACTTGGCCCCGCGCAGCCCGGACTTCTTCAACGCCGAGATTCCCATTGATGGCCAGATCTCGCTGAAGAAGGTGACCCGCCAGGCGGTGCGCGAACTGGAACGCAAGATTATTTTGAAAGTTCTGCAGAATCACCACTGGAACCGCAAGCAGGCCGCGCGCACGCTCAACATCAGCTACCGCGCGCTGCTGTACAAAATCCGCGATGCCGGCTTGCCCTCGAATCGGACTGTGAAGCGGAGAGAGACGGAGAACCCCAAGCCGGAAGCCGCTGCTGCCGATTGAGATAAGGCTCGCTTCCTTTTCCACTTGTTACCAGGGCGAATGACGTGGACTGCATTCTGTCGCCGCTTCGCGGCTAGCAACGGCAGGCTTCGATCAACCCCAAGTCTGCAAAACTAATTCTCTAGCCGCGCAGTTCCGACAGGGCTTTTCTGGCGTCGGCATAGTTGGGGCTGAGTTTCAGGGCCTTCTGCAACTGCTGCCGGGCGAGGGCGGTCTGGTTGGCTTTCTGGTAGGCCAGACCCAGGTGGTAGTGGACGACGGCGTCGTCGGGTTCGCCCCCTTTTTCGCCGAGGCGCAGGGCTTCCTGGAATTGACTGATGGCCGACTGGTAAACGCCCTTCTGGTAATAGGCCCAGCCGAGCGTGTCGGCGGCGTTGGGAGAGTCGGGCATGCCGCGTCGCGCGGTCTCTGCCATGGCCAGGGCGACGTCGACGTTTCCGCCTTGCTCGAGCATCACGTAGGCGAGATTGTTGGAAGCCAGGGGCTGGTCGGGCTGAATGCTGAGCGCCTGCTGATACATGGCTTTGGCCTGATCCCAGCTTTGCTTCGACTCATAGAGCACGCCGGAGAGAATGTAGAAGCGCGGCTCCCGCGGATTATTCTTGATGGACCGTTGATAGAGCGCGAGTGCCTGATCGGTAGCGCCCTCCTGGACCTGCACCTGGCCGAGTTTTTCGAGCGCGTCGGTGTTGTTTTTGTCGAGATCGATTGCCTTGCGCAGGGCGGCTTCAGCGCCGGGCAGATCCTTTCTGCCGGTCAACAGAGAGGTGCCGAGAAGATCGTAAAAGTTGCTGTTGTTGGGCGACTTGGCGATTTGAGCGTTGGCCGCGGCGATGGCTTTGTCAAATTGTTTTTGGACGCTGTAGGTATTCACCAGGCCGCTCAGGCCGTCGGCCGAGGAAGGGTCCTTGTCGAGTGCCTGTTGGAAGTACTTTTCGGCGTTGGGATAGTGTTTCTGCACAAATTGGACGTTGCCCATCTGGACATAAGGCGCAGGACTTTGCGAGGCTCTCTGCATGCCTTCCTCGGCGTCGTGCTGAGCGTCGATGTAATTCTTCAGGGCCATTTCCGCAATGCACTTGAGCAGGAATCCATCCGCGGCGTTGGGCTGGATCTTGATGATCAGTTGAGAGGTCCCGAGCAGGGCAGCGGCGTCGCCGCGGAACAATTCCACCCTGGCCAGCGCGCTCTGTGCTTCCAGGAGATCGGGATCAAGACTAACCGCCTTTCGCCACTCTGCTTCAGCGCGGGTGGCGTCGTGCTGTTGGTCGAAGGCGAGTCCCAGTTGGTAATGGGCCACCGCATTGTCTGGATCATTTTGAAGCGCACTCTGCAGGGTGTCGACGGCCGCGTCCGGATGATTCTCTCGGATCTGGATTTGGCCTTTGGAGACCAGGGCGTCGGTGTCGCGGGGCGCCGATTTCAGAATCTCGTCGTTGAGCCTAGTGGCCTCATCGAGACGATTCGTCAGAATCAGGAGTTGGATGTAATTCCTCTTGACCACTGGGTCTTTAGGATGGTCGCGATAGAGGCCCTCGTACTCGATGGTGGCCTTGTCCAGATCACCGATGTGAAAGTAAAAATCGCCTAGCATGCGATAGCCTTCCGAATTATTCGGAAGATCGTTCTTGGTTTTCTGGAGGAGGGATTCGGTCTCGGCCTTCTTGCCCTCCTGCATGAGGAGACGGCTGAGTGCGATACGTGGCCGGGGATCTTTGGGATCGACGTCGATGGCGCGATTGAACTGCGTTTCCGCCTCGGGCAGACGATTGCAATACTCGTAGAAGGCGCCGAGAGTCAGTCGCGCGTTCATGGCTTTCGGATCCTTGTCGATTGCCATTCTGTAATTGACTTCGGCCTGGTCGGTCAGTTTGGCACCCTGCTGCAAAAGTCCCAGCACCAGATAAGACTCGGAACGATTGGGGTCAAGAGCGATGGCCTGCTGCATCTCCAGGATTGCCGTGCTCACGTGATTCTGCGCAGCGTAGTAGTTGGACCAGGCCTCGTGGGTCTCGGCGGAGTTGGGCTGCTTTTCGTGCAGCATGTCGAGGTGGCTCTTGGCCTGCTTCAGGTAATCCGCGTTCGGGGAACCGTCGGGATTGCGTGCCGTGATCAGGAGGTTGGCCAAATCGGCGTGGGCGCGATAATTATCCGGCGCGAGCTCGAGGGTACGGGTCAATTCCTGAAAGGCATGATTATTGTCGCCCAGGCGAAGATACGTCTGGCCCAGTTCGTAGTGCGCCTGGGCGAAGCTGAGATCGATCCGAATCGCGTTGGAGTACTGAATCTCCGCTTCGGCGTATTTGCCTTCGGCAAAGTAGCGCTGGCCGCTCGCGAAGTACTTCTGCTTACGAGCGTTGGGATCCCGAGAACATCCTGAAAGCAGGGCCACGAGAAGGCAGACGAGCCACAAGCGGAGCGCGAGACGCCGACTCATAAGGGAATCTCCGAATGAAAGGGAGGGCGCGAACACAGTATCGGTCCGGCAGAACATGATACTGTACCGAAACCTCGCGCGACAATTGCCGAGTCAACAGGCTTGCGTACAGCGGCGTACGCTCCCTTTTCAGCGCGGAACATAGTGGTTGAGGAGTGGGACGATCTGGTTGGCGAAGGGAAGCAGGCGTTGCTCGGCGGCCTCCGGAGTTTCGCCCGCGCCCATGGCCGAGTTGATGCGCACCAGGGCGCCGTCGCTGCGGTTCATCTTGAGGGAGTCGGCGACCTCGTAATACTTGGCCCAATATTCGCTGGCGACTCCGCGGTCATGGGCCCAGTACCAATAGAGAACGAGTTCGCGGGATTCTCCTCTTGCGATCACATAGCGGTTGGCGGTGAACGGAATGTGCCCGGGGGACGATAATGCGATGCGGGTGCTTTCCACCGGAGTCCATCCTGCGCCCGGAAGACAGTTCTTGGGTGAATGAATGGTGTCTCCGGCGCGCTGGGTGGGAAAGTAGGCCAGGAACAGATTCACGGAGGGCTGTTGCTGCTTCTCGTACGAGCGGAGAAGGAAGTCGCCCGGACCCAGGATCTGGAGGGTTTCGTCGTCGATGGAGAGATCGGTGCCGACCCAGTCTCCCAGCTGGGCGGGGAACGTCTTGAGAGCCTGTCGAGGCGGATAGATTTCGTTGCGCGAGTGCGCCTGCAGGAACACTGCCGCAGCGGCCACCAAGACAGCGGCCAGGATGAAACGAAGCGTAGAGCCGGTCACGCGGATCCGCCTTTCTCGGGCCAGAAGAGGCGGATGAGGCCGTGCACGGCATACAGCATCAGCAACGACACAACGAAGATGATTATGCCCCAAGAGGCGTGAAAGTATCCTTCGGCTTTTTCCGCATCCCAATATTGGACCAGAAGACCGGTGCCGATGATGCGGACGCTATTGGCGGCGATGGCGATGGGAATCGAAGCGAAGGCCAATAGCCAGCGCACCCAGACCCGCGTCTCCATCAGGAAGCCATAGATGACGGCGAGTGTCACCAGAGAGATCAGGGAGCGAATGCCGCTGCAGGCTTCGGCCACCTCCAGCGGCATGGCAGCCAGTCTCAGGATATTGCCCTCGAGGGCCACTGGGACGCGGAGCAATTCCAGAGCGTCCGCCGACACTCGGGAAACCAGCAACTGCAGCGGGAAGGTGACCTGACTGAGGATGAGGGTGGGAATTGGAATCATCAACAGCAGGCAGGCCCAGGGAAACAACAGGGCGCGAAAGAAATTCCATCCCAGAAAAAGGATCACAAATCCGGCCAGCTGCAGCAGAATCGAGAAGCGCGCCAGAAAATTTTCGGCGCCCAGCTGTCCCAGAACGAGAAGAACCAATGCCAGCGCGATCAAAACCAAACCGAACCAGGAAGGGTGGGCCTGGAGACGGGCCAGCCGATGGCGTCGCTGCCAAACCACGAAACCTGCGAATAACGGGACGAAAAATCCGTGGGAGAAATTGGGATCGCGCATCCACTGGGCTACCAAGCGCGTAAGCGTAGACCAGTAAAGCCAAATCAAAAGAGAAGCGAGAATAGCCAACTGCCACCAAGCAAACTGTGGTCGTGTGCCCGGCGACTCGGTTTGCACCAGTTCACTCACAGCTCGGAGTCTAGCCAATTTGGCACGGGAAGACCGTCAGAATAAGGGAAACCTCACCTGTATGCAACGCAAAGTTCCAGTCGATGCCGGTCTAGTCTGTGCTTGAAAGATCCAGCCCCACCGATGGGCGGGTCCAAGACGCGCAGCTAGAAGGATCTGAATAGGGACAGATTTGGACACTTTCGTACCTTGCCCGGATCGGAGGATGTGAGAAAATGTTTTCCCATAGTTCGTGGGTGAATTGGGAACCAGACTTGGAGTTTTTCCCCGCATCCAAGTCGCTTCTTGATGTAAGTTGTTTAAAACATGGAGTTAAGAGGGGCCTCTCAGTCCTCGGCGTGCCGGAACTGTTCTGGCACCTCTCGTGCACAAAAGATTGAAGATTAGCAGTGAGCGGGCAAAGGGTCTCATGTCTGGAGATAGAAGAATGGGCAAAGTGTTGCCTAATGCCGGGCGGAGCAATGGTGCGCGTGCAGCGATCGATTGTGCTGGAATAGGGTTTGTCGAAGGGGCGGGCCCCAGCATGCGGCCGGTGGAGGCGGTGATCCGGGAGCTGGCAAAAAGCGATGTTCCGGTGCTGGTGTTAGCGGAACGTGGCGCGGGAAAGCACGCAACCGCACAGCGCATTCATGAGATGTCGCACCGGCGCGAGCGGACGTTTCTTTGCCTTCCATGTTCCAAACTGACGCCCGAGGTTTTTCAGTCCGATGACGGCAGAGCAGCGCCGCTGGAAGCGGCCGGAACTGTCTATTTTGAGGAAGTAGCGGATCTGAGCCTGGGATGCCAGGCTCGTTTGCAGAAGGTGTGGCCGCAAGCTACCGCAGACGGCGCGGCCAGCGGGGACGGTGCGCGAATCATTTGCGGCAGCGCTCGCGATCTGGAGGTCGAAGTCAAAGCGGGACGACTGCGCGAGGATCTTTATTACCGCATTAGCGGAGTCTGTTTGCGACTGCCTCCGCTGCGTCAGCGCAAAGAGGACATCCCGGTTTTGATCAAGCACTTCCTGGGCAAATATGCGCAGGAGTTTGGCCGGGAGGTTCCCACTCTGAGCGCCGAGACGCGGCGTTTGTTCCAGGACTATTCGTGGCCGGGAAACTTGAAGGAGTTGGAATATGTGGCCCGCGTGCTGGCGGCGCTGGGAGATGAAGACCTGGCCATGGGCGGATTGCGGGCGCTGCTCCACAAAGCAGGCTCGGCCGGCAACAGCAACGGATTGTCATTGAAAGCCGCATCCAGAGCCGCATCGCACGAGGCTGAGCGGGATCTGATTCTGCAGGCACTTACCAGGACACGATGGAACCGGCGGCGGGCAGCGCGGGAATTGCAGATCAGTTATAAGGCATTGCTCTACAAGCTGAAACGAATCCAGTTCGAGGGGTATGGAGCGTCTTAGGATCGACGGAGATCGTATGCGGAACGTAACCACTAAACTCGCGCTGCGGCTGGGGATGGGGTTGCTGGCGTCAGCCATGGCAGCACAAAGCACGAGCGCGGGAAAGAGCGATGCGGGGAAGAGCGCCGACACCCAGGCCGAAAAGCCGGCGGCACAGGCATCGGAGGGAAGCGATTACGTGATCGGGGCCGATGACACGCTGCACATCTCGGTGTGGAAGGAGACCGATCTTACCGAAACGCTGCCGGTTCGGCCCGACGGCAAGATTTCGATGCCCCTGCTGGGAGATGTGGTCGCGGCGGGGATGACTCCCACCGAACTGGGAAACTCGATTAAGGAAAAGCTGAAGAAGTACATCGCCGATCCCCGGGTGACGGTGGTGGTGACTGCGATGGCCAGCCGGCGGATCTTCGTGACCGGCGAGGTCACGCACACCGGAGCGATGCCGCTATTGCCGCATATGACCATGCTGCAGGCATTGTCGGCGGCCGGATTTACTCAGTTCGCCAATACCAAGGGAATCTACTTGCTGCGAACCGAGGGGGGCAAGCAGGTGAAGCTGCCATTCAACTACAAGGACGTGGTCAAAGGCCTTCACCCCGAGGCGAACATCGAACTGAAACCGGGCGACACGGTGGTGGTTCCGTAAGGCATAAGGAAACGATGAGCAAACTCCAAGGCACTTTGACGTTGGGAATGCTGGCGCTGCTTCTGAGTGGGGCGTGGGCGCAGGACACTCCCGCACCGGCTTCGGGCAACGTCCCGAACAACAGTTCGCAGCCCGTGGCCGCTTATGGGCAGGATTCTTCACAAGGTCCGGACGTTTCGCTGCCGCCCATCGTCGAGAACCCGCCAATCTCTGGCCTTGATCAGCCTGGACTGGAGCCACACGCCGCACCGCTGAGTTATCTGAAGGTCGGAGGGACAGTTGCCGAGTCCGTGGACTCGAATGCCGAGAATACGCTCGGGGGAGGGACGGCGCACTCCCTCAGTCGCGCATTGGGGAGCGCGACGCTGCAACGCCTGTGGAGAAATTACGACTTGGCGGTCGACTACGTGGGTGGGGTCGGGTACTACAGTCTGCAAGGGCAAGGGTTCAAGGCGCTGCAGCAGTTGGATCTAGACCAGAAGATTACGTGGAAGCGGGGACAGTTATCCCTGCGCGATAACTTCAGCTATTTGCCGGAGGGGAACTTTGGCGGGGCCTACGGATCGTTGGGCCCGCAAGCGATAGCATCCGTGGGAAACAGCGCGTTCGGCAGTTTTTGGGGCGGCACTGGAATCGGATCGTTGGGACTGGCGCCGCGCATCCTGAACGTGAGTCTGGTGGATGTGACCGAGAATCTCACTCCCAAATCGGCAGTGACGGCGGCTGGGGGATATGCCTTTACGCATTTTTATGGAAACGACGCGACGACGGGGACAGCTTTCATCGGCAGTTCGGAAGTCTCCGCCCAAGTGGGGTACAACCGTATCCTCACCCCGCATACCCAGGTTGCGCTTGTGTATGGATATCAAGGCTTCGATTTTTCTGTGTTCGGCAGTGCATTTCACTCCCACATTGTTGAGGCGATGTACGGACACCGGATCTCGGGGCGCATGGATTTCCTGATCGGAGCCGGACCGCAGGTCACGCTCATTGATGAGCAGAGCGAGGTTTGCAGCGATCCTACTCTTTCGGTGTTGACATGTGGATTTCAGGGAGGCCAACTGCTGCCCACTACGATCAAAGACACCAAACTCGGGGTGGCGGGCCGAGCGCTGTTGCGATACAAGTTTCCAAGGACGTCGCTGGCGTTGACCTATGAGCGTTTTCTGACCAGCGGGTCGGGACTATTTGCAGGAACTCAAGCGGATATCGCGACTCTGAGCGTGGAGCGCCGACTGTCACGCGTGTGGGGTGCCGTGGCTGACATTGGATACGCGCACAATTCTCGGGTGCAGCCGCTGACTTCGCAGCAGGTGCAGGAATGCCTGAGCTTGACCACGACTTCACAAGCGGCTTGTCCGGCGAACGACTCCAGGTCGTATGACTACGGTTTCATCGGAGGTGCGCTGCACCGGTCGCTGGGGCGCAATTTCGACTTTTTTGTCAGCTATCAGTTCAACGAACTGGCATTTGACAGTTCGTTCTGCTTGACCACGAATCCTTGCAGCCGGATTGGGCACCGGCATATTGCGACGTTTGGCCTGGACTGGACGCCCCGGCCGATACGGATCGACTGACGAGGAAGTCCCCATTTCTCGCAAAGGGCACGAGAAATGTGGCACCCAGGCTGGGAGGAGATTGGGATGATCGCGAACCGTGAATTGACGATGGAAGACTATGTGGCGATGCTGCGCCGGCGGGCGAAGATGATCCTGATCCCGGCCCTGCTGGCGCCGGCGGTGGGGTTTCTCGTCTCGTATGCGTTTGCACCGAAGTACACCTCGCAATCGCTGATCCTGGTTGAAGGGCAGAAGGTGCCGGAGAGCATGGTGCAGCCGGTCGTCTCTGAAGATTTGACTGCCCGCGTGGTCACGTTGCAGCAGCAGGTATTGAGCCAGAGCCATCTGCAGCCCATGATCGAGAGGCTGTTTCCAAATAGGAACAGCCAGCAGGTTGGCGAGATGATGGATGCGATCCGCGCCAACATGTCGGTCGAGCCGGTGTTGACCGACTTGTCAGGGATCGGCGCAAAAAAGAAGGGTTCGGCGCAGAGCGCGGTGCCGGGATTCTACATTGACTACACCGCCCCGAGCGCGCGCGAAGCACAACAAATCTGCAATGAACTCACCTCGCTCCTGCTCACGGAGAACGACAAGTCGGTGCAGGCCGCGGCTACCGGAACCAGCGATGTACTCAACAAGGGACTCGAGGACGCCAAGCGCAACCTGGACGACATGGATGCCAAGCTCGCGGAATTCAAGAAGCAGTATGTGGGACAGCTTCCCGGAGACGAAGAGAACAATCTCAAGATCCTGATGGGCCTGAATTCGCAGCTGGAAGCCAACACGCAGACGCTGAACCGGGCGCAGCAGGATAAGTCCTACACCGAGTCGATGGTGGCGCAGCAGTTGGCGGCATGGAAAACGGGGCAGTCCTCCACGAACCCGGATACGCTGCAAAAAACGTTGTCCGACCTGCAAGCGCAGCTTGTGACTTTACGGGCCCGGTATACCGATGATCATCCCGATGTGATCAAGATGAAAGCCGACATCGCGGAAATCAAACAGAAACTGGCCGAAGTCAACAAGGCATCCGCTAGTCCGGTGGAGGGCGCCGATCAGAAGGCGGCGGCCAACGAACCACCGGAGATCCGGCAATTGCGGACCCAGATTCACCAGTATGAGGACCTGATTGCCGGAGGCACGCGCGACCAGAAGAGATTGCAGCAGGAAATCGAGGTGTACAAGGGCCGCGTCTCCCTGAGCCCGGCCATCGAAGAGCAGTATAAGCAGTTGACCCGGGACTACGACAACGCGCAGAAAGACTATCAGGACCTGCTGGCCAAGAGGAGCGTTGCCAATTTGACGGTCAAGATGACCACGCAGTCCGAGGGAGAGCGGATGGTTCCGCTAAACCCGGCCAATCTGCCCGACGATCCTAGTTTCCCGAACCGGCTGTCTTTTGCCGGAGGAGGGTTGGCCGCAGGTCTCGCGTTGGGATTGGGGCTGGCATTTTTGCTGGAGTTGACCGACAACTCCATCCGCAATGAAGCCGATGTCGAAGCCGCGCTGGAGCTACCCATCCTGGTGACTGTTCCGTGGGTGGATGCGGCGGCCACCAATGGCAGCAATGGCAGATCCAAGTTCTGGCATCGGAGCAAGGATTCAACAGAGTCCAAGACGAGGGTAAGAGTTTAGAACATCAGGTTCCCGAGAACGATTATGTACAAAGAGTTTTATGGACTGCGGGCTAATCCGTTCAATGTTAATCCGGATCCGCGTTATCTGTTCCTGACGCGGCACACGGAAGAGGCGCTGGCTTGCCTGACCTACGGAATCCAGAGCCGCAAAGGTTTTGTGCTGCTCACCGGAGAGGTGGGCACGGGCAAGACAACGTTGATCAACAAGCTGCTGGAGTGGCTCCGGTTGCAGCAGGTGGCGACGGCGTTTGTGTTCAATTCGCGCCTGAACGTGCCGCAGTTTCTGGATTACATGATGGCCGACTTCGGCATCCCGTGTGACACGAAGTCGAAGAGTCAGATTCTTTTGAAGCTATACAACTGGCTGCTGGATCGATACCGGGCGGGCGAGACCGCGGTACTTATTGTGGATGAGGCGCAGAACCTTAGCGAGGAATTGCTGGAAGAGATCCGCATGCTGACGAATCTGGAGACCTTCACCGAGAAACTGCTGCAGATCGTTCTGGTGGGGCAGCCGGAGCTGGAACAAAAGCTCAAGCTACCGCAGTTGCGGCAACTGCGGCAGCGGCTGACGCTACGGGCCAGGACGTATCCGTTCACTCTCGATGAGACCAAAGCGTATGTGCAGCAGCGTTTGCGGATCGCGGGCTGGGATGGTCAGCAGATTTTTGATCCGGAGGCAGTGGCGGCGATTCACCGCTACGCACTCGGTATTCCGCGCGTGATCAACCTGCTCTGCGAGCATTGCCTGGTGAGCGGGTTTGTGGATCAGCAGAAGATCATCGGGCCGGCGGTGGTGGAAGTAGTGGCTCGGGATTTCGAACTGGGCGAGACCAGCCCCTCGGTCGCCGTCCGGGCATCGACGGCAACGCCAGGCCCTTCGGGCCCAGATGGTTTCAACTTAGTGGACGCGTTGCGCTCGCTCGCTACTCTGGCCGACCGTCTGCGCCAGGAAGAAGACAAGGATCTCCCCAGGGAAAGGAGCGTATGAGCAGAATTCACGAGGCGCTCAAGAGGGCCGAACAGGAACGCGCAACCATCCAGGGAGGCGCTGCGCAAGCTGAGCTTGCTCCGGTTTATGTCGGAGGGCCGGTCAACGGGGATGCGATGCCTGCAGCGGCCCGGGAAGAGACTGGAGCAGGCTCCCAGGAAGCGATATTGAGTCGCTGTGCGGCGATGGAATGGAATCCTGACCCGGCGACCATGCTGTTTACGAACGGTAACGACAGCGCACGAGGCACCGAAGAATATCGGACGCTGCGATCGCGGCTTTACCAATTGCGGGAAAAGATGCCGCTGAAAAAGCTTTTGGTGACCAGTGCCTTGCCGAAGGAAGGAAAATCATTCACCTCGATCAACCTGGCGCAAGTCATGGCCCGGCAACACGGGCGGCGCGTCCTGCTGATTGATGCCGACCTGCGGGGACCGCGGCTGCATCTGATGCTGGGCGCAATTGCGGGTCCGGGGCTCTCCGACTATTTGTCGGGGAAAAATGACGAGTTCTCCATCATGCAGCGGGCGCCGGTGGAGAATCTGTTCTTCATTCCGAGTGGGAGCGGCATCGAAGATCCCTCGGAACTGATCGGAAACGGGAGGCTGAGGCTGCTGCTACAGCACCTGGATCCGCTGTTTGAATGGATCGTGATCGATTCACCTCCGGCCGTGCCGGTTTCCGATGCGAGCGTGCTGGCCACGGCCTGCGACGGCGTGCTGATGGTGGTGCGCTCGAACTCAACACCGGCCGACGTAGCGCAGAAGGCGCGCCGGGAATTTTCGGAGCAGTCGCTGGTTGGGGTGGTGTTGAACGGAACGCAACGGGACCCGGCTGATTACGAGCGGTACTACTACGAAACCTACGAGAAGAAGGGAAGCCGTACCAAGACCCAGGGGGAGTAAGTGATCCGGATTTTCAAAGTCCATTATCCCGTGCGTACGGTGGTGCTGTTGGCGGGGGAGGCGCTGATCATCGGGGCCTCCTTCATACTGGGATCGCTGTGGAGCGCTGGGGTCCTGACGAACCCTGAGGTCGGATGGCTGCAGTTTCGCAATGTACTGTTTATTGAAGGTGGGTACGTAAGAATTCTCGGATTGACCGGGATCATGTTGCTCCTATGGCACGGTTTCGACCTGTACGATTCGGCTCTAATTGCCGTCTCGGAGTGGCAGAAGTCCTGGATGCTGATGGTGCTGGGCACGATGTTGCTGGGGTTTCTGGCCATCGGGCAGTTTTCTCCGAGCATCCTTCCTGGATCCGGTTCGCTTGCCCTCGGAATCGTCGTCCTGATTCTGCCTCTTTTCGGGTGGCGGGTCGCGTATTCATGGATCGTGCGGCTCCCTCATTTTCGTGAGCGCGTTTACATATTGGGTACGGGTGACCGCGCGGAGCGTTTGCTGGACGGTTTGCGACGACGTCCGGGAATTGAAGTGGCGGGATGGACGGGCGACGTTCCAGGCGAGCCGACAAAGGAAATGGTGGCGAGTCACGTGGCCGGAGTGGTGCGGGAAAAGCGGGTGCATCGCGTAATCGTGGCCATGCCGAACCGGCGGGGGACGCTTCCTGTGTATGAATTGCTGGACTTGCGACTCGACGGGGTGAAGGTTGAGGAAGCGACATCGTGGCTGGAGAGGATCAACGGACGGATTGAGGTCGAGGAGTTATATCCCAGCTGGCTGATTTTCGCCGACGGATTCCGCTCCAGTTCTTTCTTTCAAGCGACCCGACTGATCTTGAATTTCATTGCAGCCTTGGTTGGTCTGTTACTTTTCCTGCCCCTTTGGCCATTCATCATGCTAGCCATCAAATTGGATTCACCGGGACCGGTCCTCTACCATCAGAAACGCGTAGGCCGAGGAGGAACGCATTTTTATTGCTACAAATTCCGAACGATGCGACGAGATGCAGAAGCCGACACTGGCGCCACCTGGGCCGCTGATGACGATCCGCGGATCACGCGGGTGGGCAGATTTCTGCGGGCTTCGCGGCTGGATGAGATCCCGCAACTATGGTGCGTGTTCAAAGGCGACATGAACTTTGTCGGACCGCGGCCGGAACGTCCCGAGTTCGTGGCGTGGTTGAGCAAAGAGATCCCATACTACGGCGTCCGACACACGGTGCGTCCGGGCATCACGGGTTGGGCCCAGGTACAGTACAAGTACGGCAACACACGCGAAGACGCCCGCGAGAAGCTGCAGTATGACCTGTTCTACATCAAGAACGCGTCCATCGGTCTGGACTTATGGATCATGTTTCAGACCATCAAGATTGTCATGCTGGGCCGGGGCGCGCGATGATCGCCGTGGTGCAACTTCGCGGCTGGCATCGCTTGACCCCGAGACGCTCACCGTAGCGCAGACCCCTCCCCGCACCGTTTCGGTCGCTTGCAGTTGGAGGCTCCGGTGAGGATCGCTGAACTCTGGGACGTTACTCTCGGAAGGCGGATGACGTACCGGTTGATGAAGTGGATTGTTCCGGACCTGATCTGGAACCAGAAGACTTACGGCACCGTGGTGCAAGGATACACAACCAGGAACACGGCATGGCTGGATTTGGGGTGCGGCTGGCGGCTCCTGGGCAAGGATCTGGAACCGATTGAGGACAGACTGGTCGCCAGTGTGCGGAGCGTTGTAGGCTGCGATCCGGACTTTCACAGCGTTAGGAAACACCGGAACATACGAAAGCGCGTGGTTGGGTCCGCAGAGGCACTTCCGTTTCAGGACGGCAGCTTCGATCTCTTGACCTGCAATATGGTCGTGGAGCACCTGGGCGATCCGGAAAAGTCATTTTCCGAGATGGTGAGGGTGCTTCGTCCTGGTGGACAGATCGTCATTCACACGCCCAATCTTCTCAATTATGCGGTTTTTCTGAATCACACGGTGGCGCGTTGGATTCCGAGGAAGCGCGTTCTGGCACTGATCCGGTTTGCCGATAAGCGCGAAGAGGATGACATATTCGTCACTTTCTACCGGGCCAACACCGTACGCCGTCTGTTACGGATTTGCCAAGCGCTGGGGCTGAAGGAGGAATCGAGGCGGATCCTGACCCCTCCCCGGCCCTTCTTCAATTTTTTTGCCCCTCTCGCCTTCGTACAAATATTGCTGATGCGGCTCACCATGTCGCGCTACTTTCAAAAGTTTGGAGCAACCATACTGATGGTGCTCAAGTACGAGCCTGGGGCGAGGGGCATGCAAAATCAAGTTGCAGCCGATTGAGTCGAAAACTCGGATCACGACGCGGACGTCGAGTGGTGGACTTGGGGAATGAGCATGAAATGGGCGTTCTGGATCGCGACGATTCTGATTGCCTACACCTACGTGGGCTATGCGGCCTGGTTGCGCCTGCGCGCCCTGTGGGCGTCGCGAGCGGTAAAACGGCGGGCGTGCCAGCCCAGCGTGTCGATCGTGATGGTGGTGCGCAATGAGGAGGAGATCCTGCCGGGCAAGTTGTCGAACCTTTTGGAACTCGATTATCCCGCAGAGCGGTGCGAGATTATCGTGGTTTCCGACGGGTCGACGGATGGGACCGAGGGAATCCTCGGCGGGCACCGGCTTAATCCCCGGTTGAAGTTCAAGATAAATCCGGTGGCACAAGGCAAAGCGGCGGGTTTGAACGATGCCGTGGAGATGGCGCAGGGAGAGGTGATCGTGTTCACGGATGCGCGCCAGAAGATCGAAGCCGACGCTGTGCGCCTGCTGGCGGAGAATTTTGCCGATCCAGAAGTGGGTTGTGCGAGTGGCGAACTGATGCTGGGCGATGCCGGCGGCGGTGAGGAGACCATGGGCCCCGGGTTGTACTGGAAAATCGAAAAGAAGATTCGCCAACTCGAATCGGCCGCAGGTTCGGTGGTGGGCGCGACTGGAGCGCTCTACGCTGTGCGGCACGGTTTGCTGGTACCTGTACCGCCCGGCACCATTCTCGATGACGTCTACCTGCCCATGCATGTAGTCCGGCAAGGAGCGCGGGTGGTTTTTGATGAGCGGGCCCGAGCCTGGGATCGGCCCAACCTGGGAACCCGACGAGAGTTCGGCAGGAAAGTCCGGACTCTGACCGGGAATTACCAATTGGTACAACTCGCGCCTTGGCTCATGACTTTCGGAAACCCGTTGTGGCTGGAGTTTATCAGTCACAAATTACTGCGCCTGCTGGTGCCTTTTGCGCTTGTGGTGACTCTGGGGAGCGCCTTTTTTTTGGCTGGGCCGGTTTACCGATTGGCCCTGGCGGTTCAGTTGGCGTTCTATGCGCTGGGCTTGCTGGCCATGGTGCCGCTGCGGAAAGGCCCATTGAACCGGGTGACTGATGCGGCGTTTACATTCGTAGTTCTGAATACCGCGGCGGTGGTCGCATTTGCGAACTTTGTAACTGGCCGCAAGCCAGTCTGGCTGCGCTGATTCAGTGCGTCGCAGCCAGTGGTGAAACTCAGCGCCTGAAGGCGTGCCCTCATAGGAATCTCACTTGCACCGCGGGCTGCTAGTAACGATCGGAAGGAGATGAATTGGGAACGGTACCAGCCACATCGAAGCCGGAAGCCAAGCAGCGTAACCGGGCAAAAGGTGCGTATCTTGCGCTGCTGGCGCTGTCCGCCCTGTATTTCGGGCGGCCGGAAGACGTGATTCCCGGGATCGGGATGATCCCGATGGCGAAGATCGCCGGTGGCCTGGCGCTGATCGGGCTGCTGTTGAGCCTGATTAGCGGGAAGGTGAAACAGAAATTCGCCCCCGAGACCAAGTATGTCGTCGCGCTTTTTGCGTGGTACTGCATCACGATCCCGTTTGCGGCGTGGCGCTCGGGAGCACTTACCGTGGTGATGACCCGGCTATCGAAAGCCGTGATTGTGGCCGTACTGGTGGCGCTGGTGGTCAAGGAATTGTGGCAGTTGAAGCGGCTGGTGTGGGTGCAGGCAACTGCCGTGGCTGGGATGACGGTGATGTCGCTGGCGTTGCACCATACTCATGGCGGCCGTCTGGTCGGAGCGCTGGGGGGAGTGTTTGAGAATCCCAACGACCTGGCCATTAACATCGCGCTGAACTGGCCGATTTGTGTGGGCTTCTTCTTCATGGCCCGGGGGCTGAAGAAAGTGGCGTGGGCGGTTCCCGTCTTCGCGATGCTGATTGGTGTCGAACTTACCTACTCGCGCAGCGGATTCCTGGCGATTTCCCTGGCGGCAGTTCTGGCCATCTGGGAATTCGCCATTCGGGGACGCCGTCTTCATCTGTTATTGGTGGCGGGCCTGCTGGGAGGCGTCCTGCTGGTGGCCATGCCGGGGCACTATGTGGCGCGGCTGACCAGCATCGTAACCGGGAACGAGGCGGATTCGTTGGATCGGGGTTCGCGTGAAGCGCGGAAAGAGTTGCTCCTCAACAGCATCCGGACCGCAATTCATAACCCTATGTTCGGAATTGGAGCGGGAAATTTTGAGGTGACGGCCGGCTCGTGGCACGTTGCGCACAACAGCTACACCGAGCTCGCGGCGGAAGGTGGAATCCCAGCACTCATTCTATTCCTGCTGATGTTGTACCGGACGATGCGCAATATCAAGATGACGCGGGCGTCGACGCTCTACAAGATAGATCCGGATGTGCGCGGACTTACCGGCGGCCTTTGGGTCAGTGTGGCGGCGTATATGGTCAGCGCTTTTTTTGCTTCTACGGAATACAGCATGTATCCATATTTCCTGGTGGCCTACACGACGGCTCTGTATCAGATCGTGGCGTCACAAGAACCGGCCGCGACGGAGAGCGCCGCTGGGGCAGTGAACGAGAAAACATATGGGAGAAGGAAACCCGGGGAACTGGCCTGGACTCGCTGAGGAAGTGAGGAGCATCCTGCATTGCACTTCCTGCCTGAGCGAGCTACGGCAGGAGAGTGATGGGCTGGTGTGCGCCGCATGCTCGCGCAAGTTTCCCGCAGTGAATGGCGTGGTGCGTTTTGTGGAAGCCGAACACTACGCCGGCAGCTTCGGTTTCCAGTGGCATTTGTTCCGGCAGACGCAGTTGGACAATCAGACCAGCCGCCGGTCCGAAAGCGATTTTCGTCGAAGAACCGGGTTCGAACCTGAGGAACTTGCCGGAAAGTTGGTGCTGGACGTGGGGTGCGGCATGGGCCGCTTCGCGGAAGTGGCCACGCGCTGGGGAGCGCACGTGGTCGGGGTTGATTTGAGTCTGGCCGCTGAAGTCGCGGAAGAGAATCTCAGAGACCGGCAGGCGATCTTTTTTCAGGCGGACGTTTTCAACCTGCCTTTTGCGCCGGAGAGTTTCGACTACATCTACAGTCTGGGAGTGCTGCATCACACGCCGGACTGCAAAGCGGCTTTTCAGGTCTTGCCGGGACTGCTCAAGCCCGGCGGGCGCATCGCCATCTGGCTGTATAGCCGCTACAACCACTGGTACAAGATGAGCGACGTTTATCGTAAGGTCACGCGGCGCATGTCTCCGAAGCTGCTGCACAAGCTCTGCTACGGCGTGATCCCACTGTATGGAATGCATCAGGTCCTGCGAAAGATCCCTCTGCTGGGACGTCCGGCGAGCGGGGCTCTCGCGTACATGATTCCGATGGCGCACAATCCTGATCCCAAGTGGCGCGTCCTCGATACATTTGACTGGTACTCGCCCTGGTACCAATCCAAGCACACTTACGAAGAAGTCTTCCGCTGGTTCGAGCAATGCGGACTGGAGGACTTGCACGTGGTTTTGCAGCCTATCTCGGTGACGGGACGGAGGCCT
>CAVRCR010000068.1:0-92626 GCA_963719615.1 uncultured Acidobacteriaceae bacterium | reverse complement strand
ACGATCCGCCCCATCGAGCCTTCGGATGCCGCTACATGGGAGAGGTTACGAAAGGATCTGTGGCCCGAAGACCCGGAGAGCCACGCCGTAGAAATCGCCTCGTTTTTCGCCGGCACCCTCCCCGAACCTCAGGCAGTCCTGGTAGCGCAGGAAGGTCCCACGATCGTTGCCTTTGCCGAACTGTCGCTCCGCGACGACATTCCTGGCGTTGCCGGCAAGCGAGTCGGATATGTGGAGGGACTGTACGTCACGCCGGCCTTTCGTGGTCGCGGCATCGCCCGCACTCTGCTCTTAGCCTCCAAGGCATGGGCTCGAGAGAACCATTGCGAAGGTTTTGCCAGCGATCGCGCGGAGAGATTAATTGTCGACCCAAAGTTCTGAAGCCAATCAAAACCAATGCCCCAGTGTGCGTCGGGCCTTCATTGAGTTTTGTGGTCATCCTGAGCGCAGCCGTTTTTCAGACGGAGCGATGGATCTCCCTCGCTAGCGAAGCCCCGGGAACACGGGAGATCCCTCGCCCGGCTGAAGAGCGCCGGCCTTCGGGATGACGCCTCAGGAAACTGTGAATTCAAGGTGACAAGTCTGCTCGCCGCCGTGCCAGTTGACCCTATCCCACCCGCCGCTCTAAGATTCCCCGTCATTCTTCCCCTGGTCCTGGAGCCCAACATGCGCCAACTTCTGGCGGTGATATTCCTGACGCTCGCCTCGGTTTTTCTTCAAGCTAATGCGGTTGCTCAGTCCAATCCTCCTCTGCTGCTCCGTGACCCCACCGTCAGCCAGACGCAGATCGTCTTGACTACGCGGGCGATCTGTCGATCGTCAGCCGCGACGGTGGCGATGCCCGCCGCCTTACTTCCGGGATCGGATTGGAAATGGCCCCGCACTTCTCCCCGGACGGTTCCCAGATCGCTTTCACCGGCGAGTATGACGGCAACCGCGACGTCTACGTCGTACCCGCCGCGGGAGGCGTGCCTCGCCGCCTGACCTATCATCCCGCAGAAGAATACGTCGCCGGCTGGACTCCGGACGGCAAGAAGATTCTGTTCAACTCTTGGGGCGGCAGCTTCATCCACTTCGAGGATCAGCTCTATACGGTCCCCGTCGAAGGCGGATTCCCCACGCAGCTATCCCTGCCCATCGCCGAGGACGCCAGTTACTCTCCCGACGGCACTCACCTCGCTTATGTCCCGCACCCCAAGTGGCAGGAGGCTTGGAAGCGGTACCACGGCGGCCAACCACGCCGATCTGGATCGCCGACCTCAAAGACTCGAGCATCGTGAAGATCCCGCGCGACAACTCGAACGATAACCATCCCATGTGGGTCGGCGACACGATTTACTTTCTCTCCGACCACAACGGCCCAGTCAGCCTCTTCGCCTACGACACGAAAACGAAACAGGTGTCGGAGGCTCTGCATAGTGACGGGCTCGATTTCAAGACGGCATCTGCTGGGCCCGATGCGATCGTGATCGAGCAGTTCGGCGCTATCAAGCTATACGACCTGAACACGCATCAGGCCAGGAACATCTCAATCCAAGTCGCCGGCGATCTTGACGCGGTCCGCCCGCACTTCGCCAAGGTCGAGCCCAAGCGGATACAGAACTTCAGCATTTCGCCGACTGGCGCCCGCGCTGTTTTCGAGGCATGGGGAGAGATCTTCACCGTCCCGACCGACAAAGGCGACATCCGCAACCTCACGCACAGTCCCGCGGTCGCTGACCGCGACCCGTCGTGGTCTCCCGACGGCAAATCCATCGCCTACTTTTCCGATGAGTCGGGAGAATACGATCTCGCCATCCGTGACCAGAACGGCCTGGGCGCGGTGCGCCACATCAATCTTGGCAATCCACCGTCGTTCTTCTACACGCCGACCTGGTCGCCCGATAGCAAGAAGATCGCTTATAGCGACAAGCGTCTGCAGTTGTGGTATGTCGACCTCGACAACCGGGCGTCGAAGATGATCGACGCCGACTATTTCGGCGGCTTCGGACCGACGCAACTCAGTCAGACGTGGTCCCCTGACAGCAAGTGGATCGCCTATACCAAGCAACTTGCCAGCGGCCAGCACGCGGTTTTCGTCTACTCGTTCGAACAGGGCAAGGCCTCCCAGATCACCGACGGCATGAGCGATGCGCTTTACCCCGCATGGGACAAGAACGGAAAATATCTCTACCTCACCGCCTCGACCGACGTGGCCCTCACCACCGCAGGCCTCGACATGTCGAGCGATGAGCATCGAGTTTCGCGCAGCGCCTACGTTGCGGTACTGAGCAAGGATGAGAAATCGCCGCTTGCCCCGGAAAGCGACGAGGAGAAGCCAAAGGAAGAAAAGAAGCCTGATCAGGAAAAGGGAAAAGATAAAGATCAGTCGAAGGAAACGGGAAAGGATCGAACCAAAGATAAGAAGGCCGACGAGAAATCCGCCTCCGATAAGGACAAAGACGATAAGGACAAGAACACAGAGAAAAACGACAAAGAGAAGGACAAGCCTGTGGTCGTCAAAATCGACCTCGAGGGCATCGGACAGCGCATTCTCTCACTGCCCATCCCCGCCAAGAACTATATGAACATGCTACCCGGGAAGTCAGGAATTCTGTTCCTTTCCGAAGGTCCGCAGGTCCTTACGGATGATGACCAGCCCAACGTGCAGCAGACCATCCAGAAGTTTGACCTCAGCAAGCGCAAGGTCGACAAGTTCATGGACGAGGTCAACGACTTCACCGTCTCGTTTGACGGTGAGAAAGTCCTCTACCGCAAGGGCGAATCATGGGCCACCGCGTCGGCCGACGACGCTCCTGGAGGCGGCGGCCCGCCCAAGCCCGGTTTCGGTCCGCTCAAGCTCGATGGTTGGGAAGTCTACGTTGAGCCGCGTGCCATTTGGAAACAGATCTACAACGAGACATGGCGCATCGAACGCGATTTCTTCTACGATCCGCACTACCACGGCCTCGATCTCGACAAGGCGAAGAAAAAATATGCCCCTTACCTCGACGGCATCGCCTCTCGCGGAGAATTGACCTACCTGTTCCAGGAAGGCCTGGGGGAGCTGACCGTCGGCCACATGTTTATCCGCGGTGGCGACCACCCCGAGCCCAAGAAGGTGAAGGGCGGACTCCTCGGTGCCGACTACAGCCTTGAGAACGGACGCTATCGCATCGCCAAGGTTTATGACGGCGAGAACTGGAACCCGGGCAACCAGGCGCCACTGACTCAGCCCGGCGTCAACGTCAAAGCCGGAGACTACCTGCTCGCGGTGAATGGCCGCGATCTGCACGCCTCGGACAACATCTACCGCTTCTTCGAAGAGACTGCCGGCAAACAGGTCGTGCTCAAAGTTGGTCCCGATCCGGATGGGAAGGAGTCCCGCGATGTCACCGTCGTTCCGGTCGAGAGTGAAGAGGCTCTCCGTCACCTGGCCTGGATCGAGAGCAATCGCCGCCACGTCGATCAGGCCACTGGAGGCCGCGTCGCCTACGTCCATGTTCCTGATACAGGGGGCAGAGGCTACACCAGCTTCAACCGTTACTTCTTCTCGCAAGTGGGCAAAGATGCCGCCATCATCGACGAACGCTTCAACGAGGGCGGGCAACTGGCCGACTACATCATCGATCACCTTCGCCGTCCGCTGATGAGCAAGGTCGTAACCCGCGAAGGCCACGACTGGTCGAGCCCGTCCGAGGCTATCTACGGCCCCAAGGTGATGATCATCAACGAAATGTCCGGCTCCGGTGGCGACGCATTGCCCTGGTACTTCCGCAAGGCCGGCATCGGCACGTTGATAGGCAAAAAAACATGGGGCGGCCTGGTGGGAATTGGCGGCTATCCGCAACTCATCGACGGTGGTAACGTCACCGCGCCACGCGGTGCGATCTACGGTCTAAACGGCGAGTGGGAAGTTGAGAATCGCGGCGTCGCGCCGGATGTGGAAGTCGATCTCGAACCCTCCGTCTGGCGTCAGGGGCACGACGCTCAGCTCGACAAAGCGATCGAAGTGGTCATGCAGCAGTTGAAAGAGCACCCGCTGCCCGAGATCAAACGGCCGCCGTACCCGAATTACCACGAGCACGACGATCTGGGAGTGAAGTAAGGATGGAATTTTTGCAAGGAACTCCAATGCACAACGCGGCAGGCGTATTCCGGCGAATCGTCGACACGTTCAGGGTTTCAAAATGAGAACCACCTTAACCACAGGAAGCTGCCTCGGGATAAGGCGAGAGTATCGCAACCTTAGTTCACTACGCAGATAGATCTAGAAGTTCGGCGGAGAGCAAGGCCTCGAAAACGTCGACCACAAAGGGCGATCGTCTGAAGATATTGAAGCAAAGTTGAAGTTAGGGTTGACAGCTGACAACGGTTCGCTTGTGACCGTAGGTCAAAATTACAGATACATGTTTCCCTGTATTTTGCAGGCTCGATAGGAGGACCACACTGTAGATTGGCGAGGTTCGGGGGCTTGTGGCAAACGACACACAAATCCGGGACTTGTGTGAGCAGCTGCTTGTGTGTAAGGACGATGCTCAGTGCGTGGTGTTGGTAGCGCAGCTGAGGCTCCTCTTACACGAACACCTCCAAGACCTGCGCAATAGACTCCTGGTGCACGCAGCGACCGTCTGCGAAATTGAGAAAGCCTCCTAAGTCATTCCCAGAATCTAACCCGCCGCTTAGGCGATCCGGATCACAGATCAACGCGGGGCAAGGCCATCTCCGGCCTCGTGCGCACTGCTTCCAGCCACCGTGTAGGGGAACCGGTCGGGAGCAAAATGAGGCGTAGCTTCAACCAGTCCCTTTTTCGGGAGTGGGTGCGAGTGATCCTGTGCCATTTTGCTTGTGGGTGAACTCCCGGTCGGGCCGCGGTCGTGACAGCCGGTGGGAGGGAATGGCACTTTCGAGCTATGGTGCCGGAGAGCCGGCGAGATACACAATCTGTCCACGCCACGAACTCGAGCAGGTGAACGGTGATGGTTCAGGCTCGCCCCTTTCTATCGCCGTTCGTCTGTTTTCCTGCGGTTGCATCTTCCAACTCCGACCGAATCACCCAGGCCAGGCCTTTCGCAATGTAACTGTCGAGATCAGAACTCCGTCAATGGATGTTAGGGGAATGTTTCGCGATCAGGCACTGAGTACGTTCGTGAGTCTGAGAAAGCGGCCACGAAGTTACTCCACTGACACGTCGGTCCATTTCAGTGGGTGAAGTAGAAAGCCCTCCGACGAAGCAGTCAGAGAGAAGACCGTAGAATTGCTTCGTTTTTTCTTATGGATTCCATTCGTTCGCAGGAATCGTAATCCGCATTTGGGCGCCGAGCGCACACCCAGCCTCCAGAGATCCTTGCGCTGTCAGATGCGTTCCGTCCGACTTCGGAAGCGTTGCTCCATCGCACGCAATGTGCACGTTGGGCATGGCAGCAGCGACCTGCCGTTGCGCCGCCGCAATGTCGCGCACCGCTGTGAGACAGATGAAAAACTGGACGGTCGCAGCTTGACCCGCGGTCTGGCGCACATCCGCATCAAGGTTAGCGAATAGCTGCTGTAGTTGTGCTGCATAGTTTGGATTCCCGGCGTCCGATTCACCCTGCATCCAGATGATGGCGGGTACGATGTAGTGACCGGCTGAAAGAGCGCGCCCGGCCGCGACCTGCGAGATGAGCCGCGCATACGGTGCGGTACCTTTGGAGAGTCCAGCGATGGGTGTGGCGCCGCGGCCAGCGGCCGACCCAATTCTCGCGCCGGGAAGTCCTCTCAGTTCGAAGAGCGCACCATATAGTGGTGTGACCCCTGGCACGTCAATGTTCCAAGCGCTCAATGTGACAGGCGCTGTGCTGTCGGCGAACGGGACCAGCGCATTCATGGCACCGCGCGGAATCACACCGCTTGCGAACATCAGGCCAACGTCTTGCTCCGGCGGGATGGTGAGATCGGTGGGCCATCGATTCACGGCACGCGCGCCAAGACTGAGGCTCTGGCCGTAGCTGAGGATGTGCTGGTACACGCCGGCCATGGAGTCGCCGGCCATCGATTGTGTTGGCGCAACGCAGTGGATGCCACCGCCGCCACAACCGCATAGAACGATACCGAGCGACGCGATAAAGATCAGTCGCGCAAAATTCACTGTTCGCGTCATCACCGACTCCTCAAGCAACTGTCCCACAATCGAGAGGCTCTCTGTTTTCGGGATCAAACCGCACTATGTCTGCCGTCGACATGTAGTTCGCGGGGTTTCGTCCACCGACGATCCAGACTTTGCCATCCGGAGTTTGGGTCACACTGGTATAAACCGGCCTGGAACCGGTGTTCCACGGGAGAGCACGCGTCTGCCAGGTATTCGTGTCTAGGACCATGAGGCCGGTTTTGAGAGCGTTGATGAAGATGCGATTTCCGGAAAGGAGAAAACACTGGGTAGTACCTCCGTCGCCCTGATCGGGCAGCGGACCGCTGAGTACACGGGCGCTGAATGTATTCGTGCTCGGATCGAAAACGTCGACAATGGGCGGCAAATCCCAGTTCATCACTGGCCCTAGCCAAAACATCGCCCATCCCCCAATCAGGAGAACTCGGTTGTCGGGAAGCGTCACCGCACAATGACCATTCCGTCGCCACGACATTGTGGACTCCAGTAAGCTAAATGTCTCGGCCGCAGGGTCAAACACTTCGGCAGTGTAGGTTCCGATTGCGTCAACGGAGCCGCCAGCTACCAGGACCCGGCCGTCTACAAGCAACGTCGCAGTTGCCCAAGAACGAGCGTAGGTCATGCTGGAGGTTGGGGCGCTGGTGTTGTCGAGGGCGACTGTGGAAAGCGACTGTGTTGCCGTGACCGACTTCAAGCGGCGAAAGTGCCCGTTAGATGCAGTTGGTGTTGGTGTTGGTGTCGGAGTCGGAGTTGGTGTCGGTGTTGGTGTGCTGCTGTTGCCACCGCAGCCGGCCGTTAGTATGAGTACGAAAAGCGATGTCAACAAATTGAGCGATTTCTTTGGGATCCTGGTCCGGGCAACCTCTCCGCTCTGGTCAACGGACGTGGCGCTGAGAATGGAAGAACACTTTTTCTGTTCGGCAACCGGGATGTTCATGATGCCGCACCTTCGTGGCTGGGGTCACGGAGTTGAAGCCCGGAGCACACCCAGACATCAATTCTGTGACGTTTCCACAGTTCGCCCAACACGGCGAGCACCTGCCGAAAAATGCCGGTATTGAATCTTGGGCTAACGCTCGGCTGGCCATCGAGTCTCCATCGCCCCAGGGGCGGCTGCGTCTCAACTGGCGAGAACAACTCTTGGGAGAACGAGACTTCGAGACACAGCTATGATGCGCGTATGAGCACATCGTGTCAGTGATGTAGGTCACCCCTGATTTGCGGTGAGGATTGTGACAGGCGGCAATTCCGCTGGAGATGATTGGTGAAGCCCCCCATAACGCTTATTGGGATCTGACTCCCATGACCTGGTTTCAACTCACCACTTACTTACTCGGGGTCGTGTCGATCCTTAGAAATCGCGCGGCGTTGTTATACAGAATGTCGCGTTTCTGTTGGGTTGTCAGGTAATCAGCGTTCTGGATGATGCTGATCGAATAGGCCATCAACTTGGGCCAGAGCAGTTGATCGGTTCCGAACATCACGCGGTCTTCGAATCCGCCGTCTACCAGTCGCTCGATATAGCGATTGACTTCCTTGATGGGATAGCTCCAGATCAGTCCGGCAACGTCCACGTAGACGTGCGAGTTCGCCTGCAGCAGCGTGAGCATCTCTTCGATCATGGGGTAGCCTGCATGCATCACTTGAACACGCAATTTCGGGTGGCGCGCCAGGAGTTCCTCGAACAGAAGCGGGTTCCCCATGGAGCCGCGGAATTTTGGCATGGTCACGTTCGCGCGCCCTGAGCCGCCGGTGCCCATATGCACTGCCACGGGAATATCCAGTTCCTCGGCGAGCGCGAAGTAGGCATCGACCGAGGGATCGCTGGGTGAGATGCCCTCATATTGGAGACCGATCTCGCCCATGACCTTGAAGCCGCCGTTGGTGAAGTCTTTTCGCAACTCTTCGAGGGGCACGCGCTGGCCGGGCGCCATCCCGTTCTGGAAGGATGTACCGGGGATGATCCGGGCGGGTGCGGCATCTTTCCATTTCTGCACGCTTTTTGGATCGCCGAAGACAACCGCCGTGACGTTGAGGCGCTCCATCTCGGCTAGAACGTCCTTCGTGTACTCGCCTGGGGCCGACGGATAGAGTGCAGGAGTGCATGGCTCTTTCACCCAACCGAACGGCTCTTCCTTCTCCTTAGGATCAGACGCTGTGAACTTCGACGTGTTCGGACACATCGGCGCGACGCCGGGAAAGTTCCCGTCCATAGCATGCACGTGAACATCGATCACCGGCGGAACCTTCGCTTCGGTGTTCTGAGCGAGAGCGATCTCTGCGTCGAGTGCTAGGAGTAGAGCGCAACATAAAAATCGCTTGATGAGGCAGCAGGACATGCCGGATCTCCTTTTGGGGGTGTGCGTAGGGTTGAGACTTCGGAGGTATAACACATATCGTCATATCGTCAAAAATGCTTCGCTGCAGCTCCATCCACTCGCTAGTGAGCGAAGGGTGACCCTCACCTCTACGTTCGGCACTCAATGTCTCGCATCGCTTTTGACTTTCGCCGCCGTGCCCGCCTAACATCGTGGGTCCGTCCTGTGCCCTGAGGTCTGCCCGTGGCGTCTTCCTCGGAATCGGTAGTGACTGACTCGGTGGTTGCGTTCCTCAAAAACGTTCCCCCGTTCCAGTTTCTTTCCATACTCGATCTCTCGCGACTCGCTGGCCACATGACGCTGGAGTTCTTCCCCAAAGACACCGTAATCCTGCACGCCGGACATCCGGCTTCAGAATCGCTTTACGTGGTGCACAAAGGCGGAGTGAAGCTCACTCTCCGCTCGCAGGTGGGCAAGCAACTGGTGCTCGACATGCGCAGCGAGGGCGAAATCTTTGGCCTGCTCTCGGTGATGAGCAAGGACCTCGCCCGCCTCGACGTCACCGCCATTGAAGATACTCTGTGCTATCGCATCCCGGCCGAGCAGGTCCAGCGGCTTATTTCTTCCAACGCCGAAGTGGCGAACTACCTGCTGCGCACCTCGGTAACCCGCTACATGGATCGCAGCCTGCAGGAGCTCCGCACCCAGACCGGCCTGATGGGCGACACCGAGCGCCTGCTCTATTCTCTTTCCGTGAGCGATGTTCCGGGCGTTCCTCCACTGCTGTGTCCGCAGAACACGACCATCCGTGAGGCCGCCCAGATGCTGGCCAGTTCCAAGGCCACGTGCGTGTTCGTGGTCGACGCGGCGGGCGCGGCTATCGGCATCGTCACCGACCGCGACTTCGCCCAAAAGGTCGTGGCGCGGGCACTGCCGCTCGAACTTAACGTCACCAGCATCATGAGCACGCCGGTGATCTCGGTGGAGTCGAGCGAGAGGCTGTTTCTGGCTTTGCTCGCCATGGTGAGCCGCAACATTCACCATGTGCTCGTCGCCAAGCAGGGGACTCCGGCCGGAGTTCTCACCGCGCATGACCTGATGGTGCTGCAGGGCAAGTCTCCTCTAAACGTGGTGCGGTTCGTGGAAACGCAGACCACGGTACCGGACCTTGCCGCCGCGCAGACCCGCATCAGCGGACTCCTGCCGCTACTTCTGCGCGAGGGTGCGAAGGCCAGCCACGTCACCCGCGTGGTGGCCGAGGTCAACGACCGTCTGATCGTCAAGATTCTGCAGTTCGCGGAAGCCAAGCTCGGTCCCGCCCCGGTACCGTACTGCTGGGTTGTGCTAGGCAGCGAAGGACGCCGCGAGCAGACCTTCAAGACCGATCAGGACAACGCGCTGATCTATGCCGACTCTGCCGACGAGGCCGCCCGCGACTACTTCTCAAGACTCGCGGCCTTTGCCCGGGATTCGCTTTCCACCTGCGGCTATCCGCTCTGTACCGGCGACTACATGGCCAGCAATCCACGCTGGCGGCAGCCATTGCAGGCCTGGTTGGATTGCTTCAGAGTCTGGATCACCGGCGCAGAATTGCACGGTACCGAGGATGCACTCATCTTTTTCGATATGCGTCCCGTGACCGGAGACGTCACGCTGTTCCAGTCGCTTGCCACCCAGACGCGCGAGTGGCTGAAGGAGGCCAGTCTGTTCAAGTCAATATTGGCCTGCGTTTCGACCACGCACAAGCCGCCGCTGGGATTCTTCCGCAACTTTGTCCTGGAGCGTACCGGAGAGCACAAAAATGAGCTCGATCTCAAACTCTTCGGAACCGGCCCCACCGTGAACGCCGCGCGCATGTTCGCCCTCGACGCCGGAATCGAAGCAACCAACACGGCGGACCGTCTCTCGGCGCTGGCGACGGGCTCAACCGCAGACTCGGGGATCTTCGCCGAGCTTCAGGAGGCCTTCGAATTCCTTACATTGTTGCGGCTGGAGTGCCAGCTTCGCCAGATACGAGACGGCCGGCCCCTGAGCAACTACGTCGCTCCCGACTCGCTTACGAATCTGCAAAGGAATCTGCTGAAGGAATCGTTTCGTACGACGGCGCGGGCGCAAGCGCTGATCGAAGAAAAATTTCGGACCGCAATCTGGTCCCAGCTGGGACGTTAATGCCGAACTGGTTGCGTCGATCTGGACCGAGCACGAACCCGTCCGGCCTGTCTCCGGATACCCCGCTCCATTCGTTACGTTACGTGGTCCTCGATACCGAGTTGACTTCCCTCGACCATCGCACCAACCGCCTGCTTTCGATCGGTGCCATCGTTATGCAGGGGCCGAGCATACGGCTCGGCGAGCAGTTCTATCGCGTGGTCAATCCCCAGGTTTCAATTCCGGCGGAAACCATCGTGGTGCACAAACTTCGCGTACAAGACGTCGAAGGCGGTGAGAAACTCGAAAATACTCTGACCGACTTTTTCCAGTTCATCCGAGGATCGGTACTGGTCGGCCATTTTGTGGAGATCGATCTGAAGATTCTGCGCAAGGAGATGGCCCGCACCGGACACAAGCTTGACGAACCCGCCGTCGACACGGCCCGCATCCATCACTGGATCCTGCGCCATGGCCCGTATTCCGAGGATCTGCACGTGCAACTGGAAAAGCTGGACCTGTCCACCCTCGCCAACTTCTACCGCGTCGACGTCCACGATGCGCACCACGCCCTTTCCGACGCGTTCCTCACCGCCCGCGTGTGGCAGAAGATGTTGCACGCCATGCAGGAGAAGGGAATTGCCAGTCTGAGACAGCTAACGAAGATCGGCGGAGCCTGAGGACCTGCTACTGCCGAACTGTGCACGGAAGACGTCGGCACTTCACGCCGCCAGTACCGGCCGTGATGCCCGATAAAGCTGCCCTGCAAAAGCTCCCAGACCCAGGCAAACCGCGCCCAAGCGGACCAGTCCACCAAGATAGGGGATGTATCCAACGACGGTGAGGATCAACAGGCCCACCAGGAGTCCCAGCATCCAATCGCCCTTCGTGGCTCCCGAGGGCTTAAGAAGTGTCCAGCCCAGGAAGGCTCCAACCCAAATCTTCGCCAGGTAGAGCGCAGCCAGATACAGCGCAAACACAATTAGCGAGACTGGGAGACCAATCAGGGTGACGGCTACTGCGACTAGGGCCAGCGGCACACCCGCCAGAACCCCAACCCCAAGCCCGAGGCTGAGCCAGCCTGAGCCCACCGCCCGAGTCGTGGCCCGGAAGAAACCGGGAAACAGAACCAGACCCAGCCATCCCACCAGCATGGCGGCAGCGAACCAGACAGCCTGGTAGAAGTAGAATCTGGGGCGCGTGAACCGGCTCTTCCTGACCTGCACCTGGATGTCACGTTTGCCCGCAATGGTCGCGCCCTCGGCGATGTGCACGTGGTCAACTTGGCGCACGCGAGCACTCAGGTTGCCACCAACCCGGGCCGTGTTCGTCAGCGTAAGGTTAACTCCGGACATGTTCAGGTCGCGGCCGATACTGCCGCTTATATCCGCACTGCCACTCGTCAAGATGTCCACACCGCGCTGCACCACGCCCTCGAGGCTGACGTCGCCGGCGGCAGCCATGATACCGTCACCGACGTGGCCGCGGTCATTCACACGCAAGGACTGCGCAAAGCCGTAGATGCTGTGACCCAATTGCCCGTCCACGTCGAGCGACTCCGAAAACGCGTAGATGCGGCCTTCCACGCTTCCGCTGACCACAATTCTCTTGGCAAAACTCACCAGGTCGCCCTTGACGGTGCCGTGTACTTCCACGGTCCGGCCAAATGCCAGCAGGTCTCCGTTGATCACGCCTTCGATCCGCACGGTGTTGCCGGCCGCCACAAGGCTGTCGTCTACAGTTTCGTTCGCCACCACAGTGACGAAGTCGCCATGACGCCGTTCCAGGGCAAAGCTGGGCAACGACAACGCAAGCAGAACGATCAGCAGGCGCAGGCCAGGCTGGCGTAGGCGCCCTCGTCCCAACAGCAATGCGCCGCCACCCAACAACAACAGCAGAGAAACAAAACCTACCACCGCAGCATAGTCCGTTAGCATGGCAGTACCTCCAGTTGCAAACTGTTCAATCAGGGGGAAGATGAGTCTCGTGCGGCCGCTTAAGCTGAAAGGATTGAACCATTCCAGCACTGCCGGAATACTCAGGCCGTCAAACCAGATCGAAATGATCGAACCTAGAGCGAGCACCGCGGCCAGCACCGCCAGGTCGCCCCACACCCAAGACCGATGCACATGGAAAAAGCCGGCGGGGCTGGCAGCTTCGTCGGGAAGCTCGTTCAGACTTTCGCTCAGAACGCGGTTCTCAGCGCGCAAAGCGTCCACCAGTTCCCGGCAGCGCCGGCACGTGGCGATATGGTCACGCAGGCGCCGCGCCTCGTCCGGCGGCAGTTCGCCGTCCACAGCGAGGGCGCAGGTCTGTTCCGAATAACATTCCATGGTCACTTGCTCCTCGGGGCCAGTCTCCGGCGCAGTTCCTGCTTAGCCCGAAATATCAGCACCGCCACGTTGTTCTTCTCCATGCCCAACTCCTGCGCGATTTCGTCATAACTCAGCTCGCCGTAATAACGCAGGACCAGCGGCACGCGAAACCTCTCCGGCAGGCGTGCGATGGTATCCCGCACCTGCGCTCTCTCTTGCGCGCTGATGACAGCACCCAGCGGCGACGGCTCCGAACTGGCCGCGTCGATGACGGCGGCTCCGTCCTCAACCTGCGCAAACACCTTCATTCCACGCTGCCGGCGCCGGATAGCGTCAATACATTGATTGCCCGCCACCCGCAGCAACCACCTGGAGAACGGTATGGAGCCGTCATAGCTCTCGACGGAACGCTGCAGCTTGAGAAAGACTTCGCTGGTGGCATCTTCTGCGCCCTCTCGTGAGGTCAGCATGTAACGACACAATCCGAATACGCGCCGGACGAAGCGGCGATAAATCTCCCCCAGGGCGTCGGCATCGTTGCCCCGGGCGCGCTCTAGTACGCTCTCCAAACCGAGCTCCTCCATCTGTGTCGCTTCGCCCTCGCGGGGCTGCGGTTCTTTCGCCATGTTCCTCTTGGCGTCCATAAAGCAGTACGCTGCAGATCGAAGGAAATTACATAAATTCCAGGGGACGAGGGAGCCAAGGCTGGACGCTGGGCTCTGGTACTTGCAAACCCACTATAGCTCGCCGGGAAGCCCGTGAATTAGTACTTTCAGGGTTGTCAGTGCATGTTGGGCGGGATAGCTGTCGCAAGCGCGGCGATCACACTCACAACCGAGTCTTAGCGCTGACGACGGGATCGAACGCCCGGAACGAAGGCTGCTGTCCGGGAGGGATCTCCCGGGTTCCGGCTTGGCATCGGTAATCCGCGGAACGTGTTGAAGATCGGCAGAGCATGACCGCAACCTACATGTGGACAAACGAATCATCGTTCGTCGGAGGTCACTTGTCGTTCGCCTGCGACTATCGCTAGCTCTGCGACGTGCCTCGCTTCAGCAACAGCCCATTTTGATCTCGCCCGCAGCAGTCACTGGCGGACCGAAGGCCTCCTGTGGAACCGGAGCGCCGTGCAGTACGCGATACCAGTGCAGCGCCGCGTTGAACACCACCAGCACCACTCCCACAATGAAGATCGACATCAATATCGAATCGAGATACCCCGTGAACACCTGGCCGGGCTTGGCCGTCAGCGGCCAAAAGATGTTCTTGATCGATAGCACTCCTGCGGTCACGGTCGTAATGCCAACAAAACACATGGGGAGTCCCGGGATCCATGCGTACTTCGTCTTTCCCATGTTGATCAAAAATGTAGTGACCACTGCCAGCGCAATGGTCGCCAGCAACTGGTTCCCAGTGCCGAACAATGGCCAGATGGTGGAGATGTTCCCGGTGTAGATCAAGTATCCCCATGCCAGCACGACAAAAAAGCTGGTAAAGAGATTGCCGGGAAGCCACGCCGTATTCCCAAAAGGCTTGTACACCTTGCCCATCAGTTCCTGTAAGACATAGCGGGCAACGCGCGTTCCCGTGTCGACCGTGGTCAAGATAAACAACGCCTCAAACATGATCGCGTAGTGATACCAGTAGCCCATCAAGCGATCCATGCCGGGGAGGCCGCGGAAGATCTGGGCCATGCCGACCGCGAGTGAAACGGCACCTCCGGTGCGACCGGCGAGTTTTTCGCCGACTTCACGTGAAAAGGTGTCGAGGTTCACGGTGTGTAGTCCCAATGTGCCGAAGACCTGAGGAGTGGTATTGATCGCGAAATAATCACCGGGAAACATGGAGCAGGCAGCAACCAGGGCGAGCACGCCGACCAGCGACTCACAGACCATGGCTCCGTAGCCGATGAAGCGCGCGTCCGATTCCTTGTCCAGCATCTTCGGAGTCGTCCCGGACGAAACCAAGGAGTGGAATCCGGATATGGCACCGCACGCGATCGTCACAAACAGGAACGGGTAGAGCTTGCCTTTAATGATCGGTCCGCCACCGTGCACAAATTGCGTGAAGTTCGGGAAGTTGATGTTGGGATGCACGATAAACACGCCGACGACCAGAAAGGCGATCGTCCCCAGCTTGACGTAGGTTGAAAGATAATCTCGCGGTTCGAGCAGCAGCCACACCGGGAGTACCGAGGCAATCAGGCCGTAAATCCCCATCAGGATGGTGATCTCATGAGGTGTGAAGGTCAGTGCCCCGGCAGCGCCGCTCTGCGCTACCCAATGTCCGGCGATCACGCCGCCGATCAGCATGACGACCCCGAAGATGCTGGGACCAGTAACCGTGATCTTTCCTGCGTGGCTCTTGAACATCCAGAGCCCCATGATGAGGGCGATGGGAATCGACATTCCGATGGTGAACACTCCCCACGGGCTGTTCGACAGAGCGTTGACCACCACGATCCCGAGGCCCGCCAGCGTGACCAGAAGAATAAACAGGACCGCAATCATGGCCACCAGTCCTGCGAAAGGACTGATCTCGGTGCGCGCAATGTCCGCCAGCGAGCGTCCGCGATGGCGCACTGACGCGACCAATACCATAAAGTCTTGTACACAACCCGCCAGCACGGCTCCGACTAGGATCCAAAGAAAGCCGGGGGCGAATCCGAACTGAGCCGCCAGCGTCGGTCCCACCAAGGGGCCTGCGCCGGCAATGGCGGCAAAGTGGTGTCCGAACAGCACCCACCGGGGAGAGGCAACATAGTTGTGCCCGTCCGCATAGAGGTGCCCGGGTGTGGTACGGCGGTCGTCAAGCGACAACGCCTTTGCCGCAATGTATGCGCTGTAGTAGCGGTATGCCAGAGCATAGACACACAGCGCGCCTAGCAAAATCGGAAGTGTGTTCATGGAGCCGGCTCCAGTTCTTAGAACGGTGGGGATAAATGATGTCCCACGATCTTAGTTAGCTCGCCGCGTATGCTACACCCATTTTTCAAGCGGCGACAATCCCATCTTTGCTCGATTCTGCACATCAGCTCGCGTCCGTCCCCGCGCGATGCGAAGCGAGGCGCGGTGACCAACTTTCTTGTTAAGCGGTCCCGTCGGAGGCACGACAAAACCTCCGACGGAACCGGTGACCCGAACAGCGTGTTTCAACTCATGCAACGAGTTAGAACGTAAATACCGGCCCAAATTCGTTACGCCAGTTGTGTGCCTGCCTGGTCGGGGCACCCGCGAATGGCAGGTAATCGAATGTGATTCCCGTGGGCTCGTGATTGTTGGCGGTGCGAGTAACGATGTAACTGACTTCATGGACAAAAGTGACCCAGCTGTTCAGTCTGTAGGTGAGGGAAGCCGTGTCCAAGTCGGTGCGGCCCAGGTGGTTGCCGTGCTGGGAGTCGGCGTAGTTGGCACGATCGGTGGAATAGGTGGTGTGCAGGACCCAACCGGTATTACGGCCCTCTGGATTCGCGTGGAAGATCCGGGATAGCGGGAAGCTCAACTCCGCGAATCCGCCAGATCCGCCGATGGGCTGGAGATTGGCGGGGGAAACGGGTGTACCCGGGCAAGCCAGAGTCGGCGCGCTGGTCGTACCACCCGCTACTCCGCCGGCGCAACCGAACAAGATCGCTCGACCGGCGAAGGAAACGCCGCTTCCGGCCTCGGTCAAGCCGTGCAAATTGGAGTAAACGTCGTTGAGTTGGCCGGCGAAGAAGAACCGCAGGTTGTCTCCGCGGTAGAACTTCGCGTCGAAGGTTAGCCATGGAGTGGGCAGTTGTACCTCAGCGGTATAGACATTCTGAGGGTACTCAGCTCGCGCCCCTTTGGGGAACAACTGCTCCAGATTGCACGTTCCGGATACTTCCGTGCAGTTCGAAGCGCCGGATATCGCGGTTAGGGTGGTGAACCCAACGTTCGGAGCGGTGAGACTTTCCAGCGGGGTGGGAATCGTGCAAGGGGTAGTCTCACAAGTGAAGCTGGTTGCGAGTTGTGCTGCATGAGGGATGACTTCAGCCATGCGGGCATGGTGGCCGCTAAATATGATTTGGGCAGGAGCCACGCCCTTCCAATTGTGAGAGAGCGGGAACTGGAACACCACCCGTGCCTCGACTCCGGGTTGGTTGGACTCCGCGCCAGCGCGGTCTCCAAAGCGCAGGCGCTGATCGGTCGTGAGCGTGGAGTTGCCAGCTATCGGCATGACCATGGCAAATTCCGGTTGTACCTTGAAGTCGCCGGAGTGGAATTGCAGTCCGGTTTTGAACATCGGGCTGCGCTCCCATAGAGTGCCCATGCCGATACCCAGCCCGGTGGTTTCAAAGAGGCTGGGAAGAGTCGTGGAAACGAGGTTCCAGTCTTGCCCGAACTCGGCGAACCAGGGCAATGTGCCACCGAGCTTGGTATCAAGTCGTACATACGCCAGCCTGACGCTGAACTGGCTGGAACGATAGCCGCTAATATTGCGGTTGCTGACATCGGTGTAATCGCCTTCGAAATCGCCTTCGACCCTGCCCGTCAATGTGACGTTCGAGTTCTTCGGAACCCATTCGAATTGGCTGCCGATCCGGAAGCTGCGCGCCTTGACGTGGAATTGCGGATCGGCTGTGGGTCCGGTGTCCCCTCCGACCAGAAGTGGGAGCGGCCAGTCCTGGCTGCCAAAGGTGGCACCGCCGGCGGAGGCAGTGTCGGAAATAGCGGTAGCCTTGAAGAAACCGTAGATCTTCATGTTGGCTCCACTGCCTAACTTGATGTCGGGAATCATCCCGGCTTGTTTGGGAAGATCGATCGGTAGCACGCGTAGCGGCGCAACGGCCGGGATCCCGGCCGGTTCCGCGGGCTTCGGAGCGGCTGTAGTCTGTTCTGCCACGACTGCGTTCGGCGAGGGGGCCGGGTGGTAAACAGCTCTCACGAACTGCCCGAATGCTGACGGTGAGCTTGGTTGGGTCGCAGTGGCTGAGTTGTCGACGGTGGCTTGGTACTCCTGTTCGCTGATCAGTCCTTTGAAGACGAGCAATTGCGCCAGGCGCCGATTCGCTTCGTCGGGCGAGGACGCTTGCATGACCGTTGCGGCTTCCTCGCTAGAAAGGATGCCTTTTGATTGAAGCAGTTGGATGAGGGGGTTGTTTGTGGGAGAGGAATTCTGCTGCGCAAAAACAGGGAGCCCAATGACAGCCACGCAAGTCAAGACCAACAACACTGACCCGACTCGTTTCATGGAAAGACCTCCAGCTGAATTTGTCAAAGACGCTTGCCTAGCGAAGAAGCGAGACGGTGCCAGGCTGCGAGATGAGGTCCCTGATATAGGCTGAACTCAGCGAAAGTCAAGTATTTTCTCGCACTTGGGGGGTTGAGAGGTCCGATTGGGGAAGGTGCTTGCGGCTGATTTCGGCCGGATCACGAGACAATCCGCAGAGAATTGCTGCAAACCGCGGTTCCAATCACCGCTTAGCAGAGCGCTCCCGACCGGATTCGAGGCGCCAAAAGAACGAAGGCCGGGTATCCCGGAAGGATATTCCGGATCCCGGCCCTCGTCTTCTTTCAACTTGGAGTAGAGCTCTTTGGCCTGACTCGCGCTTGAGCGCTAGTTGCCCGAGCCCGAGTTGGCGGCAGCGGTGGTCGGAGCCGTCGCAGGGGCGGTGCCTGTGCCATACCGCGCCAACCGCGGGAAGAACGGCGTCACTTCAAACGGCATCTTGTCGCGCGCCGAGGTGATGGCGACCGGAGCCGTCTTCACCATTTCCGCCCGGTCGTCCCAGGGATTGATCTTCACGCGTCCGCCCAGAGGCAGCGCCGCGATCTGATCCAGTTTGTTGTTGTCGAGCGCTGGGCCTTGCGTGGCCAGCGCCGACAGGCGCGTGACCGTAGCGCCCTCGGCCAGAGGATTGCCCAGGTGAGTCGTGAGCAGCGCTCCCAGTTGCGGAGCACGCTGTTGCAGAGCCTTCAGGAACAGTCCAACGTTATCGAGCTTCTGTGCGTACGGCGAGTTCTTCAACAAGTCGACCGCTTTCTTGTCCGCCGCTGTTTCTTCTTCCGGGATGTGCTTGAAGCCCAGGTTCTGATACGTCGAGTCGTCGGAGAACAGCATCCGGTCGTTGAACGCGTACTTCGAGCCCAGGTTGTGACCGAGCACGATGTGCGCCAGTTCATGCGAGAGGACTGCGGCCAGGCTGGCCTCGTCCGGCAGCACGTCCACCAAACCGCGGCTGATCACGATGGTGTTGCCCACGCTAAAGGTTTCCAGTGGCGCCGTCAGCAGCACCCGCGTGCGCACCGGCCGCGGCAGATCAATGTTGTTGGTGACTTCCAGGTTGTTGACCACCGTCTGGAGAATGTGGTCGACATCGCCCTCAGGCGCCAGCAGTCCGGCATAAGTCAGGCGCTCGATGACATTGTCTTCCGCCTGCTGCTGCCAAACCCGCTCCGCCTGCAGGGGAGAAGCATCCTGCGCGGCCGCGCTCTCATCTTTCACGCTGTCCACGCGGATCTGGGTCAACTCGTCGTCCTTGCCGCCCTTCTTCAGGTCATAACCCCAGATGCGGGTCTGTGCCTTGAAGGCAACTTTATTCTTCACCCCAGCGCTGAAGTCACCTTCCTCGCTATAGATGAAGGCCGGCACCCAGTAGCCTGGGATCAGGTTCAACCGCCAGCTGTCCATGTGAAAGAAATAGGAATTGCGCGGCGCCGGATAGTAGGTTCCGTTCAGGCGCACGATGTTGTGGCCCTGGTCTTCTACCCAGACGCGTCCCAGGAAGCGGCCACGGCCGGATCCCTTCTTCGGCGTTACGTCGAACACCAGGCAGCGCACGTCGCCCAGAAATTCGCGGCGCACGTAGTGAAATTCGTAATGCTCGCGGTCGAAGTCGGTGCGGTCCGCGTACACCATCCAGGAAAAGCCCAGCGGTTGATACTGCACCTTGTAGAGCTTCTGCAGGCCCCCGAGAAGTCGGGCTTGCATGCCGCCCTTGTCGTCATCCTTCAGGTAATCCTTGCGGTCGACGGTTTCGCCCATATCCATGCGGCCGAGGAAGTAGTGATCCTCGCTGGGCACGGGTCCAAGCTGCGGATCGCTGGTCAGATTCTGCAGGTAGGTCTCAACCACGGGCGTGCGATTGGACAGCGCCTTGATCAAGCCGTGCTCGCGCTCAATGAACAGCGTCACGACCTGGTCCATGGTGGTAGGAGCCGCAACGGTCGCCGGAGCCGCTGGCGTTGCCTGCGCGGCCGGAGCCGATTGCGAAGCTGGCGCTGGCGCGGGCTGGGCTTGCGCCGTCGCGGGATCCGCCGCCTGAGACGATTGTGCCGCCTGCGCCGCGTCGGGCGTAGCCGGCTGTGACTGCGCCGCCTGCTGTGCGCCAGCGCTCATCGACGCCAGCAATGCCGCTGCAAAAATGCAATTCCAAGTACGCATGACTCTTTTCTCCAAGTTTCTGTAACCCGATTTCAATCTCGAAACCAAAACCGCCAGAGCAACTTCGCCGAAATCTTCAGTACGCCATCTGGAACACGACATGAACGATCGCCGTCGAATCCACCGGCTGCCCGCTACGCAGTGCCGGCTTGAACCGCATCTTGTTGGCCGCAGCCATGGCGGCCTCATCCAACCCGTGACCCAGCCCCTTCACGACACGATTCACGTGCAACGTGCCTGTGGCTGAGAAGTTCACCTCGAGCAGCACTTCGCCCTCGAGCTTCAAGCTGCGCGCTTCGTCGGTATAGACCGGATTTGGTTTAAACGTGATCTCCACCGGAGTGGTCGGCGCGTTGGAATCCGCCTGCGCAATCTTGGGGCCCTGATGCACCACCTGCTCCGATCCAAATCCGCCGGTGGCAACGCTCTTGCCGTTGCTGCGCCCGTCTCCCTTGCCTCCGGTCGCGATGCCGCTACCGAAGTCAGCGCTGGCGACGGTTCCCTTGATGCCCTTGGCTCCGCCCGATCCGTTGCCCTGTCCTGCACCTGCCGGCATGTCAAACGAGCCCAGTGACGCGGTGTACAACTTCGCGCCCTGCTTGCCCGTGCCCGGCAGTCCATTCGGATCGCCGAATCCGCCAGTCTGCACTTTCTCTACCGGAGCATTAACGGTTGGCGTCTGCGAGCTTCCGCCAAAGTTTCCGGTATGCACCAGTTGCGGGCGCGCCCCGCCCGCGACCTTGATTTGCGGCGCAACGAACTGGTTCACCACAACTTTCGGCGCCTCTACCGGCTGCGGAGCTTGGCGCCGCACTTCGCGCGGCACCACCAGCTTGGGCTGCTCGAACACCGGCAGTTTCACCGCCGGGAGCAGTTTCGCCCTGACTTCCGGCTTGGGCTTGATCGGAGCCGGTTCCGGCCGCAATGACGGCATCGGAATCAATTCCGTCACGTGATATTGCGTCAGTTGCAGTTTTTCCGGCAGCAGCAAACTCAGATTGATAAGCAGCAGCACCGCCAGCGTCACCAAACCGTAGCTGGTGGCCAGAGCCCGCTTGTTGATCTTGCGTTCGGGCAGTAGTCCTAATTGAAATCCGCGGTAAGGTGTCGCCATGCCAAATTCACTCCATTGGGACCCAGCTGGGGAGTGCGCCGGGAGCTTGGAGTCTTCAAAATACGGGAGTTAGGACAGGGGGTAAACGTGTCCACGGCTCTTGACCTTAAGTAACTGGGGATATGTCCTTTTGAGAAAATGGCCCAGAACGGGCGTGGGACCGGCAGTTTGGCTGTTCTGCTGCGGCGGGATTCCCACAATACAGGAACAAAACCCCAAAAAGACAGGTGGAAAACGAGGGTTCCTCAGGATTCCCCCTGCGGGCGGTTAATTGCCCGCAGTCGCGAGAAATATCGAAACACCGGAATCCCCGCCAGAATGACCAACACGCCATATCCAGAGTTGGGCCAGTCATTCTTAAACGTGTAGCCCAACAGCGCCGCCGCCATCGTCACGAACAACGCCGGGACCAGGGGATATCCCCACATGCGGTAAGGCCGCGCGGTCTGCGGTTCGCGACGGCGAAAGACAAAAACTGTGCTCCCCGCGATCATGTAGAACAACCATTCCGCGAAGATTGCCAAGGAAAAAAGCTGCCGGAAATTCGCCCCCAGCAACAGCAGTAAAATCGACAGCACGGCTTGCACCGCGATCGCTACCGACGGCGTGTGAAACCGCGGATGTACATCGGCCAGCGCCCGAAAG
Organism: uncultured Acidobacteriaceae bacterium; assembly: GCA_963719615.1. GTDB lineage: Bacteria > Acidobacteriota > Terriglobia > Terriglobales > Acidobacteriaceae > Sulfotelmatobacter. The sequence goes on along the minus strand of CAVRCR010000068.1, from coordinate 70,558 downwards.
AAATATCCATCGCGCGCCATCGCAAAGGGCACGCGCGCCCCGCTCATGATCGTGCCGTTGAGCGTGACCAGCATCGACAGCGCCATGCCCGCCGAGACGATGCCGGCGCCCATGTGTCCCATGACAAACGCCACCGCATCTGACGCCGGACGCGGTGAAGCCGCAATCGCGCTCGCCGGCAGCAGGAACTGCACGCCCGCATTCACCAGCATGTAAAGTGCGCCCACTGTGGCCACGCCCGCGATCAGAGCAATCGGAATGTTCCGCTCCGGACGCTTCACTTCTCCGGCAACCATGTTCAGATCATTCCATCCGTCATAAGCCCACAGCGCTGCCACCAGCGCTGCCATGAAGCCCGCGATGCCGCCCTTTGCGCCCGCGAAGCTCCCCGCAAAGTTGCTCCATCCCCGCCCGGCGACATTGCCGGCCCCGCTGAAGCAGACGAAAACAATCCCTAGAATGATGGCGACTTTCAGCAGCGTAAACACAAGCTGGAACTCACCCGCCTTCTTGATCCCCAGATAATTCAGAAACGAGATCAGAATGGCCGCGGCGATCGCGACGATCTGTCCCCAGGTGACGGCAATGGGCGTGGAGATCAGGTTTGCAGAGAAGAAGGAGAAGACGGGGAACGTTCCTAGAATTCGTACGAGCCCGGTGACCACGGTCGCCACGGACGCCGGCTTCGCGATCACGAACCACGTCCAGCCATAGAGAAACCCGGCCAGGGGCCCATATCCGTCGCGGACGTATACATATTCTCCGCCCGCCTGCGGCTTCATCGCCCCCAGTTCCGCATAAGTGAGCGCGCCGAAAAACGAAAGCAGCCCGCCCACAATCCACGCCAGATACACGAGCCGAGCCGATCCCACCGCCTGCATCATCTCCGCAGGCACCAGAAAAATCCCGCTCCCGATGATCGTCCCCACGACGACGGCCGAAGCATGGCTCACCCCCAGGTCGCGGGAGAGCTCGGGACGTGTGCTTGCGGCTTGCTTGGAATCGTCGTTCATGCCCCGGAGTTGGGAGTATAGCGGAGACCGCGATTGGAGAGAACTTCAAGGAGATGAGAACCATGGAACGCAGAGACTCCAACCGGAGGGAACCCGCAAGCGAGCAGGTTCCCGGGGGACCGATGAACGCCTGCGCCGCCGTGGAAGCGTGGCGGCTTCAGGGCCGATGGCCGGAGTCCTCGCCGAAGAGCCGCAGAACGGTCACGATTTCAGTACCAGATCACCGGCCATGACATGCGCGTGCAGCCGGTATTTGCCGTTGCCCTCTTTGCGGACCGAATTCCCCAGCCAGCCCTTCGGTTGGCCGAACTGCGTGCCGCTAACGTCACCGAACCTCACGGAAACATCAACGTGGGCGTACTCTTGCGGACTTCTTACCTGAATGGTCAAATCGCCCCCGGTCAACTCAAGATCCTTGTCTCCCTCCACTCCCTCCACGGAGAAATCCCCACCTCGCATCCGCGCGAACAGGTTTGTGGACCTGGGGATTTCGATCGTAACTTGCAGTTCGTTCTTTGGCACGTGCGAGAGCCTCAGATCCACGGCTCCGTGCGAGCGCGTCACCTGAATCTTGACCTTCTTCGCCTGTTCCACGTTCTTGCCTTCGACGTGAATAGAAATCTTCTCCGCATCGGTACCTACAACGCGGAAGTCTCCATCGTGGAGGTGCAAACGAAGATTTGCGCCGCTGGCTAGGTTCGTCTGAAAAGTCTGATGTTGCCGCTCCGTCGTTTCTAGCGATGCCTGGCAGAACGCCACCGACACAGAGAGCAGCAACACTCCGAGAAGCCGAAAAGTGTTATTCATAGAGACACCCCACTTGATAGACAACAAGCAAAAAGTGGCCCAAGGTTCTCTTTGTTTCACGGACGATTCCAGAACCTAAGCCTCACGGCTGCTGCCCAGAATGCTACTAGTCATCAGACCTACCCCAAACGTGAGCGCGGTCCCGATCATCACCCACCACGTCCACGGCACGCGGGTCCCGAGCCATAAGTATAGTTCAACTCCGAATCCGAACAGCATTCCAACCATTGCCCCGCGCTGATTAGCCCGCCGGGTCAGCACGCCAAGCAGAAACACGCCCAATAATGCCCCATACGCGACGGATGCGATCTGCAGCCCTACTTCGACCACACGCCCAACCTTGTGCAGCGCGATCACCGCCAGTCCAAACAGCACCAGCGCCCAGGCCAGCGTAGCTAGCCGCGAGAGCCGCATCTTGGTCGTTTCGTCAGCCTGCGGTCGCAGCCGGGCATAGAAATCCATGATTGCGCTGGACGAAAGCGAATTCAGCGCTGCGCTCAAGTTCGACATCGCCGCCGCCAGGATCGCCGCAATCAGCAGTCCCGAAATGCCATGCGGCATACGCGTCACAATGAATGTCGGATAAATGCGGTCCGGCCTTCCAAATTGCGTCGAGGGTGCCCGATAGTAGGCCCATAACAAGATGCCCATCATCAGGAACAGCGCAAACTGAAATAGAACTGCTACTCCGCTGGAAACCAGGGCCGTTGCGGACTGTTTCCGCCCACGAGCCGCCAGCAGCCGCTGCACGATGAGTTGATCGGTGCCGTGACTGGCCACCGTAAAGAATGCCCCGCCGATCACGCCCGCCCAGAACGTATACGGAATCCAGATGCTTCCGCGGAAATCGAACACCTGTAGTTTGCCGGCATTGGCCGCCGCGCCATGAATGGCCGTCCACCCTCCCGGAACAAGATGCAGAAGCGTAACCAGTCCCACCAGCGTCCCGCCCACGTAGATCGCGGTCTGCACTACGTCGGTCCAGATCACCGCCGCCAGCCCACCTTCGAACGTATAGATCAGCGTCAATGCGGTGATGATCGCAATCGATGCCACTTCGCCGGTCCCTAGCGCAATCGACACAACGATTGAAACCGCATAGACGCGCACGCCCTCCGCCGCGGCCCGCGTGAGCAGAAACAATCCCGCAGTCAGAGACCGCAGCCCGCGCCCGAAGCGCCGTTCAATCAATTCGTAAGCCGTGAAGAGATCGCCGCGGAAGTAGTGCGGCAACAACAGAAAACTGATAACCACTCGCCCCACCACGTACCCCATCACGACCTGGAGAAACGTGAAGTTCGTGTCATAGGCCAGCCCTGGAACGCTGATGATGGTCAGCGTGCTGGTTTCAGCCGCGACAATCGAGAGCGCGATCGCCCACCAGGGGATATCGCGACCGGCCAGGAAATAGTCGCGCAGCGTTCTGTGCCTTTTGCGGAAGCGCAACCCAAAGAGGGTGATGCCTGCCAGGTAGAGTCCGATGATGGCGAAATCGATTCTGTTCAGGCCCATGCCAAGTCAGTGCGGCAAAAAGTCAGGAGTAATCTTTGTCATTCCGGCCAGAACGAGGGATCTGCTTTCGCCGGAGCTAACAACCCTCCGGCGTTCATTCTTTCTTCACGGTTTCGAAACTCCGCGCCGGAGACCCAATTATGGAGGCAATCTCTGTTCAGCGTGAGTGAGACTGTGTAGACCTCGCCGCGTTAACCCACAAACGTCTGCTGAGAACCGGCACGTGAGCACTGACACTGAGAACTGAGCCCCGCTCCTGTGTTAGAACTTTCCTGGTGCCCTACTATCTTGGAATCGACGGCGGCGGCACCAAGACTACCAGCGCCGTAGGAGATGAATCTAAACTCCTGGCGAGTGCGACCGCAGGTCCCAGCAACATTGTCCGAGTCGGCGAGGTGCAAGCGCGCGAGTCGCTCCACCAATCGGTGCGCCAAGCCTGCGCCGCCGCCGGCATCACGCCCCCGCAGGTCGCGCATACATGTGTTGGCGGTTCGGGAGCGGCTCGGCCGGAATTGGCTGCGATCGTGCGTCGAGCATTGGCCGAGATTCTTCCCATTCCTATTGAAGTCGTGGGCGACATGCAGATTGCCCTCGAAGCGGCGTTTGACACCGGTCCTGGCGTCGTTGTCATCGCCGGCACGGGTTCGATCGCCTATGGCCGCGACCGTCGGGAAACACGGCGCGGGCCGGAGGCTGGGGCTTCGCCATCGGCGACGAAGGCTCGGCGCACTGGATCGGTCGCACCGCCGTGAACGCTGTACTCCGCGCCGCTGACGCCTCTGGGGCCGCCGCCGCAAATGACGGAATTCTAGAGCTTTACTCGCCCTTTGCCGCAGCCCTCGGCAAAGCCTGGGGAGTCACCACGCTCGCCGACCTGGCGCGCGCCGCCAATTCGATTCCGCCTCCCGACTTTGCCGCGCTCTTCCCGACCGTAGCCAGCAGCCAGGATGATCTCGCTGTCGAAGTTCTCACCCGGGGGGGCAGGGAACTGGCCCAGATCGCCGCCCTTGTAGCCCGCCGCTTGTTCGGTGGTTCTGACGAGGCGCCCGTCCCGGTGGCCATGACGGGGGGCGTCTTTCGTCACGCTCCACTCGTGGGCCAGGTTTTTTACAATGAACTGCGCCGGCTGGACCCGCGCGTGGAGATCAATCCTCAGGTCGTCGAACCGGTGGAGGGCGCTCTGCGCATGGCGCGGAGAGCCGCTGCGAGTAGCGTTTCCGCCCTTCGCTAGACACCGCATGAATTTGCCAGAAACAGAACCCGCGCTCGACTCGTCGGACGCATCTGCTCCGTCGACGTTACACGCCATGGCGGATCCCGCTCTCACCGAAGACCTCATTCTCGCCCAACTGAAAAACCGTGACTTGGGCGCCGAAGAGATCGCACAAATCAACACAAACTCCGTTGTGACCAAGTCGCGGAAAGTGCGCCTGGCCCTCGCCGCCCATCCCAACACGCCGCGTCGTCTCGTCCTGCGCCTGATCCGCGAGTTCTATACCTTCGACCTGATGCATTTCGCGCTCCTCCCCGCCGCCCCTGCGGACCTGAAGCACATTGCCGATGACATGCTCGTTTCCCGCCTCGCCTCCGTCAGCCTCGGGGAACGCATCTCGCTTGCGCGACGTTGCTCCGGGAGCGTGGCGGCAGCGCTTTTGCTCGACACAGAGTCGCGCGTCTGGCAAACGGCGCTCGAGAATTCCCGCCTCGGCGAGGCCGCCATTGTCAAAGCATTGCAACGCCCCGGAGCCACTCCCGCCTTCGTCGGTGCGGTCTGCCATCACGCGAAATGGTCGCTGCGTCCCGACGTTCGTGTCGCCGTGTTGCGCAACCCGCACGCGCCGCTGGCCCACGCGCTGGAATTCGCCCGCCGCCTGTCGCCTCCGCAACTGCGCGACATCCTGCACACTTCACGCCTGCCAGAGAAAATCAAGGGATACCTGAGGAAGGATCTAGAGATCAAAGGAAACACATAACGACCAATGGCCAGAGTTGGTGTGCCCCACGCGATCTGTCATCCCGAGCGCAGCGAGGGATCTGGGTGTTCGCGGCAACCCGACAGTTGTTGGTGCAGGCAAGGAACCTAGATCCCTCGCTTGGCTCGGGGATGACAATTTGGTCTGGTCTACGCGATCACCGCCCGCCGCCGATCTCCAGAATCGCCCCAGTGATGTAAGACGCGGCAGGAGAGAGCAGCCAAAGCACTCCCTCCGCCACTTCGTGCGGCAGGCCCGCCCTTCGCATCGGAATCGTTCCCATAAGCCGCTCCAATCGCTTGGGCTCGCCGTTGGCCGCGTGCAGCCCGGTCTCGACCAGACCGGGAGCGACGGCGTTGACCCGGATCCCTTCCGTGGCGACTTCCCGCGCCAGCCCGATGGTGAAGCTGTCAATCGCGCCCTTCGACGCCGCGTAGTGGACCCATTCCCCTGGCGCTCCCGTGTGCGCCGCTCGGGAAGAGATATTTACGATCGCACCGCCAGTTCCTCCCCGCCGCGTCGAGATGCGACGCACCGCCTCGCGCGCGCACAACATCGCACCCGCGACGTTTACCGCGAAGACCTTATCAATCGCCGCGCGCGAAACTTCCTCCACCCGCGCGAATCCTCCGGTCACGCCTGCGTTGTTGACCAGCGCTTTGATCGGGCCCAAATCGCGCTCCGCCGTCGTAAACATGCGCACGATATCTTCTTCCTGTGCGACGTCGGCCCGAATTCCGACCGCTCGCCCGCCGCCCGCCACAATCTCATCGACCACCTGTTTCGCCTCGGCCTCACCGGTGAAGAAGTTGACGGCAACGGCGTATCCGCGCTTCCCAGCGAGCCGGGCCACCGCCGCACCAATCCCACGGCTCGCCCCGGTGACGATGAGCGTGCCGAGTTCCTCTTTGCTGGTCATCGAATCGTTGGATTCTGGATCGTACGGGAAAGATGAACTTCTCTGCAGTTTGTACTCAATCTTTCGCTTGCCGCTCAGGTTGTCGACTAAGAGCCAAGAGCCAGAAGCCAGAAGCTAGAAGCTAGAAGCTAGAAGCTAGAAGCACTACGCCTTCACCGTCTCCCGCTTCCCATGCATCAGTTCCACCACTGCCTCATAAACGCGCTTGCGGGTCTCGTGCCGTTCGTACGCCCGCGTGATGTAGCGAATGTGGACTTCGATGCCAGAGCCCGTGGGAACCACGTTGATCCCGGGCCTCGCCGATAGAGTCTGTACGCGATATTTTGCGGTTGCCTGCTGCCACTCGGCTTCCGCTTTGCCGGCATTCGCCGCCGTTTCCTTGTCCACGATTTTTTGAATTCCGTCGATCACCGGGTACGGGTCCTGCCCCGCAGGAATCAGCACTTGCAGTTCGTCCCACATCCATTGGCCTGAGGTGGTGAAGTTGAAGAAGTGTCCTTCGATGGCGAAGGTGTTCACAAAGGAAACGCGGCGACCGGTGGGATGTCCCGCGTCGTTCCAACTGCCCGTTTCGAGCAGCACCGTCTTCAGCAATCCGACCTCGACCACTTCTCCGCCAACACCGTTGATCTCCACCCAATCGCCGACCCGAACCCCGTTGTTTCCCATCAGCACGAACCAGCCGAAAAACGCGACGATGAAATCCTTCATGGCCACCGTGAGCCCTGCGCCGGCCAGGCCAAGAACGGTGGTCGTCTGCGTGGGCAGGCCAAAGATGATGAATAGGATCAGCACCGCGCCCGCCGCCTGCACGGCAAATTTCACCACCGCGCGCAGGGTGTCGATTCGCCGGTTCTCCGCCTTCATCCCTGTGAACAGCTGTTCGATGAGCCGATGAGCCACGTACACCGCCACCAGAACCAGCAGGATCCCTAACGTTGATTCGATCAGGTTATGCAGAGCGGCCCGCTCGCGAGTCTCAACCAGCGCTATCCAGGCTGAGTAGATGTCGTTGAGTTCCTGCTCGTCCTGCACCCGCCGACCCAGGTCGGCCAGATTTTTCTGATCACGGGTGTACTGTTTCAGGGAATTGAGCGCCGCTTTCGCCGCCGTCTTCGACTGCTCGCGACTCGCCGCCTTACTACTCTTCGAGAATCCGATCGCCTGCTGCTTGGCGGTTTCGCGGCTTTCCTTGTCTTTCTCGACCTGCGTGGCCAGGGTGGCGTGCCTCTGGGCCAACCGCTGCTGCTTGGCGGTGGTCTCATCCCGGGCTTCCTGCAACCGGGCCTGCTTTTCGCGCAACGCCTGCCAGGCCCGGAACACGCTCAGCAGAGTGTGCGTCTTGAAGTCCTGTTCATGCGGATTCACAGCCGACCCCATGGCCGCATCGGTGCCATGGCCACCAGAATCATGCTCCGCCTTCAGTCGCTTGATCTTCGACTGCGGATCGCCTCCGGCCTGCTCCAGATCTTCGCTCGCGTCGTCCAGTTCGTCCTGGTCCAGATCCATCTGGGCCTTGGCGACATCGATCTGATCCTGCAGGTTGTCCTTCTGCGACTCAGGCGCGGCCCCGAGCTTGCGCGTGAGGAGCGAAATGCTTTCCTGATCGTCTTTGATCGCCTCTTCCGCCTTGTCCTTGCGATCGGCAAGCACTTTGGCTTCAGGCGAGAGCTTCGGAGGATTTTCTTCGGCCGTGCGGAGCGCATCGAAAAACGCCAGGTCGACTTCGTGGTCGCCGACCTTCTCCGCATCGTGCGCCAGTGTCTGCTCTTCGGCGGTAGCGGCCAGGCCAGCCGTGCGCTTGGCCGTTTCCAAAGGCCGCTGGTCGACCAGCGGGTGCTTCGCCGAGGGCACTTTGCCTCCCAGCAGTCTCTTCCCCGGTGTGGCTGATGCGTCCTCGTTCGGGACTGGCAGCTCGCGCGTCTGCACCAGTCCCCCGATGGCCCCAGCCACCAGCAGAAGCAGCGCAATCGCCGTAATCCAGTTCCGAACCTTCATAAAGCTTCGAATCTGTCGTAGAGACGTAGCTTGCTACGTCTCCCTCATCAAGAGCCAGTTCTCGTCAGACCAATGTAACAAGAAACGCCTGCTCGCCGCGACAGTGAGAGGTTCCGCTCTGCGGCCAGGATCTTTTAAAACGCGGTTGTCTATCCGGCCTGACGTTCGTAATCTCCCGCGAGCAAATCTGTACCCGTAGAATCGACGCATCAGCGCCATGCTCGAATATCTGCAATCGATCCTCGACGAGCCTTGGAAGCCGGTTTCCCGCCCGGCGCTGGTGGCATGGCTTGTCTTCTATCTCGCATTCTTGGTCTACGCGTTCACCGCCCATGGCGGATTCCTGTTCATCGACAACGCCAACCTGGTCGTCCACGAAGGCGGACACAATCTGTTCGGCTGGTTCGGCCCTACGCTCGGCCTCTGGGGAGGCACGCTGCTGCAATGGCTGGTCCCGTTTCTTCTGGCCGTGTACTTCTTCACCCAACGCCAGACCACCGGATTCGTCTTCTGCCTATTCTTCTTTTTTGAAAACTGGCTCTACACCGCAACCTACATGGCCGACGCCCGCGCGCAGGCCCTTCCGCTGGTCACGACGGGCGATCCGGATTTCGTCGAGCACGACTTCTACGCCATCTTCTCGAGCCTGGGCGTATTGGACTACGACACGAGGATTGCGGCGATGGTTCGGTTGCTCGGCTGGTGTGGGATGCTGGCGCTGGTTGGTTGGCTGGCGTTTCAGACCTTGAGAAATCGAGAAGCCTGAGGATCTTCGATCAACAATGCGTAACTAGGGCGCCCAGTCCCCAATGAAAATATTAGTCTCGTGCGGCGCCTTGGCGTTGCGGTTCGACGCCCACACCAGTTTCTTGCCATCGGGCGAGAACATAGGGAAGCCGTCGAAGCCGTCGCTGTAGGTAACGCGCTCGAGGCCGGTGCCGTCGGGATTGATGAGCCACAGTTCGAAGTTCCCCATGCCGCCGGTGGCGTGTGTCTCAGGATCGTAATTCGAAGAGAAGATAATCTTTTTGCCCTCGGCGGTGAACGCCGGGCCGAAACTCGCCGCACCCAGATTCGTGATCTGCTTCTTGTCGCTGCCGTCAGCCTTCATCACCCAGATTTCGAGCGACGTCGGCCGGATCAAGTTCTGCCCCAGCAGTTCCTTATAATCAGCGATTTCTTTTTCCGTCTGAGGGTGGTACGCGCGGTACACGATCCACTTGCGATCGGGCGAGAAGGTCGGGCCTCCGTCGTAGCCCAACTCGTGTGTGAGTTGCTTGACGTTCTTGCCATCGGCGTCCATCGAGTAAATGTCGAGATCGCCGTTGCGCAGGGAAGTGAAGGTGATCTTCTTGCCGTCGAGCGAGATCGTTGCCTCCGCGTCGTACCCGGGCGAGTTGGTCAACTGCTTCAGGTTCGAGCCATCGGGATTCGCGGTGAATATGTCGTATCCCGAATACACCGCCCAAACGTAGCCCTTGGAAAAATCCGGGCGCGGCGGGCACTCGGGGCTGGCCAGGTGCGTCGAAGCATACAGAATCTTTTTGCCGTCGGGATAGAAAAAGCTGCAGGTCGTGCGCCCCTTGCCGGTCGAGACCATGCGCTGGTCGCTGCCGTCGATGTTCATGATGAAGATCTGATCGCACTTCACGTCGCCATGCGACGACTGAAAGATCAACTTCTTGCCGTCGGCGGAAAAATAGGCTTCGGCGTTCGATCCGCCAAACGTCAGCTGATGCACATTGCGCAGATGTTTTTCCCGCGCAGTGGCCATGTCGGGCGGGTTCGAGGTTTGCGCGTGTAAGGCTGCAGGTGTGACCAGGAGACAAACCAGGAGAGTGATAAAAATTCGTTTCATGACGATGGCCGCTAGTGTAGCAAGCGATGGCCTCGTGCACCAACGCGGAGAATCTGTTGTCCGTCGCTCCTTTTGCCGGTCAAGAGCTTTTAGCGGTCCCGAGCACAAAGCATTGAACCGCGAGTTTCGAAGGCAGCCCAAGCACGCTAAGAAGAACAAAAACGACCGTGCTGATTTCATACGGCGAGAGTAGAATGAGCCAATTTTACGGAGGCTCGATGAAATCTTTGTTACCGATTCTCGTCGTCGTTTTTCTCGTGGCTCCAATCGTGTTTCCACCGCGTGCCATGGTCTCGGCGTCTCAGAAAGCCAGCGCCGATAGTCTCAAGCGGCTGGAAGGCGAATTCATGAAAGCCGCCGTCGAACGCGGCTCGCAAGGATACATGTCGTATTACGCCGACGATGCCGTCGAAGTCCCCAATGGCGCGGCGATTATTCATGGCAAGGTAGAGATTGCCAAGACCATGGGCTTTCTCGACGACAAGAGCAATCGCCTTACGTGGACTCCTGTCGGCGCCGACATCTCCGTTTCCGGTGATCTCGGCTATACCTACGGGGAGTATGAGTTCCACTCCAAAGACAAGGACGGCAAGCCGTCGGTCGAATACGGCAAGTACACCAGCATATGGAAGCTGCAAAAGGATGGAAGTTGGAAGGTCGTCCTTGATATGGGAAACGCGAGTCCGGCACCGAAATAAGAGTAGCGTTTCGTTCAGAATGCTTCGCGATGGAGGCGGACATGGTAAAGCTGAAAGTTTCGCTCTTCCTGATTTGTCTGACGGTTTCGCTTACCGCGGTGGCAGCAGAATTCTGGGTCAAGAAGCCCTATCAGAACTGGTCCGCAGATGAAACGCGCCGGATGCTGGAAGAATCTCCGTGGGCGACAACATATACCCTGAGCGGCATTCAGACCAACGCGTTCGGCAACGACGCCCCCTCGAACACCGGCTACCGGGGCGAGATGGAAGCCAATCCCACTGTCAGCTACAACATTCAGTTTCGTTCTGCGGCGCCCATTCGACGAGCCCAGGTGCGAACCTCCCAACTCAACTCGCATTACGACAAAATGAGCGCGGAACAAAAGGCGGCCTTCGATAACAACGCAGCGAAGTTTCTGGCGACCGCGTTTTCGGACCGCATCATCGTTTCTGTGACCTTTCACACTAACGTCCAGAACTATGAGAGCTTGCTGCGGAATTACTGGGCTGACCAGAGCCTGGCCAAACTCAGCATGACCGTGTTTCTAAATACCAATGCAGAGAAACTGACTCTGATGGACTACAGTTTCAAGGAAGATACATTTCAGTTCACCTTCAATCGTCCGAAACAGCTCTCTCCGGATGACAAACTCGGTGTTGAATTTGTTCACCCCAGAATCGACCGAGTCACCCAGCAGCGCATACTCCAGGAATTCAGCGTGAAGAAAATGCTGGTGGATGGAGAACTCGCCCTCTGATCGCGCACGGGAAAGCAAATCATGTTATCGCACGCGTTTACCAGCCCTGCCTCAGCGAGAGCCGCGCGGTAGCCGGGAGTCGTCTGCGACGAGGTAATTTCCGAGGAAATTTTGGCCAATATTTCTCTGGGCTTTGCGCTTCTACGTAGAATCAATGGGTTAAGAGCGAAAGGGATGAGCCGCTCGAGGTCCCTTTGTATCAGCAAGTTAAGAAATGAATGGTAGCACTTGCTATAGCATAAAGATATAAGCAAGCGCCGACCCACTTTCCTGTCACTCTGGGGCTCTTTCCGTTTCTGAAGGCCAATCGCCATTAGACTCAAGGCAGATCGTCGCAACTACGCAATCCTGGGTCTCTGCAGGGGCATTTTACGAAGCGTCGTGCGGGCGGTTGGGCGACGCAATCTCGCGGATTTGCGTGCCTTGCTCCTAAGTCCAATCGAATCAATCCCAACGTTTCGACCCATCCAATGAAATCAACAATTTTCCGAAAGCGAATGTCTCTAAACGCCGAACGGCCCGGTTGCGACCCGGGCCAAATTCTCCAGTTCGCGTAAGTACATCGGCCGCAGCAGCAGAGTGCTGAGAGACTTTTCGATGATGCCGAGGAATCCGGATCTTACCTTCAGCTCAGTCGAGATAGTGACGCGAGAATCTGCGGGAGCTGGGCCTTGGTCCACCGTAAATGTCGTCACCGCTCCGTCGGCATCGAGATCGGTCTCGACCAGCACGCGGCCGGGCTCGGGTTCGGTGACTGCGGCGCGGAAGGTCTGCTTCCTGCCGAAAACGCTCATCTGAAATCGAATTACCGTGCCGGCGCCGATGCCTCCCTGCTCGACCACCAGGCCGCTGAACTGTTTGGGAACGATGCGGGGATGTCCGTCATGGTAGTTGGCGATCAGTGCATACACGCGATCGCGGCGCGCCGGAATGACCGCGGATGCGGTGATGAGATGTTTGTCGGACTTGTTGTCGGTCATTTCTTAATCTAAGCGACTTACCCTAAAACGGTTTGGTCCGAATTCTAACAGCGGGATTCACTTGTGAAAGTGATTGCGAATCGCTTCGGCCTGCACGCGGGTCACGACGGCCGACAGAGCTGCGGCGTCGGCCTGCTTGACGGCCTGCAGGCTGCCGAAGTGTTCGAGCAGACGGCGGGTCGTGCTCGTGCCCACGCCTGGGATTTCCAGTAGTTCCGTGGAACGGTCCCGCATCTGGCGGCGCTTGCGATGAAAGGTCAGGGCAAAGCGGTGCGCCTCATCACGAATGAGTTGAATCAGATGCAACACCGGCGAGTGGTGATCGAGCGCGATCGGATCTCGCTCCTGCCCGTAGACGTAGAGGATCTCCTCGCGCTTGGCAATGGCGGCTAACGGCTGGTTGATGATTTCGAGCGAGTCGAGCGCGGCCGCGGCGGCGTGCAGTTGCCCCAGACCACCGTCGATCAAAACCAGGCTCGGCAGCGGCTTATTTTCTTCCTGCAGTCGTTTGTAGCGGCGGGTAACGACTTCGCGCATGGAAGCAAAATCGTCGACGCCTTCGACCGTGCGAATGATGAACTTGCGGTAGTCGGACTTTTTCATCTTGCCGTCTTCCCACACGACCATCGAAGCGACCGTCTCCGCGCCCTGGATGTGCGAAATGTCGAAACACTCGATGCGCTTGGGCAGTTCGGGCAGGCTGAGCGTTTCCTGCAGTTCTTCCTGAATCTTGCGGGCGCTAGGCTTGAGCACGCGGAAACGCTGGTCGTAGGACTGCTTGGCATTGTTTCCGGCGAGATCGATGAGCGAACGCTTGTCGCCGCGCTGCGGCACGAGGACGTGTACGCGTGTGGGGCGGGCACTCCTGCCCGCCTCTTGCTCAGAGAGCAGGTCTTCCAGTTCTTCACGGTCCTCAAAATCAACCGGCACGTAGAGGTTGCGTGGAACATAAGGCTGGCCGATGTAGAGCTGCTTGAGCAGTGCGGAGAAAAACTCTCCGGGAGAAAACAAATCATGTGGGGACGGCCGCCTTCGGCCGTCCGGGCCGAGCGAACCTCGGCTGGGGTTCCCTTCGGACTCATCGTCGCTCTCGGCAGAATGCGCAGGCGAGCTTTGCTCGCCCGGACAGCCGGGGGCGGCTGTCCCCACATCTTCGTTGTCCGAGTCTAGGGCCGCGGCAAACTGCGGCAGGTCTTCCCAGAAGAACTCGCGGCGGTCGACCATCTTGCCGCCCCGCATGTGGAACAGGTTCACGGCCAACATGCCGTTTTCGCAGTGGTAGCCGAAGACGTCGGCATCGTCGCCTTCGGCGGCGGCCATGCGCTGGCGTTCCTGCAATTGCTCGACGGTTGAGATCAAGTCGCGGTAGCGCGCGGCGCGTTCGTACTCCTCGGCCGCCGCGGCTTGCTCCATGCGGTCGCGCAGGGAACGCGCCAGGTCCGTGGGGCGGCCTTCCAGAAACAGCTTCACGTCGCGCACCGCTTCCTGATACATCTCCGGCGTAGTCAACTCCTTCACGCATGGGCCCAGGCAGCGCTTGATGTAGTACTGCAGGCAGGGCCGCGGATGAAAGCGCGTCAGGTCGACCTTGCACGACGGAATCAGAAAGTTGCGGTGGATCAGGTCGACGATGCGATACGCCAGGTTGGCAGGGAAGTAGGGGCCGTAGTATTCGCTGCCGTCCTTGCGCAGGCGGCGTGTGACGTAAACCCGCGGCCAACGCTCGGCGAGCGTAAGCTTGACGTAGGGGTAGGTCTTATCGTCGCGCAGCAGGATGTTGAAGCGTGGCTTGCGCTGCTTGATCAGATTGTTTTCGAGCGCCAGTGCCTCTTTGTTGTTGGCGACCACGATGTAGTCGACGTCGACCGCCTGGCGCACCAGCGTGCCAGTCTTGGCGTCTTCCCACCGGCCTTCGTGAAAGTAGCTGGATACACGGCTGCGCAGGTTTTTCGCCTTCCCCACGTAGATGACTTCACCCTCGGCGTTCTTGTACAGATACACGCCGGGCTCGGTGGGGATGGTGCGGATTTTTTGGAGAAGATCCATCGCGGGGCGGCTCGGTTCGCCTTTTCATTTTATTTGATCGACCAAGGTCGCGCCGAGAGGGTGCGCAGGATTGTCGGCCGGCATGGTGGGGTTGCAAGTTGACAGTGGCTCTATCATGTTGTGACTTCAAGCCGAAGGTATGAGACCCAAGATGACAATCCGTGCTAGCGACGAACTTCTGGCTTGGCTGGGGGAAAGGTCGAGCCCTTCCAAGGTGTCGATGTAGCGTGTCGTCCGAGAATGCCTTGAAGCGGCGAGGGTAGCACAAGGTAACCGACGGTTCCTAAGCCGAGTCGGCGAGATCAAGGGGGCGGATCCGAATCTCTCCGGCCGGAAGGGTTTCTCGCGCCAGTGAGCCCTAATCTGAGCCCAACCGTATAAAATTTCCCTTCCCTATGTTGGCTTTGCGTTCCTGAGGGCTCTGGTGCGGCGGTTGGACCAGTCCCTTGGATTTCGCAAGCCCTTGAAAACGGATATACTTAGGCTGGATTGTTGCAGTTCAGAAAACTGGCATGTCCCGTGCAAAAGTAGAACGCGGGACTTGATAGCACTCGGAGATTCCCAGGACCTCAGGATTTGCATGCGGCGCGGGGCGACCCAGCGCACGTGACGACAAAGATGGACTAAGGAGCCTTACCCATGACCCGCACTTCGTTAGTAATCTGCTTAGCCGCCAGCATGGCGGCCACTGTAGGCTGCACCAGCAAGAACTACGTGAAGCAACAAACCACGCCGTTGATCAACAAGACCAACGAACTCGACGACCTGACCGCGAAGAATTCCAAGGATATCAAGGACGTTGACGCCCGGGTGCAATCCGGACTGGCCACCGTGAATGCCAAGACGGCCGATGTCGAGCAGAAGGCGCAAGCCGCCGGACAGAGCGCGACGCAGGCGCAGCAGGTAGCCGATGCCGCCAATACTCGCGTGGGTGTGCTCACCAATACGGTCGCCAATCTTGATAATTATCATGCCGTCGCCGAAACCTCGGTGAAGTTTGGCTTTAACAAAGACAACCTGACGCCGAAGGCGAAGGAAGCTCTCGATCAGCTTGCGGGCAGCATTGCCTCCACCAAGGGCTACCTCATCGCGCTCGAAGGCGGAACCGACTCGGTGGGTCCGGCGGACTACAACTACGATTTGAGCCAGCGCCGCGCCAACTCGGTGATTCAGTATCTGGCCTCGAAATACAACGTCCCCGCGCACAAGATCTATGTGATTGGGCTGGGCAAGGACAAGCCGGTGGAGTCGAACAAGACATCCTCAGGCCGTGCCGATAACCGCCGCGTGGATGTTCGCCTGATGACGAACACAGTAGGCGACAGCACCCCGTCCTCTACCCCGACGACTGGGCAGAACAATCCGTCGTCCATGTAAGGGACTGACAAGTTTACCCTCCTCCCCGGAGGACTTCGCCAACCAGGCCGCTCAAAGCCTCCCCCTGAGCGGCCTGCTTTTTTTGTGCGGCTCTTGGCCTTTGGCTTTTGGCTGAGTAGGATTGCAGACATGCCTACCACTTCTCTCTCCCGTCGGTCATTTCTTGCCATGTCCGCTGCATTGCCTTGGGCCTTGCGGGCGGTGGCAGCATCCAGGTCGATTCCGGTTGGATTGGAACTCTACTCCGTGCGGGACTCGCTCAAGAGCGATCCTGAGGGCACGGTGCGGGCGGTCGCGAAGATGGGATACCAGGCGGTCGAGTTTTACGCTCCCTACTTTGAATGGACCGAGCCGCAGGCCAAAGGGATGCGCAAGTTGCTCGATGATCTGGGCATCAAGTGCTACTCGACGCACAACGACGAAAACTATTTCAGCGCGAAGAACATTGAGCGGGCGCGTGACCTGAACCTGATTCTGGGTACGAAGTACATGGTGCAGGCGTGGAGCGATCCCAAGCCGGATCTTGATGGCTGGAAGACACTCGCCAGCAACCTGAATGCGGCCGCCGAGAAGCTCGCGCCTGCCGGACTCAAGGTTGGGTACCACAATCACCAGGCCGAGTGGAAGGCCGTGGGCGCACAGCGGCCGATGGAGATTTTAGCGGCGAATACGACGCCGACCGTGATGCTGCAGTTGGATGTGGGGACTTGTCTCGAGGCGGGCGGCGATCCGGTGGCTTGGATCCGAGCCAACCCGGGGCGCATTCGGTCCATCCATTGTAAAGACTGGTCGCGCGATCCCGAGAAAGGCTACAAGGTTCTGTTCGGGGAAGGCGTAGCGGATTGGAAGGGCATTTTCCGGGCCGCCGAGAGCGTCGGCGGAGTGGAGTACTACCTGATCGAGCAGGAGGGGAGCCGGTTCTCCGAACTTGAAACTGCGCGGCGATGTCTCGAGGCGTACCGCGCGACGCGCGAAGGACGGTAAAATAAAGCTATGCGTTGTTTGTGTTTGCTGTTTCTGTTGGGCAGCGCGGCAGTGTGGGCCCAGAGTTCTCCCGGGACTTCCAACTCGGCGCCGTCGAAGCAGGATTCGGGATCCTCACCACCTTCATCGGCGTCTTCCCCCTCGCCTTCCCCGTCAGATTCGAAACCGGCTCGCCGTCCGAACCTGGATGCGCCGCGCTCGGATCGCGTGCGTGCTGATTCGCTCGAAGAGGGGGAGAGTTCGAGCAAAGATTCGCAGATCGATCTCAGTCCGCCGCCGGACGACGCCGATGCGCACCCTAAGAGTTCGCTTACGGATGCGGAAGGATCGCCTGCGAACGGGGATGTGGGCGAGTTCCATCCCTGGGATCCGCACAAGGCGGCGAAAAACATCGAGGTGGGCGACTTCTACTTCAAGCGGAAGAACTACCGCGCCGCCGAAGATCGCTATCGCGAGGCGCTGGTCTACAAAGACAACGACGCGATGGCGACGTTTCGCCTGGCGGTGTGCCTGGAAAAAATGGATCGCCTGTCCGAAGCGCAGAAAGAATACGAGAGGTATTTGCAAATCCTTCCTTACGGGCCTCAGGCCGCAGATGCGAAAAAGGCGATCGATCGCTTGAAGGGGCCGGCTGCGAGTGCGGAACCGGTGAAGTGAAAACTCCACCGTCTTCCTACCTAAAACGTCTTCCGAGTTGCTGTGCCTAGCTCAGTTTGTGTTGTCATCCTGAGGCGGGTGCTGTTGCCCGCCGAGGGACCTGTCCAACTGCCGAGCAGTGCACGGGTCCTTAGGCGCCAAAGAACTGCGCCTCACGATCACAAGACTCTGGCATGGCAGAACTCTGGGGTCCTTTCAAACCAGATACACTCACTGCGATAGGCGCACTTTCTACTTTTTGGGGGGCTTGGCGTGGAGTTCGCGGTGACCATTGCCCGCCCGACTCTTTTTGCCTTCGCCGAGGATCAGATTCGCGGGCCACTTGGGGCCGGACTGAGCCAGCCGCCTTGATCGGGCCGCAGCGACGATGGCGTCGCAGGCATCGAGGCAAGCGTGAACCGTCTGGACGCGGAGGGCGCCCTCGAAGCGGCCGCGAATAATCAGCATCACGGCGCCGTGCATCAGCGACCAGAGACCCATCATTACGCGCGTGTGTTGCCGCGGAGTTCCTCCCAGATGTTTAGTGAGGCGGTCGCGCAGGAGGTTAAACGAAGGCCAAGACTCGTGCAGGGAAGGCGGCTTGCCTACTCCATCGAACAGCACTTCGTATGCGTAGCTGTGATCCAGGGCGAACTGGATGTAGCGCTCGACGGATTCGCGCAGGGTGCGGGCGCGGCTGACGGCGGCAAACAATTCGCGCCGGGTCTCCATGCGCAGGGAGCGCAAGATGTCATCCCGGTCGCGGTAACGCTCGTAGACGGTGGGCGTGGTGGTGCCTGCCGCCTTGGCGACGGCGCGCATAGTGAGGGCCTTCTCGCCGCCGCGAGCCCACAGTCGCGAGGCCGCCTCTAGAATGCGCTGCTCCAAATCAGGATCGGGTTGACGGGGCACGCCTCCTCCAGCACTGCCGCGATGCACTGCGTTTCGTTAACGCTGTGTATACTTATTGCGCCGTTGACGATTTGGGGCCGATAGTTTCCACAGGAAATTCCCTTAGGCCGCCCGCCCGCTTAAGCAATTGATTGCATCGGCCGAGGTTCTCGTGAACTTCTATTCCAGAGCAGGGCCCAGATCACGCAGAAAGAAGAAGCACCGAGGAACAAATGAGCGCGTTCGGCGGCAGATTCTTCCCCAGACGCAAGCGGCAAACGCTAGCAGAAACTATTTTTCTACCCGGATGAAATCACCTGAGGAAGCGTTCACCGCGACGGTCAGCTTGGATTTGTCGCGTCCGGTTCCGAAGATGACGTGCCACACGAGTTCGTTGGTGTTGTGGTTCCAATCGCAAACGTAGACGACCGGAGTGTCGGGCTCTTTCTCAAGAATCTTGTCCCCGCCGTGTTTCTGCGCCGCGGCGAGAGCCTGGTCGGAATCGATTTTGAGGAAAGCCATGTCAAAGACCTGAGTGGAAGCGTTGGAAGCGCTGTAACTGTCTTCGATTCCGGGATTGACTCCGCGCTCGGGCGCGCCCTCGGCTATGCTGCCCGACCAGGTATAGGACTTTTCCGAGCGCCTGCCGGGGGAGGCGAAGCTGCCGCGCCAGATCGCCGATTTGCCGTCATGTCCGTTGGCATCGCTGGTGGAAGTGGACTCGAGGCGATACGGCCTGGCGTCCTGGTTCCAGCCACGCGCCGCGACGTAAAGTTTTTGGAAGGCCGAGCGCGCCGTGATTAACTCGGGCTTCTTGACTTCGGGTTTGGTCTCAGCGGGCTTGCTGGGCTCCGAACTGCATGCTGTGAGAGCGACAAGAGTCACGATGAGTAGTGCTGAAAACCACACGCGTGAGGTTCTGAGCGCAGCTGTGAGTGGGGCTCCGGGCCCGGGCGCTCGATTCCCGAGCTTCGTGCCGGCAAGGCCAGACGTCTTCATGACATCCTTCCTGTTATAACGTTGTTGGGTTTTATCGCCGCGAAACATTCTACCCGAAGCGGCGGAAAAGGTAAGTGACTGACATGGACCGTCGTCTCAAAAGGCTGCAGGAGGAGATTGCGTCGGCCATTGCGGGGCTGTCGCCAGAGCAGTTGAGTTGGCATCCGCCGGGGAAGTGGTGCACCGCTGATGTGCTGGAGCATCTGTACTTAACCCACACCGGAACGATTAAAGGATTCAGCCGCGTGCTAGATGCTCAGAAGGTGAAGGTCACGGCCCCGACGTGGAAGCTGCGCAGGAACAAGCTCGTTGTATTGGGCATCGGTTACCTGCCTCCCGGCAGAGAAGCGCCACCGTTCGCCCGTCCGCGCGGGCTGCCGCTCGAAAAAGTTCTGGCTGAGATTGGACCGAAGATCGGAGAGATGGACGACATCATCGCGCGCTGCGAGCTGTGCCTGGGCTGGGGCAACTTGCTGGATCATCCGATCCTGGGGCCGCTCACGGGCGCGCAGTGGAGAAAGTTTCATCTGGTGCACGGTCTGCATCATCTGGCACAGATTCGACGGCTGCGTGGTTGGAGCGCCAAAATGAATGTCAGAGGTAAGTGTTGATTGCCGGGCCGCTTGGCTTCGCCTGCGCGCGATAGCCCCTTCAACTTCGCTCAGGCAGGCTGCGGCGGCTGTCCCCACGTGGCTTGCAAGAATCCTGACAAGACCTGAGAAATCTACACTTGACCTGCAATAAATTGAGCGCCGGGCATAGCCTCCGGCGCTCCGATTGTCCGTCGTGTCCTTTCCCTTATGGCTCGCGGGCCGACGCGTGGACTCCCGCTTTGCGGGCGTCTTCCTGCATGTCATCGAGCTTCTGCTTGGCGTCGTCGAGGGCTTTTTGTTTGTCGGCGATTTGCTGCTTGTATTCGGCATCCTGTTTGTCCCAGTCAGCCTGATTGCGGATGCGGTTGCCGGCATCAGCGTACATGGCGGCGGCGCGAATCTGATATTCGCGTTGCAGCACGTTGAGTTCGCGGGCCAACAGATCGATTTGTTCCTTCTGCGCAGTGAGCCTATCCTCCCACTGTTTGATGGCGGCCTGCCTGGCGGCTTCCTTCTCGCCTTCTTCCTCTGCCGGGGTCTTGGCGGTGCTCTTGAGCGGAGCTTTATCGTCGGCGGGCTTCGCCTCGCTCTTAAGCGGAGCCTTTTCTTCTGCCCCAGACTTGGAGTCTGACGGAGACTTAGTGTCGGATGCCGAC
Source organism: uncultured Acidobacteriaceae bacterium (assembly GCA_963719615.1). GTDB lineage: Bacteria > Acidobacteriota > Terriglobia > Terriglobales > Acidobacteriaceae > Sulfotelmatobacter. Next base: position 49,860 of record CAVRCR010000068.1, on the reverse strand, counting down.
TTGGCGTCAGCGGGCGACTTGGAGTCGCCCGACGGGGCAGCTTTGTTCTCGCCTGCAGCGGGAGTTGCGTTGGTCGAATCGGCAGTCTTGGCCTCGCCGGAATTCTCGGTGGTCGAACCCTCCGCTGCCGGAGCCGGTCCTATGATCGAGAGCTTTGTGTCCTTGGGCAGATTGTCATTGTCGAAGACCTTCTGCTTAGGCGCGGGAGCCTTGCGAACCTGGCGGGCGTAGTCCCCGAGCGACGATTCGCCCGATTGAGACTGATTCTGCGCGAGTGCCGAAAGGCCAAGCAGACCGACCGACAGCACGAGCCCGATTCCATTGCATGCGATACGCTTCATAATTCCCACCTTTTCCCTTGTCGGTTTCACTGGAGCGGCCAACCGCACCGACCAGCCCGTCATTTCTTGTTTCCGGGCAACCTCATTGTCCAAAACTGCTTTGTCCAGACTCCCACGTGTCAATCCACTGAGCCTGCGCCTGCCGCAACGCCGGCGCGCTTTTCGGTCAAGAATCCTCCCAGTCTGCGATCCAGATCCGCCGCCTCATGTGCGATGTCTGCGGCGAGCTGCCGGGCCTCCGCTGGATCGCCAGCCGCCGCCAGTTCCTGCGCGTAGCTGGAAATGGTAGTCAGCGAAGTGCGCAGCCGCAGCGCCATTTCGGCTGAGATCTCGCCACGCTGCGCTTGCTGGCGGCGGATGTGCTCCAACTCGCTGAGGTCGTTGATGAGACAGGCGACGCCGAGCAGACTGCCATCGGCCGCGGGCACAGGAGAGACGGTGACCGAGAGAAAACGGCTCTCGCCCGCTGGCGTTTCGTACTCGGCTTCCACCTCGCGCCGGTCGCCGCCTTCGTGAAGGACTACGTCGACCTCGTCGGCCAGTCGGATTTCGTCGAATGTTTGGTCGCTTGTTCCGTCGGGGAAGACGCCCGATGCGGCTGCGTTGCTGACCAAAGCGCCGCGGAAGATATCCTCCGCGCTCATCCCGGTGGTCGAGGCGAAGCCTAGGATTGCTTTGGCGGCGGGATTGCTGGTCTTGACCAAGCCGTTCATCCCGAACACAAGCACGCCTGAGGAAAGGTTCGAAAGCACCGCCTGGCTGAGCGTTTCTGTGGTACGCGCGCGATGCTGCTCCGCCTGAGATTGCACCTGCAACTCATGTTTCTGCTGTTTGAGTTGCTGGATCACGGTGTTGTAGACGTGCAAAGGGAACGCTTCGAAGGCAGGCGCCGCCTCCGACGAAATTTCGGTTTCGTCAGTAATGCTTTTGCGAAGAAGGCGGATGAAAATCAGGCCCAGCAGAAAAGCAAAGCTGGCGCAAAAGAAAACGACGGCTGCGCGCAACACCACCGGGTTGGCCATGATTTTCACCAGAGCCTCCCGTACCAGCGCAGAAATTGATTGCCGAAAAAGAAAGCGAACACGGCCATACTGCCAAGGAAGACGCCAAAGGGCATCTGGTAGTAGCGGTAGACCATCTGCGCTGACTGCCACCCGCGACGGCGGGCGGCCTGCGCATTCGCCAGCCGTTTCATGAAGCGATGCGTGCGCTTCAGCCATACGACCAGCACCGTAGTCAAGCCGAACAGGGAGCCAGCAATCGAAGCCGTGAAGATCGTGAAGACGGTCAGTTTCATGCCCAGGAAGGCTCCCACCATGGCCATCAGCTTGACGTCGCCAAAACCCATGCCCTCGGTGCCGCGCCAGCGCAGGTAGATGGCGCCCGCGCCATAGATGAAGGATGCGCCTAAAGCCGCCCCCAGCAGGGAATCGACGAGCGACACAATCCGGATGGACAACTCGCCACTGAATGGCAGGTTGACCATTCCGGGAAGAAACTGCGAAGCGAGGTCATTGACTGGAACGAGCAGGCTGAAGACCAAGCCGAGAGCGAATCCGGGGAGCGTCATCTTGTCGGGCAGCAGCTTGGTCTCGGCGTCGGTGAAGATAAGACCCAGCAGAAGAAACGCAAAGGTGCAGTATTTCAGCGTCGAAAGGGTCGGACCAAAGAACCAGTAACAGGCGAGAAACAGCGCGCCAGTCAGCAGTTCGATGGTGAGATAGCGAGGCGAGATGTGCGCCTTGCAGTGGCGGCAGCGGCCGCCGAGAATCAGCCAGCTCAGGACCGGAATATTGTCATAGAGGGCGATGGGATGCTTGCACTGCGGGCAGGCCGAACGCGGCGTCACCACTGAGAGGCCCTGCGGCAGACGGTAGATACACACGTTCAGAAAGCTGCCAAAGGCCAGCCCGAGGACAAAAATCGCCGATGCGATGACCGGATCCACTTAGCTCTGTTTGCGTACCTCCAGGCCCGCGCACGCGGTCAGGCGTGAGCGTTCTGTCGGGAGAACGCAGAAATCTCCTGATCTTTCCCTGCGAAAGTCTAATTTCGAATCCTGACTTTCGATTCTGCTTGGATTATAAGGCGGTGATCCGGTGAGGACTAAGGTACCGAAGTCACTGCCCAATCGGCCAGTGGGCAGTAAGACATTGACTGTGGGAGAGTTGGAGCGTCGAGGCCGACGCTCCCTCCGATTGCTCGATTACTGCTCGGCTGTCAGGACGACAGCCGTCTGACGGACCGTATTTTACTGCCTATCAGGCGGCGCAGGTGCCGCAGCTTCCTGCTTGACCTGGCTTTCTGACTGATCGGCCGCCTTTTGCTGATCCTGCAGGGTTTGTTCCGCCGTCTTATCGGGCGCCGGGGGCGGTATATCCGATTCCACGACGCCGGTGTCTGGCGCCTTTGGAATCCCGCCTGTGCCCTGTTTCTTCGCCAGCTCGCTCAAACCGTTGTTGAGTTGTTCCGCGAAGTGGTTTTGCATCTCCTGCAGATCGTCCACTTTAACAGCTACAGTTTGCCCTGCAGCACAGTCGGACTTCTTGCTTGCCGAGACGCTTGCGTTCACCGTGTCATTCGCATCCGGAGTGTCGGTGAGCCGCGTGATTACGTCACCCGCCGTGAGCCCGCATTCCTGTCCGTTCGCCGTTACGGTCAGGTCGGTATTGACGACAAAGGTCCGCCTGGCCGGATCGAGCGCCGGCGGAACTTCATCGCTATTGGCGGAAGTAGTGGCCGGAGCCGGCGCTGCTTGGACATCCGATCCGCTATTCTGCGTCGCCTGTGCCTGCTGCTCGGCCAACTGTGCTTTCACTTCGTCGGCAATCGCCTCTTTGACTTCAGGAGAGAGTGACACCGTGCTCGAAGCGGGTGCCGAAGGAGCAGATCCACCTCCGTAGCTAGCCGTGGCGGCGTCGGCGTATGCCTCCTGGCGGGCCGCATAAGCCGACTGCAACTCCGCAGCGATCAGATAGTCCGTCAGCCAGTACGCTGGCGCAGCGTAATAGGGATAAGGCGTGAACCAGCCGCCATAGAAGCCCCACCACGGCGCACCTCCCCAACCCCACGCTCCGACGCCCCAGAAAACATGCACGCCCCACGGATGATAACCCCAGGCATAGAAGCCAGGGTGATACCAGAAACCCGGATGGAAGCCATAGTAGGCGTGACCGTGCCAGTAGTAGCTGCGATAAACAGAGGTATGGTAGGAACCGTGGTAATCGTACGTACGCGAATAATAAGAATGGCCGCCGCGATTCATGTAGGAACGTTGCACGTATCCGCTATTTCGTCCCGTGTTCACCACACGCACTCCGTTATGTTCACCCACCACCGTGCGCCTTCCGTTGACCGTGTGATCAATGTGCATGCCGTTGTGATCCACGGAACGAATCTGACCATTGGACCGGACGCTCGCGGACCCACCGCCTTTCAGAGAAACATTTCTGGTTGCCATCGGCGAATGTCCGGTCGTTGCCGTGTGGCCGAAAGTCGGCGAATGCCCGCTCGGCGGCGTGAATCCGCGGGCCGGGGTACGCCCGGTCGTCGCGGTGTGTCCGCCGCCCGCCGGCGAATGCCCGGTCACTGCGGTGTGGCCGCCTGCCAGTGAGTGCCCGGTGATCGCGGTGTGTCCGCCAGTTGATCTATGCTCGCTGGCTGCGGGATGACCGCCGGCCGAGCGGTGCGCTGGGGCCGCGTGTGACGCCGGCCTGCTCGGAGCAGACTTGTGTGCCGGTTCCGACTTTTGAGGGGATCGGCCAGCCGAAGCAACCGTGGCCACACCGAGAACGACCATCAATATGAAACATCTTTGCACGATGCGCTTGCCTGGGTTGCTCGAATTCATGGCCGCTCCTGGTAACATTCAACGCTCTTCGTCACAAACCCGCCAGTAGCAAATAAGTTCTGTCCAGCCCGCGGTCGACCCGATTGGCTTGTCCGAACAGGCTTGTGGTCCGAGTGCTGATGGGGAGCGGGCGCACGGGTTTCGACGCGGTAGCGGTTCCTGTGGTGCCGAGGTGCGTGGTGTGTGTTTTGACCGGCCTAGCGCCTGGGGCGACGCGAACTCCGGGAGGCGCTCCATGCGCTCCCGGAGTCGTGAGATTGGAGGCAACGCTTCTTCGCGCGGGCTTGGACCTGCCCGCTACTTCGCTTGCAGAGTCTCGATGTATGCCACCAGGTTGGCGGTTCTCTGCTGCACTTGGGCCTCGTGCCCCTGGCTGATGCTGGAGAACAGCGGTCCCCACACCGGCATATCCTGACTGCCGTGAGAAGGCAACGCGCCCTGCCCGCGGATGACCGATGCCACATGGGCGGACGGATACTTGCCGCCACTGTTTTTGGCTAACGCTGTAAGGTCAGTCGGCGCACTCTTCATGGCGGAGGCTGCCGGGCCATCGCCCTTGGCGCCGGTGCCGTGACACACAGCGCAGTAAGTGTTGAACATTTCTTTGCCAGAGTTCGACGGGGCATTGGTGATGGGAACATGCTTGATGGTGGGTGGGGTCTGCGCCGGGGCCTGTTGCCCGATCGCAAAAGCCGAAATCGCCACCACAATTATCGCTAGAGTGATGAATTTCATTACACGCATCGTCTGTCTCCTTGGGGCTTGCGAGGCCCGAACTACCACAACAGGCGAGTCTAGGCTCGCGGGGAGGAAGCAGACTGTGACTAGGATCACAAGCGGGTGTGACGGGTTAGGCCGAGGGGAAGACTAAGGCCTTACCTACGCCCGCCATCAAGGTGGCGCGGGAAACAGTCGCGGCCAGTCTCAGGGTCTTGAGTCCGCGGTACTCCATCGATTCGTACCAGCGGCGCGCTTGGTCCAGTGAGCATACAGGATGCAGGTCGGACCGTTTCAGGGAAAGGCAAAGCGCAGGAGTTCTCCCTCCAGGGCCAGGGCGACGCGGTCCGTGACAGGAAGAGGTCCTTCCCAGCGGGTCCAATCGGCGGGAATCAGACGGGTCTGGGCGGTGGGGATTTCGATCCAGCCCTCGGCGGTTTCTTCGCGGAGAAAGACCGAGAAGGCCGCGGCGGCAGGTGGCAGCGACTTCCATTCATATAGGGTTGCCGCCAGGCCTTCGGTCAGAGACTCGTGCGGATCGAGGCAGAGAATCCATGCCGTGGATGTAGCTGCGAGATATTGCGAGGGAGAAGAGCCGATGGGGGCGTCGACGACACGCGCGCCATACTCGCGGGCGAGGCGCACGGTGACGTCGCGAGAACCGTGGTCAACGATCAGGATGTCGTCGCAGGGATAGAGAGTTTCGAGTGTGCGGCCCAGGCGCAGGGCGTCGTTTTCGGTATGAATCAGTGCAGTGATCGCAGGCATGAGGGCGTGAGAAAGTGTACGCGAAAACGACCTGCGAGACAGGTGTCGCGGGAGGAGGCTGTCGAGCTTCCCTCGACGGACAGCGGGGGCGATCGCCCACATAGCACGCCGTGCAGCGTGCTAGGATCGTCGCGTGTGGGAGGGTACCGTCGTCTCCATCCACATCGCGTTGGAAGCGTCGGCGCTGATGCAGCCTCTCGCCGAGGTGCGGGCATTCCCGGGACGTGGGCTCGAGGGCGATCGGTATTTCGCGGGGACCGGGTTCTACTCGAAGAAGTCGAGCCATGGCGGGCGCGAGGTCACGCTGATCGAAATCGAGGCCGTCGATATGCTCTCCGGTGGCGTGCGCAATGCGGAGGGAGAGCGGTTCGGGATCAAGCTCGCACCGGCGGACACGCGCCGCAACATCGCAACGTCTGGTGTTCCGCTCAATCATCTGGTCGAGCGTGAATTCTGCGTAGGCACCGTACTCATGCTCGGCAAGCGGCTCTGCGAGCCTTGCAAGTATTTGGAGGACCTCACGCAGCGTGGCGTGATGAGCGGCCTGATCCATCGCGGGGGCCTGCGAGCGAAGATCCTGAACGACGGCACCATCCGAGTGGGCGACGCAGTGCGCCCGAAACTCTCTTAACTGTCGTTTCCGAACATTCCCGCCCAGTGCCGAAGGGAACTGAAATCGGGTGACGGCCTTGAGGCACGAGGATTATGGAGCGAGTTCGGGCATCGCAGAGCGCTGAGCAGCGAGGGGAAAACTCAGAAGGACGGTCGCGATCAGCCCACAGCCAGCGGCGAACGACAGCCACAGTCCCGGCACCGCACGATTGCCAGTCACGTGGATCAAATAGGTTGAGATCGCGGGCGTGAATCCGCCGAAGATGGCCGTCGCGGAACTATGGACAAGAGAGAATCCGGTAGTGCGGACGGCAGCGGGCATGATTTCCGTCAGGAACACGATTAACGCACCGTTGTAGCTGGCGAATAGAAACGAGAGCCACAACTCTACCGCCATCAGCCGGCTGAATGACGGAGCGTTTACCAGCCAAGACAACGCCGGATAAGCCGTAAGTAGCGCCAGCGTGCTGACCGCGGCAAGCAGTGGACGCCGACCAATCCTGTCGGAAACCGCACCCATGATCGGAAGCCAGAAGAAATTGGAAGCGCCGACACACAGCGTGACGATCATGTTCGTCTTAGCCGAAAGATGAAGCACAGTGCCGCCGAACGTGGGGGTATACGCTGTGATCAGGTAAAAACATACTGTGTTCATGATTGTCAGCAAGGTGCCGAGCACGACTAGTCTCCAACTGCTTGCCAGCGTGAGCAGAATTTCGCGCTGCGACAGATGGCGCTTGCGCTGAAGAAATTCCGGCGTCTCCTGCAGCGATCGCCGCAATAGAAAAAGCAGCGGAATAATCGCACAGCCGACCAGCAGCGGCAGGCGCCATCCCCACCGCGTCATTTGATCGCCGGTGAGCCGCGATGTCAGCCCTAGCCCAAACACCGCTGCAAACATCACAGCTACCTGCTGGCTCGCCGCTTGCCAGCTCACGTAGAAACCTTCGTGTCCCGGGGTCGCAACCTCAAGAAGATAAACGGAGACGCCGCCCGCCTCTACGCCAGCCGAAAGTCCTTGCACCAGCCGGCCGGCGACAACCAGCAGGGGCGCAACCAGCCCGATCGATGCATAGGAAGGCGTGCACGCGATCGAAACGGTTCCGATCGCCATCAATCCAAGAGTCAGCAGAAGCCCGTCGCGCCGCCCGCGATGATCAATATAGGCGCCCAACACGATCGCACCGACGGGCCGCATCAGAAAGCCCGCCCCGAAGGTCGCCAGAGAGAGCATCAGCGATGCGAATTCGTTCCCGCTCGGGAAAAATGTGTGTGCTATCGCTGCCGCGTAGTATCCGAAGACCTGAAAATCGTACATCTCCAGAAAATTTCCACTGGCGACGCGGACCACTGGCGAGAAAGTCCGCGCGAGGGTGGGTTGCACGGCGGTCACGGATTTGGATGAACTGTCTCCGGGTTCCATGGTTACTTCCGTATAGGCGGTTCAGGATACCCCATTCACCTTCCTTTCGGTCCAGTGCATTCTCTTTTCGGTAAGGCAGCCTTTGTGATTGATGACAAAGCGCTAACGGGCAACTCGAAAGTGTTCTTACGTTATCGCATATGGAGGCCATCGAAAGTTTCGACTGTGAAAGATCACGCAACTGAGATTACAGATATGGAATGCGGGGCAACTGCGGGGAAGCAGCCCCGCATTCCGATGGAGTGTTTAGAGACTTCGGAGGAAGTTCAGAAGGTCTTGTTGTTGCATATTGGTTAGCGCGTTGTAGCCGTTAACGACCGCGTCGGCTTCAGAGTTGCAGACATTGCTCTGTGTTTGTGGTTCGTACACGCTATTGGTGGTAAGCACATAGAACAGTTCTGCCGAGGACACCTGCTCGCAGTTCTGGTTGGTGGAGAAAAAGTGAGCCTGGATGGCCTGCACAAGGTCGCTGGTGCGTCCGTCATGCAGGAAGAAGAGACGCTGGCCCAGGCCCCAGAGGGGAGCGGTGCGGAACTGGTCGACGCCGGCGCCGCCCTGGTGGATGCCGTCGGCAAGGCCCGCTCCCATGTGGTGCAGGGCGAAGTCGGAGTAAGGGTGATAGGTGACGCTCGACATTCCCGTGAAGGGCGATGCGGCGGTGGTAAGGCTGGCGGAATGGCAGAGGTTGCATCCGATTTGGTTGAAGAGGTTCGAACCGTTGGTCGTCGACGGGGTTGGCGCGGCCGGTGTAGGTGGCGCGAGCAGGCGCATAAAGGCAGCGAAGTTGACCAGGTCCGAGGACATTTCCGAGACCGTGCCGATGGTAGTGTTGAAGTTGGGACTGCTCGGGTTGCCATTCAGCAGGTTGCTTCTATCTTCCGGCGTTGCGTTGAAGACGCATCCGGCGGTGGTGTTGCGCTCGTTGGGAAAGCCCTCGTTGGTGACGCCCTGCTCGACGTTGTAGGCTTCAGCGGCGAAGATCAACAGGGATTTGTTCTGAGCTTTCCACCCGAACCGGGTAATCGTGCCGTCGTTACCGCTGGTGTTGAGGACGCCACCGATGCCGAGGCTTTTTCTCGCACTGGCCGTGGAGTTCAGGTTTGCGACCAGGGTGGCGTCAGGGGTGTTTTCCACTAAGCCGAGGCCGAAAGTCGGTGTCGGGATACGGAAGATCACATTGCCGAGGGAGAGTTGCTGCGCGAAATTCGGCTGAGCCAACGTGCAGCCGGGAGCGTCGGTGCGGCCCTTGATGGTGTAGAGGTCGTGTACGCCGCCATCGAGCGGTGAGGTCAGACTATTGGCATTGGTGGCAACGAATCGGGCCTCGCGCACGGGACCATTGGTGGTGATGAACGAGGGCACCGTGTTGGTGGCGCCGTCGAGCGTAGCGAGCCCGACTTGCGGGTTAGGCACGGGATTTTGCGGGCTTTTCAAACCCGGGCTGCTGCCGCCGATCGCCGGTTGGGCATGACACATGGCGCAGCTATTGCCATTGAATGTGGGTCCGAGGCCGGACCCGGCTTCGATCGTTCCGGTGACGGAATCGACTTCCGTAAATCGACCCATAGCCTGGTTGAAGAGAAGTTGTTCGGTAGAGTTCAGAGTAGGGAAGAAGCTTCCGGCTCCGGCAGCCCCAGCGCGTGGGCCCGGATCCTTGGCTTGTGCGGTCGCGAGTGGAGAGATGGCGACTATCAGCAGACCGACTGACACCGCTAGGACGAGATGAGGACAAAAGTGGGCGGCCGTCCCCACATGGGGGAGAGTGATGCGCGAGCGGAGCATAGCTCCTCCTTCCGAGATTTGAGTTGAGGACTACAGAGCGGAATGGCGCAACCTTCTTCGTCCTGACAGCGCGGGCGCAGGGGAGTCAGGATGAAGAAGATCAGCGTTTCTATCCCGGATTGTGAAATCTGAAACAGGGAAATTTGGAAGTTACGGAGTCAGAACAGGGCGGCAGTGGATGTTTCGCTGATCACCCTAATTTTGTTGTGGATAGATTCGGATTCGTCAGCTGCACTACTAACTTGCACAGAAGGCCAAATCGCGAGCGGGCTGTTCTGAAATCCGAAAAATGCGGAACGCCAAGGGAAGTGAAACGCGCCGAGACGCGGAGAAGCGCGTCCCGGAGGATCGTTCCTGGTTGCCTTACTGTGAATCGGTCAGCTTCTGGCGACTCGCGTCCGGGCTGGAGGCCTGAACCACGGTGATCGGCGCCTGCAGGGTGAAGTTCAGCACGGTTTCGGATGGCAGTTTGATCTGCTGGCCCTTGGTCGCAGCCTGCACGCCTCCACCGACACCCGCGCCCGCCGCGGCTCCGATGGCCGCGCCTTTTCCGCCGCCGGCAATGGCGCCAATAATGGTCCCGAGGACGGCGCCTCCGCCAACCTTCTCGGCGGTGTTTTTGCCGCGGGAGCGGCCTTCTTTCTTGTACTGGTCAGTCTGGAGGTTGTAAGTCTTCCCGCCGGAAGAGAGGCTGTCGAGTTGCATGGCCACCAGCGATTGCCCGGCAAATTTACCTGCGCTCTTTACTTCCACGAGATGGCCCGTGAGTTCGACGCCCGCAGGCACGGCTTGCTCTCCGTCAGAGGTGAGCGGTGCGTTCAGAGTGGCGTGGAAGGTGTCGCCAGTCTGATTTTTTTCGCTGTCGATGGGGTCGATGAGGCGAACTGTAATCTGGGTGCCTTGGTCGATAATCAGTTTCTTTGGAACTGGAGGCGGCGGAGGTGTGGCAGTGGCTACGTTGTTTGACGGAGGCGCGGCCATCTGCGAGGCCGCTTTGGGAGCGGACTGGTTGCCTGCCGTCGCCTGATCGTTGTTGGTGTCATTAGCGGAGTCCGAGCCGGAGTCGTCCGAAGCATGGGACTTGCGCGACTTCTTGCCGGCAGAGGACTTGCCTTTGTCGGCCGGTAAGGTTGCTTTCAGATGCGTGGCGGTCGAGGATGCCAGGGCGGGAGCGCTTCCCACCTGCAGGTTGTTGACGACTTCTGTCACACCTGGTGTCGAGGCCGCCTGACGGCTGGCAGCTTCGCGCTGGGCGTCGTTATCCACGTTGCCGCTGAGCGTGACCACTCCGTTCGCGGACTGTACCGTGAGCTGCTTGGTCGAAAGGCCAGAATCCTGGCTGAACTTGGTTTGAATATCGCTGGAGATCTTGGCGTCGTCGGCCTTTTTGGAACAGGCCGTCCCCAGAATGAGAATGGCGGCTAAAAGAAATGAAGACACAAACAGCACAGATCGTTTCATACTCGACTCCGATCAGGGCCCTAACGGGCCGCCCCTAACATCGACATTTTAGATGCTTCGGGGAACCGTTGTAGATGTAAATGGTGATTCCGAAAGGATACAGTCAGCCAGATGGACTTTTGGATCCGTTTTGGTATCGTCTGCCTGGCCTCCACCGTAGGGATGGATGACTGAGGGAGGGCCATGACTGCTGCGAGAGCGTCAGTGAATAAACTTGTAATCGACGATGGAAGCAGCCAGGCTGGTTTTGCCTTCCTCGGGCTTTGGGGCGTCGTTGAAGCGCATGACGCGGCCCTGGCAAACGACGTTGCTGTTTTTCTGGCCGGAGATTTCTTCGGGCATTTCGAAGACCATCTCGATGAGGGCGTTGACCGGAAGTTGCTGCGGCCCGATGAACAGCACACCGCTCTGGCTGATGTTTTCGATGATGCCTTCAAACCACGTGCTGGCGCGGTTGACGCGGTAGCGTAAAGGAATGTCGAGCTTGAGACGGCGCGCACGGGGTACCCATGTCGGCCGCTTCGTCCGCGGATGGCTGCGGCGAATGCCGGTTTCGGGCTTGCTGCTCCACGCGCTCGGTACGGCGCATGGTGGTCCAGTCGTACTTGTATTCCGCGGCGCACAACAGGCAGACCTGGTAGTAGTCGCCGTCGGCACCACGGCGCGGCCAGGAGAATTCGTGGGAGCAGCGCCCAAGCATAAGAACATCCATGAATTTCTGCGGCATGATGGATTACTTTCGGGTCAATCGCGCCTCGGACGCAGGCACATCATCGCGCGAAGGGGGAACTTTGGGAAGGTTACTTTCGTGCACGGGAAATGGTGTGGGCGCAGCAAATCGCCTAGATGCATATGGATAGCCTGTGGAAGATTGCTGAGTCAAAAGTGCAGAAGCAGGAATGAAGACTAGCGTGGGCCCCAATTCAGTCCGTGTATCATCGGCTCATGGACGCTGCCGTGCCCGACGTGGCGATGTTTATCTTGGCTGGGGGAAAGAGCACGCGGATGGGGACGGACAAGGCATTTATCAGGCTCGACGGGCTGACGCTGCTGGCGCGAGCACTCGCGGTCGCACGGTTGGTGACGGCCGACGTGCGCATCGTGGGCGATGCGACGAAGTTTGGGGCGTTTGCTCCGGTGGTGGAAGACGTGTTTCGCGAGTGCGGGCCGCTGGGAGGAATTCACGCCGGGCTTAGGGCGTCGGCGACGGAGTTGAATCTGATGCTCGCGGTGGATTTGCCATTTGTGTCACGGGCGCTGATGGAGTACTTGATCACGCGGGCGCGAAGCTCCGATGCGATTGTGACGGTGGCGCGGGCTGGCGGGGGATGGCAGCCGCTGTGCGCCATCTATCGGCGGGAATTTGTCGATGTAGCGGAGAAAGCTCTGCGGCTGGGGCGATATAAGATTGATACGTTGTTCGATATGCAGAGGACGCAGGTCATTGGCGAGGACGAGTTAAACGGTCGCGGCTTTTCTGGGGACATATTTCGCAATTTGAATACGCCGGAAGAGTTGGCAGAGGCGGGCGGAGGCATCGTGCGACGGACGCGTTGAGGGAGGTCAGGCGAACTCCTGTTGAAGCCGTCGGCGGTCTTGGCAGAAAAGGGATCCTTCGACTCCGTCTGGCGATTCGCTTCGCTCATCGCCAGACTGCGCTCAGGATGACACTGCGTGAAATGAAAGTAGGAGCAACCAAGAGCCAAGAGCTAGAAGCTAGAAACTGCATTCATGCCTGACGACGCAAAACCCGCGCCTTACATCGAGTTCCGCGACGTCTCCAAGGCGTTTGGCGATAACGTCGTGCTCGATCACGTAAGCTTTGATGTGCTGACGGGCGAAACGGTCTGCATCTTGGGGCGCAGCGGCGTGGGCAAGTCCGTGTCGCTGCATCACATCATGGGATTTCTCAAGCCGGACTCCGGGCGCGTGATTGTGGCCGGAGAAGACATCACCGATTACACCGAACTGCAACTGGAAGCGATTCGCAAGAAAGTCACGATGGTCTTTCAGAATGGGGCGCTGTTCGATTCACTCACCGTCGGCGAGAACGTGGCGTTTCCTCTGCGCGAGACTCGAGATCTGAACGAAGAAGAAATTTACCAGATCGTCGACGGCTTGCTGCAGATGGTGGGCGTGCAGGAGATGCGCGACCTGCTGCCTTCCGATTTGTCGACCGGGATGAAGCGTTCAGTGGCGATCGCACGGGCGCTGGCGGCGCGGCCGGAGTGTGTACTGTTCGATGAGCCGACTACGATGGTCGATCCGCTGATGGCGCAACTGCTCGGCGACCTCATCAAGCGGCTCAAGATTCAGCTCAACCTGACCAGCATCGTCGTGACCCACGACATGCGCCTAGCCAAGAAGCTGGCCGAGCGCGTTGTGTTCCTGCATGAAGCGAAAGCCATTTTCTTCGGCACGTATGCCGAAATGGAGAAATCGACGGCGCCGATCGTGCAAGAATTTCTGGAATTGGATGAATTGAAGATAGAAGCCTAGAAACAGTTGGTAGTAGGTGTTCACCGACAACTCGCTACTGACAACTACCTTCAAAACCCCTGCTGCACCAGTTCTTCAACCGTCAGTGAGTTTTCCGACGATTCGCCTTTCATCATTTTCTCGACGTATTTCGCAATCAGGTCGGCTTCGAGGTTCACCGGATCGCCGGGTTTCAGCGAATGCAGGTTCGTCATCTCGACCGTGTGAGGAATGATGGCGATGGTGCAGCGATTCTTTTCCAGCTTGGCCACCGTAAGGCTGATGCCCTCGATCGAAATCGAGCCTTTGAAGACGGTGTATTTTTCCACGTCGTCGGGCAATTCGATATGCAGCCACCAGTTTTCGGAGTCGGCGATGCGCTCGAAAGCGATCAGCTTGCCGACGCCATCGACATGTCCCTGAACGATGTGGCCGCCGAAGCGGCCGTCGGCCTTCATGGGCAGTTCCAGATTGACCAGAGCGCCTTCGTGAATGCGGGAGAACGACGTCCGCACCCAGGTTTCGGGAGCAAGGTCGGCGCAGAATGAGCCGGGCTTGATGTCGAGAGCGGTCAGGCAGACTCCGCTAACGGCGACGCTGTTGCCGGTGCCAAGCCCTTGGGGCGTGTGTTCGGCGGTGACGGTGATGCGGCGGTTCTCGCCGCGCTGCTCGATGCGAGTAATGCGACCGACCTCTTCTACAATGCCGGTAAACATGAGAACCTCCGGGATGAACAAGACATCATAAACCTCCAAGCCTAACTCACCACAGAGGCACAGAGAAAATCATTTCTTGATTTGTTCTTCTCTGTGACTCTGTGCCTCTGTGGTGGAGGCTCCTCATTCGCCGTACGGATCGTGCAAGTATCCCTCCACGGCGAAGTCTTCTCCGAAGCGGTGCAAATGGATGTCCTTTACTTGCGCGGCCTGGCTCATGTGGCGGAATCCAGTACCGGCGGCGAAGGGGATGGAGCCGCTACCGGCGAGGATCTTGGGCGCGTAGTACAGGAAGACTTTGTCGACGGCATTGGCGGCGAGCGCGGCCCAGTTCACCGCAGCGCCGCCCTCGATCATCGCAGAAGTAATTCCCAATTCCCCGAGGCGGCGAAGAATCGAGGGCAAGTCGGGGCGGCCATCGGGCTCGGATGCAGGAAGAGTTTCGACTCGGATGCAGAGTTGCTCGAGTTGCTCGCGCTTCTCGTTGTTCTGTTTCTGCTGCGGGAATGAGGAGCAGAAGAGCAGCACATCATTGTTCCGATCTTTCGCAGCGCTTTGCACCAGGCGCGATTCGACTGGCAGACGGAGGCGCGAGTCGAGAATCACGCGCAGCAGGGGACGACGCCGGGGGCGGCCGCTGCGGTCGGTGAGCAGCGGGTTATCTGCGAGAATCGTTCCCACTCCGACCAGCAGGGAGTCGTGCTGGTGGCGAAGTTCGTGCACGTGGGCGCGGGCGATCTCGCTGGTGATCCAGTTGCCGGAGAATCCGTCTGCGGCGGGGCTCTCGTCACCGTGATTCGGCGCCTCCTGATTTGGCGGCGGCGGAGCTATCTTGCCGTCGAGCGTCATGGCAGCCTTCAGGGTCACCAGGGGCACGCCGTGACGGATGTAGCGAGCGAACGCTTCGTTCAGACGACGGGCTTGGTCCTCCAAGCGACCGACTTCGACGTGTACTCCGGCCGCGCGGAGCTTTTCGAATCCGCGGCCGCTTACTTTCGGGTTGGGGTCGGGCATGGAGGCCACGACGCGGTGAATTCCGGCGGCGATCAAAGCGTCCGTACAAGGCGGAGTGCGGCCTTGATGCGCATGTGGTTCAAGATTGATATAGAGCGTTCCATTACGAGCTTTTGCGCCCGCGGCCGCGAGGGCGAGGATTTCCGCGTGTTTGAAGCCGGCGTAAGTGTAGGTTCCGGTGCCAACGACGTTGCCGTGAGAGTCGGTGATGACCGCGCCGACGTAGGGATTGGGCGATGCCAGGCCGATGCCCTCGCGGGCCAGTTCCAGCGCGTGGTGCAGATGCTGCTCGTCGGCGGAGTGCGTGGGCATTCAGAGGGAATCTATCACGGACGATCAAAGATAGCACTTGTCATCCTGAGCGGCGTTCTTTGCCGCGAAGGAACTATGTAGTCGCTTGCGGTATCAATCAACCTAGGAGTGCACAGGTCCTTCGCTTAGGATGACAACATCGTACTTGGCAGGTTCACCGCGGAGGGAAGCTCCGGTACGAGTCGTCTTCTATCTCGGCGACGGCTGCGCCGCTGCGGCCCTTTGGGCCGCGACGCAAAGGAGCATGGCACGTAGGCATAGGGTCGCCGGGCGGAGTGGGCTTCTTGCCGAACATGCGGCGTAAGAGATTCAGAAGGAGTTGGAACCGCGAACGTTTGCCGCCAGCATCTGGCATATGCACTCCTATTCGAGCAGAAGACCTATTCAAACCCCGCTCATTCAAACAACGAATCCACGAACTCTTTCGGGTCGAAGGGCAGCAGGTCGCCCGCTTTCTCGCCCACGCCAACGAAACGGACGGGCAGGCCGAGTTCGCGCGAGATCGCGACCACAACACCGCCTTTGGCCGTGCCATCGAGCTTGGTGAGGACGATTCCGGTCACGCCTGCCGATTCGGTGAACATGCGCGCCTGCTGCAGGCCATTCTGCCCGGTGGTGGCGTCCATCACAAGCAGAGTCTCGTGGGGCGCTCCGGGAATGATGCGCTGCGCGGTGCGACGCATCTTGTCGAGTTCGGCCATCAGGTTGGACTTGGTGTGCAGGCGTCCGGCGGTGTCGACGATGACGTAGTCGGACTTGCGGGCGGTGGCGGCTTGCAGGGCGTCGAACATGACGGCCGCGGGATCGCCTCCGGGCTTGGTCTTGATCACTTCGGTGCCGGTACGCTCTCCCCAGATTTCGAGTTGTTCGATCGCGGCGGCACGGAATGTGTCGGCGGCGCAGAGCAGGACAGTCTTCCCCTGGGAGCGGAAGACTTGCGACAGCTTGCCGATGGTCGTGGTCTTGCCTGTGCCGTTGACGCCGACGACCAGGATTACTTCTGTCGTGCCATCGACTTTCTGAACCGGGCGCGCATTGGCCGAGCTCAGAATGGCGAGAAGTTCCTCTTTCAGCAGCCGCTTCAGTTCCTGCACGTCCTTGATCTGCTTGCGGTCGGCTTTATCGCGAAGTTTGGCGAGGACTTCCTGCGTGGTGGCACTGCCGAGATCGGCGCTGATGAGCGTGGCTTCGAGGTCGTCGAGCGTGTTGCGGTCGATCTCCTTGCCGATGGAGACGACCTGGTCGATCCGGTCCGCCAGATTTTCGCGGGTGCGCGTGACCGCCTGCTTCATCCGGTCGAAGAAGCCGGTTTTCTTCTCTTCCTCGAGGCTGCCAAAAAGAGTTTGGATCATAAGAGTGACAAGGTTTGATTATACGGGTGCGGGCAGGCGGGTAGGGGCGATGGGAACTCAGCTACGGAGTGGGGCGGCGAAGTCCCCACCCTTCGACAGGCTCAGGGCAGGCTTTCTCGCGCAAACAACGCGCGAGAAATGGGTCACCCGCACCCGGCATTCTGGTGCGAGAGAGATCCTTCGCTCCGCCTGAAAAACGGCTGCGCTCAGGATGACACCCAAGCGAAAGAGGCTACTGCGCTAGACGCGGGTTCGTTCCAGGGCGGTTGCGTCGGCGGCGATTGCGGCTGGGGTCGCAGTTGCTGAGGTCTCTTCGGGAATTGCGGGGATCTCCGCGGGAACGGGTGCGATCGGGCGCTTGATGGTGAAACGCTGAATGCGAATGTCGCCGCGAGCGTACACCGCCAGCAGAGCGGTGACCGCAACGGGATCGAGGCGTTTGCCGGCGAGGTTCTGGATGATCTGCAGGGCCTGATCCGGCGTGTGCGCCTGTTGGTAGGGGCGATTCGTGGTGAGCGCGTCGAACGTATCTGCTACAGCGATGACGCGCGCCAGTAGGGGAATCTGGTCGCCCTGCAGACCATAGGGGTATCCGCGGCCATCGAGAGCTTCGTGATGCAACTCGATGCCGGGCAGCATTTCGGCCAGCTGCGTGACCGGGCGCAGGATGTTGGCGCCCTTGGTGGTGTGCGTTTTCATGACCTCGAATTCTTCGGCGGTGAGCGCTCCGGGCTTTTTAAGGATGTGATCTTCGATGCCGATCTTGCCCACGTCGTGAAGCTGGGCGGAAATCTGCAGTGTCTCCATGAAGGTGGCATCCAGGTTCATTTCTTTCGCGATGAGCAGGGAATAGCGCGTGACACGGTCGGAGTGGCCGCGCGTGTAAGGGTCCTTTTCGTCGACAGCTCCGGCGAGCATTTGGATGGAGCCCATGAACAGGGCGCGGTTTTCTTCGGCGGCGCGCTTCAAGTCTTCGACGAAACGCTCGAGTTCTTCTGACATGGTGTTGAAGGTCTGGGCCAGTTCGCCAATTTCGGTGCGACTCAAAAGATGGACACGCTGCGAGAAATCGCCCTTGGCCAGAGCGCGGCTGGACTGGGTAAGCACTTGCAGAGGATTGGTAATGCGGCGCGCAGCAAAGATGCTAACGCCGATGCTCAACAGCACCGCCAGCATGGCCAGAAGGCGGGCCGTGCGCTGCATCTCAAAAACTCCCTGGTAGGCCTCGCGCTGAGTCTTTTGCACCACGACGGCCCAGTCGAGGGACGTGACCGGACTGTAGGTGCCGAGCATATCGATGTGCTCTGAGCCGGCGGTGACGGTGAATTCCTTGGTCGCGGCCAACTGTGCGCGGTTGCCGTTGTCGACGAAGTTGCGAACAATCTCCAGGTTCTTCATATCCTGGCCGGTCGCGAACTCGGCCGTGGCCGCGGCTACGAGGCGGCCTTGCGCATCGACAACGTAGGGAGTGAGGCCGCCGCCACTCACCTCCTGCAAGCGGCGAATCAGAAATTGCAGATCGACGACACAGGCGACCATCCCCAGGAAACGCTCGCCGTATCGGACCGGAGCGCTGACCAAGAATACTGTGCGGGAGGATTTTCCTTCCCCAACCACGAGAGCCTGGCCGTTGTAAGCGCGTCCATCACGCGCGGTGGCGAAGGCACGTTCGAGTTCGCGCTGCAGAAAGGCGTCGGGGGCGATGCGTCCGGCGGAAATGCCCTTGGCATCCGCGTTCAAGAGAGTGGCGTAGGCGACCTCGTCCGAAGAGGAAACAAAGTTTTCAAGCAGTGCGCGTAGTTCTGGAGCCTCGATATTCTTCTCGCCGATATCGCCGCCGCTGGCTACCTGAACGGCCGACGACAGGTTGGCCAACATCATGCGCAGCGAGCGCTCCTGCTGGGAGATATCGTCGGCCAGCGAGCGTGTTACCGTGTTCTGCAGCAGCATTTCGTTGGTCTTGAGGCGGTCGCGATTGATGGCTACAACCTGCGTCGAGTAGAAATACATGGGGACGATGCTGATCACCAGAAGCACCCCGAGGATGGCGTAGAGAATCGGGATGCGGGCGTGGCTGGACGTGCTGGCGGACAAGAGTCTCCCTTCCACTCAAATCGCAGACGCCATGGGCGAAGTGGCGGCGGTTTTCAAAGCTATCCCCTAAATCTTAACGGGGAATCGGGGAAGGGAAAGGAAAAGCTGGATGGGTTGGCATTACGAAAGTACCCTTCAAAACGCACGTCTGGCGCGGGTTTGCGCGGGGAAAGCAGAAGCCGGACCTCGAACTTCAGGTCTCAGTTCAGAAGCTTTTTCAAGTCTTTCCATTTGATGAGGATGACGTGGTGATCCTGCAATAGTTTCTTGAAATCGGGGCTGGTCACGACGTCGTAGTCGCGCTGGCGCCAGGCTGCTCCGTATTCGACATGATCCACCGTGACAGCCCGCAGTTCGGCGTCGTCATAACCGAGGTGAACGATGATTTCGGTGAGGCCGGGTTTCAAGTCCCGAATGGCGTTGGCGTAGAAAGTTTTCCAGTCACCGGCTTGCAGGGTAGGCCCGGCGATCACTACGGAATCGACGAGGACATCATTTTTTGAAAGGACCGATGAGAGCTCTGATGGAGCAGTCGAGGCAATGAACGGGAGGAAGGGCAACTTATATTCCCGAGCGACTTTGACATAGACGGCGAACAGATCGGGTCGCGAGAAGAGGGCGCCCATATGGCTATCAAGATGCGTGGGGTGAATGCCCATGGCGATGGCACGTTCGATCTGGGCGCGAATCTCGCTTTCGGCTTCGTCTGCTTTTAGTGCTCTCGCGGCCAGCGGCGTGTCCTGCCAAAGATATCCGGAGGGATCGAGCAGGCTCGGGACTTTGTCTTTGGATTCGACCGGGCCCCAGCGGTACGTCTTCCACTCGCTGGTGAGGGTCAAGTGCAAACCGAGATCCGCGTCGGGATGGTTCTTGGCGTAGGCAGCGACCTCGTTCAGCCAGGGACACGGAATCATCACGCTAGCAGAGGTGATCGCATTTCTGTCGAGAGCATCGAAACTCGCAGCGTCTTCCGAGTGAGCGACTGCGAGATCATCGGCATGGATGATGAGGAGTTTGGCCTCGCGTGGATAGCCCAGGCGCTCGGCAATGGTTTTGGATTGTGCCGGCGCACTTGGGACGAGGAGAAGTGCGATCGCGATAGCAACTGGCATTCTTCGCATAGAGCGTCCCCCAGAAGACAACGACAACGAACACAGGGCCAAAGCCCGTGTTGATTTTACCCGCTTACGCGGCGCTAAAAGCGCCGCTCTTCCACGTGCTAGGCGAGTTCGCGTTTTGTTCGGCAGCCTTCGCGAAGCTAACCGCCGAGAGCCAACAAGAGCCAAGAGCCAAGAGCTAGGAACTGAACCCCTCGCTCTTGCCGCTGCGCGTCATCAGTTCATGGAGGGCTTCGCGCGGGGACTTGCCCTGGTGCAGGATGGCGTGCATCTGCTCGGTGATTGGCATCTCGAGACCGCGCGCATGAGCCAGGCCAACGGCAGCGGTGGTGGTGAAGACGCCTTCGGCGACCATGCCGTGCATGCCAGTGAGGATCTCCGGAAGCTTGCGTCCGCGACCGAGTTCGACGCCGACGCTTCGATTCCGCGACAGGCCGCCAGTGCAGGTGAGCACAAGATCGCCCAGGCCAGCAAGTCCGGCCATGGTTTCGGCGCGGCCGCCGCAGGCAATGACGAGGCGCGTCATCTCGGCCAGACCGCGCGTGATCAGGGCGGCGACGGAGTTGTGACCGAGGTTGAGGCCATCGCAAATTCCGGCGGCGATGGCGACGATGTTCTTGAGCGCGCCGCCAAGTTCCACGCCGACGACGTCGCTGTTGGTGTAGACCCGAAAGGTGGGGTCGCTGAATTCGCGCTGCACGGTGGCGAGCAGTGCGTAGTCCTGCGACGCGATAGTGATGGCCGTGGGATCGCCACGAGCCACTTCCTGAGCGAAAGATGGGCCGCTGAGTGCACCGACTGCGGCTGCTAGACCGGCACGGCCCTGGTCGCCAAGGACCTGCGTTATCACCTCGGTCATCCGTAGCAGTGAGCCTTCTTCCAAGCCTTTGGTAGCGCTTACGATCAGGGTTTGCGGTGGAATCAGCAGACGCATACGTTCGAACAGACGCCGGCAGTGCTGCGAAGGGATGGCATTGACGACGATTTGCACGCCGGAGAGAGCGGCGGCGAGATCGTTGGTTGCAATCACGGCTTCGGGGATGTTGCGGCCGGGAAGAAATTGCTCATTCACCCGCTTTTCCGTGATCGAGTCGCATACTTCGGTCTCGTGGGCCCAAAGACGCACGTGGTGCGCGCCTCTCCGGCTGAGCACGATGGCAATGGCCGTGCCCCAGGCGCCCGCGCCAATGACGGCGATCTGGCTCATCGTTTTTCTGACCTCGAAACACTCGTAGATCCGAGACGATTTTCCGTGCCGGCCAGCAGGCGGCCGATGTTCTCGTGGTGCCTGGCTACAATGAGCAGGGAAGCGGTGGCCATGGACGCGAGGGCCAACCAAGCATTGCCGTATCCGTGCAGCAGCCACACCAGCACAGGGAACGCCGCGACGCTCAGGATGGATCCAAGGGACACGTAGCGAAACAGTAGCACGACAACGACAAAGATGCCTGCCGCGATCAGTACAGCTTTGGGAGCGATCATGACGAAGGAACCGAGGCCCGTGGCGACTCCTTTGCCTCCGTGGAATTTCAGCCAGACGGGAAACATGTGCCCAACGACGGCACACAGTGCCGCGAGAGACATCTCTTCATATGGCCGAGTCGCGTCTAGACGGCCGGAGAGATATGCCGCGAGCGCCACGGCAGCGGAACCCTTGAGTGCATCGAGGACGAGCGTCATTACGCCGAGCACCGGCGATTTGCGCGAGACGTTCGTGGCGCCGATGTTTCCGCTGCCGCTCTGGCGGACGTCTTCGCCGCGGAAGATGCGCACCAGGAGATAGCCGAAGGGGATGGATCCCAGCAGGTAGCTTGCGGGCATAATGAGGAGGAGTATCGACATAACGTATCGTGTCGGTGCGATGCGCGCCATCTTGCCCCGCGGTTCCTCGTGACGAGAGGCGCCCGGGACAGCGAGATGCCGGCGCTATGGTTGCTGCAGCGCGAATCGTTCCAGCTTCGTGTACTTCGATCCTTTCGGCGATAACTGGCTTTGGTACAAAAAGAACTCGCGGGGCGTCATGGTACCAAACTCAGGCGAGGGCAGCGAGGTGAGTTTTTCCTGCAGGCGCTCGAAGGTGCGATTGGGGCCGTCTCCCTTGCGACGGTGCGGCGAGCCCGAACCGCCCGAACCACGTGCCAGTGTGAGGTGCGGACTGTACGCGCGGTCTTCTTTAGGAATGCCGAGGATTGCCATCTTTTCGTCGAGGGCCAAGGCCAGCGCCGCGAGTTGCGGTCCGGCCTCCATGCCGAGCCAGAATACACGCGCGGATTTCGCGGTCGGGAAGAATCCGTATCCGCGGAATTGAATCTCCATCGGGCTCGAGTTCACGGTTCGTAGCGCGACCTTCATCTGCTCGACAGCCGGTTCGGGCTGCTCCCCGATAAATTTCAACGTGATGTGCACCGACTCTGGTTTGACCCAGCGCGCATCGGGCGCGAACCCCTGGACGCCTTCCACGAAACGCGCGATGCGCTCGTGGACGGCGTCGTTGATGTCGAGAGCGATGAAGAGGCGCATAAAAGACGCTCTTGGCTATTGGCTGTTAGCCTTTAGCTTGAAACAATCGTGGAGACCCGTGATTTGTGATGGCTCCCCAACGTAAACTTGGAGGAAGACGCACCAGCCAAAAGCCAAGAGCCAAAGCCAAGAGCCGTTCACATCAACTTCTTTCTCACCATATCCAGCGCCATGGTCGACGCGAAGCGGCGGATGCGTTTGCGGTCTCCCGGGAAGTTGCGCTGCACCACTTCGGTTCCCGTGTCGCTGGCGACCGCGTGAAATACCAGGCCCACGGGCTTTTCCGGGGTGCCACCGGCAGGACCGGCAACGCCGGTGATGCCGACTCCCAGGGTCGAGTCGCAGCGATAGCGAATACCTTCCGCCAGCGCCGCGGCGACCTCGCGGCTGACCGCTCCGTGCCGGTCAATCATCTCAGCAGGCACGCCAGCGAGCTCCGTCTTCAGATGGTTCGAATACACGACGGCGCCGCCCAGGAAATAGCGTGAGCTTCCGCCAACAGATGTAATCCGCTCTGCGAGCAGGCCTCCGGTGCAGGATTCGGCAACGGCCAGAGTCGCGTTGCGCATTTGCAACCAGTAGCCGACGATCTGCTCGAGCGACTCGCCGTTGCGCGAGTAGACGGCGTCATCGAGTTCGTCTTCGACCAGGCCGGCGAGTTCGTCGATGCGACCCTGGGCGGCGTCCTCGGTCGCGGCGCGGGACTTGAAGTGCAATTCGATTTCTCCGGCGCCCGCGAGGATGGTCGTGTCGACATCATTGTACCGCTTGTAAATGGGCGCAACGCGCGCATCCACAAGAGACTCGCCCAGCATAGCAACTTTTAGCGTGCGGCTAGCCAGGAACGCCGTGGGAACCTTCGCACGCAGGCGCTCGCGGACTTCGGCTTCGAAATAGCGACTTCAGTTCGTGCGGCGGCCCGGGCAGCAACACGATGATGCGCTCGCGTCCGTCGAATTGTCCGCTCAGCCATTGCCCCGGAGCGGTGCCGTTGGGATTAGGCAGCACGGTCGCGCCTTCGAGAACGTCGGCTTGCTTAGCATTGTTCGGCGCCATCTTCCAGCCGCGGGCGGCGAAGCGCTCTTCCAGACTGCGAATATCTCCGGGTCGCGGCGCAGGCCGACGCCGAGGGCTTCCGCCAGAGCTTCGCGCGTGAGGTCGTCTTCGGTGGGGCCGAGGCCGCCGCTGAAGATCACAATGTCGGAGCGGAAGAGGCCGTGCTGCGCCGCCGCCACCAGGCCACGGCGATGGTCGCCCACGATGCTCTTGAATATGACGTCGACGCCCAGCAGGTTGAGTTGCTCGGTCAGGTAGAGCGAGTTAGTGTCCATGCGGTAGGGCGTGAGCAGTTCGGAACCCACCGCGATAATTTCGGCATTCACGTGTTAGAAGTTTAAATGAAAAGAGCGGAACGGTGATGGGACACGGCAGCATCGGTGGCGCAGGCGAGAGCAGATTCCTCACTTCGTTCGGAACGACAAACCTCGGGGGTGCAAAGGGAACGACGAGGGACGCTCGAATGACCAACTGAAGTTATTCCGGTAGCAGGGGTAAGCCCGCGATGTTCCACGAAAGGTGATGCACGCTGCTGGTGGTGGCGAGAACAACGGATCGTCCCGGAGCGAATGCCAAGCCTACGAGTCCTTGGCCGGCAACTTCGAGATTGGACTTGCCGTCGGACGTGATCTTTACTACTCCACGTTTGCCGGCGAGGGACGCGGCGACGTACAGGTTGCCATCCGCGTCGAAGGCCAGTCCCTGCGGCCTCCCCAGACCTTTGTAGAACGTGTGGACCGTGCCACTGGGATCTATCCGGTAAACGCGGTCGAAACTTGAGGTCGTCGGACCGGTGACGAACAGGTCGCCCTTGGGGCCGAAGGCCAGATGATAAGCCGACACGCTGGGCTCAAGTGTGGCAAAAACGAAGACCTGCTGGTCGCGGGAAATCTTGAAAACCGTGCCGTTGCGGTCCCCGACATACAGGCTTTGCTCGCGATCAAACGCGATGCCGGTGGCGACGCCCATGCCTTCGGCATAGGTGGTCATGGTTCCGTTGGGAGCCACCTTGTAGACGGCGCCGTCATGGCGCGAGGAAACGTACATCTGTCCCTGGCGGTCGAAGGCGATGGAGGTGGCGTTCATCATCTCGACTACGAAGGGCTTGACGTTGTAATTGGTGTCGATCTTGAAGATCGCGACCGGGACTTTTTGGCCGCGCGAACCGGAGAAGGTGACGTAGAGATTGCCCTCGGCATCGAGCGCCGGATTGGTAACGGGGTGAAGGTTCTCCGCGATGGGCACCGCGACTTTAACGGTATGCGCGTTGCTGACGTGGCCGTTGGTCGCGACCACGACGGGGCCGGAGGTCGCTCCTTCGGGTACACGCGCGACCAGAAACGCGTCGGAGCTGACCACAACGGATCCCTCGACCTCGCCGAACTGCACTTTCGGGCGACGCAACTCCGGCGGCCGCAGGCCGGAGCCGGTGATGCGAATCTCGCCCCCGGTGAGCGCGAAAGCCGGAGCCACCGCTTCGATGCGAGGTCCCCCGTTGACGTTTTTCTTGCCCAGGATGCGGTCGGAGAATGCCATTGTGAGTACCGAGTACCGAAAGGCGAGCACGAGAGTCAGCAGTTTCTTCTCGGTACTCGGTACCCGCGAGTCGATACTATCTTAGTAGACCAGAGTACAGAAGAAGTTGCATCCCCGCGAACGCGTAGATTCCTGCCGCAACATCATCCAGCACGATCCCGGCTCCTTCCGGAAGGCGCTCCAACTGGCGCACTGGAGGTGGCTTGAGGATGTCGAAGACACGAAAAAGTATAAAACCCACGAGGAAAGATTTCCATGTCAGCGGGACGGCGATCAGGGCGATGAGTTGTCCCGCGACCTCGTCGATCACAACGAATTGTGGGTCTTTGGTCGCCGAAGCTCGCGCCACCAGGGTGGCTGCGGGGATGCCGATCAGGGTGACTAGAACGGCTAGCCCGACAACAACGGGGGTCCGCCGGGCGGGATCCAGTTCATGGGCCAACGCGGCCCATAGCAAAACTGTCGTGGCAGATCCCCAGGTGCCGGGACCGGGACGAAGCCGGCCGATCCCGAAGAATGTCGCGATCAGCGTCGCCCATAGCGGGCTGCGGCGGGACGCCCCCGCGACAGCCGGCGGGACGCCGGCGCTACGGTCTTGAGTGGGCACATCCGTCACGAGTTTTCTTCGTCTTCTGGATCGCTGTCGCGAAGCGGTTCTTCGGCGTCAGTGACGGGAGATGAGATCACGTACGATCCGGTAGCCCACCGGCCCAAATCGATGATGCGGCAGCGGTCGCTGCAGAAGGGGAAGTCCGGGTCGTGGCTCTTGACGACCTTCTGGCAGATCGGGCAATGCAGGCTGAGGGGGAGTTCGCGGGGCATAAGACCACATATTGTAGCGGGGAAGCTCCGCGGAGGCCAAAAATTGAGGGCCTACACAATCCTGGCTACCAAATCGTAGTCGTGAGCCTCAGTGATCTGGCAGCGGTAGAACTGGCCGGGCTGCGGGGTGCTTTCCTCGGGGAAGTCGTTGATGAAGACTTTGCCGTCGATCTCGGGCGCGTGCATCGGGGTGCGGCCTTCGAGCAGCAGGTCGCTTTCTTCCGATTCGCCTTCGAGCAGGAGGTCGAATTCCTGTCCGAGCAACGTCTTCTTCTTCTTTTTGCTGATCTGGCGCTGGATGCCCATCAGGTGCTTGCGGCGGCGTTCGATCTCGCGCGGAGAGAGCTTCTTGTTCAGATCGAATGCTTGCGCGCCGTCCTGATCGGAGTAGGCGAAGGCGCCCATCCAGTCAAATCGTGCCTCACTTACGAAATCGCAGAGCTCTTCGAACTCTTTCTCCGTCTCGCCAGGGAACCCAACGATGAACGACGTGCGCAGGGTCAGGTCGGGGACGGTGCGCCG
Organism: uncultured Acidobacteriaceae bacterium; assembly: GCA_963719615.1. Classification (GTDB taxonomy): domain Bacteria; phylum Acidobacteriota; class Terriglobia; order Terriglobales; family Acidobacteriaceae; genus Sulfotelmatobacter. The sequence goes on along the minus strand of CAVRCR010000068.1, from coordinate 23,366 downwards.
CATCTTGGCGATGGAGCGCAGGAAGACATCCGAGCCACCGCCGCGTTTCATCCGCTTCAGGACAGTGGCTGAGGCGTGCTGGAGCGGGACATCCATGTAGGAGCAAATCTTCTCGTGCTGAGCGATGGTTTCCAGCAGCTTGCCGGTGATCTTATTGGGATACGCATAGAGGAAGCGGATCCAGCGCAGGTCTTCGATGTGGGCCAGTTTTTCCAGCAGCCGCGCCAGACCGTCTTTCAGGCCGAGGTCCTCGCCGTAGCAGGTGGTGTCCTGGCCGATCAACGTGACCTCGCGGACACCCGACTGTGCCAGGCGCTCGGCTTCAGCGATCACCGATTCGAAGCGCCGCGAGCGGAACTGCCCGCGCAGCTGCGGAATGATGCAGAAGGTGCAGGGATGATCGCAGCCCTCGGCGATTTTGATGTAGGCCATGTGGCGGGGCGTGGCCAGAATGCGCGGCGTGGCGTCGTCATAGAGATAGTTGGGCAGATCGCCGATGGCGCCGGTCCATGATTCGCGAGCCCACGTCTCGCGGGAAAAACGCCCTTGAGCAGCACGGGCGTCGCCTTCGGGGCGCGAAGGCAACACCACAAATGGAGAATCATTCTTTGGCGACGCGGGGGCGACGCCGGTGGCGGCAAGAATATTTTCCAGTTCGCCGGTTCCGACAACGGCGTCAACTTCGGGTATGTCTTTGCGAATCTGGTCGCGAAAGCGCTCCACCAGGCATCCCGCAACGACGAGCTTCTTGGCCTTGCCCCCAACTTTGTGCCCGGCCATCTCGAGAATCGTGTTCACCGATTCCTGCTGCGCGCTCTCGATGAACGAGCAGGTATTGACCACGATCACGTCAGCATCTTCGGCGCGGCGCGTCAGTTCGGCTCCGGCCCGCGCCAGCAGGCCCATCATGACTTCACTGTCCACCAGATTCTTGGGGCAGCCCAGACTGACAAAGCCCACTTTTTGCGGGCGCAGAGACGGCCGATCTCCCTGGGATTTTTCTTTCTCCAATTCCAGCTCCAGATCAGGGGAATCGCTACGGATGAGGTCCTTGAGCGGCATGCAATCTTTCTATTTTAGCATTCCCTGTCTTATATCCCACGCCCCAGGGCCGCGCGTCGGACTCTTGTGGGCGGGTGCGTCACCGTAAAAGTCACAGAAGGACAGAGTTGAGGGTCCAAAAGCTTGGTCGTCGTGCTAGGCTAGTCCTTACCGCCGTGACAATTTGGAACCACCTCGCAGGAGGAGAAATGTTGGGCAGACGGTTTTGCGTTGCGGTGCTCTCGGTAATCATGATGTTGGGGGTGTCGGCGGTTGCGCAGGATGAGAAGAACGAGATTGGCGGCATCCTCGGGCGCACCTTCATCAGCGACCAGGGACTTAATGGAGCGACGTTTTTCGATCCCGTCATCCATTCCGGCAACGGTCTGAGTTTTAACGTGGAGTACGGCCGCCGGTTGTTCGTAGCACCAATCTACTCGGTCTCGGGTGAGGTGATGGCAATGTACAACCCCGATGAGGACCTGAATGGCGGGGCGAACGGCTTTGCGGTTGTGCCCAGCGACTACCAGCAGCTCTTCGTGACCCCCGCGGTCCGAGTAAATCTTTTTCCGACCACCGCGGTTTCTCCGTGGGTTAGCTTCGGCGGAGGATTCGGCCACTTCAGCCAAGGCAAAGTCCTCGACTACGGAGGCGCCAATCCCGGCAAGTCGACGACGACCGGCGTGATTCAAGGTGGAATTGGGCTGGACGTTAAGGCGTGGCGGAAACTCAGCATCCGCTTCGAAGCCCGCGACTTCTGGTCCGGCGTACCAGATTTTCCTTTAGCTTCGACGGGGAAATCGCGCCAGCATAATTTCTTTGTCGGAGGCGGAGCCTTCTGGCGCTTCTAGCTTGGTCAATTTGCATCTACCGCTTGGCTAAACCATAGTGTCATCCCGAGGGAAGAAAGGGATCCAGGTTTTTGCCCGCACTACCAGGGTCACCGCTGCCAGCAAACACTTAGATCCCTCGCTGCGCTCGGGATGACAGATCGCTCTGAGTTACAGCAACTGTTGCCGCTGGCGCCGCTACATTGAAAGCTTAGCGGTTTCTTGTGGCTGACTCCACTTCCTCGTACAACCTTGGCAAGCGCTGGGCGTCGTCAGCGGAGTTTCCGAATCTCGCTGATTCGTAGACCTCAGTAAAGTGTGCGACCGGCGCTCGCAGACGGGCGTCATCAATCCTGCGCACAAATTCCAGGGGCGTTTGCGCAGCAGACTTTTTTACTCCTTGTCGCGCCAGGGAGCGTGCCATGCGCTCGTACCACAAGGCTGCCGCTAGTCCAGGGGATCGCTCGGGGTGCGCGCGCAGGCGTTTTTCGTGCTGCCAGCGAATGATCCGTCCCAGATTTGCGAGAAATACCAGAACCACTGCGATCGTCAACCCGACGAGCGTCCAGCGGCCGGGAGCCTGCTCCGCGCGTTCTTGACTGCGGCGAAACCAATGCAACGTCACGTGGTAGCTGTGGCGAGCCCTGGTGCGCATCCCCTCCCACAGGCCGCGCGTTCCGCTGATCGCAGTCTGACCTAGAAGGTATTGGTGCGAACTGTCATAGCTGACGATCCAATCGCGCCAGAACGACGCCATGGCGTCGACGTAGAGGCCAACCCGGGCCCATCCTTGCGGAGTATTAGGCGCGCCTCCGGGCGTGGGGTCGAAGGTTTGCCAGCCGTAGCCCGGGAAGTAGGCCTCGACCCAGGCGTGGGCGTCTTTGGCACGGACGACGTAATTTGCGGTGAGGTCGTTGAACTCATCACTGCGGAATCCGTTGACCACTCGGGAGGGAATGCCGAGCGTACGCAGCATGACGGCCATGGACGAGGCGAAGTATTCGCAGTGTCCCTGCTTCCGTTCAAACAGAAAATTGGCAATGGGATCTTTTGGCGGAGTGCGCGGCAGTTCGAGGGTGTAGCCCAGGCGAGTTCTCAGGTATTGCTCGAGCACGGCTGCCTTGTCGTAGTTGTTGTGGGCGGTGGCGGTGATCTGTGCCGCCAGTCGCGGAACGCGCGGGTCGACCGCCGGCAGTCGCAAGTACGATGCGGCGATCTGGGGAGGAACGTTTTGTCCGGCTGCCCGCAGCTCTTCCACCGGCGGGGTTGCGATATCGGAGTCCGCCTCATAGCGGCTGACCGAGCGTTGAGTGTCAAAGTTGTAGACAGCGCCGCCGGAATCCGCGGACACCAGGCGATAACCGCCGCTGACGCTCCTGGCCCAGGGAGCGACGAAGAAGACGTTGGTCCCGATGGGCTCCATCAGAACGCGGTAGTGAATGATCTGCTCGTGGCCGGAAGCCGCTTTATATTGCGAGCTTAAAGATGCCCCCTGGAGTTGCGGGATAGCGAAGCTGCTGTCGGGCCATCGCTGGAGCACGAATTGTTCTCGCGGCTTCGACCAGAAATGCCCGTCAAAATCGCCTAACGCCACTCCGCGCCAGTGCAGGTCGTAGCGACCCACAGTGTCGCCGTCGATCTGGACGTGCATGACGACGGCATTCGATTGCTGGATCTGGCCGATCTGGCCCAGTTGCACGTGATCGCTGAAGCCAGACGAAAAGTCGGTGCCGAAGGAATATCCGCCGAAGTATCCGACTGGGCGGCGCGGAATCAGAAAGAACAAGACGGCGGCGAGCGCGAGAATGACGAGCATCAGAGCAGGAGTGATCCGCGCCAGCGAAAACGCCAGACGGCGGTGCTCCTGAGGATCGCTCGAGTGTCGCGCCTGGATGCTAGCCATGTGCCCCGAGCGGCGCATTTCCATCAGGACAAACGTGCCGACGGCCACGAGCAGAAACGCGGCGAAAGAAAACAAAAACACGCTGTCGACGGTCAGCACCGCGGAAGCCAGCACCATCAGGAAGGCGAGGATCGCCAGCATGATGTGGTCGCGCTCGCGCCGCAGGGAGAACATACGCACCACCACACCGAACAAAGCCAGGTGAACGGTGGCGGGCAGGAAACCGCGCGAGACCAGGAAATAGTCTGCGGCGAAGAAGACGAAGTAAACGATGGTGAGTGGCGTCGTCCAGCGCTCGGAAATCACCACTGGACGCCGCTTGGCCAGCAAGTAACCGCGGACGGCCAACGCGAATCCGACCAGCGTCATCGAAGGCAGGTCGAGTCCGCCCGTGCTAGCTAAAGTTGCAAAGCCAGTTAACACAAGCAGATACAAGGCGAGCTCAAAGTAGTGGTCGATGGCCCAGGCCAGAGGGATCGGGACGAATTTTGCAGGCCGGGTCGACATTTGCTTGCCTCAGCTGATTTCGCAGCGTAGATTGCGAGTCCCATTATTGTTCGACAAACGTCACAAGAAGGGAAGGCTTTGCTGCCGAATTCTTGCACCGAAAGTCACCTAGTCGTTGCGCGGCCCGAGAGGATCGCGAAGACAAATTGCATGCGGCAACGTGGCGCGCGCAGATATTTACAGATGCTAAAATAATTAGTCAGGCATCGGTCTCGCGCGACGCACTCCCGCCAACCCCGCCAGGTCCGGAAGGAAGCAACGGTAACGGGCTCTTGCGTGTGCAGCGAGCCTCCGGTGCCTGGCTTTTTGCTTCTGTCGTTCGCTCTGCCGCGTATACGAACTATTACACTTCCTTTACGACTCTTTTCGCAACAAAACCTCCACGGAGCATTCTAAACACATACTGGCTCGATCAACCCGGGCCGCACTCCAAGAGAATGAGGAAAGCGAAATGAGCAGTCACGGTGTTTCTTCGAAAGGCAGTGATCCTAACGTCATAATCCGCGTCTCGGGAAAGTTATTTCATGGACACTTGTCCTATCTTGACCAACTCGTGCAGTCCGCCGCCGAATGTCAATTGTGGCCCCTTCTTAATCTCTCCAGTTTGGAGGAACTGGACCGGGCGGCTCTGTGTTACCTGATGCGCGGGGAGTATCGAGCTTTCAGCATCGTCTCGTGCCCGGGTTTCATTCGCGAATGGATGGAACACGAACGGGAGCGCGCAGCCGCCTAGCGCTGATCCTGAAGTCGTTAAGTCTTTCCCAACCTGCTTCGATGAACCGACGGAGGGAGGAGGCGGCCCCGCGGCGCTCCCTCGCAGTAGGAAACGGGAGTACAATGCGTGCGGCCCGTGCTCGTCTGCCGAGGACGATTCTTCCGCGACGAGAGAAGGAGAGCAGGCATGCTTCCGGTTGAACAGGGTGACCTCGGTCTTCTGCAACATCCCGCATCGCAGGAACTTCTGAAGTCGAAGATTCCCGCGCGACTCGCCTACGTCTGGAGCGATGGTACGCCCCGCGTCATTCCCATCTGGTTCCACTGGAACGGACGCGAAATCGTCATGGCGACTCCGCCCAAAGCGCCGAAGCTGAAAGCGCTGGCTAGGAATCCGAAAGTTTCTCTTACCATCGACGACAACACCTTTCCTCACAAAGTACTGCTGATCCGCGGCACCGCCGGCCTGGAGGCGCTCGACGGAATCGTCCCGGAATATGCGACGGCCGCCGAGCGTTATTTCGGTGTCGAGCAGGGCCAGGCCTGGGTCAAGAATCTGCGCACGATGATTTCTTCGATGGTGCGGATCACGATCACTCCCGAGTGGGTCGGCCTGCTCGACTTCCAAACTCGCTTTCCTAGCGCGTTAGCGAGCTAGTTCCCAGAGTTAGAGCAGCGGCTTCCCGAGACAGTCGTGTTCGTTGGGGAGATTGCTCGATGGCCGTCTCGCTTGCGCTTTCCGTTCGCGCCAACGATACTGAGATATCGCCGATATCTATGAGAACAACTATTTCTCTTTCTTCTCCTTCCGCATTGGAATCCGAATCGCTGGTGGCTGTGGTGCTGGACCACGCCGAGCCCTTGCCGAACCAAAAGGACAGCAAGCCGCAACTCGAGGTCTCCAGCAGCGATCCAGCCGTGCAGTCAGTGTCGGCCGACCTGCTCTCCAGCGGCGAAGTGACCGGCAAGCCGTTTGAGACCAACCTGATGCACCGGCCCGTTACGGTGATGGCCAAGCGCCTGCTGCTGGTGTCGGGCGGCAGCGCGAAAAAGTTCTCGAGTTATGACCTGCGCCGTCTCGCGGGAGTCGCCGCTCGTGCGCTCAAGTCGCGCGGTATTCGCAGTTTTGCTTTCATTGCCCCATCGGGCATTCCGGCGGAAGAGGCGGTCCGCGCCATCGTGGAGGGAGCGCACATCGGCAATTTCGATCCCGACTATTACCGCAGCGACCGCAAAGATCAGAAGATCGATGCGATTACGATCATGACGGCGGGCGATAAGAACGCGCTGGAGAAAGCAGCGGCCGAAGCGCAAATCGTCGGCGAATCGCAGAATTTCACGCGCGATCTGGTGAATGAGCCTTCCAATCGCATGACCCCTACGATTCTGGCCGAGCGCGCAAAGAAGATGTGCGCCGAAGTCGGGCTGAAGTGCGAAGTGTTCGGCGCAGACAAGATCAAAGAGATGAAGATGGGCGCGTTCTGGAGCGTGGCTCAAGGTTCTGACGAACCTCCGGCGCTAATCGTCATGAAATACGAACCCGTCGGCGCGCCCAGCAAGCCCGTGCTAGGCCTGGTGGGGAAGGGAATTACGTTCGACACCGGCGGCATCTCGATCAAGCCCGCCGACGGCATGGAAAAAATGAAATACGACATGGCCGGCGGTGCCACCATGATCGGGGCCATGCGTGCCATCGCGCTGTTGAAGCCGAATGTGAAGGTCATCGGCATTGTGTGCGCGACGGAAAACATGCCTTCCGGGAAAGCGCAGAAGCCGGGCGATGTGCAGATCGCCATGTCCGGCAAGTCCATTGAGATCATCAATACCGACGCGGAAGGCCGTCTGGTGCTGGCCGACGGTCTTTATTACGCCCGCCAATTGGGCTGCACGCATCTAGTCGACGCGGCCACGCTTACCGGCGCGGTCGTGGTCGCGCTCGGCTACAACAATGCGGGAGTCTTCGCCAACGACGACCAGCTGTACGAGCGATTTCACAGCGCCAATGCGCGCGCCGGCGAAAAAATGTGGCGCTTGCCGCTGGATGATGAATATAAGGAGCAGATTCGTTCATCCATTGCCGACATTGTGAATTCCGGAGGACGCTGGGGCGGCGCCATCACGGCCGCCATGTTCCTGAAGGAGTTCGCCGAAGAGACCCCGTGGATTCACCTCGACATCGCAGGCACAGCCTGGATGGAGGAGCAGAAGCCATGGATCGCCAAAGGCCCGTCTGGGATCGCGCTGCGAAGCCTGGTGGAGTTTGTGAAGAGTTTCGCGGGATAACGCCAAGCCCGTGATTTGCTCCAGCTTCGCACGGATATTGTTTCAATGCTATATGCGTAGGGTACCGGCGCACGCCCGTAGCGGCTGAGCTGCTGTACAAGCACGGTCACGCAAGCACGGTCATTAGACCGTTGATTCGAGACGAATCGACCAGTACGAGAAGACGAAGAGGAAATAGAGACTGATGGCGGACGTTGAGAGAATCCGGTGCGGTTGCTATAATCGGGGGCGTTCCACACGCTTTCCAGCGTTGGTTCGGTTCGCTCCGCCTTCCCACCGCAATCTGCCGGAAGCGAACGGTGCCCGCAGCCCGCCTAGCGGGTTCGAAAATGTGGCCAGGTAGCTCAGGTGGTAGAGCGCAGCCCTGAAAAGGCTGGCGTCGGCGGTTCAACTCCGTCCCTGGCCACCACATTTCAAAGCAGTTACGTCCAATCAGCAAAATCGCTTCAGTCCGCATTCAGTCCGCTGTTAGCGGGCAGTAGCGCCGCCAAGAATGGCCTGAAGTACCTCCCCTTGCGCCGTCATCCGGTCCGCGCTGACGCTGTGGGCATAGAGCTGCAGCGTCGTCTTCACGTCCGAATGCCGTAGCAATGCTTGTACCGTCTTCGGGTCGGTCTTGCTGCGGACCAGAAACGATGCCAGTGAATGCCGGAGATTATGGAAACCGAACCGGCATGGATCGCCTGCGGCGATCACTCCCGCTTTCACCGCTGCTGGCCGGAGATAGTCTTCCACCAGCATGTTTGCCGCCCGTGGCTTTCTACCGTCTAGTCTGAGGCTGGGGAATACCCAGTCTTCAGGTTGTGGGTAGGGCGTGCGGATTTGCCACGCCCGCATGAATTCTGCCAGCAGAAGATGCATCGGAACCGGAGCTTGTGACGCCTTGCTCTTAGGTTGTCCGACCTTTCCCCAAGTCCAGGTACGCCGCACATGGATGAGCGATCCGTCGAAGTTTACATCCAGCCATTGCAAGCCCAAGCACTCGGAGATGCGTAGGCCCGTACTGGCAGCGAGCAGCGTCAGGGTTCTTTCCGGTTCCGGCAGATCAACCAAAACCGCGAAGGCCTGCTCCGGACTCAGAATCACTGCTTCGTAGTTGCTGATGGTCTTGCAGCGGACAAAGCGTAGCGGGTTGCACTCCTCTCGACGCGAAATGAGACCATAGCGCTGGCCGTGTTTATAGACCAACGACATGACCCGTCTCATCTTGTCGAGAGTTGGATTTTCCAGCAGTTCCTCTTCCTTCACCGCAGAAAGCCACTCTTCGACTTCCAACGGCTGAATGCTGAGCGCCATTCGCTTGCCCCATCGCGGTAGCAGACGATTGCGTAGCACTCGTTTGTATCCTGCGATGGTTGTGTGGGCTTTCGGATCAACAATCGCACTCCGCCGCTCGCCTAGCTCGTGCTGTTGGTAGTGCTGAGCCAAGTCCGCAAACGTCGCGCGCTTCCGAAAGTCCGGTTTGTTCATATGGATCTGCTGTCGCTCCACTTCCGCCCAGGCCGAAGCTTTTGTCGGGAAGTCGTGAACCGTTCCAACGGAAATCTTTTGCTCGACTCGCTTGCCGTCGGATTCCCGAGTTGTGCGGAAAAACAGCATCCAAGTTTCGCCGTCTTTGCGTCGTTCTTTTTTCAACCAACCACGTTGATGTCTCTGTGCCATTTCAGATTTCTCCTCAAGGCACGTGAGACTGCCGCTTGCATTGTACCCTGCCTGCGAGCAGAGACGAGCAAGTTCTGAAAGACGGAATCGCCACAGGTGGCGAGGGCCACTGCCAAGTGGATAACCGGGAAGAACGCCACGCCGTGCTAACTCAAGGATGCGACGCGGACTCACCTGTAGAAACTCAGCAGCCGCGTCAGCGTCAGCAAGAGGCTCCATTTCGCCGCCGATTGTGGATTGATAGCTGCTTTGGTGGGAAGACGGGTTAGAAGTGGGAGGCTGGGATTGGGAACACATGTTGACTCCGGCGGGACGAAGGCTGTGACATTTCGATTTTCTTCTTTCGCTTCCATAGTTGCGGGTTGGGTTGGAACTGCGAAGGTTCAGTCAAGGGCGACCGGAGGGAGCCGCGCCAGCGGGCCTGCCCCTTGACGGGTTCTTCGCAGTTCCGGTTTCGTTCCTGTGGAAGCGAAAGAAGACGTTGGATGTATGGGATGTTGTTCAGGAGCTTCATTGCGCTGCCTCATCCTTCGATGTGGGTTTACCTTGAATCTTGCGGGCAGGGTGAGTCGTAACGGTGTTCGGCGCTGTTGACCCTGGTTTTGATGGAACAACGACCGCGTTCGGGGTTGGTTCTGGTGCCCCTGAATTGGCCCAGCGGTAATAGAGGATTCCCAGCGCAAATCCTACGGCCAGAGCCACACTGCACAGGGCGAGAACCGACCACTTGTATTCGCGGAGGAAAGTGTGCGTTAGATCGTGTGCTGCTTGCTTCGCAGTGGCCGTGGCATACTCGATGCTTCCGCGTATCTCATCGAGCGCCCTGCGTGCTTCGCTGGCAGCGCCTCGATAGGAATCGGTTAGTTGCTTGGACGAGCGGTCAAACTCTCCCGCGACTTGCTTCGTTTGTTTCGAGATGACGGCTAGAGCTTGTGCTGTTTCGGGAATGCCACTTGCCACAAACTGTTGGCGCAGACTCTCGGTGAGTTTCGCGGCAATAGCTGCGGGACTGATGCCCTCGGAGATTTCTGCTGGCAATTGCGCCAGCCGCACTTCGAGTTGCCTGTGCAAAGCGACTGCATCGTGTCGGGCGGACTGAATGGCCTTGATGCTGTGGTCCAAGATCGTGGCAAGCTTTTCTCGCTCCGTGGCGATCTGTCCGGGAGTTTGCCGCGTCACCAATGCCAGAAAGCCCATAGCGCGGGCAATCCGTAGCATCTCGTCATCGGCGGGCAAGCGGCGCAAGTGCGCCATGTCACGATACCAAAGCGGACGCTGTTCGGCGGGCAGCAGTTCGGCGATGTCGTCGATGAAATCGGACTCAGCAGATTGTTCTTCTACGAGTTTGGGCTGGGGGTTCACGGCAAGAGCAACCCCTTGGCTTTGTCAATTTCCTCAAAGAGCCGCCTTCGATAGCTCTGAGCGCGGATGACCAATGAGGCTCTCTGCAGCTCCGGGACTTTAAGCCGGCGTTCGGCGATCTGGCCGAGTGTGACGCCGTGTTGGCGGGCGGGGTTTTCGAGTTGCGGCAGACGAAACTCCATCGTGAGGACAACTGGCTGGAAGACCGTGCGAAATTGCTTAGCTTGCTCGCTGTCCCGCCAGTAGGAGAAATCAGCTTGATGTGTCATGGCGTTCTCAACCACAACGTAGTTCACTCTGTCTTGCAGACGGGCAGCCCAGCTCAGAATGCTTTCCACGCTCGCCGGGTCGGGAGTGACGATGCCGATGGCCGTGAACGCCACACCGGTAGCTGCTACATCCTCAAACATGCTGTCGAACCACTCGTGAGTCACTTGCCCGGAACTCGCGCCCATGTCTGCGAGGATGATGGGAGCACCGTCTGCCAAGTGGTCAACAAAAGCATCAAGGCCCGCTGCGGTGTGAATGTTCACTTTGGTGACCGTGCCGTCGAAGTAGTGCTTCAAGCTTCCGCGAGATTTGTTTTCGGTGTCCAGGTCGAGAAGCGTTACCGGAATCTCATGGCTCTGGAACCATTCGGCGAGGGCCAGCATAAAGCTAGTTTTTCCGACTCCTCCTTTTCCTCCCATGGTGAGAATCACGCGCTTGGATGGGGCGGTGGACGAGACGACAGAACGTGAATCGGAATTTTCCCGTTCGGCTGTTGCGGTAGCTTTCGAGTCGTACATATATGGTCACTCCTTCGTTCTTTGATTACGATGAAGCCGCAACGGTTCGTCTGGGTTGTATTCAAATAAAAGTTTTTTCGCCCGCGTTTTCAGCGGTCGGTCTTTCAATTCCTTAATCGTCTTTGCAGTGCCTTCGAGTGCCTTCTGAGGTCTTCCAATGCCTTGGTGATCCTCTGTGTCCTTATAAGTACCTATAAGTCCCTCCATGTTCTTCTTAGTCGCTATTGTTCTCGAATGCGAGAGCGACAGCTTCGTCCTTGACTTCGAACGTGCAAGCACGAAGTCGTTCACCGTGCTCGTACCTACCTTGAGGCCACAAGCTTTCTTGAGTACCTGCGTGATTTCTCGATAGCTGCGGCCTCGCTTTCGCATCTCAGTGATTAGCTCGCTGTACGGTTCCAAACGCGAGCGCGGCTCTTTGGCGGGCAGGTTGTTGAGTATGGCTTCAAATTTGGCGTCCACAATTTCCTCCGAGAGCGTCAGGCGAGATGGACTCCGGCGAAAGGCCGTTACTGATAACAGACGCCAAACGGAGGTCAGAGGATGGCCGGACAATCGCCGGACGGGTACCGGAAGTACACCGGATAATGCCGGATGCAGACCGGACGAGATTCAGGTCGCGCACGCGACACAGGACCTAACGCGGAGCGTTAGGGATGGTGTCTTCTTGCAAATGAGACGTTAAAGGTCTTCAAACATGCTCACCATTCGCGCCATGTCCAACGGAGCAGGCTACTCCGCACGCCATTTGCAGCACAGCGACTACTACGCCGAAGGGGAGCGTGTAACGGGTCAATGGCAAGGCCGGGGAGCGGAGATGCTCGGCCTTGCAGGGGCGGTGCAGTCAGAACAATTCGAGGCGCTGCGCCAGGGCGTCGATCCCCAAAGTGGTGAGTTCCTCCGGCAACGCCACAGCGCCGACCGGACCACCGCTGATGGCACGACCCAGAGCCGAGGTCGAAATCTGTACGACTTCACCATCTCGGCTCCCAAGTCGGTTTCAATCATGGCCCAACCGGGTGGGGACGCCCGACTTGTGGAAGCTCACAAGAAGGCCGTTCAAGAAACGCTGAAAGAGCTGGAGGATCGCGCAGCAAGCCGAGTCCGAAGGGACAGGGCAAATGATAACCGCATCACGGGTAATCTTGTATTGGCCGTCTACCATCACGACACCAGCCGCGAACTTGACCCCCAGCTTCACACCCACGCGGTTGCCTCGAATCTGACCTACGACGGCGCTGAGGGCCGCTGGAAGGCGCTGCAAGCCTCCGATATCTACGAGCAGCGGGCGTACCTGACTGAAGTCTACCGGAACGCGCTTGCCCGCGAAGTGCGGTCTCTGGGCTATGAGATCGAGGACCGGCGCAGCTCCAAGGGCAAGAACCTGGGTTTTGAGATCAAGGGTGTCTCCGATGAATTGCTCGAAAAATACAGTCAGCGTAGTGAGCAGCGCGACCGGGCCATTGCCGAGTTTGTCGAAAGTAAGGGTCACCAGCCCAGCGACAACGAAATCGCCGTGCTGGTTCGTGAGTCGCGGGCCGATAAGCTGGTTGAGATTTCAACTGCGGAGGTGCACTCGCACCAAAGGGCTCGATTGACCCCAGAGGAGAGCCTAACCCTTGAGCGACTCAGCGAGGCCGTCCGGGAGAGATCCCAAACGCAGCGGCTCGAACCAGAGAGTGCAGTTCCTTCCCTCGACTACGCAAAACAACACGTCTTTGAGCGTGTCTCTGTGGCGCTCGACCATGAACTGTTGACGGAAGCACTCCGTCATGGCCGGGGCCGGATCGACTTGGCGGACCTGAAAGGTGAGTTTTCACTGGAAGAAAGCAACGGCAGAATCCTCCAGGCTGGGAAGGAAGTCGCCACACGCGAGAGTCTTGACCGTGAGCGCGACATGATCGAGCGGATCAATCGTGGAATTGGTCAGTTTGAGCGGCTAGGTAGGCAGCATGAATTCGCCGCTTCCGCCCACCTCCGTCCCGAGCAGAAACACGCAATCGACTTTGTTCTCGATTCGCATGACTTGGCGGTGAACATTCGTGGGGCGGCAGGCACCGGGAAAACCGCTACGCTGCAAGAGCTGCAGCGCGGCCTCGCAGACAGCGGTCGCCAAGTGTTGGCGGTGGCTCCCACGATGAGCGCGGTGGAAGAACTGCAGAAGGTCGGCTTCTCGGATGCCATCACGGTGGAGCGGCTGTTACAGGACCAACGGGCCCACGCAGAGTTATTCGGGAAAGCGCTGATCGTGGATGAAGCGGGCATGGTTTCCGGTCGTCAAATGTCCGAACTGCTAAAGCTGGCCGACCAGCAATCAACGCGAATCATTTTCAGCGGTGACACCAAGCAGATTCGAAGTGTCGAGGCCAGCGATGCGCTTCGGGTGCTGGAAAGAGAATCTCACTTGAAGAGTGTTTCGCTTAGCGAAGTGCAACGGCAGACCGACCACGGCTATCGCGACGCGATTCAGGAATTACGCCGTGATCCTAAGCGCGGCTTCGACAAGCTGGAACAAATCGGCGCTGTGCGTGAGGTCCCCTGGTCCGATCGGGCACAGGCGGTGCAACAAGCCTACTCAGAGGCTCAGGCTCAGGCCCATGCGAATGGCCAACCGCGCAGTGTGCTCGTTGTCGCCCCGACACACGAAGAGATTGCCCATATCACTGAGGCTATCCGCGCTGAACGCGCGCGAACAGGGGAACTGGGACGGAGTACCCACCAGCAGCATCACATACCACTGAACTGGACGAGCGCGGAGAAAAGTGACGTGCGGAACTATGTTGAAGGCCATGTGTTGGAATTTCATCGGGCTGTCAAGGGCGTCGCTAGGCATGAATCGCTGGAAGTCATCGGAGTGGAAAACGGCAACGTCGTTGCCCGCAACGCACGCGGCGAAGAGCGCGAGTTCACTGCAAAGCAGGCGAAATGCTTTGAGGTCTATGAGCGCCGCACCATCGAAGTTGCTCCCAACGACAAGTTGCTGCTGATGGCGAATCGGCGCGAGCCGAGCTTTCGCGCAACCAACGGCGAACTGGTCACGGTCTCCCGTATTGATGAGCGCAGCCGCATTCATCTGCAGGATGGCCGCTCTCTGCCGGACAACTACAAGCAATTCACACACGGCTACGCTGTCACTGCCCATCGCGGTCAGGGGAAATCTGTCGATGCCGTTGTGATCTCCGCTGATGGGATGCGGAAAGAGCTGTTCTACGTGGCTGCTTCGCGGGGCCGGGACAGCATCGCGGTTGTGACCAGCGATAGAGACCTGCTGCGGGAGTCGGTAGCACACTCAGTCACACGGCAATCCGCTTCCGAGTTGTCGCACAAAGCGCAGGCTCCTTCCTTGGAAAGGTTGAAACCGTCCTTACGCGAGCGTGAACGCCGAGAACAGACGATTGGCGGGTGCGTTACCGTACTCGAAGGAAAGGGGGGAATTATAAAAGCTCCCACTCCCGAAACATTGCAGACCATCGACCGGGAGAGTGCGACTGGCGATCAGAAGCAGGAGCATGTCATCGAACCGGGTCACTACTTGGGCATCAGCAGGTGAAGCCAGAGCCTTGTTCGCCGGAGGTGTGACTTTTCGGCGTGGCCACCGTTGCCGTGCAAGAGTCGCCGTCGGCGACTCTGGCTTCTCTTGCTGCCCGAAGCCTTTCGGCGAACGAATATAATGCAGTAAGGATGAAGACGAATGTGAGGCTAGGCCCCTGACTTTTGAACCCGGTGAAACGTACCGCTCGCATCAGACTCAATTCTGGATACGCCGTATCCAAACCTAGAAGCGTATGCGCCAATGAGGTTAAACAATACAATTTCATCTTTCGTCATAAGTCCATTCCTCATCAATGACTTACGGGGACACGAGGGTAACGCAGGCCCGCATATTTCGATACCACCCACATGGTATACTGGACCAAGAAATGTCCACAGCAACTGCTCCAAGAGCAATAGCGGTTTCGGAATGTCTTCTCCGGCGTGAGGCCGTCGAGAACGCGATGGCGGATCTCCGACTGGAGGGTCTGGCTCCCACTGCCGATGCGCGGCTCCTCTTCGAGCAGTTTGTCCAGGGTGACCTGACCGAAGACCAGTTGGTGAATGCTATCCTCGCTCGATGAGCGATCCCTACCTCGATCCTAGGTCGGGGATTCTGACAAACAAGTTTGGCCTGACCGATCAAGAATCGCTTGACCGGGCGGAGTCTAATTCGGTCTCGGTGCGCTCAATCCTATTGCAGCTCAATCCCCTGAAGGGGGACTTCGATTCCGAACATCTCAAGGCGATCCATTCGTATCTTTTTCGCGACGTTTACGAATGGGCCGGGCAATTCCGGACGATCCCGCTAGCCAAAGCTGAGGATGTTCGGGGCGGACGAGTAATTAGGTTCACGCCTCCAGATTTGATCGAACGCGAATTGAAGCAGGTATTCGACGACCTAGCTGACGAGGAATTTCTCGAAGGCTTGCCGCGCAGAGAGTTTGCTCGCAGGGTTGCTCGTCTATTTTCAGAAGTAAATCGAATCCATCCGTTTAGAGAGGGAAATGGCCGAGCGCAGCGGCAGTTCGTACGTCAATTGGCCGACAGTTTGGGATTCAAACTGCATTTTGAGGTTGTCAGCAGAGAGCGTCTCATCCAGGCCAGCATCCTGTCGGCGAGTGGGAATGTCGCGATGATGGAGCGTTTATTCGACGAAATCACGGACACAGAGCGCATTCAATCGCTGGCAAAAGTGCTCGCGCATTTGGAAAGGGGGCAGTTCAAGTGGAACGATGTTTATTTGGCAACGACCACCTCCGGTCAGAGCTATGCCGGCACTTTCGCTGGTAGCGACGGAGCCAACTTTTTCTTTCGTGATGACGAAAACCGAATCCTCGTTGGAAACATCAAAGACCTGAAGAGGCCAGCGGAATCGGGAGAGAAGGTGAGCTTCATAGCATCGTGACAAGGCTGCATCCCATTCGCGGCTGAAGGAACTCTTTTCCCCTTTACCCCCTTGGACCGGCCAGCACCTCACCGGTCCTCCCAATGCCTTGACCGCTAAGGGGATGTGCCCGCCGATCTTAGCGCTCAATAACTAATCGTCAGAAAATCCCCAGAAAACCTTCAACCCACAGACAAGACTAGAATTAGAGAAATGTGCGAACAGTAAGGGATGTTCTCGGTGCATGCAGTGAAGAAAGCTTTGGTTTGCGCCCTTCCGCTGGTAGTGGCGACCAATTCCTTGGTGAACGGACAGGTGGAAGTTTCGTCACGTGGGACTAGGCTTGCAGTGGCCGTACGGACCGAACGTCCTCCACGAATGGATGGCACGCTTGACGATCCGGTCTGGAAGACGGCGCCGGTGCTCGATGACTTCCGGCAGCGCGAGCCGTTTGAGACCCAAGCGGCCACGGAGAAGAGCGAAGTGCGAATTCTTTACGATTATCGGCATATTTACTTTGGGATTCACTGCTATGACGAGCCGTCGGGGATTATCGCCACGCAGTTGCTGCGCGATCTTTCCCAGGACCTAGACGACAACTTCGCCATTCTGATCGACCCGACAGCTAGCCGCCGCAATGGGTACATCTTCCAGATCAACCCGCTGGGAACGCAGCGCGATGGCGAGGTGATTGAAGAGCAGGCACCCACGACAACGGATTCTATTGTCGATCCGAACTGGGATGGGTTGTGGAGTTCGGCGACGAAGATTGCCGGGGATGGCTGGACGGCGACGATTGCGATTCCGTTCAGCACGCTGAATTTTCATGGCGGCGGCCATGATGTGAGCTGGGGGCTGAACTTTCGGAGGTTTATCAGGCGGAAAAATGAAGAGGACGAGTGGTCGGGATTCCGGCGGGTGTTTGGGTTCTGGCGGGTTTCGCAGGCGGGCACGCTGGAGGGACTGACCAAGATTGAGAGCGGGCGGCTGCTGGTGATCAAGCCGTATGCGCTGGGAGGGGCGCAGGCGTTCCAGGGGCAGCCGTGGAGCGGGTTGCACACCGGCGGTGTGGATATCAAGTACGGCCTGACCAGCAACCTGGTTGCGCTGGGGACGGTGAATACGGATTTCTCGGATGCGGATGTGGATCAGCAACAGTTTAATCTGACGCCGTATCCGATTTTTATTCCGGAGAAGCGGAGATTCTTTCTGGAGGATTCCGACGTATTTAATTTTCTGCTGTGGAACCAGGATCTGTTTTTCTTCAGCCGGCAGATCGGGATCGATCCGGTGTCGGGACAGCAAGTGCCGATTGATGCGGGGGGAAAGATTGCCGGGCACGAGGCCGGCTTCGATGTGGGCGTGATGGATGTGCGGACGCGGGCGGAGGGGACGAATCCGTATGCGAATTATGCGATTGTGCGGGTGAAACGGCCGCTGATGCCGGGATCGTATGTGGGATTCATTGCGACGGATAAGGAGTCTGGGAGCGCAACCGATCCGTACAACCATGGGTTCGGTGTGGATGCAAAATTTCTGCTGTTTCAGAATCTGAATTTGCGTGGGTACTATGCGAAGACGTGGACGCAAGGACTGTATGGGGACAGTGCGGCGTTTGGGGCTAGGCTTACGTACGCCAACAACTGGTTCAACGTTTATGCGGGGCATGGAGTGACGGGGCGAAATTTCAATGCCGAGATGGGATTCGTGACGCGCACCGACGACTTGCCGACGATTGCCACGTTAACGTTCACGCCTCGACCGAAGATTCGCGGGGTTCGGGAAGTGGATCTCGGCGGCGTGTTCTTTGACGATCCGAACACGGCCGATAAATTGATTTATCGGGAATGGAGCCCGAGCCTGCAGGTGTTCTTCAACAATGGGGCGATTGCGAGCGCGTATCCGCAGGATGTGATTTATCAGGTGCTCACGCAGCCGTTGCACTTGTACGGGAACATTTCGGTGCCGGTGGGGGCGTATCGATTCGCATCGCATCAGTTCGGTTATACGTCGGCGGGCAACCGGAGGATCACGTACACAGGGCAGCTTCAGTCGGGGCAGTACTACACGGGGAATCTGACAGCGGGAACGCTGACGGCGCAGTACCGCCCGAGCGCACATCTGACGTTAGCGGTGAATGACACGCTGAACGCGTTCCGGCTGCCGCAGGGGAATTTTGACATTGAGCTGGCGGGGATGCAGGTTAGCTACGCGTTCAACCGGTCTCTGAATCTGGCGACGTTTGTGCAGGCCAATACGTCCGACGTGCAGGCGGTGAGCGCGAACGTGCGGCTGCGGTATACGTTTCGCCCGGATAGTGATTTGTATGTGATTTATAACGCGGGGACGGTGTTTCAGGCGATTGCGGCAGGGAATCCGGCGCTGCTGCGCGAGCAGAAGGTGGCGGTGAAGGTGACGTACTCCTGGTCGAAGTGAAACCGACGGCTTCTCTGGCGAATATAATATCGCTGGTGAAGGCAACTCTGCATGGCGACTTTGCAATTGGCGAGTGGTTGGTCAGTCCAGCCGTGAACCAGATTTCGCACGATGGCAGCTGCACACGAGTGGAGCCCAAGGCCATGCAGGTGCTGGTGTATCTCGCCGAGCATCCCGGCGTTGTCAGCAAGGCCCAACTGATCTCGGCCGTGTGGCCTGACGTCTTCGTTTCCGACGATGTTCTGCCAGGCTGCATCTCCGCCTTGCGCAAGGCCTTTGACGACAATGCTCGTCGCCCCAGAATTATCGAGACGATTCACAAAAGCGGTTATCGGTTACTGCTGCCAGTGGAGCCAATCAGCCGCAACGGTGACGAGGGGGAGGCGATTGCGTTACCCGAAGGTTCTTGGTGGCGGCGCGTGTTGTCGCATCGTGTGCCATCAGCTATCGGCTTCGCTTCGTTGAGTGCGGTCTTAATCGTTGTGTTCGCATGGGCATTCTCGAAGCCGCGCTACGACTCCGTTGCGGTGCTGCCCTTTCTGAATGCTCGCGACGACCACGCGACACAATACCTGAGCGATGGTATTGCAGAACAGGTCGTCAATGATCTCTCGCAGCTAAGCTCTCTGAGAGTGATGGCATGGGCGACGGTTTCCCGCTACCGGCAACCGCAGGTTGACGCACGTGCAGTCGGCCGCGATCTGGGCGTGAAGGCCGTCCTAGTCGGCCGACTTATTCGCGAGGGCGACCGAATCGTCTTGCAGACCGAATTAGTCGATGTCGGAGGCGGGTCGCGGCTTTGGGGACAGCGGTACGAGCGGAATATGTCCGAGATCGCGCAATTGCAACAGCAGCTCTCTCATGATATTGCCTCAAATCTCCGCGTTCGCCTCGCTGGGGGTGAAGAGAACAAAATGCTGCACCGGTACAGTGCTTCGCCAACAGCTTATGAGCTTTACCTGAAAGGAAGATTCTTCTGGGCGAAGCGTACCAAGCAAGGTCTCCAGCAAGGCATTGATTACTTTCAGCAAGCGATTAGTGTGGATCCCAACTACGCTTCTGCGTACGCCGGGCTGGCGGACTGTTACAACCTTCTAGACGACTGGGGTGAGACTCCGCCGCGCGAGTCTTTCCCGAAAGCCAGGGCTGCAGCAGACAAAGCAATTGCGCTTGACCCTTCTCTCGCCGAGGCACATGTCTCTTTGGCCATGGTGCGCGGAAGTTATGATTGGGACTGGGTTGGCGCCGAGCAAGAATTCAAGCACGCAATAGAATTGAACCCGAATTACGCAACCGCGCATCAATGGTACGGCATAATGCTGGCGACCCTGGGACGTTTTCCTGAAGCGGAAGCGGAAGTGAAACGCGCGCAGCAACTCGATCCACTTTCCCCAATCATCAACATGGCGGTCGCGGAAGTCTACACTTGGGAGCGCCGATACGACGAATCTATAGAGCGATATAAGAAAGTTGTCGAATTGGACCCCACGTTTGCTGTCGCGTACGGCAACCTCTCCGAAGTTTATAAACTCAAACATTTGTATGGCGAGGAATTGAGTGCCCTCCAGCAAGAATGGAATTTGAGCGGGGATCCGGGCTTTGCTCGGTTGCTCGAACGGGCCTATTCAAAGTCCGGACACTTAGGTGTAGTCCGCGAAGAACTGAAGCGGGTTCTTGAGGAACGCGCGAGGGGACAATACGCGGATCCGATGTCGATTGCCGGATACTATGCAGAATTGGGCGACGAGTCCGCTGCTTTCCGGTGGCTGCAAAAAGGGTATGAGGAGCATTCTAGTGGGATGGAGTTTCTGGGGGTAGCGCCAGATTTCGACCCCCTCCGGTCGAACACTCAATTCGAATACTGGCTTAATGTCGTCGGTCTACCACCCGCCAAGGCAGCCACAAGAGATCCGAACCGCTAGACGCTGCCTTCGAAATTTCACGAATATGCTTCGGTTCGTTTTGTGGAGGTCGTTAGGTTGGACTCCCTCACAAATGTTGACGGAAGATTCTGGTTTCGCCATCTGACCTGCTCCTTGCCTTACTAGAGCTGATTTGCACAAAACTGCACTGTGTCTTTTTTGTGCCCTTCGTCGTTAGATTCGTGGTGAAGTATGGCGATCAGGTTCGCACCGCTCTCCTCGACGTGGCAGATGAGGATGCGGCGTATACCGCAGTGCAGGTGGCGGTGGATGCATTCGGGCGTTTTGATGTCGTTGTGAATAACGCGGGCTACGGTGATATTGCACCGTTCGAGCAGTTCAGCTGGGAGAGATTCAAGGCGCTTGTCTATACTAAGCTTCTTATGTTGTCAACGTGACCCGCGCTGCGCTACTGATCATGCGAAAGCAAAAGGGCGGCTGCATCAGTCAGATATCGTCAGTGGGCGGTCGCCTAGCTGGCCAACTTTAACCGCAGATCCACCCACGCGTGCAGATCAGATGCGCGGAAGCGCCACAGTTTTCCGACCCGCATAGCGCGTATCTCGCCTTTACGCGCGAGACGTTGGAGTGTCTTGGGATGGATTTGCAGCAAGGCCGCTGCCTGGCGCGAATCGAGGAACCGCTCGAAATGCGGGAATGGCTGGCTGACAGGCGTTGCTTCGTGCATCTCGCTCATAGAACCTCCTGCAGCGAGAGTCGAGACCGGGCTGAAATCATCGCGTCGTCTGAAGGTCGGCTGTAGCGTCCGACTTCGTCCGACAGATTTCGAGCCCATTCACTACTCGGCTGGTGTTAGTCTTCGCGTCATGGGCGGACGAGAACATTATTCGTATAGAAACCGCACAAGACGCATTTGTTGCTTGCTTTCAAAGAATCTTTTTTCTTTTCGATTTCGAAACAACTTCTCAACAAGTGCTTAAAGTGCCTAAAGCGCCTAGAAGTGCTTTTAGGTACGTTTAGGGAATCCACGGGAACAGAACGATTGCCGCACTCAACCGCCCGCCTCTTAATCGAGCCGGTTCCATTGATCGGCGCGAGATTTTCCCCTCTACGTATAAAAGGAACCTGCGGCAGGAAAAACATATCGAAAATATTTGAATGCAGCCCGAACGGAACCGCAGAGAATGGGATTGGAAGGAGGAGGTGCGATCCCTTGTCCTGCGGAAGAAGCTGAACTGTCAATCACTCCTGCTAAGAAAGGTGTTTTCTTATGCAGTATCCCGATTACTGGTCCGCAGTTCCAGTCCGCACTCATCGCGTCTTGCAGCTACTTACAAGTACTTGGCAGTCCCACGTGTCCTTGTAAGTTCTTAAAAACACTGGTTATACACACTCTGAAAAGGCTGGCGTCGGCGGTTCAACTCCGTCCCTGGCCACCATCATTCTAAAGAACTTGGCGGCACGGAGCGGAAATTTCCAACCCACGATCCAACCCATGATTCTCACTGAACTCGCCCTGTGAGCAGGTGGATTCTGTCCCCCATGAGTTGTTCCAGGAACTTGCCTTGCGCATCCCGCATGGAGTCCATGTCGGACTGCGCATCGAGTTCCATCGTTGTCCCGAAGTCCTCGTGACGCAGCACTCCTTGCACGGTTTTCGGGTCCACTTTCAGCTTCACTAGTGCCGTCGCAAGCGAATGGCGAAAGTTGTGAAATCCGAAGCGTCCCTTCCAGTTCGCGGGAATCACGCCGGCGCTGATGGCTGCGGGGCGCAAGTATTTCTGCACCATGATGGAGGCGGACAGCGGCTTCTTGCCTCTCAGCTTTACGCTGGGAAACACATAGTCGCTTTCCTTGGCATACTTCGTTCTCTCGCGCCATGCGAGGAGGAAGCCAGCCAAAAGCGGATGCATGGGAACGGGAGCCTTTGACGCTTTCGACTTCGGCTCTTTGAATCTTCCCCACACATAAGCTCGTCTCACGTAAATCACCAACCCCTCGAAATCGAGATCCATCCACATCAAGCCCAACAGTTCTGATACGCGCAGAGCAGTGGCCGCGTCGCTTAGAGTCAACGTGCGCCTTGGCTCTGGAGTATTGAGAAGAACCTCGAACGCCTGCTTCGGCGTCATGACTACCGCCCGGTAATCGCTCGTGGTTCGTTGGCTCACCCAGTTCATGGGATTGCCTTCCTGCTGGCGGGGGAGAAAATTGCATCGCTGCCCGTGCTTGAAGACCAGGCTCATGATGCGGCGGATTTTGTCGATCGTAGGATCGGCTAACGGTTTCACCTTCTTCTGAGCGTTCCCCTTGCGTAGTTCCCGAAACCACGCCTCGACATCCCTCGATTCCACGGCTAAGGGTGCTAATCTCCCCCATCGTGGAATGATGCGTTTGATAAGGTGTCGCTCGTAGGTTTCGACTGTGGGAAATGCTTTGGGACGTGCTGATTCCGATTGGTCGATTCTCGACTCGTTTTCGATAAGTCTTGGCAAAGCTGACCAAAAGTTCTCGGCGTTCCCTGGAAGGGCTGCAATTGGTTGATGGTTTCGCGCAGCTTCTGACGATCGACTTCTCTCGACGCGTCCGCCGGGCTGGGACCGATATCTTTGACAAGACCTATGGCGGTCGTGCGCTCAACTCGTTTTCCGTCCGAGCGAGTAGCGTAATAGCGAAGCACCCACGTCAGACCCTCCGCGCATTATCTTGCGTAGACTGCCTATTTGATACCTGGGCATCAAACCCTCCTTGGTGGTTTGCGTGCTCCAGGTGGCCGTGTTTCGCAGCTTACCATGTAGGCGTGGAGTTCCGATAACAGAAACCTCCAGTCCTTCTTTTCTGCCGATGGATCGAGCGCGTGACCGGGAATTTTGCCATCTCGGACTTTTTGTAAAAGAGTGCGGCGTGTGATGCCCAAGAACGTGGCTGCGGTGTCTCCATCCACGAAGTATTCAAGGGTTGAGGCCGGAGCGGATGGACCTAGGGCATGGCTGGCTGTCATTTGATGGACCTCTGGAAGTACAGACATTGCCCTTGACG
>CAVRCR010000067.1:0-49635 GCA_963719615.1 uncultured Acidobacteriaceae bacterium | reverse complement strand
CGAGCGGAATAGTTCGGCCCAGGGCATCGGTCTGTGTGCCTGATTGCCCGGTGATCAAATCTGAAAGATTGGTATACCCGCTGCTTCGCTCGGCTGCGGTGGGCACGGACCCAGTCAGAACCGTTCCCTGCGCGCGGCGAAATCCCTCATAGTCGCCAAAGAAGAAGACTTTGTTCTTGATGATGGGGCCACCGCCGGAAAATCCGAATTGGTTCTGCCGGAGTTCGCCCTTCTTAACATGACCAGCGTCTTCGAAATAATCCGCAGCATCAAGCTTGTCGTTACGGAAGAACTCCCAGGCGGCGCCATGGAAACTATTAGTGCCGGACTTGATGGTGGCGTTGAGAACCGCCGCTCCGGAACGGCCGAATTCAGCGCTGAAGTCCGAGGTCTGAACCTTGAATTCTTGAATAGCGTCAACCGGCGGAAGAACCACGTAGTTCGTCCCGTTCAGGAAATCCACTGTATCGGAATTGTTGTCAATTCCATCCAGCATGTAGTTGTTTTGGGCCGGCCGATTCCCATTGGCTGCGAAAGCGCCGCTTGCGGCGTTGCCGCGAGTATCAGCTTGGGGAGTGTTCACGCCGGCGGCAAGTTGCGCCAGGAACGTAAAGTTGCGGCCATTCAACGGAAGATTATTCACGTTGCGCTGATCGACCACTTGGCCCACCGACGCATCTTCGGCCTGGAGCACGGGAGCGGAGGACGTGACTTCTACGGTTTCAGTCGTGGCTCCGGGCTGGAGCGTGAAATTGAGCAACACCCTCGCACTCACTTCCACGACGACGTGGGTCTGCACCTGGGTCTTGAAGCCTTGCGCCGCAGCCTCGAGCTTATAACTCCCGATTCTTACGGGGCTGAACACGTAGTTTCCATCGGATCCGGAACTCGTTGACAGGGTGACACCTGTTCCTTCGTTCACCAATGTGACTTTGGCCCCGCCAACGACGGCTCCCGTCGAATCCGTAACCGTACCCGTGATGGAACCGGTGTCGACCTGAGCATGGAGCAGCCCGGCGCCGAATGTCGTGAAGACCGCAATGGCCAACAAGGTGGGCAGGATCCAGTCAAATCCGTATCGGTTCATGAGCTCTCCTTTGAGCCTCGCTGACTTGCATCCGGGCAAGCCTTGCGCCACCACACACCACAGCGGCCGAGTCGTATCCCCGAGCACCGCCAAGCAATCGGTGATCGGGAACCCCAAATTAACCGCTTAACCTAAAAATACTAGTGGGTCGGGAATACCATGGCCTGAGACGCGTTGTCAAGATTTTTTTCTTGATTTCCGCGCCGTGACGTCTTTTACTCCACGATGTGACGCACCCCGCGCGGACCGAAATCGTTTGAACTTTCAGCGGGCAGAGTACCCGACACCATGAGCGTAACTATTCGCGATGTGGCAAAGGCCTCGGGGGTTTCCACCGCGACCGTCTCGAACGTGCTTAACAAGACCGGCAAGGTGGGCCGGGACACTCGTCGTGTCGTGCTGCAGGCAGTCAGGCGCATGGGCTACATCCCTGACGTTCACGCCCGCCACCTCGCCTCGCGCGATCGCCGCACCCTCGGAATCATCGTCTCCGATATCGAGAATCCGTTCTTTCCGGAAGTAGTCAAGGGCTTCGAGACGCGTGCTCGTCAATTCGGGTACGACGTAATTCTCAGTGATACAAACTATGATCCCCAGAGGACCCGAGAAGCTGCCGATCGCATGATGGAGCACAAGGTTCGCGGTGTCGCAATCATGACCTCCGAGATCAGCGTTAAACTCGTCCATCAACTCGCTCGCAGAAGAATCGCCGTCACCTTTCTTGATCTGGCGCCTGCCCGAAAATACATGAGCAATCTCCGCATCGACTACTCCTCCGGTATAAAACAGATTGTCCAACACCTTTATGCGCAGGGCCATCGCCGCATCGCGTTCGTCGCGGGGCGACCTGGACTCAAGTCGAACACAGTCCGTTTAGAAGCCTATGAAACATGGATGCGCGATCTAGAACTTGCACCCGGGCCCATATTCCCAGGTGACCTGCGCTATGAAGGCGGCTTGGCCGCTGGTCTGAGCATCGCGAAGCTTTCTGTGCCGCCTACCGCGGTGGTGGCGGTCAACGATCTCACCGCGGTTGGAGTAGTCAAGGGACTATTGAACTCGGGATTCCGCGTTCCGGAAGACATTTCGGTTACTGGTTTCGATAACACACGTCTAGCCGAATACAGCAATCCTTCGATCACCACCGTCGACGTACATCGTGAGACTCTGGGCCAAATGGCGGCAGAGGCCCTGCACGAACTCTCGAGCGCAGAGGACCCTCAAGGCCGCGAATATCAGATCGGTGCAGAACTGGTGCTGGGAGGCTCATCGGGACCGGTGTCCCAATGACGTGATCCTGCTGTTGGTAGACTGGCTGAGGGCGCACCTCTGGACTCTCTCGCATGTCCCATCGGAGAAAAGAAAGCCAAGCCATCTCACGCCGAACCTTTCTGAAGCAGATGCAATGGGCATCCGTATTTCTGCTTCCTGCACCCATTCAACATTCCCTGAATCGGTCAGGACTACGCCGAATCGCTGCCGATCAAGTTTCGCAGTTCCCATTCTCCGATATTCGACTCACTCCGCACTATCCGGCTAAGTCTCCGCTGGACGGAATTCTCCGCCTCGCCTCTCCTGGCGCGGATGAATACGTGATCGAAGGCTTTGTGTCTGAGCTCACAGGCGGACTTAAGGAATGGAGTCGGGATCTTAAACTGAAGTCCCCGGCCGAGGTGACCCTGGGCAAGTTCGTTGACCCTGCAATACAGTTTACTTCCCTGATTCCGGTTCGCGAATTTCCACTGCGCCCCGGCGATCGAATCGAAGTCCTTCGGCGGGAATTTAGCCCCGGATTGTCAAGCGGCCGCGAGCGATTCGTTGAGGAGATGAAGACATACCTCGGCCCTCTGCGACAAGTGGAAACCGCGGACTTCGAGATATACCAGTGCAGCCAGGTTGCCGACTCACCGTTGACGCTCGAAGCCGAGATTCGCTACGAATTTGTCGGTACACGAGAGGACCGGTTGCGCGAGGAACGTCTTGGCTCCTGGCGCACTCGGTGGTCGCGCGATCCGTCGAATGCCTGGCGAATTTTTAAATGCAGCGCCACCGAGGAAACAGTCAGCCGCGCAGCAGGTCGCATTTTTGTCGACATCACTTCCCAATCACTGGGGCAAGTTGACTCCTACAAAGAACAACTGCTCCGGGGAGTTGACTATTGGAGGACGGTCCTTGATGGGGCAATCGGAGTCGACGTGTACGGGAACAACGGAGTGGCGGTCGGCGACTTTGACAACGACGGCCGCGACGACTTGTACATCTGCCAACCCGCTGGCCTGCCCAACCGGCTCTATCGCAACCGTGGTGACGGAACCTTCGAAGATGTGACAGAGAAATCAGGCGTAGGTGTACTTGATTTCACGGCCTGCGCGTTGTTTGCGGATTTCCAGAATCGAGGACTTCAGGATTTGCTGGTGGTCTGCGCGACCGGACCTTTGCTGTTTCTGAACGACGGCCATGGGAAGTTTTCTCTCAAACGGGAGGCGTTCCGTTTCGCCCATCCGCCGCAGGGGTCGTTCACGCACGCCGCGGCCGCCGACTACGATCGGGATGGCCGCCTGGATCTCTATTTCTGCCTTTATAGCTACTATCAGGGACTAGATCAATATCGCTATCCCGTACCCTATTTCGACGCGCGAAATGGGCCTCCGAACTACCTCTTCCACAATGATGGGAGCGGGATATTCCAGGACCAGACCGAGGCTGCCGGTTTGAATATCGATAATGATCGATACAGCTTTGCCTGTTCCTGGGGCGACTGCGACGCAGATGGTTGGTCGGACCTTTACGTGGTCAACGATTTTGGCCGTAACAATCTTTACCGCAACAACGGCGATGGAACCTTCGCCGTTGTCTCCAGCGAAGCCCAAGTGGATGAGCCTGGAGCCGGCATGAGCGCCTGCTGGCTGGACTTCGACAATGACGGGAAGCAGGATATCTACGCCGCTGGGATGTGGGTCGCGGCCGGCATGCGAGTCTTTGAGCAATCGCACTTTCATCAGGCAGAGCCGGAAAAGATTCGCGCCCTTTACCGGCGGCACATGACTGGCAATTCGTTGTATCGCAACCAGGGGAACAGACCATTTCAAAACGTGGCGATGAAAGCAGGGGTTGAAATGGGCCGTTGGTCGTGGTCTACCGACGCGTGGGATTTCGACAATGACGGTTACCCGGACCTGTACGTTGCGAATGGGTATATTTCTGGGGCTGAGCAACGCGATGTCTCTAGCTTCTTCTGGCGACAGGTCGTCGCGAAGTCGCCACCGGACTCCAGTCCTTCACCGCGCTACGAACTGGGATGGAGTGCCCTGAATGAACTCATTCGTTCTGACGCGACTTGGAACGGTCGTGAGAGAAATGTTTTCTTTGCCAACAATCGGGATGGCACATTTTCCGCTGTCTCCGGCGTGGTTGGCATGGACTTTCGCGACGACAGCCGGGCATTTGCGCTAGCCGACATCGATGGCGACGGCAGGCTCGAAATCGTGCTTAAAAATCGAACTGCGCCCCAAATTCGGATCCTGCGCCTCGCGATGGACGGTATCGGTAATTCGATCGTCTTCCGTTTGCGGGGAACGAAGAGCAACCGCGACGCCATCGGCACCGCGGTGACCGTCGAAGCAGGCGCATTTCGCCATACGAAGTATTTGCAGGCCGGGTCAGGATTCCTGTCACAACATACCAAGGAACTGTTTTTTGGTCTGGGCAAGAATCAGGATCCTGTCCACGTAATCGTCCGATGGCCCAGCGGCCTCACCCAGGCTTTCGACCTCTTGCCAGTCAATCATCGCGTCGAAATCGAAGAAGGCGCGCGGGACTTCCTAGCCAAGCCGTTCGCGACCTCTACTCTGTCGTCGATCCATTCGGACGACACCCCGACTGGAGAGACTCTTCCGTCCTTCATCGGGACTTGGCTGGTTGAACCCATAAAAGCAGTGGATTTTTCGCTGCCCGACCACAATGGCAACCTGAGAGATCTTCGGGCGTTACTCGAAGGGAACAAATACCTCTTGCTCAATTTCTGGGTAACACCTACACCCGCCTGCAGCGACCAATTGCGCCGTTTTCACCGATCGCATTCCGCCCTCGCCTCCGCCGGCCTTCGCGTTGCTGCGATCAACGTCGATGATCCATCGGACCCTCGTGCGGTGCGCTCATTCCTTGCCGCAGAAGATCTTGAGTTTCCGATTTTGTTCGCGACGCAAGAAGTGGCGGGCATTTATAACATCGTGTATCGTTATTTGTTCGACCGTCACCGAGATCTCTCGTTCCCAACGTCTTTTCTGATCGACGCCGCTGGGAACATCGTTAAGATCTATCAGGGAATTTTAGAGCCCGAGACACTGTTTCTGGACTTGGCTTCGGCGCCAATCACTCCAACGGACCGCGCCCGCAAGGCACTTCCCTTCCCTGGGACCCTCTATCAGGACACATTTCAACGCAACGCATTTACCTATGGTGTGGCCTTCTTTCAGCATGGATTCCTCGACCAAGCCGCGGAGTCGTTTAAGCAAGTCATCGCCGCGAAGCCCGATGACCCTCAAGCCTTTTACAACCTGGGAACTCTTTACCTCCGGCGCAACTCCCTGACCGAGGCGAGACAGTACCTTGAACAAACGGTGAAGTTGCGTCCGAATTATCCCGAGGCCTGGAACAATCTGGGGATGCTCGCCGCGCAAGCGGGCAACTCAGAGGAAGCGATTCGAGATTTCCAGCAGTCCCTGCAGTTGCGGCCCAACTACGCGATCGCGCTTCTGAATCTGGGGAATGTGTACCGGCGGCAGGGAAATCTCGAGGAATCGGAAAGATTTCTCATGCGGGCTCTCGAGAACGACCCTGATAATCCGGAAATTAACTACAGCCTCGGAATGCTCTATGCCCACGCGGACCAGGCCGAGCGCGCGTTTCGGTACTTGGAGAAGGCCATAAGCCTTCGCCCGGACTACTCCGACGCGCTTAACAACCTGGGAGTACTGTTCGTGCAGTCGAAACGCTACCCCGAAGCGGAAGAGAAATTCAAAACCTGTATCCAGCAAGCCCCGGACTTTGACCAGGCGTATCTGAATCTCGCGCGTCTCTACCTCGTCCAGAACGACAAAGAAAAGACGCGGGCGATTTTGCAAGCTCTTCTGGAAAAACAGCCACAACACAAAATGGCCCAGCAAATGCTTCAGATGCTATATTGAGGCCTCGGGAGAGGCATCTTCAGATGTTGGGTTGCGCCTCGATTCAAATCCAAAAAACCAATCGCAACCTGTTGTTGCTGAGTACCCTTGCTTGGGCCCTGCTTGCAGTTCCAGGGTTTGGGCAAGCTGAACGACGCTCCCCTCATAACAGCCAACTCACGCCCCCCGCAGGAAGCGCTTCCCCTTTTCAGGAAGCCGAGGAACTCGTTCAAAAAGGCGAGCTTGAGCAGGCGAGAGAAAAGATCGAGGAGCAACTTAAGCTGAGCCCTTCCAGCGTGGAAGGTTACAACCTTCTGGGAATTGTGTGCGCCAGTGAAAAAGACTATGACCACGCTCTGGGCGCCTTCCAGCAGGCGCTAAACCTTGCTCCTGACTCGATCAAGACTCACAACAATCTCGGCAACCTGTATGTAACCCAACAGAAATTCGACCGCGCAGAAGAAGAGTTTACGCGAGTCTTGCGCCTGGCTCCGGCAAATCGCGATGCCAACTACAATCTCGGTCTGCTTCTACTAGCGAAGGGAGCGCCAGTCGCCGCCATTCAACACTTTCAGAGAGTACACCCCCAGAACGTCGAAACTCGCTTCAACCTGGTACGCGCTTACCTTCAAGCGGGCAAAACCCCTGAGGCACTGAAGACCGCCCAAGATCTTTCGGCCTCGCACAAGCAGGACGTGCAATTGCACTTCACACTCGGACTACTGTTTGCGTCCGCGAAGCAGTACAAGGCAGCGCAACTCGAGCTTGAGCAAGCGAACGCGCTGCAGCCTGAAACGTTTGAAATTCTCCACAACCTCGGACAGGCCTATCTCCGGGCACAAGAATACGCGAAAGCCGACCTCGCGCTGAGTCGCGCGCTGAAGTTGAAATCCGACTCCGCCGATACTCTCGATCTCTTAGCCCAAGTTGATTACGAGCAGTCGAGGCCCATGGATGCCCTTGAGTTGCTGGTGCGCGCCCATAAGCTCGCACCGCAGAACACCGACGTGATCTTCCTCATGGCTCGTGTCAGCATGACCCAGAACTATTTCGAAGACGCAATTCCTCTGCTCGAATCGGGCCTGAAAATTGCACCGCAGCGAGCCGATTTTCGGGCCGCCTTAGGCGAGAGCTACTTCATGTCGGGAAAGACGGAGAGCGCAATCGAGGAGTTCAAGAAGCTCATCGAATTGGAGCCGTCCGCGCGCTCTTATGCCTTTATGGGACTTTCTTACCGGCATCTGGGTCGATTTGATGAGGCAATGAAGTACTTCGAGGAAGGACTCAAGAAGGATCCGTGGAATACATCGTGCCTGTTCAATATCGGGTACATCGAAGAGCGGCGCGGGAATTACGTGCGAGCGGAAGACCGATTTCAGCGCACGCTTCGATCAAACGCGGATTTTCCAGAAGCCCTTCTGGAACTGGCGAATCTTCGCGCGAAAGATAAGAAATACGGCGACGCCGTCGACCTCCTGCGCAGATTCGTGAAAGTGAGCCGCAATCCTGCCGACGGCTACTACAAGCTGGCGATGGCGGAGCGGAATCTACATCAGGCCGCTGCCGCCCAGAGAGATCTGCAGGTCTTTCAGACGCTATCGAAGAATTCGGCAACCGGCCCCTATCCCTATCAACACCTCTTCGATTACCTGGATAACCGTTCCGCGCTTTCTGCCCGGGAACGTACTCAACTCGACATCTCCGAATTGAACGAGCAGATCCAGAAACATCCTGGACAGCCTCAAGATCTGTACTTACTCTCCGAGACCTATCTGAAGCTCGGCAAATCGGACGAGGCCAGGCAGACGATCGCTCAGCTTGATCAAATGAGCGGGGATGACTATCGCACCCAGACTGGCATCGGCGTTTTGCTCGCACATTATCGTCTGTACGATGACGCCATTCAACATTTCCAGGCGGCACTGCGGGCAAATTCCGACTCCGATGACGTGAAGTTTGATCTGGCAAATGCTTATTTCCGTAAAGGTAAGTACGGTGATGCGCTTGATGCCGCACAGAAAGTTTCAGCGGCCGGCCAGCAGGATGATGCGTTCTTGGCTTTGCTAGGAGACATCGAGGCTCACGTGGGCGAAACAGCCAAGGCGGCTGAAATCTTCCGCAATGCAATCACCCGCAATCCTGACAACGACCAGTATTATCTCTCCCTCACGCTCCTGCAACTGCGCGACAATGATCTCACCGGCGCGGAGCAGACCTTGCAACGTGGCCTGGCGCGAATTCCCGGCTCGGGCAAGATCGTATGGGGCTTGGGGCTGGTCTCAGTTCTGCGAGGGAATGCCAAACAGGCAGCGGCTCACTTGGAACAAGCGGTGGATTTGCTGCCGGAGTGGGTCGGCAGCTATTCCACACTCGGCGTTTTTTATTACCAGACTGGACAGATCGAAAAGGCGCGGGAAGTGCTCAACCGCTTTAAGGGGAGCAACACCGGGGGTTTGGACGTCGGCCGGATCGAAGAGACCCTGTCCAAGGCTCCGGCCAACACTCTTGCAGCGGGCCAGCCGATTCCCGAGGTCGCCCGCCAACAACTACTTCAGCTAGCACTGCTCATTGCGGATCGCAGTCTATGACGGGTCGCGGGAGTTCTTCGGGTGGC
The DNA here is from genome assembly GCA_963719615.1 of uncultured Acidobacteriaceae bacterium. Lineage (GTDB taxonomy): Bacteria > Acidobacteriota > Terriglobia > Terriglobales > Acidobacteriaceae > Sulfotelmatobacter. The sequence goes on along the minus strand of CAVRCR010000067.1, from coordinate 40,769 downwards.
AAGAGCCTGGCTCTCGGTGTTAGCTGTTGTGCAATCCTGGCGCTCGGAATTTCGATCAACTCAGGCATCCATACGAGTGTCTTCGCCGCACCGGCTTCGACGGCGCCGGAATCGCGCATCCCCGTCCGCTACACCGATGTCCGTGAAAGCGCCAAGATCACCTTCCAGCAAGATTCCACGCAGACCGAAGAAAAGTATTACCTCGAAACCATGGGCACGGGCGTCGGCTGGATCGACTACGACCAGGACGGCCTCATGGACCTTTTCCTCGTCCAATCCGGCGCGACCGATACTTACAAACCTCCGCATCCCTTGCGCAGCGCGCTCTACCACAATAACGGGGACGGAACCTTCACCGACGTGACCGAGAAAGCTGGCGTCGGTGGAGAAGGCCACTACGGCCAGGGCGTTGCCGTGGGTGACTTTGACAATGACGGGTTCCCTGATTTGTACGTGACTGGCTATGGGCACGCCATCCTCTATCACAACAACGGCAATGGTGCGTTTACCGACGTCACGGCGAAGGCAGGCCTCGCCGACGAAGGACAGTGGTCGACGAGTGCAGGATGGTTTGATTACGACAAGGACGGCTGGCTCGATCTTGTCCTCACCAACTACATCGAATGGAGCCCGAAGAATAATCTCTGGTGTGGCGAACACCGCCCGGGGTACCGCTCCTACTGCCATCCTGGCAATTACAAAGGCGAGCGCATCAAGCTCTACCACAACAATCATGACGGAACCTTCACCGACGTGAGCGACGCCTCCGGAGTCGGCAAGCCCGAAGCCAAAGGCATGGGCGTGGTTCTCGCGGATTTCAACAACGATGGCTGGCCCGATATCGCCATCGCCAACGATTCGTGGCCAAACTTTCTGTTCATCAATAAACACAACGGAACCTTTGAAGATGTTTCACTGGTGTCCGGATTAGCCGCCAGCGAAGACGGCCGCTACGAGGCCGGCATGGGCATCGATGCCGCCGACGTAGACGGTGATGGATGGATGGACGTCTATATCACCCACCTCGACTTCGAATTGAATCGCCTGTACCGCAACAGCCAGGATGGCTCTTTCACGGACGAAACATTCCGCTCGGGGATTGGAAACAAGGCGGTCCTGATGAGTGGCGTGGCCATGAAATTCTTGGATTACGATAACGACGGCTGGAACGACATCCTTCAGGCCAACGGTTCCATGCTCGACAATGTTGCGCTGTATCACGGCGAAGTTTCTTACAAAGAGCCGCTGCTCATGTATCGCAACCTGGGCAAAGGCCAGTTCGAGAAGGTATCCGAGTCGCTTGGGACTGATTTCATGCGTCCCATCGTCGGGCGCGGACTCGCGACGGCTGACTACGATAACGACGGCGATATCGACATCGTCACCAACAATCGCGGGGACTATCCGTCGCTTTTGCGAAACGACGGTGGGAATGTCAATCACTGGCTGACCGTTCAGTTGATCGGAACGAAATCGAACCGCGACGGCACCGGCGCGTCCCTCAAATTAACGTCGGAAGGATTCTTGCATGTCGAGCAAGCTAAGGGTGGGGGAAGTTACATGTCGGCCAGCGATCCCAGAATCCATTTTGGTTTGGGGAAACGCACCAAGATTGAATCCTTGGAAATTACGTGGCCGAGCGGGCAGGTCGATCGGTTAACAAACCTATCGCCGGATCAGATGATCGCCGTAAAAGAAGGCGCTGGAATCGTGCCGCGCCAGTTTCCAAAGATCCCGAGCGGAAAATAGTGCAAGAGGCCACATTTCCCAAGATGAGTTGTATACGACAATAGGGCTATGAATTTTCCCCGGCGGCGTTTTCTCGGCTCTTCCCTCGTGGTTCTGGGCAGCACGCTGCTCGACGCTCTCACTACGCCACTCTGGAAATGGAAGCACTGCCTGGTACTGCAGTCCACGGCTCCGACGCCCTTAACGTCGCCCGTGCAATTTGTTGACGTAGGCCGCCAAGCCGAACTTAACACTCCGAACGTGTGGGGAGGCGCCGAGCACAAACGCTACATCATAGAGGCCAAAGGCAGCGGCATCGCCTTCTTTGATTACGATCACGACGGCTGGCTCGACATTTATTTGACCAATGGAACGCGTCTCGGCGAACCCTGGCCCGCCGGACAGGCGCCCACTTCGCATCTGTACAAAAACAACCGCGATGGCACATTCACCGACGTCACCGAAAGATCAGGATTGGCACGCACCGGCTGGCAAACCGGCGTGTGCGTCGGCGATTACGACAACGACGGCTGGGACGATCTCTTCTGCTGCTTCTGGGGTCACAACATTCTGTTCCACAACAACGGCGACGGCACATTCACAGATGTCACGCGCAAGGCTGGCGTCTACGACGAACAGCACCGTTGGGGCTCGGGCTGCACGTTCTTCGACTATGATCGCGACGGGCACCTGGATCTTTTCGTCTGCAACTACATCAAGCTCGATCCGGTGAAGACCGGTCAGCCGGGCGATCCCACGGCGTGCCAGTGGAAGGGGATTCCGGTGATGTGCGGGCCGCGCGGCCTTACCGGCGACACCAACGTGCTCTTCCACAACAATGGGGACGGAACCTTCACCGATGTGTCGGAGAAAACTGGCATCCTAAAACCGGGTCCCCGATACTCGATCACCGCGGTTGCTAGCGACTTCGATAATGATGGCTGGCCAGACCTTTACGTGGCCGTTGATTCCGAACCCAGCATCCTGTTCCGCAACAATCACGACGGCACTTTCACGGATATTGCCGTGATGGCCGGATGCGCGTACAGCGAGAACGGACACGAGCAGGCCGGAATGGGAATCGCTGTCGCGGATTATGACTGCGACGGCTGGTTCGATATTTTCAAGACAAACTTCGCCGATGACACATGCAACCTCTATCACAACAACGGCGACGGCACGTTCAGCGATGTAACGTTCGCCTCCGGAATTGGAATCAACAATCAGTACGTCGCCTGGGGCTGCGGATTCGTCGACTACGACAACGACGGTTGGGCCGACCTCATCCAGGTCAACGGGCACGTCTATCCCGAGATCGGTGGCCACGAGATTGGCCAGACCTTTAGGAATCCGCGCCTCGTCTACAGGAATATGGGCAATGGGCAGTTTAAGGACGTGTCTTCCGCCATGGGGCCGGGAATCACCGAACGTTATTCCAGCCGCGGCGCTGCTTTTGGCGACTATGATAACGATGGTGACATCGACGCGTTGGTGCTGAATTTGGGAGATCTGCCTTCGCTGTTACGCAACGATGGCGGCAACAAGCAGAACTGGATCAAAATCAAGCTGATCGGGACCAAGTGTAATCGCACCGCCATTGGCGCTCGCGTGCGCGTAGTGGTTGGGAATCATTCTCAGATCGATGAAGTCCGCAGCGGATCAAGCGTCATGTCGCAGAGTGACTTGCGGTTGCACTTTGGGTTGGGCAAAGCGCAAACCGTCGATCTGGTCGAAGTGAAGTGGCCGACCACACAGAAAATCGAACGATTTACGGCGGTGAAGGCGAACCAGATTCTCACCATCCGCGAGGGTGACGGTATCGTCGATCCCGCCAAATCGCAAACGAAGGCAGCAAAATGAAGGCTCTTCTGCTCTCGCAATATCGTCATCTCGAACTCACCGATGTGGCCGTCCCTGAGCCCGGAGCCGATGAGGTCCTGATTCGCGTGGCAGCGTGCGGAATCTGCGGGAGTGACGTGCACGGCTACGATGGCTCGTCGGGCCGCCGAATTCCACCGATCGTGATGGGGCACGAAGCCGCGGGAAGCGTGGCGGGCGTTGGCAATACGGTGAGCGGCCTGACAAAAGGCGCAAGAGTCACATTTGACTCAACTGTGTACTGTGGCGAATGTGCTCCCTGCTCTCGCGGAGACGTCAATTTGTGCGATCATCGCCAAGTCCTGGGTGTCTCGTGTGGTGACTACCGTCGCGCTGGGGCGTTTGCTGAATTTGTTGTGGTTCCCGCACGCATCGTCCATCGGCTACCGGATAATCTTTCTTTTGCTGAAGCGGCGATGTTGGAAGCCGTTGCCGTGGCGCTTCATGCGGTCTCGCTCGTCCCGGTTCCTCAGGGCGCTACCGCTCTGGTCGTCGGTGCGGGCACCATCGGACTCCTTGTGCAGCAGGCCTTGCGTGTTGCAGGTTGTTCTCGCGTTTTCGTCGCCGACGTAGATCCTACACGCCTTCAACTGAGCCGTGATCTGGGAGCCACGGGGGCGTTGTCTGCCGCCTCAGAACTGACCGCGAAAATCCTGCAACTGACAGACGGAGCGGGTGTCGACATTGCGGTCGAAGCTGTGGGCAAGACTGAAACGGTAAACACTGCGATCGACAGTGTCCGTAAAGGCGGATGCGTCGTGCTCGTCGGGAATGTTTCACCACAGGTCACGCTCCCGCTTCAGAAGGTGGTCACGCGACAGATTCGTTTGCAGGGCTCGTGCGCATCTGCCGGCGAATACCCAAAGGCCATCGAACTCTTATCGAGCGGAGCGATCCGGGTTAAGCCTCTTATCACCGCCATTGCGCCGCTTGACGAAGGTCCACAATGGTTCGAGCGCCTCTATGCGCGCGAGCCCAACCTTATGAAAGTTGTTCTGACTCCCGGACGAGACTTGTGAACGAGAAGCCACCAGACCAAGGACTCTTCGATCTGACCGGACGAGTAGCCCTCGTCACCGGAACCAGTCGCGGGCTCGGCCAACAATTCGCGCGCGCTCTTGCTGGGGCTGGCGCGGATCTTGTTCTCACCAGCCGTCATCGCAATTCCCTGTCGGAGTTTGAGTCTCAAATCAACGCGCTCGGTCGCCGCGCGATATCGCTCGAACTCGACGTGCGGAATCAGGACAGCATTAGTCGAATGGCAGCCGCAGCAGAAGGAGCCTTCGGCCACGTCGACATTCTGGTGAATAATGCGGGATGCAACGTCCGCAAGCCCGCGCTCGACCTCACTTGGGACGACTGGAACCTGATCCTCGACACGAACCTGCGGGGAAGCTTCTTCGTGGCTCAAGCCGTGGCGCGCCACATGATCCCGCGCTGCTATGGAAGAATCATCAATATCGGTTCGGTAACCAGTGTCGCAGGCTACGCTGGTCTCGCACCTTATGGAGCAAGTCGTGGCGGCATTCGGCAACTCACCATGAGCCTGGCCGATGACTGGGGACCACACGGAATCACCGTCAACTGTCTCGCTCCCGGCTGGTTTCGCACCCAGCAGAATAAGATTCTCTACGAAGATAAAGAATGGGTGGAATATCTCTGCGATCGCATTCCGCTCAAGCGTCCGGGCGAACTTCACGATCTCGACGCAGCCGTGGTTTTCCTTGCCGCAGAATCGAGCCGTTACGTTACTGGGCAGACACTCCTCGTCGATGGTGGAATCTCTACGGGCGCAACCCGCGCGTTACCGAAATCTCGCTGACCTTTTTTGACCCGCTGCTTTTTTCCTGACCTACTGAAGAATTCTTGCGGCCCAGCCTCCTCCGCTGGCGAGCGAGAGCTTCAACTTAGTGGTTCGGCTGACCCCTGTGGTTGTTTTCTTGTAGTCGCTTGCATTTCGATCCGCGTTTACGCCGTCCTGGTAAGCTTCCATGGTAAACGTCCCTTCCGGCAGGAACGACAGATCAATTTCGAGCGTCCGCGGAGTCCAGTCGGTCATCGCACCGACGTACCAGTCTCGGGCGTTTCTTCTGGCGACAACAACGTAGTCGGCGATGCGAGCGTCGAGCACTTTCGTTTCGTCCCACTCGCTGGGAACGGGAGCCAGAAAATCCATAATCTCCGGTTCCCGCATGTAGTTTGATGGACTGTCGGACAACATTTGCAGCGGACTCTCAAACACCACATACATCGCTAGTTGGTGGCATCGCGTCCCCAGTGCCATCGGCTGACTGTGTATGGGAGCGAAAGTCGCCTTGGTCGCATTGCGCATCGCCCCCGGCGTGTAGTCCATCGGCCCAAGAAACATGCGGGTAAACGGAAGGGTCAGGTTGTGCTTCGGTTCAGAATCGGCGCTCCATTTGCTCCACTCCATGCCGCGCACGCCTTCCGTGCTGATCAGATTGGGCCAAGTGCGAGTCATGGTCGCGGGTTTCTGATCACCGTGAAAGTCAACCAGCATCTTTCGCTTGGCGCATTCCCGGCTGATTCTGTGGTAGTAGTTGATCAATATCTGATCGCTGCGCTGCATAAAGTCAACCTTGATCCCCTTCACACCCCATTTTTCAAACTCATCAAGAGCGGGCATCAGTTGATCGTCTAGCGTCTTCCACACCACCCAAAGAATGATTCCAACATTTTTCTGCTCGGCATAGGCCACTAGTTCCTCCATGTTGATTTCCGGGACGACCTCCAGCAGATTGCCCAGTTTGTACCAGCCTTCATCGAGAATGATGTAGGGAATACCGTATTTCGCAGCAAAGTCGATGTAGTACTTATACGTCTCCGTGTTGACTCCCGCCCTGAAGTCCACGCCGGAAACATTGTTGTCGTTCCACCAATCCCACGCCACTTTTCCCGGCTTGATCCACGAGGTGTCCTGCACCTGCGAAGGCTTTTCCAGAAGATAGACGATCTGATTGGTGAGCAGATCGCCGTCCTGGTCGGCAATGCCGACGACGCGCCAGGGAAAAGTACGCTTAGCTGCAGTCACTGCAATATAGTCGGCGCTCTCAGTGACTCGGTAATCGCGGTCTCTTGTCAGACTTTCTTTGAGCGGGTAAGGAGGAAAGGTTGCCGCCAGTCCGTTACCGCCAGTCCCCCGCAACCACAGGCCCGGATAGTCGTCCACGTCGGACTCCGCGATCGCAACCTTCGCTCCTTCGCGAACGTCCACGACCGCGGGCAGAGAGGCAAGGAACTCGGGAGCAATCTCACTCAAGTTCTGCGGAAGATATTTGCGTTCGTTGTGGGAAAAAAAGCTGTCTTCCTGTGGATAATAAACAACAAAGTTCGCTGGAAAATTGAACGCCGATTCTTCGCCGTAGATCTTCACCTTCTCCTGCGGCAACGAGGTTTCGAAACGGTAGGCAGCGCCTTCGTTGTAGGCGCGGAATACCACGGCGTATCCGCCCTCCATAATCAACCGAAGTTCGTTGTAGTGATCGCGAATTTTCGCGAACTTCTGGCGCACTACGGGTTCCACGATCTGATCGTGAGATTGCGGCTTGGCATCGATCACCTTTGGCTGAACGCCAAGCTTCTTGTGCTCTACGTCCAGAGAAAACGCGCAATTCTCAAGCACCGCACGACCCTTCAAAACGACGTCGTACCGAATCGACCCGGCGGTGCGGACTCTGATTTCGATTCGCCCGTCAGGAGAGCGCAAATCATAGCTGGATTGCGCTGGGGCACTTCCAAAGAAAGCGACAAAAAAGAGTGACAAGAGAAGCGGAGCGTACGTCCTCATTCGAAGACACCTCTGGGCTGATTCGTTGTTGGGTACAGGACATCGAATATTACTCGTGCACACCGCGGAAACTCAAATCACACCCGCGCAACTGGGCCGAACAAGTCGCCCTGTAGGGTTAGTCGCAAACCAAGCTATCGTGGTGCGGACGGTGGGAGTGGATCCGGACTCGGCCCGGAGAGCGTTGGTTGGTCTTTCAACACGAAGAGGAACTGCCGAAGTTCCCGCCTTTGCCGCTCGATTGCGGCAGTCTCGGTTTTATCGAGCTGTTTGTACTGTTCGAATTCGCTCTGCGCCTTCGCCTTTTCGCCGATCCGCTTGAAAGCCAGGCCGAGCCGGTAGTGAGCCTCGCTGCTCGCGGGGTTTGTCGCAATCGCATTCTGGTATGCGGCTACAGCTTCGGGGAAAGCACCGCGCGCGAAATGCAGATTGCCGAGTTGAACATACGCCGCGTCAAGTTTGGGGTCGATCGTTGACGCCTTCTCCAACAGCGCTTCGGCATGCCCCAGCGCATCTGAATTCTCCGATCCGCGGTTTCGCTTCCAAAGGGCCAAGGCATAGTAATAATTCGCCAAAGCGTTCTCAGGCCGATCTTGGGCAAAGCGGGCCAGTTTCTGTTCGGCGCAGGGCAAAGGGCCGGAGGCTGCTTCCTGCATCTTGCCTAGGAAAAGATACGGGGCGGTGTTCGCCGGTTCCAGATTTGCCGCCTCGCATAAACGCTGGGCTGCTTCATCGGCGGAACCGCTTGTGTAGAGAGCCGCTCCCAAACCGGCCAGCATTCTGGCCGAGTCCGGATGCAAGCGAACTCCCCGGCCAAACACCTCTGTGGCCGGGGCGGCCGCTCGGTGAAGCAGCAATTCCGCCCCCCACGCAAAGTAATCTTGCTCACTCGAATCTAATCCGGCGGCACGCTCATATTCTCGCGCCGCGCCCAGAGGATCGCCCATTTTTTCGTCGAGATCACCGAGCGCACGGTGCAGGGCCGCTTCTTCTCCCTTGCCCAGCGCCTTTGCATTCGCAAGCATCTGACTCGCGTGATCGCGAGCTTTTGAGTTCTCTCCGCAAGCTCTCAGAGCCAGCACTAGATCGATGTCATTTGTATGATCTCCGGGGTTGAGCTTATATGCGGCCTCCAGAAGGGGAATTGCCTCGCGACATCGTTGCGAATGAAAATAAAACGCTCCGAGCTCGTGATTTGTCGCGAAACTCTGCGGATTCTTCAGCAAAGTAGCCTGTAACGCATTCTCCGACTCACGCGCCTCTGGACCTGCTCCGTCTTTCGGAGCGGTGGTCGGCGTCGCCTCGGATTTACTGGACTCCAGATTCAGCGTGTCCTTCGCCAACGTCTCGCCGGTCCGCATCCGAGTTTCCGATCCGTGGCCGCCCGAGCCGGTCGAGTCGGTGATGCCCGCGACTGTGAAGTTCGGCCGATCGTCAAGTTCAATTCCAGCTGCTAGAGGGGAAGAAGAACCTCCCGATGCCTGAAGAACAAATTCGCAATGCTTCTTTTCTGCAGGAGACAGCTTGATGGCATCTTCCATCGCACCACGGAAGCCGGATTTGTTGGCCGTTACTCTGTAGGTGCCAGCGGCAACCGCAGAGAATGAAAAAGCTCCGGCCCCATCGGTCTTAGTCTCCGTGGAACTTGAGCCCTCCCCTTGACTGAGAAGAACGGAGACCCCCACAATCGGTTTTCCTGCCGAATCACGGATAATGCCGTCGACCTCGGCCACTGGCGATTGCGGGGTTTCTTGAGCCGGCGTCAGTTCCACGACAAAACTCACCAATAGGGCCAACAGAACGGCCAGAAACCGCAAGTGATGGTCAGTCTTCAATGAGAGTGGCTACTCCAATTCACAATATGCTCAACAAGTTGCCTCGCCGCACTGGGGGTTACGCACGATCGCATAGTCCATCAAACACCAATTCTAGCCCCCAACTGTGGACGACGGTCTGCAAACAAGTAAAGCTTACGAAGTGGAACGGTTGGAACTGCCCCGACGAGCCGCTCGCCTCTGTGAATAAATTTTCATTGAATCGTAATCCAGCATTAACACTGTTGGTCTATCCCTAGTTTGGCCTTTGCCTTGAACTCTCGAACCAGCAAACACCTGTTTTGAGAGTTCGTTGGTCGCCGGCGCGAAGTAAATTACGCGAGAGGAACCTGCCAACTGGGGCGCCTCAGCCAAGAGGCGCCTCCCTTTTTCACAACGCAATACAAGTGCTAAGTTATATGACATTCAGGCAAGACATGAAGAAACACACCCGTCTCATTGCCCTCGTGGTCGGCATGGTCCAGACCGGCCTCCACGCTCAGACCACAGTAACCAGCGGGATTATACGGGGAGTGGTGAGCGATAGCTCCGGCGCCGTGGTTCCCGGCGCGACCATCGTTCTTCTCGCGGGCGAGACCAATCAGCATCTGGCACGAACCACGAACGATGCAGGCATTTTTGTGTTTCCTTCGCAGCCTGTGGGTTTGTACGTGCTGGAAGCGTCCGCTGCTGGCTTTCTGGGACGGCGGGTGGAACCAGTCAACGTCGAAGTCGGGCAAACCACAACGGTGAATCTCCGCCTTCAGCCCGGTACCGACAGCGAGTCGATCACGGTCAGTGGCGAGTCTCCGCTGTTACGCACCGAGGACTCGAATCAGAGTTCTGTGGTCGGCCGTGATTTCATGGATAGCCTTCCACTTAGCGGCCGACGATTTCTTGATTTTGCACTGCTCGAACCAAATGTTACCGCCGATGGCCAGTCAGGCCTCATCAGCTTCGCGGGCGAGCAGGGGGGGAGGACACAGGGTACGCGAACGCCAACGGTTCCAATTCGTTCAGCGTCGATGGCGCGAGCGCCACCAGCAATTACTTCGGCAACGCGCGTGGCGGGGAGCGCGTCCCCTATATCTTCGGAGAGAATGCGATTGAAGAATTCCAGGTTGCCGTTTCACCCTACCGCGCGGAGTACGGCGGCGCCGGAACTGGTTTTGTGAATGTGGTTACCCGTTCGGGAAGCGACACGTTCCACGGCAACGCCTTTTACTACAATCGAAATTCCGGAACTGGCGCCAATGACGCAGTCAGCAAGGCGAACGGACTGGCCAGGCCTGTCAACATTTTGCAGCAGTTTGGCGGCGCGATCAGCGGTCCCATCCTGCCCCACAAGACCTGGTTCTTCGTGGATTATGAACAGCAGAGGCAGAAGAATCCAATTGCAGTGATCAATCCGGGTTTCGCAGACCTGGACCAAATGGACTTCGGCGTGCCCGATGGTGTCCAACTCCCGGCGCCGAATGGCGCGTTTCCGGTCCCAGGGAATTTGGCCGCCGCCGATCCTTCGAATCCGCAATACCTGCAAAATGTGGCCAACTCTCTGCATGCGATTCAGTCGAATCTGGGAATCCGCCAGCGTTTCCGCGACGACTGGTCGCTGTTTTCCAAGATCGACTATCGTGACTCGAAGGACGACAGGTTCTATCTCAGCTTGAACTGGAACCGCTTCGATTCTCCGAGTGGAATGATCGTGAATGCTCAGACTCCACTTTTCGGCGTCAGCACGCTAGCCAACAGCTTTGTCCGCGACTATCACGCGAGCGCCGGTTGGAGTCACGCCTACGGCAGCGACCTGCTGAATGAAGTCCATGCCAGTTTCTCTCGCGACGATCAGTATTCCACTCCGACCGGGCTCGTCGATCCGTCGCTGCCGACGGTTCTGCTGGTTCCGTCGGGCGGAGAGGACAGTGACAGCGGCAGCAGCTTGCAACTGGGCAATGCCGGCTTTGCCGGCGGACGTACCAAAGAGGCCATGTGGCAACTTTCCGACCACGTAAGTTACCTGCGAGGAAAGCACACCTTCAAGCTGGGAGCGGAGTTCACCCGCACGCACCTCACCGACCTCGCTTTTGGCGGCTTCGATCCCGACGCACAGGCGCAGAACGGAACCTTCCGCGGTACATACACCTTTTCGAGCTTGTCGAATTTTGCCTTGGGAATTTACGACAATTTCTTCCAGAGCACGGGCCAGCCGAAGTTCTCGTTCAATGTGCCGTACCTGGGTTTCTACGGCCATGACACTTGGCAGATTCGTCCCCGCTTGATATTGGACTTGGGTATACGCGAAGACTTTCAGGTCTATCCCCAACCGAGAGAGAACTTGGCATTCCCGCTGACCGGACAATTCCCCAACCAATATCAGCGGGTGGCGCCCAGATTCGGATTCGCCTGGCAGCCATTCGAGCAGACGGTGGTGCGCGGCGGGTTCGGGATGTTCTACGAGAACCTCAACGGCCTGAACTACCGGAATTCAGTTGTGTCCAATGGACTCGCGTCACAGCAGGCTTCAGTTTCAGTCAACTATGATTCCAGCCTTGCGCCCAGCCAGCAGGTTGCGGTTTTCCCGCACCAGATCTCCGATCTTTCGCAATTCTCCGCACCCGACATTTCCCTGGTCGATCCGCATTTCCGCTTCCCGTTAATTCTGGAAGGAAGCTTGCAGATTGAGCGCGAGATCCTGCCTGACACAGTATTGACTGTCGGAACGACGTGGACGCACGGGGTGCACCTGATCGCTTCCAGCGCCTATGATCTCAATCTGAACCCGCCAGTGGGAACCACGACGTACATCGCGACTGACACAGGACACTCGGTCGTGCTTCCGAATCTGGATTCGGGTCTTCTCACCGAGGGGCGGGTCACTTCCAGTTTCGGCCAGATCAACGCGCTGATCACCCCCGGCATCAACAACTACAATTCGTTGTTCGTGCAAGCGCAGAGGCGCTTCCGGCGCGGGCTGGCCTTCCAGACGGCCTACACACTCTCGAAGAACATAATGTCGCGAGGCGTGGACTTCAACAATCAATTTGACTTCAGCGACACCCACGCTCCTTACCTGCTCGATCAGCGCCATCGTCTCTCAATTTCTACTTTTTGGGAGCCGAAATTGCCAACCCATCTGGATTCCGGCTTACTGCGTAGCGCACTGGCCGATTGGACCATCAGCACGGTGATGCAGTTCTCGTCGGGACGGCCTTACGCGGCTTTGCTCGAGCCCGGCCCTGGAGACAACAGCATTAACAACACGGCTGCAAACCAGAGCACGGCCAACTCCGCCCTGGGCATTAACGCAGGCAGCCCGAGTCCCCTTACGGGCTTGAATTCGTATAATGGTCCGTGGACGCAGCAGATCGATCTAGGCCTGGCTCGCCGTATCAACATCACTGAACATCAGGTGCTCACCTTCCAAGTACAAGCGTTCAACCTCTTCAATCACGCAAACTACTATGTCCAGAATGGCACGGGAGTGAATCCTTATCAGTACAGCCCGTCTGGAACCGCTTGCGGGGATGGCCAAACGCTCAAGCAGACTTGCTATCTCACGCCCTCGACCGGCTTCGGGGCGCTGAACACAATCAATGCCCTGAATGGTGCTCGCGTGCTGCAGTTCGCGCTGAAGTATAGCTTCTGATGCGGATGATCTGATGCCAAGTCAGCCAAGTGGGAGAGCAGAATCGGATCGCGGATTCGCGCCCCACCAAATGCCAGGTTCCTGTGGAAGCGGACGTTTCTGGAAGGCGAAACCAAGGCGTTCGAGTTCGCGAAGGATAGCATCAATGGCCGGTCCGACCGACTGAGCAACGGCTTCTGTAAGCGGGCATCCGGGCTCGTAACATGCACCGACAATTCCAGCCAACAGCACATTCTCCGGACTTGCACCCAGCATTTCAGCGGTCATCAGGCACTCCGACAACGCCGGCGAGTGCGGATCGAGCCTCTGTGCCGGCGCTTCGCATACAACATCTTTTTTTTGGTAGAGCACAATCGTACCTGGAGGATCGTCGCTGACAAGCGAATCCACCAGGATGAGTGCGTGCAGCCCGACGATCTGATGCGTGAGGTCCAGCGCCGGTGTGCCGATATCGGCGACTTTGACGTTTTCCCCGAAAGTGTACTGCGACTCAAGCAGACGCACCACGTACGGCCCAATGCCATCGTCCCCCAGCAGAACGTTCCCGATGCCGCCGATCAATGCGGTCTTCATAAGATCTTCGCCACGGCGATCTTTCGACCAGAAGGATCGAAGGCGTGGCACGCGCACGCCATGCATGGATCGAACGAGTGCACTGTCCGCAAAACCTCCAGCGGTTCCTCGGGCCGCGCCAGCGGCGTATGCAGAAGTGAGGCCTCGTAAGGGCCATGAGCCCCAGCCCGATCTCGCGGGCTCGCGTTCCAAGTGGAGGGAACAACCGCCTGGTAGTTCTTGATCTTCTCGTCTTGAATTACGATCCAGTGCGAAAGCGTTCCGCGCGGCGCCTCGTGAGTTCCAACGCCCTGCACTTCGTGTGAGGGCAACACGGGCTGATTGTGAACTGTGTAGTCGCCCTTCGCGATGTTATCTACCAGCAACTGCAAATGCTTCTGCGCCAGCTCCGCCAGCATGCAGGCGCGAATGGCGCGAGCGGCGTGGCGACCGAGAGTGGAATGCAGCGCGGCAGGCGTGGCGCGAACTCCGCCGATCGCCGCGATCTTTTCGATCGCCAGATCGGTGTACTTGCGGGTCAGTGGATGTCCTTGCGCATAGCCGATCAAGACCTGCGCCAGCGGACCTACCTGCATCGGTTCGCCATTGAAGCGCGGCGCCTTCACCCAGGAATACTTCTGCTCTCCGTCCCAGCCGGTGAAGGCGGCCTCAGTCTCTCCCACCCATGGATGCAAGGCCTTATCGCCTTGATAGTAAGCGTGCATAACGTCTTCGCTCACCGATTGCCGGAAGATCGGGTCTGACGCCGTTTGAAATCCTTTTACTCCGGCCAGGTCGCCGTTGTGAATGTAGCCGCCGGGTAAGTCGTACGACGACCCGCGACTATCCAGCGGAAGATCGGGCACGGCGAGATAATTGCGCACACCGCTGCCAATCTTGAACCACTCCGGATACATCGCCGCCACGGCACAGACATCAACGAAGTATACCTGCTGCACGAACCGCATGACCTCTTCCAGCAGTGTGCGGATGGTCTCCAGCTGGGTCCATGCCGAGCGCGGCCTGGCTGTCGAGATCGATCGCGTTGGCGACGCCTCCCACCGTCAAGTTCTGAATATGCGGCGTCTTCGATCCCAGAATGCCGACTACCTGCAAGGCCTTGCGCTGATATTCGAGTGCCTGCACGTAATGCGAGAAGGCCAGCAGATTGACGTCGGGCGATAGCCGCATCGCCGGATGTCCCCAGTACCCGTTGGCGAAGATGCCCAGTTGCCCGCTGCTCGCGACGGCGTTCACCCGGTCCTGCGCCGCCTTCAGTTCGTTGCGCGAGTTTCGCGTCCACGGCGAAAGACTCTCCGCCAGCTTCGACGTCGCGGCTGGATCAGCCTTGGGAATCTGCAACACGTCCACCCAGTCGAGCGCTGAGAGTTGATAGAAGTGCACGATGTGGTCATGCAGGGCGTGCGCGATCAAGATCAGGTTGCGGATGTACTGCGCGTTCAGCGGAATCTCCAGCTTCAGCGCATCTTCCACCGAGCGCACGCTGGCCATGGCATGCACCGTCGTGCAGACGCCGCAGAAGCGCTGCGTGAACAGCCAGGCGTCCCGTGGGTCGCGGCCGCGAAGAATCTTTTCGATGCCGCGCCACATCGTGCACGACGCCCAGGCGTTGCTGACCGCGTAGTTGTCCACCTCCACGTCAATGCGGAGGTGGCCTTCGATTCGGGTGATGGGATCAATGGTGATTCGTTTTGCCATAGGTGCCTGCTGTTAGTCGGAGCTCGCCGATTCGGGTTCGCTTTCAGTTTCGTTTTCGCCAAAGTGTCCGTACTTGAAATATCCGGTCCACCGGATATAGGGCCGCCGGAACCGGAAATAGCTTGCCATGTTGTGCCACTCCTGCAGCGGAGCGGGCAGAATGGCAAACCGTTTCACCGCGATCAGAAAGCCCACGATGCCCAGAGAAATAAAACCCAGCGAGACCAGGACTTCGATGGTCGCTGGAAAATACAGCGCCTCAGGATTGGGCCGGAAGGCCAGCGTGGTCGGGCTGAAACGGTAAATCATGCCGCCCGCCGAACTGAGGACGTAGCCGATGAACATTGGTCGTGGGTCGTGATAGTGAAGAGACCGGCGCAACCGCCAGCCGCCAAACGAAATCAACGCCACCTCGACCCAGAAGACGCCGGCGAATCGGTCGAATTGAAAAGCGGTCCCCAATGCCCCGCGGAACATGATGTCCAGCAGCCTCAAGCCGAGCCAGCCGAAAATAAGCCACGACGTAATTCGCGCGGCTTCGTCGAGAACTTCCATGTCCATCGCCCGCTTCCAAACCAGGCAGCACAGCATGGTGGTTCCAGCCACGCAGCCAAACGACATGAACGTGGCCGCCCCCAAATAAAGCACTGGCAGCCACGGTGTCTGCCACAGCGGGTGCACTCGCTCGCCGGCCAGCAACATCAACGCTCCCAACGACGACTGGTGCATTCCCGGGAGCAGGTAGGCCGCCGCAATGATCCATGGAAAGAAATAATGGAGTCTCCGTTCGATTCGTTCCACGCCTGGACGCAGGCGGGAATCGAAATACCACAAGCGCTCCAGTACCGGCGGAATGTTTTCCACCGCCAGCGGGATCATGGCGTAGATGGACATGCAGATCGCCACTTCTGCCAGCGGCGAGTGCATATTCCATCTCCACGGGAAAACAATCCAATAGAAGTTCCAGGGACGTCCGGCATCAATGCCGAGCAGAAGAAGGCCGCACGCATAGGCCAGAAAACTTGTGAGCAGCGCCATCCGCATCAGGGAGTGCAGCCGCTTGCGCCGGAAGACCCATGCCGCAATCCCTACCGCGAATGCGCCCGACCCCAGCGCTGTCAGCACCATCAGGTTGAAGGTCTTCCAAATGCCCCAGCCATACGCGTCGTTCATTCCGCTGACCGGACCGAGTCCAGCCAACTCGCGGTAGCCGCTCAGTACGAATGCCACCACGACCAGCGCCGACAACCCAAGAAAGAATCCGTTCACCACAGGGAATCCGTAGACGGGCACGTTCCGTTCCCAGCGACTGCTGTCTTGATCGTGGGTTGCTGGCTCGCTGCTCATAGTTGTGCCCTCAATCCGGTCTCTTTTTCGTGCTCGTGGGCTTCCTGCTCATGGCCCGTCAGGCTCTTGCGAATCACCTGGACTAGCCCCGCATACAGCACCGCCGGCAGTGCGAAATATTGATAAAACCTTCGCTGCCAGCGCAAGGTTCTTGCCGGAACCGACTCTGGTCCCAGTTCCGGCAGGCCTAGCTTCTCGAAGGGAACGCGCGATAGATACAGAGCCTGAGTACCGCCGTTATCAATCTCCCCGTACACGCGATTCTGGTAGTAGCGCCCGGGATTGTCCTTAGTCCGCTGCTTCGCATCCATCAGCAGAACGGGACGCGGGCCAAAAATCACTGCACCGGTTGGGCACACGCTGGTGCATCCCGGCTTCAACCCCTTCGCCAACCGATGGCTGCACAACTCGCACTTGGTTACGCGCGGATTGAACCCCACCCACTGGAAACGCGGAATGTGATACGGGCAAGTGATGGTGCAGTAACGGCAGCCAATGCACTTGTCGGCAGTCCAGTTGACAACGCCGGTCTCCGGATCCTTGTGCAACGCCTGGAAGGGACATCCCGCCGCGCACGCCGGATCCAGGCAGTGCATGCACTGTTTTTGCGAATGAGAACGCGGAGCCGTCGTCCGGCTTGTACAGCTTGATGACGTTGCGGGTAAGATCGTTCAAGTCCGACGGCGCCTGGTGCAGCGCATCCCCGCGTGTGTCGGGCGGCGTGTCGTTCGCCTCGGCGCACGCCGCCACACAGGCTTTGCAGCCGATGCAGATGCTGGCGTCATAGAGCAACCCCACCGCGGCGCTGGGAACAGGGATGGGCTCCCCTGCCTGCAGCACATCGGTTCCGACTGCTACCGCAACGGCGGCCGGAGCTCCTGCCTTGGCGATTCCAATGATCAGTTGTCGCCGGGTGATGGCCACGTCAATCCTCTTTCTTCTCCGCCGGCTTCGGCTTCACTTTCGCTTTTTCCGCGTGTGCGATATCAGCCGCGACCCGCGCCACTCCAGCCTCGGTGCTGCTCTGGAAGCGTTGCGACGCGACCCACGCCGCGCCTCCCACCGCCCCGGCAATCGCTCCCACCAGCGCGGCCGCGCCGACTCGAAGCTGGCCCGCCGTGCTGTAGATCGGAGGATAAGTATCGGGAGGAGTCGCCAGATGGATTGGGACTGTTTCAAATGTTCCCATCTGCCACACCACCGCTTTCTCGGTGCAGCCCATGCAAGGCACGCCGGTTCCAATCGGCCACACGCCCGGAATCTCATTGAAGTGCCGCGTCGCGCAAGCCGCGTGAGTCACTGGTCCCTTGCAGCCCAGCTTGTACAAGCACCAGCCCTTGCGATGTCCCTCGTCGCCGAAGGCGGCCGCGAATCGTCCCGCATCAAAGTGCGCTCGCCGTGGGCAGTTTTCGTGGATGACGCGGTCATACGCGAACTTCGGCCGGCCGAACTGATCCAATTCCGGCAGCCGGCCCATGGTTACGTACTCCAGCACCACGGCCAGCAGGTTGTAGGGATTGGGCGGACAGCCCGGGAGATTGATGATCGGCTTTCCGGAAATCACCGAATCGACGCCCACCGCGCCGGTTGGATTCGGATCCGCCGAGGGAATGCCACCCCAGGAAGCGCAGGAACCGATGGCAATCACCGCTGCCGCCTGTGCGGCCACCTCTTTTACCACCTGGATGGCGGGCCGGCCGCCCAGTTCCATGTAGACACCGTCGTCCCTGGCGGGGATCGCACCCTCGACCACCAACACATACTTGCCGGCGTTGTCGGCAATTGCGGAACGCAACGCCGCTTCCGCCTGCGCGCCCGAGGCCGCCATGAGCGTCTCGTGGTAATCCAGCGAGATCACGTCCAGAATCAGGTGGGCGACATCCGGGGCGGACGTGCGCAGCAGGGTCTCCGTACATCCGGTGCAATCCTGGAAGTGTAGCCAGATGACAGATGGTCTGCGCGACTTGCCCACGATCCGCGCTACCTGCGCGGCAGTCGCCTTGCTCGTCAGGCTCAGGCCAACTGGCGCGGCTACGATCAGGGTTGAACAAAGTTGCAGGAAGCTCCGACGGGATACACCACTTTTCTTCAGATGTGCCGCAATTGTGTCTCGCTCGCCTGTCTTCATGGACAGTCCCCCCTGGCATCGTGACCCTCAACGAACGCAGCCAGCGCCGGTCCCGAGAAGCAAGAAATCGGCGTCGTTACGGCGCACGGGAATCATGGGCCGCCCGCAACCTGCACTACTGCTCTCGGGATTCCTTATTCGACTGCGGCTGGGGTTTCGGTCGGATGGTTCTGGGATCGTCTAACAGGAATGAAAAATATAAATGACCGATTCTTAACGACGCGCTTTCGTTCTCCCAGTTAGCCTTCCGACTTTCCCTTCCCGGACTGGCCAGGCGGTTGCTGGTCAGTCCGAATCGAAGCCGAATGCAACTGTTTATCCTCTATTCGCTGATTGCCCTCAGTGATACAAATCACAGAAGGGCGTGATATCACTCATCTGCGCGTGCTTGATATAAGAGTGTCGACGTGCACCCTGTTCATGTTCGGCGCTGATCTGCGCGGTCGGTGAACAACCCCGGCTCACGGCATGGCCAAACATTTCTCAGAGGTACCGTCTTTAGTCGGTCCTGCGGAGGCGCAAATACAGCGCTAACCGGTTACACCATCCTCGACGGCACTATCGATCAACTCTTTAAGGTCGATTAACCCCTCGAGAAAGTCGTTATCCCTGTCCTCCAACTCCGCCTTCCACTCTGCTTCTTCATCCCAACTCCACGGCCACTCTGTGCTCCTGTCCATTTTGAGCCTCCTAGGCACCGGCTTTCCGATTGACTGCAGTTTGGGTGACGGAACATCTGAGCAATCGGAACGAAGGCATGATGGAACTAGCGCGACATCTTCGCAGTGATCACCGTCACGTTAGCGACCGTAATTTAATCGGTGCGGGGCGCGCAGATCTGCTGCACGCCGTTCCACTCCTGACGAAAAGGCAAGCTGGTCTCAGCCTCAGCCTTGAAACGGGCCTTCCGCAAGGCCTGCGCTCATTATGCGTGACGGGCATCACTGCAAGCCTTCTCGTTTTCTGTAAGAAATTAAGCGTTCTCATCCCGCAGTCGCGGCCGCCTTTTATAAGCCACCATTTCTAATCGAGGTGAGAACCTCAAGAGGCGAACTAATGTTAGAACTCAGACGTTTGCTGTTTTGCGGTTTTATGATTTTTATTTATCTGCCGGCATTGGCGCAGCAGTCCGACATCAACCGTTACACGCTGTTTACCGGCTTCGACTACATGATCAGCCCGGCGCGTAACCTCACTGAACGTGGATTCGAATCCGATTTCGGCGTCACGGTAAGACCATGGTTAGGCCTGGGCGGCGATTTTGGCATTTTGGGTGCCGACGTTATTAGCGGTGCCGGAACCATCAACGGCAGCGAGACGATCTACGCACCCTTGGTGAAACCGTTCATTGACCCTAACACGATTCACGTGCCCTACAAATCGACGACTTACACCTTCGCGGTCGGCCCGCAATTTTATCTGCGCAAGTGGGACAAGGTCACTTTCTTTGCCCGTCCCGGTTTCGGAGGGATCCACGAGAAGGCTGTCATCACTTTCCCGCCGCAGTTGGCACTCCTGGGAATTACGCTCCCGAACCCCCAGCAGACGGATACCACCTATTTCGTTGGTTTGGGCGGCGGTTTCGACCTCAATGTGTCGCGGCCGGTAGGCCTGCGGTTTGCAGCTGACTGGGTAAATACTCACCTGTTTTCCAATTTACTGACCCAGCGGCAGAACTATATCCGTTTGTCCGTTGGCCCGACTTTTCGCTGGGGGCATTTGAAATAGTCAAAGCATCGGAGTAGGCAGAAAACAAAAAACCGGTTCGGTGTTGAGTGACAGGGAAACCGTTCCGTTCGCAGAGTCAGGAGGAACCCTGACCATGAAGCCTCGCACCCTTAATGACATCTTCTTTTCCATCGTAGATCGCAAGCACGAGCGACTGATGCTCGTTCGCGAGGCCTCCCAATGGTCTCCGATCAGTTCGCAGGAATTTTACCGGAATGTGGCCGGGATGGCGCGGGCCCTGACCCAATTAGGCTTGGCCAAGGGAGATCGGCTGGCCATCCTGAGTGAGAACCGGCATGAGTGGGCAGTCACGGACTTCGCATGCCTGTTGGTGGGCGCAGTAGTCGTGCCCATCTACTCGACGCTGACGGCCCAGCAAACGGCTTACATTCTCAACGATTCCGGGGCGAAAGTCGTTGTCGTCTCAACCCAGGATCAGCTGAAAAAAGTCCGATCGATCAAGGATCAAACCGCCCTCGAGAAAGTGGTCGTGATGGATCCCGTGGAGAACCAAGATGCGGTGCCCATGCGCCACCTGATGCTTGAAGGCCCAACCGAGCGCGATCCGGAACTGGAAAGCCGTGCGCGCAGCATTGCGGCAGATGACCTGGCCTCCATCATCTACACCTCGGGAACCACAGGTACCTCAAAGGGTGTGCAACTCAGTCACGGCAATTTGACCTCGAACGTGGTGAACTCGATGGATGGTTTTGAAGTGGGGCCAGGGCACATCAGTGTCTCCTTTCTTCCGCTATCCCACGTTACGGCGCGGCACGCTGATATTGCCTTGCTCTACCGGGGTGTAACGCTGGCCTACTGCCCATTTTTCGAACAGTTGCCCCAGGCTCTCGCCGAGGTTTTACCCACCATTTTTGTCGCTGTGCCGCGCGTGTACGAGAAGATCTACAGCCAGGTAGAACAGATGGTTAAGGGGTTTCCGAAGCGCTCGATATATCGCTGGGCCCTTTCGGTAGGCCGTGCCCATAGTCCCAAGATTCTGGCGGGCAAGACACCCAAGGCCCTCAGTTGGAAGCTAGCCGACAAACTGGTTTATTCGCAAGTGCGTGCTCGAATGGGTGGCAGAATTGAAACATTCGTCTCCGGCGGAGCGCCCCTCGGGAAGGAACTGGCGGCGTGGTACGCAAGCATCGGGATCCGCATCCACGAAGGCTATGGCCTCACGGAAACCTCTCCCGTCATCGCGATCAACTCGCCGCGGGCTCACAAAATGGGCACGGTGGGCCGTCCGTTGTCGAATGTCGAGGTCCGGATTGCGGACGACTGTGAGATTCTGGTGCGCGGTCCTAACGTTTTCCGCGGTTACTGGAACCGGCCCGAGGAGACCGGAAACGCATTTGTGGATGGCTGGTTCAAAACCGGAGATATCGGCAATCTGGATGAGGACGGATTTCTATCTGTTACCGATCGCAAGAAGGATCTCCTCAAGACGTCGGGTGGAAAGTTCATTGCACCACAACCAATCGAGAATTCGATCAAGCTGAATGCCCTGATCGGAACTGCCGTAGTGCTGGGAGACCGCCGAAAATTTGCCTCCGTGATTATTTCCCCCTATTTTCCCCTGCTCGAGGAGTGGGCCCGTGCCAACCATGTGTCCTTCTCTACTCGGCAAGAACTAGTCGCCAACCCGAAAGTCAAAGCTCTCTACGAAGGCATTATTGCTGAGGTGAACCGGGGCTTAGCCCGCTACGAAACGCTGAAACGAGTTCTGCTGGTGCCGGATGAATTTACGGCCAATGATGGCACCTTGACTCCCACTCTGAAACTTCGCCGCAAGGCCATCGAAGAAAGATATCGCAAGCAGATCGATGACCTGTATAAGGAAGCTGAAATCTACTCGGTGGCGTAATGCGGGGCCCGCTGAAACGCAAACCGTTCGGATCGCGATTCGCAGGGCGAGTGCAATGGCCCAAACTGCAAAGCAAGCACAATTGACGCCTCAGACCCTGGAGACTTTTGACGCGTACATTCGAGGCGCTGAACTGGAAGCACAGGAAAATCTGCGGTCTGGCGGGCCATTCCTGTGGTCAGACGGCGCTGCTGACCGAGCCCGCCAGGTCCGAGAAGGCAAAGTCGTCGCGCAGTTCTGGGCAGGTCAGGGGCCGATCAAAGTGCCGCATGGCCTAATCCATGACTGGGTCGGCAGCGCTTGGATTCCCGGAACGACCATCCCGGACACATTGGCACTGATCCAGGACTACGACAACCACAAGAATATTTACGCGCCCGAGGTGATGGCCTCAAAGCTTATAAGCCATCACGATAACGATTTTAAAATCTATCTGCGGCTACTGAAGAAAAAAATCATAACCGTGGTACTCGATACCGAGCATGAGGTGCACTATCGCTCGCTAGACAGATCGCATTGGTCGTGTCGCTCGTACTCGACCCGCATCGCAGAGGTGCGAAACGTCGGGAATGCGAATGAGAGGGTACTGCCGCCCGATACAGGGTATGGATTCCTATGGCGTTTATATTCCTACTGGCGATTCGAGGAACGCGAGGGCGGCGTCTCCATTGAGTGTCGAGCGATATCAATGACGCGCGACGTGCCACTTGGGCTCGGGTGGGCGATCGAACCCATTATCCAGAAACTCCCACAGGAGTCTTTAATCAAAACCTTGGAGTGCACACGGAAAGCGCTGCGGGCCAGGATGACATAGTTTCCGGGATTCGGGGCCCCGGCTTGTTGTCGCAGCCCGGGTTCTCTACTGCGGCGGAAGGAGGGCTTCGGCTTTTCGAATTGCCTTTTCGTGCAGTTCCCAGGAATGAATGGCTTTGCGACATCCTTCACGCGCGAGGGCTGTACTCAGTTTTTTTTCTGCTTCGTCGAAAGTCTCTTCCGCGTCCATTCTGGCGCGGTACGCTTCAGCATCAGCTTCCTTGACTTTCTTGGCGATTAGCGTTGCATGCGGATCAATGAGCACCGAAGTCGCCCTCTGTTGGCCTCGCACAGGCGCCGCGCCGCCCCCCTGTCCATCAAGGGCGTCGTAGGCCGTTCTAACCCTCTCGGGCCATCGACTTTTCACGTCTTGATTCAGTTGATCCAGGGCGGCGTTGGCCTGGTCGGCAGTCTTCCGCACCGTTTTCTTTTCGCGAAGCCATTTCATCACCGACCATGCCACTGCTTCAGTCATTAATGCTTTCGCCGTCTCGACTGCAGGAATTTTTTCCATCGGCCTTTCCTAAGGAAATCCCACTGTAACTTGCTCGCCCGGAACAGGGCGACCAGGACTGTGTCGTCGTAATAATGTTGCTTTCGAGCGCGGCTGATTGGGAGTGACCGAGATCACATCTGGCATTGACGCGGCGCACAACTTGCAAGACGCCCATTGACTATTGAGCTTTGCAAATACTATAGTGAAGCTGTTGCTGCAGTGCAGCAAACTCGGAGGCTGTTTATGCGAATCACCAAGACCCACGATGAGCACTCGCCACTGGCCATCCTGACCGAACTGGCCGTCGAGGGAACCTCGAGCCTCGTCGAAGCCCAGCGGGCTCTTCTTAACCTGGCACAACAAGAAAACGAAATCATCCTTAACGGAGTCAAAGAACGAATTGGCGGTTTTGTCCCGGCAGTTGCGATGACCGACCTTGTCCGGCGCAGCCTCGGCACTCTTCTCGAAATGCAACAAGAGTTACTGACCACGACCAGCAAACAGACGCTCCAGTGGTTGGAGTCCGAGAAGGCTGGGAAGGACGATCGAGCCGCTCATTTGGTCGAGTTTGCCCGCGAGGGAGTGGAGACCTTCGCCCGCGCGCAGAAGAAGTTCCTCGACATCGTAGCGCACGAGGCCGAGAAGGCCACCAGCGGTAAAAAGGAGCACGACGTCAAGCCCGTCAAGAAGACGGAACTCGCACACCTGGCGCGTGAAGCGGGAGATGCTTTTATTGAGGCGCAGAAAAGATTGCTTGACGTCATGGGTCAGCAGATGAATGTCAACCTCGATGCCACGACTCGAGCCATGGAACTAATGTCGCCGTCCCGGCTGGCGCCAATTGCGAACATCACTGGCGAAAGAGTACGGAATTTTGTCGATGCCGAGACGTCCCTGATCGGGTCGTTCGTTAAGGCCAAGAAGGCCGTCGGCCACAAGCGCACACCTCGTCAGCGCAAGGCGGCGGTGTCTGCTTAAACTCATCCACGAATGAGCCATGATTAGGACGCGTGACCAGTTTGTCTTTTGGCTATTGCGCTTGCACTCGCCTGGTCGCGGGCTCCGCGGTTGCGTGCGAGGAAGCGATTGATCACCGTCTGCTCGCATTGCACCCAAAGGCGGCCGGTGTAGAGCAATGCACTGCACTGCAGTGTGAACCAGTCCCGCGTCATGAGCGGGGAACGGAAGGCAGATCGATTCGAGAGCCAATGCTGGGCGACGTGACGCGTAAAGCCCATCGCCGTATCGGACCCGACAATGTCGCCCAGCATCCCCTCCAGCGTAAACATCACCTTGGACAACATGATCAGCGAGCCTGGGAACTTAACGCCCTTGATGGCCACACGTTCCAGGAGCCGCATCGCGTCAGCACCGCTGGGCAGACGTGACGCTGGCATCTCGTCCATAAATTCGGATACGACCTCGCGAATCATCCTGCGCCGAGGCGATGTCATTCTGATGGGACGCTGACTCAGCGCAGCGATTTCGTTGGAGGTGGCAACGGGATCGCGCAAGCTGACTGTGAAGAACAAAAGCGCGAGATGCCGACGCTGGTCGCACCCCAGTCGCTCCCGCAGAGCCCAGTCGAGGATTGTGAGCTCACCTGTCCTCCTGTTGTAAAGCAAGTTTCCAGGATGGGGATCACTTTGGAAAACAGCATCTTGCGCCGGTGACAGCAGCGGTACGGCGACGACGGCTTCGACGATTTGTTCCGCCAGTTTTCGTCGGCCGGAGGCGGGCAGGCGAACCGCCGCGCTCGTCACCTTGCTTCCGCGCTCCTCAGTGAGCGCTGTAATGGTGGGCGTGCACAAAGGCCGAATCACGCGCGGCACTCGAACGCCAGGGATCGATCGATAGAGATCCCATGCTTCGAGCAGGGTCTTCTGTTCCCGAGCGAAGTTGACTTCGTGGCGGAGCAAGCGCTGGACTTTTCGAAAAGTATCGGGCAGGAGATCGGAAGGAAATCCGTAGGCGTGGTGCTGATCTCCGAAGTATTGGGCCAGGCCTTGGAGGTGGTCCATGTCCTCGGCGAAGTACTCGGGAATATGAGGCTTTAGCACCTTCAACACGCCACGCTCGCGTCGCCCGGTATCGGGATTTCTCCACGTGAAGCGCACGACCGCACTGACGCTGGCCTCGGAGAGAATTTCCGATGCGATTTCAACGGCGAAGGTCTCGATTTTGTGCCCCAGATTTTTGTGGATGACGGCCCGTACCTCTTCCGGTTTAACGTCGCGAATACCGTTTTCCAGCTTGACGAGCGCGTTACGCAGAGCGAGACGGAGGTGCTGGCTTCGCGCGATGACCTGCCCTAGTTTCTGCAGGCCTGGAACCTTGGCGATGAGCCGCAGCAGGCGTACTTCGGCAGATGTCTCAACGGGAAGTTCGATCTGCTCCAGAAGCTTCGGAGCGAGCCGCGCTGGAGACAGGTGCGCTACCACGAACATCATCGCGTCCCGCACTGGCGGACGCCACTTCACATAAGCTTCGGGAACCAGGGTATCCACTGGAACAATCTCATCCACGATCCATCGGGCCATCGCATCGCGCACGGACTGGCCAGCCGGACTTTGCAGT
The DNA here is from genome assembly GCA_963719615.1 of uncultured Acidobacteriaceae bacterium. GTDB lineage: Bacteria > Acidobacteriota > Terriglobia > Terriglobales > Acidobacteriaceae > Sulfotelmatobacter. The sequence goes on along the minus strand of CAVRCR010000067.1, from coordinate 14,668 downwards.
CCGGTCTCAATGGCGCTGATTCGTTCCGCGGTTGTGCCCTGCGGCAGGAGACTCTCGAGCGCCGTGCGTAACTGATCGGGAGCGAGCTGGCGAAAGCCCGCTGTGATGGCGGACGCATCCAGCATAGAGGGGGACCTACAACTCACACTAAGCCGCTCATACTGGAATTTGCAGTGACCGCCATCACCGGACGGCTGGAGGATCTGTGAGACAGTTGTGTGGTCGAGGCAAGAAAATTTGTGGCTACTCTAAACGAAGTGTTCTCCACTTTGTCGGTCGGTCGCCGGTACGAAGTGTGGTTTGTTCGGATGGGATTGGCGGACGGCAGTGGTGCATGGTGGTTCCGTTATCTACTGATGAATCCTGGGCGAGGCGGCTGCGATCGAAATCTCCAGGCGAAGCCGGCTCAGGTATGGGCTACTTGGTTCCCGGCGGGCGCGAAGCCGCAGACCTTCATTCAGGGATTTCCGCTTGCAGCGCTTGGATCTCAGCGGCAAAGGGCAGACTCCGTTTCACTTTCGAGTTGGCGACAATGGAGTCGAACAAGATTCCTGCCACGGAGCCCTGCAGGTTGATGGGCACGCGATCACCTGGAACCTGCACTACCGTTCGACGTTTCGCGTAACGTTGAGCAACAAAGGTTGGATCGGTTTCTCGCGCACCCCGCACTCCGATGCGCTTTTTTCCGGGCAGGTCACCCTCGATGGCCGGAGTTTCACCGGAGACCCGTTGGGCTTCGGAGTGCAGGGACACAATTGCGGATACCGGCATCGCGGCTTCTGGACTTGGGCACACGCGTACTTCCCACGGACGGGCGGGCCTGCGACCACCCTGGAGGCGTTGGCCTACGACATGCCGTTCGGCCTTGTCTTTCGCGAGGCGGTGCTCTGGCACGATGGACAGCAACACATCTTCCGTAACCTGCGGGAAGCAGCCGACCGGGACAACATGCATTGGAGGTTTCACTGTGCCGCGCGCAATGGCCTCCGCCTCGAGGCCGTGATCGACGGACGAGGCCCGAGTGTACATCGACTTCCTTATATAAAGACCGACTGCTCAGGCAGCTTCGAAGTCAGGAATAACAGCCTGGCGTCTGCGTCACTGCTTCTGGAGAGTGCTGGCGGGACGGCGGAGAGATTCGAGACTGCCAACGGAGCAGTACTAGAAATGGTTGGCTGAACTATCTGCGCGGACGAGCCGTGGCCAGTCGCTCGGCCACAACTGCGTAGGCCGCCGGGTTAAATGCCATTCCGATATGAGTTCCAGGAACTTCCACGTCAACATCAGGGTTCATCGTCATGCAGTAGCGCCAATCCACGATGCCGTCGTGACGTGTATAAATGGCGGTCTCTACTACCGACTCAGGAACCTTACGCCGGAGCGAGTCCAAAAAATTGCACGTGCACTGTCCGGTGTAGCAGTCGGGAAGTACCCCGCGACCGTGCTCTTCGAGGATCCGGAGCCGAACCGCTTCTGCCGCGCGAAGAACAGCCCGATTGGCAACCGTGCCGCGGATGGGCGCAGCAAGCGTAATTACAGACGCTACGTCTTTCGGCCGCTGGCCCGCTACCGAGCGCGCGATCACTCCCCCCAGGCTGTGACCGATCAAATGAACCTTGCCGCCGGTCTCAGTCAACGCTCTTTCGATCGTCTGGTTCAGGCGGCGCTGAATGAGCAAGTTCGGACACTCCGCGTTGATCCCGATACCGGAGAAATACGGCCTGTATCCAATGCGCCGGAGCCAGGCGTGTAGCTCGGTCAGGTAGAGATCGGTGCCCAGAAAACCGGGAATGATGATGACAGCGGAGCCATCCCCGCGCGGTACGCCCAGGCCGTAGTACACCGGCGTCGCATGTAGGATCAAAATTTCAGCCCCGAAGAGGGCTTCGGTCCAAAGTGAGGTATCGGCTTCAGGGTAGCGCTGCTCAGTAGACTTGCGCCTCTTCGCTGGTAAAGGACTCGCTGCTGCTTTTTTCTTTTTGCGCGGCAATTTCGTTTAGGGCCAGCCCAATCTCCGCCTTGGACTGCGGAAAGGGCCAATGCTGCACTGCAATATTATACCGCCCGGTTGTTACCGGTCCAGTAGAACTTCGGACTCGAGAACGGACTGGAACTCCATCGTTCAAGATTCAGCACTTCGTGCGGGAGCGCCGTTTCTTTGACGCCGGCTTTTCCAGGCGCGCCTCGAGTTCCGCGACTCGCCTACGCAGGGCCTGAACTTCCGATTCGTCGTCTCGCGGAGGTGAGGATGCGTTTGGACTCAGGAACCGTTTCATCATGTCTACCGGGGAGAGGATGGCGGACTGAACTTCGCTCAGGCGGTTCTTTACAGCATCTTGAAGCTTCTCGTAGGTGTCAAAGGCGGACTTAAGATACCACATCAGGAATTCCTGGCGCACCTCGTCCGACGCCATGATCAATTGCCGCAGCAACTCCAGCGGCAGTCCCGTCGGTTTGTCTTTTGCGTCCTCGGTAATGATTTGTGTGAGGGTCACCCGAGTCAGATCGCGTCCGCTCTTCGCGTCGACGACGCGGACCTGCTTGCCCGCACGGACCAGTGCTGCCAGATCGTCGAGGTTCACATAGCGGCTGCCGGCGGTGTCATACAGGCGGCGATTCCCGTATTTCTTGATTACGATGACGGATGGCTTCATGGTTCCGTCCATGCTGCTCCGCACAAGCCAGCAAGAACATCTTGACACAACCCCCTTGAGCTCGTATAGTTTAGCTGATGCTGCAATGCAGCAATCGGAGGTATCTAAATGGCAGCGGCAAAGCATGAATCTCCCCGCGCTCATCCCGGAGAATCGTCGGTGGTTTCGCTACTCTCTGGCTGGGCGCAGCAAGGCGCGCAGACTCTCTTCGCGACGCAACGCATCCTCATCGATCTGGCCATGCGCCAGAATGCCAGCGTAATGCACGCCATCAGACAGCAACTATCGGACCCCCTTCACTCTCCCACCGCGATTCTCAGCGAAGTTGCCGGAGAGGGCGTGACCAACTTCATGGAAGGCCAGAAGGTCCTTCTTGAGTTGGGTAAACAACAGAACGAAATCCTGATGTCTGGCGTGAAAGAACGGGTGGGAGACTGCCCGCGCCGGCATGCTTTGATCGATCTGCTGCGGCGCAGTGTAGACACTTTCATCCACATGCAGGAGGAGTTCCTGAAGATCGCCGGCAAGCAGACTCACACGTGGGTAGACGCCGCCAAGGCCGGCAAGCCCTACCAGCCGGAACAGTTCGTCGGCGTGGCCCGCGAGAGCATGGAAAATTTCGTCAAAGCCCAGAAGCAGTTCCTCGACGTCGTCGCCGAGGAGACGGCGAAGGCAACCAGCGGCAAACACACCAACGGCGCAAAGAAGATGAAGCAGACCGAGTTGTCGGACTTGGCCCGGAAGGCCACGGACTCGTTCATCGAAGCGCAAAAGCGCCTCGTCGAAGTAGCCGGGCGGCAGGTGAATGCCAACGTGAAAACCGCAGGCAAAGCAATGAAACTCCTGGGGCCGTTCCCATCTCTGCCCTTGAGCGAACTCACGCGGGAGGCGGTAAAGAGCTATGTCGAGGCCCAGAAGGCCTTGATGGACGTAATGGTCAAGCCCCCGAATGGAGCGAAGGGGCCCGGAAAAGCAGAGCGTCGCGTCAGGAAACCGGCGAAGAAAGCAAAGATGGAGCCGGCCGTCGCCTGATATACATGAAACTAACTCCTTAAGCCTGGCGCGGAGTCTGCCGCTCTGGGCGCTTGTTGAGGAGCAGGGCCGAGGACATGCGCCAACGTGATCTGATCTGTTGCCAGGTCACGTTGGCAATCTTCTTGTGTTTTCGTGTTGTCTCCTAATTCGTTTCCCAGGCTGCGACTAAACACACGAGTATATTTCTGAGGGAGAGGGAATATGGCTACGCTTACCGCAGTACCCGGTAGCAAAATCCCCGGCGGCAGCTTCCTGCTAGAGGAGCGCAAGCCCGAGGATGTTTTCACTCCGGAAGATTTCACTGAGCAGCATTTGCTCATCGCACAAACCGCAGAAGAATTCGCCAACAAAGAGATCGTGCCCAATATTGAAAAGATGGAGCACAAGGATTTTGCCGTCACCCGCGACCTGTTGCGCAAGGCCGGAGAACTCGGGCTGAGCGGGGTGGATGTCCCCGAAGCCTACGGCGGCATGCAGATGGATAAGGTCACATCCGCCCTCATCGCCGATCGCGTGGCGAAACACGGCGGCTTCAGCACGACCTGGGGTGCCCACACCTGCATCGGCACACTGCCCCTCGTCTACTTCGGCACGGAAGCACAGAAGAAGAAGTATCTTCCGGGGCTAGCCGCCGGCACGACGGTCGGGGCCTACGCCCTTTCCGAATCATCGTCAGGATCCGATGCTCTGAATTGCCGGACCCGAGCCACACTTTCTGCTGACGGCAAGTACTACCTGTTGAACGGCGAGAAGATGTGGATCACCAACGCCGGGTTCGCGGACCTGTTCACGATTTTCGCCAAGGTTGACGGGGAGAAGTTCACTGCCTTCATCGTGGAGCGCGGCTTCCCCGGTTTTTCGGTTGGTGCGGAAGAACACAAGATCGGGCATCCGCGGCTCTTCTACTTGTCCGCTCATCCTCAACGACTGCAAGGTTCCTGTCGAGAACGTCCTCGGCGAGATCGGAAAGGGGCACCAGATCGCCTTCAATGTTCTGAACGTCGGCCGGATCAAGTTGGGCGCGGGATGCGTTGGCTCGGCCCGTAATTGCATCGAGGGCGCCATCGCGTATGCCAAGCAGCGCAAAGCCTTCGGGAAGGTGATCGCCGACTTCGGGTTGATTCGCGAGAAACTGGCCAACATGGCGGCCGGCATTTTCACCGGTGAAGCCATGTCGTATCGCACGGTTGGCATGATGGATGCCGCCATTGCGCAACTCAGCCCTGCCGGTCACGACGACATGAGCCAGGTTCGCAAGGTGATGGACGAATACGCCGTCGAGTGCTCGATTCTCAAAGTCTGGGGGTCGGAGTTCATCAGCTACGTCGTCGACGAGGCGGTGCAGATCCACGGTGGATACGGCTTCGTGGAAGAGTACCCTGCTGAGCGCAACTACCGCGATGTCCGCGTGAACCGGATCTTCGAGGGCACAAATGAAATCAACCGGCTGGTGATCACGGGGTTTCTGCTGAAACGGGCGATGTCTGGCCAACTTCCGTTGATGGCAGCGATCAAGAGGATCATGGATGAAGTCCTCTCTGGACCCACCGAGGAGAACCAAGAAGGACCTCTCGCCCAGGAGCGGAAACTGGTGGCGACGGCCAAGAAAATCGGGCTGTTCGCCGCCGGCGTTGCGACCCAGAAATACATGATGGCGATCCAGGACCAGCAGGAAATCATGGGCGCCATCGCGAACATGGTCATTGACACCTATGCCATGGAGTCAGCCGTGCTGCGTGCGCAGAAACTGGCCGCAAGGAACGGCGAGGGGCGCTCCGCAATAGCGATTGCCATGACCCGCGTTTATATGTCGGGCGCCATGGATAGAATCGAAAGCGCTGCCAGGATGGTCATTGCCGCTTGCAGTGATGGCGACATGCTGCGCTCGCAGCTTGCAATTCTGCGCCGGCTGTGCAAGTACGAGCCATTCAACACCGTGGCGCTACGACAGACCATCGCCCAGAGAGTCATCGATACCGGCAAGTACCAGGTTTCGTAGCTTCTCGAAAGCGACGCTGGAAAAGTATCCGGGTTGCGAGGGAGTTCCTACTCGCGGCGACTGGAGCTGGGAACTCCGTTCGCCATTCGTTTGCCACGGGTCCCGCCGCCGTTGTTATTCCCACCATCGGAGGAATAGAGAAACGCCTCGATTTCGTCGATTCGTTCGTCGGTGTCGCGGTAGCCAATTTCAATCAGATCTCGCGTGTACTTTGAGGTGAAGAGCAGGTAGCTCATCAAATCAGCACAGGAATCCGTATCCCGTCCTAGACTGCTGACAAAGTACTGGATTAGATAGGGCATGTCTTTCTGATGTTGCCGTGCCAGGTCTGACAAATTCTCCGAGGGCGTGATGACAAGGGTCGCGAGTTGCCGTATGCGTTCGCTCTCGTCAACATCAGGCTGCACGATGTGGCCACATTCGAGCAAATGATTCAACCGTTCCAGATGCTCGATGTCGGTCGCTATATGGTCCAGGAACATAACGTTAAAGAGAACTCCCATCACTTGTGCTAGCGAAGGATTCTTGTCGTTGGTACTAATCTCCTGCCTCTCTTTATTCCCGCATCGGACCCCGATCGCGAAAACCTTTTCCGCCCCCAAGCGGATGACCGGGCTGAGAGGCTGTTGCAGGCGGACACAACCATCCCCAAAGTGTGCTGATCCACGCGGGACTTTGAGTCGAACAGGCTGAAAGATCAAAGGAATCGCTGCCGACGCGCAAACGTGGTCAACCGTAATCTTTGTCGCTAGCGTCACCAAACGCAGTCGGTTCCACAGGGCATGCCCCTTGGCTCCCTGAATAAAGAGATAACTCTTCCCCGAGTTATAGTTGGTCGCGGAGATGGCGAGCGCGTAGAGGTTTCCGCGCTTGATGTTTTCCTGGATGCGATCGCAATCGAGATGCCGGTTGAGGTAGTTCCTCAAAGGAGTCGCATCCAATAAGGATCGCGCATTGCCGCCGCCGAAAATTCCTCCAAAAGAAAGATCCAGGATCCACGTCAGGGAATTGTGCGCCTGCGAAGCAAGATCACAGTGAAAGATATCGAAAGGCCTGAGACGCGCCCACAGATCAGCGAGCGCCTTCGTGGCCGAGGCAAAATCGTCGGCGCCGACCGCCAGGGCCGCGCCATTCACCGCTCCCGCAGAAGCGCCTCCGATGATTGGGAAAGGATTGCCCCGTTGCTGAACGCGTTTTATCTCCCCGATACGTTTCAGAACGCCGGCTTGGTAAGCACCTCTGGCGCCACCGCCTGTAACCACCAGACCGATCGCACTTTCCATCGGCTCCTCCTGGGTTAGTTCACGACCTGATGTTCAACCTCAGGATTCTGCAGCACCGGGGTTATTAGAACTCTCGCCGCACGTGTTTGACTGTGACCCCGCTCACTGCAACCGGTGAGAGGAGGGAAGATGATTGCACCGGTTCATAACCCGCTACAACGACCGTAACAATGTCGCGCGACAGGTGGAGGTATGGCCCCGGGCAAAGACAAATTCGATTTCGATTTCATCGTCATCGGATCCGGCTTCGGGGGTAGCGTCGCCGCCCTTCGGTTGGTGGAAAAAGGGTATCGAGTTGCCGTCCTGGAGATGGGGAGGCGTTGGACCGCCAACTCTTTCCCGCGCACAAGTTGGTCCATTCATCGCTGGTTCTGGCGTCCGAGACTCGGCCTGCGTGGCTTCTTCAACATGCGTTTTTTTCGCCATGCAACCATCTACCATGGCTGCGCCGTGGGCGGCGGGTCGATCACCTACGCCAGCACTCTGCTCCCAGCGCCGGAGAAGGTCTGGGACGCGGGATCTTGGACTGGATTGGCGGCTTGGAAAGCAGAGATGCCTCGCCACTATCAAACTGCAGCGCGCATGCTCGGTGTAACCCAGAACAGAATCCTCGGGCCTGCCGATCAACTCCTGCAAAAAGCTGCGGAAACTGTCGGCTGCGGCCAAACGTTCTACCGCACCAGTGTCGGCATCTTCCAACCGGCCGAGGGAGTGCCCGGCAACAAAACCTTCCCGGATCCATTCTTCGGCGGCGAAGGGCCACCGCGAACCACCTGCACCGGCTGCGGCGGTTGCATGATGGGTTGCCGCTTTGGCGCGAAAAGTACGCTCGATCTCACCTATTTATACCTTGCGGAAAAGCACGGGGGGCGCGTCTTTCCAGAAACAAAGGTCGTGAGCGTCAAACCGCTGGCCAGTTCGAGCGATGGTGCTTCCGGATACGAAATACGGACGGTCAACTCCACCGCCTGGATTCAGCGCCGGCCCCAATCCCTTACCTGCCGCGGTGTGGTCTTCTCCGCTTCCTCGCTGGGCACAATGGAACTGCTGTTCCGGCTCAGAGACAACGGTTCGTTACCGGCCATCAGCAGCCGCCTGGGGAAACATGTGAGGACCAATTCGGAATCGCTCATCGGCGCCCGCATGCCGGGCTGCCGCGAGGATTTTTCGCAAGGCATTGCCATCGGCTCCGGCATCTACATCGATGAACACACGCACATCGAAGCCGTACGTTATCCCAGTGGCTCCGACTCCATGAGTCTCCTCACCACGATGATGACCGATGGCCGACCGGGTGCTCATCGCATCGGGCTCTGGCTCAAGAATCTTTTCGGCTCCCTGCTGTTCCACCCGGTCAAAACCGTGCGTCTGTTGTGGCCAGGAGGTTGGGCGCGAGAGCACGTGATTCTTCTTTGCATGCAAGCTGTCGAGGGACATATCGAGATGCGCTGGAAACGACCCTGGTTCTGGCCGTTTCGCAAAATGATGGTCAGCCGCGGGAACAAGGTGCCGACTTACATTCCCAGAGCCAACGAGTTTGCCCGGAAATTCGCGCAGATCGCCGGTGGCACCGCCATGAGCACTCTTCCAGAAATATTGTTTGATGTTCCGGGCACGGCACACTGCATCGGAGGTTGCGTCATTGCCGCGTCTCCCGACCGCGGCGTGGTTGATGATCGCCACCGCGTATTCGGCTACCGCAACATGTACATCTGCGACGGATCCGTTCTGGGGGCAAATCTCGGAGTCAACCCGAGCCTGACCATCACAGCGCTGGCCGAGCGCGCCATGAGTTTCATTCCTCCGGTTGCCGAGACAACCTGGAGCGACGCAGCGCAAGCGTCATAAACTCAACCCTGCCTTACGAATCGGCTATTCCGTCGGAGGCTTTCTCCGCCCGGCGCGGCTGAGAATGCGGCGAACTTTCTTGGGAGACACGGAGAGGCGAGCCGCCACACGCGAAATCTTGCGGCCCTCCCGCTCCCAGACCTTTGGAATGATCAGCTCTGCAAATTCCTCGGTGATCTGCTGGAACGTTTTGTCACCAACCGAACCTTGCGACCAGGCGCGCAGCGCTGGGTTCACTCGGCCGCCGCGTAGAACTTTGGCCTTCAACGTCTGCAGATCTTCCCATGCGCCCTCGGCGTGATCGCCTTTCGAAAGAGTCACGGCCTGGTCGTACCAATCTCGCGCCGACTCGGGATCATCAAAGAAGCGATTGCAGTAAGTCAGTCCCTGCCAAATGTAGGCATGCGGCCAGCAGACGCCGGTTCTGCGGTATGCTTCGCCAGTTCGATGGCTTCCTGGGCGTAATCCTGCGCCAGGCGGGCGTGGCTGCCGGGTTCGGTGCTCTCGCCGATCCCTTCTTCGACGCGGGCGTTTTCGATCATGCACCGCAACAGTCGCGCCCGCGCCATCAGGATGTGGTCGCGCCTTGTCTTCGCCCAGGTGGAAAGCCGCCTTCGCCTCCGCCTCCGCATCTTCCAGATCCCCGTTGTCCAGATGAAGATAATCCGTAGTTCAAGTGCACGCTGCCCAGTCCATGATGATTCCGATACTGCTCGTAGATTGCCGCCGCTTCACCAAGTTCCGCCAGCGCCTCCTGATGAAGTTGCTCAAAACGACTGCGATATGGCAGCTTGCCTTGTCCGTTTCGAGCACGCCACGCGTGGCGGCCTTCCTGCGTCGTGCCGCTTCCGCATCAATTTTGCGTCGCAACTGCAGGGCGATCAGCCGCTTGACGTACGCCATATTGTTCAGCGAGCGCGCCATGTTGCGATGCTGCGGATCGCGCTTGCGGTACAGCGCAATGGCAGTCGGTGAAACTGTCAATGGCGTGCTGATAACGTCCCTGGCGTCGCGCAATCCGGCCATATGAAGAATGAATGTTGCCCAGGGTGAGATAGTCGTCCGTCTTGCTCAGAATCGGCCTCGGCCTCCTGCAGAATTTCGAGCGCCTGCTTGGCATTGCCTTTCTGGAAAAAGAGCCAACTCTCGAGCACTCGCATGACCGCGGCCATGGGCGGTGGCCGAAGTTCCATGGCCAGATCCCTGCCCTTCACCGCATATGCCAGCGCCTGATCGTACTCGCCCTTCATGCGCAGGCAGCGGCCCTTCCAGAAATTGGCGATGGACAGGAGTTCCTTGTCATCGGTCTCCTCTTCGAGACCCAGGACAAAATCAAAATGGCGAATGGCCTCCTCCTTGGATTCCTCCGCCATCGCGACCATCCCTCGGCCATGCGCAATGTAGAGTAGTCATGCAGAGGCAGGCGCGCGCGCACGGACTCGAGAGAAGCGAGCGACAATCTCCTTGACCAGTCCGGGACGCTGAAATCCGATGTCCACCCACTGGGCAAGATAGCCGGCGAAAAGCGCAGCATTTTTTTTTTCGGGATCAAAAGAGGTGAGCAGATGCCGGTGCTCTTCCAGGCGCGCCATCCCGCGTCCGCACGCGTCGGCATACCAGATCTTCCTTGAGCTGCGCTAGAAACTCATCCGAGATCTCGGCGGAGTTGGTGGCTCATCTTCCGGAGCAGGCAGTTGTCGCCGTGTTCCTAGTCGATGTAATCATAAGCGACCAGCGTCAGGAATTCCGCGAAATCGGCGCTGGTCATCATGCGCTCGAAAATCTCCGCCGCGTCCGCCATGCGCGCCGCCCTTCAACTGTTCTTCTGCTCGGCGATGAGCTTCGAACCATCTCCTGCGTCACCGGACGGCCGTCGCTGAGTCGGGCGCCGTGCCTCACCCACTGCCAGACCTGCGCGCGGCAGATCTCCGCCGTGGCGGCATCCTCCATCAGGTTGTAGATGGGAACGCAGCCGGAGCCGCGCAGCCACGATTCCAGATACTGCATGCCCACGTCGATGTTCCAGCGCAGACCTGCTTCGGTGATCTCGCCTTCGGGGACCGCGAGCAGGTCCTTGGCGGTGACCTGCATGTCCTCGCGGCGGCGGCCGATCTGGTTCGGCGTCTTTCATGTGCGCGTCGAAAATTTCCTTGGCGATCGGCACCAGGCCGGGATGCGCCACCCAGGTGCCGTCGTGCCCGGCATGCACTTCGCGCAGTTTGTCCTGCCGCACTTTTTCGAGCGCCTTTTCGTTCGCCGCCGGATCGTTCTTGATCGGAATCTGCGCCGCCATGCCGCCCATGGCGTGAATGCCGCGGCGATGGCAGGTTTGAATCAGCAAATCCACATAGGACTTCAGGAAATGCTTCTCCATGGTCACGATGGACGCGGTCGGGCAGCACGAAGTCCGGCCGGTTGCGGAATTTCTTGATGAAGCTGAAAATGTAATCCCAGCGCCCGCAATTCAGTCCCGCCGAGTGATCGCGCAGTTCGTAGAGAATCTCGTCCATCTCGAACGCGGCCAGGATGGTTTCGATCAGCACGGTGGCGCGGATCGTGCCGCGCGGGATGCCCAGTTCGTCCTGGGCGAAACAGAACACATCGTTCCACAGGCGCGCCTCCAGATGGCTCTCCATCTTGGGCAGATAGAAGTATGGCCCGGTGCCTTTGCCGATCAGTCGCTGCGCGTTGTGGAAGAAGTACAGCCCGAAATCGAACAGCGAGCCGGAGATCGGCTTCCCGTCCACCAGGAAATGCCTTTCGTCCAGATGCCAGCCGCGCGGCCGCACCAGCAACGTCGCGACACTGCGGATTGAGCTCGTAGCGCTTGCCCTCCGGGCTGACGAAGCTGATCGTGCCCTTGACCGCGTCGCGCAAGATTGACCTGGCCCTCGAGATTGTTCTGCCAGGTGGGCGAATTGGAGTCCTCGAAATCCGCCATGAACACGTTGGCGCCGGAGTTCAGCGCATTGATGATCATCTTGCGGTCCACCGGGCCCGGTGATCTCCACGCGGCGGTCGAGCAGGTCCTGCGGAATGGGCGCGACCGTCCATTCTGCCTTCGCGGATGCGCGCGGTTTCGGGGAGGAAGTCGGGCATTTTGCCGGCGTCGATTTCCTGCTGGCGGACGCGGCGGCGCGCCAGCAGTTCCTGGCGGCGCGGTTCGAACTTGCTCGCCAGTTGGGTCAGGAACGTCCTCGCTTCCGGAGTCAGGATCTGGGTCTCGATCTTCATGCGGAGGGCTGTGGTAGTAGTCATGGAGATCATAGTATCTCTCGGTTAAACAGACCCGCGCACGCCGCTAGGACAAAACGGACTACTTGGCCGAGACGGACGACCTGGTTTGTCCGTCGCTTCGACGAGATGCGGTCTACTGACATGCGACCGGAGACCGGGAGGAGATCTCAACATGCGCACTCTAAGCGCATCCGAAATGACAAAACACTGGCACACCGACGCGCGCTGGACGGGCATCAAGCGGCCTTACAGCAGCGAGGATGTCGTGCGAAGCTGCGGGGCTCGATCCAGGTCGAACACACCTTGGCGCGCCTGGGCGCGGAGCGGCTGTGGTGGCTGCTGCATCACGAGCCTTATGTGCCCGCGCTGGGCGCTCTCACCGGCAACCAGGCCGTGCAGCAGGTGAAAGCGGGACTGAAGGCCATTTACCTCAGCGGCTGGCAAGTGGCGGCCGACGCCAACGACGCCGGCCAGATGTATCCCGACCAGAGCTTGTACCCGGCCGACAGCGTTCCGAATGTGGTTCGCAGCATCAACAACTCTCTGATGCGCGCCGACCAGATCCATCACATGGATGGAAAGAACGGCATCTACTGGTTCGCGCCCATCGTCGCCGACGCAGAAGCGGGATTTGGCGGCACCTTGAACGCCTTCGAATTGATGAAAGCGATGATTGAGGCGGGCGCCGCCTGCGTGCATTTTGAAGATCAGCTTTCTTCCGCCAAGAAGTGCGGGCACCTCGGCGGCAAAGTCCTGGTCCCGACCTCGGAAGCCATCCAGAAACTGGTCGCGGCCCGTCTGGCCGCGGACGTGCTCGGCGTGCCGACCTTGATCATGGCGCGCACCGATGCCGACAGCGCCCATCTGTTGACCAGCGACATCGATCCGCGCGACCGCGAATTCCTCACCGGAGAACGCACCGCGGAAGGCTTCTTCCGCATCCGCGGAGGTCTGGAGTCCGCTATCGCGCGCGGCCTGGCCTACGCACCCTATGCCGACTTGATCTGGTGCGAAACTTCGGAGCCCGAATCTGGACGAAGCACGCCGCTTCGCGGAAGCGATCCACGCCAAGTATCCCGGCAAATGCTGGCCTACAACTGCTCGCCTTCGTTCAACTGGAAGAAGAAACTGGACGATCGAGACGATCGCCAGCTTCCAGTCGGAACTGGCCGCAGATGGGATACAAGTTCCAGTTTGTCACGCTGGCGGGATTCCATGCTCTGAATCTGAGCATGTTCGAACTGGCGCGCGGCTACAAAGACAGCGGCATGACCGCATACTCGCGGCTGCAGGAGAAGGAATTCAGCCGCGAAGCCGCAGTACGGATACGAAGCTGTGAAGCACCAGCGCTTCGTGGGCACCGGATACTTCGACGCACTCACGCAGGTGATCGCCGGAGGCGCGGCGTCCACCACCGCGCTCGAGGGTTCGACCGAGCAGGAGCAGTTTGCTGAAATGAAGCCGCAAGTGCGTCCGAAACATGGCCCGGATGCGGCCTGCCAGCCGATTCTTGGGCGAGTGCCCGTCCCTGGTACCGGAAGTGATGCCGGCGGAAGAATCACTCCTGCCCTCAGGCGACTAAGCGGAGCAACTGTCGAAAGGGAGCTTCACTAGCGGAACGCCCCGGGCCAGATCATTCAGTCCCGGGGCGCATTTTTGTTGCGCCCCTACTGCAGAACTTTTCTGTCAGCATTTGCACGTTCCAGGGACTCTGTTTCTCGCCAAATCCTTAACATCCGAAAAACCCCTGTGACGGACGTCACACGACGACGTGACAGGCGACGCTGACCACACCCTCCCCACGAGTTCTGATTTGGCCCGCAGGTTGAAGATTCGTGCCCTCCAGAACCCAGTCAATTAATACCTTCGAAGATGTTCTAACGCACTTATCCGAATCGCATGAAGTTTCGGTGTACGAAGCCATCGAGAGACTGGTGCAGGCGGGAGAGACGGTCGGGTTCGACGCGCACGATCTCCTCGGGATGCTCGATCAAGGCATGACGCTCGAGGAGTTGCTCGAACTCATCCAATCGAAAATGGAATGTCTGGAAAAGGCATCGTAGTCGTTTGCCGGATGAAACTTCGGCCGCGACCACTGCATTGTGAGGTACCGGATGAGTTTTCTCGAATGGTCAAAATCCAGCGTTGATTACGGTCGCCGGCTGGTGGATTCCGCGGTCGACGGAGCACGCACTGGGGAAGATGCATTCCTCAAAGACGAACCGCTTGTTCCTTATCTCGGCGAGTCAGTTCGTCTGGCGTTGGCGCCGGCCTTCATCGGAGCATGCCTGGGCGTGGTAGGAGGCTACCTGGCAAACGGGCGCCGCTCTACGACCAGGGCTCTCGCGGGCGGTTTGTTCGGCGGAGCAATCGGTTTTGGCGCAGGCGTGATTTGGGAGAACCGGCAACTCACCGCGAGCGTTGCCTCCGGCGCGTGGACAAACATCAGCAAGACCCGCGATCAACACTGGTTCGAGAAGAATCCGATCGACTACGCGTAGTTAAAGCAAGCAGCACAATCTGGCCGACATGCTCCCGCACGCAACGCATGACGCAGCCGTTAGGGAGGCCAACCATGATCACGACTGAAGCCGTCAAAGAGCGAGTCCAGA
>CAVRCR010000066.1:0-140873 GCA_963719615.1 uncultured Acidobacteriaceae bacterium | reverse complement strand
CAGTTTGTGCAGAAGGTTACCGAGATGTGCCGCGGCAAAGCTTATTTCACCACTCCCTACACCCTGGGCCAGTACTTGCTGATGGATTACATGTCGCGCAAGACGAAAACCATTCACTGAAGCCTCACCCCAACAGTCGCTTAGGAACTATAACGCCGAAAATTCTGTTGGTGATCGAGGGCGCGGCCAGCGTGTGCGCGCGAACTCTTCTTTCGCCCCGCTGGGGCTGGGTCATTTGCTCACTTTACCCACGGCTCACGCCGTGGGCTTTATTCTGGCGCTGCTTCGCGGCTAGATACCTGCTGGGTTCAGGCCGGGCTCTGCATTCAGCAAGCGGTGAATCGATTGGCGCCAAGGACACTGCGCCTTCAGTCTTCTACCAAGGACTTCAACCTTGACAGTGCCTGATCCCACTGTTCAGAAACGGAATCGAGGTATTGCCTGATTCCTTCAATTGGCTGCGGATCGAATTGGAATTGGCTCTCGCGGCCTGCACGGATGCTGTGCACGATTCCGGCGCTCTCCAATACCCTGAGATGTTTGGTGATCGCCTGCCGGGTTAGCTTGGAACCCTGCGTCAGCCGAGAGATCGAATAAGGCCGGCGATCGCAGAGCCTCGCAACCAGCGATAACCGGGTTGCGTCACCCAAAGCGGCGAACACGAGTGCGTGCGTTGGCCGTTTCGCCGCCACCCTGCTATGGTTTCTGCGCGACATGGTTTTCGACGTTCTTCATTTGTTCCGTCCAACCGCGATCGTTTCTGCGAAATGCTTCGAGTCGGCGATCATCGGGAAGCTTATCGAAGCCGGACTCGGTGAGTATGAGTAACGTGCCGGTGGCAGTCTTCTCCAGCCTGAATTCGACGAGAGTGGTTGGCTCCTTCGAATAGTCCGGTGGATCCCCTTTCTCAAAGGACTTGGGATGGGGCCAAGTGAAGGAAAAGAGGCGCTCGTGCTCCATTTTCTGCACGACTGCTTGCCATTTGATGTGCTCATAGCCGGGATAAGTAATCTGGCCGCGGGAGACTTGACCCGGCACAAAGGGGCCGTCCAGTTTCACGCGAAACCATTCGCCGAATTCGCGGTAATCCGTCAGTGCACGCCAAACCCGGGAGACTGGCGCTTTCAGTTCAATTCTCTTCTCGATAACTTCATTCATGTTACGCAACCTCTAGGTTGCATATTATCCCAGGCAATGGAGATACGCAACCCAACGGTTGCATGACTCGAGACGCTCACTTTTGATCTTGTGAGGAGTCCCGCAGCGGCTTCTATGAGACGGCTGATGGTGTCAAGATAAATTTGGTTTGGCTATTGGTTTTGAAGTTGTTTTTCCTCTTGTCAGAGGGTTTTGGGTGTTGCCGTTGCTTTTGTCTTTTTCTCGATCGATTCATCTCGGGCTTCTATTCGCACTCTTGGTGAGCCTGTTGGCTGGTGCATGTTGGTGTCCGATACCGATGAAATGGGCGCTGCTGTCTAAAGCGCGGTCTCTGAGGACCCAGCCGCTGAGCGCAGTCACCGCAACACGAGATTGACAAACGCAACTTGCAAAACCGCTCTCCTCCTGGTTTCAAAATCTTTCTGCTGACGACTAGCGTACTTTAAACCGGAACGGCTGAGCCTTGTGCCACCGACTGCGGAAAGGCTTGATAGACCTGGTTCGTGCGCCACATGCAATGCAGGATCACTGCCAGCTTACGAGCCACGGCCACCAAAGCGCGCTTTTTCCCACGTTTGCCGCCACTGGCTGCCAGTTTTAATCCCCAACGACGCAGCGCCGAATCCGGTCCGAAGCGCCCCAGCAGGTAATGCGCCGACTGCATCAGTAAACACCGCAAATAGGTGTTCCCCGTCTTGGTAATGCGGCATTGAGGATCGTATTCGCCCGATTGCTTCTGCCGCGGCCTCAATCCCAGAAAGGCTCCTGCCGAGCGACTGTGGGCCACGGCTTGCGCTCCGTCCAGAGTCAACACATAGGTCGCCGCCACCAGCGGCCCCACTCCGGGCGCGCTCCGCAGGATCCGAATCTCAGGATACTTCTTCGCCAACGCTTCCACCTGCTGATCCATGCGAGCAATCTGCGCGTTCAAACTAGCCACCTGTTCCAGCAACGGACCGATCATCCCCGCCAGTTCCGCTGGCAACATCGGCTGGACCTGAGTGGCGAAACTCTCGCTGCTGCAGGTCGGCAGCCGCCCTCCGCTGCTCTTGACCAAGCCCCGTGCCGTGTTGATGATCATCGTCCGCGCCCGCACCAGCGTGGCTCGCGCCTGAATCAAAGTCAGATCTTGCTGTCGCTCGGCGCTGCGATGCCGTACCGCGAACAGCAGCCGCGGATCGAAATGCGCCAGTCGCGCCAACTGCTCGGCATCCCGGTCGTCATTCTTCGATTCGCTCCCTGTGATCGATTTCAACTTGCGCGCATTGCCCACCAGCACTTCATGTCCCAGTTCCTTCAGCAAGCGGCTGATCCACGGCGAGTGCGTACCGCATTCCATCGCCATCCGCATCCCCTCCTCACCTTCGAAATGCTGCTGGAAGGCACTGCCCTGCGTCTTGATGCGCCCAGTCTCCACCACTTCTCCCTCGTGATTGAGAATGCAATAACTGCTGCAACGGTCTCCGAGATCGATTCCCACGGTCCGACTCGGCTTGTTCGTTACCTTCTGCACTTTGCTATGCTTCTTCATTGGCTGGTCTCCTTTGCACCTTTGAGTGCGTGCGGACAGCTTAGCTGTTCCGCGAGGCCAGCCGTCTCATTCCATCTGAAGCCGAGCTCGTCTTGCCGCACTTGGCGGCACGGCTTAAGCCGTGCCCTTCGCAAAACCTATCTCACTGCTGATACTCTTCTGTAATACGACATGGCGAATTGCACTCAATGCGGCCGCAAGCTTCCCCCGTTTAGTTTCAAGAAGATCTGCCAGTGGTGTGTGCAGCACGAGGCGGCGCAACGTGGCGACCTCGACGACGTGAAGCAGCAGGTCATGCCCGCGCCCTGGGTTCGAAGCGAGTCCAGCATCACGCTGACGCAAGTGCTCTTCGGCGCCAATGTCGCGGTCTTTCTGGCGATGGCGGCGGCGAGCGGTACCGTAATGGACTTCCCCGGGCAAACCATGGCGCATTTTGGCGCCAACTTCGGCCCCTATACGCTCTCGGGCGACTGGTGGCGCCTGTCGACCTACATGTTTCTCCATGGCGGCTTGATGCACATCGCCTTCAACATGTGGTGTCTCTGGGACTTGGGCGCGCTATGCGAGTCTCTTTACGGACGATGGACGTTCGCTGCCGTCTATCTGACCACAGGGATCGCCGCAGGCGTAACCAGTGTCGCGTGGAATCCCAGGGTGCTAAGCGTGGGAGCGTCGGGGGCAATCTTCGGCCTGGCTGGCGCCCTGATCGCGTCATTCTATCTAGGAGAATTCTCCTTGCCCAGCATCGCAATCCGCGGGACGCTGAGGAGCCTTGTCTTCTTCGTCGGCTTCAACGTCCTCTTCGGAAGCATGTTTCCCGGCATCGACAATGCCGCGCACTTCGGCGGACTCATCAGCGGACTGATTCTGGGCGCTCTGATCGCACGGATCGCGCCCCAGCACGACGCCCCCGTCCGCCGGGCGAGTGTGCTGGGCGTCGTGGCTCTCGCGGTGTTGGCGAGTGCTGTTGGAGTGCAACAATGGCGCGGCGCTCCTTTCCGCATTGGCCGAGCCCTGGAGTCGTTGTCAGAGAGCCCTGATCGCGCCATCGCCCAACTTCAAACGGTGGTCCGGCAACAGCCCAACTCTGTGCAGGCGCATTTCGCGTTGGGACAGGCTTACTTCAACGCGAATGACTATCCCCAGGCGGAAACCGAGTTCAAGCGCGTCGTTGAGCTGCAACCCCAACACAACGCGGCCCGCTTTAACCTTGGCATGGTGTACCTGGCTGCGAGGCGTACCGGCGATGCGAAAATGACCTTCACGCAAATGCTGGCGCAGAATGCGAACGACGCCGATGCGCACTATGGCATTGGACTGGCGCTGGCCGACGAAGAAAAGTATCAGGCGGCAATCGAGGAGTTCAAAACTGCGCTTCGATTGGGCCCGCAGGCTTCTGGCGTCTACTACGAGTTGGGCCAGTGCTACACCAGGCTTGGGATGTACGACGATGCGATCGCTGCCTACCAGAACGAGAAAGAGAAAAACGGCGACCATCCTGACCTCGAAGCCGCTCTTGCCGACGCTTACCAGGCCAAAGGCATGACGCAACAAGCGCAAGAAGCTCGCGACCAGGCTTCACATCTGAAGAATCGATCGCACGATTGATCGATGATCCGCCAGGGAGCGAAACAGGACCTTCCTCAATCGGTGGCGGAAGACTTCTGTAGCCGGATTCCCGGCCGCGCTGCCCGAAGCACGCGGCTACTTTCGCGGTCCCTCTCCGAGAACTGCGAAATACTTCCAATTCTCCTGCTTTGCCAACTGTGCCTCAGTCCGAGATGTGTCTAACTTGCGTCCGTCGCCCTTGACGGGGGACCAGACTTCGGAGAGAAGGCAGAGGTCGCGGTAGCAGTGGAAAATGATCTGCCCGTTCCTGCCGCCGGAGCCGCCTGCGGTGTAGTCGGCCAGCACGATGGCAACCGGTTTGCCATGGGCGTCTTGGATTTTGACCAGATGTGCGTTTGAGGTCATCGTGTATTCACCGGCGGGCAGGACCTTCCCGCTGACGGCGAATTTGAAGGGTACTTTTGCTCGAACACCACCGGATTGAGCGAAAGCTGGAACTACGGACAGGCCGAGTGCCAGGCAGAGGCTTAGAAGAGTATGGTTTTTCACGGGAGTCTCCTTTTTCTGTTCAGCCGCCGGCTTCTAACCGCCCAGCCGTGCCGCTTTTTTGTCGCGAACCCGCTCACCTTCGCCCTGGAACGCGAACCAGAACAATGGGCCTGCGATGGTTTGCACGGGAAACGAATGTGGCCAGCTAATCCATTGAAAACAGAAGGGAACAAACAGAATGTGACCTGGCTCGTCTAACGTGTATTTATTGGCTTGGGTGTAAACTCTGGGGGATCATAGGGGTGAAGTGGGGATGGCCCAGCCTGCGACGAATCCTCGAACTATCCGGTTTGGTCTCTTCGAGCTCGACCTGGACGCTCGCGAGCTACGCAAGTCCGGTGTACGGATCAAACTGCAGGAACAGCCATTTCAGATCCTCGCCATGCTACTGGAGCGGCCCGGTGCGATCGTCACCCGGGAAGAGCTACAGAAGCAGCTTTGGTCCAGTGATACTTTCGTCGATTTCGACCTTAGCTTGAACAGCGCGGTCAAGAAGCTCCGTCAGGCGCTGAGCGACGACTCCGAGAATCCGCGTTTTGTTGAGACGCTCTACCGGAGAGGCTATCGCTTTATTGCGCCCGTGAATGGGCACTCTGACCCGGGCCAGATTCAACTGGTAGAGAGTGCGCCGGCATCAGGGACGCCAGCCCCACCGCCACCGATTGCGGCGTCTAGACCTTCGACTTGGCCGAGACGACTTGTCTTTTTAGGAATCCCCATACTCCTCGTAGTGGTGGCGATAGTCGTGCTCCGGCTGATTCCTTCCTCACAGCCAACAGTTCTGGGCTACACGCAGATCACGCACGACGAGATGTACAAAGGGGGCGTCGTTACCGATGGCCAGCGGCTCTATTTAACAGAAATGCGCGGGGATCATTTCGTGGTCAGCCAGGTTTCAGTTGCTGGCGGCGAGACGAGTGTACTGTCAACTCCTTTCGAGAATAATGCGGTTCTTGATGTAGCTCCGAATGGCTCGGCACTTCTTTTAGGTGTTTTTCGAGGAACGGACAAGGGAAGTGAACTCTGGTCTTTGCCTTTGCCCAGCGGAGCACCCCGGCGGTTGGGCGACTCCATCGTGGACTCGGCGGCCTGGTCGCCCGACGGACGTCAACTCTTTTTCTCCAAGGGGGCGGACATCTACGTCGCGAATAGCGATGGCAGCGAGGCCCGAAAGCTGGCGACGGAGAACGGGACGGTGTTCGGGTTCAGCTTTTCGCCTGACGGGGCCAAGGTTCACTTCGACGTGGTCGACACGAGAAACGGCGCCTGCGCCATGTGGGAAATGCAGCGCGATGGGACAGGCTCGCATCCCCTGCTCTCCGGTTGGAATGTCGATCTCAGGGACTGTTGCGGCAAGTGGACGCCTGACGGAAAGTATCTTTTGTTCCAGAGTTTTCAAAACGGTCGAGAAGGAGTGTGGGCGCTCGCCCAGAAATCTTCATGGCTCAGCCGAAAGGCCAAGCCGGTGCAGTTGACCAACGGTCCGCTGGTTTTCGGCAGGTCGATGCCGAGCAAGGACGGCAAGAGGATATTCGCGGTGGGGGCGCAGCCACGCTGCGAACTCGTGCGCTATGACAGTAAGTCGGGCTTTATGCCCTTTCTGGACGGGGCATCGGTAAGTGATCTGGCCTTCTCTCGCGACGGGAAGTGGGTGGCGTACGTCTCGGTCCCCGACCGTCAGCTTTGGCGAAGCCGGCTGGACGGCAGCGAAAGAGTGCAGTTTACTTTTGAGGGCGTGACCGCCGGGTTGCCGCAATGGTCGCCGGACGGCAAACAGATCGTATTCATGGGTTCAACCCTCAAAACAGACTGGCACGCGTACCTGGTTTCGAGCGATGGCACGGGGCTGCGCGAACTCATTCCCGGAGCCGAGTCTGGGTATGATCCCGGGTGGTCATCGGATGGCAAATCGATTGTGCTGACCTTGAACCCGGCAGGGAACGGACTCCCCGTCCAGGGGCCGGGCATCGTGACGGTTGATTTGGAGACAGGGAAAGTTTCTCCCTTGCCGGGCGCGAAACAGCTGTATTCACCTCGCTGGTCCCCGGACGGAAGGCACATTGCGGCCGTTACGACCGACTCGCTAAAGTTGGTGCAGTTCGATCGCGTCACCCAAAAATGGGAAGACCTGCTGAGCGTGCCCATGGGATACCCCAGTTGGTCGCATGACGGGCAATACCTTTATTTCGACACGACTCTTACCGACGACCCCGCCTTCTTTCGCCTTCGAATTTCAGATCGCAAACTGGAGCGACTGTTCAGCCTGAAGGGAATGCGACGCTACTGGGGGGAGTTTGGTCCGTGGACGGGTTTGGCGCCTGATGATTCCCCGCTGCTGATTCGCGACACCAGCAGCCAGGAAATCTACGCGCTCGACTTGCAGATGCCTTAGCTCTTCGTGATCTCACCCACCGCCCGCCACGCCTGGTTGATGGCTTCGTCGGTATAGGCATAGGCACCGGCATCGGCATTCGCGATCGCGATCCTGCCGTAAGGCTTGCGCGCGACTTCACAGGGAGTTTCTCGGCCTTCCAGCCAGAATGAATCGAACAGCGAGTTGTACTCGTAGGCGTAGCCGTGCGGCCAGCGATTTACCGTAATGGCCGCGATGTCGCGCGCGGGGTCGAAGCCTCCCGGGCCGAGAGTGCGCGCCAACTGCTCGCGGATTTTGCGCTCCAGGGTTTCAAACGTCGTGCTGAACAACTCCATCCGGCCAAGGCTATGCTGTTCCCGCGCCGGCTTCCCCGGCTTGCATGGCGTCTTCATCATGTGAATGACGATTGGCTCTTCTGGCTTGCGCGCACATTCGTATCCACCAATGCTGACGGGGTGGTCGAGCTGAACACGGGTGTGATAGCAGCCCGGGGCGTAGACGGCGTTCATGCCCAGCTTTTGAAACGACGTCCAGTTGTGAAGCAAAACGTTGGTGTAGAGCAGCGGAACCTTTTGCGCGGAGCTCAGAGCCCGTTTTTGCTGCTCGGACAGATCTTCGCAGATGTAAGGGATGACGACGTGCCAGCACGCCAGGATCGAGTTCTTCGCCCTGGCCGTATAGACCTTGCCACCGCGAGCGTAACTGACCTCTACCTCTTTCGCGCTGGTTGCGTCGCCAAGATGCTTGACGCGCACTGCCGTGCTGTTCAAGCGAATGCGCACGGCTGATCCGGAATCATCGAGCTTCGCATAGTTCGCCTTAGCCAGAACTACATCGGACACTGAATTGCCGGGGATCGCATCGGGAATCAGTTTCCGCACCAGCAGGCGCGCGATGGTGGCGTTGCCATCGGGAAAATGGAAGAAATATTTTTCCGCTTCCTCGTTCGGAATCGCGTCGCGGTTCATGCCCTTGCCGGGCGCGGGATCGAGGTTCATCCCCTCAAATCCTGGCAAATCGTCGCCCCATGCATCCTGAGCGGCAATGGCGTCGATCCCCAAGCCGAACGTGGGGTGCAGAACCGCAGAGTAAATCTTGACCACGTCCTCGTGCACCTTCACTACCTCTCGCAGGAAGCTGGCATAACTCATGCGGGCGAGTTTGGCCTTCTTCTCCACCGAACTCAGACCCGGGAAGTAATCCAGTTGATGGTGATGCAGACGTTCAAGATCCTTCTTCGCCTGTTCGGCGATCGGAGCCTCTGCTTGAATGTGCTTCCAGACTTCGGGCTTATCGGAGGCAATGAATAGCTTTTCGCCTCCGCTGAATGTTGGCAAGCTGACGACCAGCTTGTCCGAGCCAAAGGTTTCCTTGTCGAAGAAGATGCTGGAGCGCAATCCCAGCGAGCGGTAAAGGTTGGCGTCCAGATACTTGTGGTAGGACGGCACGTCGATGCCGAGTTCTTCGACCAGTGCCTTTGCCAGCTTGCTGTAAGGCGCCGGACTCTCGATGGCGTACGTGCCGCCGTATCCCAGGCGAAAGTTGTTTCCGACGCGGAACTCGTTGCGCTTGGCGTGTCCGCCGAAGTCGTCGTGATTGTCAAGGATGAGGATCCGCGCCTTTGGGTCCGCAGTCTTGCGGTAGAAATGAGCAGCCGCCAGGCCGCTGATGCCGCCGCCGACAATAATCAGGTCGTAGGTCTCGCCTGTGTCGACAGGCTTGCCAGCCTCGTCCCAAAACGTGCCATCGCGCAAGCTATGCGCGGCGTCGAATGATCCGGGATGGCTGCCGCGCATGCCCGTGAGAGTTGGCGGATAGTAGTCAGGCGACTTTTCCGGACCCGCAGGTTCATCGCCGAGAAGATGCCATGGCATCATCGCGGCGCCTGCCGTCACCGCCACGCCATTGATAAAGTCGCGGCGCGTGATCCTGCGGTCCATTCCCAGTTCGCGGTCCCGTGAGTCGTGCACCATCTCCTCCGCCGTGAACTACGAACCGCCCTCGGCTTTCTTCACCGCAAGTTCCGCGCCCTGGAACCCGATGCGGCTGTGAGTTCCGTCGCAGAAGGGCTTGTTGACTGATCCTCCGCAGCGGCAGAGAGAAAATGCGGTTTTGCCCGTAAGGTCGAACGGTGTTCCGTTGATGTCCACCAATTCGACCGAGCCTTCGGGCGCTTCCACGCGAAGCGGCCCGTTGGGCCTGACCGTGATCTTCACTTGAGCCATAAATCCATCCTCCAACCTTACGGATTTCTAGTAAGCATACGAAGATACCATGACGGCCGGGGCTTGTGCAGCGAAGGGCGCTCGGTGGTAGTGGGCTACTTTGAAAAAAGCCGAATGAGCAGCGTGAGCCATACTAGTGCGCAGACGAAACCGCCCATGCCCGTCACGCGCAGATAGACCGGATACCATTCCTTCATCACCATTCCTGCAAAAGGCCAATTCCTGAGCCATCTCGGCCTGCTTAGGTGCTTACGCCTCATATACGCGGCAACTTTGTTCGGCTGTACAGCGCAGAAGGCGCATGTCGCGGCTATCGATACTCCGCAACTGACCGCTAAGAGCATTATGAATAGTGGCGGCCTCACTAATGCCGCTCTTTCCGCCCTCCGTTAGGCTGCGGCGGTACCGACCGAGACTAGGCTGCGATAGAGCTGCAGAAACTCTTCGATCATGCGACGGGTCGTGAAGCGCTCGCGGGCGCGAGTGTACGCCAGTTCGGCGAACGCGCGGCGCATGGGCCGGTCCTCGTTGAGGTCGCGAATTCTCTGGGCGAGGCTCGCGGCGTCGTTGGTGCGGAAATACAATGCTGCGTCGCCCCAGATCTCGCGGAAGCAGGGGACGTCATTGGCCACGATCGCGCATCGCGAAAACGCGGCCTCGAGTGCGGACATTCCCAACGGCTCGTAGCGCGCGGTGGCGGCATAAATGGCCGCGCGGCTGAAGAGGGCACGGAGTTGCGCTTCCGTCTGTGGTCCGCGAATCGCGACCGAGGTCTCCTCGGTATCAATTTTCACATCGGCGCGGATCGGAATCCGGGGCATGGGGACCGTCTGCTCTGCTCCTACGATGCACACTGGGATCGGATGCTTGTGTTGGGTCAGAAGAGAGACCTGCTTGCTCGCGTCCACGAGGCGTCCCACGGCCAGCACACAATCTTCTTTGTTGACGTAGGGATTGAAGAAAATCGGGTTGCGCCCGGGATAGATCACGAGTTCCCGCCGCGGACGCACATAACCGGTGCGAACCTGGTCAAGCATCCACTCCGAGGGCGCGACCACTGCATCGGCGCCCAGAATACCGCGCAGAACGGTGTCGTAATACCACTTCGTCGGACGTCCCGACCGAGGGATGATTCCATTGCTTCCCGCTTGTTTCCAGGTCAGCAGATCTCCGTGCGCCATCACCACCCGCGGCACGTCGACCGGCAGATCGCCGTAGCAGAACTGGTTGAGGTGCAACACGTCCGGGCGCAGTTCGCGAACCAGCGCCGCCAGGAACATGGACGATTCGTGCAGATCGTCTTCCGCCTGCTGCATCCACTCCAGGCCGAACGCTGTGGGCCGGTATTCGAGGCCGTGCAAGTGATCCATCCAAGCCGTTTGTGCTGGTAGAGGAATTTCGCCGAAGCTGACCAGAGTGACTCGTACCCCGCGCGTGACCAGGCCGGTCACGAGTTCGCGGCTGTAAGTCCATGATCCCGACAGCGTGTCAGCAGTGACCAGGACGTGCACAGAACCTCCGGGGGAGCAGCGCGGGATTCCGCACGCGACGCGGGGTTCCGCCTGCCGGGAGCTCTATTTTAGTTTGAAAATACCCTCGACGGGAAGTGAATTCAGATTACTAGCTGCAAAATGTTGCATTCGATGGAACCCTCGCTCAAAAGTTGAACTTCAGAGCCAGTTGGATTAAACGCGGGGCTTGCGCCGCCAGAATCTGATTGAAAGTTGGCGAACTGATGTCGCTGTCAGGCAAGCGAAAATTCGTGTGGTTCAGAATATTGAAGAACTCAGCCCGGAATTGAAACTCCTTACCCTCGGTTACGGGAATGTTCTTGAACGCGGAAAAATCCCAATCTCCATAGCCTGGCCCTTGGGCGATGTTGCGGCCAGCCGTACCGAATTGCTGGACCGGAGAATTCGGGATTAGGGGTGATTTGCTGGAACGCGTTTCGGTTGAGCCACGCGGCGGTGGTGCGT
The DNA here is from genome assembly GCA_963719615.1 of uncultured Acidobacteriaceae bacterium. Classification (GTDB taxonomy): domain Bacteria; phylum Acidobacteriota; class Terriglobia; order Terriglobales; family Acidobacteriaceae; genus Sulfotelmatobacter. The sequence continues at coordinate 129,491 of CAVRCR010000066.1, read as the reverse complement.
GGTCCGGCGTTCGGGTTTTGCCCGGGAACAAGGTTCGGCCGGTTGGCAGAGAAGCCCGTGATTTCCGGCGCTCCTCCCTGCTCGGAAACATCGTTGGAATCGAAGACGGTAAATGGAGTCCCGCTCATGATGGTAGCGATGCCATTTAGTTGCCAGCCACCTAAAGCCTGTTGATACCAGCCGTGAGGCTGTCTCCAGAAGGGGAGGCTCCACTGATAACTCAACACGAGGCGGTGGCGGGAATCGAACAAGGAGCGGCCGCGCTCGGCAGCAAGGTTGAAGGGGTTCTGCGCCAGATCGTTTTCACCGGCCACGGGCTTGGAGGCCGAGCCTGTCATATTGAACGAAGACGCATCATCGATCGTCTTAGAGAACGTGTATGAAGCCAGGAAAGAGATCCCATGGCTGAAACGCTTGCGCAGGCTCGTCTCTAGAGCGTTGTAAGAAGAATTGGCGATGCCGGCGATAAGACCAGTCGAGGAGTAGGTGCAAGGTGGGGAGTTTGGATCCAGCGTGCAACCGGAATAGAGCCGCCGCTGGTCGGCATTGCCCGAGGTCGAGATCGGCTGCTTGGTAGCGGGATTAATTCCCGGCACGTAGATGGCCGGGTTGCCTTCGATGAAGCGCGGCAACTTGGTGCCCTTGGTGCCTACATATCCGACCTCAAGCAGCAGATCGGAGCCGAAGGACCTTTGGACGTTCATGTCCCAATCCTGAGAGTAGGGCAGGGGCAGGTTGGGAGTAAGCGTCAGGTTAGTCAGCGGTTTCGCGAACGTGTTCAGCGGTGGAGGGTTGCCGTTATAGGGATCGGAGAAGTTGAGACCAGCGGGACCGAGGCTGATCTGCTGCGTCTGCAGATACGGAGGCGCACTGATCGGCGACTGCAGCGGCCCGCCCTGACCCGTGTAGTACGGCTCGTAGAAGATCCCATAGGCAGACGTCACCAACCACTTCGCACTGCCGGTCGGGTCCCATGCGATGCCGAAGCGCGGCGCGAAACCTTTCTTAAAAGTTGGGATCAGCCCTGCCGGGACACCCGGATCGCCCGGATACAGCAGGTCCGCGGGGGCATTGGGCATCACCTTCGACTGCCTGCCGGGAATAAAAAGTGTCTGCCGGTTATGAATCTCCGTGTAGGGGAATGGCAGTTCGTATCGCAGACCAGCATTCAAGGTTAGACGGGAAGAGACTTTGTAGGTGTCTTGCGCATAGCCGTTCAGGGAGTTGCCCCTTATGCCCCGTGAGAAATCACCACGGCCTTGAAGAAAGAAAACTGGCTGTCCAACCAGGAAAGCGGCAAAGCCATCTCCAAGGATCGGGAAATTTGGAATGAACACAAAGAAGCCGTTGGTCGCAATGCCCTGCAGTACGTTGACATTCAAGTGTTGGTAGCCGGCTCCGAATTTGAGTTCGTGCCCTCCGCGGACCCAACTCAATGATCCCGAATAGTCATAAGCGTTTTCATAGGTGTTGCGCGGTCCCGTGATCGGGTCGCCGACTGTGGTGTAACCATTTACCTGGATAAATGGAGGACCTACAGCGACGTCGAGACTGGGCGAGTATTGAAAACCCAGGCTGGCGGGAGTGGTGTGATTCTGGTGCTCGTCAAAAAGGAATTTGTTTCGCAAATACGAGAAGCGAAAGACGCCAATCGTGGCCGGCGAGAATGTGTGCGTTTCCTGGGCAACGAAGTTTTGCGCGCGATGATTCTCTCCCACAGGAAAACCAGGGACGCTTGCGCCCGACGTGGAAAGTGGATCGAAGCGCGTGCCCTCGCTGAACATGTAACGGAAGTTCAGGGTGTCGGCGGAGGAAAGATAATGGTCAAGCCGGAGGCCGAACTGATCGGTATCGTCGCGCAGAGTCTGCGTGGAGTTAAACGCATTGGCACCACTGTTCGGCTCTGGAAAAAGACTCAAGAGCCCCTGCGACATCGGATTGATGAATGGCAACTGGTTATAGGGGATGGGCGCCCCGTTGGCGAATAGGTTATAAAGCTGATGGCCGGGGGTCGGGTTGCTGCACATCCCATTGCTGTCGAACTTTTCCCCCTTTGTGGCATCGCATAGTTGGCCGAAATTACCTTGCCGTTCAAGGACAGAGGGAACCGTGCTGAGCTGGGTTTCCCCTTGCCGATTGCGGAATCCCTCGTAAAACCCAAAAAAGAAAGTTTTATCTCTGCGGATAGGGCCGCCGAAGGTTCCGCCGAACTGATTTTGCTTCAGAGGCTCCGTGCTTTTGGCGAAGTAGTTGGTAGCGTCGAAAGCGTTGTTGCGCACGAATTCCCAGATCGCTCCGTGGAACTGGTTCGTACCGGCCCGAGTGATGATATTCGTCGTCGACCCCAGGCTGTTGCCGAACTCGGCGTTGGCGTTGTGGGTCAGAATTCTGAACTCGTCGATGGCATCCACGGGCGGTTCGAGGACGAAGCCTCCGTCCACGCCATTGAAATTGTTGGCTCCATCGATCAAGAAATTGTTGGACTCAGGTCGCTGGCCATTGACCGCATAAGCCTGGCCGTTCCGCAAAGATCCTCCTGCTTCGGCAAGACCGGGCGTGAGGGGCACGACTCCCGGCTGAAGCAGACCCAGTTGACTAAAGTTTCGGCCGTTCAACGGCAGGTCCAGCACCTCGCGCTCCGAGACCGTTTTCCCGAGACTGGTCACCGTGGCCTCGATGAGTTGAGCGTCGGCCAGCACCTCGATCTTCTGGGTCTCGGTGCCCACGGCGAGACGGACTCGAATGTTTGCCGTTTCGTTTACATCGAGAGTGATGCCTTGCTGAACGTAGGTCTGAAAGCCTTTTGCCTCAACTTGCAGGTGATAGTGACCGATTGGCAGTTCCAACAGAACATAGCCACCGGAGCGATCTGTCGTCGCAGAACGGGTCAGTCCAGTTTCTGTCTGTTTGGCGCTGACCGTTGCGCCCGGCACCGATAAGCCGGATGGATCCACAACGGTTCCGCGAACACTTCCGCTGATTTGCTGCGCAGCGGCGCTCAAGCTCAAGCACAGGGTCAGCACGGCACAGATCAGGTTTCTGCCAGTAGTCATTATGTTCTTTGGCTCCAGATGAATCATTTCTCGACCGTGCTGCGCGTGGATGCGGCATTGCAAACGCACGCACGGGGAGACACGCCCAGGTCGTGCGAGCAATGTGCTCTAGATTTTCCGGGACCCCCAGTCCACAGAATGCAATCCACAGAACGGATGAGCAGCGGAACGTTATCGGATGGTGAGGCGGGGCACAATAAGCCAAAAATACTATGTATATAGGATCGCGATTGGACGGGATTCGTCTGAAACGTGCCGAACACACGAACTTCAGGCGCTAGTGATCCGATCACCCATTTTTGGCAGACGCAGATTCGTACCTAGCGCTTGCCAACACGGCCCCGCTCCTCCCTATAATCTTCGGCCTGTTTCCCCCGGTTCGGGAGTGCTAATCTTGCGGACTTGAGAAAGCACTCTTTTCTTCTCACGAAGTGGTACCTGGACTGCGTTGCCGACAATGGCGACGTCGCGATCTTGTACAGCGCCGATCTGCACTGGAACGCTCTTTCGTTTCACTATGGAAGTCTGCTCACGGTTCTCGACGGCAAGGTCGGCTCTGCCTCTTCCGTGCGCGGCCACGCGGCGCCCGCATTCACTAACGGAATGCTTGCGCTGCAACACCAGAGTCTGGGTGTCGAGGGTATTTGGCAAGCATTGGGTGATCCCATCCGCAGAACCGTGTTTGAGACTGCGGACGGTGCGGTCGACTGGCACTGCTTGCAACCGATGTCCCAAGTCGATTTGCTTCTTCCCAGAAATACTCGGCTCCGGGGAATTGGTTATGCGGAGTGTTTAACCCTGTCCGTACTTCCCTGGCACCTGCCGATGACCAGCCTGCTCTGGGGCCGATATCTCTCACAGCAGGATGCCATCGTCTGGATTGACTGGCGCGGATCAGCGCCGTATCGTTCGATCATTCATAACGGTGAAGAACACTTCGCCGAGTCCATCACGGAATCCGAAGTTATGTTTGCCGGCACTGGCGCGCGACTCGAACTCGATTGCGGGCTGGTCCTGCGGGAAGGGCGACTCGGTGACACGATCTTTCCTGGAATCTCCAGGCTGGCCGCGTTGCTTCCACGAAGCATGCTCGCGGTCAATGAGTGCAAGTGGCGGAGTCGGGGCCTGTTCCGAACCGCCGCGGGGCAGAGTTCAGGTTGGGCGATCCATGAGGTCGTGAAATGGAAGGACTGACCCAGGGACGAGAGACAGCGAAAAGACCAGCCACCTTCGCCGCAGCCAAGCTGTTCTACGCCGCTGTCTTCGTGGTGGTCCTGCCCCTTCTGCTGCTGATCTGGGCAGTAGGAACGACTACGGTCGTCGCCTTGCCTCCCGTGCACTCGCTGACCTGGGGCCTGGCAGCTGCCGTCGTCGGACTGTTGCTCATGGCTATGGGGACGGCCGCTCTATGGAGGCTTGGCGGTGGTCTGCCGATGAACGCTTTCCCTCCGCCACGGTATGTCTCAGGCGGAACGTACTCCGTGTTGTCGCATCCGATTTATGTCGGGTTCGCATTCGTCTGTGTGGGAGTTGCGATCGCATCGGGTTCGGCCAGCGGCTTGTGGCTCGTGTCGCCGACGGTGATCTTGGCGAGCGCCGCTCTGGTGCTCGGTTACGAACTTCCGGACATGCAGCGCCGCTTCGGGGATGCATTCCCCAAACAACGTCTGCTCCCGCTCGACGATGAAACTCCGCCCACCGTTCTCGAGCGACTTCGTTGTTACCTGACGGTGCTTCTGCCGTGGGTCGTCCTTTATGAGGCCGTCGTCGCACTCGGCATACCAGCAGACGCAAAGGTGGTCTATCTTCCATTTGAGTGGCGGCTGCCTGTCTGGCCATGGACTGAGATTTTTTACGGCAGCGTCTACCTGGTCGTCACGCTAGTCCCGTTGCTAGTGCGAACGCGGCACGACCTGCGCTGGTTTTCGAGTCGCGCCCTGCTCTCCATGCTCCTCGTGTTCCCGCTCTATTTAGTGGTGCCGCTAATCTCGCCGCCGCGGCCCTTTGCTTCGGTCGGAGCATTCGGCTGGTGGCTGAATTTCGACCGCATCCACGACAGTGCTGCTGCCGCCTTCCCTTCCTACCACGTCATCTGGGCGTTCCTGGCCGCTGCGGCACTCGGCACCAACAAGCGGCGCAAGTGGATAGGTACGGTGTGGGCATTGCTGGTTGCCGCCAGTTGCATCACCGCTGGAATGCATGCCTTGGTGGATGTCCTGGCCGCATTCGTCGTTATCTGGATCGTCGAACACGGGTGTGAGGTTTGGGCGTTCCTGCGCAGCTCCTCCGAGACGATTGCGAATTCATGGCGCGAATGGCGCGTCGGTCCGGTGCGGATCATCAACCATGGCGCCTATGCAGCGGTGGGTATATTTCTTGGGTTTCTGGTACTCGACACGCTGCTCGGGCCCGGCCGAAGCGCGATTGCGATCTCTATCTTCGCCGGTGGAACCGTCGGAGCCGCACTTTGGGCGCAATGGATCGAAGGTTCGTCGTCTTTGTTGCGGCCCCTGGGCTTTTACGGCGGAATGCTTGGGAGCATATTCGGCGGAGTCGTGGCCACGCGCCTGTCCGGCACCAGCGTTTGGGCGGTGCTGAGCGCGCTCGTGGTGGCCGCTCCCTGGATTCAAGGAATTGGACGGCTGCGCTGCCTGGTGCAGGGATGTTGTCACGGATCCCCGGCCAACGATCTGGTTGGTATCCGCTATGTCCACCCTCGGTCCCGGGTCTGCCGGATCGCCGCTCTGCGGGGCGTCCCAATTCACCCCACTCCCGTGTACTCGCTGCTGTGGAATGTCGGGGTCGCTCTGGCTGTGACTCGACTCTATCTGCTGCACAGCACGACAGCCATGATCGCCGGAGTGTACCTCATCCTCTCGGGCGCTGGACGATTCGTGGAAGAAGCTTATCGCGGCGAACCCCAAACCCCCACGGTGTGCGGCTTGCGCCTGTACCAGTGGCTGGCCATCGCCAGTGTGGTCTGCGGCGCGGTCATCACCACCATCTCGGACGCTCCTCTAACCGCGCCGCCGGTTCCGCATCCTTCGTCGATCGTCCTCGCGTCCGTCTGCGGCCTCTGCGCCTGGTTTGTCACGGGCGTTGACTTTCCTGACTCGAATCGAAGATTCGCGCGCTTGACGTAAGCCACCTTCGGCGCAGCCCTTCGAAGCTGAGCTGATCAGTTCACCTGCAGGCGCAACCGCAGTTCGCGCGCCAGGTTGTCGATCGAACGGATTCGCTCCACCGCCGGAACTGGAACGTCAGGCACAGACATGGCCGGTTCGCACGACAGCAGCAACGCCGTCAGTGTCTCGCGCATTTCATAGCGTATTTGTTCTATAACCGCGCGGCGGGCGGCCGTCTCTTCGCGTTTTCGCCGGTGCAGGGCGGAGCGCACTTCTCGCACCATCCGTTCCATCCCCGTGACTGCGAAGTTGATGTAAACCGGAAAAGCGGTGCCCAGATGTTCGATCGTCTGCTCGCTTTCCTCAGGTTCGGTTTCGATCAGGAACTGATCGATCACTTCGGCGGTGTAGGTTTGTTCGCGCAGGCGGGTGGCGGCCTCCTGCAGGTTTTGGGCCCAGTGCGTCTCCTCGCCTGTAGCAGATTGCAAGGAATCGGCGCACTGTTGGCCGCGTGCTGAAGCTGTGATGAGTAGAATCATGCCCTCTCTATATGCAAGTCCAGCGCCGCAAGCGATGAAAAGACGACACTTAGCCGAACTTAGTGGCGCAACGGCTTCCCGTTGCGGAACCCCGTTCCGCGCCGTGGTTTCGGATTCGGACCCTTAATGCTGCATCTCGGTCGCGGCGTAGTCCTTGAGCTTGCGGTAGAGAGTTGTCTTCCCGATGCCTAACAGTCGAGCCGCTTGCAACTTATCTCCATTCAACTCGGCGATGGTGCTCAGGATTGTCTGCTTTTCCAGTTCTGCCATGGGAATGATCTTGGGCTTGCCATCGCTATGACCATTGCCGTTGTTCAGTTCGGTGCCCGGCACCTTGGCGATCTTGCGCGGCAGATCCGGGGTGTGAATCAGAGGACCGCTGGTAAAGGCGTAGGTGCGCTCCAGGCAGTTTTCCAGCTCGCGAACGTTGCCCGGCCAGTCATAGGCCAACAGCGCCTTGAGGGCGTCGTCGCTGAGCACTTTTTCCTGCCCGGAGGTCCGCACCATGCGCTCGATGAAGTGCGCAATCAGGAGAGGAATATCCCGCCGCCCCTCGCGCAGTGCCGGAATGCGCAGGCTGAGCACGTTAAGCCGGAAATAGAGGTCGCGGCGGAACTCGCCCTTCATCACGGACTGGTCCAAGTCGCGGTTGGTGGCGGCCAGAATACGCACGTTGATCGGTACCCGCCGCGTACTGCCCACCGGGCGAATCTCCTTTTCCTGAATCGCCCGCAGCATTTTCGCTGGTAGATCGACCGGGAGTTCGCCGACTTCGTCCAGAAACACTGTTCCACCTTCGGCCATGGCCATGAGCCCGTCTTTACTCTGATTGGCGCCCGTGAATGCTCCTTTGACGTATCCGAATAGTTCGCTCTCGATCAGGGTCGGCACCAGTGACCCGCAGTCGACCGGAATGAACGGCTTATCGCGGAAGGGGCCGGAATAGTGAATGGATCGCGCCACCATCTCTTTGCCGGTGCCGCTTTCTCCCAGGATCAGGGCCGGATGCACACGATTCGCTGCCTTGGCGATGATGCGGTACCGCTTCTCCATTTCCGGCGCACGACCCACGATGCCGCCGAATCCCTGCTTGGACTTCACTTTCTCGCGCAGCATTCGGTTCTCCGACTTGAGCTTCAAGTGGTTGGCGACGCGCTCTAAAAGAAGCTTTAGTTCATCAACGCTGAAGGGCTTGGTCACATAGTCATAGGCGCCATTCTTCATGGCTTGCACTGCCGACTGTACGGTTCCGTATCCGGTCACCACAATGACGACGGCTTCCGGCCGGCGCTCTTTGATGCGGCGCATCGCTTCCAGGCCTCCCGCGCCGGGCAGGCGCAGATCCAGCAGAATGGCGTCGAAGGTTTGGGTGTCGAGAAGCGGTAAGCGTGCTCGGCGAAGTCAGCCACAAAGGTGGTAAACCCCAGCGACTGCGCGACTTCGCGACAGGCCTCGCGGATCGATCTTTCGTCGTCCACGATCAGAAGGTTAAGAAAATTCGCGGGTTCGATTTGCGGGGTGGCGGTGGCGATCGGGCAGAAAGCGGCCGAAGTCATGATGGACATGCGTCACTAAAACGGGAAATCTTGCCGTGGAAATCTTTCGGCGGAAGCTGTGGAGGGGTTGTTAGCGACCTGGATTTGCCGCTTTGCTGGCCATATAAACAGGTTCGGCGAGTCGAAAGGTAAGGCGGTGCCCCTGTTCCAGGCCTACAACCGGGGATACATCTCGGGCACGGGACTCACCCTTCTTTCCGCGGGCGAAAAGGCTGGACGTCCGGATGGGCAGGTCGCGACCGGCAATGTCCACCACATCGAGGCTCAGGCGGAGATAGCCCTGATTACCATTAAATTTCGATGAGTGTGCCGACTCCACCCGGCCCGCAACGCTGGCGCCGCGCGGGACCAGCGTCTCTCCTTCGATCACAATCGGTTCGTCGACGACTGCAGCGAAAGTGCTGGTGGCGCCGGAACTAGTTGAGGAGATTGGGCCTTTCAGACGGACTGTAAGCAGAGTCCCAGCCGGTAGACTCTGGGGATCGCGGAAAGGAATACCAGTTTCCGCCTCTGGGCCCTTTTCCGCTGCCGAGACAGTGGAACCGAGGCCTGCAGTCTCGCTCTGGCCCCCCTCACGGAACGGAACCTGATGCTGCCCGGCATCCGCGGCACCCTGACTCCCAGGACGAGAGCAGCCCATCCAGGAAAGGACAAGTAGCAAGAGCAAAATCGTTCCACCTCGGGGCCTGCGAAGCCTGATCATCGCACTTGTCCTTATTCGAAGTTCTTCGGCTAGTAAGGGCAACCCGGATACCAGACACGGTCTCATCAAATCAATGCTTTGGCGATGGCACTTTCGGGGGATTAGGTAGTTTTTTCCACAGATAGCCGGGTGGTTACACGGAGGCAGTGCGAAAAAACTCAGGTTGGGCGCGAAAAAAAACGCGGAGAGCGAGACAAGCTCTCCGCGAAAGGCTGTTACTAACTTCGATTCCTGCCCGTTACTTCTTCTTCGGAGCCGGCTTCTTCTTCGCCGGCGCCGCACTCTTGGCCGGCGTTCTGCCACCGATCAAGGTCAACGCATCTTCCGCGTTGAACGGGAACTGACGGGCCGAGGATTGGCCAGTCGTGCTCAAAGTAACGTCCACCCGGCGATTGCTCGCCATCCTGATCGTCGCTATCTTCCTAAGAACCCTCTGTCGCTCTTCTTGGGTCAGCTCGGGGTTATTCGCCACCGCATCCTTCACTTGGGCATCGGTCAGGTTGTCTCCCTTGCCAAACCCTTTGGTCTCGATGTTTGCCTCGGGAACGCCTTGTTCAACCAGGAAGCTCTTGGTGCGGTTGACCCGACGCTCGGAGAGCGCCTGATTGTATTCCACAGAGCCGCGGTGATCAGCGTGGCCTCCCAAGACCAAGTGCGCATCCGGTTTGCTCTCGAGGTATTTCTTGAAGTCGGCAGCCAGTGAGACCAACGTCCTCCGTTGACTGGCTAGCAGGCCGCCCTGAGGATTCGCGGCCTTGGGCTGGTCAACCACAAAGTAAACGCTGTGCAGAGCCAGTCTGGCTTCAAGAGCTTTGTCCACCGGCGGTGGCGGCGGGTTCTCCAGCGTGACTTGGGTAGATGCCTGCCCGGAAAGACCGCGGGAGTCGGTGCAGGTCGCGTTCACGGTCACGGGACCGGGCGGAACTCCAGTCGTGTTCAAAGTCGCTGAGTCGCCGCTGCCGGAAATCGTTCCAGCACTGGAAGTCCAGTTGGCCACGGAAACGGGAGCGCCGTCGGGGCTGGTGCAGTTAGCGGACAGGTTTACCGTTCCACCCGTGACCAGACTGGTCGGGCTCGCGGACAGGGACATCGTCGGCGGATTTTTCGGCGGCAACGGCTTGATCGTGTAGTTCGCCGAGCAAGTTGCCTCGTTGTTCTTCTTGATTTTCGGGTCAGTCACGTGGGCCGTGATCGTATAACTGCCCGGAGTGGCGTTGTTGGTGTCAACGCTGGCAGTGGTATCTTTGCCGGTGATCTGGCCACCGTTGTTGCCGCTCCAGCTATAGGTCACGGTGTGCTTGGGATTGAAATTGCTCGCCGCCACCGTAGCGGTGATGGGCTCGCCTACCAGCACTTCGCTTGGCTGCACGGAGCACGACGCCGCCGGAGCCGCTGCTTCTTCGCCACCGAAATTGATGACGATGCCAGTGCGCAGTCGGACCCCCTCCATGTCAGGCCGCCGTAAGTTAGGGAACTCTGGAGCCGCATAACTAGCGTAGTTGTGATGTGACCAAACATAGTCCACTTCGAACAGCCGCCAGGCGACCCTCTTACTGATCGGAAGGTCCATGCCACCGCCAAGAATCGCGCCAATCCCATCGGCGCCGTTACTCAAACTGCTTACGTCCAAACGGTTGTAACTAACCAGGGCATGCAGAAAGTAATTGGCGTCTTCCGTTCGCCACATGAAGCGTGGGCCGCCTGAGACCGTGGTTTCCTTATTGGAACTGCCCCAGTTGTATCCAAAGTCAAGTTCACCGCCCCAGTGCGGGTCAAAGTTGTACGTTATCGCGGTACCGACTCCCTTGGCCATGTCCGGTACTTTGTATGGAGTTGGATTGTTCGGATCGCCAAACGGTACCGAAATGCCCGGATGCATCCATTGATAGCCCACGAACCAATCCCACTTTGGGGTCGAATCGCTCTGCGCGAAGGCAGAGCTGAAAGTAGCTAAGATTGCGATCGTTGCCAAAACTCCGACCCTGACAGGGTCGCCCCTGCGTGCATTGCGACTAAGAGACATTGAGGTCCTCCAAGAAAGTTCCGGTTCACCGGGTGTCCAAGCCAACGGACACCGAAATCGGGAAGGTGTTGAGGTAACGGTTGCGTAAGGGAACCACGAATTCTAGCGCACTACAGCCCAAAGCAAAAGTGTCGACGCGAATAATCCTCGGTCGGCCGATACGCGTTGCGTCTCAAAGTGAAATCTCAACTCGAAAGCCGCGCCCCGTCGCATCAGGACCGTCGCATCAGGACTTGCCGGGTGGGAAGTTGGCCGCGTATCGTGGGGATTGCGCTTCGGATGGCCCCAGCCGCTCTGGGCGGCATTTTCGGCATCCGAAGGCTAACGGAGTGGGACCCGAACCAAGCAGATGAATCACGAAAAAGTGCTGATTGTTGAAGACGAGGAAAACGAGAGGTCCGGGCTGGCCGAAATCGTTTCTGCCTGGGGGTATCGCGTGGAGACGGCCCGGGACGGCGCCGAGGGCCTCGACAAAGCCACGGAGTGGTCCCCCTCCATCGTCGTAACCGATCTCAAGATGCCGCGCATGAACGGCATGGAGCTACTCGGGCGGCTCAATGAACAGGCCCAGACGATTGCCGTCATCGTGGTTACGGCTCTTGGAACCATCGACAGCGCGGTCCAGGCTATGCGCATGGGGGCCTACGACTACATCACCAAGCCCATTGACACCAGCCGTCTACGCACGATTCTCGCCAACGCTTCAACGCTGCTCGGCACGCGCAACGAACTGGAGGCCACGCGGCGGCGGCTGCGCGACGCGGGCTCGCTCGGCCGGCTCAGCGGCGCCTCGCGCAAGATGCAAGAGATTTTCCGCCTCATCGAGATGGTTGCTCCCAGCACCGCCTCCGTGCTAATCACCGGAGCCAGTGGCACGGGAAAAGAGCTGGTCGCTCGCACCATTCACGATTTGAGTCCGCGGAAGGACCGGCCATTCGTCGCCATCAACTGTGCCGCCATTCCTGAAACTCTGATGGAAAGCGAAATCTTCGGTCACGAGAAGGGCGCATTCACGGGTGCCCTGGAGCGTCGTACCGGATGCTTTGAGTTGGCCGAGGGAGGCACTCTTCTGCTCGACGAAATCGGCGAGATGCCGGTCGGAACTCAAGCCAAACTGCTCCGCGTTCTGGAAGACCGCAAACTGCGTCGCCTGGGCAGCAAAGTCGAGACTCCGGTAGACGTTCGCGTGCTTGCCGCTACCAACAAGGTTCCCGACGAAGCCGTCTCGCGAGGCGAACTTCGCAGCGATCTGTACTACCGCCTTAACGTCTTCAACATTCACATGCCGCCGCTGCGCGAGCACAAGGAAGACATCTCGAGCCTGGTGCAACTGCTGTTGGTGGAAATGAGCACCAAGCACTCTCGCAAAGTAACGGCGGTGAGCGAGGCCGTGCTCAACCAATTCACCGCTTATTCGTGGCCGGGAAATGTCCGTGAGTTACGCAACACGATCGAACGCGCCGTCATCGTATGTGATGCAGGGGTAATCGAGACCAAACATCTGCCACCGGGATTCGGCCAGGCGCCGCTGCGCGCCGCGGCCAACGATCCTGACGCGGTTCGGCTGGGGGTGGGGACGACCGTGGAAGAGGCGGAGAAGATGCTGATCCTGAAGACTCTCGAAGCGACCAACAACAACAAGACGCGGGCCGCGGAGATTCTCGGCATTAGCCTCAAGACCCTGCACAACAAATTAAAGGAATACGGCAGTGCCGCCGCCATGGATGGAGCGGCGGGAAAAGAAGAGACTCCGGTCAGCTAGCCTGCGGAGCCTGTTCGTGTCTAACGCTCTGCCATTCTTATGCTGCGCAGAAAAACGATCATTGTCCTGACCATCACCTTTATGGTGACGCTGATGGTGTCGGCATTCTCCTACCTCTACATCTCGCAGGTTTTGCGGCTTCGCCTCGACAACGCGAACGAGACTGCCAAGCAGCTTACCCGGCAGCTCGCCTACGCAGCGGAAAACGACCCCCCGGACTTCAGCAGCACCGCCATCGATACCAACGATCCGCTCTCGGTACGGCGGGCCTTGATCGAGTATCTGCAGACCGACATCGACCTGAACAACATGCTGCAATCCGCCCGCGGTAGCTGGGTCTTCGTCATGGACGCCGCCATCCTCGGCCCCGACGGCAAGGCTCTGCTCCACACCAACGCCGACATGGTGGGAAAAGTCGTCCCCCCGCGGCCTGATTTCCAGCGAGTCCTAAAAGCTCGCTTCCGAGAGCAACTTCGCTTGATCTACGGTCCCCCAGCGGTCTACGACGTAAGCTATGCCTTGCGCCTTAACGGCGAGCCGTTCGGCACCATCCGCATCGGCGTATCGCCGGTGTTCTTAAAGGGCGAGATCAATCTGAAGCTGATGCACGCGCTCTATTTTTCAGTAGCCTCCGTTTTCCTGTCGTTTCTGCTTTCCGCAGGCATCTCCAATCTGGCCCTCGGCCCGCTGCGGGAATTAAGCCGGAACCTCGACAGCATGGCGGCCGGCGATGCCGGTCAACTTCCCGGCGATCCTTCGGCGCATGACGAATACGGTCTGGTGTCGTTGAAGATCGCCAACCTGGGCCGCCAGATTCGCGACAGCAAAGAGATTTTTTCCGCGCTCAAGGACAACGTCGACCAATTGATGTCGAAGCTCCAGGATGGCCTGATGCTTTTTTCTCGCGACTCTCGCGTCGTCCTGGTCAGCGCGCCCGTAGAGGCGTTTCTGGGGCGCCCGCGAGGGGAAATGCTGGGGCGCCGGGTTGATGAAGTTTTCGACCGCAATTCCCACTTAGGCGCGACACTGCTCGATGCGTTCGAACGCCGCCGGTCTCTGTTGCAGCGCGAGTTCGACGCGGCTGGAGGAAAACGCCTTCAGGTGTCCCTCGACTTCGTGCAGGAAAAGAATTCGCAGATCGGCGCACTGTTGATCATGCGAGACACCGAATCAGCCCGGCGCATCGGCGACGAAATCGAAATGTCGCGCCGGCTTTCCGCCAGCGGCCGCCTTACCCGAGGCGTTGCTCACGAAGTGAAAAATCCTATCAACGCCATCGTGCTTCATTTGCAGCTTCTGCGCGACAAACTTTCCAGCCAGGAACCTGATACCCGCCGCCACATGAACATCATCGACAGCGAAATCCGCCGCCTCGATCGGGTGGTCCAGACCCTCGTCGATTTCACCCGTCCCCGTGACCTGCACCTGGAGGAGATCGACCTGCGCCGGTTGCTTGAAGACGTGGCGCAACTGGCCGCCCCTGACGCTGAACAACATGGGGTGACCATTGAACGCCATTTGACCCAGCAGCGCTTACCCGTCAAAGTCGACACCGATCTGATGAAACAGGCCATCCTCAACGTCGTCATCAACGGAATTCAGTCGATGCCCCAAGGGGGGCTCCTCACCATCTCCGCCCGCCGCGAAGACACTGTGATTGTTGCGGAGGTGAGCGACCAGGGCGGCGGAATCCCGCGAGAAATGCACGATAAAGTCTTCGAACTTTACTTCACGACAAAGAAAGAAGGAAGCGGCATCGGGCTGGCCCAGACATACCAGATTCTGGAGTGGCACTACGGCTCGGTCGGATTTGAGTCCGTCGAGGGAACTGGAACCACATTCCGCTTCCACATCCCGGCGGCCGGACCGGCCGCGGAAGCCAGTCCGGAATACGTGGCCAACGCCGCCATTTCACCTCGTGCGAGTTAACGGATCAGTGCTCAAAGTTATCGCTCTAAGAGATGCAGTCATCGTCCGCGAGCCCGCAAAATCGGAGCATTCCGTACGCGATCCGCCCTCAAAGGGGGTAAAATCATTAGGTAGTTGCCTTGGCCACTTGGGACCCCCTGTATGACTCTGGCCGTAATCCTTTTCAACGTTTGGTTCGCCCTCTCGGTAGCGCCACAAGCCCAGGCACCGCCGCAGTCTGCGCAGTCCAGCAAACCGGCTGACACCGCCCCGACCCAAGAGCAAGGGAATCCCCAGCAGCAGAATCCGCCTGCGTCGCCGCCCACGCCAGCAGCGCCAAAACCTGCCCCTAAATCATCCAGCACACCCAAGCAGCACAAAGGCGCGCAGCCAAACTACAGAAAGAGGGCGCGGCCACCGGACTGCGACCCCGCGCCCGCCGCGAAGTCGGCCCCAGCCAGCTCCGACCCACCGACCAAGACGCCCGCGGATTCGTCCGCCAGCGGAAGCGCGACCGCTGCGGCTAAACCTCCTGCTGCTACTCCTCCTACCAATTGTCCTCCTCCAAAGATCGTTGTTCAGCAGGGGAGCACAGAAGAGACGGCGATCCAGTTGGTGGGCGGCGACGCCACCTCTCACCAACGCGACGCGGCCAACCAGATGCTGGCCGCCACGGATGCGAATCTCAAGAAAATCGATGGGACGCAGCTCAGTTCGAGCCAGAAGGACATCGTCACGCAAATCCGCCAGTTTATGGATCAATCGAAAAAAGCCACCGCGGCCGGGGACACGGAGCAGGCCCACACGCTGGCCTGGAAGGCGAAGACGCTGTCCGAAGAATTGATTGCCCCCCCGAAGTAATCGCCGCCTACTTTCCCTTCGCCCGCGCAGCATTCACTTTCGTGAGTAACTCCTGCGACATGTTCTGCAGCGGACCCTGAATTTTCACTGCCTCGGTGAGCACGTCGCGGGCCTCGGTGGTTCGGTTCAGCTTGGCATAGGCGAAGCCCAGGCGATATAACGCCACGGCGTACGACGATTCATCTTGTCCTTTGAGCAACCCCGCCGCCGTCTTGAGCTCCGGAATCGCTGCTTGTGTCTTTTCCTGCTTCAGGTAGGCATAGCCGATCGTGGAATGCGCCACCCCCGCCGTCATTTTGTGTGATTTGTCGGCATCGGGGGCGTCCGGCTTCGCCACCTCAATCGCCTTTTGCGAATAGGCGATGGCCTTCGCGATGCTCCCCGCCTTCGGGTCCTCCACGTAGTAGCTACCCAGCAGCAGCAAAGCCGGCAACGAATTCGGATTCGCCGCCAGCGTCTTTTCCCCGAACGCCACCAACCGCGCGGGATCGTTCAACTGTCCCGGACCGAGCGTGTACATGGCATAACTCGAAACCTGGTCCGAAAACTTCGAATCCGGAAACGCCGCGGTAAATTTTTCGATGGCCGCCATGCGGCTCTTCGGATCATTTTCGCTGGCGATTACATTGAAGCCTGAACTCTCCAGAAAATCGCAGCTATTCTGGATGTTGCTCTTATCGTCGCTGACCTTCCGGGCAAATTCTTCGTCGCTCATGCCCTCAGGCTTGGTCTGCTTCGCGACGGAACTGCAAACCTCGCCGCCCTTTACCGCGTAGTCGATCAGCTTGGCATTGTTCTTGGCCTGCAGCGCCGCATTGGCTTGCGACACCAGAATGTCCAGATTGTGCGGAGAGCCGGCCAATGCTTTGTCGCCGTAGTCGAGCGCCTTCGCCAGATCGCCCGTGGCTTGGTATGCCTGTGAGATCTGCCAGTTCCCGTATGCAACCGCCGCCGGGTTCGATGAGAAATTCTTCACGAACTCCTCAAACATCGCCAACTTCTTCTGCGGGTCCTGCTCGTTGGTGATGGCTTGCAAGGCGTGATCTTCATCCGTGCCGGCCGCGATCACAATGCGGTCGACCTGGGCATTGAGGCGAAGACCAGACGCGGTGAGGAAACAAAGGGGGAAAGACCAGAAGAGGGCAACTCGTAGCAGCAGACCGCACCGTCTCATATCCGACCTCCGTCGTACGCGAGACCAGCACTTCATTTTTCGATAGCAGGCGAATCGTAGCTCCGAACGCGCCTCCACGCAAGTGTGGAGCGGGCACTCTGTGGATCGGGCACTCCTGCCCGCTTCTGCCGGCAGTGGAGAAGAAGCGGGCAAGAGTGCCCGCTCCAGACACCCCCCACGGAAATGTCTCCACCCTGTCTCCGGGCCGTGGTGAATTCTCCGGTCCTCGGCTAGAGTAGAAAGATGCGTGCCATCCTCGGCCATCGTCCGTTGCGTTTCGTATTTGCCGCCAATGTAATTTCGATGGTGGGCAGCGGGATGAATTCGGCAGCCGTGGCCTGGTACATCCTGAAAGCCACGCATTCCGAAATGGCGCTGGGAACGTTCGCAGTTCTCCAGACCCTGCCGGCCATGCTGATGCTCCCTTTCACCGGAGTGATCATTGACCGCGAAGATCGCCGCCGCCTGGTCATGTGGCTCGACGCCTTGCGCGCCGTGATCATCGTGGCGGTAGCCATCCTCGCGTTTCAACACCGCGTGCAGGTCTGGCAGCTTTACCTGATGAATACGCTGGTCGCCGCTGGTTTCTGGATGTTCTGGCCGACGATTACCGCCCTGATCCAGGAACTCACGCCCGGAAGCGAGTTTGTGCACTCCAACACCCTTCTGCTCGCTGGTGTGCAAGGCGGATTCCTCATCGCTGGAGCCGTCGTCGGATTCATTTATGACCACGTCGGCCTGGGCGGCGTGCTGCTGATTGACGTCTCCACCTACGTACTCTCCTTCTTGTGTTACTTCGCCGTGCGCAAGGGACGCCAGGTCGTGTTGCGGCCGGAAGAATTGCGGGCCGACATCATCGCGGCGGAAAATCAATTCGAGCGCTTCTGGCGCGAGATGCGAGAAGGTTTGCATTTTCTCCGCGATCACCGCGCTGTAATTCTTCTCGGCATCAGCTGGGCGCTGTTTCTGGGTGCGATGGTCACCGGCGTGGTGGTCACGCCTTCACTCAGCGACCGCATCTTTCACGCGGGCGCCAAGGGATACGGCTGGCTCAATGCCGGATGGGGCACCGGAGCATTTGTCAGCGCCTTGTACGCTCCGCAAGTGATTGCCGCGCTCGGCGGCCGCCGCGCGGTTGCCTTCTCCATGGCTTTGCTCTCGGTGTGCGTAGCATTCGCCCCGATTTCAGGATTCCTCGCGCTCGCCATTTTGACGTACTTCCTCATGGGTTCGGGGCGCGGCGTCGGCGGCGTGGCGATGAACACCAACCTCATGGAAATGGTCCCCAAGCATCTGATGGGACGAGTGCAGAATACCTTCTATTTTTTCGGAACCTTTCTGCAACTTGTCCTGGCTATCTGCGTGGGCGCGGTCGCGCACAAGGTGAGCCTGGTGCTCGCCTTCGCCATCCTGGCCTGCGTCTATGCCCTGTCGTTCGTAGCGGCAAGCTGGCCGGTGCCGACCACAGAGGCGGTGAACGAGGTTTCTGCCGCGGACTAGGGCCGCGGTCGCACGTCCAACGTTCGGGCCCGCTTCATCATCTCAAGGAGAGCTCATGCGAATGGATCACAGAGGCGCGAGCCATGTCTGCATTCGGCTCATTCTGGTTGCCGGTCTGCTGATCGCCGGCGTCACAACTCCGCACGTAGTCGCGCAATCGAGTTCCCTCGACCAAGCCAGAAACCTAGTCCACTCGAGAACGTCGGCGGATCAAGCCAAGTCGCTACTGCAACAGACCATCGCCGCCGACCCTAAGAACGCCGCACCCCATTTTCTGCTCGGCCAGATTCTCTACGCCTTCGGCGACTTCGCAAAAGCCTCCGAGGAAGCGCAGAAAGCGATCGCGCTCGATGACCACAAGTCGGAGTATCACCGTTTGCTGGGAAATGCCCTGAGCGGCATGGTCGACTCAGTGGGAATGTTCAAAAAGATGTCTCTGGCGCGCCAGATGAAAACTGAATTCGAGCAAGCCGTTGCCGAAGACCCCAGGAGCATATCCGCACGCGCGGATCTGGCCGAGTTCTATGCGGGCGCCCCCTCGGTTGTCGGCGGCGGCGCCGACAAGGCCGTCGAGCAGGCCAAACAGATCTCCGCTCTCGATCCGGTAGAAGGCCACTACGCCATGGCTTCGATCGATCTCAATCAGAAAAAATTCGGCGAAGCGGAACAAGAGTACACGGCCGCGATCGCCGCCAATCCCAAGCGCGCCAAATCGTACACTCAGCTGGCTTTCCTCTACATTCAGGAGAAGAAGGATTCCGAGGCCCCGCCGCTTTTCCGGCAGGCGGTCGAAGTGGATGCCGACTATCTCCCCGGCTACTTCGGTGTTGCCCGCTCTGACCTGCTCAGCGGACAGAATCTCGACGAAGCCGAGCGCTTCTTCAAAAAATATCTCAGTCGCTGGCCGGAAGACGGGGATCCCGGCCTGGCTAACGCCCACTGGCGCCTCGGCCAAGTCTACGAGAAAGAAGGAAAGAAGGATCTCGCGGTCTCCGAGTGGCAGGAAGCATTGAAGCTCGCTCCGAATTTCAAGGCTGCCCGGGATTCTCTCAAGGCAGCCGGAAAGTAAAATAGCAAGGTGGACCCAGCCGCCTCGGCTGTCTCCTTGAGCGAAGCTCCACCGGGGATTTTCCAGAATCCCCCTCCGCTGTTATTCTTTCCAATCCACAGGAGCACCTATGTCCTCAGACCTGCAGGGCCGTAACGCCGTCGTCTTTGGAGTCGCCAACAAGCGCTCGATCGCGTGGTCCATCGCCCAGGGACTGCACGCCGCCGGCATGAAACTCGCCATCACCTACCAGAACGAGCGCCTGGAACAGGAAGCGAAGGATCTTATCCTGTCCCTGCCCGGCGCCGAGGCCTACATGTGCGACGTTTCCAAGGACGACGAAATTGCCCGCCTCTTCGCCACGCTGAAAGAGCGCCACGGCAAACTGCACGCGCTGGTGCACTCGGTTGCCTACGCCCCCGCGGAGGAACTCAAAGGCGACTTCGTCAACACCACGCGCGAAGGCTTCCGCGCCGCGCTCGATGTCAGCGTCTATTCCCTCATCGCTGTCGCGCGCGCTGCCGTTCCCCTCATGGCAGAGGGAGGCTCCATCGTCACCATGACTTACTACGCCGCGGAAAAAGTGGTGCCCCGCTACAACGTGATGGCCGTAGCCAAGGCTGGTCTCGAGTGCACCGTACGGTACTTGGCTTACGAACTGGGCAAGTCACGGATTCGAGTCAATGCGATCTCCGCCGGCCCCATAAAAACTCTTGCTGCCCGCGGCATTGCAGGCTTCGGAGAGATGCTCCGCGAACACGAGGAGCGCGCTCCCCTGGGCCGCCGCGTGGAGATTGAAGAAGTCGGTAGCACCGGCGTCTTCCTCGCCTCCGATGCCTCAAGCGGCATCACCGGCGAAGTCATCTACGTAGACTGCGGCTACAACATCATGGGATTCTGAATCATGGGCTTCTGAAAAGCGCACCGGGATCCTGCCGGCCGTCGCGGGCCTTGCTAAAGTCATTGTTCTCGCAACAAACTGCCGACCATGCGGTATACTCGCTGTTTCCTTCACATGCCCCATGCCTCGATCGATTGGCAGAGCAAGAGACCGTTCTTCCGCTGTCGTCTCTGCTGGCATCCAAATTCCGAACAAGGGGAAGTAGTGTGCGTCTGATTCCACATGATTCCAAGTTCTTCGAACTCTTCGCCGAACTCTCCGGCTACCTTACTGACGGAGCCAAGCTTCTCCGCAGCATCCTCGAAGATCCCCGCGACCTCCACATGCGCGTCGAGCAGGTCCAGGCTATCGAGCATAAGGGCGACCGGGCCACTCACGCGATCATTACCAAACTCAATCAGAGCTTTATCACCCCGTTCGACCGCGAAGACATTCACAAGCTCGCATCCTCCCTTGATGATGTCCTCGACTTCACCAACGCCGCCGCCAACCGACTGGTGATGTACAAAATCACCGAACCTCCTCCCGCAGCGGCCGAACTCGCGGGCCTGATTGTGCTCCAGAGCGAGGAACTGGCGCGCGGCGTATCCTTACTCGAAAAAAATGGCGCGGTCATGAGTCATTGTGAGGAGGTCAACCGCTTGGAAGACGTGGCCGACCACCTCAGTCGGAAGGCGATTGCCGGCTTGTTTGAGCATGAAAAAAACCCCATCAAGCTCATCAAACTCAAGGAACTTTACGAGGTCTTGGAGATGGCCACGGACAAGGCCGAGGACGCCGCCAACGTGCTCGAGGCCATCGTCCTGAAAAGCGCCTAGTTGTGCAACTGCCGTTAAGAAAAGGTGTGGAGGCCCAGCGTTCCGGTGCGTACCGACGTCCTGCTTGTCCTGATTACGATCCTCGTAGCATTGATCTTCGATTTCGTGAATGGGTTCCACGATTCGGCGAACAGCATCGCCACCGTCGTTTCCACTCGAGTCCTGTCTCCCAGGCTCGCCGTCTTGTGGGCGGCAGCTTTTAACTTTCTCGCTGCTTTCTTCCTGGGCACTGCCGTCGCCAAGACAATCGGCAGCGGCATGATTTACCTGGAGTTCGTCGACCAGTACGTAGTCCTCGCCGGTCTGTTTGGCGCCATCGTCTGGGATCTCTTCACCTGGTGGTGGGGCCTGCCCACGTCGTCCTCTCACGCGCTGATCGGCGGCTACGCCGGGGCGGCCATGGCGAATGCCGCATTGCATCACGGCGTCGCCTCGATTTTTTCGGTCATCATTCCTCAGGGCTGGTACAAGACGCTCATTTTCATCGTCGTCGCGCCCATAATCGGCCTGGTTCTCGGATTCATCTTCATGTTATCGGTCTATTGGATCTTCCGCCGCTCGGCGCCACAGCCTGTCGACCGATTATTCCGCAGGCTGCAGTTGCTCTCCGCCGCCGCCTATAGTCTGGGTCACGGCGCCAACGACGCCCAAAAGACCATGGGGATCATCGCCGGTGCGCTCTACACCGGCGGATTTATGAGCAAGTCCGACATGCTGGGAAGCTGGGGTCATCTGCGCTGGCCCATCATTCTTGCCGCCCATGCCGCCATCGCCGCCGGAACCTACCTCGGCGGTTGGCGCATCGTAAAAACCATGGGCCAGAGAATCACCAAGCTCAAACCCGTTGGCGGGTTTTGTGCCGAAACCGCCGGCGCCATCACTCTGTTCGCCACCGCCCTGGCGGGCATTCCCGTCAGCACCACGCACACCATCACGGGGGCCATCGTAGGAGTCGGCGCCGTTCACCGCCTGTCCGCCGTTCGTTGGGGAGTTGCTGGCCGCATCGTGTGGGCCTGGATCGTCACCATCCCCGCAGCCGCTCTGATGGCAGCTACGGCTTTCGCCATCATGAATAGCGTTGGTTGACTCGCTTGGGGTTCCCGCGTAGCGATCAAAAACGATGGACTGAAGTTTACCCTTAAGCAAAACGCACGGCCAGGTACGGGTGTTTACTCTACTTCGATTGAACTTCAACCGAGTCGGGAAGCTTCAGAGTCTGAGTTCCGTTAGTGCCTACCTCAATCTTTTTGCCATGCTTCACAAAAGCCGCGATCACCTCGGGCTTTGACCAGTCCAGATCCCAACCGTTCTCAATCGCTAGAACCGTATAGGAGCCTGGGACAATGCCGGGCAAGCTGAAAGTACCATCCAGATCGCTTTGATCGCGCCGAAATAGATCGTGGTTTCCTTTAGGTTCGTCCGGAACCAGGACCACCATGGCTCCAGCAAAACCTTTACCGGACTTTTTCGCAATCCCTTGTACCTCGACGTTGCCAGCCACGAGTCTCAGCGAAACAGACGATGCAGCGCCCGGAGTCAGGATCAGGACGCGGCCCGAAACCTCGGCACCATCGGCAGCAACATGCGCGATCGAATAACGTTTTCTATTACTCCACACCAGAAACTCGTAGCTGCCGGCCGGAATGTTCTGGAGTTCCGCCTCGCCTTTGGAATCTACCGTCTGCCAGCCTGCGATCGACCGGCTTCCTGAGCGCAGCCCGACTGCGAGTTCCTTTGGAACCGAGCTCTCACCCGGCACCTCTACCCGCACTTTGACGCTGCTGAAGGCGTCAGCCTTGGATGTGTCAACCTCCTCTCCATCTTTGCTGAGGTCCACTCCATTCGTCAGCCGACCTCCCTCGGGGCCCTGGGTTCGGATATTGTAGCGGCCGGCAGGAATGCCCGTCAGCTCCCAGATTCCCGGCGAAACCATGCGCACACCATCGATCTCGGCAGCGGTGGCGCCATCAAAAGCAGATTGTTCCAGTTGCGGATTCGGGTATCCGTTGTTCTCGCTGCCGGGCACCCGGAAGGTCAGGCGTAGAGCCGCGACCGGGTTCAGGTGAATATCCACTTGCAGGCGCTCACCACCCTGAATGGCAATCGGCTGCGCAGTGTCAGCATCCGTGACATCCGGGTAGTAAGTCAGAGGATAGGCCACGTCAAAAGATCGATCGATCGCTTGGCCAGTGGAATTCGTGGCGTCGGAGAAACGATGAATGGCGTACCACGGCTTGGCGCGCACCGACAAGAAGTAGGTGCCGGGCCTAAGCGGCGTGATCTCGAAAACTCCTAAGTCGTCGGTCTGGGCGTTTCGAAACGGGTGAATCTGGCTTACGCCTTGCGCATGATCGTCGAAATACACGGTCACCGTGGCGTGTCGAACCGGCTCCCCTGCTTCGTCCAGGACTTTGCCCGTGAGCACCGCATCAGGCGCAAGCCTGAGTACCAGAGTTTCGGTGTCCAGTCCGGCTCCGGTAACAATCGCGGTCGAAAACTGCTCATGCTGGTCGTACGCGGCGGAGATGAATCCTCGCTTTCTGGCTGACAACGAGTACTTACCCGCGGGCAGCCCGTTGAACTCATACTTGCCGTCCTCCGATGTAACCACAGATTCGACCTTCTTAGGATTCTTCGTGTCGGTTACAGTCACGCGTACGTTAGTCAGCAGATGCCCATCGGTTTTGCTTACGACCGTTCCGGCAACCCGATGGGTGTCCCCGGCACCTGCCGTTCGCGAGGTTTTTGCCTCTTGCGCCACGGTGGATTGTGGTACGGCGATCGAAAGAAGAATCGTCGTCAACAGGGCCGTGATTCTCGGGGCACGACAAAACGCCATCGTTGTTCCTGGTCTACTCGCTGTTTGCGATCAATTGCAGCTGAACGTTCGCTTTCTGCCCGGCAGCGAGGTGAATCACCGGTCCCTTGCTCTCGTAAGCCCGCATCGACTCCGGATCACGATAGGGAAGGTTCGGTTGTTGCGTGGCGAACGCCAGTACACGGTAATCTCCCGGCGTCAACATCGGAGACGTAAATGTTCCGTCAGCCGATACCCCCAGTTGCTGAAACTGTCCCGCGCTGTCCGGCAAAGGAACGCAATACACCCAGGCTTTCGGCAAATACAAACCTGTAGATAGGGCCCCTCCAGCCATTGACGACTCGGCACTCAGGTTCCCCAGAGTACCTTCCAGTTCCGCCCCGTCGTCGCGCATCTTGATCTCAATCGTCGTATTCGAGCCCGGCGCGACCACCATCGGCTCACGCAGCAGATCGGTGGTTCCCATCGTTGCCGCCGCTACGTACCCACGACTCGTACTGAGTCGCAGCCAATACCGCCCGGGCGGCAGATTCTCCAGGACCAGAGAATTGTCATTCGGCCTCGTCGGCGGACGAAGGGACCCCATTCTGGGTTGCACAGAATCGTCCGCCGTTTCAGCTGTCACTTGCAAGTATGCGCGGGCGCCATGGGACGAGAAGGTGTGTCGCCCATCGCTCCAACTCGTTGAGCCGTTCCACTTTGTGTCACTAAATTCTTCCTTTACATCCACGCTGATCGAACCGTTTGGAATGAGCGTCATGGTTGGCCCAGCCACCGGACCCCCGGCAACCTTGATGTTGACCGTACCTGCCGCCGAATCTGTACCAATGACTTCGCCTTCTACAACATAGTTGCCGTTGGGCAACAAACCTTCGATTCTGTGCTCTGCCCCGTTGTAACCCAACGAATACCCTGGCGCCCTGTGGCCCTGGGGATATACCTGAACACTCAGTCCGTTCATTTCCCCATTCGCGACCGGAATCCTCACGTCATAATATGGCTGGCGGGTCAGAGACAAGTCTGCCTCAATCGTCTGTCCGGCCAAGAGTTCGATCGGAGCGGCGGCGGCAAAGTCTGCCGCGCCCGGATAATAGACGGGCGGAAAACCATAGAGTTGTCCCCCTGGGACCGTTCCAACCGGATCGTTGTCCATTAGTTCGTGCGTCAGCAATTTGTACGAACCCGCCGGCAACTCGGCAAAACGAAATTCTCCGGCCGAATTCGCTCGTGCCGACGGCCCCGGCACCCATCGCGGCAGACCGTCGTGCAATTCCCTCAAGAAAAGCTGAACGCTAACCCCTGTAGCCGGATCATTCGTCGAGAGAGTGACTCGGCCCTTGATCAAGGCTTCGGGCATCAGAGAGATCGTGATCTCATTCCCCCGAGAGGCTTCGATCTCGCTACTCTCTTTCCGATCATCGAGGAATCCTGGTTTCCGCGCCATCAGCCCAAGCCGGTTCGTCGCAGGTCCAAAAGACGACACGATATAAGATCCGGGTGCAAGGGCGCCGCTCTCTTCTTGGCTGTCTTCTTTCGGCAGAGAAAATTCAAAGCGCCCCTCGCTATCGGTCAGCATCGCGAAGCGATTGTCGAGCGAATAGACGAGTGCACGAGCTATGGGAGCGTGGGTAGCGGCGTTGATTACGGTACCGTGAACACTTTTTTGTTGTTCGTTAGTCTGGAGGTCTTGCCCGGAAGCTTGCCCAAACGCAATCCATCCAGGCACAAGAAGACCGGCGAGAAAAAGAGCCTTCGCCCAAATTGCTGAACGAACAGAGGCCTGGCAGAGGGAGCGCCGGCACGATCTCGCGTCGACTTTTCGAAAAAAGATCACCCTCGAACACTACTCCTTGCCGTAATCGGGGCCCCCGACTCTGTGCGATCTATTGGAATGAGTTTGACCGCTTTTCGTTGTATGCGTCAATCCGGTTGAAGCCGGGTGCTCGCCACAATCTCCTCAGAAGGTTGAGGTTCCTGATCTGGCTTTTCCGAGGATTCCGGAGGCGACTACGTTGTTACCCGAATCCTGCGCTGGCTCTCCCCTTCCCGCTCCAGAGAAATCTCTACGTCCCGCTCGCGCAACAGCCGCGGAAATTTCTCTCCCCACTCGATCAGCAGAATGCTGTCGTCGGACCACAGGTCGTCCAGTCCAAGCGTCTCCAGTTCGCGCGGCGTGTCGATGCGGTAGAGATCGATGTGATACAGGTTGGCGCGTGGCCCGCGATATTCATGCACCAGCGTAAAAGTGGGACTGGTGACGTCTTCCTCCGCGGCCGCTTCGAACGCCGCCGCGATTCCCTTGACCAGCGTAGTCTTGCCCGCGCCCAGATCTCCGCGCAGCAACACCAGCATCGGCGACGTGAGCAATGCGCTCAGAGTGCGCCCGAAGGCGATCGTCTCCTCAGCCGAATGAGTCAGTGCCTCACGCAGAATGTCTCTGTGCTGTTCGCGCTTGGTCTGGTTCCGCACAGAACCAGTATAGCGAGAGCATTTGCCCGCTCCGGCCGGCATACTGCCGCTTGCTCAGGAAAATGCGCTCGTCTTGACGCCGAGCACACTGCGTTCGGCCACATGCTCGAGCGTGGTGCGCAGCCGGCGATGGTCTTCGTCCTCGAGCGCAACAAAGCGGAATGGCTGGAGTACTCCGTCGAGCGTCTTCCGCATCGGGCTCAGGACTTCGGCCATGCCGTGCACCGGTCCAGCCTGCGTCTGGAACGCGACTTCGACGAAATCGCCCTGCCCCAGCGATTGGGGCAGATTCAGGAGGCCGCCAGTAGCCGAGATGGTTTGGAGTTTAGCTTTTGCGCGCCGTCCATCTTCAAGCCGAATCGCAGCCAGAACAGAATCGCCCAGCTGGACACGAGCCGCGCGCCGCGAAGGGTGCGGTTGGGGGAAGTGTGTCATAGGTCTGTTGTACTATCGCACTAGCGCCCGTCGAGTAATAGATTACTGAAGCCCCTCGTCCGAAAACCGCACCGCAAGCCTGAACTGTTGATACCGATCCCCTGCCATCTGAACCGTTTAGCGCGTGTTTACTGATTGGATAATGTCCCAGGGTACAGCCCGCACGATCGAATTCGAACGATAGCTCTCGTCGGCAAAGTCGCGCAATGTACCATGTGTGACTGAAACTGCCTGAGTTTTCGAGGAACCTCATGATTCGCCTTACGACCCTCCCCATTCTCCCGGTCCTGTTCGCCGCCATCCTCTCCTACGCGCAAACCTCGCCCCCACGGCCTCCACTGCGAGTCGGCATCGTTGGCCTGGTTCACGGACACGTGCACGGTTTCCTCGAGCAATCACGGCACAGCCCGGAGATCGAGATCGTCGGCATCGCCGAACCCGACCGCCAACTGCTTTCCCAGGCGGCAACCCGCTACGGCTTCGATCAATCCGCGCTATTCACTGACCTTGAGGACATGATTGCCAAAACCCACCCGCAAGCGGTGCTGGCCTACACCAACACATATGACCACCGCCGAATCGTCGAGATCGCCGCCCGCCACGGCATTCACGTCATGATGGAAAAGCCGCTGGCGGTCGGCCTGGATGACGCACTGGCCATCGAAAAAGCCGCTCGTGCCGCCAAGATACATGTTCTGGTCAACTACGAGACTTCGTGGTATCGCAGCAATCACGCCGCGTACGACCTGGTTCACGAGGGAGCCCTGGGCGAGATCCGCAAAGTCGTCGTGCACGATGGCCATAGCGGCCCCAAAGAGATCGGCGTCGAACCGGAGTTTCTCGCGTGGCTGACCGATCCCAAACTCAACGGCGCCGGCGCCCTGTTCGACTTCGGATGCTACGGCGCCGACCTGATGACCTGGCTCATGGACGGCCAACGCCCCGAAAGCGTCACCGCCGTAGCCCAACAGATCAAGCCGCAAATCTATTCGCGAGTCGACGACGAGGCCACGATCATCCTCACGTATCCGCGCGCGCAGGCCATCGTGCAAGCCTCATGGAACTGGCCTTTCGACCGCAAAGACATGGAAGTGTACGGCCAGACGGGCTACGCGATTACGGTGAAGCGCGACGACGTCCGGGTTCGACGTAAGGGGGAAGACCGGGAGGAGCAGATCGCAGCCAAACCCGTGCCCGCCCCCTATGACAATTCGCTCTCGTACTTGCGGGCGGTGATCCTCGATGGAGCGAAAGAAGATGGCCTATCGTCGCTCGAAACCAATGTGACTGTGACGGAAATCCTGGACGCAGCGCGCCGTTCGGCACAATCGGGAAAAACGGTGCGTCTGCCCTCTGCCCGATAACGATCCTCGGTCATCCTGAGCGCAGCTAACACTTCGCGAAGGCGAAGTGTTAGCGGAGTCGAAGGACCCCGCGCATGCCTTGTCGCTACCAGCGGCCTCGCGAGGAGTTCTCACACGAATCATGCTGCAAGGTGAGAACGCCCTGTGAAGGTCGGACCTGTTAGGGCGGTTAGGGATCCAAAAAGCTACCCATCCCAACGCACAAACTTCTCCCGCGCTGTTCGCTGGCCTCGCCAGAAAGCCTCGGGCAATCCCCGCAGCAAGTCGGTCGCGACCATCGAATGCTCGCCCACACTTTCGCGCATCACGTCGCCGGCCAGCCCATGCAGATGCACCGCCGCACAAACCGCCAGCAGCGGGTCGTGCGGATTCTGCGCCAACATAGCGGCCACCATGCCCGTGAGAATGTCGCCCGTGCCTCCGGTTGACATTCCCGGATTCCCCGTCGCATTCACCCACGCCTCACCATCCGGCGGAACGGCCAGCGTCCGGTGTCCCTTGAGCACGACAATCAATTCATGGTCACGAGCGAACTGACGTGCCACGCCTAACCGGTCTTTCTGTACATCAGCCGTGGAACACCCGACCAGCCGCGCCATTTCGCCCGGATGCGGAGTAATCACGAGCAGCCTGCCTTTGCCATTCAACCCATCGACGTGGCCTTCGAAGGCGTTCAGCCCGTCGGCATCCAAAACAGTAGGCATTTGGCTCCCCGTCACCACTCGGCGCACCAAGCTTGCGGTGTCCGCGTCACGCGAAATCCCCGGACCGATCGCCAGCACGCTTTTTCCCTTCGCCAGGTCCGCCAGCCGCTCACCCGCCTCGGAGGAGATCGTCCCTGCAGCGGTTTCGACCAAAGGCTCGGTCATCAGCTCAGGATGAAATCCCGCCACCGTGGCGAGCACCGACTTCGGCGTAGCCACAGTCGCCAGCCCGGCACCTGCGCGCAGCGACGACATCCCTGCCATCGCCGCCGCGCCCGCCTTCCCGAGCGATCCTCCCACCACCAGCACGTGTCCGTAATTCCCTTTATTCGATTCCGCCGGACGCTGATCAATTAGCCGTGCGAAGTCGCGCGCCGTAATCACGTTGAGTTGCAGCGACGAAACGACCGCCTCCTCCGGCGACCCGATCCCAGCGACGAAAGTCGGCCCGTCCGTCAGCAAACTGAACACATGCGCCGGACGCGCCGCCGTGAAAGTAATGATGGAATCCGCCCGCGCGATGATTCCCTTCTGGGGTCCCATCGCGTCGGCATCGGCACCGGAAGGAATGTCGACCGCAATTACCGGCCCTGGCGCCGCATTTAGCGTCGTGATCGCCTCGGCGTAAAGGCCAGTGACTGGTGGCTTGAAGCCAGTGCCGAGAATCGCATCCAAATACACATCCGCGGGTAAGGACAACCGCACGCGATCGCTCTTCAACTCTTCGCTGGAATGAACGATGATCGCCGCCACCGGCAGCTTGCCATACATCGCCGCCGCATCTCCCTTCAGTTCCGCCGGGTCCGTCAGCAGGATGACCTGAACCGTCTTCCCTTTCTGATGCAGCCGTCGTGCCGCCACAAAGCCGTCGCCGCCGTTATTGCCCTTGCCGCAGAAAACGACAACCTTCCGCGCCGCGCCATGATGCGCCAGCACATGCTCCGCCACGGCTGCGCCCGCATTTTCCATCAAGGTGAGAGAAGGCACTCCAAAGCGCTCGCTGGTGGCGCGGTCGATGGCGCGCATTTCGGCGGCAGTCACGATCTTCATGCGATACCGATTTCCCGGAAGGCGGTTTTCATGAGGACGCAGCCGTCTGCTCGAGCCGCCGCAATTGCGCGGGCTCGCCCATGGCGATCAGGCAATCGTCGGGCTCAATTCGCTCATCGGGCGCGGGATTGAAGCGCATCCCCTCGCGCCGCTTGATGGCCAGCACAATCACTCCCCGTTCCTGCCGGATGCGCGAACTCTCAATCGTCTTGCCCGCGAACACGGAACTCCCGGTGATCTGAATTTCGCCGATCTCCAGGTCGATCCCGAGATGGGTGGTCGCGGTATCGAGAAAGCTGACCACATTCGGGCGCAACAGCGATTGCGCGATTCGCTGACCTGCAAAAGAATAAGGAGACACCACCGAGTCGGCGCCTGCCGTGAGCAGATGTTTCTCGGCGGTGTCTTCGCTGGCTCGCGCAATGATCTTTAGATGTGGATTCAACCCGCGCGCCGTGAGCACGATGTAAAGATTGGTAGCGTCGGTGGTGGTCGCTGCAATCAACCCGCGCGCCCGCTCGATCTGCGCCTGGCGCAGCGTTGCCTCCAACGTAGCGTCTCCGGCCACGACCAGCCAGTTTTCGTCAGCGTAGCGCTGGCGCTTGGCGTCGGCACTCTCGATAATCACAAACGGCACCGGCTTCCGCGCCAACTCCCGCGCCACGCTCCGTCCCACCCGCCCCATGCCGCAGATGATGTAGTGGCAGTCGAGGCGTCCGATTTCGCGATCCATGCGCCGCCTTCCGAAGAAGCTTTGCAGCTCGAATTCTAGCAAAGCCTCGCTAAGCACCCCGACTAACAACGCCAGTAGTGACACGCCCGCCAGAATCACAAACACGTTGAAGATGCGCCCCGCGTGCGACAGCGGATGCACTTCCTGATACCCAATGGTGGTTAGAGTCGTCACCACCATGTAGAAGCCGTCAAACCATGGCCAGCCTTCGATGTAGTGATAACCCGCAGTACCTACCACCGTGACCAACAGAAGTAGCGCGCCGATCGTCCGGAGGTTGCGGAAGGCTTTCATCGAAAATGGCTGGTCTCGTCTGCGGTCTTGGGAAGGGCACGACTTCAGTCCTGCCGATCGTGCTCCCCAAAAACTCAGGCTTTAGCCCCTGAGGCAACCGCTCCGCCGACCACCGACTATAAAACAAAAAGGCCCCCCGCGCAGTGCGGAGAGCCTGACACTCCTTTTACGCCGGTCATGCCTTCGGAGGATTGCCAGCAGCAATCGCCTGCACGCGGCTGTGCTTCTGGCCGTATGTGAAATACACCACCAACCCAATCACGAGCCAGATAATCAGCCGGGCCCAGTTCACCCATCCGAGCTTGTACATCATGTAGCCATTGGAGATGACCCCGAGTATCGGGATCACAGGCACCCACGGCGTACGGAAGGGCCGCGGCTGGTTGGGATTGGTACGCCGCAACACCAGCACCGAAACGGAGACGATGACAAACGCCAGGAGGGTTCCAATGTTCACCATCTTGCCGATGTCGTCGATCGGAGTCACGCTGCCGACGATCGCTGCCAGCAACCCTACAAGAATCGTGTTCTTCCACGGCGTGCGGAACTTGGGATGGACGGCGGCGAAGAACTTCTTCGGCAGCAGCCCATCATTGGCCATCGAATAGAGAACGCGCGTCTGTCCAAGAAGCATGACCAGCATCACGCTTGTCAGTCCCGCGAGAGCACCCAGAGTAATGATGTGCGAAGCCGTGTTCAGCCCGCGGTCCAGAAATGCGCGCGCGACCGGCGCCTCGATATTGATCTGCTGCCAATGCACCATCCCCGTCAGGACGCCCGCCACCGCAATATACAAAACGGTGCAGATGGCCAGCGAAGCGATCATGCCGATGGGCAGGTCACGTTGCGGATTCTTGGCTTCCTGCGCTGTCGTCGAAACCGCGTCGAATCCAATGTAGGCGAAGAAAATGTACGCCGCCCCCGCTCCGATTCCCGCGAAACCGTTGGGCGCGTACGAGTGCCAATCCGTGCCCCAGTTCGAAGTGTTGATGTAGCGCGCGCCTAACGCGATGACGAATAGCACCACCGACACCTTAATCGCGACGATCGCGGTGTTGAATCTCGCGCTTTCTTTGATGCCGATCACGAGAATCGTTGTGATCACCAGCGCAATGATGAAGGCCGGGAGGTTGAAGCCGATCTCCATCCCGAACATGTGCGGTGCGCCCAGCAGTTCGTGCGACCGTTGCAACAAATCCGGCGACTGTGCCGCCACAAGCGCGGTCACCTTGTCGAGAAACGCTTGCGACCCGGACACCAAGGTGGGATCCGAGGCCTGTGCAATCTGCCTGGCGACAATATTCTCCGCGGTCTTCAATGCTGTCCAGTGATCGTAGGCCAGCCACAGCGGCATCTTGATATGGAAGATATTCAGCAGTTCGATGAAGTGGTTCGACCAGCCGGAAGACACCGTGCTGGCTCCCATGGCGTACTCGAGCGTCAGGTCCCAGCCGATGATCCAGGCCAGCAGTTCGCCGAGCGTGGCATAGGCGTAGGTGTAGGCGCTGCCCGCCAGCGGAATCATGGCCGCGAACTCGGCATAACACAGACCGGCAAACGCGCATCCCAGCCCCGACAATACGAAGGACATCGTGAGTCCCGGACCGGCGTACTGCGCGCCCAGCCCGACCATGACAAAAATGCCGGCGCCGATGATCGCACCTACGCCGAGCGCTGTGAGCTGGAATACTCCCAAGGTCCGTTTGAGGCTATGCTCGCCCGTCTCGCGGGCTTCTTCCATCAGCAGATTCAGCGGCTTTGTGGCCAGCAGATTTGGCATGCGTTTGGTTTGTTCCTCAACAGTAACGCTAGGCATCGGACCTCCCACTCGCGCTCAGGCTGGCACTCCGCGACCACGCATAATAAACCGGAATCCCCAGCAGGACCACAATCAGCCCCGGCCACGTGAACTGCGGCTTGTAGCGCAATAATACGACATCAATGAATAAAGCCATCACAATATAAATCGCCGGCAGCACTGGATACCCCACCGCCCGGTAAGGCCTTTCGGCGTCGGGATGCGTCCGCCGCAGCACAAACAAACCAACAATCGTCAAGATGTAGAACACGAGCACGGCAAAAATAATGTAGTCGAGAAGCTGCCCGTAGCTGCCCGAAATGCACAGCACGCAGGTCCACACCATCTGTACCATTAGCGAAACTGCCGGCGTCTTGTAAGTAGGATGCAACTTCGCGACGTTGCGGAAAAACAGTCCGTCTTTGGCCATGGCGTAATACACGCGCGCTCCGGAAAGAATCAATCCGTTCGCGCAGCCGAAGCCGGAAACCATAATCGCCGCCGCCATCAGCAGTCCGCCCACAGGGCCCAGCATCTGGGTCATGACCGCAGTACCAACGCGGTCTTCGGACGCGTGCTTGATCCCGCGCGCCAGAATCGTCGTCCCACCCTCGGCGCCGTCCAGCGGGAGCGCGCTCAAATAGATAAAATTGCACGCGATGTAGAGCGCGATCACCACGCCGGTTCCCATCGCCAGCGACAGTGGAAGGTTGCGGCTCGGATTCTTCACTTCTCCAGCGGTGAACGTCACGTTATTCCACGCATCGGCCGAGAACAATGTTCCCACCTGCGCCACGGCCAGAATCGTCAGCGTTCCCACCATCACAACAGGCCCGCCTACGCCCACCTGTACTGCATGCTGCGCGCTAAGCCCGGCGTTATGCCAGAAGTTGGCGCCGAAGTTCGCCGCCAGCGCCTGCGCATTGCGTCCAATCGCCAGGCCAACCAAAGCCAACCCCAGCAGCGCCGAGACTTTGGCCACGGTGAAAACATTCTGAATCGCTGCCCCCGTCTTCACTCCAAAGATATTCACCACCGACAGAAAAATCACCAGCAGGATCGCCATCAGGTTCTGGGTATTGATGCCCACATCCATGTTCCCCAGTACCATTGGCCCGATCGGAATGGGCGGTACTTTCCACAAGTGGAGAATCCAGTGGGTCGAAGAAATTGAGGGAAAGAAAACTCCAAGAAACTTGCCGAAGGCAACGCCCACCGCGGCGATAGTCCCAGTCTGAATAACCAAAAACAACGTCCAGCCGTAGAGGAATCCCCAGAGCGGCCCCAGCGCCTCGCGCAGATAAACATACTGCCCCCCGGCCCGCGGCATCATGGCTGCCAACTCGCCGTAGCTCAGCGCAGCCACAATCGTCATGAACCCGGCCACGGCCCAGGCGCCAATCAGGATTGCCGGCGAATCCCCCTCGCGGGCAATTTCGGCGGACACAATAAAGATGCCGGAGCCGATCATCGACCCCATAACCAGCATGGTGGCGCTGGTCAGACCCAGCCCCTTGACCAGTTCCTGATCCTGATGACTATGAATGTCCCAGTCGCTGCGTGCCGCAGTCGTTGTCGGTGTGCTCAGGGCTCACTCCTTGTCGTCGGTCGTTGGTCGTTAGCCTTCGGTCGTCAGCCACTCGCTTTGTCCTCCTGAGGAGGGCGCCTTTTGCCCGATGAAGGACCTGTGCAGTTCACCGGCACCATCACTACCGCCGGCAAACTGCATAGCTCCTTCGCTTCGCTCGGGATGACAAGCGAAAAGCGAATACTCGCAATGCCTGAGAACTTTACCTCAAGATGCGGAAAAATTCCTCTGCTGATTTGCGCGGCTCCCGTAACAGATCAGATATCACCGCCACGGAATCGGCCCCAGCCTCAATCACCAATGCCGCATTCGCCCGCGTAATCCCGCCAATCGCCACTAGAGGTTTCCGCGTCAACGCCCGTGCCCGCCGCACACCATCCAAGCCAACGACCGGGTCAGGCCTCTCTTTGCTGGAAGTGGCGAACACAGGTCCAATAGCAAGATAGTCCGCGGAAGTAAGATCAGCCTCGTGCAGTTGCTCGGGAGTATGAGTGGATACTCCCAGCCAGCGTTCCGGCCCGATGATTGCGCGCACGGACTCGGGCGACAGATCATCCTGCCCAACATGCACGCCGTCAAAATCAGCCGCCAGGCACAGGTCGGCGCGGTCATTCATGATGAGCTGCACGGAATCCTCGGTGCCCCATCCTAACGTCGCGTTTTTTGCGACGTTAGGGTGGGAGCCGACATGCTCCTTCAACCACCGGGCCTGCTCCAGCATTACGCGCGCATTCCCGCTCTTGTTGCGGTACTGCAGTAGCGTGCAACCGCCCGCAGCTAGCGCCTCGACGTAGCCGAGCAACTCTTCTGTGGTCGGTAGAAACGCAGAGTCAACAATGCAATACAGGCGAGGAAGTTGGATCATCCGTTTGCGATCCTGGAAGGTCCCATGGCTTATTGGATTCCGGCATGGGCAAGAAATGCCTCAACGTCCGCCCGGCATACCTCGGGATCTTGATACCACATTTGGTGGCCCGCATCTGGTAACACGATGTTTTGTCGGTTCGGAAGCAGTTGCACCAGTGCTTCGGTTATCAGGGCGAGAAATGCGTACGACTTGGCACCTGAGAGCACTAGAGTCGGCACTGTGATTTGTCGAATTGTACTGGGCTGGATATCGGGAAATAGCGTTCCCTTGGTCATCATGACATCCCATTCATGCGCATCGCGGAGTGTTTCCTGGCGAGACGAAGCAGCCATCTTGTCCCAAGCGTGCGGATCGTTAAAGACGTAATCGATAAACACCGCGATCCCAGAATCGCGGTCACCTCGGCGAAAAGCTTCCTGCATAGGCTCGACCATTCGACGTTGGATATCATCAAACGCATCTTTCCCAGCCTGGGCTCGGTCGCCGGGCAGATGACGCAGGAGAGATACGGCAGGCGGTTCGGCAAGTACCAGGGCGCGAACCATTTCCCGATGTTGCGCCGCCAGAAACAGGGCAGTCAGAGCGCCGTACGAATGACCGACTACTACGACCTTGCCGAGGTGCAGGACGCGGATGAACGCCGCCAGGTCTTCCGCATCCACGACGGCGGAATAACCGACGCGGTCTGGGTTCGCATTCGGATAGTTGTAGCGTCTGCTGTACGCAACTGCCCGATAGTGCTCGGCAAACGGGCCAATCTGGTCCGCCCAATAACCGCCGTCGCTTAGAGAGCCGTGGACAAAGACGACGGGTGTGCCTGCGCCCTGATCCACATAATGGAGAACAATCCCATGCCCAATATTGGCCGCCCTGACGTTCGGTGCCGTGGCCTTCGCCTGGGCGACGCAGGGAACCGAGAACAGCGCGAAAGCGACACCGCTCGCTATCACGCGTCCCATTCTGGAGAGTCGACTCACCATCACTCGTCTCCCGGAAAGCAGGAACCTAGATTCCGTTCTGCTTCAGGAACCGCTCAATAAACCCCGTATCAATCTTGCCCGCCCGGAAGTCCTCATCCGCCAGAATCTTGCGGTGCAACGGAATGGTCGTGTACACGCCCTCGACAATAAACATCTCCAGCGCCCGCGCCATGCGGGACACGGCCTCGTTGCGGTCTTTGGCGCGCACGATCAGCTTGGCGATCAGCGAGTCATAATACGGCGGAATCACTCCCTCGGCGTACGCCGCCGTATCCACGCGCACCCCCGTCCCACCCGGAGGATGAAACGCGGTGATCTTCCCTGCTGACGGCGTGAACTTCTCCGGATGCTCGGCATTGATCCGGCACTCGATGGAATGTCCGCGGTGCACCACCGGACCCAGCAGCACGTCCCGCATATTCGCCCCAGCCGCAATCATGATCTGGCTCTTCACCAGGTCGACATCGGTGACCATCTCCGTCACGGGATGTTCCACCTGGATGCGTGTATTCATCTCGATGAAATGCAGCCGCCGTTCCTGATCCATGAGGAACTCGATCGTCCCCGCGTTCGTGTACCCGATCGCCGCCAGCGACTTGCACAGCACCCCGCCGATCTGGTCGCGCAGCTCCGGCGTGACCTGCGTCGAGGGCGACTCCTCCAGCAACTTCTGATGCCGCCGCTGGATCGAGCATTCGCGCTCACCCAGGCTCACCACGTTTCCGTGCTCATCGGCGAGCACCTGAAACTCAATGTGCCGCGGATGCTCGACGTACTTCTCCATGTAGAGATCGCCGTTGCCGAACGCTCCGGCGGCCTCCGCCTGCGCCGCCCTGAACAGCCCCGGCAATTCCTCTTCGTTGCGGACGATGCGCATGCCACGTCCGCCGCCCCCGGCCGATGCTTTCACGATGACCGGAAATCCAACCTGCCTCGCCCACTCGACCGCTTCACCGTCCGAAGCAATGATTCCTTCCGACCCCGGCAGAATCGGCACGCCCGCCCGCTTCATCGCCGCCCGCGCCTTTTCCTTCTCGCCCATCAGGCGCGTCACCTCCGGCCGCGGCCCGATAAACTTGATGCCACTGGTCTCGCACACTTCGGCAAAGTTGGCGTTCTCGGCGAGCAGCCCGTAGCCGGGATGAATCGCCTCAACGTTCGCGATCTCCGCCGCACTGATCACCGCGGGAATATTGAGGTAACTCAGCGCCAGTTGCGGTGGCCCGATACAAATCGCCTCGTCGGCAAAGCGGACAGGCAGCGAATTCCGGTCCGCCTCGCTGTAGATGGCGACCGTGCGGATGCCCAGTTCCTTGCACGCGCAAATCACGCGCAGCGCAATTTCTCCGCGATTGGCAATCAGAATTTTCTTGAACATGAAATTCAGCTTTTGGCTCTTGGCTCTTAGCCTTTGGCTCCTAGCTTCTCTGGCCTCTCGCCTGCCGGAGCCATTTTCGGCTTGTGTGGGGACGGCCGCCTTCGGTCGTCCGCCGGACGCAGTCCGGCTTCCGGCCAGCCGCCTGAATAAACGCAAAAAGGCGCGCATGTTGCGCGCCCTGAATTTCCAGCCTCACTTCTTCGGCCGTATCGCAAACAGTTCCTGCCCGTACTCAATGGGCTGGCCATTAACCGCCAGCTTCTTGACGATCTCCCCGGCCACGTCCGATTCAATCTCGTTGAGCAGTTTCATGGCCTCAACGATGCATAGCACCTGCCCCTCTTCCACCATATCTCCTGCTTTGACAAAGGGAGGTGCTCCCGGCGACGGTGATTCGTAGAACGTCCCCACAATCGGAGACTTCACCATGTGAAACGCTTCCTCAGGAACGGGAACAGGCGCAGCGGGAGCCGCAGACAACCCCGGGGCGGACGCCAGTAGGCCCGTCTCAGGGGTAGCAATTGGGGCGGCTGGTACCGCGTAGTAGCGCGGCTCTCCTTGCGTGTGCACCGCAAAGTGTTCCCCGGCCCGCTTGATGCGCACCTTGACATCGCCGCGCTCCAGTTCGAACTCGGCGATGTCCTTTTCGATTAAGAACTCAATTAGTTCTTTCAGTTCTTTTTGATTCATTGTTGTACGGTGGGACAGCCTTGCCACGTCCGCCCATCCAGCCTTACGGGCACGCGAAGGCCGGGCGCGGTCTGCCCGGCTGTGTATATGAAGACTAAACTGCCAGAAAATCCTTGCGCGTCGGCGTCAACACGTCACGACCGCCAGCCGTGACCACCACCATGTCCTCGATCCTCACGCCCCATTTGCCGGGGAAGTATACGCCCGGCTCGATGGTGATGACCAT
Organism: uncultured Acidobacteriaceae bacterium; assembly: GCA_963719615.1. GTDB lineage: Bacteria > Acidobacteriota > Terriglobia > Terriglobales > Acidobacteriaceae > Sulfotelmatobacter. The sequence goes on along the minus strand of CAVRCR010000066.1, from coordinate 91,125 downwards.
CCCCGGCTGCAGGATCTCTTCTTGACCGGCCGCCACCCGCGGGGCTTCATGAATCTCTAGGCCCACTCCGTGCCCGGTCGAGTGCGTAAAATTCTTGCCTAACCCCGCCTTGCGCAATACCTTACGGGCCGCTTCGTCAACCTCGCCCAGGGCAACGCCGGGCCGCACGGTGTCGATTGCCGCCTGCTGCGCCTCGCGCACCGCCTCGTAAGCAGCTCGGGCGTCGTCTGCCACAGGGCCCACCCATACAGTGCGGGTCTGATCGGAACAATAACCTCGAAGTATAACACCGAAATCGCAGACCACGAACCCGCCAGCGCGGATGACCTGCTCGGAAGCACGCCCATGCGGCAGTGCCGACCGGGACCCGGAAGCAATGATCGTCGGAAACGACATCTCCTCGGCCCCGGCTCGCCGCGCGGTCAACTCCATTTCTGCAGCCACCTCAGTTTCCTTCACTCCCGGACGCAGCACCTCGAGGGCCCGCTCGAACAACTTCGCTCCCAGATTCACAGCCTCCCGGATACGCCCCACTTCTTCATCGTCCTTGAGCATCCGGTACCGCTCCACCATGGGCGGAGCATCCTTCAGCGTCACCCGGGAAGGCCGCACCTTGGTCAGCCGCTTCTTGTCGGCAATAGTGAAGTGTTCAGCCTCGATTCCGATCGTCCATCCCCGCGTCCTCCGCCGCCGCTGCCCCAAAAAGTCGCCCAGCGCCGGCAGCACCGCCTTGCGCGCGACCACCACCTTCGCCGCCCTCACTTCGTCGTGCGCCTGCGTGTCGTAGCGCACATCGGTGAAAAACACGCTCCCCGCCTGTTCGACCAGTAGCAGGCCCGCGCTTCCAGTAAATCCGCAGAGATAACGCAGGTTGGGAAGATGGCTGACCAGCAGCCCCTCAAATCGAGTCGTGGCGAGATGCTCCCGCAGCTTCGACTGGCGCGCAGCGTAATCCATTAACTATGAGTTTAACAGGCCAGCTAACCCCTCTCAGGATGTCTGTTGGAGTCTGGAGGAAATTGGTGAGAGGATGGACCAAGTGCACTTAGGAGGCAGTATGAAATACCGAATCGCGATGTGGGCGATTGCGGGATTTCTGGTTGCGGGCGGTTGGGCACTCTACGCCTTCGCAACGTTCCCACTCACCAATCAACGAATGCGGGAGGCGTGGACCCTCATCAGTGTGACCTGCCCCATTGCAATCGCCGGCATGCATTTCCCTATCAGTTTGTATTTTGGACTTTGGTTGCAAATGCCGTCACCTACGTCCTGGTCGGTCTGATCGTAGAAGCGCTGTGCCACCGTCTAAGTCACGCAAAATAGTTCAAATTCGAAAGCGAGAATGTGGGGAAAGCCCCCAATAAACGCTAACTATTAAGATGGAGTTTTTCCTGTCTGCCCGTCATCCGGCCAGAGTCGAGTGCGATACAACTGTAGCGACTCGCTGGAGACCACTCACACTTCTCACCTTGACATGTTTCTCGAATTCCTGGCGCGGGCGCAGAGGTTGCTTAGACTCAGCGGTAAGATAGTACTGTCGGAAGATTCGGACGGGGGAGCATGCCGCAATGTACTGCGTCCTGTGCGGGACGGAAAACCCAGAGTATGGCAGGTTCTGCCGCAAATGCGGCAAGCCCTTAATAGGCGAACACGAGCAGGACACCAGCTTGCCGACCAGACCCTCGCCAGGGTCGTCGAGTCAACCTGGTCGTACAACTTCGCCAATCGAAGACGGCTCGGCACCGCGCGGCGCGGTCGCGCCTGTCGCGGAGCACCTCGAGATCAAACCGAAGACGGCACGCAACGTCACGCTCCTGATCATCGGTTGCTCTTTCTTCACAGCAATGGGCTTCTACATGATGTCTACCGGAGAAACGCAAAACATTGCGGTTGGACTGCTGAGCATCGTGTTTTTTGGCGGCGGCGGGCTAATCATGATCCCAAAATTGCTCCGGCGAAAAGTAAGCATGATCCTTACTCGTGAGGGAATGGAGCAGATCACGCCATACGGCAAGGCTCATATCCGATGGATTGATGTAGAGAAGCTGGGCGTTGTGTCGCAGTTCGCAAATAAAATGATGGGCATTCGCTTGCACAATTACGATGCGTACCTGCAGAGCATGTCTCCGGACATGACGGAGTTTCTACGAAAGACCCTGCCTTACATGAAGCTGCTCGCCCGCGGCGCATCCATGCTGAGCCTTCCCCACGTCTGCAAGTTGTGGTCCCAATTGGAAGGGAGTTCCGATCCCCAAGAAGGACTCAAGGCTTTTGGCAAAGTCGGCTCCTACGTCCAGGCGATGCTCTGGACTAGGGAGCAGTACGGGTATGATGTGCTGCTTGCATGGCAGGACCGGGACCGCAGTGCCAGTGCGTTGCTGGACCTCCTGCAAGACTATTGCGGCCGGGCATGACTCAGGCCAAGTTGGCCGGGATTCTTTTACGTCACACCTTAAGTTAGCGCTCATGATGGACAGCCCCCCGCTGTCCTGTTGATCGAAGTTCGACCGCCCTGCCGCAATCGCGAGTCCAAGAATCCCTTGGGACCAAGCCCTTTCCACGATAAAATGACTTTCGGCCGATCCCCACGGTCGCGTGAGTGCGCCAACCTCCTCGACCCAAACCAATGAACTCGTTTTCCGCATGCCTGCTGATCGCCGTTCTAGCCGCTGGTGCGCATGCCCAGAATTCGTCCAGCCCCCCGAAGCCCGCCTTGATCGAGGGTATCGTGATCAAAGACCCCGGCAGCGAGCCGGTTAAGAAAGCCGTCATCGAGTTGATCGCCGAGACTCAGCCCGGCGGCGCTGCTTACACCGCCGTCACCGCCGCCGACGGTCTCTTCCACATCGCGGGCATCGCTCCCGGACGCTATCGCCTGTTCGCCGAGCGCCCTGGATTCCTGGAACTCGGCAGGCGTCGCGTCCGCACCGAGGGCCGTGTTCTGAATCTCGTCGCCGGCGAAGAACTCAAAGATCTCCAGATTCGCCTGCAATCCGCCGCCGTGGTACGTGGCCGCGTAACCGACGAAGACGGCGACCCCATGCTCAACGCCCAAGTCTCCGTCCTGCGCCAAACCTATGCCTCCGGCCACGGTCGCTGGGAGCAGGTCGGCTCCGAGCGCACCAACGATCTGGGCGAATACCGTATCGCCAACCTGGCCGCCGGCAACTACTACGTGTCGGTCAGTCCCCCGCCCGACTTTAAGAGTCTGATCGAAGCCGCAGCCACGCCTTCATCCGCGGCGCGCAACTCCAGCACACCCGAAAAGAGCCTTGCCACGTCCTACCAAACCACGTTCTATCCCGGTACAACCGATCGCAGCCAGGCCGAGCCTATCCAGCTCCATCCGGGGGACGATTTCCCGGTGAACTTTTCCCTGACCCCCAGTCCAAGCCTGAGCATCCGCGGCGCGGTGGTGAATATGCCGCCCCGTTCGTCGGCCGTCATCATGTTGCAATCGCGCGATTTCAACCTCGTTCTGAATGGCGCGGAGATGCACAAGGACGGCAGCTTCGTGATCCACGACGTAGCTCCCGGCTCCTACACCATCCTGGCCACAGTCGAGAACGCGTCTCCGCCTATGATGGCCCGGCAATCGCTCATGGTGGCAGGAAATAGCGTCGAAGGTGTGCGCTTGACGCCGCAACCCGGAGGCTCAATTCGCGGCCGCCTCCGCGTCGAAAGCCAAGGCCCACTCACCCGATTCGATCCCAGCCAAATGTTTCTCTCCCTCCAGTCCACGGATGGCGAAGACGATGCCAGCGCGTTCACTTTGGGCGAGGGATTCTCTAATCTCGCCCACGTCGCCCCCGACGGCAGCTTTGCGTGGAACGGCGTGCCACCGGGAGACTATAGCGTCCACTTCATCACCGACTCCGACGCCAATGCCGACTGGTATCTCAAGTCGACGCTGATCGCCGGCCGCGACGTCAACGACTCGGGCATCAGCGTCAATGGCGGCGGACTCGCACTCGATCTGATAGCCAGCCCCCACGGAGCCGTCGCCGAAGGCGTTGCCACGGACCGCAAAGGCGACCCGGTCCCGAATGCCGTAATCGTCGCCGTCCCTGAGCCGCGGCTGCGCGGGCGTATCGACCGCTACCGCAAAACCGTCAGCGATCAGAGTGGACGCTTTACCCTGCACGGCCTCCCGCCCGGTGCCTACACTGTCTTCGCCTGGGAGAGCGTAGACGGCGAAGCCTATTACAACCCTGATTTCCTCAAGACCTACGAACCGCAAGGCACCCCGCTGCGCGTAACCGAGGGCGACCGCAAGCCGCTGCAGCTCGAAGTGATCCCCGAAGCCGAAGACCGATAATGTAGGGGCGGACACTCCTGTCCGCCAGCCTTTGACTTTGATTTTGAATTTAAGCTGCCGCCATTGATAACTGGGCAGGCCAAGTGTCCAAATGTTTTGACAAGGGATAGGCTTTTCATCGGAGCTGGAGCATTCGCGACTTGACGACCGGGGAGTTCCGGGAAGATATTCACAGGACATGTACCTTCGATTAGAAATTGTTCTCAACTCCGGGCTCGTGCCCTTCACTTTACGCAGTATGCTCGTCCATTGACCCTCCTTCGCAATCCCGTCCTGCTTCTTACCCTGTTCGTGCTTTTGGGGGTGGCTGCTCTCTCGCGGGAACCACACAAACCGGCGCCCACGCCTCACATTGAGCGCAAGGAGGAAGGCTGGGCGGAGAAAACTCTAAAGACCCTTTCCCTCGAGGAGAAGGTCGGGCAACTTTTCATGATCCGCCTGCGGGTGGAATTCCTGAATGGACGGAGTCCCGGCTACTTCCAGCTCCGCGATTACATTGGCAAGTATCACATCGGCGCACTGGCCATGTCGGTGCCGGCGCAGGGACGAGCCCGCAATGTGAACCGTCGCTACGAGACCGTTACTCTGCTCAACCAGCTCCAGGAGGAGTCGGCGCTGCCCCTGCTGATCGCTGGTGATTTTGAGCGGGGGGTCCTGCCCGCGCGTCTTTTCGGAACGACCGTGTTTCCACACGCCATGGCTTTCGGCGCTGCCGGCAAACTGGCTTACGCCGAGGAGTTCGGACGTATTACTGCCCAGGAGAGTCGGGCACTGGGCGTGCACTGGAACCTGTTTCCCGTCGCCGACGTCAATTCCAACCCTGCCAACCCGATCATCGGGACTCGCGCCTTCGGCGCGGATCCGGAGCAGGTCGGCGATCTGGTAGCGGCCTACATCCGGGGCGCGCGAGCCAACGGTATGTTGACCACGGCCAAGCACTTCCCCGGTCACGGCAATACCGCAACCGACTCGCATCTGGCGATCGCCCTGGTGGACGACGATGTGAAGCATCTGGATGAGATCGATCTGCCACCGTTCCAAAAGGCTATCGAGGCGGGAGTCGATGCGGTCATGACTGCGCACGTGCAAGTGCTGGCGCTCGATCCCGACGCCAAGCACGTCGCTACTACGTCGCCCGCCATCGTCACAGGTCTGCTCAAGAACCAGCTCGGCTTCACAGGCATTGTGTTAACCGATGCCCTAGATATGGCCGGACTTGGTGGTCTCTATGCCAAGAACCCTGGACGCGCCGCCGTCGATGCCTTCAAGGCAGGAAACGATGTGCTCACCATGCCCGCCGATCTGGACGCAAGCTACCGGGCCATGATGGACGCGGTCCGCACCGGTGAGATTGGGCAAGAGCGGCTCGACGCCTCTGTCCTCAAAATCCTGCGGGCCAAGGCCTCGTTAGGTCTCGAAAAAAACCGCATGGTAGACGTAGCCGCTATCCCTAGGCTGGTAGGCAGTCCGGAGAATGCTGCGGTCGGGCAACGTATCTCCGATGCCTCCATCACCCTGGTGCGTGACAACGGCAAGCTGCTTCCGCTGAAAGAAGGCAGAACCGAGCAGAGCCTGCCGGTCGCGTATTCGTTCGCCAAACGCCGGCCTGCCCTGCTCGTGATTATTCTCTGCGACAGTGTTCGTGCGGATGACGGTCGTGTCCTGGAGCACGAAATCCGGAAACGAGCGCCAGATGCGCGGGTAGTCTACGTTGATCCTCGTATCGCGGCGGCTAGATCCGATGCAGTGTTGTGGGCATTGAATCAGGCACAGCAGGTTGTGGTGGCGGTGTATGTCGTCCCCTCCGCAGCACGAATGAGGACAGTTGCGCGCGGCCAGAAGAATTCCGCATCTCTGCCAGACTCGACGGCGAAGTTATTGGCGACGATTCTCGAGCGGGCCACCGAAAAAACCGCGGTTCTCGCCATGGGCACCCCGTACCTGACGGAGGACTTCCCCGCCATCCAGAACTACATCTGCACATTCTCCAATGCGACAGTCTCGGAGATCAGTGCAGCAAGAGCTCTTTTTGGAGAAATTCCCAGCCCAGGACATTTGCCGGTCAACATCTCCAATTCTTCCGTACCCAGCACAAAAATCGGGCAATCGGGACGATTCGCAAACTCGGGATCGCCCAACTACTAGGTCCAGGTCGCGGACCTCTCCCCTTCGGCGGATTCCTTTCCGCCTCTGAACCCAGCCTCCGAATCACACGCCGACGTGATGGAAATCATGGCTGCGCTCTCCGCGGCTTTTTAGCATTCGCAAGGGAGTTTTAAATCGACCGTCTCAATTAGTTCGGGGGGAGTTGCGATGAGACCTTGGGTCCGATGGAGTATCTTGGTCTGTGCTGCGCTGGCAGCGGGGATCGCCCCGGCACAGAAGTCAGCGTTCAGCGGCCCCGCGCGCGCGCATGCCCCGGCTGCCGCACAAAACAAAATTGAAAGCTTTCTGAACCAACCTCTTCCCGGCCGCGCCGTTCCGCAAGATCAGGCTACGTTCTACAAGCCAGACTCTCTTTATCAGTACATCGACGGCGGGGCCGACATTTATTTGCTCTACGAGTTTCGGAGTTTGCTGCATCAGGATTTCAAGAGCGGCGACACGGAGCTAACTGCAGACGTCTACGACATGGGCAAAACGGAGGATGCGTTCGGCGTGTATGCAGCCGAGCGCTCGCCGGGATACAAGTTCATGCCGATCGGAGTGGAAGGGTACCGGAGTGAAGGAATACTGAACTTCTTGCAGGACCATTACTACGTGAAATTGTCGGGTTCTGGACCGAACGCCCGCGTGCTGCTCGATCAGTTTGCGCGCGTATTGTCCGTTCGAATCGGCGGATCACAGACGGTGCCAGCCTTGCTGGAAAAGCTCCCTCTAGAAAATCGGGTAAAGCATTCCGAACAGTACCTGAGGAAGGATCCGCTGGGGCACGCCTTCCTGGCGCCGGCATATGTGGTGACCTACGCGTGGGGGCACCAGCAGAGCAAACTACTAATTTCCGTGGCCAATGATGCGGCAGCAACGAAGACCCGATTGCAGCAACTCACGCAACACTTCCGGGAGAGCGGCGAATGTGTTGCCGCGCCGGAACTGGGAGAAGGCGGAATCCGGGCGCGCAATAGTTTCGAAGGGCGAGCGATCGCGCGTGAGCACGGGCGCTATCTAATTCTCTTACTGGAGCCGCCGGAGAATGGGGCTGAGATTTTGAAGAACACAGCGCAGAGTTTGCCATAGACCAGCACCGGCCAGAAATCCGCAAGACCATTTAGGAGCTAAGTCATGAGTAAAGAACACGAGTGGAGCCGGCGGGAATTCATCGTGAAGCCAATCGTATGGGCAGGCGCAGCGACGGTATTAGGACAAACAAATCTACTGCTGGCACGTCCCGCCGACTCCACGGCGAACGGTCCAATCCTGGAACGGACGCTGGGAAAGACAGGGATCACGCTGCCGATAGTCAGCATGGGAGTCATGAACGCTGACGTGCCGGGATTGTTGCGGCGGGCCTACGAATTGGGAATCCGGCACTTCGATACTGCGGCCGGTTACCAGCAGGGGCGCAACGAAGAGATGGTGGGACAGGTGATTAAAGACCTGGGCGCGCGCGACAAGGTGACGATCTCGACGAAGCAGGCGTCGCGAAACCGACCACAAAATGTTGCCGAAGCGAAGAAACGTTTCATCGAAGGGGTGGAGAGTAGTTTGCGGCGTCTGCAGATGGACCACGTCGACATCCTTTATCACCATGCGGTCGATTCGGTAGAGGACGCGCGGGCGGACGGCCCCCTGGAGGCGTTGCAGAGTCTGAAGAAGGACGGGAAGACGCGTTTCATTGGCCTATCGACGCACAAGACCGAGGCCGTGATCAATGAGGCAGTGCGCCTGAATCTGTTTGACGTGGCCCTGGTGACGCTGAATTACACCATGGCGCATGATGCCGGAGTCTTGACCACGATCGAGCGCGCCGCCAAGAGTGGAATCGGAATCGTGGCCATGAAGACCCAGGCCGGCGGCACGGTCCGGCCGGACGCGAAGTTGCCGAAGCAGTTGCCGGCGGCCAGTCAAACGGCTCTGCTGAAGTGGGTACTAAACCAGGATTTCATCACGACCGCGATTCCGGGCTTCAGCACATACGAACACCTCGAACAGGACTTCTCCGTGGCCCGGAACTTGTCCTACACCGGCGCGGAGGAACGCTTTCTAGCAGACAAGAGTTTCGTCGCGCAGGCAGAGTTTTGCCAGCAGTGCGGCAAATGCAAAGAAGATTGTCCCAAGCACGTAGATATACCCGCGTTGATGAGGGCGCACATGTACGCCGTGCAATACAGAAATACTGGGATGGCGCGAGAGATGCTAGCCAGCGTCGCGCTCGGCCGAGGCATCGACGCGTGTGACACTTGCGAGTCGTGCACGGCGGCCTGCCGCAACAGCGTCCACATCGCCCGCAAGATTGCGCAATTGAAGTCAGTGCGTAAGGAATTGTTGACTTGCTAAGAAGAGGGAGCCCGGAACGAATAGAAACTGGATTGTCTTTCCCGAAGGAGGCTGTTTCTCGCCGACTCAGCAGACGCCGCGCGCCTAACACCTAGTGATCAATGGAGGTGTTGCCCGGGAGCCCACGAAGTCCTAGAATTGCACGCACCTTGGCATCGTGCCACCTCGAGACGTGGGTTGGAGTCTTCTCGTATGCGCGAATCTAGAACCGGTCGCACTCCGCCTGAGGATCTGGCGCAGAAAATTGAGCCCACATCTACGTGGGCAAACCTCGCCATGCCGGAACCGCAGCTTCATCTACTGCGTGAGCTCGTGGCTTCTGCAACTCACCTCTTGCAGGCTTCCGAAAATCAACAGTCCGGAATCAAGAGTTCGCCGGGTCGCGGAATCATGGCGCTCTTTACCGGGCCGAGCGGCACGGGAAAGACCATGGCCGCCGAAGTTCTTGCGCGAGAGTTGCACCTGGGACTGTATCGAATCGATTTGACTCGGGTGGTAAGCAAGTACATTGGGGAAACTGAGAAGAACCTATCCCGCATCTTTACTGACGCTGCCACAAGCGGGGCGATCCTCTGCTTCGACGAAGCCGACGCATTATTCGGCAAGCGCAGCGAAGTAAAGGACAGTCACGACCGTTATGCCAACATCGAGGTCAACGACTTTTTGCAGCGAGTGGAGGAACATCGCGGGCTCGTGATTCTCGCGTCCAATGCTCCGCTTGAGTGGCCGCCAGCCTTGCAGCCACCCATTGGCTTCGTAGTGGACTTTCCGTTCCCGAATGCCGGCTAGCGTGCATGCCGAACCTCAGTCCTATCGACGCGCAACTTCTTCAAATCGTGAACCGCTCGTCCCCGGCGTCGATCGCCGATGTCATCGGGGTGATGCAAACTATCGACGGATTATTGCCGAGCAACGACGGCCTCAAATGGTTCAACAAGCTTTATTTGATGGTGACCCAAGAAATCGATTCGCAGACTCCACCGGACGGTTGGGAAGATGCCACATGGCTGACACGCCTCGATGTAGTTTTTGCCGGGTTTTACTTTGCCGCGATCGCGGCTTCTCTGGGGCAGAACGCAGATACCCCCAGCTCGTGGGACGCTTTGTTTGAGGCGCGAGCCAGAGCCGGTGTCGATCGCATCCAGTTTGCCTTGGCGGGAATGAATGCTCATATCAATCACGATCTGGCGTTGGCTCTGCTGCAGACCGATGATCAGTTGCATCTGAAGCCAGCGCTGCAAAGCCCGGAGCACGATGATTATGAGCACGTGAATGGCTTGCTGGAAGCGGTGCTGCCGTCGGCGTTGAACTTTCTAGCCACTGGAATCGTAGGTGAAGTGGCCCAAGACACAGGAAAGGTTGGGCGTCTGCTGGCGATCTGGAACATTCGCGCTGCTCGCGACCTGGCTTGGGAATTCGCCGATCACCTTCGGAGCCTCGGGGGCGTGGGTCGCGAGTTTGCACTCGAAGGTCAAGACAAGCTCACGGGAGTGATCGGGCGCAGTTTGCTGCTTCCTCTTTAGCCCATCCGGTCCCGCAATCGCGGGTTCAGACACTTGCGAGAGTCCTTAGCATTCCGAATATTAGCCAATCAAAGCATGGCCATTCGTCGTTGAACCAGCAGGAAGTAAAGCGCCACCAGAATTAGCACAACCCCATTCACGCCTAACACCACCGGGGCGGTAAACACCGGCACGAGCCACCCCGACAACAGGTTTCCCATGGGCATGCCGCCGCGGAATGCACAGTTGTACACGCTCATCACACGCCCGCGCATTTCATTGGTGACGATCAACTGTACCAGCGACGTCACCGTCGCGAAGACCGCCATCATGGAGGCCCCGACCAGCACCAGCATGGCGTAGCTCAAGGGCAACGACCGCGAAAACGAGAAGACGGAAATCCCCGCTCCCAGGCAGATTAGGACGGAGAGCGCGAACCGTCCCTTGTTGTTCATATTGCCCCTCTCCGCGATGATCAACGACCCGCAGATCGAACCGAGCCCCATCAGGGAAAGCAGGTTGCCATAGGTTTCCGGACCACGATGAAAAATGTCTTTTACGAACACAGGAATATAGGTCCGCATGGGCATGCTCAGAGCGGTCATGCAAAATGCCAACACGATCAGCGCTTCCATGGAGTTCTGCTTGCGGACGAACTTGATACCCTCCTTGAGGCTGCTGAGCATCGACTCCCGGGTGCTCTCCGGCACGAATCGCGCCGAGATAACCGAAAGCGTGATGATCGGCGCCAGAAAGGAAATCGCATTCAGCCCAAAGCACCACGTTTCCCCCAGCTTGGCCAAAGCCTGGCCGGCAAGCGCGGGCCCAATCGTTACCGCCGTATTGAACTGGATTGAGTTCAGCGCAATAGCGTTGGGCATGTCGTCACGATCGACCAGGGTAGGAATCAGCGCCTGATACGCCGGTCCGCCAAAAGCCTGGGCCAACCCGGAGACGAACGACAGACAGAGGATATGCCACACCTGCACCGTCCCGGTCGCCACCAGCACCGTAAGCAGCGCTGCGCTCCCCATCTGCACATATTGCGAACCCAGCAGAATTTTCCGCCGCTCGGCGCGGTCGGCGATCACCCCGCCGATGAGCGAGAACAGAAAAATGGGTATCCCGCCGAGAAACTGATCCAGCGCGAGCAGGAAAGCGGAATGGCTCAGACGATAGATGAGCCAGCCCTGGGCGACGATCTGCATCCATGTGCCAATGCTCGACGTACACGCCCCGAACCACATGAGACGGAAATCTCGATATTGAAATGCTTTGAATACCCTTCGAAGGGTTGATGTTTCCATGTGCTCCGAGCGTCTCCGCTGCCTGAGAGTCTATCTTCGCACGGGCACAGGTCTACCGGTTGCCGCGTGGTTTGCAGGAAATGGACGGCCCCGTCTCCACGTCCTGATCAGTACGGCAATCCGTCACTGAACCGGCGGCAGGCTGACTTTGGCCAGCAACTGCTGGAAGGCGGGGACGGAATGCAGATTGTTGAACGCGGGATCGACCGCTATGTTGACCATCTCGTCGGCATGCCGGTCATAGCACGCTTCCAGGTACTGAACTGCTTGCTCCTTGTCCCCCAGCAGCGAATAGGTTTGAGCCAGATAGAAAGGTGAAAGTCTTCCTTGGCTGTAAGCCCTTTTCTGCTGCTCGAGTTGGCTCTTGAACATTCCCGTGGGACCATGGGCCGCGAAGCCTTTTTCCGCGGCCTCTTCGATGGCAGGCAATGTGGCATCGTGGTTCAGGAGTCCTTCCTTTTTCATTTCTGACAGGTACCCGGGGTACTCGCCCATTTCGAGGTACACGACTCTCAGGTAGCGGTGCGGAGAAAACGCATCCGGATCAGCTTGTTCCAGTTGCCGCAGCAACCGCAACGCTTCGTCGTGGCGTCCGGCATTCCAAAGCAGCATGCCCTTATCGGCCAGAATGGAAGAAGAATTCGGGTCGAGCGCTTGCGCGTGGTCGATCTCACTCAGCGATTGATCGAAGCGACGAACTGACTGCAGAAAAGTTGCATACCAGTGATGGGCATTGGCATTGTTCGGGTCAAGATCGATGGCTCGACGAAATTCCTCGTCGGCTGTTCCCGCGTCCCACATCCCGTAGAAGGAAACGAAGGCCAGTGATGCGTGGGCTGCCGAGGAGTGATCGTCGAGTTCCACCGCCTTTTTCGCGGCTGCCAGCGCGCGAGGGTAGGCTTCGGTGGCGGGCATCATGGTGTACTCGCGTAGCAGGTTGTAGCAATCGGCCAAACCCACGTAGGCGTCCGAGTAATTGGGATCGCGGACGATGGCCTGGGTGAAGGAATCCACGGCCTGATTCAGGCTCTCGGGCGTACGCTTGTTCCAGTAGAAGCGGCCTTTGAGGTAGTAGTCTTCGGCCTCGCGATTGGCTGCGTGGTGAAAGCCGCTCGCCGAAGCCGCCACACCGGATTTCCGTCCGGCATTGGCGGTTCGATATCCAGGGCGGGAGATCCAAACCGCGAATGCCAGCGCCAGGACTGGAAAGGCAAACACCAGGCTGCGCCAGGGAGAAAATCTTGGCGGCAGCGGCGCTTGCGCCACAACCTTTTCCTGTTCCCTTTCCTGCGAACTCCCTGGCGAATTAGGCGCTGCCGGAGTTGCCGCCGAAAGATGCGTGGGCGCAATCCAGCGGTAGCCGCGACGGTCGATGGTTTCAATAAAGATGGGATTCTCGGCGGAATCCCCGAGGGCATCCCGCAGGCGCTTGATGGCGCTGCTGATCCCCCGGTCAAAATCGACGAACACCTCTTGTGGCCAAAGCTCCCGTCGAAATTCCTCCCGCGTCACAACTTCGTCGGGGCGGCTCAGTAGGAGCTTCAGGGTACGAAAAGGCAGATCCTGAATCTTGACCCGGACACCATTCTTGCGCAGTTCACCCGTGCGTAAATCGGCCTCAAACACACCAAAGCGCACAACCACCTGCGGTTCGCTGGACACAGTCATTGAAATCAATGTTCCGGGGAGGGCGCGCCCCAGTCTATCATCAAAGCAAATCCCCAGAACTGGCCCGTTCGGGCCACTCTCCTCAGACAAGAACTTCTCGTAACACGTTGCAAACTAGTCGCATACCGCGTCACTTCGATGCCGTCGACAGGTTGCTTCCGGAGCATTGACCTCAGCCACGATTCCGGCGAGAGTCGGCTTGCACCCGCGGTCGTCCGGCAAACCCGACAGAGAGCGGGGCCGGGACCGCAAAGTAGTTTCTCGCCCATTCCCCCGAACAGGAATATTCATTCTCAGGAGACTTCAATGAACTCGCTTTATCGGCAAGGTAAACGCTCGCGCAGGATGGCAATGGTATTCACCCTGCTCTCTGCTGTGGTTATCGCCGGAGTGGCTGTCCCGGCGCAGGCGCAGACTCCCACCGTGCTCCATCAATTCATGCAGACGACCGACGCCTGCGCTCCCCGAGGCAACATCGTGCAAGGCCGCGACGGCAATATGTACGGGGGTGGTGCGGCCTGCGGAGGCCACGGCAGCGGCGCAATCTACAAGATCACTCCGGCTGGCGCCGAAAGCGTGTTGTTCAACTTCCCGCAGCAATGGCTCTATTGTGGTGGCGCTGGGCTGACGCTGGGCAGCGATGGAAACTTCTACGGCGCATGCGAAGCTGGGAATCCGGCGACCGGCCTAGGCAGTATTTTCCGGCTGACGCCAGCCGGAGTGTTTACCGATCTGCATGACTTCACTGGTGCGAACGGCGACTCTCTACCTGTATACCCCCCGATCCAGGCCAGCGATGGCAATTTTTATGGTGTGACTGGAAATGAAGTTCAGGTCTGCGGGAATATTTACCGGCTGACCCCGGCGGGCGTGTACACGAATCTGCATACTTTTGTTTTTAACAACGAATGCCACTCTTCCAATTTGTTCCAGGCCAGCGATGGCAATCTCTATGGCACGCTTGCGGACTGCCCAGTCGTCCAGGGCGCGGGCTGCGTGTACAAGATCAGCACGGCAGGTGTTTTCAAAGAAATTCACGACTTCGCGTTCACAACCGGCCAGGTTCCATGTACGGGGTTGATTCAGGGCAAGGATGGAAAGCTATATGGTGCCACGCAACAGGGAGCGGCGAATGGCAACGGAAATATCTACAAGCTGACCACGGCCGGAGTCGCTACTGACTTCCACGATTTCACCAATGCGACCGATGCGTCCTGCGTGAACAATGTCGGTCCGCCGGTGAATCTGCTGCAAGTGGCCGACGGAAGCTTCTACGGGGTGAACCCGGCTTACGGGCCTAGCGGCAGCGGCAGCATCTACAAACTGACATCCGCTGGCGTGTTTACAGCGTTTCTGCTCCCGAACCCGCCGGTTGATGGGGACTTGCCCAGTTCGACGCTGATTCAGAATACGAACGGACTGGTGTATGGGACGACCCCCTCGGGCGGGGGCGGGGGCGGCGGCTGCCCCCAGGTCTGCCAAGGCACGTTCTTCAGGGTAGCTACCGGCGATGCGCCGTTCGTGAGTCTGGAGCCGACGCAGAAGACGGGCAACGTGGGAGCGAAAGTGGGAGTATTCGGGGGGGGCTTTACTAGTGCATCGGTAGTGAAGTTTGGCGGCGTGGCTGCTAAATCGGTGACGCTCTCGGGCACTACATACCTCACCGCCGTCGTTCCCACAGGAGCACATACGGGACCTGTTACGGTGACCACGGGCACGACAACGCGGACGAGTCCGCAAACGTACAAGGTGAAGCCGAAGATTACGAACTTCACGCCATCGAGCGGTCCAGCAGGAACCCTGGTGACGATCAACGGCACCGGGCTGATTCAGACGAGCGCCGTGAGCTTTGGCACAGTGAAAGCGACCACATTCACGGTGAAATCTGACTCGCAGGTAACGGCGGTAGTGCCATCGGGATTGGCGGCGGGTGCGGTGACGATTTCTATCATCACACCGGGAGGAACGGCCAACAGTCCAACGAAATTCACCGTGAACTAGACGCTCACCGTCCGCAATTAAGGCGGGAGGTACGGATCCAGGCGACTTTAGCGCGAAGTCGGGATGCGGAACGAGCCGCAAGGCGGGATGGGGTAGCACGATTACGGTGACGTTCACACCCACGGGCACCGGCGCGCGCTCGGCGACTTTGAATATCAAAGACGCCGTGGGCACGCAGACCGTGCAACTGGTTGGAACGGGAAAGTACAGACCGGTCCGGCAGGCGTCTGGGACTCGTTCGCTTCTGGGTAAGCGACGAGCCGCGTTGCTTGCAATGCACTTACCGAAGCGCTGAAGCGCTGCGCCCCCCAAGGGCAGCAGCGTTTTGAGCGCGACCAGCTTCACCGTCAGCTAGCCACAGGGTTGTATGCAATAGAGGACACCGGGGCGCGTCTGGGGGGATGCGCTCCGGGTATCCTTGAAGTGAGTTTCAGTCTTGGCACCAATCCTTTCGGCGTCTTCCGCCGTTCTCTGCTTCCCAGCGCTCGCCGTTTCAGTTCATCGCGCATTGCGATAATCGTCTGCCTATTTTGTGGGTTTCCCAGGATCTAGTGACACTTGCGGGTGGAACCCTCCCTGGCTCGGTTTCCGGGCGCCACCCGCCGTCGTAAAATCTATGAGTTCCGGTTGGAGATAAAAACGCGACCTCCCCAGACGATCCACATCTAAGGTGGAAAAGCGCAAGCGGCAACCTGCAAGAATATAAAGCTCCATTAGTTCCCTACGGACTGATCATGGCGAAACCAATATTGCTGAGTGTCGACGACGACTCTGACGTTTTGCGAACCATTGAGCGCGACCTGCGGTCGCAGTACGGTGCCGAATACCGCGTGATCGGAAGCGATTCTCCGGCGCGCGCCCTCGACCTTTTAAAGCAACTGAAAGTGCGCAACGATACCGTGGCGCTCATGTTGGCGGACCAGCGCATGCCCGGCATGGACGGTGTGGAGTTTTTGCAGGAAGGAATGCGTCTCTTCCCCGGAGCCAAGCGCGCCTTGCTGACCGCGTACGCCGACACCAACGCCGCGATCAGCGCCATCAACCAGGCCAACATCAATTACTTTTTCCTGAAGCCCTGGGATCCGCCCGCCGAGCACCTGTACCCACAGCTGGATGATTTGCTCGATGATTGGCAAGCCTCCTATCACCCGACGTTTGAGGGAATCCGGGTCCTCGGCACCCGCTGGTCGCCCCGCTCGTACGAATTGCGCGACTTTCTGGCCCGCAACCACGTCCCCTATCAATGGATCGATGTTGAGCTTTCCGCCAACGACCCGGAAACCAAACGCCTGGTAGAAGCTCTCGGACCGGAAGGAACTCAGCTCCCGGTGGTCCTGTTCCCCGATGGGACCAAGCTTCTCGAAAGCCTGCCGGCTGACGTCGCCCAAAAAGTAGGGTTGCGGACCCGCGCTCAAACCGACTTTTACGACCTGGCGATCGTAGGTGGAGGGCCGGCTGGCCTCGCGGCAGCCGTGTATGGCGCCTCCGAAGGTCTGCACACCGTGATGATTGAGCGGGAAGCCCCCGGCGGCCAGGCCGGCATGAGTTCCCGCATTGAAAATTACCTGGGATTCCCCATGGGCCTCAGTGGCGGCGACCTGGCGCGCCGCGCAGTGGTGCAGGCACAACGCTTTGGAGTCGAAATTCTCTCGCCCCAGGAAGCGGTCGGCATCCGAACCGAGGGATCCTACCGGATCATCAAGCTGGCCGACGGGAGCGAGATCTCCTGCCATGCACTGATGATTGCGAGCGGAGTCCAATGGCGGCGGCTGGAGGCGGAGGGAATCGATCGCCTACAGGGCGCCGGCATCTACTACGGAGGCGGCGCCACCGAAGCAATGGCATGCAAGGACGAAACGGTTTACGTCGTCGGCGGCGCGAATTCCGCCGGACAGGCAGCCATGAATTTTGCCCGCTACGCCAAACGAGTCGTGATCCTGGTGCGCGGAGATTCTCTTGCCGCCACCATGTCGCAGTACCTGATTGACCAGATCAAAGCAACGCCCAACATTGACCTCTGGGCCCACGCCAGCGTGGCTGAGGCCCATGGAGATACCCACCTCGAAGAGATTTCGGTACTGTGTTCGGATACCAACAAAATCGAGCGGGTGCCGGCGAGTTCGATGTTCATCTTCATTGGAGCTCTGCCACGAACCGATTGGCTGGCGGGCCTGGTCGAGCGCGACGAACGCGGATTCATCCTGACTGGCCCCGATCTTATTCGCGACGGCCAACATCCGAAAGGATGGACTCTCGACCGGGACCCGTTCCTGCTCGAGACCAATGTTCCCGGCCTTTTTGCCGTCGGCGACGTACGGCACGGTTCGGTGAAGCGCGTAGCCTCGGGAGTTGGGGAAGGATCGGTGGCGGTACAGTTCATTCATCAGTACTTGAGCAAGGTCTAAATGGTCGAAAAATCGGAACTACTTCGCATTCCGGCATTCGCTGATCTGCCCGATGATCAGATCGAATGGTTCCTCAGCCAATCGCAGGAACTTAATCTCAAGGCAGGGGACACATACACCCGCCAGGGCGATCCTGCCGATGCGATGTTTGTAATTCTTGAGGGGGAAGCTCAAGGCCGCGGCGAAATCAGCGGCGACACGGTCACCTTTACGGTGGCTGCCGGGTCGGTCACCGGGGTCCTGCCTTTCTCCAGGATGAAGCAGTTTACCGTCAGCGCTCGAGTGGTAAAAGACAGCCGCATTCTGAGATTTCCCGCGACGCTATTTCCTGATCTGGTGCAGAAGATGCCCGAACTGGCCAAGCGCCTGGTGGGCATGATGACCGACCGCGTCCGCGAGGTGACGCGGATGGAACAACAGCGCGACCGCCTGGCTGGGTTAGGAAAGCTTTCTGCGGGACTGGCGCACGAACTCAACAATCCAGCTTCCGCCGCCAAACGTGCCGCCGCCCAACTTCGTGCCATCCTGAAAAAAATCAGGGACGCCAGTCTGGAGTTGGGCCGGCGTGATCTAACCTCCGCACAGAAAGCCGAGATCGAAAAGCTGGAAGCTTTCTTCATTCAGCGGGACGAACACCCTCCCGACGCGCTCACTACCAGCGACCTGGAAGAACAACTCGATTCGTTGCTGCGCAGTCACGGACAAAATGATTTGTGGCAACTGGCGGCCGACCTGGCGCGGAAAAGCGTCAAGCCGGAAATGCTGGAATCTCTGTTCGCCATTCTGGACGCAGAAACTGCCCGAGCCGCCCTGGTGAGGATCGCCGCATCGGTCGAAATTGCCAATCTTTTGAACGAAATCGAGAGCAGCACGTCGCGAATCTCGGACCTGGTCCGCGCCATCAAGGAATACACCTACATGGACCAGTCCCCCGTGCAGAACGTGGACCTTGTGAAAAGCCTGGAAACCACGCTTATCATCATGAACCACAAACTGAAGCACGGAGTGGTGGTGCAGCGCGATTACCAGCGCGTCCCTTTTCTGGTGAACTCCTTCGGCAGCGAACTCAACCAGGTTTGGACCAACCTGATCGACAATGCGATTGACGCCATGGGCGGGAAAGGCGAGCTTCGCGTTCGAACCTATCGCGACGATGGTTGTGCCGTAGTTGAGATTGCGGATAACGGACCCGGCATTTCACCGGAGATAAAAGCTCACATCTTTGAGCCCTTTTTCACTACCAAGGCCGTCGGCGAAGGCACCGGCCTCGGCCTCGACACCGTGCAACGAATCGTGAAAAAGCACCGGGGCACAATTCAGGTCACTTCGCATCCGGGGGACACGCGCTTCCAGGTCTGGCTCCCGCTGGCAGACGTCCCGGTTGAGCCGTCATCAAATAAATAAGAAACCAAAAGGGAGCGAGCCTGTCACCGCCAGCTTCCGCTCCCCTGTCAAGTCCCCCCGGACCTGCTTGGTTGACGAAGATATATCGGATGACTGCAGGCGAGAAAATAGGGTAGAAAATGTAGGGAGCAAGTACTTCCACCTAGTCCTGCAAACAGACTCGCCTCGGAATGCCCGCCCATGGCCCTAACTGAGGCGCACATCGAACAGTGCCAGCCAATACTGAACCGATTGCAGAGCAAAACCACACAGGATGAGGCCGATGCCGAATGCCCCCAGCCGTCGCTCCGGAAGGTTATCCGCATAGTATTCGATATACGGATTGATGGTCACCCCGACCCCGGTGACAACGCCCGTCACCAATCCCACCCGGATCGCAAAAGACCAAATGTGGTCCACATGTCGGACCAGTGCGCTACAGATGAGCGCCGTGCAAATGTACCCGACCGTCCGGACCACCGTTCCCCAAAACAGCCGGCGCGTAAGGCGCGGGCGTCGGGACGCCACGTAGTCGAGCGAGGGACGCATCCCCCGAGAATAGGCGAATATCTGTCCGACGGTTATTAGTATCGCAAAAGCGATGGCGAATTTGAGGCCCACGATCCGGTAGAGCCCGGCTCCGAAACCAACTCCCCGGATGGCGGAGAAGAATCCTTCCCAAGGCAAGGCGTAGTGATCCAGACCACGAGCGGCTCGATTAAATTCAATCGACAGGGTGATGCCGGTCGCAATCCCGGAAGCCAGCCCAAACAACAGGCCCAAGCCCAGGCCATACCCGATCCCGAAGACCACGGAATACGTTACCGCGCGGGTCAGCAGCCGCAGAGGACCATGTTGTCCACCCAACAAGTCGTAGGCCAAATAAAGACTGCCCAGCGTATCAAGGCATGTACCCATAATGCTGACGGCCGCGACAGTGTGGTGGTCCATTCCCCGATTGTAGAGCCAATCCGTGGGTGGTTTAGGAGTCACGCCTTTCGCAGCCCGCGGAAAAACTCGGAACGCCCACGTTTCCGTGGAAGAGCGGCCCTTCAGGGCCGCGTAAAGCACATCGAATCAATGCGGGCTTTAGCCCCTGTGGTCGTCTGTGGCGTGCCAACGCACTTTTTCCGCAGCCTGTTCAGCCATGCCGTAAAGTGCCGCAAAATCAGGAGGGGTTGGGAAACCTCCGGCTCGTGCAAGTTTTGGGAAGGGCACGACTCTCAGTCGTGCCGTCAAGTCGCTGAGAGTTGAGTGCGCTTTAGCGCCAGAGGATCGCTTTTGCTCTTTCGTGCGCGTTCTTCCGCAACCTGTTGAGCCCCCGGGAGCGCCCTCGCCACGGAGAATAAGTTTTCTACTTGCCGCTGAACGAGTTCTCCGGAGTTTGTGTCGTAGCTTGAGCGTGCAGTAAAGAGCGGAAGTTTCCCTACGCTTCCAGCCGCGAAGCGGCTCAAGAATAAAGCCCACACCTTGCCCTGAGCTTGCCGAAGGGGCCTAAGCCGTGGGTGAAAAGCGGGACATGAACAAGCCCCGGAGAGCCTGCCCTAAGCGTGGTCGAAGGGGGTGTAAGAGAAGCTGCGACAAACTGTAGCAGTACCCGCTGTTCCGCGACAGCGGAGCGGGCCGCGCTCATGGCGCTATTCCTCGAATTTGAAAACTCCTCGAGGGTCAGAAGTTGTCCTCCGGCTAGTTTAGGGCGTAACTTCCGAGTTGCCGTTTCTAACCGGCCAATCTTCCAAATTACATCCGTGAAAGCTATAGACGAGGAGCAGTATTCTCTTTCAGTTGGATTCTCTTCAGGAGGAGGAGGGGGTACGCTCAGAATTCCAAGCGCTGCCTGAAACGCGATCATGCGTGGACTGCTCTCGCCACCCAAGCCAACGCCCAGCAGGCCGGTGGGCGGTGAAGTTGTGTAGGCAAGCGCTCCAAACCCCGTCTGCGTGGAAGGCTTTCCTGGAATCCCCACTTTTTTTCGTGGGTATATACCCGGCTCCCCATCGATCGAACTTCGTTCTAGAATGTCCGAAGCTGGCGGAGGTTCCAAAATGCATCCCTACGCAAAATCGTTTCTAACAACGGCGGTTCTCATGATGTCTGTCGGTCTGTGGGCGCAAGAGGCCTACCACGCGGACGACACTGATTTGCTGGCTCGGCTTTCTTACGATCACTCGGCTATTGTGCACGGCGAGGACGTTCGCCAGGTTTGTATCGCGGTCTCGCGCGATGGAGAATATCGCATCACGCGATCGCTGACCACCGGCGAGATGCAGCGAATGAAAGGGAAGCTACCGCAAGAGCAGTTGCAACAATTAAGAACGTTGCTGAAATCCGCAGAATTCAAGGCCCTGCCTGCGCGCCATGGCGGTCTGATTCGTCAGGATTCGGAAAGCTTTGCCGCCGAAATTCCACGGAAAGATAGAGCCCAGCGCCTGCAGTGGTTGAATGCCGACGGCGAGAGTCCGTTCCCCGCTCCCGTAGCGAAAGTTGTCGATTGGCTCAAACATTTCGAGCCCCAGGATGCGAAGGCATTTGATTACGCGGAATATCCGGATGTTTGTCCCTCGGGCGGACTGCGTTTGATCCAGCCCTCCGTGGCGGAAAACGGACGCCCCTAATCGCGCACACTCCAAATTCCATTTCTTTCACCTCATCTCACCACCGGTGAGTCTCGATCACGGGCGAATCGGCGTCGGCGGCTTTGGTTTCGTCGGCGTGGATCTTACCGTCCTCCTCGGCATAGAACGAGCGGTGCTGCGCGTCGAGAAGCTTGGGCGTCATGGCAAGCACGTAGCTGTCTTTCTTCACCTTGTACCCCACCGTGTAGTCGCCCCGGTCGGGATTGACCATACGCTGGGTGAAGGTTCCGGAATGAACCAGTTGGGCCAGCGCGTTGGCGTAATGACCGTATTGCTTATTGAAGCCTTTTTGCGCGCGCATGACGACGCGCATGTAGGCAAGCGCGGCGAACTCGGAGTCGGAGCGGGCTGGATCGGCGTGGTACTTGGGCGTGTAGGTGGAGGGCGGCGTTTGAGATGGTGGCCCAGGTTCGGCTTGTCGCGCGAGCGCGATCTGGGTCAAAACGACCACCGCAAGCGTGGCAGCAATTATCAAGACTCTCCATGCGAGCGCGTCTCCGGAATGTGTCGAGCCAGACGGATCAGCGAATAGTCCGCTGCTCAGCCTGAATTGCAGGGTGGATGAGGGGTTCAGGCTCACTTTTCCATGTTACTCCCGTAATTTCCCTTCAGTCACTTCTCTTTGCAGAGTGACAAATTATTACTATGCTGAATACAAGAATCTACGCCCCACAGGAAAACTATGAAAGCAGCAGTCGCCAGAAAACCGGTTATACGAATCGCGGTGGTGGAAAGCGATCCTTTACGCTTTGTCGGGTTCCGCGCACTGTTTGATTCCGAGCCGGAATTCGAACTCATCTCCGCAGCGCTGCCCGAGATCAGCACCCTGCAGAATATCGATCTCATCCTGCTCGGTAACCGTTCCGGGCAAAACCTTTTTGACTTGATGGCCAGCCTGAAGGCCACGCGGCCGGATCTGCGGATCATCGTGACCGGCTCCGGGATTGACGAAGAAACCATCCTCAAGGCGATTGCTTCCGGGGCCAAGGGCTATGTGGACGAAGCCGCCACACCGGCGGAATTCGCGCAGGCGATTCGCGTGGTGAATCAGGGATCGGTCTGGGCTCCGCGGCGCGTGTTGTCGATGTTCATAGAGCGAGTATCGTCGGCTCCGGGACGGATTTTCCCGGCGGGCCGCGTCACCTTCACCGACCGCGAGAAAGAAGTACTGGAGATGCTGGTGGCCGGCCGCTCCAACAAAGAGATCGGTGGGCAGTTAGGAATTGAAGAGCGCACGGTCAAGGCGCACGTGGCGAAACTGATGCGCAAAGTGGGGGTGCAGAACCGCATTGCCCTCTCTGTACATGCGATCACGCATTCGCTGGTGGCTACGAAGTAGTTGACCGATACTGCGAGTAACGCAGAAGGCCACTTACCTTCGTAATCTTGTCTGAAATTCGGAGGCGACGCATACTCGATTCACCTACCACAGAACCTGGGAGACGGGGTTGAGAGTGGCGATTAGGGTCACTACTTTCAGCCCCGCATTTTTTTTGCCCTCCGCATTCCTTCCAAATTTCAATCGACGGGTACTTCCACTGCGCGGCGCCTGACGGCACGCCCTGATACGAGTGGTTGAGCGACCCCTGCCCGTGCGACGGCGCAACTTCATTTACAATCAAATCGCTGGATCCCAGTCAAAATTCTGTTGTGCGGTGAGGAATCATGAAGAAGCTGGCGGTGCTGACCCTAGTTTTGTCCTTCTGTTCTCTTACTTCCTTTGCAGCTGACGACCAAACCAAAGAATCGAAAGCCACGGACCGGGTACAGGCGGCGGCGGACGTCCTGAATGAAATTGAAGGGGCGCCGGACTCCGGAATTCCGCAGGAGATTCTCGGGTCGGCGGAATGCGTGGCGGTGGTTCCCTCGATGTTGAAAGGCGGATTCATCGTGGGCGCAAAGTACGGGCGGGGGCTCGCAAGCTGCCGCACGCCGAAGGGCTGGAGCGCGCCGGCGTTTTTCTCCGTACAGGGCGGCAGCTTCGGATTTCAGATCGGCGGCCAAGCAGTTGATCTGGTGATGCTGATCATGAACAAAGATGGCATGCAGCACCTCCTATCGAGCCAGTTTGCGCTAGGAGCCGACGCCTCGGTGGCGGCTGGTCCGGTGGGACGCCATGCTGAGGGGAACACAGATTGGAAGATGCGGGCCCAGGTGCTGACTTATTCGCGGGCGCGCGGAGTGTTTGCCGGCGTTAGCCTGAACGGAGCGGTAGTCAAACAGGACAAGAATTCGACACGCGACTTTTACGGACACTTTGTGACGTCGAAGGCGGCCCTGACCGGTGAAGTGGATGCGCCGGCGGCGACGAGTCCTTTTCTGACGACCTTGGCCAAATGGGCGCAGGCAGCGTCGAAGTAGCGACTGCGGCATGACTTCAGGAATGAACACGCCAATCATCGCTCCTTCTCTGGCGGGCAACGTCCTGGGTTCGGGGGGCGCGAGCTTCGTGGTGGCCGAATGGAAGGACGCGGGAGGACCGCCGGGTCCGCCGCGCTGGATTGCTCCTCTGCATCTGCATCGCAACGATGACGAGGCGTGGTACGTGCTCGAAGGAACCCTCTGCGTCCGGGTCGGAAAAGATGTGGTAGAAGCGCGTGCAGGCTCTGCCGTTCTCGTTGCCCGCGGGACCGTTCACACTTATTGGAATCCCGGGTCCGGCCTTCTCCGCTACCTGCTGCTGATGACGCCGAACGTCTATTCGCTGATCCAGGACATCCACGCCATGAGCGACCGGTCACCCGCCGCACTGAAGGCGGTGTTTGAGAAGCATGACTCGGAATTGGTCGCCGAATAGGGCAAGGGTGGCTTTGACAAACAATTTTCGGTGGTGATACGGTCACGCATTCCTGATGCGGCGAAAACTGGAATATGCGGCGGCGTGGCCATTCATCAAGATCCTGGGACTGATGCCGCGACCGCTGTCGCGCGGCTTCGGCATTGGCCTGGGACGAGCCGTCTATCTGTTACACGTGCGGTTGCGCCGGGTTGGCATGCGGAACCTGGCACTCGCATTTCCCGAAAAAACTGAAGCGGAACGGGCGGCCATCCTGCGCGGAGTCTTTACTTCGCTTGGCCGGCAATTGGCCGAACTGTGCCAATTTCCCAAGTACACGCCGGAAAACGTCGAGCAGGTGGTGGTCTACGACGGGCTGGAGAATTACGAGCGAGCGTACGCGCGGGGAAAGGGCGTGCTGTTTTTGACCGCGCATTTTGGCGCCTGGGAACTTTCTGCATTTGCACACTCGCTGCATGGGCACTGGCTGCACGTCGTGATGCGGCCTATGGACAACCAATATCTGGATCGTCTGATCCAGCGCTATCGCACAATGCATGGAAACAAGACCGTGGGGAAGGACGATTTCGTGCGCGGGTTGCTGGCGGCGATGAAGGCGGGAGAGGTCGTCGGTATATTGATGGACACGAATATGACGCCGCCTCAGGGCGTGTTTGTGGATTTCTTCGGCATTCCGGCGTGCACGGCCAGCGGCCTGGCGCGCATCGCTTTGCGGACGGATGGGGCGGTGGTTCCAGGGTTCACGATCTGGGACGAAGCGCTGGGAAAGTACCGGCTGCGGTTTGATCCGGCGGTGGACTTGGTGCGGACGGGCGACCTGGAGGCCGACATCGTCGCCAACACGCAGAAGTTCACCAAGGTGATTGAGGACTACGTGCGGAAGTACCCCGAGCAGTGGTTGTGGGTGCACCGAAGGTGGAAGACGCGGCCGGAGGGGGAGAAACCGTTGTATTGAATGAGAAAAAATCCCCACTTCTCGCAAAGAACGCGAGAAATGGGGCACCCGGCCATACTCAGGACGGGTTGCGTGGGCGGGTTGCTTGCAGCAGGGCTCAGCGTCCGAAGGACGCCCGAAAATAGCCCGGCGTTTCAACGCCGGGTCGTGTCGGAAATCCTGATCGCATCCCGTAGGGATGCTTGACGCTATCCCCAAACGTACTGTGGATCGTAGTCGACGCCGTTTTTCTTCAAGAATGCTAGGAACTCTTCCTCGAAATTACGTTTGCGGTGGTGTTCTGCCTGACTTTTTATGTGTCCCGCTTTTGTGAGATTCCAACCGTGAACGCGCCATAGCCCTCTTGCCATGCGAACTCCGTCTTGAATGTCTCGTTCATCCAATGCGAAGAAGCGCCTTTCACCAGTTGCATCGCCTTGGCTAAAGTCAGGGTTGCCGGTAAAGACAACAGGATGTGAACATGATTCTCTGCGCCTACGATGAGCACCTTGAATCCGTTCTTGCCAGCAATGCCACCGATGAACGCCCACAAATCGGGTTGTACCTCCGCGGGAATCAGATTGCGACGTTGTTTGGTGGAGAACACACAATGAATCAATTCGGAAACGTAGGTGTGAGGCACGGCCGGCTCTCCGGAGTGATTTTCAGCCGTCCTTACAGGACGGGATCATTCCCCCTTCAGCTTACCCGGCGTTGAAACGCCGGGCTACTATCAGGCGTCCTGCGGCGCTTTTCCTTTCCCAAAACGGGTTCACGGCGTCACGGTGGTGACATCGAAAGTGACTCGGCTCACCTGAGGACGTGCAAAAGGTTGCTGTAGTCGTCGGTCCATAACGTTGCAGGACGCGACAACTGCAAGGGCTTGGCGTGCTGGAGCAGGACCGGCGTCTTTAAAGCGGCGGGATCTGCAGCCATCAGGATCCAGTCGGAGGGGATTTCTGCCTCGCCCTCGGGGGCCAGCGAGAGCACACGAACCAACCCCAAGCGATAGTGCTCAGCCAAACCGGCCAGCACCGAGGTAAGGTCCAGGGAGCGATTCGAGATATGGAACGCCAGGATGGATCGGTCGTTGCGCAGATGGCCGAGATAGATTTTCATCGCTTCGCGCGTCAGTAAGTGCACCGGTATCGAATCGCTGCTGAAGGCATCAATCGCCAAGACATCGAATTTCTGTGGAGTCCCTGCGGCCAGTTCCCTTTCCAGCGAGATTCGGCCGTCGCCCAGCACGACGTTGGTATCCGCCGCGGTATCTGCCAGAAACGAGAAGGCGGCTTGTTCGCCCTTGGCTAACCGCACAACCTCGGGGTTCATTTCATAGAACCGCATATAGTCGCCGGGCTCCCCGTAGGCGGCTAGGGTACCGACGCCAAGTCCGACGACCCCGATTCTTAAGCGGCGGTTTTCGCTCGTGGTCGCGCCCTCACTCGCGGGGCGATTCAGCATCAGCAATCCGATCCCGCTGCTGGGCCCGTAGTAAAGTGTGGGCTTCCGGCGCGAGCCAGGGGCCTGCAACTGAGCGCCATGCAAAGTAAGGCCGTGCTTCTCCAGCAAGGTATGATGCTCCCGGATCGGCTGGTCGTACTCAACCCGCAGTACCCCATAGAAATTACGGGACATCAAGACAGCCCGGTTGAACTCGCGGTGCACCTGGAGCCAGAACAACATTCCAAACAAGCACCATCCGCAAAGCGCGGCCAACTGTAGGAGGATCGGGCGCCGAGCTGGAGAACGGGGGCCGAGCGCGATCAGGACTAAGGTTAGGACTGCCGAGGCACCAAGCAAAAGGTGAAGGTACACGGGATCGGTGTGCAGGATTGTGACCGATACCCCAATGTAATCGGCGGCTCCCAGAACCGCGACCACTACGGCACTCGCGAGCCAGCGGGGATGATTGTGGAGCCATGAGTTCCGGTCCCGCCACAACACCATAGCGACTACCAGACCCGAAATCCAGAGCCCGAGCTGAAACTCCCAGGTGGAGGGAAAGATGTGCGGAGCAACCAGACCCACGAGCACGGTGCCAAAAGCTCCTCCGGCGGCAATGTGCAAATAGAAGGAAGTCAGGTGACGAGGGCTCGGTTTAAGATTGGCCAATTCGCCGTGGAACACCATGCAGGCAACGAAAAGGAGCAGACCAAACCATCCGATTTGCGCCAGGACCCGCACACGAGTGCCCTGTAGAAACTCGATGCCACCCCAGACGGCGGCCAATGCAAAAGCTAGGTGAAACAAGCCCCGTAGGTAGAGTGGCTTCTCGTGAAAACACAAGACGAACGACAGCAGGTAGATGCTGAGTGGCAGAACCCAGAGGAAGGGGACAACCGCGACCTCCTGACAGATTAAGTTGGTTACGGCGAGGAGCATGACACATCCACACGAGGCCAGCCCAAACCAGAGCAGCCGTTGCGCCAGTTGCGGCTTTACGTCAGCGATGCGGTCCTCTTGGCCGACGGTCAGGCCGACCTCATCTTCTTCTCTCGTCTGTGCAAAACGGAGAGCGCACAGGACGCAGACAGAGACATACAGCAAATAGGCCAGCGCCCAGACTTGCCCCTGGTTGCGCAGGCTCAGATTCGGTTCGAAAAACAGCGGGTAGGTTAGCAATCCCAGCAACGAACCAAGGTTAGAAAGCGCATACAGCTTATAAGGCGACATGCCACGATGAGTGTGCGTGAACCAGGCTTGCAGCAACGGTCCCGTTGTGGATAGAAGAAAGAATGGCAAGCCAACACTGACTGACAACAACATCAGGATGTGCCAGACGGGCGAGGTGACCGTCTCTGGGCGGAGGTTGTCGCTCGGATAGATTGGGGAGCGCCCATAGAATGCGAAAACGGTCAGGAGCGCCACCGAAGCCACCAGCATCGCGATGTGGATGCGGACCAGACGCGTTTTGGTGAGTCGGTCCATGATGCCATGCGCATACCCGTATCCCGCGAGCAAGAGCAATTGAAAGAATACGAGGCAAGTATTCCAAACTCCCGCGGTGCCGCCAAACCATGGCAAGAGTTGCTTGGCAACGATCAATTGCACCTGGAAAAGGAGAAATGCGCTCAGAAAGATTGCCAGGGCAAATGCGGTTTGAGGGCCTGGGACGGCGATGCTCGCAGCGGGTATTTCGAGTACAGCTTCCTGCGTATCCATGACCAACTCATCCTGACTGATGATTCGAGGTACCTGAGGGACCCGGTTGGAAGCCCTCAATCGAAGATGATGGAACCACGTCACTTGGGACAAGTTACCACCGTCACGGTGGGGCACGACCGGCTCCGCAGAAGGATTTTCAGCCGTCCCTTACAGGACGGGATAATTGGAGTTCAGCTTACCCGGCGCCGGCCTACGTCAGGCGCCCTGCGGACGCGTTTCATTTCCCGAAAGGGATTGCAGTTGCGATTCAGAGCCGTAGGACGCGACGGGACCGGGGAAATTCGGATTCGTTATCATTTCAGAGGGCAGGGCCGCATCCCTCCTCTCCTTCCGGTAAAATTGAAGCTTCCATGGAAACTCTCATGAATACTCCTCAGACGGTGAATCCTCCTGCCTCTTCTCCAACCACTCTTGAACAAATCGCGGAACTGGAACGCAAATACCTACTGCAAACCTACAACCGCTATCCCGTGGTGCTGAGCCGCGGCAAGGGCGTCTTTTTGTACGACATTGATGGCCACCGCTATCTCGACTTTGTTGCGGGGATCGGGGTAAATGCGCTGGGGCATGCGCATCCGCGGATCGTGAAGGCGATTCGGGAGCAGGCGGCGAAGCTGGTGCATGTTTCCAATCTCTACTATCACGAGTATCAGGGGCCGCTGGCGGAGAAGTTGAGTTCGCTCTCCGGATTGAATCGCGCGTTTTTCTCCAACAGCGGGACCGAGGCGATCGAGGGATCGATCAAGCTGGCGCGGTTGGCCGGACATCGCGCGGGCGGCGAGGCGAAGTGCCGGTTGGTAGCGCTGGAAGGGTCGTATCACGGACGGACGTTTGGGGCTCTTTCGCTGACCGGGCAGGACAAGCATCGTAAGGGATTCGAGCCGCTGCTCGGAGATGTGACGTTTGTAAAGCAGAACGATGTCGAGGGACTGCGAGCGGCGGTTAACGACAATACGTGCGCCATTGTGCTGGAGCCGATTTTCGGGGAAGGTGGGATTTACGAGTGCTCAACGGAGTTTCTGCAGGAATGCCGGGCACTCGCGGATCGGCATCACGCAGCGCTGATCTTTGACGAGATTCAGTGCGGGCTGGGGCGCACGGGAACGATTTTCGCGTTCCAGAGTTTCGGCGTGACGCCCGACATTGTGGCGATTGCCAAACCGATTGCTGCCGGATTGCCGCTGGGGGCGTTCATTGCAAAGGAGGTATTTGCCTCGGCGATTTCGCCGGGACAGCACGGCACCACATTCGGCGGTGGTCCGCTGGCGTGCCGCGTCGCGCTAGAGTTCCTGGCGATCGTAGAAGAGGAGAAACTGCTGGAGAACGTCAACAAAGTCGGGGCCTACTTGCAGGCTCAGTTGCAGGGTCTGGTCGAGAAGCGCGCGGCTGCTATCGAAGTGCGTGGGCGCGGATTCATCCAGGGGATTCAGTTGGAGATTCCGGCGCGTCCGATTGTGGATGCGGGGCTGGCGGAGGGCGTGCTCTTCAACAGTACTCACGATACGGTGGTGCGCTTCCTGCCGCCGTTTATGCTCGAGGAGAAGCATGTGGATAAGGGAATTCGGGTGCTGAAGAAGCTGTTGGGGAAGAAGCAGAAGGCGGCGGCGTAGGATTTGGCAAAGTCAAAATCCCCATTTTAACGTCGCAAAAGGCGCGACGTTAGAATGGGGCGCTCGCAGCTCCGAATGACAACCAAAAAAAGCGGGGAGCCGAAGCTCCCCAAAGTGAAGCGACAGAGGCTTTGTTTCACTTAGATAGAATCCACACACGAGGAAAGAGTTGTCCTCGAGGCAGCAAGATTTTTGGCGATGAGAGATGACTGAAGTTCCGGTGAGTGAAGTTCAGGAAATTCCTGCGGGTGCCGCTCCGGCCTTGAGCCAAGGCGTAGAAGAGTGCTGGATGGAGATCGATGGCGCGCGCATGCGCTATCTGCGGGCGGGCTCGGGGCCGGGATTGATTCTGCTGCACGGGCTGCTGGGTTACTCATTTTCCTGGCGGTTCACCTTGCCGGCTCTGGCGCCCTACGCAACCGTCTATGCGCCCGACTTGCTGGGGGCAGGATTCTCGGATCGACCTCGTGGATTAGATCATTCGGTGCGAGGCACGGCGCTCCGCGTCCTGCGATTTGCCGACCAGCTGGGACTTGGGTCGTTCGATCTGCTCGGGACTTCGCGGGGCGGGCCGGTGGCGATGGCAGTCGCAGCGGAGGGCCTCGATGCAGCCGGGGGCGTGAAGTCTCGCGTGCGACGGTTGGTGTTGGTGTGCCCGGTGAATCCGTACTCGGCGCATGGGCGGTGGCTGGCGCCGTTTTTCGGCACGCGGATCGGGGGCATGTTGTTTCGCTCGGTGATCGCGAGCCTGCCTTCTCTTTATCCTTTCTGGCACGGACGCCTCTACGCCGACCGCAACAAGATTCCGCCGGGGAGCTTGGAAGGTTACAAGGCGCCGCTGGCGATTCCGGATTTTTTCGAGCACGCCTTAAGCATTGTCCGTACGTGGACGGCCGATCTGCGAGAACTGGAGGCGTTGCTGCCCAAGTTAGCTGGGATTCCCACGCTGCTGATGTGGGGGAGTAAAGATCCGGCTGTGTATGCGTCGTCGCTGAAACCGCTGGCCCGACACTTTCCGAATGCGCGCGTGGTAATGTTTCCGGGCATCGGGCACCTGCCGTATGAAGAGTGTCCGGAAGAGTTCAACCGGGCGTTGATCGAGTTCCTCACGTGTTCCGGGACCAACATCTGAGCAGCGCGGAATTTACCACAGTCACTTCATGAACCACTCCATTCTCGACGTGCTGCGGAATGCGGTGGTGCAATACGGCTATTGGGCCGTGGCCGGAGCGCTTCTGCTGGAAAATGCCGGGGTGCCTATTCCTGGAGAAACGATCCTGCTGCTGGCGAGTTTCCTGGCCTACTCCGAACACGATCTGCAACTTCGATGGATCATTGTGATCGCGACGATTGCCGCGACTTTGGGCGACAATCTGGGCTTTGCCCTCGGTTACTATGGCGGGCGTCCGCTGCTGGCGCGCTACCAGTCGCTTTTTCGCATCCAGGATAAGACCGTAACCCGTGGAGAAGGGTTGTTTGCGCGATACGGGGCGGCGACCGTGTTTTTCGCCCGCTTCGTCTTCGGGATGCGCATTCTCGCGGGACCGATGGCAGGAACTTTACGCATGGCGTGGCGAAAGTTTCTGCTGTTCAATTTTCTGGGCGCGGCGGTCTGGGTAACCGCGATCTCCCTAGTGGGATATCTTTTCGGGCGGCACTGGGAGCGACTGGAGCGGGCGGTCAAACGCTTCGACATGGGATTGGCGGTTCTGGTGCTGCTGGCGGCGGTGTTCTGGTGGTGGCAAAGCCGGCGAGAGAACTGAGTGGAGCATCTGCGGAGTTAACTTGGACGCGGGCGGTTGAGAAGAGATGTGCGGCTATACTGAGTCCGGGTCCCGGAGGGGTTTCGATCCGGGTGGGGCAGTGAGTGAATCATATCGGTTGTGTCCGAGCCGGAAATCGGACAGGGAGGTCGTATGAAGAAAATCGGGTTTCTAACCCTGCTGATCCTAGCAACAGTCCTGCTCACGCTCGTCTTCAGTGCAGCAGCGGCCGGACCGAAGGGGCCGGCTCAGCCAGCATCAGCGGCAGCGGCAGCACCAGCTCCAGCGGCTGCGGCAGCCCCACCCGAGCCACATCCAGAGATTCACGCTGCTCTGGAAGCCATGCATAACGCCAAGGATCATCTGGAGCATGCTTCGCATGACTATCACGGCCATCGCGTAAAAGCGATCGAGCATCTGGATCAGGCGATCCACGAAGCCGAGATTTCCATGGAGGAGCACTAGGACCAGGGACCAAAAGCTCAAAGGCAGCGCCGCGGGCGCTGCCTTTTTTATTGGTCGGTCTTCCCTGCTCTAAAGGAAGGAAGCTCTACTCCGGACCGATGGTATATCCGATCGAGGCTCCGACCCGCACGACGTTGCCGGAAGTGAAGTCGGCGGTGTTGTTAAAGACCTTGTAGTAGTGGACTTCCGGGCGAACGAAAACATGGCCCCAGACGTAGTAGCGGATGCCACCGCCCACATCCACCAGAAAGTGGTTGGAACTGGTGTAGCAGGCGCCAAGGGCCTGGCACGAGAAGGTGGGAGTATAGCCATAGAAGCGAGTGCTCTGCCAGCCGATGCCGCCCATCAGGTCAAGGCCAGCCTTTTTGCTCAAGCGGGGCTGATAGACCCCGTTGAAGTCAAAAAGAATCGGACGGTAGGGAATGCCAAGGCCGCCGTAGTTCCCTTGACTGCCCCTCCACGAAGCATCAAAAGCGAAGCCAATCCGTCGGTGGAAGATCACATCTCCGCCGAGGTTGGCGTAAAGGCCGCCCTTTTCCGGGCAGATAAAATTGCCGGAAGACTGCGTACCGCACGAGGCCGCGCTCGGGGACATTACTGTGCCGAGGCCGAACATCGCATCAGCCTGCTGGGCCGAGGCCAGGCTTGCCGTCAGAAAAATCGAAAATACGGTCGCGAAGAAGGCGAGCTTTCTCAAAGGAACCTCCTAGTGATTCGTGATTGACGGCTAGGATGCGACCGCCAAACCGTTTAGATGCAATTGCATGGGCGATTTGCTTATCATAATTCATACTTAGCAGATTTCAAACGGTAGCGGAGAAGAGTCGCCCATCGTTTAACAACCCGACTAAACCGAATAAGTTGCTGCCAGGCCTGCCTTGAGTGGGAATCAGGACTTCATGGCCCGCTCAGGAGCGCCTGAACCCGCCTGCTCCCCCGCCGCGGAGGACATGATCGAAGGAGATGGCACCGCTTCCAAAGAAGATCAGGGCAAATGCAAGCGCGGCGACGGCAAGAGGAAATTCATAGCCGTGGTCGCCAGTGAGTCCGTTGTGCCAGTGCACTTTCCAGATTGCGACGATCAGGTCGACCAGCAGGACGAGGGCGGCGGCGCGGGTGAAGAATCCCGCCAGAACCAGAATGCCGCCCAAAAACTCGGCGAAGGCCGAGACATAGCCCAGCCATGCGGGCCAGCCAAGGCTGGCGACGAACTGCGCATGGTGGTGCAGGCCTCCAAAGACCTTATGGTAGCCGTGGGCGACCATGATCACTCCCAGGGTCAGACGCACCACCACAAGAGCAAGGGGTTGCAGGCGATCAAGGTAGCGCAAAGTTCCTCCCGATAAAAAACCATACATTATCGCAGCCATTGCAGAGCCGGCATAGAGTAAACGAGGAAAGAGCAAAGAAAGAGAGCGAGTTGCAAAGAACGATTGCACATCGCGCCAAGTTTTGATAACGTTCTCGGCCAGAATTCCGGGGGTCATGAACGGAATCAGCTGTAGCGTGGATCTCCCCTGTTGTGCCACGGACTAAATAGCAAATCGCGGATTTATTTGGGCTATCGACCGCTCCCCCCAGTCGCGAAATGGAATAGAAATTTGCGCCTTAGGAGTTCCAAGATGAACTTGTTAAAGAAGGACCACGCCCAGCGGAAACTCGCTTTGCTCGCGCTCCTGATCGCCGTTCCGGCTTTCTCCTTTGCCCAGCACAAGGGTAGTGGGGGCGGAGCGCCGCATCCGAGCGCGCCAGCCCACGCTTCAGCTCCGGCTCAGCACGCGCCCGCCCCGCACAATACTGGGTCGATGGGCCGTCCTGCGAACCAGGGAGGACACCCCGCGAACACGATGGGGAATCGTCCCGGCGGAACCGTGGGAAACCATTCGACGAACACCCTGGGAAATCGTCCGGGCAGCACGATGGGAAATCGCCCGGGAACGTCGACAGCCTCACATCCGGGAAACTCCACGATGGGGCATCCGGGCAATAACAATGCGGGCCATTCCGGGATGGCCGCAGGGAACCATTCGGCGACCGGCGGGGCAGGAGCGGGGAAGGCTGGCGCAAACACGATGAGCCGGGGAGGCGCAAACGGGGGCCATCCCGGGAACGCGGGTCACACGGCGATGAATCGTACGCCTCCCGGCCGACAGGTGTCTTTGAAGGGCGGTGGAACGGCGCATATTCGTCCAAATGGGCAAATCCGCTCGATCAACCGCAATGGCATGCAGATCCAGCACGGAGTGCACGGCGGACGCACGGTGGTGAGCACGCACAATGGTGCGCGAGTCGTCACTACGGGACGACATGGCGGCTATGTCCAGCGCAATTATGTCTCGCGCAATGGAAACACCTACGTATCGCGCACGTACGTAGTCAACAACGTGAGCTACACGAATGTATATCGTTCGTACGGGTACGGGGGATACTGCTGTTACTACGGCTATGCTCCCGCCTACTACTACCATCCGGTGTATTACGGATGGGCCTATAACCCGTGGCCAGCGCCGGTGTATTACGGCTGGGGATGGGCGGGACAGCCGTGGTATGGGTACTACGGAGCGTACTATGCGCCGTACCCGGTATATCCTTCGGCGGCATTCTGGCTGACGGACTATCTGATTGCATCCAGCCTGCGCGCGGCTTATGAGGCACAAGCCGAAGAAACCGGGGCACTGAGCCCCCTGGCTCCTGATCTCGAGCTGGTGGCGAGCCTGGGCCCGGTTCCGGTGCCCGATGACAAGAAGGTGGCACTGAGCAAAGAGGTGAAGGATCAGCTCGCCGAAGAAGTGAAGGCGCAGCTGGCAGAAGATCAGGCGGATGCGGGCAAGGGGAAGTCTTCATCTGGAGGTTCGGGCGGACAGGCTTCCTCGGGATCATCGTCAGGATCCTCAAGCGGCGGCACGCTGCCGGCACTCGATCCCAAGCGGCGGGTCTTCGTCGTTCACAACGAACTTTCCGAAGTGGCGGATGGCGAGGAATGTTCGTTGACGGATGGAGATGTAATCAGCCGGGTCTCGGACACGCCGGACAGCGATAAAAACGTCGACGTAAAAGTTCTGGCGAGCAAGAAATCAGACTGCGAGGTGGGCAAGCAAGTGTCGGTCTCGCTGGAGGACTTGCAGGAGATGCACAACCATTTCCGCGAACAACTGACCGGCGGCATGGATGAGCTCTCGAAGAAGCAAGGCACCGGCGGGCTGCCCAAGGCTCCGGACACCGGCAAGCAAGATGGCGAGGTTCCGGCACCGCCTCCCGACAGCAGTGCGGCCAAGACTCTGAAGGAGCAGCAGGCGGCGGCCGATCAGACCGAATCAGAAGTCAAGAAAGAAGCTAGTTCGACTAGTGGCGGGGCCCAGTAGGCTCAGAGACTTCGGCAGAGCCTACTTGTACAGATGCGTGAAGAGGGAGCGTCATCGCCAACGGCGGACGCTCCCATATTCCTTGTGATCAGAATTGGGGATCCGCCGGGTATCGCGATCGAAAACGTTGGGCGATTCACGGCAAACACTTAAGACGGGAAGTCTTGAGAGGAGAAGTCGAGTCATGGGGCAGAAGTTGGAGAGGATAAGTGCGGCAACAGTCGTGATAGTGTGCGCTACGTTCTTGCTATCGTCGGGCGCCGGAGCGCAGGCAACCGTTACTCTGCAGGACCAGCTCGCGGCGCAGTACAAAGTCGTGAAGATGGGTTCGGACACGAGCGGATATTCCGTCATTGATGCCGGCACTCTGATGGAGATCAAGAAGGGCGGGATTCTGGGCGTGCCCTATTCCGACACAAGCATTCTTTCGACAAAATACGAGACCGGGACGGTGCACACGCCAAGTTCCATGCTGTCGAAGGGAATCGGGTTCGGAATGAAACGGTTCGGAAAGGAACAGACGACAAAGCTGTTCCCGGTCGGCGACAAGGTGTACCCGTCCAAAATCGAGGTCGACACTGGCAAAGACATCGTCACTTTATCCATCGTAGCCTGCGACACCTGCAACAAAACGGACCCACCGACCTACAACAAAGCCAAGGTCGTCTTCCAGTTCCCCAAGGGATCTCTGGCCAAGGCAAGCGCCGGTGACGTGGAGGACACGATCGGGCAGTTGCTCGCGATCAGCGACGATTCCCAACAGCAGGATCAGGGTGGCCAGCAGCAAGGTCAGGGCGGCGGACAAGGCGGTCAGGGAGGTCAAGGAAACGGCGACCAGCAGGCCGCGGATCAAGGCCAGCAGCAACAGGCTGAACCGCAGACGATCGAGAAGGGACAAACCACCGATCAGGTCCAGGCCGCGCTGGGTAAGCCTGAGAAGATCGTCAACCTGGGGACGAAACAGATCTACATCTACAAGGACATGAAGGTGACTTTTCTGAACGGAAAAGTTTCCGACGTGCAATAAAAACGTCCAGTAGAAACGATGAGCTGCTGACGTGCACTATAGAAGTGCAGGATGGTCGCTATGAGTTCGCATTCACAAAACCGATTCGTCGCCGTTGTGCTCACTATCGTTGCCCTGGCGTCTTTCGCCGCGGCACAGGCTGTCACTTTGCAAGAGCAACTCAACGCAGAATACAAGCCCGTGCAGATGGCAGGCAACGGAACCGTAGTTGTGGAACCAGGTACGTTGCTGACGGTGCAAAAGGGTGGAATCATCAGCGTGCCTTGGAAAGCGGTGGTGCATTGCGCGGCCAAGTTTCAGGACAATACCCTGCATCCCTCAGCCGGCTTCTGCGCGGGGATGATGAAATCGGTCTCCCAGTATCTACAAAAGGGGAACAAGGTCTATCCGCTCAAGATGGAAGTGAACCTGGACAAGGCGAAGATATCGTTCCAGGTGGTTTCCTGCGACTCGTGCAATGGCGTGGATCCGGCAACCGGAATGAAGGGCGAAGTGGTGTTCCAGTTCGCCAAAGGATATTTGGAAAAAGCGAACGCTGGCGAGGTCGAGGACCTGATCGGGCAGGTGTTCGCGATCAGCAATGATGATCAGCAGGCGCAAGGCGGAGACCCGGGCCAGCAGGGAAACCAGCAAGCCAGCCAGCAGGCGCCCGCGCAACAACAGCAGGAACAGCAGGCCGAACCGCAGACCATTCAACTGGGAATGAGCCCCGACCAGGTGCAGGGAGCAATGGGCAAGCCGGAAAAGATCTTCAACCTCGGCGCGAAGCAGATTTTCGTGTACAAGGACGTCAAGGTGACGTTCCTCAATGGAAAAGTCTCGGACGTGCAGTAAAGTAGATCCTAATCATTCCGCTTCTAAGATGTGTGAAGACAGTGGTTTGGCCCAGCGACGTAGTACCTCCGTACCGTGCCTAGTACTTCAGTTACCGCTCCGCCAGTGACCGGACTCCAACCAATTGGCGACTACTAGCAGTTGTGGCTTTCTACACTACGTCCACAACCTGTAGTAAATACCCTCCACCGACGATCTCGCCGATTCCAGAAAACAGGCACAAAACCCAACAAAACAAGGACATTCGCTTGGAGCCGGGGCTTTTCCGGGCTGATATATGCTCAGGACACCGAAAGCCCTCGAAGCCGATGTAGAGGGCGAGGCAGTCCCCAAGAGCAACACCCGCACGCCGCGAAAAAGCGGGCGGGAACGAGGACAAGAGCACTATGGCCGACTCGCGAGAAGTGATGAACATCCGCCAGGCGTCGCAATATCTGGGCGTGAGTCCGGACACGCTTTACAAGTACGTCGGCGAGCAGAAAATTCCCGCGTTCAAGCTGGGCAACCG
This sequence comes from uncultured Acidobacteriaceae bacterium, assembly GCA_963719615.1. GTDB lineage: Bacteria > Acidobacteriota > Terriglobia > Terriglobales > Acidobacteriaceae > Sulfotelmatobacter. The sequence continues at coordinate 52,940 of CAVRCR010000066.1, read as the reverse complement.
CTGGCGCTTCAAGAAGTCGAGGCTGGACCAGTGGATGGAAGAGAAGTCGAGCGAAATGGAACCGCAGGCGAAACGCAAACCGAAGGCAGCCGCGAAAGCTGCCGGGTCACAGTAAAGGTGGGCACATGTTTGGACTGGGATCGAAGTCGATAGTTGGCCTGGATGTGGGCTCCTCGAGCATTAAGGCGGTGGAGCTGAAGAAGAAGGGCGGGCAGATTGAAGTCGCGCACCTTGGGCTCGAGCCGCTGTCCTCCGACATCGTGGTCGATTCGATGATCGTGGACTCGGGCACAGTTTCGAGCGCGATCTCGAAACTGTTCGCCGACAACATGATCAAGACCAAGGGCGTGGCCACGGCGGTGAGCGGGCACTCTGTGATCGTGAAGAAGATCTCGCTGCCCTCGATGAGCGACCAGGAACTGGCCGAGACTATCGAGAAGGAAGCCGCGCAGCACATTCCCTTCGATCTGGCCGATGTGAGTCTCGACTACCAGATTCTTTCCGACGAAGTGGGTAGTCCGCAGATGGACGTCCTGCTGGTGGCGGTCAAGAAGGACAAGATTCTGAACTACACCAACGTGCTCTCGATGGCGGGGCGCACTCCGGCTATCGTCGATATCGATGCCCTGGCTCTGCAGAACTGCTACGAGTACAACTACCAGCCGGCGCCGGGCCAGGTGGTGGCGCTGTTGAACCTGGGCGCCAGCGTCATGAACATCAACATCGTGAAAGGCACGACGCCGCTGTTTCCTCGCGACGTCAGCGTAGGCGGACACCAGTACACGGACTCTCTGCAGAAGGAACTGGATCTCAGCTTCGACGATGCCGAGTCCCTGAAGCTGGGCAAGAAGGTGGGCACTGTCAGCGAAGACGCCAAGCAGCCCATCCTGCAGCAGGTGACCGAAATCATCGTGCTGGAAATTCAGAAGACGTTCGACTTCTTCCGCGCCAGCGCGGCCGGAGAACATATCGAGAAGATTTACCTGGCGGGCGGTTCGTCGAAGGTGCCGGGGCTGGTGGAAGCGTTGCGGCAGGAGTTCTCGATGCCGGTGGAGTTGTTCAATCCTTTCCAGCGGGTAACTCCGCCGGTGGAAGGGCAGGGAGCGGAACTGGTGGAGCAGAACCCGGGTCAAATGGCAGTGGCGGTGGGCTTGGCCCTGAGGAGCTTTGAATCCCTATGATCAAAATCAACCTGCTCGAAACAGCCAAAGGTAAGGGCAAGCGGGCTGGCGGCGGCGCGTCGTTGCCCTCGATGGAAATGGGCGACATGGGATCGCCCAAGCTGAAAGTTCTGGTGGTCCTGGTGGTGGTCGGGTTGTTCAACCTGGGCTACTGGTACCGGCTGGACCATCAGGCCAAAGCCATCGCGGCGCATATGAAGGTCGCCGACGAGAAGAACCGTGAACTGGCTGACGTGAAAGCCCGGTTCCTGGAGCGCCAGAACCAGGCGAACAATTACAAGCGGCGCGTGGATGTGATCGACGGCCTGCGCCAGAACCAGACCGGCCCCGTGAACCTGCTGGCCATGCTGGGCGAGACGGTGAACAACACCGAAGCGGTGTGGCTGAGCAAGATGGACGACACCGGTCCGATCGTAAAGCTGGAAGGCACGGCGCTCAGCACGGACGCGGTCGCGAACTTGATCGCGAACTTGCAGAGGACCGGCTACTTCAAGACGGTCGAGATTGACGAGACCTATCAAGACGATCAGGTCAAGGACATGCAGGCGTTCCAGTTCACCTTGAACTGCGAGAAGGGGAAGTCGTAAAGGCGGACCTATGGCGAATTTCAGCGAACTGTCAGGCATCAAGCAGTGGGGAGCAGTGATCGCCGGGGGCGCGGTGGTGACGGCGGCCCTGTACTTCACCATGTTCAAGAGCCAGACCGACAAGAACACGGCGGCGCAGCACGCTCTTGAAGACAAGGTGCGAGAAAACAACGAGCTCGAATCCTACCGGCCGAAGCTGAAGCAGATGGAGCAGCAACTGGCCGAATTGAAGCAGCAATTGGAGATCGAGCAGCGCATCGTGCCCGACGAGAAGCAGGTCGACCAGTTCATCCAGATAATGGACGGCGAGGCGGTGAAGGCGGGAGTGGAACTGCGGCGCTACAAGGCGGAAGCCGTGAAGGCGCAGCAGTACTACTCCGAAGTGCCGTTTGATCTGGAGCTGGACGGGCCGTACTACTCGATGCTGAATTTCTTTGACCGGGTATCCAAGCTGGAACGGATCGTCAACGTCAGCAATTTGCTGGTGGCCACGACCAAGTCTCCGAGTGCAGCCAAGACCAGGCACACGTATCAGTACGCCCCCAACGAGAGCGTGGTGGCGTCGTTCACGGCAACTACATACTTCAGTCACGATTCACAACCTTCAGCGGCGGGCGCCGGGGCAAAACCCGGAACGCCGGCGAAGTAGGGATGGATATGAAGCTGACGACAGGCATTCTGGCAATAACACTCACGATGACGGCGGGCGCGGCCTCGGCCCAGAACCCGGACGCCATCGACAACGCGCGCAGCGTCGCAAAATCGCTGCAGCAGAAGCAGGAAATCGACACCAACGCAGCGCTGGACGCGGCCGGAGTACCTTCGTCCAAACCGGCGCCAGGCGCTCCGGCTCCCGCTGTGAAACCGGCGGTGATCCCGGCGTCGAAGCCAGCTTCAGCGGCTCCGGCTCCCAAGGCGGCTACCGCAGCGAAAGCCGCGGCGGCTTCGAGCCAGCTCCAGAGGGTCAACGTGGTCCAGGGGGCTGACAGCGTGCGGGTGGAGATCATGGCCAGCCACGCGGTCACGCCGAAGGTGAGCAAGCTGGACGCTCCCGCGAGAGTGCTGGTGGAGTTGCCTGAGACCTCCGATGCTAGCCCGCAAAATCACATTTCGTTCGGCAGTGCAGGCGTCAAAGGCGTGCGTATCGGCAGCGACGGCAAGACTCCGCCGACCACCAGCGTTGTGGTGGATCTGGACAAGTCGTGCACCTACGATCTGACGCCGGGGCCGGGAGACAAACTGGTCCTGACGTTGCACACCGACGCAGTAGCGGCGAAGAGCAGTCCGGCGCCGGTGAAGACGCCCGCAGCCAAGTCCGAGACCGTGGCGAAGACGGCCGCGGCAAAGGCGACAGCGAGTCCCAAGACCCCGACGGACGATGCGAAAACTACAAAGCCCGCAGCGCCCGCGGCCAAGCCGCAGGGCAAGGCTGTAGCGGCGGGAGTGCCGGTCGCAAAGCCCGCGGCTCCGGCAAAACCCGCTCCCGCGGCAGTACCGGCCACAAGCGCGGATGCCTCCAAGGCCGCGACCGCCGAGAAGAAAGAAGACAAGAAGTGGGCGATGAGTGGCAAGCGCGATCCATTCTTCAGCCCGGTGGTGCAGACAAACGGGTCGGGTTGTTCGACCGGAAAGAAGTGCCTGGAGATCGGCGCCATTAATCTACGGGGCGTCGTGAAGGCCGACAGCGGGTTTATCGCGGTCGTCACCAACAACCTGAACAAAGCGTATTTCCTGCGGGAAAACGATCCAGTCTTCAACGGCTACGTGGTTAAAATCACGGGCGACTCGGTCGTGTTCCAGGAGACGGTGCAGGACAAGCTAGGCAAGCCGTTCACGCGGGAAGTGGTTAAGCGGATCTTTACGCCGGCGGTTTAGGCGGAAAGGCGACCCGGGAAGCCGGGCGCCAAAATTGAGATTGAAGAAGGACACGCGGGCCAGGCCCGCGGGTGGGGAGAGGCGAAATGCGAAAGCAACTGCTGACACTGTTCGTATCGGTGCTGGTCCTGGTGGTTGGAGTGGCTGCGGCCGCCCAGACACCGAGCCAACTCGATCGAGTCAACGTAGTCCGGGGCACGGACGACATCAAGGTCGAGATGAATGCGAGCGGCGCAATCACGCCGAAGCTCAGCACTCTGGACTCGCCCGCCCGCGTGGTAGTGGATCTGCCGGCAACGGTCATGGCGACCGGGCAGAAACACATCGACGTGGGAGCGGCGGGGGTGAAGGGCGTGCGCATCGGCATGGATGCACAGGTGCCTCCGACCACGCGCATCGTTGTCGATCTCGACAAGGCCTGTGCCTATGACTTGACGCCGGGTCCGGCAGGCAAGCTGGTGCTGACCCTGCACGCGAGCGACGTGGCGAAAGCCGCGGTGGTTCCGGCCAAGACGGTGGCGGCGAGCGCGCCGGTACCGGCGGGCCGTCCCATGTCGCCGTTTTCTCCGCGCGTGATCGATAGCCGTTCCCTGCCGGCGACCAAGTCGAACCCCGCGCCGTCTGCGAAACCGACGGCCGACGGATCGCCTTCGCCCACCGACTATGTGTTCGTCGAGCCTTCGTATCAGGCCAAGAGCGAAGTAAAGACTGACATCAAGCAGGACGAAGCGGGCGAGCCCACGGCTCGCGCGCAAGAAGCAGCAGCGCGGTTTGCCGATAAGACGGCGGCGGAACTGCTTCCGGTGAGCGAGCATGCGGCCCAGGCTCAGAACCAGTCCGCCCCTGCGATTACGCCCGCGGTGAATCTGGCGGCGGAGCAGAAGGCGCAGGCGGGACAACAGACTGCTTCGACCGGTCCGAAGTATACTGGCGAGCCGATTTCGGTCAACTTGAAAGACGTCGACCTGAAGGATTTTTTCCGCCTCATTCACGAAATCAGCGGCCTGAACGTTGTGCTGGATCCGAACGTACACGGAACGCTGACCGTGGTGCTCGATGACGTGCCGTGGGATCAGGCACTCGACATCGTGCTCAAGAACAACGACCTGGCGCGCGAACTGGAGGGCAACGTCCTGCGCATCGCCACGGTGGAAACGCTCAAGCACGAAGCGGACTCCCGCCGGGCCCAGATTGAGTCCGAAGCTCTGGCGGTGGAAAAGGTTTCCGTCACCCGCTTCCTGAGCTACGCCAAGGCAAAGGACGTGATCGTCACCGTAAAGAAGTTCATCTCGCAGCGCGGGGACGTCGTCGCCGATGACCGCACTAACGCTGTCATCATCAACGACATCCCGAAGGTGATTCCGACCATCGACCGCCTGTTGACGCAGTTGGACCGCAAGACGCAGGAAGTCGAAATCGAAGCGCGTGTAGTAGCAGCGACGCGGCAGTTCGCTCGCGACATCGGCACGCAGTTGGGATTTGGCTGGGGCAACGGGCACAGCGCAATTGGTGGAAACCAGGCTGCCGGCTCTTCGCCGACGACGGTCAACGGGCTGACGCCGGGCTATATCACTGTACCGGGCACGGGCTCGTCGGGCGGCTCATCCATTCCTTTGTTCTCAAACCTGGGGTCGACTTCGCCTTCGAGCGGTTTGAGCTTCGTGAACGCGAGCAATAACGTCCGAATCGACGCGATCCTCTCGCTGGCGGAATCGCGCGGCCTATTGAAAGTGTTGTCGCGGCCGCGGGTGGTCACCCAGAACAACATCCAAGCCCTGGTGAAACAGGGCGTGCGCGTGCCCATCGTAACGCAGGCACAGTTGGGCGGTCCTCCGACCGTAACTTACGTGGACGCTTTCCTGCGCTTGACGGTTACACCGCAGATCACATCGGAAAACACGATCTTCCTGAACGTCGACGTGGAAAACACTACGCCGAACTTCGGTCAGGAAGTGCAGGGCAACCCAGAATTGATCACCCAGCAGGCCACCACGCAGGTGCTGGTGACCGACGGCGGAACGGTAGTGATCGGCGGCGTCATCCAGACGCAGAACTCGATCAACGTTTCGCAGGTGCCGCTGCTCGGCAACCTCCCGATCCTGGGCAACCTGTTCAAACACACCCAGGTACAGACTTCAAATCAGGAGCTGATCTTCTTCATCACGCCGCGAATCATTCAGACATAAGCAGCGTAGTTCGAAGATTCAAACCGCCAGCCTGAAGAACCTGTCAGGCTGGCGGTTTCGCTTTTTGGATAGTCGCTACGCTCTCGACGTGATCATCCCGACAGCCTGCCATTGAGCCTCCTTGAGACGCCCCGCCCAGCAAATTCGCTCTTCTTGCGCTGTCCTTCCCGCACTGCAAACGTGACTGCACTCACAGGTTTCTGTGACTTCAATCATCGTCCCCAAAGGGAATCCTAGGTATCCAAGGACATTGCGCATTTTTTGCGCGCAGATCGCGTCTGGAATCTGGCGCGGGAATGGGACCTTGTTCAAAGACCTGGAACATCTCATCCGGCTCGCTGTGGTCATAGCCATCGCCGTGGTTGCTTTTGTAGTGCTACGTGCCGCCGTTGTTCCTCGCAGCTTTGGCCAGTACGGGCACTATCGCGGGGCTGCGATCGCCGAAACAGCGGCTCGCCCTATAGCCTTCGCCGGCCACGATGCCTGTGAGGCCTGCCATACTGACGTCGTAGAGCAGAAGAAACAAGGCAAGCATGTGGTCGTGCCCTGCGAGGCCTGTCACGGAGCCCTGGCCCGCCATGCGGACGATCCCGCATCCGTGACACCTCCAAAGCTCGATACGGCACTCGTATGCGCCCGTTGTCACGAAGCCAATAGCGCCAAGCCCAAGAGCTTCCCCCAAGTGGTGACCGCAGATCATTCCGGCGGGCTCCCTTGTGACACGTGCCATCAGCCCCATAAACCGAAGATCGAGGCCGAAATGAAGGCCACGGCGGGAGGCAAGCAATAATGGACATCACCCGCCGTCGTTTACTCGTTTTGTTGCCCGCCGCTGCCGTCGCTTGGAAGTTCGTTCTGGCAGGGACACCTGAAGCCTCTCCCAACTACAAACTCACCGAGCACTGGTGGGGCATGCTGATCGACATCCCCAAGTGCATCGGTTGCGGTAGTTGTGTCCGCGCTTGCGCGGAGGAGAACGACGTCCCTGACGGCTACTTTCGAACCTGGATTGAGCGCTACCACGTCGCCGACTGGAAGATTGAAAGGCCCCAGGTGGAATCGCCGAACGGCGGCAAGCAGGGGTTCCCGCCCAAAGAAGACAGCAGTGGAAAGAACTTCTTCGTCCCTAAGTTGTGCAACCACTGCGCGGATTCTCCCTGCACCCAGGTTTGCCCGGTCGGCGCGACCTTTGTTACGCCCGACGGCGTTGTGCTGGTGGACAAGTCCTATTGTCTCGGGTGCCGCTATTGCGTGCAGGCGTGCCCCTATGGATGCCGCTTTATCAATCCCAAGACGAATACGGCGGAGAAGTGTTCGCTCTGTTATCACCGCATCACCAAGGGCTTGACCACGGCGTGCTGCGAAGTCTGCCCCACGGGGGCACGCCAACTCGCAGACTTGAAGAATCCGAAAGATCCGATTCATGAGTTCCTGCGAACTCATACTGTGCAGGTGTTAAAGCCGCAGATGGCCACCGGCGCGAAGGTTTTTTACAACGGCATGGATGGTTCGGTGCGATGAACGTGTCGCGATAAAGGAGGCTCGTTGCAAATTCCCGTCGAAGGCTTCATGTATCCGAACGAGGTGGAGCTCCAGTGGAGCGTTCTTATCGTTCTCTATCCCTTCATTACGGGACTGGTGGCCGGGGCGTTTATTTTGGCCTCCCTGGAGCGGGTGTTCCGCGTGCAGGAGGTGAAACCGACCTACCGCCTGGCCCTGCTGACCGCGCTTTCCTTTCTTCTGGTGGCGCCCCTGCCGCTGCAATTGCACCTGGGTCATCCCGAGCGCTCTCTCGAAATGTATTTGACGCCGCACCGTTCCTCCGCCATGGCCATGTTCGGGTTCGTGTATCTCTGGTATTTGATGGCGGTGCTGTTGTTGGAGATCTGGCTCGACTACCGGCACGATATTGTGGCGAAGTCCCAATCATCGACTGGCGCAGCCCGGTGTGTGTATCGGCTGCTCACCCTGGGCTCCAGCAATGTCAGTGAACGCTCGCTGCGGATTGACGAAAGGCTCGGGTATTTCATCACCCTGATCGGCATTCCTTCCGCGTTTCTGCTGCACGGATATGTCGGGTTCATCTTCGGCTCTGTGAAAGCGAACCCGTGGTGGTCGTCGCCGCTGATGCCGATCGTTTTCATCTTCTCGGCCATGGTCTCGGGAATTGCGGCTGTGATGCTGCTGTACATGGTCTCATCGCGGCTGCGGGGACGGGCAATCGACATTCGCTGCCTGGACAAGATCGCGCAGTACCTGCTGTACACCTTCATCATCGACTTCAGTCTGGAGATGCTCGACTTGCTGCAGCGGATCTATGAGGCAGACGAATCCTTCCGCAGCCTTGATTTCATGGTGCACACGCGCCTCTGGACGTCGCAGGTCATCATTCAAATCCTTCTCGGTACGGTCACACCAATTGTGCTGATCGGCCTGACCCAGATTTGGAAATTCACTGACACAATCCGCAAACGAATCTACGGCTTGGCCGGATGTCTGACCGTGATTGGGATTTTTGCGATGCGGTGGAACGTCGTGATCGGCGGGCAACTTTTTTCCAAGAGTTTTCTCGGATACACCACTTATAAGATGGCCTTCGCCACCCGCGAAGGATTGCTGACCGCGATCGTCCTTATGATTCTTCCCTTTGGCATCCTGTGGGTCTTGGTAAAACTCCTGCCGCCCTGGCTGGACGCGGGTTCCCTTCCCGCCTCCGGTGCAACTCCGGCGCACGGAACCAGCTAGCCCTGCTTCAGCGGGGAGATTGCGGAGCAGCATATGCCGCAGGCTGTCGTCAGCATCACACCGACTGTAGAGCAACTCAGCGAACGGCTGCGCGACCTGGAGCGCCGCGTCGCCGCCCTTGAGGGCCAACCTGAGCCGGCTGTCCGTGAGACGCCGATAGTCGACATTCCATTACAACGACCGCGCCCTCCGGCCACGTGGCGAGGATTTCCTCCGGCGGAGGTGCCGGGCGGAACTGTGCCGGTACTCGGCAAGGCGGTTCTGGGAATCGCCGGAGCTTACCTGCTTCGTGCGATCGCCGAATCGGGATCCATCCCGAAACTCCCGGTGCTGATGGTTGCCATCGTGTATGCGGCGTTATGGATGGTTTGGGCCGTAAGGACTCACGACACGAGCCGCTTTGCCAGTACCACTTACGGGATTACTTCTGCTCTGATCCTCTCGCCTCTGCTGTGGGAGTCCACGGTTCGGTTTCAGGTTCTGTCGCCGGCCTTCACCGCGGTGGTACTGGTCGCTTTTGTGGTGCTTGCGATGGCACTGGCATGGAAGCACGACCTGCAGGTGATTCCGTGGGTGGCGACTCTGGCGGCCGCAATCACAGCTTGGGCTCTGATCATAGCCACTCATGAACTTGTGCCCCTCACGGTAGCTTTGCTGGCAGTGGCCCTGGCCACGGAAGTCGCCGCGTGCCTGGGACATCGGCTCACCTTGCGAGCCGTGCCAGCGATCGCCGCTGACTTCGCCGTGTGGTTGTCGGTGTATCTGCTGGCTTCTTCCGAGGGTGTGCCCGAGGGCTACCATCCCGCGAGTCCTGGTGCGCTCGTCGTCTTGTCCCTGGCTCTGCTCGGAATCTACGGCGGCAGCATTGGCATCCGCAGCTTCGGGCTGCGCCAGACGATCACGCTTTTTGAAATCGGCCAGGGGATATTGGCCTTCGTGCTGGCGGCATTTGGCGGGATGCGCGCCACCCATGGCTCGGCGGAACCTGCTTTTGGAGTCCTGTTCTTCTTACTCGCCGCGATCTGTTACTGGGGAGCGGTGTCGCGCTTCGCTGAGGAAGCGCACACCCGCAACCGTCGCGTTTGCGCCACCTGGGCAGCAGCACTACTGCTGGCGGGGAGTTTCCTGGTTTTTCCCGTGAGTCTTCAGGTGCCGTTCTTGTGCCTTGCAGCGCTAGCAGCCGTTTTCGTTTATACCCGCACGGCTAAGCTGAGCCTGGGGTTGCATGCGTCTCTGTATCTGGCCGCAGCGTCGGCGGTCTCGCAGCTTGCCAGTTATGTTGCCAGCGCGCTGGCGGGGAAAGTCCCTGCAGCGCCTGATTGGGGCGTCTGGACCGTGGCAGTTTCCGCCGTTCTCTGCTACGCCATCGGATCGCGCGGCTCGGCGGATCAGGGCAAACGCCGACTGCTGTGGGTCGTGCCCGCGGGGATCGCAGGTTTCGCCGCCGCGGGCCTGGTTGTTGTCGCCATCGTGTGGCTCGCCGCCGGTCGTGTGGAACTCGGGGCCTCGCGTCTTTCCGTAATCCGGACGATCGTGAACTGCGCTTTGGCTCTAGCCTTTGGTTTTCTTGGCTCTTACCTGAAGCGGATCGAACTCGGCTGGGTTGCGTATGCTGGCGTGGCTTTTGGAACCCTGAAGCTTCTGTTTGAGGACTTGCGATTCGGCAACGCCGCGTCGCTGGTGGTCTCGCTTTTGTTCTATGGATTGATTCTGATCCTGCTCCCGCGGCTGACGCGTCGTGGGCGGATCGAATCCTGAAACCGCGCGTCGATTCCGACGTGAAAGCGCCCAGGATCACAACAGTCTGTGAGCACGGTCACATCCGCTGATTCAACGGAATGATAAATAACCCGAATCCGTGTGCATGACGTAGGGTGTGGTTTCGGCTCGAGTTGGATCTGAACGACATACTCCCAGGAAGGATGACCCTATGATCCCGCCGAACGAATCGTTTTATGGGGCCCTGCAGAAGAAAGGCGTCAGCCGGCGCCGGTTTATCAAATTCTGCAGCGCCATGACTGCGACCTTGGCCCTCCCCCCGCGTTACGTAGCCCAAGTCGCTTCCGCGCTGGAGAAGACCCGCAAGCCTGTGCTCGTGTGGCTGCAGTTTCAGGACTGCGCCGGCAACTCGGAGGCTATCCTGCGGTCGAGCCATCCCTCGGCGTTAGAGGTGGTTCTGGACCTGCTTTCGTGGGAGTACCACGAGATCATCATGGCTGGAGCCGGGCACCAAGCGGAGGCGGCTCTCCAGCGCGTGGTCAAAGAGGAAAAGGGCAAATACCTGGCGGTCGTGGAGGGATCGATTCCTTTAGCTGACGACGGTGTGTACTGCACGGTCGCGGGCAAGACGGCGCTGTCGATCGCAAAGGAAGTTTGTTCGAACGCGGCGGCGACCATCGCGGCCGGAGCCTGTGCGTGGTACGGCGGACTGGTGGCAGCAGCTCCAAATCCCACGGGAGCGGTGGGGATCGCCGAGGCCGTGCCGGAGGCCAAGGTGATCAACCTGGGCGGATGCCCGCAGAATCCGGCGAACACGGCGGCGGTGCTGGTCCACTACCTCACGTTTGGCGAGTTGCCGGCCGTCGATCAGTACAACCGGCCGCTCTTTGCCTATGGGCGAATCATTCACGACCAGTGCGAGCGGCGTGCGCACTACGATGCCGGGCGCTACGTACAAGAGTGGGGCGACGAAGGCCACCGGCGAGGATGGTGCCTGTACAAGATGGGCTGCAAGGGACCGCAGGCCACATTCAACTGCCCGTCTGTACGTTTTAACGACGGCACGAGTTGGCCGGTCAAGGCAGGACACGGGTGCGTAGGTTGCGGCGGGTACAACTTCTGGGAGACCAAGTCTCCGTTTTACGAGCGACTGCCGAACGTCCCGGGATTTGGTGCAGATGTCAGCGCGGGGAAGATTGGAGTCGGGATCACGGCGGCGGTGGCGGGAGCCACGGTGGTCCACGGAATCGCGAGCGCGATTCGGGACCGCATGCGGACTGCGCCCGGGTCTGACAAATCATAAGAGCAGACAGAGGAGGAGCGTATGGCACGCATCGTAGTCGATCCAGTGACACGCATTGAAGGCCATCTGCGCATTGAAGCCGAAGTGAACGGTGGCGCGGTCACCGATGCCTGGAGTTCGGGAACAATGTTTCGCGGGATCGAGCTGATCCTTAGGGGGCGCGACCCGCGCGAGGCGTGGATCTGGACGCAGCGCATTTGCGGCGTGTGTACGACGGTACACGCGCTGACCTCGGTGCGTGCGGTCGAGGACGCGCTGGGGATCGAGGTGCCGGCAAACGCCAACCTGATCCGCAACATTATCGGGGCCAGCCAGTATGTGCAGGACCATGTCATCCACTTCTATCACTTGCACGCGCTCGATTGGGTGGATGTGACGCTGGCGCTCAAGGCTGATCCCGGAAAAACTTCGCAACTCGCGGAATCTATTTCGCCGTGGCCGAAGTCGAGCCGCAATTACTTCAAAGGCGTTCAGGACAAGGTGAAGGCTCTGGTCGACAGCAAGCAGCTCAGCCTGTTCAGCAGCGGGTATTGGGGACATCCGGCGTATCACCTGCCACCAGAGGCGAACTTGCTGGCCGTTGCGCACTACATTGAGGCACTGGAGTTCCAGAAGGACTACATCCGGATTCATGCCGTACTGGGCGGCAAGAACCCGCACCTGCAGACTTATCTGGTGGGCGGGATGTCGACGTCGATGGATCCGAACGAGCCCGGCGCGACCATCAATCCAGAGCGGATCACATTCTTGACGGAACTGGCGGCCAAAGCAGAGGCATTCGTCAACCAAGTTTACGTGCCGGATGTGCTTGCAGTAGCGAGTTTTTATCGGGACTGGTTCGGCCATGGAGAAGGGCTGGGAAATTTCCTCTCGTATGGCGACTATCCGCAAGGCGGAGTGAAGGATCCCGCGCGCTTCTACCTGCAGCGAGGCGCGATCTTTGGGCACGATCTGTCGAAGGTGCATCCGGTCGATCCAGCGAACGTGTCGGAATACGTGGCGCATTCCTGGTACGAATACGGCGATGGCGATCAGAACCCCAAGAATCCGTATCAGGGAGAGACCAAGCCGAAGTACACAGGACCAAAGCCGCCGTTCGAGCATCTGGATGTCGATCAGAAATACTCGTGGCTGAAGTCGCCGCGGTATCAGGACCATCCCATGGAAGTCGGGCCCCTGTCGCGCATGCTTGTGGCCTATGCGTCAGGCCATCCCGAGGTAAAGGCCGCGGTGGATGGTGTTCTGGCACATCTCAACGCGCCGGCGACTGCGCTGTTCTCGACCCTGGGCCGAATTGCGGCGCGGGCGGTCGAGGCGAAAGTGATGGCGGGACAGGTCACCAAGTGGGTTGCCGAACTGGGCGACAAGCTGGGACATGGTGACCTGCGCATCCACAACGGCGAGAAGTGGGATCCGGACACCTGGCCAAAAGAGGCGCAGGGCTGGGGTTTCCACGAGGCACCGCGGGGATCGCTGGGACACTGGGTGCAGATCGAAGACAAGAAGATCAAAAACTACCAGTGTGTCGTGCCCACCACCTGGAATGCCGGACCGCGGGATGCGAAGGGCCAACGAGGCGCCTACGAGGCGGCGCTGCTGAAGACACCGGTTGCCGATCCAGAGCGGCCCGTGGAGATTCTGCGCACCGTGCATTCGTTTGATCCCTGCCTGGCGTGCGCCGTGCACGTAGTGGATGCGCGCGGGCGAAGTTACACACAAGTGAAGGCGAGCTGAGGGTGGTGTAACACCACTCTGAAAGGAGGCGGCAATGGGTTCACTGGCACCAGGACAACATGCATGGAGCGAGGCGCATCGACCCTACCCTTCCACCTTGCCGGTGCGGACTTATGTGTGGGAGTTGCCGTTGCGAGTCTCGCACTGGTTCATTGTTCTGGCTATTGGCGTGCTGGCCTTCACCGGTTATTACATGCACGATCCGTTCATTGTGGCCAAGAGCAGCACAAGTTTTCTGATGGCGAAAATGCGATTCATCCATCTGGTAGCCGGGTCAGTGTTCATCAGTGCGTTTCTGCTGCGCATGTATTGGTTTTTTGTGGGGAATGACTGGGCGAGCTGGAGGTCGTTTTGGCCCATCAAGAAGCGGCAGTGGCGAGGCATGGGGAACATGGTCGCTTACTACAGCTTTCTCAAGAAGGATCTTGTTCACCATGTGGGGCACAACGCTTTGGCAGCGGTGACGTATCTGGTGATGTTCACGTTCATGCTGATTGAGATCATTACCGGCCTCACGCTTTACACGCAAGTGAGAGGATCGTGGATGCTGGGATGGCTGTTCCGCTGGATTCCTGGAGTGATCGATATCCAATATCTGCGGCTGGCGCATTTCTGCGTCATGTTCACGTTCTTCGCTTTCGTGATTCATCATGTGTACAGTGCCGTGCTGGTTTCGTGGGAAGAGCGGAATGGCCTGATTGAGAGCATTTTCACGGGCTACAAGTTCATTCCCAGACACGAGTTGGAAGAGGATTCAGGCCAGGTGAAGTGATGGAGACAGGGCCGGCCAAGACCGTGGTGCTGGGGCTGGGGAATGTTCTTCACGCCGACGATGGGGCGGGAGCGCAAGCCATCAAGCGACTGCGCGTGGACGCACGAGTGCCCGAAGATGTGTCCCTCGTGGAAGGCGGCACTCTGGGGCTGGAGTTGCTTCCCTACGTATGGGATTGTTCGCGGCTGATCGTGATTGATGCGGTCGACGTTGGAGAAGCTCCGGGCACGGTAGTTCGAATGACGGGTGAGGAATTGAATTCCCTGCCCGGCAGCGCCAGCGTGCACCAGTTGGGAGTTTCCGATTTACTGGTCGCGCTGCGAGTCTTGGCACAACGTGAGCCCGAGGTCGTTCTGTTGGGCGCGCAGCCGGCTAATACAGATTGGAGTACCGAATTATCTCCTGCCGTCGCGGCGGCGATGGATTCCCTGGTAGAAGCGGCGATCCAAGAATTGTGCTGTGGTGCGGCCCGGCCCAGCACATAAGTTCCTTTCAAATCGGAGATATACCACTCAAGCTTGAATCGTTTTGTCGCCCCGTGCTGCACCAGCATTGATCGCGCTGAAATTTAGATCGCTCTTAGTGGTTTTTCCCGGCTTGAATCGGGGGTGGGGTTTCTGATAAAAAACAGTAATCAACCGTCCCACTTCGTCGTTCGAACCGTCCGCTTGGGGAACAAACTGAGGCAACCGCCTCCCTAGCTGTTTGTCTCTAAGAGACAGGCATTTTTATCCGTGCCGCTGGAATTGCTTACAAGTTCGGCCGGCGCAAGACTTCGAACCCCCTAGCCAAGACTCTTGGAGTTCGGATGCGGTTCAGCGATAGATTTGAAGTGCACGGGAGAACTGCTCGCCTGAGCGTTCACCGCGCCGTGCCCGCTGCAGTCGCTGGACTTCGTCCCGTTTGTCTTTCTACCCCAATTCAGCCCAGCGCCGGAGGAACGTATGGCAACGAATCTCGTCCGCATTGAGAATGACTCGGAAATCAAGCAGCGCCTGGAAGCCGAACGCATGCGCCTGCGGAGGATCGCTGGCCTTGACCAGCCCAAACATTTTCACCGTCCAGTGGAGCGGGCCTTCACCGCGGAAGAGCGGAGCCGCGTCACGATTCTGTTTGGCGGCTTCACCTGGAAGCACGAGGACCTGATTCGCGCGGTCTTCCAGGGTTGCGGCTACCGCTGCGAGAAGTTGCCGGTACCCGACGTACCCGCATTCCAGACGGGCAAGGAGTTTGGCAATAATGGCCAGTGCAATCCGACCTACTTTACCGTGGGGAACCTGGTGCAGTATCTCCAGTTCCTGGAGAAAGAGGGCGTGTCACGCCAGCAGATTCTCGATAACTACGTCTTCTTTACCGCCGGTTCCTGCGGTCCGTGCCGCTTTGGCATGTATGAAGCGGAATATCGATTTGCGTTGAAGAATGCAGGTTTCGACGGTTTCCGCGTGCTCTTGTTCAAGGACAGTGACGGAATCAAGGCCGCATCCGGCGAACCTGGGTTGAAGTTCACCGTTGATTTCGGCTTCGGCATGCTGAATGCCATGCACCTGGGCGATGTCATCAACGATCTGATCTACCAGATTCGGCCGTATGAAGCGAACGCAGGAGAGACAGACCGTATGTTCCGCGAAATGGTGGACGGCTTGTGCGATGACCTGAAAAATCGCAAGTCATTTGAGATCGAACAAAGCGCTCCGAACTGGGCGAAGCCCAAGTTCAAGAGCAACAAGATTCTGCGGAATACATTCAACGTGTTTGGGA
The DNA here is from genome assembly GCA_963719615.1 of uncultured Acidobacteriaceae bacterium. Taxonomy (GTDB): domain Bacteria; phylum Acidobacteriota; class Terriglobia; order Terriglobales; family Acidobacteriaceae; genus Sulfotelmatobacter. The sequence continues at coordinate 37,080 of CAVRCR010000066.1, read as the reverse complement.
AGTGGCACGAGCATATGTGGGGCAAGGACTACCTAAATGCTCTGCATACGGCACGCGAAAGGATGGATTCGATCGAAGTCGATCGCACGCGCGTGAAGCCACTGGTAAAGATCACAGGCGAGTTCTGGGCGCAGTTAACCGAAGGCGACGGCAACTTCCACATGTTCGATTTTCTGGAACGCGAAGGAGCGCAGGTGCTGGTTGAGCCGATTGCGACCTGGGTCTCCTACTTGATGTATCAGGCAAAGGCACACGCGATTGCAAAGTGGCCCGTGAATCGTCCGCATCGGAATCCCGAGTGGTACGAAGTGAAAAAGCAATTTGCGAATTACATCGGACTACGCAAAAAACTCTGGGGTATTGGCGCCGGCGAGCGGATGTGGGGCTTCTTCTACCATCGCACCGCCAAGAATCTGGGCGGAATCACTCACCATCTTGCCCCGCAGACCGAACTGGCGGAACTGGCGAATCCGTTCTACAACCAGTTCGCACGTGGTGGTGAGGGACACCTCGAAGTCGGCAAGAACGTTTACTACACCGTCCACAAAATGTGCCACATGGTGCTGGCACTAAAACCGTTTGGCTGCATGCCCTCATCGCAGTCCGATGGCGTGCAATCGGCTGTCATCAACAAGTTCAAGGACATGATTTTTCTCCCCATCGAAACCTCGGGCGAAGGCGAGGTCAACGCTCATAGCCGGGTGCAGATGGCGCTGGGTGAGGCCAAGGTCAAGGCCAAGACCGAGTTCGAGCAATGTCTGAAAGCAACGGGCAAGAGCATGGCCGAAATCCGCGAGTATATCGAGGAGCATCCGGAACTGAAGCGACCGTTCTACCACGTGCCGCATCGCGAAGGAGTCGCCGGCACAGCAGCGCAGTTTGTCCTGCACGTCAGCGATCGCATCAACAGGGACACCAGGTTCTGGAAGCGATCGCGGGTGCGTGGCGCCGCGGTTCCGGCCATGTCCGGCGACTGACGTTTCACTGCCGAGGTCGCCGAGCACGCAGAGCCAAAAGACCTTCCCTGCTTTTCTCGGCGCTCTCCGCGATCTCGGCGGTTAAAGATTTTGTTTCTTCACCTACGGAAGTGAGGAAGAATGCACGACCATAAAGCTCCGCAGCTGATTCAGATCTCAGGCCTAGAGAAGCCTCCCGCCCCGCGTCCGGCTCTCAGCCAGAAGCCCCACGATCACAGCACAAAGTTCCTTGTTGGCCTCGACGTAGGCTCGACTACGGTGAAAGCCGTGGTGGTGGAAGCCGCGAGCGACAAGGTGCTCTGGCAGGATTATCAGCGTCACGAAACCAAGCAGCCGGAAAAGACTCTCGAATTTCTGAAACGAATGGAAGGCGACGTGGGCATCGACCGGCATAACACGCGCATGTTCCTGACGGGTTCGGGTGGTGGGGCGATCGCGGAGCAGATCGGTGCGAAGTTCGTGCAAGAAGTGACGGCGGTCTCTCTGGCCGTCGAGAAACTGCATCCGGAAGTGTACTCGGTCATTGAACTCGGCGGGCAAGACGCCAAGATCATCGTCTTCAAAGACGACGACGAAACTGGGCGCAAGAAAAAAATTCCGTCGATGAACGATAAGTGTGCCGGGGGAACGGGCGCCGTCATCGACAAGATTAATGCCAAGCTAAAGATTCCCACCGAACAACTGGCCGAGCAAAAGTACCGCGGCATCAAGCTTCACAAAGTAGCGGGAAAGTGTGGTGTGTTCGCGGAAACCGACATCAACGGCCTGCAAAAAGTCGGCACCCCTCCCGATGAGCTGATGGCATCGCTGTTCGAAGCGATTGTGCTACAGAATTTGAGTGTCCTTACCCGCGGACACACGTTGCGGCCTCACGTGCTGCTGTTGGGCGGGCCAAACAGTTTCATACGCGGCATGCGCGAGGCCTGGCAGGCCAACATCCCGCGCATGTGGCAGGAGCGCAAGGTCGAAGTTCCACAAGGCTCCAAGCCGGAAGATCTGATCAAGGTTCCTGAGAATGCGCAGTACTTCGCGGCCCTGGGCGCGATCGAGTTCGGCCGAAGCGAGGACGATTGCGTCGGCTGCTATCGCGGCTATGAGCAACTGCTCCACTACATCGAATATGGCCGCCAGGAAGAGAAGGCCAAATCAGGCGGGAAAGGCCTGCTCGAGAATCCGGCCGACCTCAACGTATTCAAAGAAGCGTACCGCCCGAAGAAATTCACTCCCGCCGTGTTTCAGAAAGGCAGCACGGTGGGCGGCTTCATCGGGATCGACGGCGGATCCACGTCGACCAAAGCGGTTCTGCTCAGCGAAAACGGTGACATCCTCTGCAAGTCGTACCAACTCTCGAACGGAAACCCGATCCAGGACACTGTCGAAATGTTCGAAAACCTGCGGGGACAGGTGGAAGCGCAGAACGCCAAACTCGAAGTGCTTGGGGTCGCCACCACGGGCTATGCCAAGGACATTCTCAAGGATGTTCTCAACGCTGACGTGGCCCTGGTCGAGACGGTCGCGCACACCGAGTCAGCGTTGAAGTTCTATGAAGATCCGCATGTGATTGTGGATGTGGGCGGGCAGGACATCAAAATTATCATCCTGCACGGCGGCCGAGTGAAGGACTTCAAGCTAAATACCCAATGCTCCGCCGGCAATGGATACTTTCTGCAGTCTACGGCAGAGGGATTCGGGCTGAGCGTAAATCAATACGCTGACCTGGCGTTCTCGGCGCAAGCCATGCCGGTTTTCGGCTACGGCTGCGCGGTGTTCATGCAGTCCGATATTGTGAACTTCCAGCGCCAAGGCTGGCGGGCAGAAGAGATTCTCGCAGGTTTGGCGGCGGTGCTACCGAAGAACGTTTTCTTGTACGTCGCCAGCATCCCGAATCTCGCGGCCCTGGGCTCGCGCTTCGTCCTGCAAGGCGGAACGCAAAACAATCTCGCTGTGGTCAAGGCCGAAGTAGACTTCATCCGCAATAGCTTCCGGGCCACGGGCAAGCAGCCGGAGATTATTGTGCATGAGCATTGCGGAGAATCGGGCGCGATCGGCGCAGCGCAGGAATCGTTACGACTGTGGCGCAATGGACAGCAGACGACGTTTGTTGGACTAGACGCGGTGCGCAAGATAGAGTACCGCACCACGCGCAACGAAGACACACGTTGCCATTTCTGCAAGAACGACTGTTTGCGGACGTTCATTGATATCCGAACCCAACCCAAGAATGACCTGAGCTTTGTGCCGATTCAGAAAGTGACGAAGGTGCCTCTCATGCACGGCGAGCAGCGATTGATCATCGCCACCTGCGAGAAGGGCACGGTCGAAGATGTCAACGACATGAAGGGGATCAAAGCGGGGCTGGACACGATCCGTGCGGCGCACCCCAACTTCGTCGACTACGCGGCGAAAGAAGTCTTCCGCCCAGTCAACGCGAAGAGCGTCGCTGACCCGTTGCCGACGCGTGGTTGGGCAGGATGGAGCAAAGGGGCAAAAGAGCGCCGGGCGCTGATGGAGAACCGGAGCAAGGTGCGCATCGGCATCCCGCGCGTGCTGAATATCTACACCTACGCTCCGCTGTTTAATGGCTACTTCGAGAGTCTCGGGGTGCAGCCCGAAAACATCATTTACTCCGACTATACCAGCTCAGAACTTTATCGAGCCGGAGCCAGCCGCGGCGCGATCGATCCCTGCTTCCCGGCAAAAATTGGCATCTCGCACGTCTACAACTTGATTCAGGAAAAGCATCGCAAGAAACCGCTGGACGCGATCTTCTTCCCCATGTATGACGTCCTGCATTCTCCACTGGTGAAGATCGTCGGAGCGAACGCCTGCCCAACCGTGACCGCGACTCCGGAGACTGTGAAGGCCGCTTTCACTAAGGAGAACGATGTCTTCGCCGAGCACAATGTGAAGTACATCGACCCCGTACTCAATTTTGCGGACCGAAAATTGTTTGCCCATCAGATGCTGCAGGCGCTTCACCCAATCCTGGGCCTGTCGCAAGAAGAAAACGACCGTGCCGTCGAGTCCGGATTCGCGGCCTTGAAAGAATACGAAGGCGGCATCCGCCGCCGCGCGCGGCAGGTGCTCGATCAACTGGAACGCGAGGACCGGATCGGCATCGTGATGCTGGGACGCCCATACCACCACGACCCCGGCCTGAATCACGAAATCCTGGACGAGTTCCAGAAACTTGGCTATCCCATCTTCTCGCAAAACACTTTGCCGCTGGATGAAGATCTGCTCGACCGTCTCTTCGGCGAAGAAGTGCGAGCGGGAATGATCAGCAGCCCGCTTGACATTACCGACGCATGGAAGAACTCGTACTCCTGCAGCACCAACCACAAAGTGTGGGCGGCAAAGTTTACGGCGCGGCATCCCAACCTGGTGGCACTCGAGATTTCCAGCTTCAAGTGCGGCCACGATGCCCCGATTTACGGCGTGATCGAAGGGATTATCGAACAGTCGGGCACGCCCTATTTTTGCTTCAAGGATCTTGACGAGAACAAACCTTCGGGCTCCATCAGAATCCGGGTGGAAACCATCGATTATTTCTTGCGCCGGTATCGCGAGGAAGTGATCCGCAAGCGGAAAGCCGAGCAGGATATCGAAGCTCAGATTGCGGCGCTCGAAGCACGATTGCGCCGCGAACAACTCGACGCCGACGTGACCTATGGCGGGATTCCCGCACAAAGTCAGCCCATGGCCGAGGACATTTCGAGCGCCTTCGCTGCAGACTGAGAGTCCAGGACAAAAAACGGCGAGGGTTCCCGTCTCCGTGGAAGAGCGGCCCTTTCAGGGCCGCGTAAAGCACACGGAACCGATGTGGGCTTCAGCCCCTGCGGTTTGGCTGCTCATTTGCCTTTGCCGAGTGTCAGGACCACAACCCGGTCCACTTCGTCCTTCTTGGGCTCGAGCAGCGTCAACACCACACCGTCGCCGCTCTGGTGAAAGACCACCGGGGCGCCATCGGGAAACGACTGCGCACTGCCGACGCTCTCCTGCACCGCTGGCAGAGCCAGCAATTTACCTTTCCAATTCAGAACGTGCACGTAGATCTGGTCAGCCTTCTGCGTGGTCACGCCCCAATCCGCCGGCGCGATCGGTCCGCCCCGAGTACCGTAGATCGAGTCCCCATACCGTGACATCCATTCCCCGACCGCATGCAACCGCGTCACAAAGTCGTCCTGGATCTCCCCGTTCGGCATCGGTCCAATATTCAGAAGCAGGTTTGAATTGTTCCCCGCCGCCTGCACCAGCATCCGTTCGAGTTCCTCCGGACTCTTGTAGTGGTCGTCGCCGATGTTGAAGCCCCACGACTCGTTCAACGTGTTGCAACTCTCGAGCGGCAACTGCGTGCTGACCACTTTCGTGTTGAACCCCGCCGTGTTCTGCCCCGGCAGATCTCTTTCGAACGTCTGAACATCCTCTCCCGGCTTTGGCATCTGATGATGGTTGGGAATAATCAGCGCGGCTGGCTGCAGGTCATGGATCAACGCGTACGTCTTCGCCAGATGCCAGTCCGCATCCGGTTTGTCCCACATGCCGTCAAACCAGATGCCGCCGATCGGCCCGTAGTTGGTCAGCAACTCGCGCAACTGCCCGTCCATGTAGTCGTCCAGATACGAATTCCAGTCGCCGTGATCGGGTCGCCCATTGTGCCATTCCCCGTTATCTCGTTCGGTGACACCGCGAGGAAAATAATCCGGATTGTGCCAATCCAGCTGCGAGTAATAAAAGAACAGCTTGATGCCTTGCCGGTGCGCCTCATCCGCCAGCATTTTCAGCGGATCTTTCCCATACGCTGTCCGCTGCACGATATTCCAATCCGAAACCTTCGAATCGAACATGGCAAATCCATCGTGATGGCGCGAAGTAATCGTGATGTACTTCATCCCCGCCGCTTTCGCCAACGAAACCCACACTTTCGCGTCAAACTTTTCCGGATCGAAGAATTTCGGCAGCCGCTCATATTCGTGGACCGTCAGCTTGTGGTTGTGAAACACCCACTCGCCGTCGCCCAGCACGCTATAGACGCCCCAATGAATAAACATTCCAAACTTCGCGTCCTGAAACTCCTGGCGGGCCTTCACATTCTCAGGAGCCGGTTGATAACCCGCCTGCGCTCGGGCCGCCGAAACCCCGAACCCCGCCAGTAACACCGCAGCAAACGTCGCAACGAACAAACGATTCACTTTCATCGGGCTCCCCAGACTGCCTAAAGCTCGCCTTTCTTCAATTGCTGCACGGCGTAATCACAAGCTCGCGCCGTCAGCGCCATATACGTCAGCGACGGATTCACGCACGACGACGACACCATCGCCCCTCCGTCGGTAAGGAAAAGGTTCCTCACATCGTGCGCCTGATTGAAAGCATTCAGAACCGAGGTCTTGGCATCCCGCCCCATCCGAGCCGTCCCCATCTCATGAATGGACAACCCCGGAGAATCGACTCCCCGCAGCGGTTCGATATTGCGCGCTCCAGCCGCAGCCAGCATCTCCGACGCCGACATAGCCATGTCGTCTCGCAGGGCCAGCTCATTCTCGCCCCACGCGCTGTGGACCTTCAGCACCGGAATCCCCCATGCGTCCATTTTCTCCTTGTCGAGTTCCACGTAGTTGCCGTGACTCGGCAGGCACTCGCCGTATCCATAGAAGGTGAATCGCCACGGTCCCGGCTGGCTGACGAGTTTCTTGAACTCCGGGCCGAATCCGGTCTGCGTCACGCCGCGCTGCCATCCGTCACGCTGGCCTCCGCCCTGAAACCCGTAGCCGCGCAGGAAGGCCGCATCTTTCTTCTTCACGTTGCGAAAACGCGGGACGTAAGTTCCGTTGGGCCTTCTGCCCAGCACCATGCGATCTTCATTCCCCGGAATCGTCCCCACCGCGCCGCCGCCCTTGATATGGTCCATCAGGTTGTGGCCCAGTTCGCCGCTTGAATTCGCCAGTCCGTTGGGAAACTCCGTCGTCGAAGAGTTCAACAGAATTCGCACCGATTCCAGTGCGGAAGCGCACAGAAAAACAACCTTGCCGCGAAACTCCACACTGGCCCGCGTTTTGGCGTCGATCGCCCGCACGCCCACTACTCTTCGGGTGCGCGAGTCGAAGTTCAAGCTGTGCACCACGCTGAATGACCGCAACGTCATCCGTCCCGTTTTTTGGGCTGCGGGCAGTGTCGAGTTCAAACTGCTGAAATACGATCGCGTGATGCATCCTCTTTCGCACGGACCGCAGTAGTGACATGCCGTCCGCCCCTGATGATCCTTGGTGAGTATCGCCGCGCGCCCAATCGTGAGCACGCGCTCGCCGCCGAAATGTTTGGCGATCCCATCCCGCACGACCTTCTCCGCACAGTTCAACTCCATCGGAGGCAAAAACTTGCTGTCGGGCAACTGCGGCAAACCCAGCGCCTCTCCCGAGATTCCGGCGAAATCCTCGACGTAGTCGTACCACCGAGCCAGATCCGCATAACGGATCGGCCAATCGATCGCGATCCCGTCCCGCAGGTTCGCTTCGAAATCCAGATCGCTCCACCGGTACGACTGCCTACCCCACATGATCGACCGGCCGCCCACCTGCCGTCCCCGGATCCACCAGAACGGCTTACCCGCATCGGTAGTGTAGGGATGCTCCTTGTCGCTGATAAAAAACTTCGACGACCATTCATCACAGGCGTAACACAAACTCTGAATCGGCTGATCTTCCCGCTGAAGGCGCCGGTCCCGCAGTCCCCGAAATTTCATCTCCCACGGTGGGACGTGCTCCACATAATCCTGCTCGGGCACGATCGGACGCCCAGCCTCGAGCACGAGCGTCTTCAGTCCCTTCTCGGTCAACTCCTTCGCGGCCCAGCCTCCGGTGATGCCGGAGCCGATTACAATCGCGTCGTACGTTGTTTCTTCCTTCACTGGCGATCCCCGCCTTCCTTGCCCGCCTGGGCCGGAGCACACGCGTCGAAATGGTCGGGGATCACTTCAAACTGCAGCTCCGCGGTTGCGCCAGCCTCAGACGTGTAATAGGCGGTCAGGGTCAGTCGCCGCATCATGGGGTAGAAACTCTCGCCGGTCCTGGGGGGCGCACCCCGCATTGAACGTCCGCGGTCCGGTGCCAGATCCACTTCCCCGGCCATCTTCTCTCCCAAGTCGGTCAGAATTTCAGCTTGCTGCACCGCCTGGCAATCCACGAATTCCTTACCGAACAGCGACTGCGACCGTCGGTCCACATCCGCGAGGCCGGTCAGAAAGCGCTGGCGATCGCTGTCGTCGTACCACTCCGTCAGCATCAAGTCGATGAACTCGGTCGCACCAACGTCCGTCGCTCCCGGCGTGTCGGTGCGCGGCAAAATCATCTCCGCCATTGCCTTCACGATGGCTTCCTGATGCGGGTTCAGCGTGCGCGTAGCAGGCGGCGTACCGACCACCGTGCGCGCGTCCCGCAGCATCGCCATCACAGAGCCAGGTGCGAGCGGGAGAACCGCGCCCGTCGCCAATAACCGCATCGCTTCGCGTCGATTCATGGAGTGATCTCTGCCCCCTCTCAAAACATCCGTTTCGCCACACTTTCACGATGCCGGCGCGCCCGGCTTGATTTCCGCGGCCTTCCCGCTGTGATAGACGATCACCAGCGGCTTTCCGCCGTTCGGATAGCGCACCGTTTTCGAATACGAAGAGTCCCCGGCATCGGGCACGCCCATGCCAATCGCGAAGTCCGCCTGCATCTCGTTCATTCCCGGCTTAACTTCATGATGCTCGACCGCCTGCCAGACGTCCGCCGGCCAGTGCTTGTACAGGTCGCGTGGGTCCTCAATAAAGAACATTTCATCGGAATAGATTCTGTACTCACCCTCCGCCTCGAATCCGATCGGCACGGCGTAGGTCTTCCCTTCTTTCTCAAACACGGCCAACACCTGCTTCCGCTGTCCTGTTCCCGAGGGCGTTGCCGTCACTACATCTTTGATCGCCAGCTTCTCGATGGGCAGCAACAGCCCTGCCTCATGATCGAAATCCACATGCTTCCGAGCCGGGTCGTACCCATAGTAGGTGTAGCGAAATCCTTCTTTCACCCACACCGGCTGCTGCGTGAGCTGTTTCGCGGTTTTGATATCGTAGGGATAGAGCTTCTTCGGCGTGACGTAATAGTCGGCATTGGAGTAGCCAACGTTCCGAGCCTGCTTTTGTTTTTCGGCCGCGACCCTGTCCTCGTGGCGCTGATAAAAAATGTAAGCGGCACGCGCTCCTGCAGCCAGCAGCGCCAGCGCCAGCACCAGTTGGATCCGCTGCCTCGCCCCCGCACTGATCATGAAGAAACTTTACCAGATCGCCGCCATGTCGAAAGGCTGGGGGGACGATCCCGTTGTACACTGGAAGCAGAGGAGTATCAGCAATGGCTATCACCGAGCAAGACGTTCTGAGCGCGCTGAAGAGTTGCTACGATCCCGAGATTCCCGTCAACATCGTCGATCTCGGCCTGATTTACAACGTAAATTTCGCGCCCGCCGTCGATGATAAAGATAAACAGGACGTCACCATCGACATGACGCTCACCGCCCAAGGTTGTCCCGAGCATGTCAACATCAGTGCGCAGGTCAAATCGCGGCTCGAACAGCTGCCCGGTATCCGCAGCGCCGCCGTCAACGTCGTCTGGACCCCGCCCTGGACCCCCGAGCGCCTCAGCCCGGAAGCCCGCAAACAATTGGGCATCGAGTAAGCCCGAACTCCAGACTCATCCCCCAATTTCTTCCCACGCCTCGGCCGCGCTTCGCCCCGCTGCCTCGGTAATGCGCTTGCCGGCTCGTCCCGCCATCTCCATGACCTGCATGCCGCGTTCGAAATATTCCGGAAGCGCCTGGCGCACTTTCTCGAACTTCTCCGGATACTCCGACGCGAGCACTGCCAAACCCACTCCCGTCGCCAATACTCCCGCCGGATACCGTTTCTTCATGAATAAAATCGCTCCCGCCCCAATCGATCCCAACACCACCGCTTTCTTCCAGCTATCCATCAGGTCCCCCCAAAAACGTTTACATAGTGCGATTGTACCGCGCTCCTATCATGACGCACCAAACGGAGCACCCCAATCTCCGCTCCACCCTTGTATACTGCCTCGTTTGCCGGAGGTCCCATGCCCGCTCTCATCCGATGGTCCGCTCGAGTCGTCACCTTCAGCATTCTCGCCGCTACTGTTTCCGCCCAAACCAAGCCCCGCGCCCGCGATCTCGGTGTCCCTTTCGATGGCGCACCGGGTCCCAACAACGCGATTACCGACGTTCGCGGCGTCGAGGTCGGTCACACCACGCTGATTTCCGGCGAAGGGAAGCTTGAAGTCGGCAAGGGACCGGTGCGCACGGGCGTCACCGCCATTCATCCTCGCGGCAAGACCAATAATGACGCTGTCTTCGCCGCCTGGTTTACGCTGAACGGCAACGGCGAGATGACCGGAACCACATGGGTCGAAGACTCCGGCTTCCTCGACGGCCCCATCATGATCACGAACACGCACAGTGTGGGCGTGGTTCGCGACGCCGTCATCGCCTGGAAGGTCAAGCGCAACTCACCCGATATGGAAGGCTACTGGTGGTCGCTCCCCGTCGTCGCCGAAACCTGGGACGGGGATCTCAACGACATCAATGGATTCCACGTCAAGCCCGAGGACGCGTGGCACGCCCTCGATTCCGCTCACACCGGCCCGGTCGAGGAAGGCAACGTGGGTGGTGGCACCGGCATGATCTGCAACGAATTCAAGGGCGGCATCGGCACCAGTTCCCGCGTGCTGGACGCAAAAGCTGGAGGTTATAGCGTGGGCGTCCTCGTGCAATGCAACTACGGGATGCGTGAGCAGCTTCGTATCGCAGGAGTGAATGTGGGCCGAGAGATTCCGGAGCAAGCCAGCCGAGAGCAAGGCGACCGGCAGGAAGATATCGGCTCCATCATCGTCGTTGTCGCTACCGATGCTCCTCTCATCCCTACCCAACTGAAGCGCATAGCCAGGAGAGTTTCCCTGGGCCTCGGCCGCGACGGCAGCTACTCAGGCGACGGTTCCGGCGACATCTTCATCGCTTTTTCCACGGCCAATCCCGGTGCGGTCGGCGCCAAGGCAATACACCAGGTCACCATGCTCCCCAACGAAGCGCTCAATCCCATCTTCTTGGCTACCGTACAGGCGACCGAAGAGGCTGTCGTCAATGCCATGGTCGCAGCTGAGACCATGACTGGCATCAACAATCACACCGTGATCGCGCTCCCTCACGATCGCCTGCGTGACGTACTGAAGAAGTACAACCGTCTGGTGAAATAGCAATTCCAAAAAAAGTTAGTCCGGTCCAAACGTCCCGGTCCCGCGCCGGAACTCCTCGACTTCGATGTCGAACCGCTTAAGCATCGACTGCAGTGTGGTGCGCTTGATCCCGAGCCGGTTAGCCGCACCTTCCGGCCCTGAGAGCACCCCATGCGTCTCCCGCAAAACACGGATAATGTGCTCGCGTTCCATCTCCGTAAGATTGTCCTCCGTCAACCCCTGCGGCACGTCGAGTTCCGCTGGCGGGGGCGCGAGGGTTGGGCCCTTGCTTAAGATCACCATCCGTTCAATCATGTTCTCGAGTTCGCGAATGTTTCCTGGCCAGTTCCAGTTCTGGAGAACCCGCATCGTGTCATTTGGGATCAATTCGATCTGCTTTCCCATCCGCCCCGCATGCTTGCGCACAAAATGATGCACGAGAACCGGAATATCGGAGCGCCGGTCCCGCAACGGCGGCAACAGCAGCGGAAACACGTTCAGCCGGTAGAACAGATCTTCGCGGAATCTTTTCTCTGCAACATCCTTCTGCAGATCGCGGTTCGTGGCGGAAATGATACGCACATCCACCTGCAGAGTGCGCACCCCACCCAAACGCTCAAACTCGCGGTCTTGCAGAACGCGCAGCAGCTTGGGCTGCAGTTCCAGCGGCAACTCCCCCACTTCATCCAGAAACAGCGTCCCCTTGTCGGCCAGTTCCAGGCGTCCTACCTTTTGGTTGACCGCCCCGGTGAACGCTCCCTTCTCGTGGCCAAACAACTCGCTCTCCAGCAAACCCGAGGGCACTGCCGCACAATTCAGCTTGATGAAACTCTGGTCGCACCGCGGACTGAGCGTATGCACCGATCGCGCCACCAATTCCTTTCCGGTCCCCGTTTCTCCCAAGAGCAGAACCGTTGAATCGGTCGGCGCCACCACCCGCGCCTTCTGCAACACCTCCCGCAGCGACGAACTTTGCCCGATGATCTCCTCGAAACCGAGTTCGGTCTCGATCTCGCTCTCCAGGTACAACTTCTCCTGCGTCAGCTTTTCCTTCGTCGCGTGCAAGCGGTCGGCCAGTTCCCGCAAGAGCGCGATGTCCATTGAGGCGCCGGTAATTCCAACCACCTTGCTCTCCGAGTCCAGTAGCGGCTCAACCGTGACGTCGAACGAGTATTTGGTGCCGTTGTGCGGGATCATGACTTCCTGCCGCAACCCCGCAGCAGTTTCCAGCACACGTCGCTTCAGTTCGACCAGCGGTCGTGCTCGTTCCGCGCCAATGATTTCCTCGTCGCTCTTGCCGATGATCTCTTTCTGCCAATAGAGATGCGGATTGTAGATCCACGTATAGCGGAGATCCCGGTCCTGACTGAACACCGTGATCGGAGAATCCTTGAGCGCTACGCGGAAGCGTTCCTCACTCTGGCGGATGATTTCCTCGGCGCGCCTACGCTCGGTCATGTCGCGAAGAATGCCCTGCAAACGCCCATCCGGCAGTCGCTTCGCGCAGACCTCGCCGAGGAAGGTCGACCCATCGCTGCGCCGGAACTTCCATTCGCTCCGGATCGTCCCGCCTCCTAGAAGGCGTGCTAACTCCTCCGCGATGCGCAGGCGTTCTTCCGCCACCACAATGTCGGCGAGGGACCGTCGCAGAATCTCTTCCCGCGTGTAACCCAGCATTTCCGCGCCGAAGGAGTTGACGTCGAGGTATTTCCCCTGGTCATCGGTGATAAAAATCCCGTCCGAAGCCTGTTCCACCAAAATGCGAAAGTGCGCTTCGCTCGCCCGCAGCGCTTCTTCCGCTTCCTTGCGCGCTGTTATGTCGATCACGGTGGCCTGAATCAGCGGCGCGTTTTGTGTTTCTGGGAGCAGAATGTCATTCGCCAGAATCCAAAGCGCCGTTCCATTCTTTCGCCGGACATGTAATTCACGGTTCGACACAGTCCCGCTCTTTCTCAACTCCTCCAGGAGCAGGTCCCGATCTGCCAGATTGACGTAATGGTTCATTACTGTGCTGCCACGGCATTCCGTCGCGTCGCTGTATCCAAACATCGACGCCCATGCATCGTTGCAGTCGACGATCTTTCCCCCCATGCTTATGATTGCGACCCCCGCGACCGTTTTCTCGAACAGGGCCCGATACCGCTGTTCGGAATTGCGCAAGGCTAACGCAGCACGCTTGCTCTCGGTAACGTCATGCGCCATGCCGCGAACGATCGGCATGGGCACTCCCTCGGTGCGCAGGGTGTTGTTGTACTTCCAGATCCTGCGCTCTCCCGTGCGCGTTAATACCTGAAGTAACCCCTTATCCGCTCCCGCAGTTCTGATTCTCATCAGATAGGCATCGAACTGCTCGCGAAACTCAGGCGCTACCAGTTCCCGCATCGGTATGTTCAGCAATTCCGCCACTTCATACCCCAAGAGCCGCGCCGGAGCCGGATTCACTGAAATCAGCATTCCTTCCAGATCATGAGTGCACACCAGATCTTCACAGTGTTCCACCAAGTCACGGTAGCAGTCCTCACTTTCCCGCAGTGCCTCCTCCGCCTGTTTGCGCTCACTGATATCGCGGCAAACCGCAATGATGTAGCGCCGCTCCATCTGTACGCATCTCAGACTGACTTCGACCGGAAAAGTCGATCCGTCTTTTCGCCGGTGGACGACCTGCAGGATTGCGTATCCTGCATCACGCGCGGTCGCTAGAGCCTTTTCGTGCGGGGCCTTGTCGAGGCTCAGATTGATATCGAACGCCGTCATCGACAACAGTTCTTCGCGCGTATACCCGAGATCCGTGCACGCCTTCTCATTGACATCGAGGAACCGCAGCGTCTCCGGATCGAGCACCTCCACCTCGTCGTTGGATTGGTCAATCAGCGCTCGAAACAGTCTCAGCGAGCGCTCCGCCTGCTTCCGCTCGGTAATGTCCTGAACGGTGCCGAGCGCGGCTTGCGCCCGGCCTTCCCGATCGCGCTCAACCTTCGCCTGAACATGGACCCATCTTGTGTTCCCTTGCACCAGCACCCGGTCTTCACCCTCGTAAGTCCCTGTCTTGAGCGCTGCGGTCCAGTCGCGGAGTACGCGCTCACGATCGTCAGGATGGAGAATGCCAATCGTGTGTTCAACACTCACCGACTCTCCCGGATGCAGCCCTATGATCCGGTAGGCTTCGTCGGAAAGCGTGATTGCGTTCTTCGCGAGGTGAATGCGCCAACTTCCGATATGAGCTACCGCTTGGGCGCGATTGAGATCTGCTTTTCTCTCTTTCAACGCCTCCGTGGTTTTCCTACGGCTGCAGGTCAGGGCGGTGAGAAATATACCGACCATCAAGAACAAAACCGGCCGGACAAAATCCTCGGGAGTGCGAACCTCTAATGCCTTCCCCGGTGCGAATAAGAAGAAACCGCCGGCAACCGTCGCGAGTAGCGTGGCTCCGATCCCCGGCCAGAACCCCGCCAGCATCGCGACCAGGAGAACAGCAGGAGCGAATAACAGGTAGGGCAGATGGGACAGCCCCCATGACCGGAGACCAAATTGGAGACCGGTGGCAATTGTGACCATCACCACCGCGAAACCGAAGCGCCCAAGCCAGGATCGCATCCATCGTGTGGCGGTCGGGGCCGCTTCCCTGGGATCGGCAGAACTCATAGCCAACTCCTAACTTCATTCCCGGGGTCGAAATCCTCTACCTCGCAAATTGGACTGCGCTCGATATTATGCCATCAAGTTGCGCGGAACCTTTTCCTTAGCTAGACGAATTCACGACCATCCGCAGGCACGCCCCACAGGGGAGGCGAGTCTGGGTTCCAGCATTATGGAAGGCTCGATTCCGGTCTGTGACTGGATTCACATTTTTGCGTGCAGGAACGACGCAGTTATCGGCTTGGGTTGCGGATCCAACCGTTTACTTTCTTCTACTTGCGCTACAAAACCGTGTCACAGGCGACTCTAGTCCTTCACCGCCCGATCGGTGATCTCCAGCCCCTTATCAATGATCGCAAATGCCTCGCGCAATTGCTGTTCACTAATGCAGAGTGGAGGATTGGTGTAGAAGGTATTCCAGCGCACCAGGGTGTACAGCCCCTGCTCCCGGAAGAAGCGTCCCACAGCGGCCATCTCCTCCGACGTGCCGTTGAACGGCGCCATCGGTTGCCGCGTCTTCCGGCTGCGCACCAGTTCCACAATGCCGAACAATCCGATCGACCGCACCGCTCCCACCGACGGGTGCTTGGCCTGCAACTCGGCGCCGAGTTCTTTCATGACCGCGCCCATTTTCCTCGCGTTCTCGATCAGGTGATCCTCTTCGTACACGCGAATGGTCGCCAGCGCCGCGGCGCATCCCATGGGATGTGAGTTATACGTGAGCCCGCCGAAAAACACCTTGTCCTGGAAATGTTGCGCGATGTGATGCCGCATCCCCACTGCCCCCAGCGGCAGATAGCTCGAAGTTAAACCTTTGGCCATCGAGAGCAAATCCGGAACAACTTTCCAGTGATCGACGGCGAACCATTCACCCGTGCGCCCGAAGCCGGCCATAACTTCGTCGGCGATCATCAGGATGCCATACTTGTCGCACAGTTTGCGCACGCCCTGCATATAGCCGTCGGGCGGAACGAGAATGCCATTGGTGCCGACCACAGTCTCGAGGATGAACGCCGCAATCGTGTGCGGCCCTTCAAGCTGCATGGTCTCTTCGATCATGGCCAGCGAAGTCTCCGCCGACTCCCAGCCGCGTTCGATGCCATGATAAGGATCGAGCACGCGGACCACGCCGGGAATGCCTGGTTCGGCGGCCCAGCGGCGCGGGTCGCCCGTGAGCGTAATTGCACCCGCCGTCGCTCCGTGGTAAGAGCGGTAACGCGCCATGATCTTGTGGCGTCCGGTGAAGAAGCGCGCAATCTTGATCGCATTCTCGTTGGCCTCGGCGCCGCCGTTGGTGAAGAAGAAAGTGTCGATATCGCCCGGAGTGATTTCGGCGAGCTTTGCACCTAGCCGAGCCCGTGGCTCGGTCGCCATGAACGGATTCGCGTAGCACAGCGTTGCCGCCTGTTCACTGATCGCCCGGATGACACGCTCGTCGCCGTGGCCGATGTTGACCGACATCAACTGGCTGTTGAAGTCGATGAAGCGCTTGCCTTCCGGCGTCCAGAAATAAATGCCCTTGGCCTTGGCGACCGGGATCGGGTCCACCTTCGATTGCGCGGACCATTCAAACAGAGTGTGTTTCTTGGTGAGATCAACGATCTCCTGCCCGGTCATAGCGGGATTAGCAATAGTGGTAGTCATGATTCCTCATTTCATGAAGCCCGCGAAGATTTTCAAATTACTCAATTACAAAATTACCCAATTACTCAATTCTTCTTAGAATTTTCGGCTGTGCTCTTTGGCCCAGCGTTCGACGACGACTTTCTTGTCGGTGTAGAACTCGATAGCGTCACGTCCCTGGCCATGGAGATCGCCAAAAAAGCTGTTCTTCCATCCACTGAACGGAAAGTAGGCCATGGGCGCGGCGACTCCGATGTTAATGCCAATGTTCCCGGCAGGAGCTTCATAACGAAAACGGCGCGCAGCGGAACCGCTGGATGTGAAAAGAGACGCCTGGTTGCCGTAGGCGCTCCGTTCGAGGAACGCGAGGGCTTCGTCCATATTGTCCGCGTGGACTAGGCTCAGCACCGGGCCGAAAATTTCAGTATCGGCAAGGTCGCTGGTCGCGGGTACATCGTCCAGGATCGTCGGCTTCACGAAGTTGCCCGATTCATGCTTCGGGATTTTAGCGTTACGCCCATCGAGCAGAATCTTGGCCCCTTGCTTTTCGCCAAGGCCTATCAGCGATTCCACCCTTTCCTTGCTCTGCGGCGTGATCACCGGGCCCATCTGTACGCCCTCTTCAAGGCCATTGCCCACGTGAAGTTTCGAGGCGGCGTCGGCAATCGAGTCACGGAAAGTCTTCTGCGCTTCCCCGATAGTGACCGCGACTGAGACGGCCAGGCAACGCTGTCCGGCGCAACCGAACGCGCTGTCGCTGATGATCTGCGTCGCCATCGGCATATCGGCGTCGGGGAGAACGATGACATGGTTCTTGGCACCTCCCTGGCACTGACAGCGCTTTCCCTGCTCGCCGGAGCGCGCGTAGATGTAGCGCGCAACCGGGGTCGAGCCGACGAAACTGATGGCGCGGACTTTCGGGTGGTCGATGAGCGCGTCGACCACGCCCTTGCCTCCATTGACCAAATTGACCACTCCCTTGGGCAGACCTGTCTTTTCGATAAGTTCATACACGTATCGCATTGTCAGCGGCACGCGCTCGCTCGGCTTCAGAATGAATGTGTTCCCCGTGGCGATGGCATAGGGCAGATACCAGAACGCGATCATGCCGGGGAAATTGAAGGGCACGATGGCGGCAGTGACGCCAAGGGGCTGCCGGATCATCATTTCATCGATGCCTCGGGCGACGTCTTCGAGGTTGTAGCCTTGCATCATCATGGGGATGCCGCAGGCGACTTCCACGTTTTCGATGGCGCGGCGCATCTCGGCTTTCGCTTCGGTGAAGGTCTTGCCGTTTTCCATCGTGATGATGCGGGCGATGTCGTCGATGTGCTCTTCGAGCAGCATCTTGAGCTTGAACAGAGGCTGGATGCGGTCTTCGGGTGGAGTGCGGCGCCACTCGGGGAAGGTGGCGGCCGCGGCTTCTACCGCGGCGTTCACTTCGGCAGCTTCGGCGAGCGGGACGCTGGCCAGTATTTCACCGGTGGCGGGATTCACAACGTCGCGCCATTCTGAAGCCCGCGACTCTGTCCATTGGCCGTTGATGAAGTTCGTCAGCTTGGTGATGGGAGGTGCGGCTACGCTCATGGTAATGCCTCTACTATCGCGAAGAATGGATTCGGAGCACGCAAACAACCGTGCACTCCGAATAACTATCTTATTCTGACTCAATCTAAATGGCGTGCCAATCGGACAAAAAGACCAGCCGAGCTTTGCTCGGCCCGTCCGGGTCAAAGACCCGGACCCACATAAACCCGATCTCACACCAACTGCGCTACTGCGCTTTTCTGATCACACACGCTCGCGATCGCAGACTCGAGGACCTCGAGCGCTTCGTCCATCTGCTCGTTAGTGATGACCAGCGGCACGAGCACGCGGATCACGTTGGAGTACGAGCCAGCGGTGATCGTAATCAACCCGTGCTCGTAGCAGTACTGCGTGATCTTTTTCGTTTCCTCGGCAGCCGGAGTCTTGGTTTCCGGTGACTGAACCAGTTCGATAGCCTGCATCCCGCCGAGACCCCGCACGTCGCCGATGATAGGCCAGCGGCGCTGCCACTCGCGGGCACGGCGCTGGAAGCGGTCTCCCAGTTCGTTGGCGCCGGCCAGTAGCAAATTGTCCCGCTCGAACAAGTCGAGTACGGCCAACGCTGCCGCACACGAAAGTGGGTTCCCGGCAAACGTTCCGCCCAGTCCACCGGGCCCGGGAGCGTCCATGATTTCCGCGCGGCCGGTAACCCCGGCCAAGGGCAATCCGCCGCCGAGAGATTTGGCGGTCACGAGCAGGTCCGGCTCAATGCCGTAACGCTCGCTGGCAAACAGCGCGCCCGTGCGTCCGAAGCCAGACTGCACTTCGTCGGCAATGAAGAGGATGCCGTGTTTGTGACAGAGGTCGATGAGGACTTTGAAATAATCAGGCGGAGGCGCGATGAATCCACCTTCTCCCAGCACCGGTTCCGCGATCACGGCCGCAACTTCCTCGTTGGCGACGACCCGCTTGAAGGTGTCTTCGAGATGGCGCGCGCAGTAGAGATCGCAGGACGGATACTTCATCGAGTACGAGCAGCGATAACAGTAGGCGAACGGGACGCGGTACACCTCGCCGGGAAAAGGCGCGAATCCGGCTTTGTAAGGGTGCGTCTTGCTGGTGAGCGCCAGCGTCATCATGGTGCGCCCGTGGAAGGCATCTTCGAAGGCGATGATGCCGGGCCGTTTCGTGTAGGCGCGAGCAATCTTGACCGCGTTCTCAACCGCCTCAGCGCCGCTGTTCACGAAGATCGTTTTCTTCGCGAACTTGCCCGGAGTCGCTTCATTCATGCGCTCGGCGAGGCGGACGTACAGTTCATAGGGCGTAACCTGCACGCAGGTGTGCAGAAAGCGGTCGAGTTGTTCTTTGACCGCGCCGACCACTTCGTCGCGCCGATGGCCAGCGTTCGCGCACCCAATGCCGCCCGCGAAGTCCAGGTAGCGGTTGCCGTCAACGTCCTCGAGCCAGGCATTTTCTGCCTTGGCCACATAGATCGGCGTGCCGTGGGAAAGGCCGCGGGGCACGGCCTTCGCGCGGCGCTCAGAAAGGGCCTTGGATTTGGGCCCCGGAATGGAAGTGCGAAGTTGAATAGTAGACATCGTAAGATCCTAAGTGGCCAGTGATCAGTGGCCAGAAGTCGGTTTTGCAAACTCGGCCACTGGTCACCGACCACTGGCCACTGCCTTCAGTACCACCCAATCGGCGCTTCGTTCAGGTTGATGTGGACTTGCTTGGTCTCGAGGTATTCCTCGATGCCCCACGGCCCAAGTTCGCGACCAAAACCCGATTGTTTGTATCCGCCCCACGGCGCCTCGACGTAGGTGGGCTGCATGTGATTGACCCATACGATTCCAGCGCGCAGAGATTTCACGGTGCGCAGCGCCTTGAAAATATCGCGCGTCCAGACGGCCGCCGCGAGACCGTAGGGGGAATCGTTGGCAATCTTCAGTGCGTCTTTTTCGTCGTCGAACGGAATGACGGCCGCCACTGGGCCGAAGATTTCTTCGCGGGCGATGCGTGCGCTGTTGTCCAGGTCATAGAAAATCGTCGGCTGGACGTAGTAGCCCTTGGCGAAGTTCGCGGGGCGTCCGCCGCCGGAAGCAAGTTTGGCCTCTTTCTTGCCAATCTCCAGATAGGAATTGACACGGTCGTATTGTTCTTTGCTGACCAGCGGGCCCATCTTCGTGTCGCGTTCGAGCGGCGGGCCAAGTTTGATTTTTTTCGCTTTCTCGGTCATGGCCTCAACGAAGTGCTTGTAGATGGATTTCTGCACCAGGATGCGGCTGCCGGCCGAACAAACTTCACCTTGATTGATGAAGACGCCGAAGAGCGCTCCGTCGATGGCGGCCTCGAAGTCAGCGTCGGCAAAGAAGATGTTCGGCGACTTGCCTCCCAGTTCGAGGGTGACGCGCTTCACCGTGTCGGCAGCCTGTTTGACAATGATCTTGCCGACCGCCGCGCTGCCGGTGAATGCGATCTTGTTGACATCGGGATGCTGCACGATAGGAGCGCCGCAAGTTTCGCCGAAGCCAGTAACGATGTTGACCACGCCCGCAGGCAGGCCGCACTCGGCGAAGTGGCGCGCGAATTCGAGCGCGGTGAGCGGCGTTTGCTCGGCAGGCTTGAGGACGCAGGTGCATCCTGCGGCGAGTGCCGGTGCGAGTTTCCACGCAGCCATTAGCAAGGGATAGTTCCAGGGAATGATCTGTCCTGCGACGCCGACCGGTTCTTTGAGCGAGAGCGACATCGCATTATCGGGGACCGGATTGACGTGGCCCAGAACTTTAGTGGCGAGCCCTCCGTAGTATTCAAAGCAGGTGGCAACGTCGTTTAGATCGTACTCAGCCTCGACGATGGGTTTGCCGGTGTTGCGGCATTCGAGTTCAGCAAGAGCAGGCAGGTTCTGGCGGACTTTGTCGGCAAGCCGAAAAAGGACGCGGCCACGTTCCTGCGCGGTGGTCGACGCCCAAGGCCCTTCTTCGAATGCGGCTTTGGCGGCCGCGACCGCGCGGTTGACGTCGGCTGCGTTGGCATCGGGAACCTGCGCGATGATCTCTTCGGTCGAAGGATCGTAGACAGGGAAGGTCTTCGCGGATTGGCTCGCGACCCATTCCCCGTTGATGAACATCTGGTACGTTTTGACTTCAGTCTCAACTCCGCTGGGCATGATTCCCGTCCTCCCTAGTATCGGCGAGCGTTGCTCACCTGGACAGCCCATCGACTACGCTCAAGGCAGGCCAGGCGGCTGTCGCCACATGATTCTTCAGCGCCGAACTTCGCTCGCCGGAACAGGCGAGATCACCGCTTCGATGCGAATCTGTTGTGACCCCTTGCGGCGGCCGTAGACGAAGAAGAAAAATGCGGCCAGCCCAACAAAAAACAACGTACCCCCAAACATCCATAACTCGTAGGACCACAGCGATGTGATCTGCTGCGCCGGGAAAAACACGAGAGCGATGCCGAGTGCCGTCGTGAGCAGACCGCTGAGTCCGGCGAGAAACAACGTAGCCCGGCCGTACTGGCCTTTGGGCGCGGATTCGGTGACGGCGAACTTTACCAGCGCCCCAAACATGTAGACAAATGGCACGAGCTGCAGCACGACCGCCAAGGAGAGCAGCTTCTGGAATGTTTCCTGCACACCAGCGCCCGCAAAATTCAGTATGACCAAAACCGCCGAGACAATTCCCTGCAAGATCAAGGCCGCATACGGCGTTGCGTAACGCGGATGCACTTTGCCCAGCCATGAGGGCATATACGAATCGAGCCCCGCAACGAATGGGATGCGCGCCGATCCGCCCATCCACGCCGAGCCGATGCCTGCGATCGAGAGGCTCAGCATCAGCGCAAAAGGAACAGAGATCCAGCCCATCCCGACGCGGCCAGCCATGTGCGTCACGGCCTGGACGATTCCCTGCAGGACATTCACACTTTTCCCGACTGCGATGAGCAGTGTAAGGGTCGCGCCGACGTACAGCGCGCCCGAGACCACGCCTCCCCAGGCAACCGCACCACGCAGTGTGCGCCGTGGATCTTGAATTTCGTCGCCCATGACCGAAGCAAGTTCCAGACCCACCAAGCCGAAGCAGATGACGCCGAAGGAATTCAACACGAACTTTGGGTTGGCGGGAATCCTGAAGTCCGCACCCGTAATCGTAGTTCCGAAACGCGACCAGATCACCGCGCCCAGGCCAATCAGCACAGCCGCGGCGATGAAAGTTCCGATGGCTCCGAGGTTGTTAATCCACTTGCCGACGCCAAGGCCGAGAATGTTGAAGTAAGTGAGCACGGCCAGAAGCGTCAGTGACGCAATCGAGGCGAAAGCTTTGTTGTCGGCCAGTCCCAGGTGGCCCGGGCCAAGCACATAGACCGAGACCCCGACGAAATAGAGCATGACCGTCGGCACATAAAGCATGTTGTTGGTCCAATAGCACCAGCCCGAGAGGAATCCGTGGAAGTCGCCGAAGACTTCCTTCGCCCAAAGATAAACGCCGCCTTCCCCTGGATAGCGGTGGGCGAGTTCGATGACGGCGATGCCCTGCGGCCAGAAGAAAAGAAGCAGCGATATGATCCACAGCCAGACGGTGACGCCGCCATTGGCCGCAATCGAAGGGACAACGTTGAGGTTAAAGACGGCGACTACGAACAACAGAACCAGATCGCGGCGTCCGAGGGCGCGGATCAGGTGAGGCTGTGCATCGGGTTGTGTTGTCGTATCAGTCAATGCTTAGTGGTCAGTGGCTAGTGATTGGTGGTCAGTTGCCGCTGCCTCAGTAGGTCCGGGATCACTGACCACTGAACACTGACAACTGACCACTTGTCCTTAGTGAGCGACCGCGACCGGTGCTTCTCGTTCCTGCTGCGCTTTCGCCAACGACGCTGCGATGTCGTCGAATGCCGCAAGATGCTTGTCGATATCGGCGTCAGTATGTTGCACCGAAATCGTCCACTGCTCATCCCACCAGTAGGGCTGCGCCATCACGCCGCGGTTGACCATGCCGAACCAGTAGTGGCGCCACAGGTCGATATCAATCGGTTCCCAGTCGCGGTAGTTGACGATTTCTTTCGCATAGAACATAAGCGCGCCGTTGGCACCTGCCTGCGCGATGTAAGCTTGCAGGCCGACTTTCGCGATGGTCTTGCGATAGCCGTCGGCGAGCTTCTTGCTGAGCTTCTCGACGTGAACATAGTTCTCACGCGTCAATACATGGCGGAATGTCGCGAGACCCGCCGCCATCGACACGGGGTTCGTGTTGTAGGTGCCACCGTGAAAGACCTTATGTTGTGAGATCAGGTCCATCACCGACTTGGACGTACCGAATGCCGCCAGCGGCAGGCCGCCGCCAATCGATTTGGCGAGGCAGATCATGTCGGGACGAACACCAAAGTATTCACTGGCTCCGCCCCAACAAAGTTTCGCGCCGGTTTTGACTTCGTCGAAGATCAGCAGCGCGCTGTGTTTGTCACAGATCTCGCGCAGTCCTTTCAGGAAGCCGGCCTGCGGCATGCAAAGTCCGACGTTCATGAGAATCGGTTCGAGGATGATGGCGGCGATTTCGCCGGGATTTTCTTTGAAGCGCCGCTCGACGGTGGCCAGATTGTTGAACGTAGCGATCACCACGTTCGCCATCGCGGACTTGGGAACGCCCTGGCCACCGGGGACAGCCGTGGGATTGTTGATGTCGCCGTAGCCGTCGGCAGCATGCGGCTTCACGCTGACCAACGCGCTGTCGTGCAGGCCGTGGTAGGCCCCTTCAAACTTGACGATCTTGTCCCGTGCGGTGGCGGCGCGCGCGAGACGGATCGCGTGCATGGTGGCTTCGGTACCGCTGTTGCCGAAGCGGCACATCTCAACTGGGAAACGGTTGCAGATCTCTTCGGCCAGTTCCCATTCCATATCGTGGGGCATTCCGAACATGGTCCCGGTGGAGAGCCGCTTCTCGACGGCCTTCATCACCGCGGGATGGCAATGCCCCGCCATCAGTGCTCCAAAAGTCAGGTTGTGGTCGATGTATTCGTTGCCGTCGAGATCGCGGAACTTGCTGCCGCTGGCCTCCTTCACGAAGATCGGCCAGGGATCATAAGCGCGATAGTTGCTCGCGACGCCAAGAGGAATGCGCTTGAGATTCTTTTTGTGGGCTTCGGCGGACTTGGGCGTTCGCCGCTCGAAAGTGGCGAGTTCTTTCTGCAGATCGGGGTACATCGAATTGCTCCGGGAAGACTCAGGCCGGCTGCGTTTCCGGTAGACCAGCGGGCCATTAGATTGCCCGGGCGGTTGGAGCCGCCCGGGTTTGTGGGACTAGAAATAGAATTTTAACGCAAACTGTACCAGGCGCGGATCGCGCGCCTGCAACACTTGCCCGAACGTGGTGTTGCTGAAGTTGCCGTCCGGGTTGACGAATTGCGTTTTGTTGAACAAATTGAAGATATCGGTGCGGAACTGGAAGTAACGCGACTCGGACAGCGTAATCCTCTTGGAGACGGTGATGTCCCACTGGTTCTCGCCCGGGCCGCAGCAAATGGAGCGCGGGGTGGTGGCGAAAGTGCCAAGCGTTGGGTCGGAGAATTGACCCGGATTGAGATAGTAGTGCGCGCAGCCGACATTGTCATTGCAAGGCGACCCGTCGGCATGTAGTAGAACCTTTGGATCCAGAATCTGCGGCTTATTTCCCGCCATCTGCGGCGCACCAGCCCCCAGGAAAAACAAACTGCTGATCAGTTCATTGTCATCCTGTGTTTGGATACGGATCGGGAAGCCACTCTGCAGTTGGACGATGCCTGAGAGTTGCCAGTCATCCAGAACTTTCCCTTTGAAGCCGCTGAACTTGCGCACGGGAATGTCCCAAACATAGTTGATTACGAAACGCTGTTTGGAGTTGAACAGCGAGAGAGCGCGGCTGGCTTTGTAGTTGAACGGGTTGACCGTTTCTTCAAAGCTGGAAGCCCAATCCAGCGACTTGCTGAAAGTGTAGGCCGCTTGAAACTGCAGACCACGGGAGAAGCGTTTCTCCACGCTGGCCTGGACCGAATTGTAGGCAGATGCGGCGATGGTGTCTTCGGCAAAGATATTGCTAAAGACGGGGATTCCGTCGACCGGGCACCCTGTACCAGTCGTGAATGGAGCCCCGGTAGGGTTGCAGTTCGGAGAAGAGTAGGGTCGAAGGCCGACCAAATTGAGCGCCGGATTTCCAGGGCCGTACTGCGCCGTGGAGCCATAGGGCATGTGCAGAGTGAATCCCGCCGGAATGCTGTTAGCCGGGAGAACAAATTGGTTGTCCGCGAAAAACGGTCCGCACGAGTATGCATTACTCAGATCTTGGTTCCCTTGCCCTGCCCAGTACGTTGAAATATTGTTCAGGTCCACACAGGTCTGCGGGTTTCCTGGATTGATGTCGTGGGAGGCCAGCAGGCGATGCCCCTGGGAACCGACATAACCCAGCTGCAGAACGAGGTCCCGGGCCAACTGTCTTTGAATTGTGAAGTTGTATTGCGCCGTGTACTGCGTGCGCATCTTAGGCTGGAAGTCGCCGTAAAGCAGCATGGGACGGAAACTGGCCCAATCGGTCGGCGTGCCAGGCTTTGGGCTCAAGATGCCGTTAAATGGATTGGGGTTGAGGAATCCGCCTTGGGCAACAAAGGGAGTGTTGAAGAAGGTTGAGGGCAAGAAAGTGCTGCCGCCGAAAGGAGGCTCCGCGCCAAATTGTTCCAGCACCAACTGCTCCATGGGGTTGTAGAACATTCCCCAACCCGCGCGAATGCTCGTCTTTCCGGCCTTGTCGGGACTCCACGCGATTCCGACTCGAGGCGCGAAGGCTTTGTAATAGGTCTGAGTCATTCCGGCGGGAACGCCTTTGTCCCCAGGGACCACTAATCCCGTTGGCTGAACTCCGGCGGAGGCGCAATCGCTCGCGCCAAAAGCACTCTGTTCATCGGGAGTGAGATAACAAGGATACTGCGCCGTGTTCTGCCCCGGGCGGAATGTCTGAACGTGGCGGAGAACGTCTGCGAGCGGAGTGTCGAGTTCCCAGCGAAGACCGTAATTGAGCGTCAACGACGGCTTGATCTTCCAGCTATCCTGCGCAAAAAGGTAAAGGCCGGTGCTGCGGACGTTTTCGCGCTGCGCCGAACCCTGAACGTAGTTGTCGACTAATCCGAGGAGATATCCGGGGTAGTTGTTGTCCGCCAGGATCGCGTTCGATGTGGAACTGTCAAACGTAAACTGGCCGCTGACGTTGTAGTACAGGGTCTGGTCGAAGCGAGACCGGCGGACGTCTGCACCGAACTTGAACGTGTGATTGCTTTTCACCCAAGTCAGGTTGTCAGCCCACATGAACGAATTGCCGACCTGGGGCAGTTCGCCTTCCCATCCGTTGCCAATCGCGAAGCTGCCTGAGACATCGACGAATGGAACTCCTGTGTGACTCGCCGGCAGACCCGTCGTGATTCCGGCTTTGGTTGGGTCAGAAATCGAGGAGGAAATCAGACCGTTAATGGTACTGGAATCGGAGGTGCCGTTGAAGCAGACCGCTTGCGCCGCTGCGGATGAACACGAGGCCTGCACCGCGTTGGTCGTTTGCGGGTGCTGAAAGGTTAACTGCCCTTCGCGCATATAGGTGAACCGCGCTTCGTTCACCAGAGAGTTGCTTATGGTCCAGGTGTGGCTGGGATTGTATTGCTGGTAACGCGAGTTCACCTTTGCGCCAAAGCCCGGAATATTGGCTCCTGAAGCTTGAAAGTTGTAAAAGGGTTGCAGCGTGGCATCGTCGGTGAAGTAGTAATAGAAGCTGAAGCTCTGGTGGTCGTTGATGTGGTGGTCAAACCGAATGGTGAACTGGTTCTGGGTGTCGGGACTAGTTGGCACCGCCTGATAGTTCCCGCTAGAGAGGTTGGCCGATGGCACGAAACGAAGTATGTCCACGGAAACGGGGTCCATACAGGCGGACGGGATGGTGTTGGAGGGGAATACTCCTCCTGTGCCGCCCCAAGGCAGGGGACTCGAACTGCTGGAGTTTGTACTGGTGTAGAGGTTGAAGATCCCGCCCGCTGGAAGCCCCAGGGCTGAATCGCAATTGGGCCGGCCGTCCAGTGCCTGGGCGACAAAAGGATCGGAAATTCCTCCGGCAAAAGTTGATTCCGAAGAAAAATCGCCGCTACGCTCCGACGAGTTAGGCACCGGTACAAGTTCGCCAGAGACCCCTTGGCGCACGCGCCTGCCTTCAAACGAAACAAAGAAGAAAGTACGGTCCTTCTTGATCGGCCCGCCGAAAGTTCCACCGAACTGATTCTGATTGAACTGGGGCTTGACGCTGTTGAAGAATCCCTGCGCGTTCAGCACCTTGTTGCGGAAGTATTCGTAAACGTCACCGTGCCACTGGTTAGTGCCGGACTTGGTCACGACATTGACAACCGCGCCTGAGTTGCGGCCATATTCGGCGTCGAAGGTGTTGCTGATGACGCGGAATTCTTCAATGGCATCGGGCGTGGGCTGAATGGTCGGGAGATTAACGAACTGATCGTTGGCGTCGCCGCCGTTAACGCTGAAGTTGTTGGCCCGATCGCGGCCTCCGTTGACGGAGACCGAACCGGCGCTATCGCTGCCATAAAAGGTCCCACCGCTCGATCCCAGCTGCGACTGCACTCCGGGCTGCAGCTGCAAGAATTGGTAGGTATCGCGGGCGTTGAGAGGAAGCTCGTTCACCGAGCGGTTGTTGACGACCGCACCGAGCTGCGTGCTGCTGGTGTCCACCAGCGGAGCCTCGGAAGTAACGTCGACCACTTCCTGGGCCGCCCCAAGCTGCATGGTCATATTTAGAGTGATGACCTGGTTAACGTCGAGGGCGATGCTTTTACGGACATCTTTCTTAAATCCAGCCAGCTCGAAAGTTAAGGTGTAAGTTCCGACAGGAAGATTGGGAAACACATAGTCACCGCTATCGTTGCTCAGGGCGTCGTGGCTGACGCCAGTCGCCTCGTTGGTGGCTATGACTCTTACACTGGAGAGAACCGCCCCCGTGGGATCGGCAACACGGCCGAGAATGCGGCCGCCTGTACCCTGGGCTGAGAGAATCGCGGGAAACGCAAGGCAGACGATGAGGGACAGACATAACGCTTTCAGATAGGCGGAGCACAGGCACAATTCAGACCAGCGGGGTCGCAGCGACGGCATGGGGCCTCCGAACATCCGGGAGAAGTTTGAGTTTTCGTTTGAAAAGCGACTGCTTGTATCCGCACACAACCTTGCTATAATCCCGCAAGGTTAGAGAACCGGGACGGGGACTGTCAAGGACAAAAAAACAACTCCCTCCCATAGAAATTTCCTATTTGATCGGCCGGCTAGCACATGAAACCGACGCCTGAACCTTACCTCAAGATCGGAGACGTGGCAAAGAAGGTGGGCGTTTCGCCATCCGTGATCCGCTCCTGGGAAAGCCTGGGCCTGACGCGGCCGCGGCGCACCGAGAGCAAGTATCGGCTGTACACCGCCGGCGACGTAAAGTTGCTTAAGCGCGCTCGGTTTCTGCGAAAAGTCCGTGGACTGAATGCGCCGGCGATTGTGCAGTTGCTGAGGCGAGAAGGCAAGGCGCTTCCGGCGGGTGATGGAAATGCCGGGGCGATCGGGGCGCACTTACGGCAGTTGCGGGCGCGGCGAAAATATTCTCTGGCACAGGTGGCGCAAGCGGTTGGCATCTCGGTGGGATTTCTGAGCGCCCTGGAGCGCTCACAAATGAGCGGATCGGTGGGAACGCTGCGCAAGCTGGCGCGTTTCTATAAAACGAATATCCTCGATTTTTTTGATGCCAACGGACCCAGCAGCCGGCAGGTCCGCCCTGGCGACCGCAAGGTTCTGCAGGCGGGCGAGGGCGTACGCATGGAATTGCTGGCCTGGGGCAACACCATCATGGAGCCGCATCTGTTCCGGGTGGCGCCCGAGGCGGGAAGCGGGGATCCCTACACGCATGAAGGGGAGGAGTTTATTTACGTGTTGCGCGGCGACCTGGAGATCACCGTGGGGGGCGAACAATACCGGCTCAAATCAGGTGACAGCTTTTATTTCGAAAGCGCGACACCGCATCGCTGGAAAAATCCGGGCCGAAAAGAAACCTGGCTTTTGTGGGTGAATACGCCGCCGACTTTCTGATACGGGCGCCGGGAGTGCGTGGGTGAAGCCGTGCGCGAGACTGCGCATTGGAGGACAAATGAACGGGCAACGTGGGGCACGGATACTACTTGTGCTGGCGGCGGTTTTGCTTCAGGGATCATGTTCGAAGAAGACGCCGACCCTCAATCTTCTCGTCTGGGAAGGATATGCTGATCCGTCATTCGTGCAAGCTTTCGAAGAGCAGAATCACTGCAAAGTCTCTGCGTCCTACATGGGATCGAGCGATGAACTGGTGGCGAAGTTGCGCGGAGGCAGCGCGGGAAATTACGACGTGATTTCGCCATCGAGCGATGTCGCCACCTCGATTGCGAAGGCAGAACTCGCCGCCGCCGCTTGACCTCTCGCAGATTCCGAGTTACAGCCAGCTCTCCCCGCAGCTCACTTCCCTGCCCCTGGTGCGCGTCAACGGTCAGGTCTTCGGCGTACCGTTCATGTGGGGGCCCGATCCCATCATTTACGATACGACCGCATTTGCGCAACCTCCGGACTCGTGGAATGTGATGTGGGATCCGAAATACAAAGGAAAAATTTCAGTATGGGACGATTTGTCCACCGTCTACATGGCGGCGCAAGTGCTGGGCTATGACAAGCCCGATCCGTCGCAGCTTTACAACTTGAGCGACGAGCAACTGGAAGCAGTGAAAAAGAAACTGCTGGAGCTGAAACCGAACATCCGCAAGATGTGGTCCACGGGCGGCGAACTGACGAATCTGTTCGTCAGAATCACGAAGTCGTGGTCGCGATGGGCTGGCCGCTGAATACAGCTGATTTGAAGAAGGCCAACTTTCCTGCCGGAGAAACGATCCCAAAGGAAAACACCACCGGCTGGATCGATCACTTGATGATTACTGCGGGCAGCGAAAACAAAGAACTGGCCTACAAGTTTCTGGAATACATGGTCGAGGCCAAGACGCAAAAGCTGGTGACAGACAAAACACACTATGTGCCGGCCAATCCGCAGGCGGGTCAGTTCATGACGCCCGAGGAAGTGAAGACCCTGCACCTTGACGACGTGGATGGCTACCAGAAGCGGATTTACTTCTGGCAGAACGTGCCGCGCCGCGCGAAGTATAACGAGATATGGAACGACGTGAAGGCGGCGCAGTAGTAAGGCATTCATGACCTCTGCGATCACAACCAGTGCGGCGGTTGCCGCCGAGTCCAGCGCGAAGCCAACCCTGCTCAGCATTCGCAACGTAGCCAAAACTTTCGGCCGCAATCTGGTGCTGCGGGATATTTCCCTGGAGATTGCCGAAGGAGAATTTCTCACCATCCTCGGCGAAAGCGGCTCGGGAAAGACCACGCTGCTGCGCATTGTTGCCGGCTTCGAGCGGGCGAGTTCCGGCGAGGTCTGGATGGGTCCAGAGCGACTGGACGACCAGCCTCCCTACCGCCGTCGCGTCAATACAGTCTTCCAGCACTACGCGCTGTTTCCACACCTGACGGTTGAGGAGAACGTTGGCTATGGACTGCGCGTTGCGAACCGCCCTGGGGCAGAGATCACCCAGCGGGTAGCAGAGGCCCTGGATAAGGTCAAGATGACGGCACACGCCAAGGCGAAGCCGTCGAAGATCAGCGGGGGACAGCAGCAGAGAGTGGCGCTGGCTCGCGCTCTCGTGAATCGCCCGCGATTGCTGCTGCTCGACGAGCCTCTTTCGGCGCTGGACGCGAACCTGCGGCGGCAGATGCAAGTAGAACTGAAATCGCTGCAACGCGAGGTAGGCATCGCGTTCGTGTTTGTCACGCACGATCAGGAAGAGGCAATGGTAATGTCGGACCGGATCGCTCTGCTACGTTCCGGAGAATTGGAGCAAGTGGCGACTCCGCGCGAAATCTATAGCCGTCCGGCGACAGCTTACGTAGCGCAGTTCATTGGGCACACGAATTTACTGAAGGCCGAGGTAACACGCGGAGTGGCGCAATGCGGAACTCTGTCGTGGCCAGTTTCGCTGCCCGATGGCCCCGCGCTTTTTTCCTTGCGTCCGGAACATGTGAGACTGGCTGGCACGGTAAGTTCGCCGGGAGCAGTTCGGGTTCGCGGCCGGCTGCTGCATCAGGCCTTTCATGGCGCTACGGAACTGATTCGCGTCGAATGCGGCGCTGGACTCGTTCTCGTCGCGAGAACCGCGACTGGCGGCGCGTTGCCCAACGAATTGGAACTCGAGTTCTCGTCCGCCGACGCGGTCCTGGTGCGCGAATCTCCGGACAGAATCTGATGTTTTCCCGCGCTTACAAAACCGTCGTGACCGTGCCGCCGCTGGCGTGGGTCGCGGTGTTTCTACTTGTGCCGTACCTGTTGATGTTCTGCTATAGCTTCTGGTCAGTGTCTTCTTTGCAGACCGTCGTCCACTCCTGGAATCTCCAGAACTACCGAGAGTTGCTGCAGAAGCCGGTTTACTGGCAGACGTTGCTGCGCTCCATGTGGATTGCGGCGCGCGTAACGTTATTTTCGCTCTTGCTGGGATATCCCCTGGCGTATTTTCTATCGTTCTACGCGGGCAAGCGAAAGGATCTGCTCTACCAGATGGTGATCATTCCACTGTGGGTAAGCTACCTGGTGCGGGCGTACGCGTGGAAGACGATTCTCGGCTCTGATGGCGTGCTCAACACGTTGCTGCAATACGTGCACCTGACCAGCCATCCGCTCGATTTTCTGCTCTACAGTCCATTTGCTGTGGTCTTGACGCTCACCCATATCTATACGCCATTCACCTTCCTCCCGATTTACGCTGCTCTTGAGCATATTCCGCGCAACCTGGTCGAGGCCTCGCACGATCTGGGTGCGACTCCTGCGCAGACGTTCTGGCGGGTAATCTTCCCGCTCTCGATTCCAGGCGTGCTGGCAGGAGCGACATTCGCCTTCGTGTTGAGCCTGGGCGATTTTCTGGCGCCGCTCTTGTTGGGTGGTCCGAGCGGCATCATGATTTCAAACATTGTGGTCAGCCTGTTTGGCGCGGCGTACAACTGGCCACTAGGCGCCGCGATTTCCCTGTGCATGTTGGTGCTGGTCGTGAGCCTGCTGTTCTTTTCCGAGCGGCTGGAAAAGAAATGGAGCTTCTCATGAGCGGCGCGCCGGCCCCGATCTCGCGTTCGCGATGGCTTCTGGCGCATGCGGCGGCAGTATTCGCTTTTCTGTATCTCCCGATTGCTGTCCTTATTCTTTATTCGTTCAACGGAACCGGGGTTGGCGGATTCCCTCCGCATCATCTGACACTCGACTGGTATCGCACGCTATTCGCCGATGGGCCGATCTGGGATTCCGTTTTCAACAGCTTCCAGGTGGCGTTTGCGGCGATGGTGATTTCTTTGGCGTTCGGCGTTCCGGCAGCGTTGGCGCTCGATCGCGCACAGTTTCCCGGGAAAGCGCTGTTTCGGCGATTGGTGCTGCTACCGCTGATTCTGCCAGGAATCATCACGGGCCTGTCGCTGCTCATGCTGTTCAATCTGTGGACCGTCAAGCTCAGCCTGCTGACCATCACGCTCGGGCATGGGACCGCGCTCATCTCCGTGGCAACAACCGAGGTTTTCGCAGGCCTGCAAAAGCTCGACCGTGCTCAGGAGGAAGCCTCGCTTGATTTAGGGGCGAACTACTGGCAAACGTTCTGGCGCGTGACGGTACCAAATCTCAAGCTGTCAATCATCGGCGCCGCCCTGCTGATCTTCACGCTGTCGATGGATGAAATTGCCGTCAGCTTTTTCTTAATCGGCCGCGACAACACGCTTCCACTCGAAATCTGGGGACGCCTGCGGCGTGGCATCACCCCGGAAATTAATGCGGTCTCGACGATCATCTTCATCTTCTCGCTTGTGACCATCGTGTTCTGGTACCGGCTGCGCGTGCGGGCTGAGGGAGTCGCTGAAATCGAGACCGAGATAACCACTCCACTATTTCGATCTGACTCGTAGAACACCTGCTCCCCCAACATGTTCACTATACGAGAGGACAGCAGCGGCGAAAGACTAAAGGCCATCTACCTATCTCAGACATGGTTTTGGGAAGGGCACGGCTTCAGCCGTGCCGTCTGGAACCACAAAAATGCGGGCTTCAGCCCTTGAGGAAACCTGCAGTTTCCCCTTGCAGTTGCCGAATTGCTTCGCTGTAGAAATTCCCCAGAATCCGCGCCACACTTTCTTCGTGGTTTCATCTCCCACATAGTAAAGTGGTAATACACAAAGAATTAGGAAGGCTTCCTTTGAGTTCAAGCATTCGCAACATCGCCATCATCGCGCACGTGGACCACGGCAAGACCACGCTAGTAGACGCCATGCTGCAGCAGAGTGGCACATTTCGCTCCAACGAGCACCACGTCGAACGCGTCATGGATTCGAACGAACTGGAGCGCGAGCGCGGCATCACGATTCTGGCCAAGAACACGGCGATTTTCTATCACGATGTGAAGATCAACATCGTCGACACCCCCGGCCACAGCGACTTTGGCGGCGAGGTCGAGCGGGCGCTGAAGATGGTCGACGGCGTCATGCTCCTGGTGGACGCGAGCGAAGGCCCGCTCCCGCAAACCCGCTACGTACTGGGCAAGGCACTCGAGGCCAAGCTGCCGCCAATCGTGGTAATCAATAAGATCGATCGCGCCGACGCGCGCCCGCAGGAAGTGCTCAACGAAATTTACGACCTGTTTATCGATCTGGACGCGAAAGAAGAGCAACTGGATTTTCCAGTCCTGTACACCAATGCGAAAACAGGAACCGCGTCGACCGACATCAGAGGCGGAGGCGAGGATTTGCGCCCGCTATTCGACGCCATCTTAAAGACGATTCCTGTGCCCACGGGCGATCTGTCAGGCCCGCTGCAGATTCTCGTGGCGAACCTCGATTACAGCGACTACCTGGGGCGTCTGGCCATCGCACGCGTGTTCAATGGCAAGATGTACACGGGCGAAGAAGTCGGCATCGCGAAGTTAGATGGGACTCTGCACAAGACCAAGATCACCAAATTGTTTTCCTTCGCGGGCCTGAAGCGCACCGACATCACGGAGACCGAACTGGGAGACATCGTCGCAGTCGCTGGCGTCGAAGGAATCACGATTGGCGAGACGATCACGGATGCGGAGAATCCATCCCCGTGGCCGCACATCGCGATTGACGAGCCCACGATTGCGATGCTGTTCACGGTCAACACTTCTCCCTTCGCAGGCAAAGACGGAACTTATGTCACGTCGCGCAACCTGCGCGAGCGCCTCGAGAAAGAGCTGCTGACCAATGTTTCGCTGCGCGTAGAAGACACGGGCACCACTGATTCGTTCAAGGTGCTGGGGCGGGGCGAACTCCAGCTTTCAATTCTGATCGAGATGATGCGCCGTGAAGGCTACGAACTCATGGTCGGCAAGCCGGAGATCGTTACCAAGCGCATCGACGGCAAGTTGATGGAACCAGTAGAGCATCTCACGATTGACGTGCCCGAGGAATTCGTCGGCGTTGTGATGGAACAGTTGGGTTCGCGCAAAGGCGAAGTCACCAACATGCACAATCACGGCTACGGGCGCGTGCGAATTGAGTTCCGCGTGCCCAGCCGCGGACTAATCGGACTGCGCAGCCAGTTGCTCACCGATACGCGCGGCACCATTGTCATGAATTCGCTGTTCGACGGATATACCGAGTGGCAGGGAGAGATTCCGCACCGGCTCACCGGGGCCCTGATCGCCGACCGTTCTGGAGTTTCGACAGCCTACGCGTTGTGGGGCCTGCAGGAACGCGGAGAACTTTTTGTCGGTCCCGGCATTGATTTGTACGAAGGCATGATCATCGGCGAAAACGCCAAGGATAACGATCTTGATGTGAATGCCGTGCGCGAGAAGAAACTCACGAACATGCGAGCTTCGACCGCGGATGAGGCAATCCGTCTGGTGCCGTTCCGGAACCTGAATCTGGAGCAGGCGATTGAGTTTATCGCAGACGACGAGTTCGTAGAAGTAACCCCGAAATCACTGCGCCTGCGCAAGAAAGTGTTGCAGGCCAACCGGCGCAAGAAGAGCGCGCTGGCAGCGGTGGAAGAGTCGTGAAACGCCACGCCACATCTGCCAAGAACAGGTCCGCGAAAGCCCCGAAAAGCACGGCGCTGTTGCGCATGTTTCTGGTGCCGTGCAGTTGCGGTACGACCTTTGCCGTGGCCGAGAACTACGATCATCAGGGCACCGCGTGGAGCCGCTATCTGACTTGTCCCGGGTGCGGAAAAAAGCACGATCCAAAGAGCCGGCTGCTGCAGATGGGGTTTCATCCCGAAGGATATTGGAAAGTAGACGAGTGCTAGATCGAGCCTCCGGCCTCCTGACTCGGCCTCTCGAACAACGACGACTGCCCAAGTCCTATTCGCCGAAACTCGTTCCCTTTTTACAGGCAAATCTAGATGAACCTGTTATACTTCTGCCCGCAATTGACTGTTCGCAGCTTCCGGTCTCGATTTTCAGGAACGGCCCTCCCGACCTGCCAAGTCCGCCGATGTGAGCTTGCACTCCGACAGCTCAATGCAGAGGCAGACGCGTGAAGAATATTTTTGTTGGGAATCTCAGCTTCAACACAAACGAAGACGAACTGCGCCAGGCCTTCGAGGCGTACGGGCAGGTGGACCGGGTGAGCATCATGACCGACCGCGACACCGGACGTTCGCGCGGCTTCGGCTTCGTCGAGATGGCCAGCGGCGAGGACGGCGAGAAGGCGATCGCGGCGCTGAACGGCGCACAGATCGGCGGACGCACCATCAACGTCAACGAAGCGCGGCCCAAGACAGAACGCGTCGGCGGAGGTGGCGGCGGAGGTGGTCGCGATCGTGGAGATCGTGGCGGCCGCGGCGGTGGTGGGGGCGGGCGGCGCGACCGCTGGTAAACACAACGCGGTTGCGTAAGACGATCGCGCGGCGCGGCAGTAGAGAATCTGCAAAGCTCCGATCTAGTCGTTCGTGTCGTTCGTTGACGTGGCTCTTTCCGACGACGTCAGGTGATCGGAATCTGCCTGGAATAGCGCTGCCTGCGCTCTGGCATTTTCTCGCAGCTCTTCCAGTTCATCGACACTTTGTGTTTCGGGCTTTTCTTGCTTACGCTGGCTCCTGCGCTCTGCTTTATCCCGTTGTCTCTGTTGTCGGGTGTGTTCCTTCTGGCGCTTGGTAAACGTCGAACGGCCTCGTGGCATAGTTCTTCTCCAAATTTGTTTTGTGTGTTTCTCACCGGCCCGGCAATCCCGAAGGCACGCCGCCCGTGAACCGGGCTACCAGCGTGGTTCGCGCGGCTGACGCGGGTGGCCACGATAGTCGTCGCGCCCACGGCCTCCACCTCCGCCTCCTCCTCCAAACCGCTGCCCGCCGCCTTTTGGCCGGTCTGTCTTGGGCTTGGCCTCGTTGATGGTCAGCGTACGGCCGCCCAGGTCCGTTCCGTTCAAGGCCGCGATCGCCTTGTCGGCTGCGGCGGCATCGGTCATTTCGACAAACGCAAAACCGCGCGAGCGGCCTGTATCGCGATCGGTCACGAGACTGACCTTTTCCACTGCCCCGTGCGCTTCGAACACGGTTCGCAGTTCGGTTTCGTTCGTACTATGGGGCAGATTGCCAACGTAAAGGTTCTTCATTGCATTTCCTCTCTGAATAAATCATTCAGGCTGATCGGTACGGCTTAGCTCCACGTAATTGGAGTAGTACTCATGCCGCCGCCCCTGGCGTTGTTTCAGTTCGATTGTCAGCGGACACATGCTGTTTTGGCGCAAGCTTCAGCAATTCGCGAGTTCGCTTCCGCCGGGCAAGTTTTTGCTTGCGCACCCGATTGAATCTCGACTTGTCACCATTCAGTGCGGACATAAATGCCTCCTCGTCGGCCGATGGCTGAAACGATCACAACTCTTCTCGTGGAGCGCCGAACGACTTACAGTGCCCCGAGTCAAGCACCACGTCTTC
>CAVRCR010000065.1:0-82983 GCA_963719615.1 uncultured Acidobacteriaceae bacterium | reverse complement strand
AACTTCTAAACGGAATTACGGCGTAAGAAGAAACCCGGCCTCGCTAGAGACCGGGTTTCGTTTTGGACTCCTGTCCTGGAACAACGCAGTAGGCGTATCCTAGCGCTCAGCTAATCTATTCCCACCGGCACGGTGGCCCGCGGCCCAACCGCCTCCAGCGCTTGCTCCAGATCGGCAATCAGATCGTCAGCGCTCTCAATCCCTACCGACAGCCGCACCATCTGGTCGGTCACGCCCATCTTCTTCCGCTGCTCGGCCGAGATCATGGCGTGCGACGTCAGCACTGGAATCGATACCAGCGACTCGACTCCACCCAGGCTGGTTGCCAGCGTGAACAACCTCATGGCCTCGCTCACCCGCCGCGCGTCTTCGCCGGTGCCTTCCACTTCGAAGGTGACCATGCCTCCGCCGCCGCTCATCTGTTCGCGCGCGATTGCGTACTGCGGATGGCTCTTTAGAAACGGATAATGCACGCGCCTCACTTTCGCGTGCTGCTCCAGGAATTCCGCCACACGCTGCGCGTTCTCGTTCTGGCGCGACACGCGGACCGCCAGCGTCTTCAGTCCCCGGATCAGCAGCCACGCCGCGTGCGGGTCCATGCAGTTGCCCAGCGTCGTCCGTGTCTCCCACAACTGCTTCATCAGTTCGCGGCGCCCGCACACCACGCCGCAGGTCAGGTCGGCGTGGCCGCTCAAGTATTTCGTCCCCGAATGCATCACCAGATCAATTCCGTACTCGGCTGGGTGCTGGTTGATGGGCGTGCCGAACGTGCTGTTGATCATGCTGATCAGTCCGTGTTGCTTTGCCAGTGCTGCAGCTTTCTTCATATCAACGACCCGCAACGCCGGATTGGTCGGCGACTCCAGGTACAACAGCTTCGTGTTGGGCCGGATGGCCCGTGCCTGCTGCTCATAGTCCGTCGTATCCACGAACGTCGTCTCAATCCCCATCTTGGGCAGCCACTCGGAGAAGAACTTCGTCACTCCGCCATAGATGTCGCGCTGGGCCACGATGTGATCCCCGGTTTTCAGCAGCGCCAGGATCGTGCTGGTGATCGCCCCCATGCCCGAAGCGAAGGTGCGCGCAGCCTCGACACTTCGAGTGCGACGACTGTTTCTTCGGCCACCGTGTTCGTCGGATTTCCCCACCGCGTGTAGTAGCGGTCGGTCGAGGTTACGCGTTGCTGCTCGTCGTTGTCGGTGACTTCGAAGGTTGAGGTTTGATAGATGGGCGTGGTAACGGGACCGTTTTTCTTCTCCAGGTCGGCCGCGCCGTGCACGGCGGCGGTTTCGGGACGATGGGTGCGACGTTTCATGGGCGACCTCGTCCTTCAAGGTTAATGCGCCAGTGCAACTCCGGCAAGCCAATCCCGGGCAACAGCGCAGACGCGACCGTTTATAATGCCGAATTCGCTGACTTCAAGTCGATTCGATATGGATCTGGGACTGAAAAACCGCGTTGCCCTGGTTGCCGCGTCCAGTCAGGGAATTGGCCTGGCCACCGCCGAAGCCTTTGCCGCCGAAGGATGCCGGATCGCCATGTGCGCCCGCAATCTGCAGACGCTCGAGGCCGCCGCCGACAAGATCACAAAAAAGTACCACGCCGAAGTCCTCGCCGAGGCGTTGGACGTTTCCGACTCCGCCGCCGTCAGCCGTTTCGTCTCTTCCGTAGTGGGCAAGTTTGGGGGCGTCGACATCTGCGTCACCAACGCGGGCGGACCACCGGCTAAAGGATTTCTCGCTGCCAGCCTCGACGACTGGCGGCGCGCGGTCGAATTGAACTTCATGAGCACGGTCTACTTTGCTCGCGAGGTTATCCCCCACATGCAGCGGCAGCGCTGGGGACGGATCATCACCCTCACTTCGATCACGACCAAGCAGCCGGTCGCCGACCTGGTGCTCTCGAACGCCGTGCGCGCGGCCGTAGTCGGCCTGGTAAAGAGCTTGGCCAACGAGTTCGGGAAAGACGGGATCCTGGTCAACAACGTGGGCCCCGGCTTCACGGCCACGGACCGCCTGAAGCAGTTGGCGAAAGCCCGCGCTGCTACCTCGGGCAAAACCGAGCAAGAACTTTTCGATGGATGGGCCGCCGAAGCTCCCCTCAAGCGCCTGGGTGAGCCTCGCGAAGTGGCGGAAACCATCGTCTGGCTGGCTTCCGAGCGAGCCTCGTACGTTACCGGTCAGACCGTGCTGGTCGACGGCGGCGTGTATAAAGGATTGTGAAGCGCTGCGTTTCCCTTACAATCGGGTGTTGGCGCAAAGACCGATCTCCGTACCACAAATTTGCATGGCAAAGAAAATCAAGTCCAAATCGTCCCCCACCAAGCGAATCCGGACCGCCAGTCCGCACGCCCGCGCTAAGAGCGCGCTCAAGAAGCACGCTGCTAGCCCGGCCGCGCTCCAGTACATTCCGTGGAGCACAGTGCCGCTGGAAGATCTCAACCCACTGCTGCAGCGGCAATTCGTTGTCGGCCAGGAAATCATGCTGGCCCGGGTGCTGCTGAAGAAGGGATGCATCGTCCCGGAGCACAGCCACCACAATGAGCAGTTGACCTACATTCTCGAGGGCGCGCTCAAATTCTGGATCGATGGTAAAGAGATCGTAGTCCATGCCGGGGAAACTCTCTGCATCCCTTCACATATGCCGCACAAAGCCGAGGCCATGGAAGATACGGTCGACCTCGACGTCTTCGCTCCCCCCGTGCCGACTGGATCAACAAGACCGACCAGTATCTGCGGGGAGAGAAATAGATTCGGGCCATGCCACCGTCTTCCAGTTCTGTGCCCGTTGTGCAGCCCACGAATTCGCGCTTTCGCTGCATCGCTTGCGGCGATCTCAGCGACAGTGCCAGCCAGAATTTCCGTTGTGCTCGTTGCGGAGACCTGCTCGAAATCACTTATCCTCACTGGCAGGAAGCCAAGCCCGATCCCGCCGACCTGAAGTCCCTGTGGCGCAAACGCCGGCTCTCGCTTAGTGCGGTCGATTCGAGTGGGGTCTGGCGATTCCGAGAGCTGCTGCCCGCGATCGAGAACGATCAGGAAGTGGTCACCCTTCGCGAAGGGAACACTCCGCTCTACGAACTTCCGCGGTGCGCCCGCATCACGGGAGTGCCGCGCCTTTACGCCAAGCACCAGGGGATGAATCCCACCAGTTCGTTCAAAGATACGGGCATGACCGTCGCTGCCACCTTTGCCCGCCGCGCTGGATTCCGCTGGGTCGCCTGCGCCTCGACGGGAAATACATCCGCCTCGATGGCTGCCTATGCCGCTTGCGGAGGCATGCGCAGCCTGGTGCTGGTTCCAGAAGGGAAGATCTCGTGGAGCAAACTCTCCCAGGCGCTCGACTATGGCGCGGTCACCTGCCAGTTGCGGACCGACTTCGACGGCTGCCTCCGCCTACTGCAGGAACTCGTGCTGCGTGCGCCGGTCTATCAGTTGAACTCCATCAATCCGTTTCGTCTCGAGGGCCAGAAGACGATCGCGCTCGAACTGCTGGAACAACTCGACGGGCAAGTTCCCGACCACATCGTCGTTCCCGGCGGCAATCTCGGAAACAGCTCCGCGATCGGCAAGGCGCTGCTTGAAATGCGCGAACTTGGGTTGATTTCGCGTCTGCCCAAGCTGTCAGTCATTCAGGCTGAAGGAGCGAATGCGCTGGTGCGTACTTTGCGCGAGGCTAAGGGCAAGCACCTGATCAGCGTGCAGGCCGAGACCCGCGCTACGGCGATTCGCATCGGGAATCCGGCGTCGTGGAAGAAAGCGGCTCGCGTCCTGGAAGCCACGGGCGGGGCCTGCGAACAGGTCAGCGAAATCGAGATCGCTCAAGCTAAGGCAGAGATCGGGGCTGAAGGCATCGGGTGCGAGCCGGCGTCGGCGGTGACGCTCGCTGGTTTGAAGAAGCTGGTGCAACAGAAATTCGTGAAGCCGGATGAAACTGTCATTCTCGTACTGACCGGCAATCTGCTGAAGGATCCCGACTTCACCATCGACTTCCATCGCGGCGAATTGTTCCAAGGCGCCGAAGGTGGGAGCGGCGCACTGGAGCGCTTACGCCGTCCGCCCATCGTGCTGGATGCCACGCTGGACGCGGTGATCCAAACCCTGGAGCAAGCTGAGAAGTTCTGAACCGCGACGATTGCGCCATGCCATCGAAAACCAAAATCCCAAAACAGTTCCGCATCTTCCTTCCCGCGACGTCGGCCAATCTTGGGCCAGCGTTCGACGCCGCTGCTCTGGCCATGGAGTTTTACATCAAGATCGATGCGCGCCCGGCAAAAGAGTTTTCCATTACCGCGACCGGACGCGATCGCGAAATCTGCGGAGCGCTCGAAAACCACCTCATCCTGCATACGTATCGCGAAGTGCTCGAAGCCTCAGGCCATGCCCTCAAGCCCCTGTCACTTCGTATCGCCAACGACATTCCGATCGGCAAAGGTTGTGGCTCCTCGGCGGCCGCGCGTCTGGCGGGCATTGCGCTTGCGGTACACTTCGGCGGCCTGCGCTGGAGCGACGCACAAATCATCGGGGAAGCCTCCCGCCGCGAGCACCATCCCGACAATGCCTCCGCCTGCTGGATGGGCGGGCTTACGGTGGCGCGCATGGCGACAGAGGCGGAAGCCCAGGTTGTCTGCATTCGTCCAAAAGGGAAGTGGCCGCTGCTGCTGGCCGTGCCCAGCCAGAGCCTCTCCACCGAGGAAGCGCGCCGCGTGCTGCCTGCGGCGTATTCGCGGCCCGACGCCGTCACCAACATTCAGAACTCGATGCTCCTGCTCGCGGCTTTCACGCAGGGACGGTACGACCTGCTATCCGCCGCTCTTGACGACCGCATCCATCAGCCGTACCGCGCGAAGCTCTGTCCGCTGCTGCCTTGTCTGCTGGAATTGAAAGGGAGAGACGGCATTCTCGGCGCAGTCCTCAGTGGCGCAGGACCTTCGGTCTTGATGTTTCTGGACCCCAACGCGTCGGTACTAAAAGTACGCAAAGTTGTCTCGGCTCATCTCTCGCGAAACGGACTTGCCGCCGAACTCATTCCCACCTCCATTGCCATGGCTGGAGCGCGTTTCTAACATCGGTTTAGCCCGAACGGGCCATTGATTCACAGGTCGCATTCCGGGTAAGTTCAACCTTCCCCCGAAAAGCCCGAATCTACATTTGCGGTATTTGTTAACGGCAGCAAAATGCCGGGCTGCGGCATCTGAGGTGCGAGCGCTCGGCCGTAGGAGTCTGTGTGAAGAACTTGATTTTAGTTGGGAAAAGGGTGGAGGCTCAGGTTTGGAACAATGAGGAGGTTTTGCAGGAGATGCGAGCCTTCCTGCGAGCCCTCGAGTCGTACCCGGACCGGTTCGCCTCGGACCCGACAATCACCTTCGAACAGCATCGCAGCAACCTGATCCCGGTCGCCGGTGCGATATCCGCTGGGGCTTAGCGGTTCGAGGTGGACGTTTGAACCGAAGGCGCGCGTGTGATGCTGCACTTACGGCCTGCCTGAAGGCATGCCCTGATACGAACCTTCTGATACCCAGGCTTAACGGCTGGCCGGCGGGATGATCCCATTCATTCGCAGGTACTCCACCATCTGCCCGTAGTGGTCGTAACCGTGCGACGAGACGGCGCAGGCCAGTCCGAGGCGCGAAACTTTTCCTTCGCCGAACGGGCTTCTTACAGTTGCGGTGAGATTTTGTTCGTTGATGGTCGCGATGGCCTTATGCACGTATTGGAATGATTCTTTGAGGTATTTCAAGATGTCCGCCTTCGTCGTGACTGACTGCGGGCCTGATTCCATGCCAATATCCACCGGCGGTTTTTGTTCCAGAATCGCGGCTCCCAGTTCGTAGTTCACCGCGGCTACGTGCTTGATCTGCTCGCCGAATGTGCGCACACCTTTGAACTCATCGCCAGTGGGGGCGAATCCGAACTTGTCTTCGGGCATGGCCTCTGCGGCGGGAACAAATTCATACTCGAGATTGCTGACCGTGTGGTCCAATATCTCAGTGACCGAACGACGTACCTCCTTGGGCTTTGGCGTCTGCGCGGCTGCGGCAACGGTCAATCCCAGCAAGGCGCACGCCACTACGGCCAGAGCTCTGCTCATCAATTCCCCCTGTGGTCTAATCTCTCACAACGGCCGGAGCCGTCTTCAACTCTGCAGCTGATAAACGATGCCTCACGATGCTGGTCAGTCCTACGATCATGGCCAGGGCCGACCACATTAATGCGGCCGGAACGCCCTGCCACGAGGCCAATGCTCCCCACACGGCGCTGCCCAGGGCCATGCCTCCTTGCAACACCAGCAGATACATGGAGAGCGCGCGACCTCGCATCCACGAGGGACACATCGTCTGGGCCACGATATTGAAGCAGGCCAGGATGCCGATCCAGGCCGCTCCAGCGGTAAACAATACCAGACAGAGCCATTCAAAGATATGCGTTTGACCCGCCATGAAGGTCATGGCCGCGAAGACGACGGTTGCTCCGGCCACCAGTCCGTCCACCG
This sequence comes from uncultured Acidobacteriaceae bacterium, assembly GCA_963719615.1. Taxonomy (GTDB): domain Bacteria; phylum Acidobacteriota; class Terriglobia; order Terriglobales; family Acidobacteriaceae; genus Sulfotelmatobacter. The sequence goes on along the minus strand of CAVRCR010000065.1, from coordinate 76,491 downwards.
AATAGCGCAGGCGCAAGCGCGGCAACACTGCGGCTCCAGCCAGGGCGCCCAGGCCAAAACAGGTGAGGAGAAAGCCGTAACCTTGCGCACCGTGCGGTTGGCAGACGACAGGAAGCAGCGCCAGGAGTGACGATGCTCCCAGGCTGAAAGCCCCCGTGCGGATCAGGACTGATCGAACCTGCGGCGTAACGCGCACATGGCGGAATCCCTCGACGATCGCATCCCACACCCTCTGCGTGGGCAACGTCTCGTGCGGCGCGCGCCGCCATTGGTAGAGGAAGAAGATGACGCCGAAAAATGAGGCCGCGTTCAACAGAAAGGACCAACCTGACCCAGCGGCCGCAACAACGAATCCTCCCAGTGCCGGACCGACTGCCCGTGCCACATTGAACCCGGCGGAGTTTAAGGCCACGGCCGATGCGTGACGCTCGGGCGAAATTACCTCGGGAGTGATCGCCTGCCAGCCCGGATCATTCATCGCAGCACCCAGACCGAGCAAAAACGTGAACACCAGCAGCACCCACGGATTCACCGCCTGCAGCAGCGTGAGGACGCCAAGCGCAACCGCGGCCACGACCATCCAACCTTGGGTGAAAAGCAACAGGCGCCGCCGGTCGACCATGTCCGCCAAAGCGCCGGCAGGCAACACCACGAAAAAAAACGGAACCGCAGCCGCGGCCTGTACAAGGCTTACCATCAGCGGGGACGTCGTCAGCTGGGTCATCAACCAGCCGCCGCCGACGTTCTGCATCCAGGTGCCAGTGTAAGAAACAACCGCGGCGATCCAAAGGGATCGAAACAGGGGCTCGCCCAATGGCGCCCAAACCGCATCGGCCCGCTGGATGCCGGCGCCCCGAACCGGCGAAACTGTAATGTTGTCTGCCATCCTCGCGTTTTCTTCTGCGCCTTTTATTCTTAGGAACCGGCAGCCTTTACCGGCGTTCCCGCAAACGGCCACTCCGAATCTTTCCAGGCCCGAACCATGTAAATGATCACGCCAGTCAGCAGAATGACCACGGCGTACCGCATCTCCTTCTGCCAGTTCTCCCGCTTGAACAATATGAAGAGAAACCCCGCCGATGCCAGTAACGCAGGTAACGGGTACAGCCACATACGGAACGGCCGCCGCATATCTGGGCGCCAGATCCTTAACAAAATCACGCCCGCCGCCTGCACCAGAAATTGAAGAATGAGGCGGATGACCACCAGCGCAGCGATCGCATCCTTCAATCGCAGAAAACAGAAGGCCGCTGCTACCACCCCCAACGCCAACAGCGAAACATGCGGGAAACGGTGCACGGGATGCACTTTGGCAAATGCCTTGAAGTAGTTGCCATCCCTCGCAGCCGCATACGGAACCCGCGAATAGCCCAACATCAGGGAAAAGACCGAGGCAAACGCGGTAATGATCACCAGGCCCGTCACCAGTCGTGCCGCCCACGTGCCGTAGAGCCTCTGCATGAACACTGACACAACATACAGTCCGGTGTTGTTCTGTCCCGCTCGCAGCATCTCGCGCCAGGGCACTACGGCCATGATGCAGACGTTCATCATGAGATATAGACAGGCCACCAGCAGAATGGAAAGCAACAGCGCCCGCGGAATGTTCTTTTCCGGATCTTTGATCTCGTCGCCCAAAAAGGCGACGTTGTAATAGCCCCAGTAGTCGTAGGTGGCGATCAGCATCGCTCCGCCGAGACCGGTCAGAAACTTGTGGGAAATGGTGAATGCGCCAGGAGGAAAATCGAAGGCCCGTGCGGCGTCGAAGTGCGTCAGCCCGGCGAAGATGATCCAGCCAATCGTTCCCATCACGCCGAACCACAATATTTTTGAAAGCCGCCCGATGGCCGTGATGTTCCGGTAAAGCAGCAGCACCGTGAAGAAACAAATTACTACGGCAACCGCTGTTCCGGGAGTTACGATCCAGTTTGCCTGCAGCGTCCCTGCCCACGGAATGTGCAGCACTGCCTCGCGGTGCCCGTACACCGTATCCAACTCTGGCCAGTAGTAGGCGGCGTATCCTGCCAGCCCAATGCATCCGGTCGCAATGGACAGGGGCGCAGAAAACGACACCTGCCAGATAAACAGAAAGGAAATCAAACGTCCCCATTTCTGCGGCCCATAAATCTCGCGCAAATAGCGATACGATCCACCCGACGCAGGCAGTGCCGCGCCCAATTCCGCGGACACCAGGCCGTCACAGACGGCGAGCAGAGCGCCCGCTACCCAGCCCAGCAGCGCCTGCGGGCCGCCCATAGCCGCCACCACCAGGGGCATGGTGATGAACGGGCCGACGCCGATCATGTCAATCATGTTCAGCGCCGTGGCGGAGCCGAGGCCCATGCCACGGATGAGGCTGGGAGAACTGGTTTCAGGATTGGTCGGAGATTGCATTTTTCGTAGAGACGTTGCTGGCAACGTCTCTGCCGGCATCACCTCAGAACTTTGGGTCCGCAACGCCGCCGGCAGGGACGCAGCAGCTACGTCTCTACGGCTTGAGTTTTCCCGCGCTTAACAGATTTACGTATAGTCGCACCGCTCCCGGCACGCCCGCAGGCAGCTGGCGGAAGAACGCGTAGCCAGTGTAGATGTAAGTTCCTTTGCCGAATTGAGCGCGCAGCAACCCGCCCTTCTGTGCGTCTTCACCCGGGTCATGACTGGACAGCAGCGGCGTGAAATGTTCGTCCCACTTGCTCATGAAGTACAAGCCGCGCTCCTGCACCCATCCGTCGAAGTCGCTGGCACCAATGATGTTAGGAGAATGGAAGACAGGATCGACTGGCGCTAGAACTTCGACCGGAGCTTCCTCGACCGATACCCGCGCCCGGCTCAGTTCCGCAGGATAAGGAGTAAACTTTCCGCTATTAAAATCTCCTGTGCCAGCGTTGTATTGCACCACCAGAGTTCCGCCGGCGGAAACAAAATCCAGCAGCTTCTTATTATTGGCCGCAACCTCTTTCTGCGTGTCGTAGGCGCGGATGCCCAGTACGATCGTTCCGTATTTTCCGAGGTCTTCCGATGGTAGTTTTTCCGCCGGAATCAAGGTGACGTCCATTCCAACCTGCTTGAGGACGGTCGGAATATCATCGCCCGCTCCCATGATGTAGCCGATTTTGAGATCGTGCGGGGCGTGGACATCAACGATGCTCACGCGCTGCCGTGCCGGTTGGTAATAGTAGAAACTGCCGAGATCTTCGCGCGTAACCAGCGTGTATCCTTCGCTGTACTTTTGACCTTCCGAGTCCAGCACTGCGCGCACCGTCGCTCGACCTTCCTGTAATCCGGCGGGAAAGACTTTAAATTGGGAGTCTTTTTTCTCACCGCGCCGGGTGAAGTCCACAGCGGACTCAGCAGGGTCCGACCGCCAGCCTTGGGGTAACTCCAGCCGAAGTACGCCGTGCACTCCGCGGGCGAGATTGCTCGTCACTCCCACGGTAACTGTGGAGGTCGAGCCGTTGTGGGTCGATATCACCTGCGTGCCCGGCTCCAATTCGACGGAGAACGCGGGCACGATCGCCAGCGGCCGAGTGTGCAGCTTTTCGGCATCGTCCAGGAAAGGCGTGACCACGACGGCCGTAATGCCATTCCGCGTTTTCGTTCCGCCCGGCCCACCGGAGGAATACTCAACATGCGCGCGCAGCGCCGGAGGCGGGAAGGGAAGAGTCGCATACTTCTCGTTATCAATGTGATTCAGGCTCTCGGTATCGGGATTGTCGCGATGCCAGTACGGCTGCGTGTAACTCGCGTCGATGGGCACGCGCAACCGGAAATTCGCATGCAAATCTTCTCCGGGCTTTACCGTTTCCGGTTTCGTTTTACCGCTGACCGTGTTCCATCCTGCCGGGACTTCGAGTTTGATCTGATCGATGAGCAGCGGTTGATTCGAGCCGTTGTGAAATTTTGCGGCGATGAGAAATTCCTCGCCTGGGGAAACCGTAGTCAGCGCATCGGCCTCTTTGACGGGGTGGATGTCGCGGTTGCCATCGGACGAGACATCGGCGGTGAGGCTCACTCCCAGAGCCAGATTCAGCGCGGTCTGCGCCTGCTGTAACTTCTCGTCGATGCGCGATAGAAAATCGACCTTCGCCGCCGGGCTGAGCGCGGCACTATTCACCTCACCGCTCACCCGGTTTAATCCGACCACGACCTTCATGAGCGGCACCGCCGCCGCGGATGCATCGTTTTTGGCGGCCTGGACCGCCTCCGCGACTTGCTTTTGAATCTCCGTTAGCTGCTGGCGCACTTGCGGAACCTTGCTCTCCTCCGCGCCCAGCCTCGAGGCCAGGCCCGGCAGCGTCGTATCGAGTCCGTCGAAGAAGTCCTTTTCGTGACCATCCTCGCCAGCGCTGGAATGCGCCACCGAATCTGCTAGCTTGTAAAACGTGAACCGGTCTCCCGGATCGACGGTCCAGTTGGCCGCGCCCTGTGACATCTGGTGCCGTAGCCCCTGCATAGAGAACTGGACGTAGGACATGCCCAAGTCGGTGTTCTTTTCGCCGGTATTGAGCTTCAGGGTCCAGTCCGCGTCGGGACACGACATTGCGCCAAAGCCACAGACGTTTCCGACATAAAGCTTCTTCGCCTGCCAGGGTGCGAGTCCCTCGGCTATCTGCTCGGGAAAACGTGTCGGGTCAGCCGCCGCCCGAAACGCCTCCTGCGCGAGAATGCTCGAAGCCTGATGATGTCCATGGCCGTCGCGACTGGTCCCGGAAAACCGCGGGACCAGCACATCGGGACGAAAAGTCCGAATGACTCGCACCACGTCGCCCAGCGCCACGTCGTGGCCACCCCACTTGGCGAATGTTTCGTCTGGGCTCTTGGAGAAGCCAAAGTCGGCGACGCGCGAAAAGCGCTCCTGCACGCCGTAATACTGGTCGGAAGCCAACAGTTCGAGCGCGCGGAGTACGCCCAGCACGTCTGACAAATTGCTGCCGATCTTGTTCTGCCCGCCTTCACCTCGAGTCAGTGTCATCAGCAGGGCGCTCACCCCGTGCCCGCGGGCCTCGAGCGTGAGCATGCCGCCATCTTCGTCGTCGGGATGCGCAACCACCTGCATCAGGCGGGCGGTCGTTCCCAGACGCTGTAGTTCGAGGCGCAAGCCGGCCACTCCTTCATCTTGCGGGAGCGCCGCCGGAACGCCCTGGTAGAGCAGGCCGGGAGGATCGGGGCGGACTTCGGTGGGGAAGGATTGGGGCGTTGCCGTCGATACCGTCGAAGTCTCGCGGGCGGCTGACGGAGCCTGCGCCGGTGCGGCGAGAGCGAGGATAGTGACGAGGCCAACCAACTTCAGCCCGATGGAACGCAGTTTCAGAAATACTCTGGAAACGCCGCGAGCGAGGCGCGGCAGGCTGGCGGGTCCGGGATTTCTCACGTTACAAGGATGGGGCCTACCCCGGCTTTGACGCAAATTCTTTCTAGACGCCGGCGTTCCGCCGCATAGTTCAGGTAAAGATGTCAGGCTCAAACATCACACAAATCCGCGGCCTTTCGCAGCGAAACCAGCGGCTCGCCGGTGGGCAGGAACTCATGCGCCACATAGCCCTTATAACCGGCGTCGGCGATGGCCCGCATGACGGCGTCCCACTGAATCTCCTGCGTGCCATCGAGTTCGTGGCGGCCGGGGACGCCTCCCGTATGAAAGTGCCCGATCCACTGGACGTTGTCGCGGATGGTTGCGATGAGATCACCTTCCATGATCTGCATGTGGTAGATGTCGTAAAGTAGCTTTACGTTGGGCGAGTTCACTTCCTGCACCACGCGCACTCCCCAGGCCGTGTGGTCGCACATGTAATCGTGATGGTCGCGTTTGCTGTTGAGCAACTCCAGGCAGATCGTTACGCCATGATCTTCGCCGATTTTTTTGACGCGGTTCAGTCCGGCGATGGTATTTTTCGCGCCTTCGTCGTCGGACATGCCGCCCCGGTTGCCGGAAAAAGTAATGACGTTGGGAACGCCCGCCTTCGCCGCGCGCGGAATATTGGCGCGAAAGGCCTCCTCGATCGCGGCATGGTTTTCGACGCGATTCATTGCTTTGCCAATTTCGCCGCCGCCCGCATATCCCATCGTGCACACCAGGCCGTAGCGGCGCGGGATTTCATATTCCTCTGGCTTTAGCAGGTCAACTCCCCGGAGTCCGATCTTTGCCGCATACTCCGCCAATTGGTCGAGAGGGGTGTGAGGGTAGCACCACTGACAGACGGACTGATGGATGCGGCCTTTGCGGGACGGGGCGACTGAATCCGAGAGAAAATTGAGCGAAGGAACGCCCAGCCCGGCCACGCCGGCTACCGAAGATTTGAGCAACGTGCGCCTCGTGATGGTCTGCATGCTGCGAAGCCCTCAGGGGCTAAAGCCCAGCCTTTCTAGATACAGCAACGGCCCGGCTAAAAGCCGAGCCCTTCCACGGCACTCCCTTGAGCCTGCGATGAAAACTGGCAACTTGGTGTCAACCGCTCTACTGCCGTCCTTCCTTCAGTACCGCCTCGCAGTTGCTGGAGGCGGTCAGAACTTCGTTAAACGCCGTGTCTTTCCGCAAATCCTTCAGCAGAGGATCGTCCAGCAGAGCTGTGTGTGCGCAATAATTCTGCTGTACTGCAGCTTTGAGCAGCCTGAGGGCGGGTTCATTCTGCCCGCAGGCAGCCATCAGTGCTCCCACGTGATACCACGCCTCGGCGTCAGGTTCCATCATGACCGACGATTCGGCTTCGCGCACGATTTTTGCAAAGTCGGCGGTACGCTGCGCCGCCGTACAAGCTTCCATCAGCGGGCGGTGATAAGAGGAGGCCGTCCCCATATTCTTCGCGGTAGCGCGAGCCTCCGCCATATTTCCCTCTGCGATGTACACATACGGCGTGACCCAGGCCGCCCACTCCGAACCGGCGTCGAGGTGCACGAAGTCCATGGCGCGGTCTGTCTTGCCCATCTCGAGGAAGGACCAGGCGCAGGAGCGGAAGGCGAAGTTTCCTGGATCGAGCGCACGAGCCGTGTTGCACTCCTGCGTGGACTGATCGAGCATCCCGGCGTAGCGAAGCACGTAGCTCAAAGCAAAGTGAGCGTCGGCGCTCTGCGGACGCCGCCGCACCAGATCCGTGGCAGCGTCATAAGCCCGACCCAGCTCGCCGCGCTCCACGCGGTTTGTAATCAGGTTGCTCGCGGCCATCGTCCGATTCGGATCCAGCGTGACCGCGCGTTCATAGGCGGCGTTGGACCGCTGGAACATTTCTTCGCCGCCTCCGCCGAAAGTCGAGTCGTAGTAATACCTCTGTCCCAGGGCCTCCCACGCCGGCGCATAGCTGGGATCGATGCCCACCGCCCACTCCAGCATCTTGATGGCTTCCTTGTTGGGCTTGGGATCATGGGGGACGGCGACGCTGCGCAGATAGAAGTCATAGGCCTGCTGATTCTTCGGCCGCGATGCCGCCGCCTCGGTGGCTCCGGCCGCGCCACCCAGAATCGGCAACAGGCCATGTTGCACCTGTGTGCTCAATTGCTCCTGCAGCCCGATCATGTCGTCGGCCTTCGCCATCACGTTGGTCTGCCAAAGCAGTCGGTCGGTCGGCACATCGATGGCCTCCAGCGTCACTGTCAGCTGGTCGCCTTGCTTTCGGAACGACCCAGTAAGCAGCCGTCCCGACGCGCATTTCCTGCCCGACCTTCTTCGGATCGAGATCGAGTGCAACATACTTGCCGTGTCACCGAGGAAGGCCGCACTTCGAGCGACCGCGAATAGGTCAGCACGCTGGTCAATTCGTCCGCCAGCGCGAAGCGGAGGTAGTCGATGTTGAAATCGCCGTTCATGTTCTGCAGCGGCAGCACTGCGATCGCATTGCGCTGCTCGGCATTGACCACTTCGCGGTGTTTGTACCACCAGGCGCCCACCGCACTGAGTACGGTTACCAGCAGGCCCGCCATGGCCAGCATGAGATAGATCTGCCAGCGCGTGTTTCGCCCAAAAGTCCGGGTCGCCACCCGCAACTTGGCGGTGTTGGTTCCGCTTTTGATTTGTCCGGACTCGGTCTCGCGCTTGAGCAGCGCCAGGTCCGATTTCATTTCGGCCGCGCTCTGGTAGCGATGGTTGCGGTCCTTTTCCATCGCCTTGCCGATGATGCCCTCGAGCTCGATGGGAATCTTCGGATTCAAATCGCGCGGCGGCACTGGTTTCGAATGCAACACCGCATCCAGAGTGACCAGGGAATTATTTCCGGTGAACGGCTTCTTGCCGGTGGCCATTTCGTACATGACCACGCCAAAGGAAAACAGATCACTGCGCGCGTCTACCGTCTCACTGCGCGCCTGTTCCGGCGACATGTATACGGCCGTGCCGGGGATGACGCCAACCGCCGTCAGGGAATTGTCGGCCCCGGCATCGTCTTCCGCTCCCAGATTGTGAACGAGTTTCGCCAGCCCGAAGTCGAGCACTTTGACCTGCCCGCTCGGGGTCAGAAAAATGTTGGCCGGCTTGATGTCGCGATGCACGATGTTCTTGGAGTGCGACGCCACCAGCGCGTCCGCCACCTGCACTCCCACGTCGAGGACTTTGTCTACCTCCATCGCATGGCCGGAGATGCACTGTTTCAGGCTCTCGCCGTCGAGCTTTTCCATCACGATGAAGGGATGGCCGTTGTTGTCTTCAATGCCGTGGATGGTGCAGATATTGGGATGGTTGAGCTGCGAGGCCGCCCGCGCTTCGCGGGTAAACCGCTCCAGCGATTTGGGATCGCCGGCCAGATTCTCGGGGATGAATTTCAGGGCTACGTGTCGCCCAAGCTTCAGGTCTTCGGCCTCGTAGACGATACCCATACCACCGCCCCCAAGTTTTCCGAGGATACGATAGTGGGATACCTGCTGACCGATCATGAGCTGTTCCGACCGTGCTCGGCGGTAATGTTAGGCTCCCCCCGATTCCGGTCAACTCCCGAGGTTTCATCGCGCACGGCGAGGTGATGGGGCGTCGGGTTCGAGCCGAAATGTGCTCTGTTGCCTTTTGTGCTTTCACGGTCGCCACGCCGTTTTGAACCCCATTCCCAATTTTGTCTCAGCTACGTCCTTCCGTAAGATGCTTGTTGCTCTACCTCGGGTTTTGCCCAAATACCATAACAGAAGGCAGCCTGCGTGCCAGCGCAGGCCTGCCAAGGGACTCGCACAACCTGGAGAGCTTGTTTCTGGAGAGCTTGTTTCTGGAAGCCGTGACTCGTTCGCAACAATCGCCCAACCGTTCGTCGATCGATCAAGACCGCCACGAAGCCATCCGCCGCCGCGCGGAGGAAATCTACATTCGCAACGGCAGAATTCCTGGCCGTGATGTCGAGAATTGGTTCCAGGCCGAAACAGAAATCCTGCGTCAAGCGGAATGCCATTCACGCCGAGCCGCGGTTGTGATCAAAGTCAGCGGCGTCCGCTACGTGGGCGAGTACTCGGTCGACGACGCCGACGGCTACGCCCCCGGAGAATTCGCGGCCGGCGATTCGGTTACGGTCCGCTTTGACGCCGATAAAATGTTCGTGAGACGAAGCGGCGGCGCGGAACTGAAGACAACGATCGTCAAGAGAATCGGCGGAGGCTCTGCGCAGCCATTAGCCGCAGTGTGCAATTGTTTTCACAGCATCGCGGTTTTCGGCATTTGAGCATTTCAGATTCCCGTTGTCCACAAATTTAGTGCACCCAACACCGGCTTGGGTTAGAATGTCGCGCCACATTTTTCTCGCCCAAAGCCTTTCCCAAAAGGAGGCTCCCCCCGTTGGCGAGTAGCCCAACCGTTAACAAAACGTGAGCCAACTTGCTGAATGAGGAGGAAGTGCAGATGAGACCAGTAATTGTGTTTTCGGCTGTCGCCGCGCTGCTATTGGGCAGCGCGATTTCTACGCCTGCCCAGGAACGGTCTTTAGCCCACAAGGGCAGAGTGGTGATTCCTGATTCCAGTATTGAACGCCCGGAGGACGTCGGGTATCGCATGCATACGAACACCCGGATTTTTGTGCCCGCGGACCGGGCGAAGTGGGGGGCCGATCCAAATGGATACGGCTTGCCCGACGTCGCCCCATTGACTCCAGCCGGGCCTCCTTTCTCCGGCTACGCCTTCGAGACACCAGCCTCGCTTGCGTGTCTCTATGGTCTGGTGACTAAGGTAGCCGGATGCAATCCCAACACCTTCAAAACCAATCCTACCGGGGGCAGCAGGGCCATTGGGATCGTCGATGCCTACGACTATCCAACCGCGATGGCGGATTTGAACGTCTTCTCGACGCAGTTCGGCCTTCCCAAGGTGACCGCGACCAATTTCAAGGTCATTTTCGCGGGGGAACCGGCGGTTGCGCCGGAGCGGATCCGGGGAACGATCCCGGATGGGAGGGAGAGCAGGCGCTGGATATCGACATGGCCCACGCCATGTCACCTGGCGCCAAGATCTTCCTCGTGGAAGCGCAATCGAGTTCGCTTGCAGATCTCCTGGTGGCCGAGGACTGCGCCACCAAGCAGGTGGCGGCGGCAGGCGGTGGCGAAATATCCAATAGCTGGGGTGGGTCCGAGTTCTCGGGGGAAACCACTATGGACTCGCACTTCGTGCACGCCGGGATCGTTTACTTGTCCTCGAGCGGCGATTCGGCGGGCACCTCTTGGCCAAATACTTCCAGGAATGTGGTTTCCGTCGGCGGCACTACCACCAGAAGAGTGAATGGTGGCGCCACGTTCGCAAACTTTATCGCCGAGGCGGCCTGGGAGGACGGCGGGGCGGCTTGAGCCTCTACGAACCACGCCCAACCTACCAGAGCGTCTTGCCGGCTGCGAGCCATCGCCTCGTGCCCGACGTCTCCTCCGACGCCAATCCCAACACCGGCGTCTGGGTCTATGACAACAATCCAGCCGGTGGTGGTCCCTGGTGGGTATACGGCGGCACCAGTGTCTCCTCGCCCACCTGGGCCGGCATCGTAAATCGGGCGGGCCATTTTGCCGCCTCGAGCAGTGCCGAGCTCACCACCATCTATAACGCCTACGCCAATGCGACAACCTACGCTGCGGACTATAACGACATCACGACCGGCTTCTGCAGCTTCTACGATGCAAACCTCGCGGTAGTTAAGTGGGACCTTTGCACCGGCGTCGGCAGCCCCAAGACTTACGTGGGGAAGTGAGCCCGGCGACGGCAAGTAACGCGAGAACTCTCGATTAGGCCCTGCCGGACTGACAGGGCCTTTTTCCTCCGCGTCTGCGCCTTTTCTGTTGAGCGTCGATGCGCGAGCAACTCTTGAGGCTCTAGAGAGGGTGGACTTTGCACGAAAGCGATGTAGAATCGGCTGCCAGTCAGAAACAAAGTCTCGGCCACGCCGAATAAGAGGACGAACGATGAACCCCAAAGGCAGAATTCTTGTCGGAGTTCTTACCGCTCTTGCCATGATGCTGCTGACGTTTGCGCTGCCCAGAGGCGGCGCTTTGCGCGACGCGATGCTGGTGCAGTTTCCCGTGACCGTTGGGATCTGGGCGATTTTCGTGCTGCTGTTTGTGAAACTGAAATAGGATGCTGGCCAGTCTAAAGTCTACGGTAGGGTGGAGGAGCGCTCGGCTAGCTGGGCTATCCCGGGTAGAACCCTGCCGATGCCCCAACCCACTCCATGTTCTTGTTGTGATCCACGCCCATCATCAGTCCCCGCCCCATGCGAATGATCGTCAGGACCGGCTTCAGTTCTTCCTGCCACACATACATGACCCTAACCTCAGCTTTGGTCCCGCCAAACGGCGTGGCGATCACCGGCTCAAAGTGCAGGCGCTCCTGCAGAATGTAGTAAGGACGTTTCTCCGGCGGAATCGCCAGAAGGTCTTCCTTCTTCGGAGCAATCACCACCCCAAGCCCGGCAAACGAATACAGTGGCTTCAGAGCGTAATTTTCCAGGTCCCGAGGAATCTTTTCGAGCCGATCCAGAAACCACGTTTTGGGCACCGACTCATGCTTCAGGTAGGGAATTGAAAACTTGCTGATCCGGAAATACCAGTTGGGATGCCCCGCCCAATCGACATCCAGTTCGTCGCGCCAGTCAAACCCAAGCTTCAGATTCTTGCGCTCTAGTTCGTCCACGATCGCACGGTTGTAAATCCGCCAGATGGGCACGCGCTTTCCGTCGCGCTCGTAGTAGAGCCGCGAGCCTTCCTTTTTAATGTCGACGATGTCAACGGTTCGCACGCCCAGCATCTTTTCCGTGAGCAAAAAATCCGGGAGGGTCTTCTGCTCCTGCGGGTGAATCTCCATCAAAATCACATTCTCGGGATCTTGCGAGCCGACAATCGCGCGCCGCAGCAGGCTGCGATAAGACGTAGCATCAAGCCCACTCAAGAAGTATTTGAGCCCGAGAGCGCCCAATCCGTAAACGTCGAGATACGCCTCCGCCAGCGGGCCCTGATAGGCATACAGAGACGGGAAGGCCTGCAACTCCACCAGCTTCGGCTGCAACTCCCCGCGCGCATCCCGCACCAGCCCGAAATCGACCTGCACGAACATGGGATGCGAAGGCTCGTTCGGGACTTTGAACTCGGCGGGAACCGCCTTATCCGACTTTGCGTGATATTCGGGATTGTCAACCAGCTGCCGAATCAACTCCTGCCCGTCGCGCGCCATCCGATCGATCAATTCCTTGGGGAAAAAGCAGGGCGTCTCGGAGAGACGGAATTGCACATGGGTTCCGCAGACGTCGTCAATCCGGCGCAGGAATTGCTGATATTTGTCGGGGGTGAAACTGTCGTTGAACTGCTTTCGTAAGGAAGGGATCATTGATAGCAGCCGACGTCACGGCGGCCCTCGCGAGCGAGGAATTTGAAGGCTAAGAGCCGAGAGCTAACAGTTAAGAGACGATTTCACGCCTCCACCAGAAACTTCCCCTCGCGCATGATCTGCTCGTCATCGACCCAGATGTTGAACTTCCGCCCCACTACGTCAATATGCGTGGTCGAATCCCAATCTGCACCGGTGTGCGCCCCGTACGGATTGCCAAACGCAATGTGCACGCCGGGATACTTTTCGTCCTGCAGAATCTGCCCGATCACTTTTTTCAAGTCGATGTTGGTCCCGATGGCGAACTCGCCCACGCGATCGCTGTTGCTGTCAGTATGGGTGTAGCGCCAGAAATCACTCTCCAGTTCGCGATTCTCCGAATGCGCCTCGGTGAGCCGGTTGCCTTTCATGCGCACGGTTAGCGGATTCTCCTGCAGGTCGCCAAACTTCGCGCACAAGTAATCGCCCACCACGCCATCGATCACAAAGGTTCCATTCACTTCGCCTGGGGTCGTAAAAATTTCGCCCCCTGGAAGGTTACCCCATTTCTCCGGGGTGATAATCCCGCTGGTCTTCAGCCACTTGTAGTTGGGATTCAAATCCGCGGTGAGATCCGTCCCAGCGGCGGTTTTCGCCCGAATCTTCGAGGCCCTGCGCACCATCTCAACCACTTTTTGACTGAGTCGGTCCACGCGCCTAAAGTCTGCGCGCATCCCCTCCAGCATGATCTGCGGGTTGATGTTCACCATGTGCGCGTGCCGGATCTTGCGCCGGTTGACGACGTCTGTCATCTGGATGCGAGACCGCAGTTCGTTGGTCTGGACCTGGACCGCAAAAATCGAAACCTGGCTCGTTTCAAGGTCGTCCAGAATTTCGCGCGGCAGGTCCTTGAGCGGACGATCCGCCAGTTCTTCCAAGACCCAGGCATGGTAGGGGGCCCCCAATTTCTCGATCTCCCGCACCACGGCCGCGGCGATCTCGATCGTAGCCTCGTCGGTGATCACGCAAACCTGCTCGCTGGGCTGGACGCGCAGACAAACATTGACCGCGTTGTAGGCTCCCGGGGTGTATTCAGGATCAAATGGAATGTTGAGGGTTCTCCGTCCTTGTGGCGTTTTGGGCGACAGGGCGGAGATTTTGATTTTTTCTGCAGGAATACTCATTACCCGATTTTTCTGACGGCAACCGGTTCGTCACTCTCCGCCAGACCCGCCTCCGTCTCCTCAATGATGTAGTCGACCACTTTCTTCAGATCCCCGGTTTCTTGAAACACGCGCAACTGCCGGTCGGCGCCGCTGCCCGTTTCCACCATCGTGTGGATGTAATTCAACTCCTCGCGCGAATCCAGTTCATCCACGACGTCGTCGACGAACTCCAGGTACTCCCGCACCAGATCCCGCGCCGGGACTTCCGCCTGCTTGCCGAAGTCGATCAGCTTCCCGTCGAGCCCGTAGCGCGCCGCCCGCCACTTGTTCTCCATGATCAACGCCCGGCGGTAAAGCCGGAAACCCTGGTTTGCCGTATACAGCTTGTACAGCTTGGCCACGGTAGCCTGAATCAGCGCCGCAATGGCGATGGTCTCATCTGCCCGCATGGGAATGTCGCACACGCGAAACTCGATGGTGTTGAAGAATGGATGCGGCCGGATGTCCCACCAGATCTTCTTCGCGTTATCGATGCAGTTGGTCTTGATCAGCAGCTTGATGAAGTTCTCGTACTCGCCCCAACTGGGGAAATAATCCGGAATATTGGTACGCGGAAATTTGTCGAACACCTTGCAGCGATACGACTTCAGGCCGGTGTTCATCCCCAGCCAGAAGGGGGAATTGGTCGAGAGCGCCAGCAGGTGCGGCAGAAAGTACCGCGCATGATTCATCATGTGGATCGCGGTCTCGCGATCCTCGATGCCGACGTGCACGTGCAGCCCGAAAATCAAGTTGGCCCGCGCCACCAGCTGCATGTCCTCGACGATATTTTTATAGCGCTGGTCGGGATGAATTTCCTGTACTCGCCAATCCCCAAACGGATGCGTCGCCGCGGACGCGAGTCGCAGCCCATTCTCCTTGGCCAGCCGCACCATGTTGCTGCGCAGTTTCTTGACTTCGGCTCTTGCTTCCTTGATATTTTTACAGACCGACGTCCCCACCTCGACCACGGACTGGTGCATCTCCGCCTTTACGCGTTCCTGAAGAATCATCCGGCCCTTCTCCAGGATTTCGGCGTGAATGTGCGACCGCAAGTCGCGTGTCTCCGGATCTACGGTCTGATACTCCTCTTCAATCCCGATGGTGAAAGTGGGCAGCATATCTATGTCTTGTCATTCCGAGTGAAGTCGAGGAACCCGCTGTTCGCCGGCAGCGCCTAGCCGCCGGTGTCCCACGTCTCGCGGCCCTTGCGAGCATTGGGGAAGAACTAGGCCCTAACAGTATAACAATGAGCAGAAAATCTGGACCGGTCAGGTTAGTCCCATTCTTTGTTTTCCTTGACCCGCGCCTTTACGATCTTCTCCACGAGTGCGTCCGGTAAGGGCTTATCTGACGGGAACTGAATTGTCCCCTTGGAAGTACGGTAACCCGTGAGTTCCTTCTCGAACTGGTCGAGCACTCCTGAGCCTGTTGGGAAAAGGCTGCAATGGTTCTTAAAAGCCGCATAGCCCACCAGCATGCCGTTGTACTTGAACATCGGGATCCCGTAGCTGATCACTTCGATGGTCTCCGCCGGCACGACCGACCGGATCACCGCACGGATGTGCTTCAGGGTGGTGCGCGCAGGTTCCGGGGTACCAACCAGATATTCGTCCACAGTCTTAGGCGCGTTAGCCCCCATTCTCGAGACGCGACCAGACTTCTTCTTCATAAATCGAATCCCTTGCCCTCTAGTTCCCACGCTTGGGCGCCGCTTTCGGCACCGGTGGTCCCGTCAAGAACCCCGCCCACCGCAACTCTTTCACAGGACTCTCTCCGCTCTGTGCCAACTTCACCGCCATCTCCGCCACTGCGTTCACAATCCAGTCAAAATTCTCTTGCCCAACGGAGGTAATCTCAGCATCGGGCGCGGGATTCAAAAAATCGATGGCATACGGCACCCCACGCTCGACCGCAAACTCCACCGTGTTCAGGTCATACCCTAGAACCCGGCACAAATTCAAGGCATCCTTCTCGATGCGCTCGCGCAGCGCTTCCGAAGACGGGGGCGGATTCCCCTTCACATACCGCTCATGATGCGGCGCCTTCGGGTCGTACTTCATGATGTGCACTTTCTCTTGCCCGACCACGTAGCAACGGTAGTACTCGTCGAATTCGACACCGCGCTGCAGCGTCATGCACAAATCGCCCGTCTGGTTGTAATGATGAAAGAACTCCTCCGGCGTATGAACCTTGTAAACGTGCTTCCATCCGCCGCCGGAATAGGGCTTCAGGAATGCCGGAAAGCCGACATAGTCGAACAATTCCTGCCAGTTCAGCGGAAAGATAAGATTCCGCATCGACCGGTCCGTCGTCCCTTCGGGATGCTTGTTGTGCGGCAGAATCACGGTCGGCGGAATGGCCACGCCCATCTTGTGCGCCAGCGCGTAGTTGAAGAACTTGTCGTCCGCCGTCCACCAGAAGGGATTGTTCACTACAATCGTCCCGTGCAGCGCTGCATTCTTCAGATATGCACGGTAGAACTGGATATCCTGCGAAATCCGGTCGATGATCACCGCATACTTCTTCGGCTCATCCATCCGGATCCCACCGATTTTCACAAATTCCGCCTCGACACCAACGACCTTCATCGAGTTGATCTTTTCCACCACCGCCGGCGGAAAGGTGTTCTCCATGCCAAATAAAATGCCAATCTTCTTCACGGTTCCAATCTCCATTCTTAACCGGTCATCCTGAGCGAAGTAAGTGGTTCACGATGTGAAGCACTTACGCAGTCGAAGGACCCCTGCGCTCTCAACCTTCGCTCAACTGCCGCCCTGCGTTCTCATGATGCAACCCGCGTTCCAAAACCACTGGGCTAAAGCCCGAATCCTGGGGGCGCTCCATCGGCACCGCTAAAGCCGTACCCTTCCACGAACCCGGAACCCTAAAAATGCTTTCCTGCCATCCTCTGCCACAGCGGCCAGTCGTGCTTCGAATTATCGCCCCAAATATCCAGCCAGTGCGGGATGGCCTTCCCATTCAAAATCGCCGAGAACTTGATGTTCGCATCCAGGCAGATGTCCCAATCTGCGGACCCCAGCACGATTTTCATTTGCCGGTAGCGGCTCAAGAACCAGTCATCGGACATGTTCGGCAAAAAGTCGGGGGGGTTATTGAAATAGCAATCGTCGTCGTAATACCCATCCAGAAACTGGTGGATGTCATAGGATCCGCTCATGCTCACGCAATGCGTCACTACGTCGGGGTGTTTCAAAGCAAAATTCACGGTGTGGTACCCGCCGAAGCTGCAGCCGGTCACAGCGAGCTGCGGCGTCTGGTTCTTCCACCGGATAAAGGGCAGGAACTCATGCAGCAGGTAGCGCTCATACTGCAAATGCCGCAGTACCCGCACCCGCGGATGCACGCCCTTGTTGTACCAGCTCTCGGTATCGACGGCGTCAGGACAAAATACCTGCAACTCGC
This sequence comes from uncultured Acidobacteriaceae bacterium, assembly GCA_963719615.1. Classification (GTDB taxonomy): domain Bacteria; phylum Acidobacteriota; class Terriglobia; order Terriglobales; family Acidobacteriaceae; genus Sulfotelmatobacter. Next base: position 59,127 of record CAVRCR010000065.1, on the reverse strand, counting down.
CGCGCTCGATCTTCGGCGCTAGCACCCCAATCATCCCGCGGTCCTCGTATTCGAAAAACTTCCCCATCGAAGTGGGGAAGACCAGCAGGGGCGTCCCCGCATGTCCGAAGACCAGTGCCTCCATGTCCCGGTGCAGTTCCTGGCTATAACCCTTGTGATATTCGCGATGCATCGTGAAAGTGAAAACACTCCGTAGAGACGTTGCTCGCAACGTCCCTCTAGCAGCCGAAGTATCTTACCCGATCAAGGTCGCAATGGCCTACTGAGGACCGACATGGGTGTGGGGCATAGTGAAGGAGGGAACTTGTAGGGGTAGACCAAGAGAATGCGGGCGGCTCGATCGACAGGCGAGCCGCCCGCCACCATCTGGTGTTGTATGCCGAAGAAGATCAGCAGCCGGTTGTCAGTCGCCCGCCTTCGACATGTGCACAGCAATCACTTGCCATTGCCCGTCGCGCTTTTGAAAAACGGTCGTCATGCGGATTTGCTCCGCTTTCTGCGGAACCTGCATTTCGACCGCTCCCATCAACACCGCGGTGTCGCCGAACATGCGCACGGTGCAATCGCGGAGAATGGACTTTGGCATGTGGGTCGCGGTTGTTCCGTCCGCCGGCACCACGTCGGTCTTGCTCAGCACGCCGGCGCCGAACGAAGTCCCCATGAAGTCGTCGGCAAACATCTTCCGCAAGGCTGGAAGGTCGGGTACGGCCGCGGCGTCGAGCCAATTCTGTTCCAGTTTGCGAAAGTCGTCTTCACTCATGTTCGCCGGTACGCTCGCAGCATTCGGACGCCCGAATGCGAGCACGCAGAGGCAACCAGCGAGGCTCAATATAGTCATCCACATTTTCATAACCACTCCTTGAATGTGATATCTCGACCCGGTTCCCGATTAGTTACCTAGACACCTGAGCGTGGCCGAAAGTTCCATGTACGAAAAGGATTTTGGGGCATCAGGAAAATTGCCCACCGCTCGCGTGACTTAGGGCAGCGGCCGCAAGAGTCGTCTCACGCGACGGATGACAAGACCGGCGTCCCGGCAATGATTTAGAGTAATATCGGGTCGCGATACATGTTCCAGCTCCTGACCAAGCTCGTCCCGAGGTCCGCCATCTTCGTGCTTATGGTCCTGATCCTGGCTGCGGTAGCGGCGTTTGCCGCAGTCAGCCACCTGGTAGCCCGCTTCAATGCTAACCAGCAGTCCCGCGGCCGCAGGCTCTATGCTCATGGGATGGCGGACCTCAATGCCGGGGCCGCCGATCGCGCCATCGAGGAATTCCGCGCCGCGCTTACTTGCGACCGGGCCAACCCCCAATATCAGCTGAGCCTGGGCCGCGCTCTGCGCGATAAAGGGCGCCTCGACGAAGCCGAGTCCTACCTTGAGTCGTTGTGGCAGCGCACGCCGGAGGACGGCACCATCAATCTCGCACTGGCTCGCGTGGCTGCCCGGCGCGGCTCGGTTGACGACGCCATTCGCTACTACCATAACGCCATGTATGGGGTCTGGAGCACCGACCCGGACGCCAACCGCCGCGACGCACGCCTGGAACTTGTCGAATTTCTCCTGCGGAAAGGTGCCCGCGCTCAAGCGCAGTCTGAACTTGTTGCCCTGGCCGCCTTTCTGCCGCCCGACCCCACGCTTCACCTACGCGCTGCCGATCTTCTCGCGCAGGATCAAGACTATCCCGATGCGCTCGCGGAATATGAGAGAGTTCTGCGCCTCGATCATGGCAATCCGGCTGCGCTGGCAGGGGCGGGAGAAGCCGCCTTCTCACGGCGGACGTTACTGGACCGCGCAGCGCTACCTGCAACTCGCTGTCAATGCCAAACCGCAGGATCCCACCTTGCGCTATCTGCTATCGTCAGCCAACCTGATTCTCGAAACCGACCCATTCGTGCGCCGTATTTCCGATGCTGAACGCAACCGTCGCATAGCGGCCGCCTTCGCGAAGGCGGGCGAGCGCCTCAGTGCGTGCGCCCAACAAAGAGGAGTCAACCTCGCCGGTGCGGGCAATCCGTCTGTGACCTCGTCTCTGTCGTCGTCCCTCGCGCCGCCAGCGCTTGCGGCTCTGGAATCTCGCTGGATGGCCACACGACGCGATCTCCCACACCTACGTTCCGCCGCTGAAGCCGACTTGCCTGACGCGATCATGGATCTCGTTTTTCAGATCGAGCAGCAGACTGCAGAAGACTGCGGAGAGCCACAAGGGGTTGACCAGGCCCTGCTTCTGATCTCCCGCGATCGAGAGACGGCCGACCGATGAGCAATCTGCCCGCAGCCCCGCCTTCCGCCGCTCCCGCCAGCGCCTCCGGCTTTCACTTTCGACCGCGGCGCATGTTCGCGGCCGTGGAAGACGTGTTTGACGAGGACCGCTTCTTCCTGATCCTTTCCGTCTTCATCGGCATCTTCTCAGGCCTGGCCGTTGTTTGCTTCCGCTTGGCCATTGACTGGACCCACCTGGCGCTGCTTGGTCCGCTCCCGCAAGCTCACAGTTGGCGCCTGTTCGTGGTGCCGTCGCTTGCCGGACTCGTGGTCGCGACCCTCGTTCTCCATGTTTTTCCCGGCATTCGCGGCAGCGGCGTCAATCAGACCAAGGCTGCGCTCTACATCTACAACGGCTTCATCCCGTTCCGCACCGCGATCGGCAAATTCTTGTGCGCTGCGCTCGCCATTGGTGCCGGCCACTCACTTGGCCCGGAAGATCCTTCGCTGCAGATCGGCGCCAGCCTGGCTTCCGCTCTCGGACGCCAACTGCAACTCTCCCGCGAAAAACTGCGACTGATGGCGCCGGTCGGAGCGGCGGCGGGTCTTGCGGCTGCTTTCAACGCTCCCATTTCCGCAGTGCTGTTCGTCATCGAGGAAGTCATTGGACGCTGGAGTGCTGGAATTCTTGGCTCCGTAGTGGTTTCCGCTGTCGCCAGTGTCGTCGTCGAGCGGTGGTTCCTCGGCGCCGAGCCGCTATTTCGTATTCCAGTCACCACCTTCCAACGTCCTATCGAGCTGATCGCCTACGCTGTACTCGGGATCGCGGGTGGTGTGGCCGCTGTGATCTTCGCCAAAGGTATCGGCTTCCTGCGTCCTCGTCTCAAGGACTTGCCACGCTGGACGCAATACTTCCAGCCGGCGCTCGCCGGTCTCCTCATCGGGCTCATCGGCTATTTCGGTGCGCCTCAGGTCATGGGCGCGGGCTACGACTTCATGGATCAAGCAATACACGGACAATTTGTCTGGCAGATGTTCGCTGCGCTCGCGGCGCTCAAGATTCTAGCCACCACCCTGTCGTTTGTCAGTGGAACCCCTGGCGGCATGTTCGCGCCCACGCTTTTCATCGGAGCGATGCTGGGCGGCGCGGTGGGTGGCGTCGAGCGCATCTTCTTTCCCCACCTTTCGGCTTCGAGCGGAACCTACGTCCTGGTCGGGATGGGCGTACTATTCGCTGGATTCCTGCGCGCTCCCATGACTTCTGTTTTTATGGTGCTCGAAGTCAGTGGCAACTACGAGATCATCGTGCCGGTCATCGTCGCCAACACATTCGCTTACCTGGTTTCCCGCAGCCTGCAGCCCACCCCGATCTTCGATCTGCTGACGCGGCAGGACGGGCTCGTCCTGCCTTCGCTGGAAGAGGAGCGCGAGGAAACCATCCTCCGGGTGGAGGACGCGATGCTTCCGCCGCCCCCGATCATCCTTGGAGTCGCCGACTATGTCGACGCCGCGGCGCGCCGAATCGAGGGCTCGACCGAGACGACATTTCCGGTCCGCCTGGAGCCGAGCGGATGGAGCGCCGTGACCCGCGATCTGATCCTGCGTCGTCTGAAGGAAGGCAAAGGGGAGCACACGCTGGGATCGTTGATTTCGCCGCAGCCGCTGCCGTGCCTGTTTCCCGATCTCCCGCTCGACAGCGCTTTGCGCTTCGTGCAGACCAATCCCATCGTTCCCGTGGTGAACCGCGCTAATCCGCGGAAGCTGGAAGGAATTGTCTCGAGCCAATCGGTCTTCGCGAAGTACGGCGCGCAAACAAGGCAGGGGTGAGGTTTCTGTGGAGCATTCCTGCGGGGTCCGGAAGCCGCTGGCTTCAGAGCTTATTTAGCCCGTCAAGGGCGGCCACCTTGTAGGCTTCCGCCAAGGTCGGATAATTAAAGACCGTATCGCGGAAATATTCGATGGTTCCGCTCATGGCCAGCACCGCTTGTCCGATGTGCACGATTTCCGCCGCCCGATCGCCAATAATATGTACACCGAGCAGTTTCAGCGTCTCGGGGTTAAACAGGAGCTTCAGCAGTCCCTGATCGTCGCCCAGCATCTGCCCCTTGGCCAGTTCCGAGTATCGCGCAAGACCGCTCTCGTAAGGAATCTTGTTGCGGGTCAACTCTTCTTCCGTTGCACCCACCATGGAAATTTCAGGAATGGTGTAGATCCCATAGGGGATCAAGTTCGGCAGCAAACGGCTGGGCTTACCAAACATGTGACAACCGGCCAGTCGTCCCTGCTCCATCGAAGTGCTGGCTAATGCCGGAAACCCGATCACATCACCGGCCGCGTAAATGTGCGGTACAGCCGTTTGAAAATGTTCGTTCACGGCAAGCTTGCCACGGCCATCTGCCGTCAAACCGGCGGCTTGAATTTTGATCTTGTCGCTGTTCGCGGTGCGGCCGATCGTATACAACAGCGCTTCTCCACGAACTTTTTTACCACTCTCCAGCAGGGCAAACACTTTGTCGCGCTCTTCGTCGAAACCGACTGAAACCGCTTTCTCCCCAAGTCGAAAAACCGTCCCTAGTTGCCGCAGCTGGAAGCACAAGCTCTCAATAATCTCCCGGTCCACAAAATCCAGCAGCGTGGGGCGTTGATCGAGCACGGTCACCTTCACCCCCAGAGCCGTGAACATGGACGCGTACTCAAGCCCGATAATCCCAGCGCCGACCACGATCAGTTCGCGGGGGATTTCATCCATGAAGTGGATCTGATCCGAATCAAAGATCCGCTTCCCGTCCACTGGAATTCCGTCGATATGTGCCGGCCGCGTGCCACAGGCGATCAGGATTTTCTCTCCGCGAACGACTTGCACTCCCTCTTCGGTCACAATTTCGATCGTGTGCGGATCGGCAAAGTGCGCGTCGCCTTCCAGCGCATTCACATAATTGCGCCGGAGCTGCGCCTTAATCACGTCCACTTCTCGCGTCATGACCGCGTTGGCGCGCATCACCAGGTCCGACATCAGGATCCGGTCTTTCACCACGTAACCGCGCCCGTAGAATGACCGCTGCCGCAGCCCGCTGAGGTAAAGTACGGCCTCCCGCAGCACCTTGCTGGGGATCGTCCCGGTGTGAACACAAGTTCCACCGATTGCTAGCCGGCGGTCGATGATGGCGACTTTCTTGCGCATCTTCGCGGCGCAAATCGCACCCTTCTGCCCCGCCGGACCGCTTCCAATCACCACCAGATCGTATTCGTTAGCCTGCATAAGTTGGCCTGACCTGCAGCAAGAAATTAGCACCTATCTCCTTTTTTCGAAAGCTATCTTCACTATCGGCTTCAGAATGAAGACTCCTTCAATAAATGCCCAGACGGTGCCGACCAAAAAGGCCCGCTCCAGGGAGCGGGCCTGCGATTGGGGGAAGACGTACAACTACTTTCGGCGGCTACGAACCGTTCGAGCACACTCCCAGCGATTCCCCGTGGAAGCTCAGCCACCCGTTCACCGTTGTACTGGTGGGTGCTCCGAAATAAGGAAGGGTCACCAGGTCCTGCAGATTATAGGTGAACCCATGGAGCACGTAGTGGTAGCCGCCATAATTTGCATTTCCCTCCAGCGGGTCGCCCACTTCCAGAATCCCGCAGGGGGTACTATTGCCGTTGAAGTTTACAGTTAGCGGATCGTCCGCCCACTCGCCTACCTCATGCGAGAGGGCCGACACATCTTGCGAAAACACTCCGACATGATCCACGTAGGTGGCCTCCGAGTACGACTGGGGATTGCTGATGCTGCCCTCCGAGCTGTGATACCCGCCGATGCAGCAGCCCCCGCCCTGGGTCAAATAGGTGTCGTAGGTCAGGAAGATCGCGAACTGATTGGGCTGAATCCCCAGCTTGCTGATCAGGTTCGGGATCTGCGCGTCGAACCAGTTGATGTCGACCAGTGCCGCGGTGAAGCCGAACACCGATCCCGTCTTGCCATAGGTTCGAGTCGGACTCAATGTCTGCTCCGCCAGCACGGTTGTACTCAGTAACAGGTGTGAGTTGAGATGGCTCTTCACAGTGCCCCAGAAGTTCGCGCGCTGAAAGGCGTCGATGTACTGGGTGGTTCCCACGTTCACCCCTCCTTGCGTGTAGGTCGTAGTCGAGTCAAAGATAGGGGAGTGCAGCGTGTTGGTCGTGACCGAATTGCCGTTGGAGAGCACGTGCGCGGGATCGTACGTACTCTTGGTTCCATTGCTGTTGGTGATCACGATCTTGACGGGAATGAGGTAGGTCGTGATGACTGCGGTCGTGTTCGTCGAAGGCGCCGTTCCGACCATGTTGTAGGTGTATCTTCTTCCCCCGTAGGTGAACGACCCATTCCAGCTCTGAAGCGGCGCCGCGGGCGTCAGCGCGAGGTCGTTGCGCAGATGTGGCGGCATGACGACGAAGTGTCCGCGCGGCTCGACAACCTCGGCGTCTTGCGCCCACGCGGTCAGGGTAAGGGAAGTTGATAGCAGGGCAGCAATTGAAAGGCAGGCAAAACACCTTCTGCTCATAGGGGATCGCATCTCCTTGGATTTTTTGTTGACGGAGTGACAAAACAAAAACACCCACCGCCTGCAGGCATGTGTGGCTGTCCGGCGAACGACCGCAGGAGACATGCCTCAGAGTGGGACTTCTAGTGCCAGATTACATCGCGCTCCATTGTGAAAATCGTCTTGGCCCCAGTTTTGTTCTGTTTTTGTAAACCGCAGGAGTCGGGGTTCCCCCGGCAAAACCGCAGAGAAGACGGGGAATTACCGGCGTTAAGGTGTGCGTTGGAAGGCTAGCAAGAAACAGGGCGGTGTAAACCCCATCGTCTCGCCGACCCGATTTTCTGAGCGCAGACAACTACGGCCCGCTTGAGCTCGTGGGGCATTCGACATTTTCAGGCACAACGACGGTCTGGCCTGGAGAACTACCTCTTGTACCAGTAGATGGCCAAAGCAACCAAGACCACCGTGATAATCCACAGCACTATGTCTTTGCTTCGGTTCTTTTCTTCTGCCATATGGGGAAGTACACCACAGCTGAAATGATGGTTCAAGTATCGGGTTCAATTCCCGAAACTCACGAATGCGGGGTCGCCACTCACGGTTTCGCGCTTGCCGCCACCCCAACTCGTTTGTACCCGGTGAACTTAAGGATCTCGCGCACGTGAATGGCGTCCACGCGGAAGTGCAACGTGTCATCGACGCGCACATAGGCCGGGAACCAGAGCCCATCGACCGGCTGGCGGTAGCCCACGAATGTCGGGCGGACGTCCTGTGGCTGATTTTTCCTTTTGCGGATGATTTCGGGCACGCTCTTGCCGCACAGCTTCACGATCTGCAAATCGTGGTTGTCCACCCATATCCGGCCCTGAAAATAGCGCTTATCCTTCTCCTCCTTCTTGGGCTCGACGTGGAAGACGTAGGTGTCGAGATCGTCCACATGCTGCTGCCCGGCGTAGGTCAGGTTGTAAAGCGGCAGTTCGTCGGGCGTAAGGATCCAAGGCATGAATCTACGGACGTCGTCCATATCCTCGGCCGACAACACGATTCCGCGTAGCGTGGACTGTTCCGCGAAGGTCACATTTTCCAGCCGTTTGCCCTTCTCGTCGTAGGAGATACTCGTGACCTCATGGAATTGGCCGTCGACGGCATTGCCATTGAGGGTTTGCACCATCAAATCTTGCGTGTAGGTGTAGTGCGCGCGGGCTTCTTTGACCTTTGCTTCCTCGGCGCCGATTTTCTGGATCAGCTCTTGCGGGGTCGTGTTCTTTGGCGGCGTCATGTCGAGTACGCCGTTGCCTTCCGCGCAGTCGGTTTGCGCGATGGCACGGGGAATTAACGTGGCAACAAACAAGAGGACGCCAAGGGGGCAGAGTGCCTTTTTGATGTGGGCGATCATCTTTGTCTCACGCCGGAAACAATATACCCCACTGGATGGCAGCGTAGCTTCTGGGTTCAACCGCGGAGGACGCTGGGACAGGGAAAGCAAAATCGGGTTTTCCTTGAATGTGAAAAATGTTGCGTGGAACTTCACTTTGTTCTTGTAAGCAACTGATACTACAGCTGCTTGAGTTGGTATGGAAGTTGCGCCGAAGAACCATGGAAACACTGGAATAACGTCATGAAAACCACATTGCTCGTACTCTTCATTCTTTGTGCGGCAGCTGCATTCGGACAGAATGGCGGAGTGCTGTCGAATCAAGCGCAGGTCTTGGAATTCCCCGAACATCCACAGCACGCCGCACCTCATGAGATGGCCAAAGAGCAGCCCCTCGTCGGCGGTTCGTCCTACACGGTCGAACATGGCGAGCGCCCGCTGTGGGAGTTCGGGCCGGTCTCGGAAAAGCCATCGCTCGGCGATGTTGCCCGCGCCTACCGCAAAGATAAAGATAAGGTCAACGCCAAGAAAGCCGAGATCGTGTTCGAGAAGCAAGGTTCATAGGCTCCTCAGTACCAACGTCCTGCGTTGGTGTCTTCCACCCTCGCGGCGCGGAGATCACCGTCCGCGCCTAATTGCCAACTCTTGGTTGTGTCTCCTCAAGGTCCTTTCTGATCTCTGCTCGTTCGCGGCGCGAACAGCGAGTATTGGTGCGTCCCGCCCAGCTTGCACAGCGAGCCGTTCTCTATGAGCACGTGCGCCAGCAGAGGGTTGTGGTAAAGCACGTATGCTGGCCTGGGATTTGCCCGCAACGATTGCTCGAAACTGGTGGCCACGCGGCGCAGGCCCGATTCCGGGAAGGGGTTGAAGAGATAGACAACGAGTGGGACCTCGGGGAAAGGGAACGCGGTCGCGTCAGCGCACACCGACTCGAGGGCAAAGCATTTCTGCGATTCATTCCGGTAGCCTCGCAGATTCTCCTGCGCGATCCGGTCGAGCGCGGGCAGGAGTTCGACGCCCATGATTCGGCGAAAAGGATAATCGGAGGCCATCAGCAGCGTGCGTCCCTTGCCGGAGCCGAGGTCGAGGAAGGTAAAGTCTCCAAAATTCAAATCGAAATCCCGCGCCAGTGTGCTGAGCATCTCGTGAAACAGCGCGGGTTCGGTTGGCTGATACGGCGAGTGAAACGAACCCAATAGCCGATCGCGCCAGCCAACGGCGGCGCTGGTGGTATTGACGCGGTAGTCCCAATCGTAATCGGCGTCGCCGTATCGCTGGCGAAGGCGGGCGGAAGTGGAGTCGCGGAGGAATTCCCAGAGCGCGGCGAGGAGGGCCCGTGTGGCCGCGAACCGTCCAGCGCGTGCGGCAAAGTCGGACCAGTAGCGGCGGGCAGCGGGGAGAAGCCGTGGCTCGGGCGCGCACATTAGGAAATCGTAACGCAGTTCTGCTTGGCTCAGCATGCGTCGCTTCGGGCCGCGCTCGGCGCAGTTGGACAGCCGAGGCGGCTGTCCTCACATATATATGGAACAGGGCTATAGCTTGGTGTGGAATGTAGGGAGAGCGGCGGGCTTGTATCCGGGAGGCATGCCCTTGGTGATGAAGGGGAAGTTCTCCGGAGTTTCGACCAGGACGCGCCCTTCTGCAGTCAGCTTATACGGAGTTCCGTCGGGATCAACCGGAGTCCCCGGAAGGTGCTCAGTCGCTGTTAATTCGGCCATGCTCGCGGGGAGCCGCCCGGTGCGCTTGCCAAAACGGGTGACGGCAGCCTGAAGATTGGTGACGTCTTCGTCGACCTGTATCGAGCGCAGGTGCTCGAGGGCATTCCGGCGAATGTTGGTTTCGTGGCTGGTTTCGAAGGTGGCGCTCCACAACATGCGGGCGGTATTCAAGTCTCCAGCATGCTCCGCCATCTGAGCGGCCATCACTTTCATGAAGGGGTGCGCGTTTGGAACCTGCGCCCCGCGCGCGAAGACTTCCGAGGCTTTCTTGTAGTCCTTGAGCTCGGTGTAATACACGAAGCCCAGATCGTAATAGAGGCGCCAGTTGTCGTGATTGTGGGCAATGCCGTACTCCATGAGCTCGATCGCGCGGGCAGGGTCTCCGGCGCCGTTGGGTGGAGAGGGTGCCAGAAAACTGGCTCCGAACTCGTAGGCCGGCAGCATCTGCGGATCGAGCGCAGTGGTGATCTCAAGCAGCGGAGCAAGCTCGTTGTACGTCTGTTCGTGATCGAAATGGCGGTGGCCGAAGTATTGCACGGCGCGAGTCCAGTAAATACAGGCCATCAGGCCGCGAAAGCCGAGACTGGCGCGCTCCACCATCTTCGGCGAATCGATGTACAGAACGTCTTCAATAGCCGCTTTGGGACGGATCTGGTCAATGTGACGCAACAGCAGAGCGCTGGCAGTCACGGAGACGGCCAGACACGCGCTGGCGACGGCGGTGGTCCGCTGCCGGGCGGTCATCTCTGCCTCCCTAGGATCATTTCAAATTCCTGCGCTCGAAAATCAAAACCGCGCCACTGAGCACTGTGGCCGAATAGAACAAGGCATAAAGCGTGTTCTGCAAAATCAGATGCCCGCCCACCGGCTGTTGATGGGCAACCGCGCTGATCACGTTGAGGGCGGAAAAATTTGGTACAAGATATGCGGCCCCCGTCGCGAACCAGCGCGTGAAGCCGTGCGTCAGCCCGGCGAACCCCCGCAGATCGTCGGCGAAACTGCCGATCACAAACAGCGAGAAGGCGAAGACAGCCGACAACAGCGGGGTTGAGAACGATGAGAACAACAGCGCCAGCGAACAGATGATGAGGAACTCGAGGATGATGAAGTAGAGCGCGACCAGAATCAGGGCGTCGGGTTTGTGGAATTTGTGGGTGACGTAGAGCAGCGCGCCGAACACCCCGATGGCCATGAAAAATGTGTTGACCACAAGCGTCCCGGCGAGACCGAAGAATTTCCCCACGATAAATTCCCAACGCCGGACAGGGCGCGAGAGCATTGTGTAGAGCGTGCGCTTCTCGATTTCCTTGGAGACTAGCGCGATGCCAATGAAGATGGCGATGACTATCCCGAATAGCGAGACCGCGGTGAGGCCGAGGTTCACCACGACCAGGCGCTCGATTTCGATTGAAATCTGGCCCACGAAAATGGCAGCGCCGGAAAGCAGCAGGGCAAAGGCGATCAGGTTATAGAGGACGCGGTCGCGAACGGCTTCGCGAAAAGTGTTCGAGGCGATATGGACGATGCGTGCGCTCATCTTCCGTTCCCCATTGCGGTTCCCACCGCGGTCTGAGAATGCTGCAATTTCTCGACGAAGTAGGCTTCGAGCGACGTGCGTAACGGCGTGATGGCGATCAGGCGGATATGCTCGCGGCGCAATGCGTCGATGGCTGCGTCCTGCTGATTTTCGGTGATAACGGCGCGGACGGTCTCGCCCGTGACGTGGCAGTCGGCGCCCAGAGCCTTCATCGAAGCCGGAATCTGAGTGCCTTGCCAGACGACTTCTACCTTGCCCTGAACGGTTGAGGTCAAATCCTCGACCGCCCCCACGCCGCGCAATGCGCCTTTGTGGATGATGGCAACGCGATCGCAGAGGGCCTCAGCGTCGGAGAGAATGTGAGTGGAAAAGAAAACCGTCTTGCCTTCCTGTTTGAGTTGCACCATCAAGTCACGAACCTCGCGGCGCCCGAGCGGATCGAGGCCGGACATCGGTTCGTCGAAGAAAACGAGCTTGGGGTTGTGCAGGATGGCTTGCGCAATTCCGGCGCGCTGCAGCATGCCCTTGGAGAATTTGCGAAGCTGCACTCCTTTGACATCGGTCAAGCCTACGCGCGCAAGAACTTCCGGGATGCGCCGCTTGCGGTCCTGCACGGCAACGCCCGAGAGTTGTCCGTAATAGTCGAGTAATTCGTGGGCGGTGAGGTAGTCGTAAAAGTACGGTTGCTCGGGCAGGAAGCCGACCTGGGCCTTGACTTCAGGGTCGGTCCATTCACGTCCGAGGATGCGGGCTGTGCCGGCGGTAGGAAAGACCAAGCCCATCAGGAGCTTCAGGGTGGTGGTCTTGCCGGCCCCGTTGGGGCCGAGGAAACCGAAAATCTCGCCTTCTTCCACAGTCAGATGCAATGGCTCTAAGGCGCGCTTGGGACGTTTGCGCCAGAATCCCACCATGTAGGTTTTTTCAAGTCCGAGGATCTCAATTGCTGGCATGTGCTTCAGGAACTGCGTCAGAGGTTTTTCCAAGAAGATTATATGCAAGACAGTCCGCTATAGGATGCGGGGAGGGGTTACGATGGTCATGAAAACGCCGAGGATCAAGCCTGCACATCAGGAACGGGCGAATTGAAAGAGAGCGGGGGACCGATTCTCAGTCTGATATGAGACGTAGAAAATCGTTACTGAGCCACCGGGTAGGCCACACAAGTGGCCGAGTCGGTGGCCGGCGTGTCGCCCGTGTTGCCCATTTGCGAGCGCAGAACGCCGTCGTTGATGGAGCAGAAGTCCCGGTTCCCGGTTGAGTTAACAACGATGGGTGTCGCGCCAATGACATAAGCGTCGTTGTAGGTCGCTCCCCCGGTGACAATGCCTGTTGCCAGATAGTAGTAGCCGCTTTTACCAGTGCCGCCTGGGATCGCGTTGGCAAGAAAGTTATCGATCAGGCATGCCGTGGTCGGGGACGGACTGCAAGGGGCGGGTCCTCCCAACTGCGAGATTTTAGTGGCGTAACCGACGGTTGGGAAGGTGTTGAAGTAGGTGATTTCGGCGCTTGTGATACCGTGCATCGATCCCGCAGCGGATGATTCATTGGCGGCTAGGCGCGCTTGCAGGAGATTGGGGATAGCAATGGCCGCGATAATCAGAATGATTGCCACGACGATCAGCAACTCAATGAGTGAGAATCCCTTTGCGTAGCGCATGAAGAACCTTCCTGCTAAGTGTTACCAAAAGGTCGATTCGCGGGCGACTGTCGCTGTTTTTGCAGCAGTTTCAGCGCCATTCTCGACCCTGTAGCCGCCACCTTGGTAATCCTCCAATTATCTTGTAAATCAATGCGTTAGACGCCCCGAACGACGGGAAAAGCAGACGAGGATGGCTCCGCCGTGAGAGGATGACACAAAGTGTCACCCCGCAAGGAGTCCAGGCGCAAATCTTGGGAAAGCAGCCGATTCCGTCATTCATCCGCAAAGGACCTCTGGGTTGGATCTCAATGCTGTCCTGCCAGGTCTCCCGCTGGGTGCTGCACTTCGACCGGGTTTGGCGTTAGCCTCAGGGCCTGCTGGTAGGCCACGAGAGCCTCAGAGCGACGGTTGGTCTGTGCCAGGAGTCTAGCCAACTCCAGATAACCCTCGCCACTAGGCTCCAGTTCCAGCGCTCGTCGAAGGTAGCCAACGGCGTCTTCAATTTTTCCTTGCCTTTGCGACACAAAAGCCATTCCCTGCAAGCCGACGACTTGATAAGGGTTGAGTCGCAAGGCATGCTCGTAACTGGCTCGGGCTTTCTCGAAATCTCCGCTGCCGCAGAACGCCGATCCCAGGTTGGCATACGTCATGGCGACCAACCCGGGTTCCGCTCCGAAGCGGATGGCAAGTTCATACTGCTGCACCGCTTCTGCCTGGTGCCCGTGTTGGAACAGGTAGGTGCCAATGTTCAATCGGGCGGCGGGATCGATCGGACTGTCCTGAGCCGCCTGGAGAAATAGTGGATAGGCTTCATCTGCGCGATGAAGATGTACCAACGCTTCGCCGAGATTATCCTCGGCCACGTAGTTGTGCTCCGTGACTTGGAGCGCATGCGTCCAAACGGTTTCGCTGTCGCGCCAGTATCCGATCTGCCGATAGGTGGTGATCGATAGCGCCAGCACAACACAAAACGCCGGGACCACGCCCCGTCCAAGCCCTAACTTTCTTGTCTCTGCGAGGTCCACCGCAGCCCAGGTAACCATTACAAAAGCGCCGATCAGAGGAATGTAAGCATACCGGTCGGCCATGGCCTGATTACCCACTTGCACCACTCCGATCACAGGAACCAGCGTGCCCAGAAACCAGAGCCAGCCAACCAACAGATAGCCGCGGGAGCGCCGCTTCAACACAAACCAAGTGATTGCTATCAAAAACGCCGCGGCCAGGAAAACCTTCCAAAGCGACAGCGAGTGGCCGGCGTACGTATAAAACAACGTCAGATCTTCCGGCCAAATGGCCTTCCATAGGTACGCTGCGTAAGAGTAGATTCCATTCTTCAGACGCTCGGAGAATGGAGGGGACAGGCCCAATGCCCCGGCCGCCCGTTGAGCACGCAATGTGACCATCGAGCTAGCTGCTACCAAAACCAGTAACGGTAATTTTTCGAGGATCAGCCTGCCTATCCGTGACTGCCTGGTCGACAATGTATCGGGGGCAGTGGTCCAACCCTCGATTCTTCCAAGCGGCCAATAGTCGAGCAGGAGCAGCACGAAGGGAGTGGTGACCAGCATCGGTTTGGACGCAAGTCCACATGCCAGCAGTCCTGCGACTGCCAGATAACGCTTCCACCCAGGCTTGAGGGCATACCAGGCGTAAGCCGCAAGTGTCAGGAAGAAAAATGTGGTGCTTAAAACGTTCTTGCGCTCTGCGATCCAGGCCACCGACTCGACGTTCATCGGATGCAGCGCGAATAGCGTGGCCACGAAGAAGCTTCGTCCCACCCTTCCCGTGCTGCGCGCCAGCAACAGAAAGAGCAGCGCTCCATTCAACCCATGCAGCAGGATGCTGGTGAAATGGTGCCCCGCAGGATTCAAGTGGAATAACTGGCAATCCAACGCGTGCGACATCCAGGTCAGCGGATGCCAGTTGGCTTCGTCTAAAGAAGTGAGGGCCCACCAGATCGTGGTTCGAGAGAGCCCCGCCCGAACGTGGACATTTTCGTAAACATAGCTGCGGTCGTCGTAATTGATGAATGAGAAGTGAGTGGCGCGGTTGTAGAGCACTAATGTAAACGCGACCAGCAGGAGAGAGAGGACAAAAGTCCGCCTCTCTGGCGAAGCAAAGGGCGCCCAAGAGCGCGCGAGCAGCTGGTCAGACTGTTTGCCCCGGACAGGCGCACTCGCCATGGTACCCTCCACCGCTTGTGATTATAGGGCGCAGTGATCGCAGCAGAGGTGCGATTTCAATTCGTCTATGACGGAAGTAATCTCAACGGCGACTCTTGTTCGGGCTGCCTGGGCAGAACGCGGCAAGGAGGAATCAACCGAGAAAAACAAAAAACAAAGAGCAGCGAACTCTCGTTCGCTGCTCTCTGGCTTGTACCCTCCCCCAGGTACTTCGCCAAATCAAATCACGTTATTAATTCAGGGGAGCCAGCTTCTGGCAAGCAGCTTCGCTGCCAGCCAGCGCGCCGGTGGAGTCATAACGCACCACAGCATCTTCATAAGCGCAGAAGCTGCGGATACCGGTCTGGTTCGCAGTGACCGGAGTCGCCGTCGCGTAGTAGGTGGTCTGCGGGGTCGCCGCTACTCCAGCCTGAGCCGTGAAGCTGTATCCGCTCTTGGTGCCGGCCGACAGAACGTTGTCGATCAAGCAAGCGGTGTTGGTAGCGGGCGTGCAAGCTGCAAGAGCTGCGCCGCCCAGGTTGGCCAGGGCGCTCGCGAAACCGACCGTCGGATAAGTGGTGCTGTAAGTGACCATACCGGTATTGATGGTACGGACGGAGCCGACAGCAGACGACTCATTGGCCGCCATGCGGGCGCGCAGCAAGTTCGGAATTGCGATAGCTGCAATGATCAGGATGATTGCCACCACGATCAGCAGCTCGATTAGTGAGAAACCCTTCTGTTTCCGCATCTCTTTTTTTCCCCTCGTGTGATTCTTTTTTTAATATTCTGGTCACGGATGACGCAGTCGTGCTTCATATTTGCACTTGCTGGGCCAGACATGCTAGTTACCTTGGTTTCTACCCGCACTTCGGTCAAGGCCTTTATTTTCAGCCTGAGTCCTAACCTCAGTTTCTCCCGGCTCCTCCCCCGCATAGGCATTGTGGACAATGTTCGTCGTCGGTAGTGACAATTTGTGTCAACGCTGGAACGGGCCGTCCCATAATGGAACGCAGGGGCAAGGCAGGATTGCAAGCGCGGCGGGATCGACTTATGCCCGTTGGTATATCCCGGAGAGAGCAAACAGCTAACCTTCGGCCAGCCGATGAGATCGCCAGTGTGAGCGTTATCTGGCCGCAGCCGCCGCCAGGGTGTGCTGTTCCGAGGATTCCCCATTGTCCTCCATCTCTGGAATCATCGCGGGCAGGCGAGTCGCCCAAAAGACCGAAGCGAATGACGATGCAGCCACCAGCGACCAAGTCAAGAGACGGCTGGTCACCATCCAAGAAAAGCCATAGCGTCCGATCGCGAGCCACGTCAGGAACAGCAGGGCTCCAACCAGCGCCGGCAGCCACCGTTCGCGCTGGCCGAAGCGGACTGTGCGCACCAGGCAGGCCTGCATACACAGGGTGAACGGCAGCGCAGTGATAAGATCGAAGAGATAGTGCTCGCCGGTCCCGAGGGTGTCAAAAGCCGTGGCCAGCACCAGGACCAGCGCCGCCGCTCGCGCCCAACGCTGCAGGCCGCGGGTGTTCAGCCAGATCAGGAGAGCCCACGTCATGTGCAAAGAAGGCACGCCGTTGCGCGGATACATGGCGGGTACCGGAACGCGGCGCAGGATCAGCTCAGGCATGACGGAATAAGGCAAGTATGCGTTGGGAAAGGAAGCAAACACATAGCGCGGTCCGCACACTGGAAACACGCTGAAAAAGAGATAACCTACGATAGCGGGCGCGAATAACATTTCGATCAGTTCCCAGATCGGCTTTTCTCGGCGCCTCATATATCCCGCATAGACAGCCGCCATCGCGATTACGATTGCCTCATAACTCATTTTCACCAGCAAGAAGACCCAGGGGTGCCCGTAGGTGACGCGTCCGAGCTTGAAGCTGGGTTGAAATCCCAGACAGCCGTCGAAACCGTAAGTGTAGACGTCGAGGGTAGTGGCGTGCAGCAGCGATGCCATGTTGAGCGAGTACATCGCCGCCAGAATCATGAAGGTTAACGCCGCTGCTGGAAGCAATGCCTGGTAGGCGCCTGCTTCGCGTTCGCGGCCTTTCCACGCCACCGAGCAGCCAAGCACCAACAGGCTCGATAGTCCAAGCGCTCCCATGATCTGTACCAGCAACGCCGGCAGATCCTCAAATCGCATCCAGACAATGGCGAACGCAAAGGCCACTCCCAGTCCGCATACGATAGCAGTGCGCACTCGCCCCTGCCGGGCGGCGAGGAACAACAGAAAGGCACCCCCCAGCCCGTAACCGATGAACGGCTGGCGAAAATCCAGCCGCGCGGCCCCGAGCACAGCAAGTACCGTTAGCAAAAGGCAAACGAGAACGCGCGGCAGATTCGAGGAGAACACCTTCATCACGTAGGCCTGAACTCAACCTATCATGGCGAATCGAGCACACCAATGAACGGCCTGAATGATCGGTTACGCGCGTAACGCAGTGGTTTTAGCGCATTCTCCTAGAATCTATTATCTTTGCCTGAGAGGCGAGGAATCCGGTTTTGCCTTTAGCTGCAACTAAACTTGAGTCCGCCGAGACAATGTCTGTGCCCGAAGGCAGGTTTGCCGTTCCCAACATGCACAGGGCGATTCTCTGCCTGATCCTGTTTGCCTTGACGTTGGCGTTTTACAATCCCATCGTTCACGACGGGTTCGTGGTGCTCGATGACGTTCCTTACATCCTCAACAACCCTCAGGTTCGAACTGGGCTCACCTGGGCCACAGTGAAATGGTCGTTCACTACGTTCCATGCCGGTAACTGGCATCCCTTGACGTGGCTTTCGCATGCGCTCGACTGCCAGGTGTTTGGGCTGAACCCGGCGGGGCATCATTATGTCAGCCTCTTGTTTCATGCGGCGAATGCGGTGCTGTTGTTCTTGCTGCTAGAGGAGGCAACTGCGCTGACATGGCCTAGTCTGCTAGTTGCGGCCCTGTTTGCGTTTCATCCAGTCAACGTGGAATCGGTGGCTTGGGCCGCGGAGCGCAAGAATGTGCTCAGCATGTTCTTTTTTCTGCTAGCGGTGTGGGCTTACGGCCGGTATGCGAGGCGAGGTGGAGTTGGGCGCTATGCCACCGTTGCTCTGTGCTTCGTGCTGGGGCTGATGGCCAAGCCGCAAGTGATCACACTGCCCTTCGTATTGCTGCTGTGGGACTATTGGCCGCTGCAGAGGATGTTCGCCAAGGCGGATTCGGCCAGGGCTGACGGACGGTCCCTCACATTTCTGATCGCGGAAAAGGTCCCGCTTTTTGCGGTGGCGCTGGCAGGCGCTGTGGTCACGATGGCGGCGCAGCGATCGGGTGGTTCGGTGCGAACCTTGACACAGGTCTCGCTCCTGGCGCGGCTAGAAAACGCGCTGGTTTCTTACGACCGGTATCTGGCAAATCTGGCATGGCCTCGGCACCTGGCGCCGCTGTATCCGCACCCGGGAAGCTCGATCCCACTTTCGCAGATCGCTCTCAGCGCGGCTGTGCTGCTGGGGCTAACAGCGGTTGTTCTGCGCTGCCGACAGCGGCGTTACCTCGCGGTGGGATGGTTCTGGTTTCTCGGAGTTCTGGTGCCCATGATTGGGATCGTGACCGTTGGAGAGCAAGCCATGGCCGACCGATATCTATACATTCCGCTCATCGGCGTTTTGATTTCCTTGGTGTGGGCAGTGTGGGAAATCGCGGAAGAGAAGAGAATCGCGAAACCGTGGGTCGCTATGCCGGCAGCGGTTATTGTTCTGTTCTTGGGAGGAGTCACCCACCACCAACTCGGCTATTGGAGAGATGGCGAGACTCTGTGGCGATACACTCTTTCCGTCACTCAATCGAACTACATGGCGCATGACAACCTGGCCATGGCACTCGACAAGCAGGGGCGCGTTGAGGAGGCGATCCCGGAGTTCGAGGCGGCCGAGGCGCTGCACCCGTATCCGCTTCCCCAGGTTCTCAGCATGGGCATCTATTTACAACGCCACGGCCACGAACAAGATGCGCTGGATATGTACCAGAAAGTTTTGAACCGGAGTACGGACCCGCAACTGCGCGCCACGGCATGGAGCCAGATTGGCTCGGCGAATGCTCAAGTCAAGAATTATGATCAGGCGAAGCTTAGCTATGAGAGCGCACTGCAGCTCAATCCCAAGGACCCGTCAGCCCTGGTTGGAATTGGACTGCTGGCGGAGCGGAATGGACATTCCGCTGAGGCGGCAACGCAACTGGCCCGCGCGGTAAACGTCGATCCGGGTGGGGTCGGCTATGTGCTGCTGGCGCACGCCTTGCGTCGCGATGGCCGGGAGCGAGAGGCCGAAAGCGCCGAGGAACTCGCGCGCAAGATCTCCCCCGACTTGAGCCAGGCCGAGAAAACCGCCAGCGAGACTGAAATCTTCTTTGGATGTGCGTCCCCAGGAACCCCTGCTCCTAAGGCGCAGAGTCAGGTGCGGAGTCACAGTCAGAGTAAAGCGTGGTAGCGGATCTACCGGCGGGGCGTAGAATGTTGGCTCTCACGTCCCATGGCCAGCCCGTTCGACTCCTTTCAGATCGATCCCGACGTCGCGAAGGCGTGGACACTCCCATCGTCTCTTTACACGGATCAGAGCGTGTTTGCGGCGGAGAAAGAGAAAATCTTTGCGCGGACCTGGCAGGTGGTGGGCCACGCGAGCCAGATCGCGAACCCCGGCGACTTTTTCACCACGGAGCTGGTAGGCGAGCCGCTCGTGTTCGTTCGTGGGCTGGATGGTAAGCTGCGCGGGTTCTACAACGTGTGCCGGCACCGCGCGGGGCCTCCGGCAGAGGGATGTGGGTCGCGTAGACTGTTTCGCTGCGGATATCACGGGTGGACCTACGGTTTGGACGGCGCGCTGATCAGCGCGACCGAGATCGAGGGGGTCGAGGGCTTCCGCCCGGAGGACTTTGCGTTGGCGCCGGTGCGGACCGAGGAGTGGTTCAATCTGGTCTTTGCCAATCTGGAGGCGGAGGCGCCGCCTCTGCGCGAGAGTCTGGGCGAACTGCCGAGGCAAGCCGAGAAATTCCCGTTTCCCGAGATGAAACTGTTCGAGCGGCGGACGTACGACATGAAATGCAACTGGAAGACGTACATGGACAACTATCTCGAGGGATATCACCTGCCCAGCGTGCACCCGGGACTGAATCGCGAGCTAGATTACAACGCATACGTGGTCGAGCCTTGTCTGCGGCATGTGCGACAGTTCAGTCCGATCCGAGGCGCGCAGCCGGGCGATGGAACACCGCGGCGCTACCAGGAGGCGCGGGAAGACTTGACCACGGACTACTTCTGGATTTTCCCCAACTGGATGCTGAACTGTTATCCCGATAACGTTTCGCTGAATATCGTGCTGCCGGTCGAGCCGGAACGGTCGCTGGCGATCTTCGAATGGTATTTGCCGGCGAAGGATCACCCGGCCCCGGCGGCGAAGGCGTCGGTCGAGTTCAGCCATCAGATTCAGATTGAGGACGTGGGGATCTGTGAGGCCGTGCAGAAGAATCTGAGATCACGCAGTTATTCACGCGGACGGTTCAGCGTAAAGCAGGAGAAGGGCGTGCACGCGTTTCACCGGATGTATGGGGAATTCGTGCGGAGAGACTGAGGCTGCGGGGTTCTGAGTGTAAACGCCGTTGATTTCAACACCTTCGGCCTTCCGCTATGCACGCGAGATATAAATTGCAAGTTGGACCGGAACGAGCACTGCATGATTAGACCGAAGAAGCCCGAATGGAAAATCGCCATAGCGCTCACGACCTATCTCAATGCAGATATTCTGAGGTTAGAGGCTCTCCGCCTTGAGCAGCATGCAGGTGACGTCGTCGTGCTGAGGGGTGTTGCCGACGAAAAGGTCGAGGGCAGACATCAGTTGTTTGAGCAGCGCGGCGGGTGCGTCCGACTTTCCAGTTTCGAGCACGGTCAGGACGCGCACTTCGCCATATTCTTCTTCCCGGGCGTTCACGGCTTCTACTAGTCCATCGGTAAAGATGATCAGCCAGTCGTTGGGCGCGAGCGTGACGGTCGCCGACTCGTATTTCACTTCCGGCTGAATGCCGAAGGGGAGGCCGCCGACGTCGAGGCGCTCGATTTGTCCGCTGGCACGGCGCAGGATGGGATTGTTGTGCCCGGCGTTGATGTAGTAGAGACTGCGGTGAACCTCGTCGTATTCAGCGAGAAAAGCAGTAGTGAAGCGCAGTCCTCCCTGGCTGTTAGAGCAGGCATATCTATTCATGTTGGCGGCGAGTTCGGGCAAGGCCACCTGCGCGGTGGAGAGCGTTTTCAGGCTGGCCTGGAACGTGGCCATGAGCATGGCGGCTGGAATACTCTTGCCGGCGACGTCGGCCACGGCGAGCACTACGCGATTCTCCTCGTTGGTCTTGCCGGGGCGGGGGAAGACGTCGTAGTAGTCTCCGGCGACCGTGTTGGCGGGGCGCGTGGCGTAGGCGATGGAGAGTCCCGGAATCTGTGGTGGGACTCCGGGCAAGAGCCAGGTCTGGATCTCGCGCGCGATCTGCAGATCTCGCTTCATGACGACGCGGTCGGCGATCTCGAGTATCAGAAGGAGAAGCAGGAGTAATCCCGCCCAGAAGTGGAGATCGAATTCGACGGCGTACACCTTGCCGTTGCCGCCGTTGTAGCCGCCTTGAGGGATCACGAGGAGAATCAGCGCCACCAAGAGCAGCACGCGGCGCGCAGGCGAGAGTTTTTCAAAAACCGCCCAGAAGAATTCCTTGATGACATGCAGATGGCGGCCGCGCCGAGTGAGTCCCTCTGGAGTTTTCGCTTCGACATCCTTGGAGTAAAGGCGGTAGCTGGCGCGGGCCTCGTTTTCAAACTGCGACCAGAGTTGACTCACTTCCAAGCCTTCGGTGACGCGACGCCAGAATCGTTGCAGGCGCATGCCGAAGGGGATGGGCTGTGCGGGCTGTCCGGCGGGCGGGGAGACGGTGGCCATGGGACGCTTTGATTATAGATGTTTCTTAGCGCCGATTCCGCTGACCACGCCGACTTAAGGTATGATGGCCCCCGTTCGCCGGGCTTCCATTCCCATGAAAGCTCTTCTATTCTCCGTTTGTGCGTTGCTGCTCTCCAACGCTGGTGTCGTCCAGCTTTCTTCACCATCAAATTTGCCGGCTGCGTCTCCTCAGATTGTTGAAGTTCCGATTGGTGCTCTACGCCTCAAGGCCTATTTCTGGAAGCCAGCCGGTCCGGGGCCTTTTGCGGCTGTGCTCTTCAATCACGGGTCCGGAGCCGCCGACGCCCAGCACACGGCCGGGCAAACCATGGCCGAGGCTGCGGCAAGTCTCGCGCCGCTCTTCCTGAAACACGGCTACGCTTTTCTCTATCTTTGCCGCCGCGGCCAGGGCCTCTCCGCGGATCAGGCTTCCTTTATGCAAGATCTCCTCCAGCGCGAGGAATCTGCCAAAGGGAAGGACGCTCGCCAGCGATTGCACTACACGCTTGTAACCACGGACCATCTCGACGATGCCCTCGCCGGCTTACGATTCCTGAAAACTGCGCCCGGCGTCGACCCCAAACGCATCGGCATCGTCGGCCACTCCTTTGGGGGCGTGATCACGTTGCTCTCGGGCGAGCGAGAGGCCACCATACGCGCAGAGGTAACTTTTGGCGCCGGGGCCAACTCCTGGAAAGCCTCAGACGAGCTTCGCCAGCGCGTCTTTGTGGCTGTCGGCAAGACGTCGGCGCCCATCATGCTGATCCAAGCCGCCAACGATTACGATACAACCCCCGGCACTGCCATCGCTGCCGAACTGGACCGCCTCCACAAACCCCACGTCCTCAAAATCTACCCCGCACTCGGCAAGTCCTCTGACGATGGCCATAACCTGCTCTACCTAGCCATCGCCGAATGGGAGCCCGATGTCTTCCAGTTCCTCGACGCAAATGTTAAGCAATGAGCCTTAGCATAAGAACAGCGCTCAAAACAGACTCAACTGCTCGTCGAACGCCTGAACAGGCCATTTGGTCGCATATGCCGGTCGGTCGGCCCGCGTGATTTTGTACTTCTCGCGCAAGCTCCTGACGAGTTGCGAGAGGCGTTTCGCGTAGGCAGGCGCGAGAAAGGCGCGGTCTTGATAACGCTGGCGATAGGTCGCAGCGAGATGCGGAAAGTTCTGCTCGAGAAAGGGAAGAAAGATGGCAGCAGAGCAAGGTTTGAGAAAAAGCAGGTTGGCGAAAACGTAGTCGGCGCCGGCCTCTGCGGCGGCGCGGATAACAGACTCCAAATCTTTGGGCGAATCAGTGATCCCGGGAACGACAGGACAGCAACTTACGCCGACCCGCAGTCCGGCCCGGCTCAGGGCGCGAACGGCGTCGAGGCGGAGATCGGGACGCGGGGCGCGGGGTTCGAGAATCCGCGCCAACTCGGTGTTAAGCGTGGTAATCGTGATGTGGACGGAGAGTTTGTTGGCGCCAGCCACTTGCTGCAGAAGCGCGAGGTCGCGAGAGATGAGATTCGACTTGGTGACGATGCCAAGTTCGAATCCATGGTGGCGGGCGAATTCCTCCAGAATGCCGCGGGTGACTTCGTAGCGGCGCTCGGCAGGCTGGTATGGATCGGTGGCTGTGCCGAGGGCGATGGCTTCGTCAGGCTTGACGCGGCGGAGATCGTGGCGCAGCAGTCCGGCGGCGTGCTGCTTGACGTAGATCTTCTGCTCGAAGTCGAGGCCGTCACGCATTTCCATGAATTCATGGGTGTAGCGGGCATAGCAGTAGCGGCATCCGAATTCGCAGCCGCGGTAGGGATTGATAGTCCAGGTAAAAGGCATGGCGCGGCGGCTCACGCAGCGGTTCAACAGGGACTTGGCAGTGAGGGTGAAGTATTCGACCTGGTGACCCTCGCGAAGGGATTCTCCCTCAGCGGCGAGACGGGCGATGCCGACGAGTTGAGGCTTTGGGGGAAGAGGGAGCAGGGAAGGCATTTATATTCGCCTTTTATTCGCCTACGATAATCCGAATAGCCCGCGGTGTCAAGCCCCGTCAAGCCTCGCCAGGGATAGGAGATAGGGACGGCCACAGAGGTGTGTGGATTTGGAGTTGGGGGCGGCCGTGCGGCGGCCTGTGTCGCGAGAGAGTGTACCCGATCGTTGCCTTCCTTCCTGAACTGCACCACGCTTTGCGATGGGAAGATCGACCATAGTTCAGAACATCGATGCAGTGCCGGAACCCCCAAACTAGCGGCAATCATCGCAGATGTCAGGGACGAGCAGTCCCACCCTTCGGCGCCCAATCCAATCGCGTCGAACCAGCAAGAGCGAGCCCCGTTGAGCGACCGCGAACTGGAGGCACTCCGGCTGGTGGTCCAGGGGTTGGCAAACAAAGAAATAGCTTCGCGGATGGAAATTTCTGAGAGTGCGGTCAAGAATACGCTGCAGCAACTATTCGCGAAGAGCGAAGTGCGGACGCGGCCAGCTCGTTCGGGTTGCATTGGAACGATATCGAGATATCCTGTGGAACGAGTAGCGCGGTCCGTGGTCGATGCACCTCGCAAGAAACGCACGTTAACACTGGCAATGGAATCCTTCGTCGCGATCCCGAGCACACCACGCGAGACCGTCATAAAAGAGCTGCTCGGTTTTAAAAAGGGCGGACCGCGTAACGGTCCGCCCAAAGCTGTGCGAAGCTGGAACCCGCCCATCGTCCCAACGGCGATGAGCGCTCTTACCCTACGTCTTGGTGTAGTTGACGGCGCTGCGGACGGTTCCGGTGGGCGCAGTCGTATTGGTTACGGTGATCGGCCCCGTTGTAGCGGTCGATGGCACAGTCGCCTTCAGTTGAGTCGAAGAGACATGAACCACGCTCGACGCAGCGACGCCGTTGAATTTCACGGCTGAACTGCTGTTGAAGCCGACTCCGTTGATCGTCACTACCGTCCCAGTCGGGCCACTTGCGGGACTGAAGCCGGCGACCGATAGCGTTACAGTGAAGTTCGAAACGCTAGTCGCCGTGCCCGCCGGAGTGGTAACCGAGATCTTGGCGGTGACCGCTCCATTCGGTACGGTCGCCTTGATCTGGGTGCCGGACACAAACGTGACCGTTGCCGAGGCCTTCGTCCCGAATTTGACGGTCGCGCCGGGCACAAAGCCCGTCCCGTTGATCGTCACCGTGGCGCCCGTTATCCCTGAAGCAGGCGAGAACGAGGTCACGGTTGGCGCCCCGTATGCGTAGTGGTCGCCGGCCACAATCGCGCTGGTTCCACCCGGCGTGGTCACGGTCACATCGACCGTGCCGGCCGCGTGAGCGGGCGCAACCGCCTTCAGTTGAGTGGCCGACACGAACGTGACTGTGGCGGAGGCGGTCGCGCCGAATTTGACTCCCGCACCAGCCAGGAAGTTCGTGCCGTTGATCGTTACCGTGTTCCCACCCGCGATCGAACCCGCGGCGGGGCTCACGCTGCTCACCGTCGGCTTAGCGTCGTAGGTGTAGTGATCGGCAGCCGAGGTCGCGTTCGCTCCACCCGGCGTGATCACCCGCACGTCCACTGCACCGGCCGCGTGCGCAGGCACAACCGCCTTCACCTGCGTTGACGACACGAAGGTGACCGAGGCAGACGCAGTCGAAGAGAATTTCACCGTCGCCCCGGGCAGGAAATTGGTGCCGTTGATGGTTACCGTGTTTCCCCCCGCGATCGGACCGGCGTTCGGGCTCACGCTGCTCACCGTCGGCTGAGCGTCGTAGGTGTAGTGATCGGCAGCCGAGGGCAAGCTCGGTCCACCCGGCGTGATCACCCGCACGTCCACTGTACCGGCCGCGTGCGCAGGCACAACCGCCTTCACCTGCGTTGACGACACGAAGGTGACCGAGGCGGACGCAGTCGAAGAGAATTTCACCGTCGCCCCGGCCAGGAAATTGGTGCCGTTGATGGTTACCGTGTTCCCACCCGCGGTCGGACCCGCGTTCGAGCTCACACTGCTCACCGTCGGCTGAGCGTCGTAGGTGTAGTGATCGGCAGCCGAGGGCAAGCTCGGTCCACCCGGCGTGATCACCCGCACGTCCACCGTCCCGGCCGCGTGCGCAGGCACAACCGCCGTTACCTGCGTTGACGACACGAAAGTGACCAAGGCAGACGCAGTCGAAGAGAATTTCACGACCGCCCCGGGCAGGAAATTGGTGCCGTTGACGGTTACCGTGTTTCCACCCGCGGTCGGACCCGCGTTCGGGCTCACACTGCTCACCGTCGGCTGAGCGTCGTAGGTGTAATGATCGGAGAACGAGGTGAGGCTTGTTTCCCCATTCGTTGTCACGGTCACATCGACGGAACCCACCACACCAGCAGGTGCCGTAGCCGTGATGCTACCGTCATTGTTGACGACAAAGGCCGCGCCAGTACCCCCGAAGTGGACGTTAGTCGCTCCGGTGAAGCCTGTTCCGAAGATAGTCACGGAATTGCCGCCGGAGGCGGGTCCGCTGGCCGGGCTGAGACCGGTCACACTCGGATGAAAGTCGAACCCGAGAGTGAAATCGAAGCCGAAGCCGTTGGCTGTGTCGGGAGTAACGCCCGTGTGACCAGGCGCCTCCGCCGGTGTGAGTACAAATAGCTCATCCGTCGAGACGAAGCTCACGCTCGGCGATGCAACTCCGCCGAAGAACACACTCGTACCTCCATTGACGAAGCCTCCGCCACGAATGTCAACGAATGTGCCGCCACTACTGGGCCCCGAAGATGGAGTGGCCGAAACCGCGAACGGTATATCAAAGGTCAGGGCAACGATCCCGGTGCTCCAGCCATCGGATCCCTGAGCCAGTGAACTGTTGGCGCCGAACTCCCCGGCCAGCCAGATCGTCGAAGTGTTATTCGGGTCCTGGCCAGCTCCGGAGAAATCGCCCCAGCGGGGACGAAGCGACCCGTCTTTGTTCTTGCAGAACGTGCACTGGTAGGTCGAATCCCCGGAGAAATTATTGAATGCTGCGAACGAACTTCCGAATGGCAGACCACTGGCACCGGTCTGCACGGTCGGGAACATTGTCGACGAAGAGACGGTATAGACGAAAAAGATGTTCCCTGAGGAATCGAGCGAGATTGCAGGGTAGTAGAGATCCTGGCCCTGGCTCTGGATTTCTCGGTCGTCGAGAACGTTGAAGCCGTTGGTGGCGTCAAACTCGTCGAATCGCAGGCAGGCGTGGTTGCCGTCACCAGGATTGCAGGCATCATCCGCCCCCGCCCAGATGTGGCCGAACTGGAAGACCGCGGTGGAATACCGATTGTCGCTGGTATCGATCGGCGCCGTGCCACCGCTCGGGAAAGCCGGTTGTACCGCCTGGGGCGGGGTGTTCAGACCGTTGATTCCCTTGTCAGTCTCGGCGATGCTGACGTTGCCTGCCGCCGGCGTGCCGGTGATGTCGAGGATGCCCGCATTCTGAGAACAAATGAATAGAAAACAGGAATTGAAGTTGTAGACGGCAAACATGTCAGCGGTCGACGAAAGCGAGATCACGGGCATCAGGTTGAAGGCGCTGTTCGAGAACCCCGTCCCCGCCACGCCGCTGCAACCTGCCAGGACGTCGCTTTTTTGGAGGATATCGAAGTCTTCTGGGGTACCACCGTTCTCGTTCTCGCTGATCATGATCTTGTCGTCACTGAACCCCACCTTTGGTTGATCCAGCACAGTTCCATCAGTTCGGGTGAAGAAGCCGAACGAATAGATGCACCAGCCCCCGGTCGGATCGGAGCTCTGCGAGACTGCCAGCTTGACCTGGCTGCCCGTCGGACTGGGGCCAAGGCCATTGACCAGCAGGTCAGTCATGTAATAGCGGCCCGCACCCGAGTCGAAGACCACTTTGCCGTCGGTGGCAGTCTGGTCGGAAGCCGCGAAAAAGAAGGGTGTCAGGTCGTTGGTTTGCAGGACAACGCCTCCCTTCGAGATGACGCGCATGGTGTTGTTGGACAGAGCCACGATCTCGTTAAAACCGGCCGCGACCTGAGTATCGGGCGGCGAGAAGCACGAGGAACTGACATCGCAAAATGAGTTGCCTACGAACTGCTCCTGGTCGAGCAGGAAAGCGTTGCCGAAGATGGGCGGCGGCGCTTGGGCGCTCTTGGAGGTCGCCGCTTGGCCCCGGCCTTCATGTTCGATTCCGCCCTGAGTTGCGGGAGAAACAGGCTTGGCCGCGCCGAGCTTCACCGGGGTGCGGGGGGCTCTACTGAGGACGTGCGGTAGTGAAAACGGACCCTTTACGGGCAACGGCTCAGTCTTAGCGTTAGCAAGCTTCTTGGCTTCCGCGTATCCCGGCGGCGCATCGTCCGGTTCCTCGAACGGCGTGCGCTTGGCGCTCGCCCGCGGCAGCTTGTGTGGATTGACTAGGCGGCCCGCACCGTGGGCTGTCTGACCCGGCCCCAAAGTACGTCCCGGAGAACCGGAACCCGGGGCCTGGGCACGGCCAGGCGAGATTGACGACACTACTGCTCCGAGTATGAACAGTATCAGGACTGCTAGTTTTTGACGAGATGCGAAGGCACGCGAGAAGGCGCGGATGTCTGACATTATTTTCCCCCTTGAGGAAATGACACTGACTCAGAATTTGACTTGGAAAAGCGGGACCCCAGCGGCTTGATGGTCTGGCCAACCGTAACTTGCTGGCGGCAGAATCCATCTACTCACTGCGGGATAGTGCGCGCGGCGGCAGATTCGTTTCACGTGCCAAAAACGTTTGTCTGGGTCAGCGGTCCAGCTCCAAGGCAGCTAATCGGCGCAGATTGCGTAGGTGGACCTGGGAAGATCTAGCCTTGGGATCGGTGAGGTTATGGGAAGTGCCGTCTAAGTGTGGAGCAATCAGGTGGCGTGTTGATTCAATTCTTGTAGGTCAAGGCATCATCCGACAAACGGATACACTTGGTAGCCGTTGCGTTGTGCGTCTCGCCGTAGTTCACCCCGTCGGTTGCGCATTCGGCTTGCGCTACCTTAAAGGAAGTTTTGGACCCTTCGACATAGAGGGGCTTATCGTCAGCGATCGCGAATGCGATGTGCTTTCCCCCGTCATAGACCACTATGTCGGCCGGCCACAACGGCTCTCCGGCCTTCACCTTCCTAGCCATGGGCGTGTTCTTCGGAGTCAGCATGGTCGCCGGGTCCGGCAGGAGGCTGATGCCCTTGATGATGACGCCGCAAACCTGCAGTACCACCCACCTGACGAGTCCGCCGCAGTCGAAGTGCAAGGTGTCGTCGCACCCTTCCCCCCAAACGACTTTGTTAGTTAAGTCGATGTTCCTGGCATAGTCCATGATGTTGTCGCCCTTGACGAGCCTGGGGGTCAACTCGTCCCCCCAACCATACTGGCTATGCGGTTTACCTGCCCATTGGGCGAGGAAGGCCGCCAGACGAGAATCGTTGTCGGGCGAAGGGATGAGCCCGCCACCCGTTCGACGCGAGCACCGTCCCGCACAAACGAAAACCTGGCCGCCGACGGTGTTGGTCGCGGCACAGAAAGTAGCACTCGCGGGCCGATCCAGTGCAACGGGAGCGAATCCTCCTCCTGTGCGAGTGGGCTTCAGCCCCTCCGCGCCCCAGAGATAGTGTGCGCCATCTTTGGCTAAGCCCTGAGCGACGTTGAGAATCTCTTGCCGTCTCTGTTCAGCGGATGCCATGGCTATGCTCCTTCGCGGTTATTACGAAACACGTTTTGATGAGGGGAGGAATGCAGCGGACGAAATCTTACCCCAACTCTTCTCAGGCAAACCCGCATTTTTTCTAGCCACCTCCGACACGTGCCCCCGAAAGAGGATCTCGCTAATTGCGGGCACAACTCGCCGTATACTAGCCGCTTCATGAGTTTCCTGCCTGTGAGCCTTGAAATCGGGACAACCATTGGTGATTACCAGATCGTGGCGGTGCTGGGGCGGGGCGGGATGGGGAAAGTCTTCAAGGTCTGCAACCTGCTCTCCGACCGCGTCGAGGCGATGAAAGTTCTGCTGCCGGGTGTAGATCCGAGCCCGGAACTAGTGGAGCGGTTCCTTAGGGAAATCAAGGTGGTTGCGGGCCTGGAGCATCCCGGCATCGCTGCGCTGCGAACGGCGCTTCGCGTCAACAATCAGATCCTGATGATTATGGAGTATGTCGAGGGAAACTCTCTTCATGCGATGCTGCAGCAGGGGAGGATCGAACCCGTGCGCGCCGTACGCTTCACGCGGCAGGTTCTGGAAGCTCTGGGGTACGCCCACCGGCGAGGAGTGGTGCATCGCGACGTTAAGCCGCCGAATATTTTGGTGGATGTCGATGATCGAGTCAAGCTTACGGATTTTGGCATCGCAAGCCGAAGCGGAGACCCGAAACTCACCGGCGCCGGAGTCGCCTTGGGTTCGCTGCACTACATGTCTCCCGAGCAGATGAAGGCGGAAGCACTCGACGCGCGGTCGGATCTATACTCGGTGGGAGTGACGCTGTATGAGATGGTCACCGGACAGGTGCCGGTTCAAGGCAACAGCTATTACGCAATCTTGAAGGCGCACTCGGAAGACAAACCTCGTTCGGCGGCGGAGTTAGTGCCGGAACTGACGCCCGAGCTTTCGCGCATCATCGACAAGTCGCTGGAAAAAATGCCCTCGGCCCGTTTCCAGACGGCGGAGGAGTTTCAAGCAGCGTTGATCGAGTTCGACCGGGGCGGCTCGTCGGGAGCGGCGGCGCCCACGATGCTGAGCGGGCAGGCGGCCTCCGGGGCTTCACTCCCACGCAGCGGGACGCCGGCTCCCGGAACGCCGGCGCACATGTCGGCGAACGTGGAATCCACGCCACCCGCGGGGATGAAGTCTGACATGGGAGTGAAGTTGTGGGATCCGGCTGTTCTCGAGAACGTGCGCAAGAATCTTGCCGTCTACGTCGGTCCGATGGCGAAAGTCCTGGTCAGCCGGGCAGCCCGGAATGCGTGCAATCTGGAAGACCTGTATCGCGCGCTGGCGACGGAGATTGCGTCTCCCGCCGACCGGGAAAAATTCCTGCGCTCCGAGCCGCTCTAAAATGGGCCAAAAGGGCTCCTCCTCCCGTATGGTCTCTCGTGGGGTTAAATGACGTTGCAAGCAACGTGTGGGCGGGCTGCCGAGGTTTTCAGCCTTTTCTTCTCCTTACTGTGATTGCTCGAGCATGCGGATCGCCTTCACCAGACTGAGGTACATGCGATTGAAGGACTGAGCCAGCTGCGAAATCTCGTCCGACCCTTTGACTTGAAGTTCAGGCACGTTGAGGTCTCCCTTGCTGATCCGGTCGGCAACTTGAGACAGATGGGTGACCGGGCGGATCACGATCAGCACAATCGCAAGGTCGAGCAGAAGCATGGTTGCGACCGAGACTCCACCCAGCGACAACATGAGACTGCGAAAGGCACGATTTGCGATCCCCAACGGGACTGACATGGGAACCGAGATGATCTGGGCGCCAACCGTGTCGCCCAACTTCCAGTCGAAACCGTTGTTCTTGCCGTAGATCTGGACCATGGCAGGGGGCGCTTCGCGCCAGGTGCTGTGACATTCAAGGCAAGGTGCGGCCGCCACGAGGGGCTTCGCCAGGAACAGGGCTCTCCCGGCAGGAGTGTCGCGCTCGCCCGAGAATTCCTGTTGTTCGGGATGGGTACGGAAGATCTGGATGACGTCAGATTCCCAATCCACCGCCCGGTCGCGTAAGTTGGTTGGATTCAGCGTGGCCTCTTTGTAGGTGTAATCGGGATAGTCGTTGTGCAGATAGGTGAAGGCCTCGGTGGCCGCGTAGGCGGGTACGGTCTGGGCCAGGAAAGTGTTGATCTGTTTCTGGTGCTCCTGAAGAAGAGGGCCGACCTGCTTGGTGGTGTAGGTGCGCACGGCTCCGGCCGAGCCCATCATGAGGCGCGCCTGTTGCACGACCTGCTCGTGGGCTATCTGCTGCGTGAAATCGCGGGCGAGGTATCCGGCAACGGCCATGCCAGAGCCGAACACCAGGATCAATATCAGATTGAACTTTATTAGAAGTCGCATAGGGCGCACATTATAGCTCTGTGGAAGGTGGAGAAAAGACCGACATCTGATCCAGAAACACGAGACATGCGGAATGGCCAGCCGAGATCCACTCACGAGGTGTATGGGAGTAGAATCGCTCAGCTCTGGCAAAGGGAATCACGATGATTGAGACTCTCTACCGAAGGAAATCTCCCGAGACTGCGTGGCACGAGGAATATTTCGAGCTGACCATGGGAGAAGAAACGGTCGATGACCAACTGGGATACTTCGTGCGCGAGACGCAGTGCTGGTGGGACGCAGCGGGGAAGCGCACAGTCCGGGTCCAGTACACTCTATCTCCTCGCGGCGGCTTTGCGACCCTGGAGGAGGCTTGCGAGAGATACGAACTGCAAAGGGCGACCAGAGCCCGGCGCGGCTTTGTCCATTCCTTTGCCCCGCGTTACCACGCAGCGGGGCGGTGCAAGTACGAGCGAATTGAGATTCCGGCCCCGGAAAGCGCGAACGAGGACCAAGGTCCCGTCTGAACCTATCTCGTGATGCTCTCCATGCCTGGGCGCGGTGATTCCTGCTTTCGTCGTCCTCCTACCTTCTAGGTAGCCACTTCTTTGGGGGAAAAATTATGAACCAGACCAATCCATCGCGCGTGCGCTATGAAAACAGTCAACCGATCCTGCGGGTTGAGAACATGGAGGCGAGCTTGCGCTTCTATGTAGGTGTCCTCGGATTCGCCAATGCCAGTTGGGGCAACGAGGACTTCACCAGCGTAAATCGCGACTGCGCGGGAATTTACCTTTGCCGCGGCGGACAAGGACGCGGTGGTGCCTGGGTCTGGCTCGGAGTAGAGGACGTCGAGGTCATTTACCGCGACTTGCAAGCCCGCGGGGTGCCGATCCGAATGCCGCCCACCAATTACTCATGGGCGCTTGAGATGCAGGTTGAAGATCCGGATGGAAATGTGCTGCGGTTGGGGTCGGAGCCGCGGCCAGACTAATGGCAGCATCACGGATCGAGGCAGGCTTCTGGCGACTGGACGTCTCGTCGGAGTGGGCTTTTCAGCGGGACTAATCCCTTATCGGTGTAAAGGTAAGGAGCGATCGTGGTCGAGGCGCTTTGGGACGACGTGGCTTCGTAGGAATGGGGGTCGTAGGAATGAACCAGCAATTCGGCCCAGCCGTCGTGGTCGGCGTCGAATTCGTTGAGGATAGTTTGAAAGTCAAGATGATCGCCGAGCGAAACAGGGGCCTGTCCATCGCGCAAGTCACGGGCCCAGTTGGCATCGGCGGAGAGCAGTTCGGTCGGCACGTCGGCGGGAGACGAAGCTTTTTTGAACCATGCGGTCATCAAGAAGGCGGGGGAGTCGGCCAGCCTCCATCGGGCGCGAACGAAGAGGCGCGGGACTTCGTCGGGCGTGAGACGAAAGGCGCGAACGTCGTAGTCGAGGATGCCTTCTCCGCGGGCAAGGCCCTGGTCCGCATGCAGCCACTCTTTGAGGCGCGGACGCGCGTCGCCAACCGGCACTGCGGCTGACGTCGCGCCGGGGCTGGCGGCGTTGGCGATTAGGCGAGCATCAATCTGCGCGAGTTCTTCCTTCATGCGTGCGTTCAGCTGTTCCTCGATCTGTTTCGCAATCGAGGGCGATGACTTCCAACCGGGAAGCTCCCCGATATGCGCTACGACAGCAGGGCTTGCTGGTTCCACCCCAGCGCGACGCACTAGGAAGTACTCGCTGGAAGGCGCCGCAAACTCAGCCAGGTGCTCGGGAGGCACTGAGGCCAGAAATCCCAGCGCAAGCGAGCATCCGGTTGGCGCGATGACGACGCGATCGATGACAACAGGGATGGTAGAGTCGGCCGAGACGTTGAGGTTCCACTGTTCGCCGGTTTTGGTCCCCTGCACAATTTCGGGAAAGAAATGAAGCGAGTGGGAATCTGGTTCCCACAATTCGTCGAGCCCGGCGAGAGGGGCCGCGGGCTTGGCAGGCACAGAAATTCGGGTTGGATTTCCGGACTGGCGGCTGAGGGGAGAATTGGGGAATCGAGATTCCGTGTCGGTTGCGACCATAAATACGACGTGGGTGGCGTCGTAGCGTGCGGCGACAAACGCCGGTCCGGCCGCGCTGAGCCGGGTTTCACCCGTGGGCGGAGGCAGAGTTTTCTCCTGCGCGGCGCGCGCCCGCTCTTCGGCCTGGCGGCGAAGACCTTCGCGTTCGATACGAACGAAGATGTTGCCTTCGGGAATGCGCTGGCTTATCGCCCATCGGTAGGCAGACCACATCACGAACAAATAGACGACGGCCGCAATCGCGACCCATTTTCGGTTTTTGCGGCGCATCTTCTGTTCGGGACGAGTTCTTATCTGAATGTAACGCGGGGAAGGCCGATGTTGGGAATGACTTTGGTTATCGCACTTGGAATCTGAGGTCAGGACGGATCACGCGCGCGGAGATCTGATCCCTAACATCAAGCCCCATCTCGCCTCGCGAGCAAATAACTAGAAAATGACAGGCTCGTTTCCATCGCGATGCATTGCCGCGTGCCCCTAGAACTTGTATCCGAGGCCGACTGAAATAATTGGATACACCTTGAAGAAGGACATGCTGCTGTTGATCTTGGTTTGCTCAGATTGGATGGCGGCCTGAATTGTGGGGTCGGCGACGCTGCGGCAGTTGACACCGGGTGCGGGACAAGCGTTCCCAGCCAAGTTCAGCGTGGCCTTGGGGGATCCCTGAAAGGCAACGCCAAGCTCGACCGGAACGCTGAAGTGCTTGGAGGCCTTGCGCGGCACCAGGTCACCCCAACCGAACGTGGCCATGGGCGCCGCCCGGTTGAAGTCGATCTTCCCCTTTCCTGCGACAGGCGCAGAGGTGTCGCTGTAAAACGTCGTGCCACCAAGGGTAAAGCTCTGTCCCGCGGGCACGGTTGTCGTCGCAGTGATAGGGTCGCCGATATAGGCGAGCACTCCCGGACTGACGTAAAATGTTCCGGTGAATGGAAAGATGTCGTAATGCGCTTCCACGGTCTTGAAACTCAGCTGGCCATCGTAGGGTACACCGTCCTTGTTGAACCCGCGGCTGTAGCTGATCATATTGAATCCGGCGCGAACGTTGGTTCGGTGAGTGACACGGGCCGCAGCTTCAATGCCCCCACCCAGCAAGGATGCTTTCGCGCCGATGCCAAAGCTGCCCGAGTCCCCGTTGGACTGTCCGTAACTGACCCCGGCCAGCAATACGCTACACACAAGAATTGCTGAATTGCGAATCAGATTAAACATCTACGACTCCTTGAGCTGCTCTCATTCCAGGCTTTGCTTGCTACCAGAGGACGGCTTCAACGTAGGATTGCATTCGACGGGCGCGACTCTCAATGAACGAAGGTAACGGTAACGGCACGGAAGGTGGAATAGGATGATTTGAGAGGGACGCTAAATCGGTCCGGACTCGTGACTCGTAACAACGCTACGCCGCAAGCGTCAAGTTCACCTGAGCTGGGTTTCGCGAAGTCGACATGTACGGTCGTTTCTACTTCAACCGGGTCGCCGTTCAATAAAAAGGGCTGATATTTCCATTGTCTCGCAGCTTCGAGGGCAGCTGGCACCAACATCGGGTGTCCGCTGACCAATTGGAGGCTCTGCATATTTCCTGATTTGTCAATCACCGCTTTCAGGACGACCGAACCTTGGATATGCATACCTGGTTCTGATGGATCTACAGGATCGACTTTCTGAATCAGCAGCGTCTGCATGACGCTCTCTGAAACGCGCACCCGGGTCGGCGGCGTGGGATCGCTAGGGCCTTGAGGATCAGTCGTTTTAACGCTATCCAGGGTGGCCGAGGGAAGGCTGTCCGGCGCATCGCGCGCAGCTACACCCGCGGCGGGTTTGTCGGAGAGTGTGAATCTCACAGCCACATTGGTTTCCATCTCGACGGGATCACCATTCAAGAGATATGGCGTGTACCTCCACTGCTTAATGGCCTTGATCGCGGCGGGTGCGAGCAGAGAGTGCCCACTGACCTTTTCTACGTTTTGAACCCCTCCCGATTTGTCGATCACGATGTCCAGCACGACCGTGTCCTGGATGCGCGCCTGTCGCGCCAAGGGCGGATAAATGGGGGCGACCCTGACGACGAGCTGGTGACTGATGATGGTATCGACAATGCGGACACGCTCGGGATTCGGTGTCGCCTGGGCGCGGCCAAGGAGGTGAGACTAATCAGCAGGAGCGGTGCCGAAAGACAGCGGGCCATTGCCAACCTCCAGGCAGGCAAAGAACTGGGCAGTGCTGCATCGGGGATGCGCGCCTTAGGGGCGGAAGGTCGCTTCATTGTGGATCCATGGTGACAGGGCTGAAAGCCGCGCCCTTCCCGAAGCTCCCTTTCTGAGACCCGTTATTAATGTTCAGACTCCGCTGGCTGGCGAGTTGTTCCCGCAGACTCGGTTCACGAACTTCGCAATGGCCTCCAATGTTGCAGCGGGTTGGTCGCGCTGAGGCGAGTGGCGGCACTCGGCGAGAGGGAGAATTTCGACATGGCCGCCGGTTTGCCGGGAGATGGCGTCAACCTGCGCCATAGTTCCGTATTGATCGTCGAGTCCCTGAATCGCCAGGATGGGGCAGGTGATGCGCGGTAGATATTCTTCTATGTTCCAGCCGCGGAAGTCGGGATGGAGCCAGATGTTGTTCCACCCCCAGAACGTGCGCGCGGCGTCTTGATGGTGGCGGGCGAGCTTTGTGGCGAGGTCGGTCGTCTCGAATTGGATTTTTGCCTCGGCGATACTGGCGACGCTCAAATCTTCGACGAAGACGTGCGGGGCGAGCAAGACGAGACCGCGTACTCGGTCGTGGGCTCCGGCGTAGATCAGCGCGATGGAGGCGCCATCGCTGTGGCCGACCAGGATCGGGTTTACGATGTCGAGCGGCGCCAGCAAGTCGGGCAGCGAATGGAGGGCCTCATCATGCATGTATCGTACTGGGCGGGGTTCAGCCAGCAGATCGGAACTGCCTGCGCCGTAGCGCGAGTAGACCGTGACGGGGCATCCGGTCGCTGCGGCGACTTGTGCCGGGAAATCCTTCCAGTGCGAGACCGAACCCAGGCCCTCGTGAAGGAAGACCAATTCCGGCGAGACGGGCTGCCGTCCCGGGATGCGCTGCACTTCGATACGATGGCCAGCGACGGTAACATCGAGGCAGGTCTTGCGCTGAGTCATCCGTTTGCTATCTCGAGTTTGTTTCGAACCGCGGTGGGGCAATAGGGTGCATTTTTTGGATACTCCGTCGCAGTTAGCGGTGCATCCAATTGTAAAGGTGTCGTAAGCTATTAAGGAGAGGTCAGGAGGGAGCTGTGCGCTGCCCGCGGTGCGGCAATGAAAATCCGGTGGCAAACCGCTTTTGCGGAATGTGCGGGGCGACCTTACTGCAGGCTCCCGCGACAGCGGCTGCTGCTGTGGGGCAGAATCCAGCTTCGGTGTCTCGGAGCACGGCCGAATCCGTGGCTGCAGCCACGCCTGTGCCAACCGCGGTTAAGGCGACGCCTCCGGCAGCGGCGCCGATAGGCGCCTCCGATCCCGTGATCAGCGGACCTTCTTTTCTTGGCTTGAACCAACCCGAGGCTACCGCGCGCCGGCGGTCGAATTTAAGCATTAATCCGCACAGTGCGCCAAGTTCCCGCAGCCTGGACTACCTGCTGGAGGACGAAGAGCCTAGAGGCGGCGGAGGGTGGAAGTTCGTTTTGATTCTTGTGGCGCTGGCACTCGCGGTTGGATTCGGATATTTGCGCTGGAAGCATCAGGGGTTGGGCTGGCTCATCTCGGGCACGAAGAGCGCTCCGCCCGCAACCCAAACTTCGGAGCCGGCGGACTCAAGCGTGCCGGCGCCGTCATCTTCCGGAACTACGAGCATCTCGCCGCCCGCACCGAACCCAACTGCTCCCTCGGGGTCGCCACCCGCCCCCGCTGACTCGACCGCCACGCCACCGTCTCCTGCACCCGCATCGGCTAATCCAGGCTCAGGCACAGCCACGTCGGCAGCGCCCGCTCCGGCGACGAATCCTGCGAGTTCGCCCGCGGCCCCGGCGTCAAAACCGGAGACATCGGTGACGGGAGAAGCGCCGAAATCCGACTCGTCTCCTCCACCAGCGACGGAATCCACCGTAGCTAAAGACTCAAACCCCGATGCCTCCGACACTTCGCCGGATGGCGAGGCCGAGAAGCCGAAAGATGTGCCGGTAAAGCCGGCGGCCAAGCCCGCCGCCCCAGTCCGACCTGCGACGGCCGATCCCGTGGCGGAAGCGCAAAAGTATCTTTACGGGCGTGGCGCGCGACAGGATTGCGAACGCGGCATGCGCCTGTTGAAGCCTGCGGCGGCCCAGTCGAATTCCAAGGCCATGATCGAAATGGGCGCATTGTACTCGGCCGGGCTTTGCACGCCGCGGGATCTGCCAACGGCCTATCGCTGGTTCGCGCTGGCTTTACGCAAAGATCCCGAAAATGAGGCGGTACAGACGGACTTGAAGAAACTGTGGGGCGAAATGACGCAGCCGGAACGGCAACTGGCCATTCGCCTTAGCCAGTAAAAATTTCATCTCGACTGGAAGCATCGAATCTTCTGTGACAGTACGACTACTGGTTCCGATCAAGCTGTGCGTATTGGCGCTCGCGCTCGCGCCGCACGGGAACGCCTGGCCGCGCCAGACGGAGACTGTGCCTCATGCGGAGCACGCGATGGGGACCAGGCAAAAGGTGCAGGGGATCCCGAATTTTGGCCTGGTCTCGCCGAATCTGTTTCGCGGAGGACTGCCCAGCCCTGAAGGGATCGAGGGGCTGAAAAAAATGAACGTTGAGGTGGTGGTCGATTTGCGCGGTAGGGACAAGGTCGAAGAAACGCGCGTCACCAAACTTGGTATGCAATACGTTTCGATTCCGTCGCATTGCCCGTTTCCCAGCGATGCGACGTGGGCGCGCTTTTTGAAGGTGATCCGCGAGAACAAGGGGAAGAGAATGTTTGTTCATTGCCGGCTAGGCCAGGACCGTACCGGCATCGCGGTGGCGGCTTACCGCATGGCGGAAGAAGGCTGGACGGCGCCGGAAGCGCTGCGGGAGATGAGGGCGTTCGGGTTCAGCACGTGGCATCGCGCAATTTGCCCGGGAATGGAAGGGTACGTGGAGGGATTTCCAGAGCGGTTGAAAAAAGATCCTGCATTTCGCGATCTGTCTTCGCCGCCTCAGCGTGGAACCAGATAAAAAACACGCCCCCACCCTGGCAGAGGATGCAAGGGTGGGGCTTCCCGCATAGAGGCTGGTATACCTGGAAGACAGGAGGTCACCGCACTTTTCAGGCTGCGATTCGGCGGTGACAGGTGGTTGGTTGTGAGATCGTATTTTCGTCTGACATTCGAAATCCTCGCTCGCGGGTATAGTGCGGCGGAGTGTCAGAAACGTTTCGCGGGCGGTAGATGATTATTTTTGACGCGAAATACTGGATCGACAAACTCCAACTGATCCCGCATCCCGAGGGCGGGTACTATCGGCAGACTTACCGGGCAGAGTTGACGGTAGAGAGGGAAGCGTTGCCGCCTGAGTTTGGGGGCAAACGGGCGGTGGCCACGGCGATCTATTTTCTGCTGGAGGGAACGGACTTTTCCGCGTTTCACCGGCTGCGGTCGGACGAGATCTGGCACTTCTATGCGGGCGGGGCTTTGGTGGTGCATGTCATCGGTGAGGACGGACACCATTCGGAGATTCTGGTCGGCAGCGACGCCGAGGCGGGGGAAGTATTTCGGGCCGTGGTGAAGGCGGGATGCTGGTTCGGGTCGCGCGTGCGGGATGCGGGATCGTTTGCGCTGGTCGGGTGCACAGTGTCGCCAGGATTTGACTTTGAGGATTTCGAGCTGGCAAAACGAGATGAATTGATGCGGCTTTATCCGCAGCATCGGCAGTTGATTGAGCGGTTGACCCGCGAGTAGGCGGCGCCGGTCCGGCCCCTGGCGACTTGGTTAAGCTTTTATTTCACAGCGGCGGCTCTCTTAGGGAACATTTCTCCGATGCGGCGGATTTGCGCGCCGACTCCTTTTAGCTTTTCTTCGATGTGCTCGTAGCCGCGGTCGATGTGGTAGACGCGGTCGATGATGGTCTCCCCATCGGCGACCAGGGCGGCGAGGACCAGCGACGCCGAGGCGCGCAGATCGCTGGCCAGCACGGCGGCGGCGCTCAGTGGTGTCTTCCCGCGAACGATGGCGCGGCGGCCTTCAATCTTGATGTTGGCGCCCATCCGGACCAACTCCAGCGCATGCATGAAGCGATTTTCGAAAATATTTTCAGTGACGATCGAGGTTCCCTCGGCTTGGGTCGCGAGCGCCATGAACTGCGCCTGGCAATCGGTGGGGAAGCCGGGATACTCTTCGGTGCTCATGTCGGCGGCGGTGAAGGGATTGTCGCCCATGACGCGCACCGAGTCGGC
Organism: uncultured Acidobacteriaceae bacterium; assembly: GCA_963719615.1. Classification (GTDB taxonomy): domain Bacteria; phylum Acidobacteriota; class Terriglobia; order Terriglobales; family Acidobacteriaceae; genus Sulfotelmatobacter. The sequence continues at coordinate 18,605 of CAVRCR010000065.1, read as the reverse complement.
GGAGGCCTTGGTTTTGACGCCGACTTCGTGAAGTTTGGCCAAGAGTGCGCCCAGGTGCGAGGGATCGCATCCAGCAACATTGAGATCCCCTCCGGTCATGGCACCGGCGACGAGGAACGTTCCGGCTTCGATGCGGTCTGGGAATGATGCGGTGCTTCGCGCCTTTCAGCTTGCTGACGCCTTTCACGCGGATGGTTGGCGAGCCGGCACCTTCGATTTTTGCTCCCATCTTGTTGAGCAGATCGGCCAGGTCGGCCACTTCCGGTTCGCGAGCGCAGTTCTGCAGCAGGGTCTCGCCTTCCGCAAGCGTCGCAGCCATCAGCAGGTCTTCGGTGCCTGTGACGGTGATCTTGTCGAACACGATTTCGGCGCCCTTCAGCCGTGCCGCGGTGGCCTCGACGTAGCCGTGGTCCTGGGTGATCTTGGCGCCGAGTTGCTCGAGCCCCTTGATATGCAGGTCGATGGGGCGAGCTCCAATGGCGCAGCCGCCGGGGAGCGAGACCCGGGCGTGACCGCAGCGGGCGACCAGCGGGCCAAGAACGAGCGTGGAAGCGCGCATTGTCTTGACCAACTCATACGAAGCTTCAGGCGAGGCGAGATTGGCGCAATGGAGCGTAGTGCGGTGCTGGGCGCGTCCATAGCCGAGTTCGACTTCGGCCCCCATGGCGGCGAGCAGGTTGCGCGTGGTCTGAATGTCGCGCACCTGCGGAATATTTTCGAGGATGACCGGCTGGTCGGTGAGCAGGGCGGCAGCCATGCAGGGGAGGGCGGCATTCTTGGCGCCGCTGACGCGAACGGTGCCGAGCAGCGGGTCGCCACCGCGGATGACGAATTTGTCCATAGCGAGAGGAATCCTTGAGTTGCGCTTTTATTCTAGCGGGGAAATTAGGCGGCGGTAGATAACCGGGAGGGCACGGACGTTTGGAAGGGGGAGCACTGAGGGCACCCGGTGTAGAGAGTCAAAGTCCCCACTTCTCGCAAAAAGCGCGAGAAATGGGCCACCCAATTATGACTAGCCACTATGATTTCGCGAGCGCGATGGCTTGGCGGACGTGGCCTTTGGACCTCTTCAGGGCGGCGGCGGCCTGGGGTCGACTCACGCTTGCAGCGAGCATCACGACTGCGACTGGGGTTCGGTTGCCTGCCGCTTTCAGTGCGCGACTCGCGGTTTCGTGGTCCGCACCGGTGGCCTGCTCGACGATGCGGATGGCGCGCTGGGTGAGCTTTTCGTTCTTGGTCCAGACGTTGACCATCAGGTTGCCATAGACGTAGCCCAGGCGGCACATGGCGCCGGTCGAGATCATATTGAGGACCATTTTGTGTGCAGTGCCGGCTTTCATGCGGGACGATCCGGCGAGGACTTCGGGGCCGACTTCGGTGATGATGGCGAAATCGGCGGCGCGCTCGAGTGGTGAGTCGCGATTGCAGGTGAGTGCAATGGTGCGGGCGCCGCGGCCGCGGGCGTATTCGATTGCGGCAATGGTAAACGGAGTGCGTCCGCTGGTGGCGATGCCGAAAACGATGTCGTGCTTGCCAGGCTTGCGTTTTTTCATTTCGGCGATGGCGAGAGAGGTGTCGTCTTCACTGGCTTCGGTGGAGGCGCCCAGCGCTTTGGGGCCTCCGGCCATGATGAATTGCACCGTGCGCGCATCAGTGTTGAACGTGGGCGGAATTTCGGAGGCGTCGAGAGCACCAAGCCGGCCGCTGGTTCCGGCGCCAACATAGATGAGGCGTCCGCCGCTACGGAGTCCGGCCGCGATCACGTCGATGGCGCGGGCAATCTGCGGCAACGCTCCTCGGACCGCGGCCGCGACGGTGGCGTCTTCGTCGTTGATGAGTCGGGCGATCTCGAGCGAGGACAGGCGGTCGAGATCGACAGCAGCAGGCGAGATTTGTTCGGTGAGGAGGATGCGAAGATCAGATTTGGCTTTGCGAACTCGGGTCAAGTCTTGCGCCTTTCCACCTGGGTACGGCTCCGTAGGGCAATCATCGGGATATCTTGAGAGCCTCAATCACCGCATCGTGGAATTTCGGCCGGACTTGTTTGATCGCTTGATTGGAGGAGTCCGGCCAAGTGCGGTTCGTCAGCAATATTATCGAGAGTTGCCGCTCGGAGTCGATCCACAGAGAGGTTCCGGTGTAGCCAAGGTGACCGAATGACGACGGGCTGAAATATTTTCCAGATTGCGAGGGGGCGGACGGCGTGTCCCAGCCTAGAGCGCGCGAAGTGCCTGCAGGTGCGGACTCGCGGCGGGTGAAGAGGGCGACGGTTTCGGGGCGGAGGATGGGGCGTCCGCCGTTGAGCATGGCGTGGGCGAACCGGGCGAGGTCTTCGGCTGTTGAGAACAGGCCCGCGTGTCCGGCGACACGGCCGAGGACGAACGCATTTTCGTCCTGCACTTCGCCCTGGATGATTCGACGGCGAAAGGTGCTGCGGGCTCCGAGTGGGCTTGTGCCTGACTGGGTATATGCCGCCGGCCTTTCGCGGGCGGAGGAGCCCGCGCCACATTCTTCTTGTCTCTCGTCGGCGGTGGGAGGGATTTGCGGCCTCATTGCAGGGGGCGGATTGAACGTGGTGCTGGTCATGGCCAGAGGACCGAAGATCTCGTGCTGACAGAATCGGTCGAGGGATTCTTGTGCCATTCGTTCAAGAGCGGCGCCGAGGATGATGAATCCGATGTCACTGTACTCTGCGCGAGTGCCGGGATCGGCCGTAAGTGGCATCGTGAAGGCCGCTCGCAACAGTTCGTCGCGCGAGTGGGCCTTGAGGAACAGCTTTTCGTAGGCGGGCAGGCCCGAGGAGTGAGCCAGGAGCATGCGCACCGTCACGTTATGGCGGGGAGGATCGGGTTCGCCGCAGGAGTCGACGAGGAATTCCGGGATGGTGCCAAGCAACGGCGCGTCGAGTTCGAGAAGGCCTCGTTCGTAGAGGATGGCAGCCATCGTCGTGGTGGCAACGACTTTGGTGACAGAGGCGAGGTCGAAGAGCGTGGCAGGGGTGACTTCAAAATCCCCCCCCTGTCTGTGCACAGAACGGAGAGACAAAGGTGGGGCACCCTCGGGATCACTTTCATAGGCGGGATGACCGAAGGCCTTCAAAGCGACCAAGACTCCTGCGTGGGTAACGGCGATCGAGGCAGCGGGGAAGGTGCGCTCCGCAATGGCTTCACGCAGGATTGAGAAGGCGGCGGAGAACACTTTGTCTTGCTGGTCAAAGGCTGAGACGAGAGTTGGAGTCGCGCTATTCAGGATTTGGACGCTCGTCAGGGTTTCGCTCTCTGTGCGGGTTATAGCAGAGTTGGTAGGAAGCGTAAAGCGACAGAGCTATGCGGGAATCCAGTTTTATTACTGGAGTTTGTTGAGTCCCGGTGCTCGGGTTGTGTAGAGTCAGATCATCTTCTTCTATAAGTCCAAATCGGGGGCGGGGGAATTCCCCACCCTTTCGCAACGAGCGCGAAAGGATGGGGCACCCAGATTTTTTCTGTTCATCATCTTTGTCTGTTTTGCGGTCTGTGGTTTGTCCCTTCACGCTGAAACGGCGGCTGTACCCACATCTTCTTCTTCCACGCCCTCTACCGCGGTACGGCTCGGCACTGTAGACTCCATCATTCAGCAGGCGATCGCGGATGGGAACATTCCCGGTGCGGTGCTGGTTGTGGGGCACAACGGGGCACTGATCTATCGCAAGGCTTATGGGAGCCGGGCCCTGGAACCGAAGCGGGAACCGATGACGCTTGACACGGTGTTTGATCTGGCGTCGCTCACCAAAGTGATTGCGACGACCACTGCGGTGATGCAACTGGTGGAGCGGGGCAAGGTGCGGATGAATGATCCGGTGGCCAAGTATCTGCCGGAGTTTGCGCAGAATGGGAAAGAGGACATCACGGTCCGACAGTTACTGACGCACTACTCGGGGCTGGAGCCGGATCTGGATTTGAAAGCGCCGTGGGACGGCAAGGAGACTGCGTACCGGATGGCGTTCGCCGAGACCCCGGCGCAGACACCGGGCTCCGGATTCACCTACAGCGACATCAATTTCATTGTGCTCGGGGCACTGGTGGAGCGCGTCTCGGGCGAGACCCTCGATACGTACACGGCCAAGCATATTTTTGCGCCGCTGAAGATGGTGCAGACGCGATTCGTGCCTCCGCCATTGTGGCGCGCGAAGATCGCGCCCACGCAGTACGACGAGAGCGAACACATGCTGCGCGGGGTGGTGCATGATCCGACGGCGCGGCGGATGGGTGGCGTGGCGGGACACGCAGGATTGTTTTCCACGGCCGACGATCTGGCAAAGTTTGCCCAGGCATTATTGAACGGCGGCGGAGGGATTCTGTCGGCGGTCGCGGTGGAGAAGATGACTTCGCCCGAGCAGCCCCCGGCAGCGCCTGTACTGCGCGGGTTTGGATGGGATATTGATTCTCCGTTTTCGTCGAATCGCGGCGATCTGTTGCCCGTGGGTTCGTTTGGGCACACAGGGTTTACGGGAACGTCGGTGTGGATCGATCCAACGACACAGACCTACATCATTTTGCTGACGAATGCGGTCCATCCACGCGGCAAAGGGAACGCCATTGCGCTACGGTCTAAGGTGGCGACCGAAGTGGCTGCGGCTCTGGCCTTGAACCCAACCGAGAAGGACGCGCTGCGCTGGAAGAGCATCACCGGATACAACGAAGCCCAGAGCGCGGCGCGGCGGATGAGTTCGCGGAATGGCAGCGTGAAGACGGGGATCGAAGTACTGGAGGAGCATGGGTTCGATGTGCTGCAGGTTGCCGGCCGCAAGAGAAAGATTGGGGTGCTGACGAATCAGACAGGACTCGATGCCGAGGGGCGGCGGACGATTGATGTGCTGGCGCAGGCGCCGGGAGTCTCGCTGGAGGCGATCTTCAGTCCGGAGCACGGAGTGACCGGAGAACTGGACACGACCCACGTCGGTAATTCGACCGATGTGGCAACCGGCGTGCCCGTGTACAGCGTCTACGGCGGGACCGACTCGGCGCGGCGTCCACCCGCGGATGTGATGAAGATTTTGGATACGGTGGTGTTTGACATTCAGGATGCCGGTGCGCGGTTTTATACCTACGAGACGACGCTGGGATACTTTCTGGAAGCGGCGGCACAGGCTGGCGTGGAGTTGATTGTGCTGGACCGGCCGAATCCGGTTACAGGGTCGTTTGTGCAGGGCCCGGTTTCCGATTCGGGGCGGGAGAATTTCACGAACTACTGGACCGTGCCACCGCGCCACGGGATGACCCTGGGCGAACTGGCCAAGATGTTCAACGCGGAGCGGAACATCAACGCAAAGTTGACCGTTGTGCCGATGGATGGATGGCAGCGCGGGGACTGGTTTGATGCGACGGGGCTGGCGTGGGTGAATCCGTCGCCGAATCTGCGGAGCGTCTACGAGGCGTCGCTCTATCCCGGCGTGGCGTTGATTGAGGGCACAAACATTTCCGTGGGACGGGGCACCGACACTCCGTTTGAACTGGTGGGCGCACCCTGGATCAAGAGCAGGGAACTGGCCGCTTATTTGAACGGGCGGGGGATTGCGGGAGTGCGTTTCGTTCCAGTAAGCTTTACGCCGACTTCGGCCGTCTACACTGGGCAGACCTGCTCGGGAGTGAACATCATTGTTACGGATCGGAACGGGTTTGATGCGCCGGAATTGGGGATTGAGCTGGCGGCGGCGCTCCACAAGTTGTATGCCGCGGACTTCAAAATCGAGCGCATGACCGATTTGCTTGTGAATCAGAGCGTATACGACGCGTTGATGGCGGGGCAAGATCCGCGACGGATTGCGCAGGATTGGCAGGACGGTTTGGAGAAGTTTCAGATGGTGCGGGAGAAATACTTGATCTACAAATAGCGCCTAATCCGTGTCAGCTTTGCCTTTTTGGTGAAACGTCGGCCGTGGCGGGGTCACTATCCTAGGCATGGGAGGTCAGCATGGATATTCTCGACATACCTTCGGATTCCCCGTCCTACGACAGTTCCTGGTTATTTCCGCAGCCGTTGTCGGTCTGCCAGCGATATTCCTCCGGCATGTTCTTCTCGGCCAAGGCTGAGCCGAATCCGGAAAGACTCTGCTGGTTCAAGCGTGGCGACAATCATTTGCAGGTCTACCGCGCGCAGTGTCTTTTGAACCGTTACATGGGCGGATACTTCGGGCCGGAATGGTTGACCAGCGGCGGCCTCCGCTGGCCGTACCTGCTCGAAGATGGGATGCTCCGACTCGACACCGAGCTGGCCTTGAAAGAGTTTCAGCAGCGTTGGAGCCTGCCGTCAAGTGGCTGTCTCTGTCCCAAGACCCGAGTGATGCTGCCTCCATTGCTGCGCTTCCGCGGATCTCTGCTGCGCAAACGCTTAAAGCATCCTCCGCTTCGTTGGTCAGGCGGTAATCCGGGGGGTTCTGGGGCACGTTATGGCTCGTCAGGATCGTCTTCACTTCCGCCCAACAAAACGCCCGGCACTCCCGTGAAGCCGGCGGTTCCCGACACTAAACCGAAGGCGAACGCAGATGATGATGATGACGATAAGCCTTGGACACTGACCTTTACCCCGAACGTAGGAGTAGGCGGGGCGGTACCGATGTGGACAGGAAGGTCGGGCACGGGCACGAAGCTCAAGCCCGACACGCTTGAACTTGACCAAAAGACCGAGTTCGATCTCTCGCTGTTGACGGGGTGGGCGCTGGGGGATGGGAAGATCAAGCTTACCGTCGGTGCCGAGTACGATGTTCCTTTGGACAAGGATCATCGCGGCGCTTCTGTTGGGAGTACGCTGGGCGACAAATCTACCATTGTCGGTAACGTCCAGGTGCAGGCCGACGACCTCCTGAAGAATGACTATGTCTCGCTCTCTCCGTTCTTGAAGTACTCTCACCAATGGCAGGGCGGGAAACAGTCCGATCAGGTCAAGGGCGGTGTGGAGTTCGACCTGGATCTGCACAAGACGCTCGGTCTGCCCAAGGGGCTGAAACTAGAGGCGGATGTCAATGCGGGGGTTCAAACTCCCGGGCCAGGCAATGACCGGGCCACGACACCATCTCTGATCGCTCCCATCGAAGGAAACGTGAATCTTACGTGGGACTTCGACCTATTCACCTTCGGACAAGGGGAGAAGAAGGATCGCTGATTCGGGAAGGGTAGGCCGCGGGGCAGCGTCTGCCAGCAACTTCGCATCTTAGCCGTCATCGAACCGTGGTAACCTCAGTCTGAGTTTGGGCGGTGGTTTTGCTTCGGGAGGTGCGGGATGCGCGGACTCTGGGCGGTGCTGCTGGTTTCGGGTATGGCTTGGGGGCAGGCGGATGCTCCGAAGCCTGCAAACGCTGCTGCTCAGGCGGCTGATTCGAATCAGGCGAATTCTCCGGGTTCGGCTAAGCAGTTAAGTGCAGCCCCCGCTCGGGCAACTGAGTCTGATCCGAATGCTGCGGTGATTCCGGAGGGTTCGAAGATTCCGCTTTTACTGAAGCAGGCCATCTCCACCAAGAATGCGCGCGAAGGCGATGCGGTCTACGCGGAAACGGCGTTTCCGTTTGTGGTGAACGAGCGCGTCGTGGTGCCGGCGGGAACCTATATTCAGGGGAAGATTTCGCACGTGGAGCGCGCCGGACGGGTGAAGGGGCGGGCTGAAATCCTGATGCACTTTACGACCATGATTTATCCGAGCGGCTACACCGTAATGCTTCCGGCATCGGTGGAGAACATGCCTGGGTCGGAGAATACTTCGGTCAAGGACAAAGAGGGGACGATCCAGCAGGACAAGACTACGGGCAAGAAGATTGAAGACGCGGCCAAAGGCGGCGCGATTGGAACCATGGGAGGCGCTACGGCCGGTGGTTTGGCTACCGGCGGCCTGAACGGGGCGCGGGTCGGCGCCGGGCTGGGCGCGGCCGCGGGAGTGGCGTGGGCGTTGCTCAAGCATGGTCCTGACGTGAGGCTCGGCGTGGGAACGTCCATCGAAATGGAGATTCAGCGGGAGATCCCGGTGGACGCGAGCCGGATTCAGGTCGCCAAGTCGGGATCGTAAGGCAGTACTCCCCACAAGACCTCCAACATCCAGTGGTCTAACTTGCTGCGCCAACACCCGCGCATCAAGCCAAGCAACCCTGCTGCCTCGTGAATTGCACCCCGTCTTCTTCCCGCTGCTATACAATCCGCGGTAGGAGCAGTTTGCGCTCGATCGTGGAGGTTCCTGTGGAAGCGTTCGGTTTTGGCTTCACCACCATCGCCATCATTATCGCGGTTATTTATCTTCTGAGTTCCATCAAGATTCTGGCCGAGTATGAGCGCGGTGTGATTTTTCGCCTGGGGAGGCTGCTGCCCGCAGCCAAGGGGCCGGGAGTCATTCTGGTTTTCTCGCCAATCGATCGCATGGTGCGCGTATCACTGCGGCAGGAGGCGCTGGAGGTGCCGCCGCAGGACATCATTACCCGCGACAACGTCACGCTGAAGGTTAACGCCGTCATCTTCCTGCGCGTGATTGAGCCCCGGAAGGCGGTGGTCGAAGTTTCAAACTATGTCTACCAGACTTCGCAGTTTGCCCAAACCACATTGCGCTCGGTGCTTGGCGAGCAGGAACTCGACGAACTGCTGTCTCATCGGGAGAAGATCAATCTGCGGCTGCAGAGCATTCTCGACACCCACACATCGCCCTGGGGCGTGAAGGTCACCAACGTCGAGGTCAAACAGGTCGACATGCCGGAATCGATGCTTCGCGCCATGGCCAAGCAGGCCGAGGCGGAGCGCGAGAAGAGGTCAAAGATTATTCACGCCGAGGGCGAATTCTCGGCGGCGCAGCGACTGGTGGACGCGGCACATTTACTGTCGAGCGAGCCGGTCAGCGTACAGCTTCGTTACTTGCAGACTTTGACCGAAATTGGTGTCGAGAAGAATACGACGGTGGTGTTTCCGGTGCCGGTGGATTTCTTCTCGGGGATCCAGAAGCTGTTGGCTGCGCCGAGCGCGAGTCCAGCGCCGGCGGCACCGGCGAAAACGGCGTAGGTAGCGCGATGTTCTACGGAGCGGTGGAGTGCATGTTGATTGCACGTAGTAATTGGAGTTGAACATGGCTACGGCAGAAGATACTGAGATTACGCTTGGAACCGGCAAGCTTCTGGTGCTGTTTTTTGGACTGGTGGGAGTGTGCGCGCTTTTCTTCGCGCTGGGATATTCGCTCGGACGGAAGTCGGAACCGACGATCGCCGCCGCCAGCGCAGCAGTTGCTCCGGCAATTCCCGGCGCAAAGGCAAACGGCGGATCGGCTGCGGCGCCGATGACGTTCTATAAGTCCGTCGAACAGAAGGACGCTAACCCCGAGCTGACGCCAGCGGCAGACTCGAAAACCGATACGGCAGCCGCAGCGACACCCGCCAATGCGAACACAGCGCCGACGCCACCGGCGGGCACTCCGGATTCAACGACAATTCTTCCGACCGGCGGATATTTCGTGCAGGTGGCCGCCGTGAGCAAGCAGGAAGACGCAGACTCGCTGGTCGACGCGCTCAAGAAGAAGCAGTATCCCGCCTTCGTGGCGGCGCAAGTCACGTCTGACAAGCTGTTTCGTGTGCAGGTGGGGCCGTTCCAGGACGTCAAAGATGCCGAGGCGATGCGCACGCGGCTGATTGGTGATGGGTACAGCCCGATCGTGAAGAAGTGAGCGCTCCGAAAGCGAGCGAAATAGTTTTCTGAACCGGTAACACCCCGAACCGTCACAGCCCGCGCGGAACAAGCACGAAGTGGTCGATGGCAATCTTGGCCCCATCATCCGCCCGGAAGGCCGCCAGTCGAAACACGATCATCACTTCATCAAAACGTCGGAGTGAAAGATTGGCCGGCATGGCGAAGTTCAATGTCTCAGCGGTAGGCGACGGCTTTTCGTAGATGTTCCAGGGGCGTGCGGACTTGGCCATAACCCTCCCGAGAGACTGCGAGGGCTTCCCGGGCAAGCTGGAATTGACCAGGAGAAGTTCCAGAGAGACCGTTTCTGAGTAGAGATCCGCGTTTCGAATCGATATCTGAATTCTGCTACAGCAATCCACGCTTATCATGCTGCCGAAATGCTCGTGCGCCTCCATTGACAACGGACGCCGGTCCGTGGAGTGAATGTCGAGCAGTTCGGGGCTCCCGTGTGCTTGACGAGAAGTGCTGGGTGGGTGCAGATCAGGCGCTTTGAAAAACCAATAGACGCCGTCGAACGGAATAATCAATGGCTTTGCGCTCCGACTGCTCTTGAGCAGGCCGTTTCCCATCGCCGGAACTGGCGCTACCAGCTTGGTGTACGTCTGTTGCGCGGGCCAGAGGATGACGCCGGAGTTGGCCTCCCTCGCAGTTGGAAATGGACCTTCGGACGCCTTCTCGCTGCCTGAGTGCCCGCGCGGCTCGTCACCTTCCGATGCCTTCTCGCCACCAGGTTCCCTGCGTCGGTCCGCAGCAGTAGCTGCGTGGCTCGAGTGATGCCGGGAGGGGACACCGAAGCCAGCAATCCGGTAGGTGCTCCGAAGATATCGAGCCAACCCACCCGCCGTGAAAACGATTGCCATCGCCACGATGAGGAGAATGCGCGATCTCGATTGCGACCATCGGGAGTTCTGCCAATTGTCTTGAGAGGCGTCCATGAAGAAAGACCACGACCACACACCGGAGCTGATGCCTACAAGCGTTGCAGCGGTGAACGGGTAACCAGCAAAACCAGCTAACGTACCGGTTTGAGCGCACAATGCCGCGCCGACGGCGCGGACCAGTCGCCAGAACCCAGGTGACGATTCTGGCGGGCTGAACGCGATGGGACTGAGGGAAAGGACTAGTGATTCGCTCCCATCAGCCTGATCGCCCCAGTCTTTTATTAAGTGAAGAGATTTGGCAACGCTAGCCACCAGGACGGTGGCCATTGCCATCGCCCATGCTGAGTTCTCTTGCATGAAAAGCGCGAGCGGAGCAAGCCAAACCGCATCGAGCGATGCCTTTAAGATGAGACGTGGAGGAGCCAGGCGTACGGTAGGTGGCTGGATCAAGTGAGAGCCCCAAGCGGCCACCGAACTGGCCAGGAATACTGCCAGCGCCCGCTCGACGGATGAAATCAGTAACGCGGTCCAAGACAGAGAATGCACTAGCGGCAAACGGCACACAACAGAGGCAACAGTTCCTCCGGCAAGCAGGGCCGCAATTGGCGGCAACCATCGGGTGATTGGTCTCGGCGCCGATTCGCGAATCTGATCGAGAGTGTTCATGCTGGAACTCCTCTTCGGGAATAGGCTAGATGGTTTTCCTTCCTGTTTGGCACGATACTGGGCCCGTTCTGATAGTTCAGCGACGAATACCTGCGTCTGTGACGAATGGACACCGAACTAGCGAAGAAGGTTCCTGTGGGGGCGGGTGCCCACCGTGACACCAAATTTCTGCGATTTCTTACATTGACACCCGTCGATTATCGGGGTATTCCTGAGGCTAGCCATGTCTGCCGACGCTTCGCTCGATCGTGCGCTTCGCGCCATTGCCGACCCGACCCGGCGCCGCATTTTGCGGGCGTTGAAAGAGGGTGCACTAGAGGCGAAAGCCGCGGGCACGGGCGCTGGTACTGGAAGCTGCTTGTGCGCAGGGGACATCGAAGAAAAAGTTCACCTTTCGCAATCTACCATCTCTCACCACATGGCCATCCTGACGAAGGCCGGACTGGTCGCGGCCGTGAAGCAGGGGCAGTGGCGTTGGTACCGCCGCGATGAGAAGGCGATCCACCAGGTAGTGAAGACACTGCGCGGGAAGCTGTAAGAGAGTACCGATTCCAGAGATTCATTGAGACGCGGAAGGCAGGCCCATTTGGGCTCGGAGTTCCTGCCACTCTTGCATGACGCGAGGCTCGTGTGAGAGTTCGGCAGCGCGATGGAGGGACTGCTCGGCCTTTGCCAGATCGTTGAGTTGTAGCTGACATTCTCCCAGACCGGCCCAGGCATACCAATCCTGCGGAAATTCTCTGATCACTTCGTTGAAGGTGACCACAGCCTCGTTGCAGCGGCCGGCCTCGCCGAGCTGCAATGCCACCTGCACGTGAGCCCGCGCAAGGTTCAGCGCGACCGGAGTGTTGTGCGGTGCGGCTTGATGAGCCACGGTGAATACTGTTAAGTCATCTTTCCACGCACTTTCCTGTCTCACCGTAAACACGGTGAAGACAATCGCCAGCATGCCCGCCACCGCCAGCGAAGCGATGCGAAGTTCGTCCATCAGGTGCCATCCGATCGCGAGCAGAAGCATCAGGCCCGTCAAGGACAGATAGGTGTATCGGCCGTGCAAAAAGTCTCCTGGGTTAAGCGCGTTCAGGTTCAAGGCGAGAAGAATTGGAAACACCAGGAAGAGAGAACCTAAGACCAGCGCGCACTCGACACCGGCCGCCTCTCGATCAGGTAAATCGCGGGCCTTTTTCCAGACCCAGAGCAAAGCCGCTGCTAAGACCATTAAGGCGCAGCCTACGCCTAGCCCTGGCAGCAGGACATCACGCGCGGAGAATGTATCGACCTGGCTGGAGTCGGCAAAAGCACGCAGCCGCACCGGCCACAGCAGCACCTTCAGGTAGAACCAAAGAGTTGCCGGTACCGATCGTGCGACCGTGCTCCAAGGCAGGTTCTGAGTGCGGGCGCCGAGGCGTCCTCCCAGAGCATGAAGGCGCAAGAGCAGGTAAATCACCGTCACGCTGAGGAACGGAATGGTCTGGCGTAACGCACGGAACAGGTGCGATCTGAGGTTAGCATCTTCGTGCTTGGGGCTTGGCATCGTGAGTGCCAGTGCAAAGAGTACCGGGATCAACACTATGGCGGTTTCCTTCGCGAAGAGAGAAACCAGGCAAAGAAAAGCGGAGGCGATCAACCACGCCGCCGACGATCGGGCCTTGGCCTGACTTGGCTTGCGGAGTCTTCTGCCGGATTTGCCCGCTGGCAGCGAGCTGTGGGCTGAGAGTCGGTCGGCATACCGGAGGTAGCAGAGCACGCTACCTAAGATTGCGGCGGACATGAGTGGATCAGGAACGGTCACCCATGCCACCGATTCTGTGTGCGCAGGATGCAGCGCGAACAGTGCGCCGGCCATCGCTGCGGCGCTGCGATCCCGCAACAGCTTCCAAACCAGCAGTCCCAGCAGAACGGCGACCAACACATGTTTCATGATGCTGAGGAAATGCCATCCCCAGGGAGACATTTCACTCAGGATGAAATTGAGCCTCATCCACAAAACAAAAACCGGACGGTAGAAACTCGTTGGCCCGCCAGTGAATTGCGCCCATACGTAATTCGTAAAGTATTCCCAGACGTGACCGGAGGACTGCACGCGGGGATCGTTTACGAAACGGTGATCGTCGAGAATGAATTGAAAATTCAGCGCAGGGCTGTAAGCCGCGAAGATACCAATGACCAGGGCAATGGCAACAATGGAAAAGCTCAGAGGCGATAACAACTCCGGTGTTCCAGCCCGCGCCGCGGGGACCGGAGCCTTCTGATGCCGAATCGGAGGGGATGGTTTCATTCTTACAGAATTGGAAGGAAATTGTCTCACACGTCACATACCCGCTACCGGGCGTGACTCTGAGTTATCTCACTAGGGCGTGCCAAGGGCCCACTTCTCCAGATCTCCAGTTGAACGCAGGAGACCGAGTTGCGCTCGCTCGAGCTCGAAGGTGACGTCCTGCAGTGCGATAAAGCGCTCGCTGCTTTGGGAACGGGCGTCGTCGAGGTCGTGAATCGTGGAGGTGCCCTCATCCATGCGGGTCTGAACCGCAGCCAGGTTCTTCTGAGCGATTTCGTATTCCAGTTGGGCAACGTCACGCGCGGCCTGCATTTGAGCAACGGCGTGCTGCAGGCGAAGGGTCTCTTCGGAAACCTGGTTGCGAGCCGCTTCCGCCTGCTTGGTAGCTTTCAAGGCATCGGCATCGGCGGCCTGCGCGCGCGCACGCTGCGAAGCGTTGAACAACGGAAATCGAATGGAAACTCCGATCGTGGCGTTATTTTGCTGGAAGCTGTTGGTGGTGCAGAGAACCGAAATACCGGATACGACGCAGGGTTTCGAAGGAATGTAGTAATTCTGGAAGTTGTTGAACTTCGAAAGCAAGGCATACTGAGCGGCGAAGTCGAAGCTGGGCCAGAAAGACCGATGCTCTCCTTCGGCGCGCAGATACTGGGCTCGTGCGTGCTCGACGGCAGCCTGAACGCCTGGATTCACATCCGGGGCGTGGGCAGGCGCGGTTGCGTCCTGTGGCAGCGCAGGGAAGTCGGGAAGCGCGTCGGTCTCAGTCTGAAGGCCGGCGGCGGGAAGTCCGGTGAGCTTGGAGAGATGCTCGCGCAACACATCGGCTGCGCCCTGGGCTTCGGTAACACGCAGGCGTACGCGCGCCGCTGACAAGCGCGCCCGAGTGCCGTCCAGTTCGCTGTCCACGCCCTCTTTGACGCGCTCGGCGACTGCGGCCTGCATTTTTTCTGCTTGGCTTTCGGTTTCCTGCAGTTGAGCCAGGCGCTGTTCCCACTTGGCGAGTTCCGCGTAGCTCAAGACCGCATCCTGAATGATCTGATTGCGCTGGTCTTTGTTCTTGAGAGAGGCGACGGCAGAATCGATTTTCGCGGCGCGCACAAAATCGCGCAACGACGGGTTCAGCAGCGCCGACTGAGCGTTGAGGTTGAATAGCGATGGCGCGGATCCCTCAAGCCCGAGGGGGAATCCGTAAGAATAGCCAAGCCCGGCGCCCGTGGAGAGTTGTGGGACGTAGTTGTCCTTGAGTTCGCGATAGCCGGCGGCGGCCCGCTGTTCGTCGGCCGCTGCAATTGCTCCGCCGGTGGCGTGAGCCAAGGCGAGCTGGACGACACGCTTGAGAGGGACCGGCTCTGCCAGCAAGGCAGCGGGAATTAATATGACCGCCATTATCCATCTTGCGCGCATCGCACCTCGGCACGGGTTTTTCATTGCGTCCCTTCCAGATTGAGTTGGAAATGATTGTATGAATAATTTGGATGCCAGCGAGATTCTAAATGTCAGATGGGGGCGCGAGTACAATCAAGACTCCCACCCTCTCGCAAAAGGCGCGCATAGGCTGAGGCACCCGCCTTTCCAACATCGTCACGGCTGGATCCTCTTCAAGTCGGCTTGAGCGCGCACGTAACCATGTGCGAGTGCGAGGGCGGCACGGTATTCGTCGGCAGCCGCCTGGCGGTCCCCCTGCTTTTCGAGTAATTGTCCGAGCATGTCGTGCGCTTTGAATGCGGGACATTCTTCAACCGGCGCGGAGAGATAGCGGCGCAGAAGACGAGCTGCCAGGGGCAAGTCGCGGCTCGCGCGCAGCAGGATGCTGGCGCCGTCGCGCAACGCCTCATGCTGTTCGACGGGTGCGGATTGGAGGTTACGCAGGACTTGCTCCATATCGTCCAGCCGATTATTGCGGAGAAGAAGACCAGCGAGATCAACCCAGGCGCGGCCGAGAGTTTGATTGGCAGCGATAGCAGCGCGATACTCGCGCTCTGCTGAAGCAGAGTCGTGGTTTTTTGCTGCAATATGAGCGGCAATCCAGTGCGCCAGAGCGGGATTGAGTGTCGCGATCGCGTCGGCCTGAGCTTGTGCTTTCTCTTTGCCGCCGCCCACGATACCGGGGGCTTCCAAATAAAACTCGGCGAGATCGGCGCGGGCTTCCCAGCTTTGGGGGTCAAGTTCCACCGCGCGTTCGAACGAAGAGCGGACTTTTTTCGCGAGCCCGGCGGCGGACAGGAACCCGGCACGATCTGCCTTTTCTCCGTAGATGCGGCCCAGCCAGAGGTGATAAAGCGCCTTGTGCGGATCAAGGTTGCGGGCGCGTTCGCAATTGGCAATGCCACGATCCCAATCTTCCAGCATGAAATAAGCGCGGCAGAGCAGGTTGTAGGAATCGGCATCGGTACTGGAGAGTTCGATCTGGCGCTGCAGTGTCTGGATGGCGTCGTCCACGCGGCCCGCCGCGAGCAGTTCTTTCGCGGAGGCGGCGGCACTCGCCGGCGACAAAAGTGCGACCACGCCGAGCAATCCGGAAAACAAAAGTCTCCAGGGCTGGAAGCGAAAACGGAGCCGTAGATCAACACACCGCATCGGTTAGGGCACCACTTTGACCGAAGCGCCGTCGGAGAGCGGCGCTTTGGAGTCTTCTGAAGGCAATGCGACCGAGGCACCTTCGTTAAGGCCGCTGGAGATCTCGACGCGGGTGAGATTCTGTAATGAAATCTCGACGGGCTGACGCTTCAGGCGATTGTTGATGATCTGGAAGACGTAGGGTTTGCTGTCGTCGACGTGCACCGCATCCCGCTGTAGGGTTAGGACATTGTCATGTTGGGCAACCACGATGGTGACGCCAACATTGACGTTGGGCAGCAGACGCAGGTCATGGTTGTCGATCAAGCACGTGGTCTCGCCGACATTCCTGGACAGACGCACTTTCACAGTCGAAGGGACTGTGCTCACCCTGCCCGTCCAGGTTCGGCCCGGGACGGCGTCCCAGGTAATTTCCACTATCTGTCCCGCCTGAAGACGGCCAATGTCAGGTTCGTCGACGAAGGCGCGCACCAGCACGCGCGAGAGGTCGGCCTCCTGTAAGAGCAAGTCGCCCGCCTGCACGAAGGCACCCTGCTTGACGGGCAGGGAATAGACAACACCGTCAAACGGAGCGCGAACGCTGGACTTGCTGAGCGCGTCCTCGGCGGCGTCGTAGGCGGCTTGAGCTTCCGAAGCCTGCGCTTGGACCTTGGCAACTTCCGGAGGTGAGTAGCGGTCGGCCTTTTTCTGCTCCGCCAGCGTGAGGTCAGCCTGGGCGCGCTTTAGAGTATCTTCCGCAGACCGAACTTCCCCTGGGGAGGCAGCGCCCTCCTGTTGCAGACGGCGCAGTGCCTCGAGATTGCGCTGGGCCGCATCGCGCGCGCTCTGTGCCTTGATGGTTTGCGAATTCAAGGTCAGGACTTCTTCCTGCGTGCCCCCGGTCTTGAGCGAAGACTGTTCGGCCTGCGCCGCCTTGATCTGGGCCTGAGCTCGAGCTGCCTGCGAGCGTATGTCGGCATCATCGAGTTGCAGCAGGAGCTGACCCTTGCGCACGTGGTCGCCCTCCTTGACCAACAGACGCTTCACCGTGGTCGAGATGGGGGCGTGAGCCTCAAGATTTTGAATGGGCTCGATCTTGCCGTTGGTGGAAACCAGGCTGCGGATCGGACCGCGCTGCACCGTCGTAACCCGGGCCTTCACTGGAGTCTGGTGAAGATAAGAATAAAACACGGCCACCGCGACTATGGCGAGCACGGGCCATATCCACCGGCGGCGCGACGGTGTGTTCGAATTGTTCGTCGGTGCCAACCTGTTGTCTTTCAGGGTGAGGCAGGAACTACTGTAAGCAGTAATTTACCATTCCGGAGGCCGCCGCATATACGCTACGTGCCCCAGGTGCGGTATCTGTTTGGATGCGGGCACTGCGCAATCGGCTGCACCGGCCTCCGCCACACGTGCTCCCGCTACAATAGATTCATGGTGAAATCGCCTCGCTACACGCCTGAGCACGCTGCTGCCGGTCTCGATGCCGCGTTTCCGGAGATCGAGACCTGGCCGAACCAGTTTCCCGGCTACGAGATTGTGGTGGATGACCCCGAGTTCACGTCGGTATGTCCGAAGACCGGGCTGCCGGATTTTGGGGCGTTAACGATCCGCTACACGCCGGATAAAAGCTGCCTGGAACTGAAATCGTTGAAGGAGTATTTGCAGAGCTACCGGAACCTGGGAATTTTTCAGGAGAACGTTGTCAACCAGGTGCTAGAGGATGTGGTGAAGTGGGCGAAGCCGGTGTGGGCCGAAGTCAAGGGCGAATTCCGTCCGCGAGGGGGGATTTCCACGACCATTGTAGCGAAGTGGCCGCGGCCGAAGCGGCGGCGGTAGGGATTCCGTTCGTCATGCTATATTCGCTGGACGTGTGACACAATCTGATCTCCAACCTCGCACCGCTCTGATTGTTCTGACGGCGCTGAATCTGCTCAATTATGTAGATCGCAACGTGCTGTTCGCGGTGCAACCGCTGGTGCAGGATGAGTTTCACCTGACGAATAGACAGATCGGGTATTTGACCAGCGCATTTCTTGGTTTCTACATGATTGCGGCGCCGTTTGTGGGGCCGCTGGCCGACCGTTACTCGCGCAAACTAATCATTGTGCTCGGAGCGCTGTTCTGGAGCGGGCTCACGCTGCTTACTGCGGTCACGCATACCTACACAGAGTTGCTGGTCCGGCACACGCTGGTGGGCGTGGGCGAGGCGACGTTTGTCACCATTGCGCCGACGTTTGTGGCGGATCTCTTTGCGGAGAAAATACGTGGGCGGATTCTGGGAGTTTTTTATCTCGCGATTCCGGTGGGCTCGGCCGCTGGATATCTGTTGGGCGGGTATCTGGCACCACATCACGGGTGGAGATTTCCGTTTTACGTGGCCGCGGCCCCGGGCTTCGTGCTGGCGTTGGCTGTCTTGTTTTTGAAGGAGCCGGAGCGGGGGCAGTTCGATTCGCTGAAGGAGACTCCGGAGCGGGTACCATTCTCGGCCTGGCCCAAAATCCGGCATTTCTGACGTCGACGCTGGGGATGGCAGCC
>CAVRCR010000064.1:0-11317 GCA_963719615.1 uncultured Acidobacteriaceae bacterium | reverse complement strand
TCTCCTCCACCGGCGGTGGAACCCTGGCACCGCTCGCGCATGCTCATGCGGAACCCGGTCAGCCTTGCGGGAGTGGCGCTGGGGATTGTCAGCGTCGCCAACATTTTCCTCTTCTTTCTCATTGATCAGATCGCGGTGCGGCCGAGTCCGTACATCGGAATTCTGGCCTACATGGTGTCGCCCGCGTTTCTCATTCTTGGTCTGTTGCTCATGCTGGCCGGCGTACTCCTGGAGAGACGGAAGCACGCGGCGCCGTCTGCTTTCTATCCCCGCGTGGACCTCAACGATCCGATGCAGCGCAGCGCGGTCGTCGCCTTTACAACGTTTCTGGTCGTGTTTGTCGCCGTGAGTGGAGCGGGCAGCTACAAGGCATACGAGTTCACCGAATCGACCGCCTTCTGCGGACAGTTGTGTCACACGGTCATGAGTCCGGAATACACGGCTTACCAGCTTTCTCCCCATGCCCGCGTGGCTTGTGCTGAATGCCATGTCGGGGCCGGGGCGACGTGGTTCGTGAAATCAAAGCTGTCCGGCAGCCGTCAGGTTTTTGCAACGGTCTTCAATACGTTTCCGCGGCCCATTCCTACGCCAGTACACAATTTGCGTCCCGCGCAGGAAACTTGCGAGCAGTGCCACTGGCCGAAGAAGTTCTATGGCGGGCAACTGAAGATCTTCTCCCACTACGCCAACGATGAGAAGAACACATTTCGCCAGGTCACGATGCTGATCAAGACCGGGGGAGGCGACCCGGCCACTGGTGCTCCCTCAGGCATCCACTGGCACATGAACATCGGCAACAAGATCGACTATGTGGCGGCCGATGATAAGCGCCAGACCATTCCCTACATCCACGTCGAAGACACGCAGGGACGCGTCACTGAGTATTACGCCAAAGACTCGACCCTGAGCAGAGATCAGATTGCCAAGGCGGAGAGGCACCACATGGACTGCGTGGACTGCCACAACCGCCCTACCCATATCTACGTTCCGCCGGACCAGTCAATCGATCAGTCACTGCTGGCACGCCGACTTGACGTTTCCCTGCCCTTCATCAAGCAGGAGGCGGTTACCGTCCTGACCGGAACCTATGCTACGACCGACGCCGCCATGCAAGGGATTGCGAGCGGACTGCAAGGTTTCTACGAGAGCAAGTATCCGGATGTGGCGAAGACCAAGCAGTTGGAGATTCGCAACGCCGTCACCGAGGTCCAGCAGATTTTCCGGCGCACGGCGTTCCCTGAAATGAAGCTAAACTGGCAGACCCATCCCAACAATCTGGGCCACTACTACTACAGCGGTTGCTTCCGCTGTCACGACGGGCAGCACGTCAGTGCTGACGGCAGGGTGGTTGGGCGGGACTGCAACCAGTGCCACACCGTCATGTCCGAAACCGACGGCACCGCCAACGTGGCCGCCGTCGCGCCACCGGCATTCCAGCACCCGGTCGATTTGGGAGATCTGACACAGGTCAACTGCGCTGACTGCCATACCGGCGGAACCGGACCGTAAGTTAATGATTTGATGGCGGTTAGTCTGGCGCGACGGGATTCGCATCCGCTCGGGCCCCATGTCCCGCGTTCCGTTTGTGATCCTAATCACACCCGTGTGTGAATCCACGTCCCGACATCCACACCCTCCATCCTGCATCCTGAAAACATCGCCAGCCACTCCGGTGGCTGCTGTGACGATTTCGAACGGGGGATGTCATGAAGCGCAAGTTCAAGACGATGGACGCCAACGAGGCGGTCGCACACGTCGCTTATCGCGTAAGCGAGGTGATCGCCATTTACCCCATCACACCTTCATCGCCGATGGGCGAGTGGGCGGACCAGTGGGCGTCGGAGACCGTGCCTAACGCCTGGGGCAGCGTGCCCCACGTCATCGAGATGCAGAGCGAGGGCGGGGCCGCCGGTGCGGTGCATGGCGCCTTGCAGACCGGATCGCTATCAACGACTTTCACCGCCTCTCAGGGATTGCTCCTCATGATCCCAAACATGAACAAGATCGCGGGCGAACTGACACCGACGGCGTTTCACGTCACGGCTCGCACCTTGGCTACTCATGCGCTTTCGATTTTTGGCGACCACTCTGACGTAATGGCCTGCCGTACCACAGGATGGGCCATGCTCTGCTCGAACTCGGTGCAGGAAGCCATGGACCTGGCCCTGATCGCGCATGCTGCCTCGCTCGAGACCCGCATTCCCTTCCTGCATTTCTTTGACGGATTCCGCACCTCGCACGAAGTCAACAAGATCGAGATGCTCAACGAAGACGATATGCGGGCGCTCATCAACCTGGACCGTGTCATCGAGCACCGCCAGCGGGCGCTCTCGCCGGACCACCCGGTGCTACGCGGCACGGCGCAGAATCCTGACGTCTTTTTCCAGATTCGCGAAACCGCCAATCCCTTCTACGACGCCGCGCCGGCCAAGGTGCAGGGGGTCATGAACAAGTTTGCCGAGGTCGTAGGACGCTCCTACCAACTATTCGACTACGTTGGTGCACCTGATGCCGAGCGCGTCATCGTGATGATGGGCTCGGGCGCCGAGGTCGCGCATGAAAGCGTCGAGAACTTGAATGCGCACGGAGAAAAAGTCGGACTGCTGAAAGTCCGCCTGTATCGTCCGTTCTGCGTGAAGTCGTTCGTCGAAGCTCTGCCTGCGAGCGTACGTCAGATTGCGGTACTGGATCGCACGAAGGAGTCAGGAGCAATCGGCGAGCCTCTGTACCTCGACGTGATCAACGCTCTGCACGAAGGATTGAAGCTGGGCTACGGCCGGCTGAAGAACGCTCCACTGGTCGTGGGCGGGCGTTACGGTTTGTCGTCCAAAGAATTCACTCCGGCGATGGTGAAGGCGGTTTATGACAATTCGAAGCAGAGCCAACCGAAAGGTCACTTCACAATTGGAATTCACGACGACGTCACGCACACCAGCCTCGACTATGACGCCTCGTTCTCGACCGAACCAGACAGCGTGATTCGCGCCATGTTCTACGGTCTGGGTGCGGATGGCACGGTCGGCGCCAACAAGAATTCCATCAAAATCATCGGCGAAAACACCGACAACTACGCGCAGGGATATTTTGTTTATGACTCGAAGAAGTCTGGCGCCATGACCGTCTCCCATCTCCGTTTCGGCCCACAGCCGATTCGGTCGAGCTACCTGGTCTCGAAGGCCAACTTCATCGCCTGCCACCAGTGGATATTCCTCGAGCGCTACGACATGCTGAGCACGCTGGTCGAAGGAGGCACGTTCCTGCTGAACAGTCCCTTTGGCAAGGACGAAGTCTGGGACCACTTGCCGCGCGAAGTGCAGTCGCAACTGATCGCCAAAAAGGCGAAGTTGTATACGATTGACGCCTACACGGTTGCACGTGATGCCGGGATGGGCTCGCGCATGAACGTCATCATGCAAGTCTGTTTCTTCGCGATTTCGAAGGTGCTCCCTGGTGATGAAGCCATCGAAGCCATTCGCCAATCCATCCGGGACACCTACGGACGCAAGGGCGAAGAAGTCGTACAAAAGAACATGGCGGCTGTGGACGAGACTCTGGCGCACCTGTTCGAAGTGAAAGTTCCGGCGAGCGCGACCAGCAAAATCGCGATACCGGACGTGTTCCCCGGCGCACCTAAGTTCGAGCACGACGTGCTGGGCGCAATCTATGCCGGGCGCGGCGATGAACTTCCGGTGAGCGCGTTCTCCTGCGACGGCACCTTTCCGACCGCCACGGCGCGCTGGGAGAAGCGCAATCTGGCGTTAGAGATTCCGGCATGGGATTCGAAGATCTGCATCCAGTGCGGCAAGTGCGCCATGGTTTGCCCGCATGCCGTGATCCGCATCAAGGTCTACGACCGCAAGAACCTTGAAGGCGCTCCAGCCACATTTAAATCGTGTGACGCGCGCGACAAGGAATGGCAGGGCCTGAAATACACGATCCAGGTCGCTCCGGAAGACTGCACCGGATGCGGCGTCTGCGTGGACGTTTGCCCGGTCAAGAACAAGAGCGAGGTGCGGCTCAAGGCCATCAACATGGTGCCCCAGCCGCCGCTGCGCGCGCCCGAGAGTGAGAACTGGGAGTTCTTCCTGAACATTCCGGAACTCGACCGCAGAAAAATCAAGGTCGGGACGATCCGCCAGCAACAAGTGCAGGAGCCACTGTTCGAATTCTCCGGCGCATGCTCGGGCTGCGGCGAAACTCCTTACCTGAAGCTGGTCTCCCAACTCTTCGGCGATCGCGCGATCGTGGCCAATGCTACCGGCTGCTCGTCGATCTACGGCGGGAACCTGCCGACGACCCCATGGGCCAAGAACGCTGATGGGCGGGGACCGGCGTGGTCGAACTCGTTGTTCGAGGACAACGCCGAATTTGGTCTTGGCTTCCGCGTCTCGATCGATAAGCAGACCGAGTTTGCGCGAGAGTTGCTGCAGCGCGTCGCGGGATCGCTGGGCGAAGACCTCGTCACGGCAATCCTCATCGCCAAGCAGAAAGATGAAGCCGACATCTACGAGCAACGCCAGCGGGTCGATATCCTCAAAGAGCGGCTGCACAAGCTCAACTCCCCCGAGGCGAAGCAGCTTCTCGCTGTCGCCGACATGCTGGTGAAAAAGAGCGTGTGGATCGTGGGCGGCGACGGTTGGGCTTATGACATCGGTTACGGCGGCCTCGATCACGTACTGGCCAGCGGGCGCAATGTCAACTTGCTGGTTCTCGATACCGAGGTCTACTCGAACACCGGCGGCCAGGCGTCAAAGTCCACGCCACGCGGCGCCGTCGCCAAGTTTGCCGCGGGCGGCAAGCCCGGTCCCAAGAAAGATCTTGGCATGATGGCCATGACCTATGGCAGCGTCTATGTGGCCAGCGTGGCCATGGGCGCGAAAGACGAGCACACGCTCAAAGCCTTTCTTGAGGCCGAAGCCTTCGACGGGCCCAGCATCATCATCGCCTACTCGTCGTGCATCGCTCACGGAATCGACATGACGACGTCCATGACCGACCAGAAAGTCGCCATCGAGTCCGGCCAGTGGCTGCTATATCGCTACAATCCGGAGCGCGCGGAGGCTGGCGAAAATCCGCTGGTACTCGATTCGCGGGCTCCCACCCGCAAGGTCCAGGAATACCTGCTGCAGCAGACGCGCTTCAAAATGCTGACCAAGAGTAAACCGGAAGTCGCGGACAAGCTTTGGAAGCAGGCGCAGCAAGATGCAGAGCGTCGCTATCATTTTTACGAGTACATGGCCAGCCGCAAAACAGAGCCTGCGTCGGCCGCGAACCCGTCGGCCGAGAAAACTGCTCCCGCCGTAGAAAAACCGGCGCCGACCGGAGCTGCGCGGTAGCCGCGCGAGGAGGATCGAAATGGTTGACCTGAGAACGACCTATCTTGGCTTGACGTTGCGCTCACCCCTGGTGGCGTCCGCGTCCCCACTCTCGCGCGACATTGAGGGCATTTGCCGGCTCGAGGAAGCGGGCGCGGGCGCAGTGGTCCTGTATTCCCTGTTTGAAGAACAGTTGCGGCAAGAGGAAATGGATCTGGAGTATCACCTCAACGCGGGGACGGAGAGCTTCGCTGAATCGCTCACCTATTTCCCGCAGCCGAGCGAGTTCCAGACCGGCCCCGAGGGATATCTGGAGCACATCCGTAAGGCCAAAGCGAACGTAAAGATCCCGATCATTGCTAGCCTCAACGGCTCGACGCTAGGAGGATGGACGAAGTTTGCTGCTCAGATCGAACGTGCGGGCGCCGATGCCATCGAGTGCAACATTTATTACCTCCCCACTGATCCCAACGTAGCCGCCGCGGACATCGAGAAGAACTATCTCGACATTCTGGGGGCTGTGAAGTCCGCAGTCAAAATTCCAGTTGCGGTGAAGTTGAGCCCATTCTTCAGTAATATGGCCAACATGGCCCATCGCCTCGATGCAGCCGGGGCCGATGCGTTGGTGCTGTTCAACCGCTTCTATCAGCCGGATATCGATCTCGAGGAACTGGAAATCCGTCCAAACGTTCTGCTGAGCACACCGCAGGCCTTGCGGTTGCCGCTAACCTGGATCGGAATTCTGTATGGCAGACTGAAGGCCGGTCTCGCCGCGACAGGCGGAGTGCACGGTGCTGAGGACGTTATCAAGCTACTCATGGTCGGGGCCAATGCCACGATGATGTGTTCCGCCCTGATGCGCCATGGCATCAATCATCTGCGCCACGTGGAACGGGAACTGCGTGACTGGATGGAAGAGCACGAGTATGAATCCGTGATCCAGATGCAAGGCAGCATGAGCCAGCTGCGCTGTCCCGATCCTGGAGCCTTCGAACGCGCGCAGTACATGCGTGCGGTGAAAGGCATGCAGCATATTCATATGGCGGGATGGCGTTGATGGGAGTGCACGCCAATATCGGGCAACCACAATCGATGTGGCGACAGACGCCTTCCGGTGTGAGCGGAGCGGAGGCCGACTTCGCAGAAAGTGCGCGGAGCGCCCGCCGCCACGCGCTGATTCTTCCCCGCGAACACGGCGCCTGGGGACTTCTACTGGTTCCGATGGTTACCGGTGCGGGCGTTGCCTTCCGCGCAAGCGTGCACCTCACCCCTTTTCTCATGCTGCTCACGGCTGCCCTGGCGCTCTTCTGGCTGAGAACCCCGGTGGAGAGTCTACTTGGTACCTCTGCGATGCGCGCTCAAACGAAAGGGGAGCGGCGCGAGGTCGCAATCGTAATTGTGATATTAGCCAAGATTGCGATTGCGGCGCTCGTCGCCCTGCTCTGGGCTGGCCGCAATCCCGGCCTATGGCTCATCGGAGTCGCAGCGGTTGTGGCTTTCGTCGGACAGACGTTGCTCAAGAAACTGAGCCGACGCACCCGCATGCTCTCGGAAATCGTAGGGACGATCGGCCTGACTTCGGCAGCGCCTGCGGCATACTACGTGATGACGGCAAAGTTCGATGCGACGGCTTGGATGCTCTGGCTGGCGAACCTGATCTTCGCCGGCAATCAGATCCACTACGTCCAACTCCGCATCCACACGGCAAGGATCGAAGGCCTGCGAGCAAAGCTCGCCCATGGCTGGACCTTCGCCGCCGGACAGGCTGTCATGACTGTCGTGCTAACCGTCACCTGCCTGACTGGGTTGCTGCCAGAGTTCGCGTCCCTTGCCTTCGCCCCTCTTCTTTTTCGAGGATGGTTCTACTTCATCCAGAAGCCCGGACCATTGCTCGTCCGCCGCCTCGGCTGGAGCGAACTAGCCCATGCGGTCGCCTTCTGTGTCCTGTTCATCGCGACAATTTCACTCCCCAATCAATAAGTTCCAGGACAACGTTTCGTCAGTCGGATAGCCGCATTACAAGAGTCTGGGGAAGACTTCGGACAAGGTTAACTCGATGCGGCGCGCCGCATCGGCGATTTGATGGCTGATTCCCAGTGAGCCGTGCTCGAGGCGGCCGTCGTGATTCCAGATCAGAACTTGCAATGCGTTGCGGATCTGGTGGTTGCACTCGGCCACCACCCTCAACCGCTGAATTTGGGCGCCGCGACGCTCATTCTCATACCTCAGCAACGTGTAGAGGAGTCCAGCGACGATCAGCAACATGAACGAGCCGTGAATCCAACCTCCCATGGAGGGATACCACGTATCGACTAGCCTGCGAGAAACCAATGCGCTCCCGGCAGTTGCCAAGAGGGCGGCAAAGGTGACCCCCCAGATATAGAAACGAGGATAGGGTTGCGGCAGGCGAGTGGTGTCCGCTAACAGAGGCGCGATTGACTCCTCGAAGTGCTTTTTCCATAGTCTCTCCCTCTCAGCACTGTCCATGGGTACCAATATCAAGTTCGGATGACGATGCGCGCGGGCGGCAATTTCCACATCCCCGCGGGTGCCTTTGGCCCTGAAGCAACAATGACGGCACTGAAAATCCACCAAATCATCAGTCGGAGGGGACGCATCTGTTATCTCCGAGTTGGGGGCGCCCTCTTCATAGGACTGCGTGGCCGAACGACGACGCCCTCTCATCGATCCGAACAACTCTCCCAGCGACATGGGGAGGGCCCTCCTCAGTTCCTATAGGTGTGGCAGGAAACCCTTTGGTAGAAGATAGGCTGACATGGGAAGAAATCTTCTTGGGTGATCAGGATCACTGACGTCCGTGATGACCATCCTTTCGCAAACACATCCGCGGCTAAGTCTCGCAGGTTAATCCTGTGCGGAACGATCGTAGCTCGCCACGCTACGGGACAATCACTGCTGCGCCATCCACCGCGTCGTTCTTCACGGCCATCAACGCTTCGTTCGCTTGAGTGAGAGGAAACACCGTGACTTTCGGTTTCAGGCCGATCTGCGCCGCCAAGGCTAGAAAGTCGTGGGCATCCGCCCGCGTCATGTTGGCTACGCTGCGCAGTTGACGCTCGCCCCACAGAAGATGGTCGTAGTCGAATTGGGGGATGCGGTCCAAGTGAATGGCATTGATCGCAACCACGCCGCCTTTGCGGAGGCTGCCGAGGGCAGCAATCACGACGTCTCCGCTTGGGGCAAAGGTGATGGCGCGGTCGAGTTCGAGTGGTGGCTTTTCGACTTCACTTCCTACCCATGCCGCCCCTAGCGATGCTGCCAGTTCGCGGTGAGACTTACCTCGCGTGGACACATACACCTCACAGTTCCACGCGCGCAGGACTGCGATCGCCAGATGCGCAGACGCGCCGAAGCCAAACAGCCCGACGCGGTCCCCGGGCTCGACCCCCGCCACGCGCAGGCTGCGAAATCCGATGATGCCGGCACAGAGCAAAGGAGCGGCGCGCAGATCATCAAGAGCTGAGGGCAGCGGCGAGACGAAGTCGGTGCGGGCAATAGCAAACTCCGCGTAACCGCCGCGGACGGAGTACCCGGTGAAGGTGGGCGCGTCGCACAGGTTCTCGAGGCCGCGTTGGCAATAGGGGCAGGTGCCATCCGTCCCGCCGAGCCATGAGACGCCGACACGCGAACCGAGAGGAACTTCCTTCGTCGCACCGGCCACGACTTCTCCGACAATTTGGTGGCCGGGAATCATCTCGGGCTCTCTGGGTGGCAGGTCTCCCTCGACAATGTGGAGATCGGTGCGGCAAACACCGCAGGCTCGGACGCGCAGGAGCACGTGACCAGGTTCTGTTTCGGGATCTGCAACGTCGATGATTTTGAGAGGCCGTTGCGAAATCGGTTGCGGCGAGGTCAGGACAGCTGCTTTCATGGCGGATTTCTCACAGGGGTATGATGCCAAAGATGCGGCGATGGTGTCATGGCCGGCAGGCTGCGGCTGTGCCCACATGAGGGTCTTACTTTGCCGGAACGAGTTCCAGCGTCAGCACTTCAAAGGGCTGCAGCTGAAAAGCGTGCTCATCGTGAACCCGCAACGTAAGGGGCGGTTTTGCTGTGTCGTCTTTCCATGGGCTGTGAGCAACCCAGTCGGGAGCGCTGCCTTCGGGCAGTTCAAGAATCGTAGCTAGGGTGGCCATGAAATTTCGCGGGCGATCGCTCGGGTTGCGCAGGGTCACGATCGCTTTCTCGGGCGACCACGCCGCCCACCCATAAACTTCAAGCAGCGCGGGATCGCCACCGATCCAGTGAGAGTCTTCGAGAGTTTCCGCGTTTTCGCGCGACCACTTCGCCGCCTCGGCGAGAACATCCCAGTCCTGACCAGAGAGCAGCGACGGAGTAATGTACATCTCCTGCAACTGCGTGCCTTCTCCGAAATACGAGTGCACTTCGTCGTGAAAATCGTGACCGGGATCGCTGTTTAGCCGCTCCGCGTATCGCGCGAAGACGAGACCGTGCAGCATTAGCGAATTCAGTGGAAACAGCGGGCCCTCTTCGACGACCCAGCGATAGAGTTGCGAGTCACGGTACGTCATCCAGCGCTGCCGATTGGTGCCGACGCCGGCAAAGTTGTGGTCGTCGCCTCCGCGCCAGATCGAATCGGCATAGAGCAACCAGAACGGTGAGGGATAAGTTCCGGTCGTAAGGTTGACGTAGAGATCTGGCTTTTTCGCGCGCAGTTCTCCGATGAGATGAATGGCGGCGTCGAAGTCGCTGTCGAACTCGCTGCCTGCGACGACCTCGTTGGCGTTGCCGGTGCCATCGAATTTGAACTGGTTGATGCCGTATTTCTCGATCAGATCAAGACACGTGTCTCGAAAGTAGTGGTAGTACTTTGGACCTGACAGCGCAAAGCCGCCTTCGTTTGTCTCAAATCCCCGGGCACGGGCTGAGGCAAGACGCTGCTGCTTCGGCTTGTCATAGCCTCCCCACGGAGAAAGCCAGATGCCGGGCGCAGCGCCGTATTTGGCCGCTGTCTGCGCGACCTTCGTGAGTCCGTCAGGAAAGCCGGGATTGAACTTCCAGAGAGTGGTGGGATCGTCCCAGCCGTCGTCGAACAGAAAACTGTCGAGCTTCACGGTGCGCTGCTTCGCGAGTTGCTCGCCGAAGCTTTGCACCACTTCGAGTGCACCCTGCTCGTTGTACCGGTCGAAATATCCGAGGTCGTACCAGGAGTTGTAATGCAAAAAAGTTCGGTAGGGGTGAGCGCGTTCGAGTTCGACATATTTCAGGAAGTCGCGCCGAACTGCGCGGGATGCGCTATACCAAAGACGGATGAGAAGGTTACGCTTTGTCCGGCGCGCAGTGGGAGTTCGCGCGAGAGCCAACACGAGACTCGATCTCCACGGACACGGCACTCGGACAATGGATGCTCGAACCCTAAGAACCACGTCCCGGCTGTCACAGGCGATCCTTTCGCGCGGCCCGAAACCGCGGCTCCCGGTACGATCGCGTCGACCAGATTAACCTGCGTCAGCGGGAACGGCTCTTGCTCCGCGTGGATGGTTATCTCCTGACGAACATAATTGGCACCGTCATGCAGGATGGCCATCCAAGTCACTCGAAGCTTCGCGGGCGCATCTTCGAGTTCGACGCGGATCTGGCGGCCCGGCAAGTGATCCGCTGCTCTGGGTGAATTGGCCGAAGTCGCGATCTCTTCGATCACCGGTCCCGCAACGATCTTTAAGTCGGATGAGCGCAGGACCGGTCCTTCTCGGGGTACCAGTTCAAAGGGGCTGCCATCCAGCGGCAGGCTGGCCCGGGTGAAGCGGTTCGTCAGGCTCTGCCAACCTAATGCTCCATTTCGGACAGACCAAGTCGCCGATATCGACTCATTAGCCAGGGTAAGACTGTCACCCTCTCGAACAGCTTGCACTGCGGCACTCGAAGAGGCTAAGAGAAGGAGGAAGAGGACAGTAGTCGCGATCATTCGCCAGGCGCAACGGCGATAAGAAGATAGCATTCTGCGAATTCCTCAAACCACT
>CAVRCR010000063.1:0-54580 GCA_963719615.1 uncultured Acidobacteriaceae bacterium | reverse complement strand
ATAGCCGGGCATGAGCACCGAGACCGAATTCGAGACCAGAAGCATTCGTGTGGCAACCGCTCCCGCAAAGCGATAGATCCCCTCATGACGAACGCCAACGTCTTTGAGTTCAACCGTATCCATTAAGTGATGCAATGTTACGTGCGTGTACCGGCCACTCAGGCGCGCGAGCAGAGGAGTCATGAGACCAGCGAATGCAATCACGGGGCTGCGTCCAAAAGTACTGAACAGCAAATTGAACCAAACTACGTCCGGCTTTAGTCGATGCAGCGCCCGCATCAGCCTGAAAACGCTAGCGGGATCATCGAAAGACCAGCACCGTAAAACGGAAAATCCCTCGGGCTCGGCATGCTCCGACGGTAGCTTATCGGCCAGAATGGTAAGGCTAAGAAACGGATTACGCTGCAACTCCTGCGCGAGGTGAAACCCGTATTCACTCAATCCCCCGGTACTTGGAGGAAAGGTTGTAACCAGACAGATCTTCATTCGTCTCCCGCCTCGTGACCACCCCGAGGTTCGATGACCTTTCAAGACAATATGTTGGTGGCCAGAATGATAGGTGCACTTCTCATTTGTCGGAAGCATTCGGATCATGACATCCGGCCGGGGAATGAGGCTGGAATTCGAACGCCCCGCGATCCGTTTGTAAGCAGATCTTTGAGATCGATTCCAGAATCTCGGAAGTGGTCTCTTCGATAGAGAGCGGGCCGACCACTTTCATCCCGCCGACAAGATCGCTTAGCTTGATGTAGGCATCGCGATTCTGCCGCAGGAAATTCAGAGGATACTCGGGCTTGCGCATGCGCGCGGCTTCCGGCTCGGCGTCCAGTAGATAAGCGATATAGGGCTTGGGACTGATGCTCAGAATCATTCGCACATACAGTCGTATGGGTCCGGAATGAAGTGGAAGATTCGCCAATTCATCATAGATATATCTGTCGAAGATTATGAAATCCGCGCCTGCATGGGATCTCCCGAAAGCCAGGCGAAGGCTGAGTGCATCGAGCAGATAAAAGAACAACCGCACGCCGGTGGCGAACCAGGATGTAACGTTCTTATCGCGGCGCCTGATCGGCCTCTCAGGGCTTCCAACGCCCTTGTCTCCTTTGAACGCTGCGTGGCTGAGAAATTCCCGTAAGCGCGAGAACAGCACGACGTCGTCCCAGAATGTATACAGTGTCGAACTGAAGCCCAGCACTCGCAGATGAGATTGCAAGGCCTGGATCTGCGTGCTCTTGCCGGCCCCGTCGATTCCCGAGAGGCTCACCACTTTTGCGGTTCCGGTTCGCATTTTCGTCGGCCCGAACTCAATTGGAACTGCAAGCCGGCGTTTAATGAGCGCCCGGGGGTTTACTCGGAGTGCCCGCGGTCAAGGCCAGAGTTGTTCCTAAGGCGACGCCTGCGCCCACGAGCGCACCCACTTTGAGTACGAGCGTGCGCACGCGGCGCTGCTTGGCCGGAGCGATCGCAACTCCAGCGGGCTGGGCTGCAGTTACGCCGCTGACCGTCGGTGCTTCCGCGGCGGCCGTCCCGACCGGCCGTTGAGGCTTGCCGTCCGGGGGCGGCGATTGTGCGCTCTGCGGTTGAGATGAATTCACAGTGGGCGATTGCGCGGAACTGCTCTGGGGTTGAGAGGCAGTCTGACTCTGCGATTGCACTTCACCGGGACTGTCAGGAAGCTCCGCGGACGCGGTTTCCTCAATCGCAGATCCAAACCGAGGCTGATTCGACTGGTCGGCACCAACGATTGAGGGTACAGCCTGATCGTGGCTCGCTCCGACCAATTGCGCATCACGCGCGACGGTCTGTTGTCCGCCCTGCGCGAGAATACCGGCCGGACAACCCAGAGCAAGTACTCCGCATGCCACGTACCGAAAACCAACTTTCCACAGTCGCATCGCCTTCTCCGTCGCCCACAACTGGACTAACTGGCCTGCTTCAAGACTTGCACGTCGCCAAAAAGCCCGGTGTACATGGGAGCATCCTGCGGAACTGCTTCCGCGGGAATCGCGCTGAAACTGCGTACCGCCTCCTCGGACGTCGGGAATACTTCAAATACACGGTCAACGCGCAGGAATTCCAGGATCACTTCGGATTCGGGGGACACTGCGGACAACTTGAGGTCCCCATCGCGCTTCATCGCCTCTTCCAGGCATAGCAGCAGCATTTCAACACCGCTACCGTCGATGTAATGAACGTGCGAACAGTCGAGAACAATTCGCGGACGATGAGACTCGAGCAACGGCTGCAATTCCAGCAAGAACTTCTGCGCGGTTTCCCGGTTGAGGGCCTCCGGTAATTCCATGATGACTACGGGTTTAGTGATCAGCATTCTCATACCCCTTTTGAATTGGAGCTACTATGTTCATAGTTCAGACAAATCATCTAAATCCAGCCCGCGCTTTTCCTCGTCCCGCGCAGAAATCATTTCTTCCCAACCAAATGCGTCCGCCGGTTGCAGACTCGCTTCTTTTCGTGGAATGCCGTTGCGCCGAATCATGCCAGGGTCCGCAATTTCCAGAGCCACATTGCGTTCCAGATTCAGCAGTTGGTTTCCGTTGACGATGGAGTGTGACACGTCGAGGCCAATTCCAACGTAGCTGTTCGACAGTATTGAACTGTCCTCCACCACCGTACCGTAGTCGATCTGGCAATTACTTTCTACGTTGCTGCACCGGGTAATCAGGCACTGTTCCTCAATCTTCGACTTCCGCCCCAGGAAGGCGGGAGCCACGATTCGCGCCGTGCGATGCACCTGTGCGCCTTCATCCACCCAGACGCCGGGACGCGTTTCAGAACCTTGCGGCCGGAACCGACAACGGGAACTGAGACTGTCGACGACGAGACGCCGCAAGTCCCGCGGTCCCTCGAGCCGATTCACGTATCCGCTCACCGCATAGTGGGCTGGTTCGGATTCCCCGAGCGTCGCAACAATGTCCTCGCCCTCCGTCACACGAGCCGTGTCAATAATCCATATATCCAGCGGCCCTTCCTCATCGAAGGCGCGGGTTACTACTTGCCGCTGGCCCCGATGAAACTGGAGCGCGTCGAGAGGATCCAGTTCAACATACGCAGCCGCTCGAACCAGGAAAGTCACGTCGATTCCAGGTTCTTTGTGACGCCTCAGAATCCGGGTCGCGCCGAGCCATGCATCGTCTCCCCAGGTGACCGGGAAATTCGTTGCGGCTTGATCGACTTCGCTCCGGACTGGAGCAAAGCAGCTATCGCCCAGGAGCGTGATCGCGTTAACGCCGGCACGCAGCATCTGGTCGACCCCTCTCTCCAGTACCGATCGGCCTAGTACTTCGACGCAGGCAAGAGGAGTTCCATTCTGAAATTCCCCTGGACGCAAATTGCCACCCGAATTCTTCGCGGCTGAAACCCCGCGACGAAGTTGTGGAATCTTCGGTGCCACAAGAATGATCGCGCCTACCACTCCAAAGTCGCCTTTCTGCAGGAGATCAAACTTCGCGCCCAGTCAACTTGGACGTCATCGCCTTAACCTTTGCCTTCACGGTTTCGGTAGCCCTCGGCTCTCGGCCCGACCGGAGGTTCAGTCGAATTTCCTGCTCAACCGTTATCGGCTCGGTGGACGGGTTTTGCGAGATACGGCGCCGTAAAATTCTTCTTTTTGGGAACAGAAGGTCACGCATCTTCAGTTTCGCCTTGTGCAGCTGTGATTTCGAGTTTCCAATCGAACAGTCGAGCAACTGCGCAATCTCGTGGTGCTGATAACCCTCGACTTCGTGCAATGCGAAAATAGTCCGGCAGCCTTCCGGAAGTTCCTGAAGCGCGCGGCGCAAAGCAATACGATCCACCACGCCGGCAAGTGCCGGGTCGTTCTTGCCCAAGTCGCGATGCAACGAAGGCGACTCGGGATTTAACGGCTCGTCCAGGGAAACGGTCGGCGGAGCCTTGCGCCGCCGAAGCTTCATCAGCACAGTGTTCACCGCGACACGATAAAGCCAGGTCGAGAACGCGGCATCCCCGCGAAACGAACTGACCGTGCGAAAGACCTGAAGAAAAGCTTCCTGGGTCAGATCCTCAGCCTCAGCAACATCTTTAGTCATGAGCAGACAGACCGAATAAACCCGGTTCTTGTGTTGTTGAAACAGTGTGGCAAACGCTTCCTCATCGCCGGACTGCGCGCGTTTTACCAGGTTGATCTGAGAATCGTCGCGTCCCTTACCACTGGTCGCGGGGATGACATTCGCTCCAGTTGCTGAAATCGCACAAGTCGCCACGGTTGATCTCCTTCAGGTTTCTGAAAGTTATTCCTCGCGGCTGATACTCGCGAGCATGGATGACAGAGTAGAAAAAGGACGCGAAACCTTCTATCGGGTCACCTCTGTAAACGGTTGCAGGAGAGGCTGTAAGCCAGCCGATCGATTAGGTTAGGCAGAGATCCGCGTATCGCCAGCAGCTCGGCTTCATCGGTGCCACGCTCAGTCTTGTGGGACTTCTTGAGTTCAGACGAAAGGCGCAAGACCAGCCGTGAATCAGTACAGGTGGAACTCCACTTCCACACTGATCTGCACGTCAACAGCCTTTCCGTCTTTAAGTGCGGGTTGGAAACGCCACTGTTGAACGGCTTCAACCGCCTTGGCGTCCAGCCCGAGGCCTAAGCCTCGAACCACGCGGATATCGCGCGGGTGTCCCGCAGAATCGACAATCAAGAAAAGTACACAGGTTCCTTGTTTCTTGGCTCGGCGCGCCTCTTCGGTATAGTCAGGATCGGGGGAACTGATGGCTTGAGGCGCCGAAATACCCGCCCCTACCTTGTAAACTCCGCCGCCGATGCCGCCGCCACTCCCTGCCCCGATGCCGGGCCCGTGGCCCACGCCCACACCCCCTCCCGACCCCGAGCCAATGCCGCCGCCCGATCCAACTCCGTTAGATGGAGGAGCTGCTGGCATCACGGGTCCCGTCGAAGGCCCAATATTCGGCATGTGATTTTCTGCAAGATGCACTTGTGGCGGGACCACCGCAGTAGGCTCGGCCGTGAGGCGTGGTTTTTCGTTCCGCACAACGATTGCTGGCGGCGTGATCTGCTGCAACGCTACTTTCGGAGGATGTCCCTTGGGCGCGGGCAGGGGATCGTTGTCTCCGCCCCCCCCTCCACCGCTCACGACTTGCTTAGAGGTTGGTAAGGCATAGGAATCCGGGGACGGAGCTATCAACGTCACAGTTTGCCGTGACTCAACCTTCTGGACAATTTGATGGCCGAAAAGCGCTCCACTCAGGACCAAGCCGAGCACAGCCCCGTGGATAATCGCCGACATTACAACGCCATTCTTACGATAATTGTTGTATTGTCCCCATATCTGGTCCGGCGGCTGCGAAACGTAAGTGCTCGGACGGCGCCGAACGCTGCGACCAGCATCGTATCGGCCCCGTGCCAGAGCTGGGCGTACCAGATCCATAAGGGATTCACGGTTGGCGAGAGAATTTTCACGGCTCGACATCACGACTCCTCGCTAGCGTGCAACAATAGTGGTCGTGCTAATCCAATGGTAAGTTTCTGTTGAAGGTCACAGACGGCCGGCTAAAACCAGGACCAGAACCACCACAACAATCAGGCCAAGTCCGCCGCTCGGGTAATACCCCCACGAACGACTGTAGGGCCAAGTCGGCAACGCACCCAGCAGCAGCAGCACCAACACAACAAGCAGAATGGTGTACATAAATTCTCCTTTATTTGAAAAGAGCTTTCCCCGAATCGTGATTGCTGGCCCGGCATAAGTCGGGCCAGCGTTTGAAAACCATTGTGATGCCCGTTACTTTGACGTCGAATACGCAGAGTCGTTCTTGCTTGATTCTCTGCTTTGGACAGAGTACTTCCTGACCGCAGCCAGGAAAGGCTCACTGACGGCAGTGGCTTGTACCTTTCCGCCAAGGATTTCGTCGAAAGGCACAAAGCTACCGTAGAGCAAGCGGGTCTCGTCCTTGTCCTGGCTAAGAGCAGCACCACTCAGGTCGATTCCGGCAAAGAGACCGCGAGCGCGGGAATAGGTCAGCACTTCGGCTCTCATCTTGACGTCGGTGTCCGCTGCGGCGTCGCGGCCCACAGGTCCAGCGGCGGCCGAGGCGTCAGCACCAAGCTTGAATTTGCTGGAAAGCAAATGCTGCATTCCTTGATCGTTAGTTACGATCATGACCAGGTCGACTGCCTGGCCTCCCAGCTGCAACCCCCAGCTCCCTCCGGTGATTGTCACTGGTGCGGGAGCACTCCAACCGGATTCCGTTCGGCAGGTGGCCACGCCTTTACCGTGGTTGCCACCAAATCCAACTGCAATCTTCACCATCGAAGGAATTACCGCGATACATTTGGCATCGCGCATGACCTTGTCTGGAATTGCCTTGTCCGGAGTAGCCATAATCTCGTTCAGAACTTTGGCGGAAGCGTCGATCCGCTTCGCGATATCCGATTGATCTTTGTCGGCGGACCAGCTCACACCGATAAACATTGAACAAATGCTTAGCACCAGGAGACATCTCGTCGCAACCCCATGAATTTGTCTCATTGTTGTTCATGTCCTCTTCTGTGCTCAAATGAGCACCTGCTATGGTCTCGCGAGTAATAAATTAGCCCGTGAGTACCAGCCATCCCATCCGGCAGAGGCAGTAAACAACGTGAGAACATCCTTGAGGGACGATTCGGACATAACCGGGAGTTGGGGGCGGTTATCTGCTAAGGTACGGGTTCCACAGTATTGTGAGTTCGGACGCCTCTAATTATTCTGCAGACCTACTCGACACAACGCCCCCAAAGCAGGCGCCGGTCCACTGGGAGTGACCGGCGCCTGCTCCCTTCGCCAACTGGGCTCGAGTAGTCCCGCATCCGCCTATACGGAACTTGCGCGCGCCGGATACAAGTATGGCGCCGATAGCTGCGCCGGCATCACCGCGTATTTTGGGGTTAGACGCCCGGAGAATTCCTGGTAAAGGAGAGGAGTGACGGGATGAGAGGTGGATGCCCGGCGGCCAAGGACAGCTTCCAAGTCGGTCAAACTGCAAAGGCCCGGCTCGGGCCGCCGTGTGCAGTCACTCCTGTCAGGGACGTGGCCGCCGGTATCCTGCCACTCTAACAATAAAGATGAAGAGTCGATAGCAGAATCCGCAAGAGTACGTAGGAAGACGCTCGCGATCACTCATACCGCCGCCCTCTTCAATGGCTTGTTCCCACAACTTTGGGTAATATTTGCGGATGTGGTGATCCTCAGTCTGCTCAACTACGGCCAGGTGCGAGCGCCATAGGCTGCTCTGCTAGTTGGCCGCCTGCTCAAGCGTCGCCGGGGCCAGCCCCTGTGAGTGCCGGGAAGGAATGACAACCTCAACGATCGTACCGGGATTCGCGTTGGCTAAACGCAGACGGCCGCCGAGTTCCGAGACCCGTTGCCTCATTCCGCCGATACCAACTCCAACGCTGTCTGGCCGGAATTGAACAATCTGTTCCTCGATTCCTTTACCATCGTCGCGAACGGTCACCATGACGTTCCCTTCCCTTTCGGTTAGACTTACGCGGCCATTGCGAGCCCCGGAATGGCGAAACATATTGGTCAAGGCTTCCTGAATAATGCGGAAGATAGCGGTTTCCAAGTCCGCCTTGAGCCGGCCGAGTTCGGGAGGGTCAACCTCCAGATGAATTTCAATTCCACTGCGTTCAGAAAGACCCTCCAAGTACCACCGAAGCGCAGAGACAAGGCCAACTTCATCGAGAAGAGGCGGGTGCAGAAGGTGAGAGATCGTGCGGACTTGTTTGATGGCACGGTCCACCAACATACTCGAATCCGCGGCCGCCTGGCGCATGGTGGGCGAGGAATCCTTAGAGAGGATTCCGTCGAGAATCATCTTGGCTGCCGCCAGTTCCTGCCCCAGACCATCATGTATTTCGCGCGCGATCCTGCGCCGTTCCTCGTCCTGCATAGTCATCAGCCGGCTGGATAGGCGCCTGAGTTCGATGGTTCGGAGGTCCACCATTCTCTCCAACTCGATCGCGTTCTCACGAATCGATTGTTCCAACAGCTTGCTGTCATGGATGTCAGAGCACGTACCGTACCACTTGACGATCACCCCCTGCGGATCTCGCAACGGCACGGCACGAGCGCGGAACCAGCGGTACCCTCGGTCAGAGCCACGTAAACGGTATTCGGTTTCATACGCTTCACCGGACTGCACGCAGTGCAGCCACTGCTCCATGCTCCGTTCCCGGTCATCGGCGTGAACATATTCCAACCAGCCAATCCCAACCGCTGAATCCAGCGGTGCGCCGGTATATTCATAGAATCGGCTGCTGATATAGTCTCGCGTACCGTCAGATTGCCGGCTGAAGATGATATCCGGTGCCGTGTGCACGATGGCGTCCAGTTCCTGGTTCCTCTGGGCTAGGTCGAGATTCAGTTGCTGCAGTGCGACCGCCTTCCGTTCTAGCTCCTGCGTTCGATCCACTACACGTTGCTCGAGTTCGGTATTCAGCCGTTCAAGCTGTCGGTTCTTTCGGTGCAATTCAGCGAAGACCCTTACCTTCGCCCGTAGCACTTCCGGCACAATGGGGACAGATAGATAGTCCACCGCACCGTGCTGGTATCCCTTCAGGCGGTCGAGATCGGTCAAGTGCACAGCAGAAACAAAAATAATTGCAGTTTTTAGAAAGCGCGGGTGCTGCCGGATAATCTCCGCCAGTTCAAACCCGTCGATCTCCGGCATGCTTACGTCCATCAGCACAACCGCCACCTCGATTTTGAGTAGCTTCTCGAGGGCTTCTTTGGCGGAGGTCGCCTGAATCAGATTCTCGCCAAGGTCCGCCAAGATGGCCTCATAGCTGAGCAACTTGCCCGGCTGGTCGTCGACCATCAATATGTTGACTTTGTCGTGGACGCTCATGCTGTTCTTAAGTGATTTGCCATAGCATTCACCGGCTTACAACATCACATGACGAACCGAATTTCTCTTCATCTATGCAGCCACATGCGCAGCGCAGAGAGCAATTGCTCCGTATTGACCGGTTTGGCGAGGTATTCGGAAGCACCCGCTTCCAGACACTTTTCGCGATCGCCTTTCATCGCCTTCGCAGTCAGCGCGATGATGGGCAGTCTCCGGAAAGAAGAATTCTGCCGGATCACTTGCATGGTGGCATATCCATCCATTTCCGGCATCATGATGTCCATTAGGACGATGGCGACGTCGGGAGTCGATTCCAGCATGGCGATTGCTTCCCGCCCAGTTCCGGCGGTTAGCACTGCCATCCCCCGGCGCTCCAGGACGCTGCTCAGAGCGAAGATGTTGCGCATGTCGTCGTCGACGACCAGCACCTTCTTTCCGACCAGTGCTTCATCTGACCGGTGCAGGCGATCGAGCATCGTTTGTTTCTCGGGCGGGAGATCGGCAACGACCCGATGCAAAAAGAGCGCCGTTTCATCCAGCAGCCGCTCGGGCGACTCCACGCCTTTGACGACCACGCTTCGAGCCAAAGTGTGCAGACGCGCGTCTTCCTCGGGAGACAGTTCCTTTCCGGTAAAGACGACCACCGGCAGGTCACTGGCGGCGGGAGTATCTCGCATGCGTTCCAAAATGTCGAAGCCGGTCATGTCGGGCAATCGCAAATCGAGAACAACGCAATCGAACGACTCCTTCCCCACGATCTCGAGCGCTTCGGCGCCAGTGGCGGCCATGCGGACATCAATATCGTCATAACCCAGCAACTCGCGAATACTCAGTTGTTCGGCAGGATTGTCCTCCACGATAAGCAGCCGCTTGCGGCGCGGCGCCGCATACTCCTTGATTCGTGACAATGCCACGTCCAGCTCCTCCGGGCTGCTCGGCTTTGTAACAAAAGCAAATGCGCCGCGGGCCAAGCCATGATGACGGTCCTCATCCAGCGTCAGCATCTGGACCGGGATATGCCGGGTGGCTGGGTCCTGCTTCAGGTGGTTGAGTACCGTCCACCCCAGCATGTCGGGCAGGAAAACATCCAACGATACAGCGGTGGGATGATACTCACGAGCCAGGCTGAGGGCCTCCGCCCCACGCAAGGCCACAAGAACTTTGAAGCCTTTATCGCGTGACAAATCACAAAGCACGCGAGCGTAGTGCGGATCGTCTTCGACAATCAGCAAAACCGCCTCGTCCGGTTGCAAGTTGGCCCGATCATCCTCAATTTGCTCGACTGGATGTTCCGAAACCACTATGTTCGACAGTTGAAGCGGTGTGGTCGATGACGATGTCCTCCAATCTGCCAGCTTCGATGTCGACGGTCCGACATACGTGAGAGGCAGATAGAGTGTGAAGGTGCTCCCCTGGCCAGGTGTACTGCGAAGTTGAATTTCGCCACCTAGCAAACTGGCAAGCTCACGGCTGATCGCGAGCCCCAACCCTGTCCCTCCGTACTTGCGGCTCGTACTGGCGTCTGCTTGTTGGAAGGCTTCGAAGATGATGCGCTGTTTATCGAGTGCAATTCCAATCCCTGAATCCGTGACCTCGAACGCGACCACCGACGCTGCCCCGCCAAGAATCGGATGGTTTTCGCTCCAGCCTGTCGTTGCTACCGACACGGCAAGTCGGACGGAACCGTGCTCAGTGAATTTGAAAGCGTTCGACAGCAGATTTTTCAGCACCTGTTGCAGACGCTTGGAGTCGGTGACCAGGCTGCGTGTGAGATGCGGGTCGGACTGCACCTCGAACGCCAGCCTTCGGTTTTCCGCCTCGTGGCGGAAGGGCCGGGCGACCATTTCCAGCAGGTTCGAAAAGAACACCTCCTCCGCCTCGACCGAGACCGTGCCGGACTCGATTTTGGAAAGGTCAAGAATGTCGCTGATCAGGTTCAGCAAATCGGTTCCGGCACCGTGAATCGTGCGCGCGAACTCGACCTGCTTGGGAGTCAGGTTGTGATCATGGTTCTCACTGAGCTGCTGACCTAACACCAGAATGCTATTCAGAGGAGTCCGCAACTCATGCGACATGTTCGCCAGGAATTCTGACTTATACTTGGATGTGAGAGCGAGTTCCTTCGCCTTCTCCTCCAGAGCGCGGCGGGCCTGTTCAATTTCCTGGTTCTTGCGTTCCACCTCTACGTTCTGTTCGGCGAGTTGCTGGGCCTTTTGCGCGAGCTGCTCGTTGGTCTGCTGTAGTTCTTTTTGCTGTGTCTGCAACTCGGCCGCCAACTGCTGCGACTGCTTGAGGAGGCCTTCGGTCTGCATCGTTGCTTCAATGCTATTCAGCACAATGCCAATGCTGGCCGTGAGCTGCTCGAGAAACGCCAAGTGCGAAGCGGTGAAGGCGTTTAAAGACGCCAGTTCAATCACCGCTTTGACGCGGTCTTCGAACAGTACCGGAAGCACAATGACATTCCGAGGAACCGATTCGAACAACCCGGAGCGAATCTTAACGGTCTCCCCGGGCAGGTCCGCAATCAACATGCGGCGCTTTTCGGCCGCTACTTGCCCTACGAGTCCCTCGCCAATTTTCAACCTGCGCAAGTGCCCGTTCTCACCATCGTCCGCAAATGCAGACAGTAGCACCATGCCTGCCGACTCTTCGGTCTCCATCTGGTAGATGACGCCCTGCTGAGCGTTCACCAATGGCGCCAGTTCAGAAAGCAACATTCTGCCTACGGTCGCCAGATCGCGCTGCCCCTGCAGCATTCCGGTAAACCGAGCCAAATTGGTCTTGAGCCAATCTTGTTCCGTATTGCGATCCGTCGTGAGCCGCAGGTTGTCGATCATGGTGTTGATGTTGTCTTTCAACTCCGCGACTTCGCCGCTGGCCTCGACCTGAATCGACCGGGTCAAGTCACCCTTGGTTACGGCCGTGGCGACTTCCGCGATCGCTCGGACCTGGTTGGTCAGGTTGTCAGCGAGCAGATTGACGTTACCGGTAAGATCCTTCCACGTTCCCGCGGCTCCCGGCACGTTCGCTTGCCCGCCGAGGCGGCCTTCCACACCCACTTCGCGCGCGACCGTGGTCACCTGATCGGCGAAAGTAGCTAACGTTCCGGTCATGTTGTTGATGGTTTCCGCCAGCGCTGCGACTTCCCCCTTTGCGTTCACGGTGAGTTTTTGGGTGAGATCGCCATTGGCAACGGCAGTAACAACTTTCACGATACCGCGCACCTGCTCGGTGAGGTTGACCGCCATGACGTTGACGTTGTCAGTGAGATCTTTCCAGGTACCGGCGACGCCCGGTACTTCCGCTTGACCGCCTAGTTTGCCATCGGTGCCCACTTCGCGGGCCACGCGCGTAACTTCAGCGGCGAACGCGTTGAGTTGGTCCACCATGGTATTGATGGTGTTCTTCAGTTCGAGAATCTCGCCCTTCACGTCGACCGTGATCTTACGCGACAAGTCACCGCGAGCGACGGCGGTCGTGACTTCGGCGATGTTGCGCACCTGGCCGGTCAAGTTGCCGGCCATGGCATTCACAGAGTCCGTCAGATCCTTCCACGTGCCGGCCACGCCCGGGACGTTCGCTTGTCCGCCCAAACGACCCTCGCTGCCCACTTCGCGGGCGACGCGAGTTACTTCGGCCGCGAATGAGCGCAACTGCTCGACCATCGTGTTCAGCGTTTCTTTGAGCTGCAGAATTTCGCCCCGGACGTCGACCGTGATCTTCTTCGAAAGATCACCGTTCGCGATCGCCGTTGCCACCTCGGCGATGTTGCGGACTTGGCCGGTCAGGTTGCTGGCCATGAAGTTGACGTTGTCGGTCAGGTCCTTCCATGTGCCGGCCACGCCTGGAACTTGCGCCTGGCCGCCTAGTTTACCGTCGGTGCCGACTTCGCGGGCGACGCGCGTGACTTCGCCGGCGAATGCGTTGAGCTGGTCCACCATCGTATTGATGGTGTTCTTAAGTTCGAGAATCTCGCCTTTCACGTCCACTGTGATCTTGCGTGACAAATCACCTCGAGCCACCGCCGTTGTGACTTCGGCGATGTTGCGCACCTGGCCCGTCAAATTGCCGGCCATCGAGTTCACTGAGTCCGTGAGGTCTTTCCACGTACCGGCCACACCGGGGACTTGAGCTTGGCCACCGAGCTTACCCTCGGAGCCAACTTCGCGAGCCACACGTGTCACTTCGGCTGCGAATGCATTCAGCTGGTCCACCATCGTGTTGATGGTTTCCTTGAGCAGAAGGATTTCGCCGCTCACGTTCACCGTAATCTTCTTCGACAGGTCGCCACTTGCGATTGCGGTCGATACCTCGGCGATATTGCGCACCTGACCCGTTAAATTGCTGGCCATGGAATTCACGGAGTCCGTAAGGTCCTTCCACGTTCCTCCAACTCCGGGAACCAGCGCCTGACCTCCGAGTTTGCCGTCGGTACCAACTTCGCGCGCCACGCGCGTGACTTCCGACGCGAACGATCGCAACTGGTCGACCATCGTGTTGATCGTGTCTTTGAGCTCGAGGATTTCGCCCTTCACGTCCACCGTGATTTTGCGCGACAAATCGCCACGAGCGACGGCCGTTGCTACTTCGGCGATGTTTCGCACCTGGCCGGTGAGGTTGCTGGCCATGAAGTTAACATTGTCAGTGAGATCCTTCCAGGTACCGGCCACGCCGGGCACCTGCGCCTGGCCGCCCAGCTTGCCCTCCGTACCGACTTCGCGGGCTACACGGGTCACCTCGCCCGCGAATGCATTGAGCTGATCCACCATCGTATTGATGGTGTTCTTCAGTTCGAGAATCTCACCCTTCACGTCCACCGTGATCTTGCGGGACAAATCGCCGCGGGCCACAGCCGTGGTCACTTCGGCAATGTTTCTTACCTGGCCCGTCAGGTTTCCGGCCATGGAGTTGACTGAGTCGGTAAGATCCTTCCACGTACCGGCCACGCCGGGCACATTGGCCTGACCGCCCAAGCGGCCCTCGGTGCCTACTTCGCGGGCCACGCGCGTTACTTCTCCCGCGAAACGATTGAGCTGATCGACCATCGTGTTGAGAGTTTCTTTTAGCTGCAAAATTTCGCCGCGCACGTCCACGGTGATCTTGCGCGACAGGTCACCGCTGGCGATGGCGGTTGCGACTTCGGCGATGTTGCGCACCTGGCCGGTCAGGTTGCTGGCCATGAAGTTCACGTTGTCGGTGAGATCTTTCCACGTTCCACCGACACCCGGAACTTGTGCCTGACCTCCGAGTTTGCCTTCAGTACCGACTTCGCGAGCGACGCGCGTTACTTCCCCTGCGAAAGCATTCAGTTGATCCACCATCGTGTTGATGGTGTCTTTCAGTTCGAGAATTTCACCCTTCACATCTACGGTGATCTTCCGGGACAAGTCTCCCCGGGCCACAGCCGTGGTGACCTCGGCGATGTTGCGCACCTGAGCCGTTAAGTTGCCGGCCATGGCGTTCACGGAATCCGTAAGATCTTTCCAGGTACCGGCGACGCCGGGCACGACTGCCTGTCCCCCCAGCTTGCCGTCGGTGCCGACTTCGCGTGCGACTCGCGTCACTTCCGAGGCGAACGATCGCAACTGATCCACCATCGTGTTGATGGCTTCTTTGAGTTGGAGAATTTCACCCCGCACGTCGACCGTGATCTTGCGTGACAGGTCACCACTCGCCACAGCTGTGGCAACCTCGGCGATGTTGCGCACTTGGCCTGTCAGGTTGCTGGCCATGAGGTTTACATTGTCTGTGAGGTCCTTCCAGGTCCCCGCGACGTCAGGCACTTGTGCCTGGCCGCCCAGTTTGCCTTCGGTTCCCACCTCGCGTGCCACACGCGTGACCTCTG
Source organism: uncultured Acidobacteriaceae bacterium (assembly GCA_963719615.1). GTDB lineage: Bacteria > Acidobacteriota > Terriglobia > Terriglobales > Acidobacteriaceae > Sulfotelmatobacter. Next base: position 39,852 of record CAVRCR010000063.1, on the reverse strand, counting down.
CCGTGAAGACGCCGAGCTGCTGAATCATGGTGTTGACGAGATTGGCGGAGCGCAAGAACTCACCCTCCAAAGGCCGCCCATCCACGTCCAGCCTCACGGTCTGAGTAAGGTCACCTTGCGCAACCGCTGCGATCGCGCGCGTGACTTCGGCCGTGGGACGAAGCAGGTCTTCCACCAGCGTATTGACGGAAACCTCCATCTCTCCCCACGCGCCTCTCGACTCGTGGAAACGGGTGCGCTCCCGCGTCTTGCCCTGTTTGCCAACCACCTGGCCGACGCGCTTCAACTCTTGCGCCATGTGCTGGTTGGCAGCCACTATCTCGTTGAACGTGTCGGCAACCTTTCCCGCCAGGCCAACCCACGTCCCCGGAAGTCTCACCGTGAAGTCGCCATCGCGCATGCTCTGCAGGCTGGCAAGTATGATAGTGAGATCCAAACTTCCATCCGAAGATTTGGGCTTCCCGTTGCTCTTGACCGGAGGAAGGTTCTCACTCGTATTGGGCGCCATCGTGTTGTTGAGGGCGGTTCTTTTCATCTCTGCTCCCAAAAACAGTATCGAACGCGAAGGCTACACTATGCCGTCCGTCGCACCAATGTGCGCCCCCGTTCGATTTTCATTGCTGTAGGCAGACCATCAGATCCGGAGCGTAAAGGGTATCCCCATCAAACAGTCCTGTCCCCCGTCCGAGCCTCTCTTGACCATGCATTCGTACCATGAACGGAAGGTAGCAGGCCCTAAGGTATTTCCTGTAGGAAGAGCTCATAAACCGGCACCAACATTAGATTTCACCAGGGTGAGGCTCCGTCTTGAGGCAGGTGACCGCACTTCTTCTAGGGTAGAGGGTCACGATGGGTCTGTTCAGTGTGTCGTTGCGACAAATTCGGACTCGCGGGAACAATGATTCTCATTCTTCCCCGGCCCTTTCCCCGGCGAACTGGCGGGCAAAACGTCCGTCCGCCTACATAGTGCTGATTCTGATGTAGCGGCGCAAGTCGGGGAGGGAAGTGACGAAAATGTATCCTGCGAACAGGGCGCCTGCCGCAGCAGCAAGATTCGTGACGGTGAACAACGGCCTTTTCATAGACCCTCAATATCTCGGTGTTGGATGCCCGTTTTCTACTGCTGAGGAGGTCTCTTAGATTCGCGGTCTGGAATCGCGGCCAATTTTCTGAGCTCGATATCATCACGATTCCAATTTCAGTTCTTGCCGGGCATAGAGGTACAGGCATTCCGCAAATGAACTAGCGACCGGAGGCGAAGCGCTATGAAGCTTGCAGGTGCGAACACTCACACCGCGGCATATGGAAATTCGCAAAGGCGGTGTCCCTAAGGCCATGGAACGGGTCGGCCCGACCTGCACAGTGCGGTCGCAACCAGTTTGTCCGGGGCCTTATGGCAAGTTTGGAGACTGGCACAACCTTCGGCCGTTGACGAGCCTGCCGAGGCTTCCACCAGCTGATTAAACCCGCCCGAGACGTCCATGGCCTACAAGGTTCTATGAACGTGGCAAGTGAGGACACTGCATGACGAATTTACTCGCGCCGGAAACGTTCTTTCCTACGAAGAAATATCGAAACTCCTGCAAGTGCTTCTATACATGGCTTTGTCAGTCTGGAAACTTGCCTGCATTACCATTGATCGCCACAAAGGTGGCCCTTCATCTCGACTTCACGGAGGCCTCGGAATGGCTCAGGGCTGCACAATGGACTGGGAGGAACTGTGCAAGAAAGTCGTAAATGAGCTCGATCGAGCCAAGCTAATGCACCTCATTGCCGAACTAACGAAAGCGTTAGACGAGCGCAATAACAAAAGGAGCAATGGTCTGGATAGAGGGGACGACAAGGATCCTGGCGAAGGGTCTTTGCAATCCGCCTTTTGAGCACGCTTCCCAGGAGCGGAAAGCTAAAGGGTGTACCTTCAACCTTATCAATCCCGCAACCTCACCCCCAAATCGAAATCCCCACTTCAGGAACGAAGTCATCGGATACCCACCGGCTCACCACCTTCATCCTAACTTCACGAATGATCATCGGCTGCCGCCGCAGCTAGGCATTTCTCGCGATCGAGAGTTACCCGCTTGCCTGCTTGAAATCATCGACTAGGACCTTCCTTTGGGGGGTCTAGGTTCAGCCCGGTTTGGTGGCGGTGGGGGCTGTCGCTGCTGTAAGCTCTGCTGCTGTTGTTGGTGTCTCTGTTGCAACTGCTGGGTCTGCTGCTGGTGCCTCTGTTCCATCTGCTGCTTTCGCGTTTCGTCCGCGGTCTGCTTTGCCATTCGCTGATGCTCCTGCTCTTGTTTCTGCTGGAGCTTCTGCCGTTCCTGCTCCTGCTTTTGCTCGAGTTTTTGCTGCTGTTGCTGAAATTTCTTGTCGGCCTTCGACTTCGACTCCCCTGTATTGGCGGGACGTTCGAACGGGGGGAGATCGTTGGGGTGCACTGGAGTCGCGGGGTGGTTGCCGCCATTGATGGGGCGGCCAGCATTCTCGCCGCGAGCAGCTCCCCGATTCGCAGGAGGGTTATACGGGGCTCCGGCTTCGCGGGCCGGTACGGCTTCGCGGCCGCTGAACGCTCCCGGTCTGGCCGTCGCAGCGACCGGCGGCTTGCCGCGATTGGTGGACGCCCGGAGCTCCGGATTCCCACGGGCAGCCTGCACATGCTGAACTTGAGTGGGGGCCGGCGGGAGATGCCGCTCATGTGCGGCAGCTTCCTGCTGAGGAGTCGGACGGGCATTGACTCCCCCGGCGCCGCCGTTGTAGCTAACTCGATTCACCGTCGTGTTGTTGTTGATGACCGTCGTGTTATACACATTGTGAACGACGGTTACGTTCACGTTGGTCACGGAACGGTTGTAGAAGAAATGATCGTGGTCCCAGCGTCCGCCCTCGAAGCCTTCGCCGAAGTAGCCGAAACCGTAGACAATGCCGCCATAGAAGCCGACATGCGGGCCCCAGTAGCCGTCATAAAAAACGAATGCCCCGTCGGTCCAACCCCAATATGGCGGAGTCCACAGAAAGCCGACTTCCGGAGCGAGTACCCACGTGCCGGGCACCCAATAATAGTCGCCATCGTCATCGCTCCAAGCCCAGTAGCCGGGTGTCCATATATAGCCATCGCCCGGGCAAAGCGGCTGCTCGTAGACGGGGAGCGCCGGCGGACCGAACGCGACTGAAATGCGGACCTGCCCAAACAAGGTTGACGACATCGCCAGCACTGCAATGGCGAACCATGACACAACACGCATCGAGGGAATACGCATTGGCTTCTCCTACCCGATCATCCTTCACTTACCCGGTGTTGCTTTGCTCCTGCGGGCTGGGTGGACTGATCGGACCCATTTTGATCGGAACCCGTTACTATCACAGATCCAAAGGGATCGTCCGCGAAGTGCATTGCCCTTATCTCTGACTTTCTTAACTATCCAACCGACGGGGTTCCGCTCGCTCCAAGGAGGCCTCGTCGGACGGTTAGAGATCGAACACACTCTGGAGGTTGTGCAGAAAGTTGGGGCTGATGAGTAGCCGAGAACTACGATATTCCCTATGCCACCGGGGCCAGGCTGGAGACAACAGAGGAAGCCGACACCGGTAGGCTCGCGATCACCGTAGCGCCGCGCTCAGTCGAAGATATTTCCAGTTTCCCCCCGAGCTGACTTAAGCGCTCTCTCATGCCGCGCAGTCCGACCCCGATGAACCGCTGCCAGGCTTCGCCTGACTCCTGCAGAATCGCAGCAGGAATTCCCTTCCCTGCGTCTCTGATTTCGAGGACAGCCATTCCATCTTTCATGGATAGCCCGACGTGCGCGGTTTCGCTTGCCGAGTGTCGATGTACGTTGGTCAGACTCTCCTGGAGCACGCGAAAGAGTGCCAATTCAGTATTGCGCGACAACCGAGCGAAATCGGCGGGCGCGTCGAACGTGACTCGAATCCCGCTTCGTGTCGTAAAGCCCTCAAGGTACCAGGGGATCGCCGACTTCAATCCCATCTCTTCCAGCATGGGCGGATAAAGCAGATAGGAAATGGTGCGGACTTCTTTAACACACTCCTCCGCCAGACGGGCACACTGCTTAACCTTTTCGCTGATCTCTGGGTTGCCGGGAGTCACGGAGTAAGCCAAAGAATCCAGACTGATTTTCATCGCAGTGACACTTTGCCCCAGCGTGTCGTGGAGATCCCGCCCAATCCGCCTCCGCTCCTCATCCTGCAATTGCAGCAGGTGTGAAGCAAGATCGCGCAGCGACTCTTCTTTCCGCATCGTATCGGTAACGTCTCGAGTAACTTTCGCGAAACCGATCAGCTTGTTCGCCTCATCTCGAATCGGAGTGATGATCACGTTCGCCCAGAATACGGAACCGTCGTTGCGAACCCGCCAGCCTTCATCCTCGAACCGGCCCTGTTCCGCGGCGACCTGGAGATCCCGACCAGGCTTGCCCGCGCGAATATTCTTCTCGGGATAAAAGCAGGAAAAATGGCGACCAATGATCTCCGTAGCCTCATACCCCTTGATTCGCTTTGCTCCCGTGTTCCAGGTGCTGACGTAGCCCTCGGGGTCCAGCATGAAAATGGCATAATCCTGAACCGCCTCAGCCATCAGGCGGAAACGATCTTCGCTTCGACGCAAAGCGATTTCTGCGCGTCGGCGCTCGGTGAGATCGCGCGTTACTTTGCCAAAGCCAATCAACTGCCCACCCTGATTTCGGACCGCGGCGATGGTCACACTTGCCCAAAATTTCAAGCCGTCTTTACGAACTCGCCACCCTTCATCCTCGGCGTGTCCCTCTTGGGTTGCCTGTTTCAGCAGCTTGTTTGGCTTGCCGGAAAGTACGTCCTCCTCCGGGTAGAAAGAGGAAAAATGCTTGCCAATAATCTCCGCAGCTTTGTATCCCTTGATTCGCTCCGCTCCGGTGTTCCAGGTGCTGACGCGTCCTTCGGGGTCCAGCATGAAGATGGCGTAATCCGGGACTGCTTCCACGAACAATCGAAATTGCTCGTCCCTCCGGTGCGATTCGACCTCGGTCAGGAGAACCTGCATTCGTTGCTGCAACCGACCTATTCTGCGCCGGCGTTCTTCTGATGTAAGCTCGCTGAAGCTCTCTTCCGCAATGACTGATGAATGTTCCGCACAAATCCTCTCCAGCCAATCTGCATCTTCCTCGCGGCAAAAACCCTGCATCGGGTATGCGCACCGGAGCGAAAAAGAGTAGGCCTGGGCCAACCGGTTCCAGAGTTTTTCCAGGTGAATCGCACCTTCCGTCTTTCCTTCCGCCCACAGCAAAGACACCATTTCGCCGAACGCCACGACCCGACGATTCTGGTCCTGAGCGGCCGAGGCTGCTCGCGCCAGCACTCCCCCGACCACCTCGGAAAAGCGCTCTGTGTCCGGCAAGCCACCCACCATGATTCGAGTGAGAGTCTCGGCCGCGTCCAGAGCCACGTATCGGCCGCTGGCAATGATTCTTGCGAGATCGAGACCTTGATCCTTCATTTTCTGAGCAAGACCGTCTTCGTGACCCTTGGTCGCGATGACGACTGCGGAGCTGCCCCCCATCAGAGCGGCGCTAATGAACTGCGTTAGGTCGTCAATCAGAAAACTGTCTTCGGCGTACAGTTGCACAACGTGAGCATTGTGCCCTGTGTTCGTTTCTGGAAGCGACTGTGGCATCTGGGTTGTGTTCATTTCCGTCTCAATGCGCGACCCATCTCAGAATCTTCCCGAGTTCGGTGGAATTGTACGGGAAAAAGAGGCAGAGTGAATCATCAGCAAAGGTTCGAGATTCGTCTATACAGAAGAATCCCTAGTGTGAAAGGGTTTTGCGGTCGCTCCCGTCGCTAAGGCATTTGCCGTATTGTTGCTGGGCCGGTTGTCCAGTACTTTGGCAGGGTACGACGAGATAGATCCAGGGCAGTCATGGGTTAGCGTCGGCACTGTCGACATTCGGGCCCTCACGACTGCCCTACCACTGGTCGCCCGCGACTCGCAGTGTGTACCAGGCGGAATTTCCCCACAAGGAGACTGAGATGAGAAAACTGATGATGATTCTCTTTGCGTTGAGCCTGCTGACCAGTTACAGCCTCGTCGCTCAAGACACGATGAAGCAGGACAACAACATGAAATCCGATGCTTCAGCGAAAGCTGCCAGCATTATGGGCAAGGTCAGCGATGACGGGAAGACCTTTGTGAGCGACAAGGACGGCAAGAGTTGGACAATCAGCAATCCTGAGGCAGTAAAAGGCCATGAAGGACACCACGTTATCCTGAAAGCACACGTTTCTCCCGATACCGGCTCGGTCGACGTTGTGTCGCTCAAGATGGCGGCGGACAAGATGAAGAAGGACACCTCACAAAACTGAACTGATCTGTGAAAAGGCGCTTTCCCGCGAGGGCCAGCAGTAATGTTGGCCCTCATTATTTTGCGGAATGCGCGAGCGACGGAGGCACTTCGGCGGAGGGTTGCAGATCCAGTCGGACTCCGAACGTTAGCGAGAGCCGGATTCTGCCTCTCGGCAGAGGATTCGACGTGAGGTTACCCCCTTGACTCTAGACCCCGGCCACTCCGTGCAAAAAGTGTGCTAACTGGCTTGACCTCGAATGCTCCGCACCTTCTCCTTGATCGAACTGCGGGTTTCCTTCCCGCTGGCCGGCGCCAGAAGAACGCCGGCACCAAGGCCGACACCCACGCCTACCGCAAAACTCAGAACATTGCGGAGTTCGTGATTCTCAGGGTAGATTGCCTCTCTGCCCCGGTCGACCATTTCCGAGACACGATCCCTGCCCCTGTCGACCATGCCCGAGACTCGGTCTGATGCTCGATCCACCTGCTCAGAATACTGATCCAACATGCAAACCGCGGTTCTAAGAAGCGACTTCAGAAGTTTGTTCACGACAAACCCCTCCTTTCCAGTCCGACGGCCCTGGAACGCAGTCGGAATAGGATAAATGCTGAAGTGAGTTTCAGGTCAGGCGCCGGTTCAGACCGCGCGCCGTCCCATCACGAAATGCAAGATCAGCGAGATAACCGCGAATATGAGCAGCAAGTGGATCAATCCACCAGCCACGTGAAACACAGTGAATCCGCTGATCCAGGCGATCAACAGAATGACAAACAATATTGTCCAGATGCTCATAATTTAGCTCCTCCTCAAATCGAGATGCGGGCCGACAAAATCGCCTAATCCATCGCAATGTCATTCAGCCTACATGTCCAAAACTAGCCATGTCATTACCAGACATCTGGTACTCGCTCGCCAATATGTCTGTACGCTTGCGAGCTTGACTGTGGTTTTTGGGCCAACCCCAGACCGCCTGCAGCAACTAAGTAAGGCCGCTTTAGCAGCCGGCCGCGAGCATACGAGCGGCGCCGGCGCCTCGGATGGCACGGTGCCAGGCACAGGACCAATGGTTAATCTAAGGGACTTTAGAAGTCGGGGCTTTATGAGAAGCTTCCTCCACGCTTTGCGGGCTGTGATTGGGCTCGGGTTGGTCATCGTCGTGACACAGGTCTGCAGCGCCTACTCGGTATTAACGCACGAGGAAGTTGTCGACTTGCTGTGGAAGGACGACATCCAACCCCTGCTCACCAAGCGATTCCCTGGCTCGAGCGCCGACGATTTGAGGAAAGCTCACGCCTTTGCCTACGGAGGTTCGCTGGTGCAGGACATGGGCTACTACCCGTTCGGCAGCAAGTATTTCAGCGACCTCACCCATTACGTACGAAGTGGAGACTTCATCGTAAATCTGATCAACGAATCGAACGACCTCGATGAATACGCTTTCGCACTCGGCGCGCTGGCGCACTACTCGTCGGACAACATCGGGCACCCCGTCGTGAACGAGGCCGTGGCGCTGGAGTTTCCAAAGCTTCGGAGAAAGTTCGGCAACGAAGTGACCTACGCCGACGATCCCAAGGCTCACATCCGCACAGAATTTGGTTTCGACGTCACCCAGGTTGCCAAAAACCGCTACACCTCGGACCGGTATCACGATTTCGTCGGATTTGAAATCTCTAAGCCTGTGCTAGAACGGGCCTTCGAAGACACCTACGGTATTCCTTTGAGCGACGTAATTTCCGACGAAGACCTGGCTATTGGAACCTTCCGGCGCGCGATCAGCAAGATACTTCCCGAAATGACGAGGGTGGCGCTGCTGGCGCGAAAGAAAGAGCTGGTGGCCGAGACCCCCAATTTCAATGCCCGCAAGTTTCGCTATTATTTGTCGCGAGCCAACTACCAGCGGGAGTGGGGCAAGGGATACCGGCAGCCGGGATTTGGCACGCGAGTGCTCGCTTTTTTCTTGAGGTTCGTGCCCAAGGTGGGTCCCTTCAAGGCGCTCGACTTCAAAATACCCACACGGAAAACCGAGGATCTCTACATTGCCAGCGTCAACCACACGCTGGATAACTACCGGAGTCTTCTCGCCCAAGCTGGAACCAACAAACTCCACCTTGCCAATACCGACTTCGACACTGGACGAATGACCCACGCTGGCGAGTATCCGCTCACCGACAAGGCCTATGCACACCTGTTGGATAGGTTGGCTGAACACAACTTCGAAAACGTCACCCCGGATTTGCAGGAGGATATTTTGGCCTTCTACAGCGATCCGAACGCTGTGATCGCAACCAAACAAAATGCGGCAGCGTGGCAGAAAACTCAGGACGAGCTGCAGCGGCTAAGGGCCTTCCCCGCCAAGGAAGCTCCCCCGATCCAAATCTCCACTCTGCCTTAGAGATCATTGAGGCGGTTTCCCTTCGAGTGTTTCCCGTCGCGTCGTGACGCGGTTGTTTCGTCATTGCCTCCCCAACCTTCGTCTATGCTTCAGCAACTAATATCAGGCGGTTTGATTTCAATACGAGTGCGCTACGTCGCGCATTCCGAATAGGGAGGACTATTCCATGGCGGATGATTTCGAAAAGGACCGGCAGCAAGGCGGCCAGACTGGTCAGCAGAGCAACCAGCCCGGACAGCATGGCCAGAAAGGGCAGACCGGTCAGGGGGGGCAGCAGAACTGGGAGTCCGGACAGCAGAAAAAGGGCGGCCAGGGGCAGAATGAAGAAGACGACGAACAGAACGAACAGAAGGACCGGCAGCGTCGCGCGTCCTAGTTGGGCGGTAATTTGAGTGTTGAAGGAAGTCCCGGCACATTTGCCGGGACTCCTTTCTTTTCTGAGGTGTGAAGATCTTGCTGTTGTCCCGCAACTCGAAGAGAATTGCATCTTTATCTCATTTGTCTAGTGATGCGCACTAAGCAATTCCTAACGTACAGTGTTCGCGGTATTTAAAGTTTGTAATCTTCCTGATGTACTTCGTAAGGTACCCGACAATTCCGAAAAGGCATCCGGAGAGGCGCGCCATCGTCTTGAACGCTCGGGGGAGTCTGCGCTTGTCCATTAGAATCTTGATCGCTGACGACAATGCGTCGGTTCGAGCGGCCATGCGTCAGGTGCTGGAAGGCGCAGAACACAATTGGGAAGTTGTCGAAGCAGAGGACGGGGATGAAGCAGTTGCGAAGGCTCAAGAGTTAAAACCCGATCTTATCATCGTCGATTTGGTGATGCCTGTGATGGATGGCCTCACGGCTGCACGCGAGATCGTAAAGCTTATGCCGGACGTCCCTATCCTGATGCACACTCTTTACTTGTCTGAGAGCGTTGGCCAGGAGGCCGGAAAAGTCGGCGTGCGGAAAACGGTGGCCAAGTCAGACAGCCGTGTACTGATCTCGGCGGTCGAGGAGTTGCTCCACTCGCAGCTGCCCGAGTCTCAACGGGCCTCATCGGATATAACAGCTATGCGTCGTACAGAAGACAGGATTCGCGAACTCTGCGCCCAGCTTTTTGACTCACAAGACGACGACGCACATGCGAACATCCTCGCCGAACTCCAAGGTGCCCTGCATCAGCACATTGAACATCTCCGAACGCGTGTCGCTCAATATCCAGTTGTGGTCGAGCGCCGCGCCCGAAAATGGATTCCGCCCATTGCGTCGGAGCTGAAAAGAGCAACAGCGAAAGGGCGCCCGTCCGCCAAGCCACGGGAGCCCCAAGACCCTGTCAATGGAAAAGCCGCCGCGACCGGTCCCGTCGATGAGACCGCCAAACCGGATAGCCCCTAAACGCGCCTTGGCCAGCTCAACCATCGGATCATCGGTAATCAGTAATCCAATCGTTTAGCGAAAACTTCTTCATTGGTACGAGAAGTTCAGTTTCTCTACGTACACCGTGTACGGCGTTTGCTTGTAATCCCCATCCATTTGAAAGTTCACCGTGATTCCCCACCAACCCGGCGCGGAGAATGGGTCATAGGTCCAGTTGAGCGTATGGGTCACGCCATTCAGAGTGATCGCCTGATACTCCTGCTTGTTATTCGAGGTTCGCGCCACTCGAATCGTGAGGTGGTTCCAGGCGTTCGCCACGGGGTTGCAGGGTATGCCGGTTGGGATCCACTTGAAGGAAGTGGTGTCCCAGACATCCCATTCGTTTCCCGCCTGGACGCGGCACTCATGTCCCCACGTAAATCCCATGCCGTCGAAGAATTGGTTCACATCGAATTCGAGCGCCTGTGACACCCCGAGGTTATTCCCATAAAAATAGACGTCGTAGGTAAAGTTGTGGAGGGTGGGCACGAGAGTGCGATTTGTATCAGGGAGCCCCTGCGAGGACAAGTCGCCAATCAAATGGTTATTCCAAAGCACATCCGAATACGCCAGGTTCCCCCCAATATAGTATTGCGCTGCGTTGCCCGAAATCGTAGGCGACTTGATCCCTTGGATCATCGACCAGGTGGTCCCCGGTCCGCTCGGGACACACCAGGTGCAATCCGTATAGTTTGGCGGCTGCTGAGCGTAGCTATTCCACCCGCCCGCACTTTGGAGATTCCAGAACGTTTGGCCCGAGGCCACGGTGATAGTAAGGGGCGTGGTCGCCGCGCCGCCACAGCGATCCCACTCTTCCACCACTACGTTGTAAGTTCCGGGACGGAGGGCCAGACTGGTGTTGAGCCTCGCACCATTCACCACATACGCCAACTGAGATGGGGCGGTATAGATTCCCATGGAGGCCACGCCTAAGGAACAGGATGTGGTCGCGGTCGCGGCAAAATTCGTAGGCGCGCCAACCGTGCTGTGATTGGCCGGCGACGTTACGTATACGCCGGTTTCTGTCTTGACCGTAATCTTTACCGACGCGGTCGATGCTCCGCCACAATTGTCCCATTCCTCCACCACGACGTTGTAGGTTCCTGGATTGAAGTTGAGGCTGGTATTTAAATTTGCGCCGTTTACGACGTACGCCAACTGATAGGGCGCAGGATAAATGCCCATCGACGCCACGCCTTTCGGGCAGGACGAATTCCCTCTCGCCACGAAGTTAACCGACGATCCCACTGTGCTGCCGTTCCCTGGGCTGGTCACCGTTACGCCGGCAAATGCACACGCTCCCGTAAGAACAAAAACCAAGCCGACTGGAAAAAAGATAAGGGCACGCTTCTTCATCAGACATATTCTCCAGGTGGAATTTAATTGAGACTCGTGAATCCGCTCAAAGCAGTAGGGATCACACACCGATACCCAGGCGGGGGACACCCCTGGATCGTTCTAAACCCGCTAACATTTCCCGAATGAGCCTTCTGGGAGCGAGCGGAGAATTCTGAGCGGAGTTAGCTGCGACTCTATACAGGAACAACCTGAGTGTCAAAGAGAAAAAGGTGTGTCAGCCTCCGGAACGAAATCAGTAGTACTAATCCCATTCCGGTGAATTCCGGCTGGGGGGACCCATAGAGAGACGCCCAAAGGTAGGAGACCCGACACTTCGGCGGAGCCCGCTCCACTTTTGTACGCCTGAGATTTCGATCGTGGAAATGATAGAGGAGAGAATTTCCCCCCGCGAGGCGGGAGCGGCGCCGCACAGTGAAAACCCGATTGTGCCAGGCGGGGTCTAAATTCATGAGGGTCAAGATTAAGGTCAAAGCGGACTGACTCGTTTTCCCAGTGAGGTACGTTATGCACTACGCCTCTATTCCCGGCGCGAATTGGCAGGAACTGTTTGCAGTGGCTCTGCGAGAGCAGGATCCACGGCTAGTCGCAGACCGGTTTCGTAGCGCAAAAGATGCCATCATGGATCACATCGAAGAATCCTTCGATTCCGTGTCCTTATCGGAACGGAAAATGTTGTTAGCCGCCCTTAACACCATCACTGAGATGGAGCGCTCATTGACGCCTAGCGATTTGCGCTTGTCTTCGGTCGTGCGACGCGTAGGGCACGCGGCATAGGCTCGACATCTCGCGAACGGCTGGAACGATTTCAAAACGCAGCATCAACCCCCAACGACAGCGTGCGGTGTCACGGTACCAAAAGCACTGAAGTTGCGCGGGGAACTCTTTACGCCTTCGTCCTTCTGCCTCGTAATTTCTTCGATCGTTGTATATGTTTTGAAAGCAGATCCTTAGCCCTTTGCAGTTCCGCCCTCCGGTTCGCACTGAGTCCGCGTCCTGCTCGATTGATGAAGTAGGTAAGCATCCTCATTCCTGATTGAAGTCCTTTCGGGGACACCCTTCTCGACGCCAGAGTCCGTGCGATGGCGGCGGCGCTTTTCTTAAATAATCCCGGCGGAGGGTGGGTCGAGTCGGTCGTGACCTTCGATACCCATCGTCTGCTCTTCCTGACTGCCATGGGACCTCATCGACCCTTGAAGTATTGGACCGCCCGCTCGTGGGCTTCAGCGGCGCGTCGGCTGGCGAACGTTCCAAGGTTTCGGCGCTTACCGCTCTTGGCGTCCTTTTTGCGCGAGTACAAACGGAATTGGCCGGTTTTAAGTTTTCGGATCATCGCTAAGTCCTCGCCGCTCTTTCTCCACTGCATTACCGCCCTTTCGCTCTTGTACGACTCGCCTTGAATGCGGACCGGTGACGCGCGGTCGCACCGCGCTTCCGTGCGGCGGCCCGTGCCTGTCGAGAAAGGGCACGGTGCGAAGCCGCGACACGACCTTTCTTCTTCAATGCGCCCCTAGTGGCGCGCGATCGCGCGGGCGCCGGCTCGCCTGAGGAATCACTCTGCCCCTTGCGATAGTCACGGTTCGCTTGCTTCACAGTCCCTGCCGATGTTTTCCCGTTGCTTGGAGGTTGCAGCCTTACCCCTGCACGCCGAGCCTTTGAAAGCCCTATCGCAATGGCCTGTTTTGCGGATTCCGCCCCATGCTTGCCCTCCCGCACGTGGTGCATCTCTTCACGGACAAATTCTCCTGCCTGTGTGCTGGGCGATTTTCCCTCGCGGGCGTCTTGCTGCGCACGTTCGATTGTTTCTTTGTCAGGCATCCTGGCCTCCATCTGTGCAGCTTAACCCGGCAATTTGCCTGAGGGACATCAAACGATTGCTGTAGGCGTGCGGCCTGTTCGCTGTACGGACTCGAGAACGTCCGACGACCGCGCGATCTGTCCATGACTTCAGTAAGCCGTCAATTTCACCTTGTCCAGCCAAACGTTGTAAGGATCTCCTCTCGAGTCCAAGTCCATCTGGAAAGCCGTGTCAATCTCTTCCAATGTCCAGTCGGCCTGATTCGGATAGTAAGTGTCCACGATGTAGATTTCATCTCCCACCTTGAGGCTGATGTAGTGCACCTGGTTCCCTACCCGCTCCACCTCCAAACTAGATGAATCCACGTGTTCGCTGGGAAAGGCTTGCAGTCGATCGCGGTCGGCACCCAGCCGGTATTCGGAGCATCGTTCCAAATGTCCCACTTGCCCGAGCCGTTAAAGTTGCACTCCGAGCCCCAGACCCATCGATTCCCGCCGAACGTCTGATTGATGTCAAACTCCAGCGCTTGCGGTGCGTTGGGATTGTCGATGTAAAAATACAGATCGTAGACAAAGTGACTTACGTTGTCTCCACCGGCCACCGGATTGAAGTACAGCATGTTGCAATAACCTAGGCAAACAGGAGATGACGGGCCGATGCTGAATTGTGCTGCCTTGCTATCCATCGACGGCGAGGATACGTTCTGAGTCATTGTTGACTGCGGCGTCCCTGCACCGGCAGCGCAGATTTGCCCCGCGCGTCCGGACCCGGGAGGGAAAAACCCGCCACAGGATTGCCAACTTGGTGTAGCCTGAATGTCGCCGATGGTGGTCTGCCCTTGCTGCGCCGGAGACTGCGCCGAAACCGTGATTTGCAGGGGGGTCGCCGAAACGTATCCCTGGTTGTCTTCCGCCATCGCGACCAGGGTATGCGGGCCGGGAGCAAGAAAGATTTGTGTATTAATCGAGTGTCGAAAGCGAAATAGTCGGCGATGCTATTGCTTGGGTCGCTGCTGTTCTCGTCATACACCCACATAAAGAAGATTGGGTTCTTCGGTGTCGCCGACGCCACCACATTTACCGGCGATGTTACCGTCGTGTTGGACTGGGGACTGGAGACGGTCAGAGGAAAATCAGTAGACCCGCTCCACTTCGGTAGAGTCGTGTTAGCGGCCGGAGCTGGCAATGGACTGGTCGACGGGGACCACGTAATCGGCAGCGGCGGCACTGAAGGGTAAGTCGTCTGCGAGGCACCAGGATTTCCGCTCTGCATGTTGCTTGTTCCGCATGCGCTGAGGCTTCCGGCTGCTGCACATATAAGGATAAACCGTAACTTGTGAGAAATCTTTTTCGAGCAATCGTCGCGATCGGGGACGTTGATAAATGCACTCATCATTGCGGACCTCGGCATAACTCAACACGGGTGGGAAGAACCAACGGCTGCGAGCGGAAGTACAGCAGGAATACAACCGAATCGGGTCCAACTCAAGGCTCACCACCACTGTAGGTGGATTTCGTTGGTGCAAACAATACTGGGCCGACCGTAAGCAGGCGCGATCATTCCTCCATTTAGCCCACTACACCCTTCCAGAAATCTGGCAGTACGCCGCTCGGAGCATCTCGATTTCGCTCGGAATCGGCCCGAATGAAGTTCGCTTATGCGGCCTCGCCAACCCAATGAAGCCGGAAGACATCTTATAGGAGCACCGGTTTGGGAATTGTACGATCATAGCTTTCCAGCCAAACACAGAAGCTTTGGCCGGTTTCTAACCGAGCAACGACTTGAGTCTAGAAGGAGCCCAGCGAATGAGGATTGCCCAAGTCGCGCCACTTTACGAAAGTGTCCCACCACGTCTTTATGGAGGAACCGAGAGAGTTGTTTCCTGGCTAACAGAAAAACTGGTTTTTCTGGGGCATGAGGTGACACTATTTGCCAGTGGTGACTCGATCACCAATGCCACTTTAGTTGCCTCGTGCCACAAAGCACTGCGGCTTGACCCACAGTGCATCGATCCGGTCGCCCATCATAGTGTGATGATCGAGCGGGTTTTCAACCGGGCGGAAGAGTTCGACCTCATTCACTTTCATATCGACTATCTGCACTTCCCCCTCAGCAGGCGCGAGCAAGTTCCCTGCGTAACGACTCTCCATGGAAGGCTCGACCTTCCTGACCTGGTTCCGCTTTACAGAGAATTCAGGGAGATGCCGGTCGTCTCGATCTCCGACGCGCAGCGCAAGCCTCTCTTCTGGGTCAATTGGATCGGGACTGTCCACCACGGTCTGCCCCCAACTTCCCTTCCACTTGTATAAACAACGCGGAGAATACCTGGCTTTCCTTGGCCGGATCTCGCCGGAGAAGGGTTTGGATCGTGCGATCCGGATCGCGATTCGTTCGGGGATGAAGCTGAAAGTAGCCGCGAAAATCGACAAAGCCGATCGCAACTATTTCGAAAGAGACATCAAGCCTCTCCTCGATCATCCGCTGGTAGAATTTGTCGGCGAGATTGGAAGTTTCGAAAAGGGCGAATTTCTCGGAAATGCCGCGGCTCTTCTGTTTCCGATCCAGTGGCCCGAGCCCTTCGGCTTGGTCATGATCGAAGCCATGGCTTGTGGTACTCCGGTTATCGCTTACCCGTTCGGGTCCGTTCCTGAGATAATTCCCGAAGGGGTCTGCGGTTTTCTTGTTCGCGACATCGATCAAGCGGTGGAAGCGGTAACCCGACTCGGCGAAATCGACCGCCGCGAGTGTCGAAGGTACTTCGAACTGAACTTCACGGACGACCGCATGGCGCACGACTATCTGAAGGTTTACCAACAACTGGTTCATCCAGAGTCGGCCGTTCCGGTCGAAGAGGGAGTTTTGAATTGGATCGAAGTGGAATCGCCCACCCCCAGTACTACATAGCGACCACATCGTCCCCGGCTGATGATCGGGCTCGTGTTCTCAAGTACGGCAGGATGTTCTTTGTGTTCGATCGATTGGGCGACGTCCAAACCTCTGGCCTAGGTGAGCAGGGTCTGTTCTATGACGGCACGCGGCACCTTTCGGAATTGTCGCTGAATCTGTGGAACGCCCGCCCCTTGCTGTTAAGTTCCACCGTCGCGACCAACAATTTTCTTTTCACCGCAGACCTTGCCAATCTTGACGTGCTTCGCGATGGAGTACTGGCAATCAATCGCGGCACATTACATCTGGTTCGCTCGAGGTTCTTGTGGCGCGACTCTTGCTTCGAGAAATTACTGTTCGTAAATCATGGCCTCGAAGACTTGGAAGTTCCCGTACGGATCTCGTTCGATGGAGATTTCACCGATGTCTTCGAGGTTCGCGGCACAACCAGAGAACACCGGGGACGGCGTGTCCCGGACCAGATAGGCGAGGATTCCGTCATCCTGTCCTATGAGGGACTGGACCGTGTAGTCCGCCATACAAGCATTCACACCGACGCCCCGGGCGTGCGGGCATCGGAATCGGGCTTGGACTTCGAACTCGTTCTTCGCCCCAAAAAGAAGGAAGTCGTCCAGTTCGAAATCTGCTGCAATTCGGAGACGTTCACCGATTCCATTGGCTACACAGAGGCATTGTCCTCAGCCCGGTTTGAACTGGCTGAGATGTCCCACGCATTTCCTCAAATCACCAGTTCGAACTCACGCTTCAGCGACTGGATTGCCCGATCCGTGTCGGACCTGGAGATGATGATTGCCGGAAACCCTGAGCGCAATTATCCCTACGCCGGGGTTCCCTGGTTCAGTACCGTCTTTGGCCGTGACGGGATCATCACCGCCCTGCAAACGTTATGGCTGAACCCCAGCATCGCCGAGGGAGTGTTGGAATTTCTAGCATCGTCGCAGGCGGATGCGATTGATCCTGTGGCCGACTCCGAACCCGGCAAGATTCTGCACGAGATGCGCCTCAGCGAAATGGCAGCGCTCGGTGAAGTCCCTTTCGGACGCTATTACGGCAGCGTGGATGCCACTCCTCTTTTCATCGTACTCGCCGGCGCCTACTTCGATCGCACTGCCGACCGTCCGTTCCTGGAGCGGTTGTGGCCGCACATCGATCGGGCTTTGAAATGGATCGATGAATTTGGAGACGTGGATGGCGACGGCTTCGTCGAGTACACTCGGCACTCCGGTAAGGGGTTAGTGCAGCAAGGCTGGAAAGACTCCAACGACTCCATCTTCCACGATGACGGCAGAATCGCAGAACCACCGATTGCCCTATGCGAGGTTCAGGGATACGTCTATGCAGCGCAACTCGCGGCGGCTCGGTTGATCCGCATCCTGGGGGATGTGGATCGCTGCTGCGCGCTCGAGGTCCGGGCGGAGAGTCTGCGCACGCGCTTTGAGGAGCAGTTTTGGTGCGACAGTCTCGGCACCTACGCGCTAGCGCTCGACGGCCGCAAACGTCCCTGTCGCGTGCGAGCCTCCAATGCCGGCCACTGCCTCTACTCCGGAATTGCATCGCCCGAGAGAGCCCGCCGCGCGGCAGAAGGTCTCATGAGTTCCGATTTCTTCACGGGATGGGGGATTCGGACGGTGGCTGCGACAGAGTCGCGGTACAACCCGCTCTCCTACCACAACGGGTCCGTCTGGCCGCACGATAATTCCATAGTCGCCAATGGGATGGCCAAATATGGATGTAAGAAAATGGCCGGGCAAGTTCTGCTGGCCCTGCTGGACCTTAGCAGCGAAGTCGAACTGCACCGCTTGCCCGAGTTGTTCTGTGGCCTGGAGAGGCGACCAAACGAAGGCCCCACACTGTATCCGGTGGCCTGCTCGCCTCAGGCCTGGGCAGCGGCGGCCCCATTCCTGATCCTCGAAGGTTGTCTCGGCATCTCGGTGCAGGCCGATCGTGGCCGGATCATCTTCGATCGGCCTTTCCTTCCCGATGGAATTCCTCAGCTATCTATTCGCAACCTCCGCTGTGGAAAGGTCGCAGTAGACTTACTGCTCGAGCGAAGAAACGATTCAGTTCTCATTCATCGCGAAAACAGCCAGGAAGAGGTAGAGATCGTCACGATCATCTCGTGATGGGAACTTCCCTTGCTAGGTAGGGCCCGGAAAAGATCATGCTGGTGGCGTTCGCGAGCGCAGCCGCTTCTACAGAGAAGCGCCGATCGTTCGTATCGCAGGAAACAGGTAGTCCTCAATACCATCCGATTTGGAGATCACCTCTCGAATGCCTGCTGCCCGCGCATCCTGACGAAGTTGGGCGCTGACGTGCATCGTAAACATAACCAAGGCGACCTTAGGAGCGAGGCAGGTAATTTGACGAGCCGCCTCAAGGCCATTCATGACCGGCATCGAAAGATCCAAAATCACCAGATTGGGACGAAGTTCGGTCACCTTCTGCAAGGCAATTTTCCCGTTTTCAGCCTCGCCGCATACCTGCCAGTCGGTGCGCCGCTCGATGGACCCTCGAAGCGAGTCTCGGATTACGTCACTGTCGTCCACGATTAGTATTCTGATAGGCATTTAACCGCCCGCTGTGCCTCGGCGGGTTGCTGGCTAAGAGATGGGGCTATGCGTGCGGGGATAGCCGGCGACAGGTAAAGGCACTACTTAACTAATAATCTTTCCGAAATCGCCAGTACATACACAGAAGACCGTACTTTAGCACACATATTAGAGTTCGATACAGCACATTCCTACATCGGCTACTTCAGCGCCAGTTCGCCATTGAACTGCTGGGTGATCCCGTAGCACTCGCAAGCAGACCTTTCGAGTTTCTTGCGGTTCAGAATCCTCACTGTCCCGTGCGAATACTGAATGATCTGTTTCTTTTGCAGCCCACTGGCTGCAAGGCTAACGCTTGGGCGGTCGGTTCCCAACATCGTCGCCAGAAAGTCATGAGTAATCCGCAGCAAGCCGGACTCTACCCGATCCTGAGTCAGCAGCAGCCACCGGGCCAGACGTTGTTCAAGATTGTGCAGGCGATTACACCCGGCCGTTTGCGCGACTTGCATCTGGTGAACCGCCGCATACCGATTCAACAGCTTTTGAAACTGGGGACTTGATGGCAAGAGTGTTTCCAAGGCGCTCGCGCTCACCTTGAAGGCGTCGCCTGCGATTTGTACCTGGGCACGATGAGGGCTTCTCTGGATGCCAGCGGCCAAGGCTGTCGGCGTGAACCCTTCATTCCCCACTACTCCGACCTCGACGCTTTCTCCATCTCGAGTTGTGAATACGAGAGAGACCATGCCTGCATTTGGGAAGTAGCCAAATTCCACCTTCCGGTTCGGCTCGTAAAGACTGCAATGGTGCGGGAGGACTTCAAACTCCAAGTGCGGGCGGATGGTTTCGAATTCGCGGTCAGGAACTGACAGGAGAATACTATTGATAACCGCTTTTCCACTTGAAGCCGTGCGCTCTCCGCGGTGCAAGCGGGGATGGCCATTGTTTGTTATGACCATTGGTGTCGGTTTGTCCACAGTGCCTCCGGTTCGGCGACATTATTGTATGCGTCGCTTGGATGCATCCTGATAGACAGAGGTCTCTAGGAGAATGCCTGAAAGAAAAATGGGGATTTTTGTACGGTCGACCTTCGCTCAATTTGTCAGGAGGCGAAATCTGTTGTATACCCTACAGACTGTAGATTGGCGCTGTCGGTTACAATTCTGAAGGTCAACAATCCACATTCTGACCGGCGTCTTGACACGGGCGCGCTGCTCTTGGTGCAACCCTGATGTACCGGAGGTCTCGAATGGCGAGCGACGCCATCCCAAGTTGTTGGATATGCGGCAAGCCTGTCCTTTTAGAAGACTGCAAAATCGACGAACGAGGACGCGCTGTCCATGAAAACTGCTACCTCGCCAAGGTGGTATCCCGGAAAGAACAGCTGCCGAGCGAACTCTAACCTTCGAACGACTGTCGGTTCCTCCCGGGCCTATGCAGATTCCAAGATCAAATTGGCGTATTGCGTGGTATCACCGGTCCGAATCAAGCCTACCGCCAAAGGAACCCTCAACTTGAATTGCAGGTGTGGCTCGAACACCACCGGAACCTTCCCGAAACACCCCTCGAAGCTGTTTACCGTTTCAGGATTATTTACACGGCGAAATTCTTCCGCCATCACCAACTTGCCAATGTCGAAGTTCTTCTGAATTGCCCGGAGCACATCCAACACCCGCGGCATGTCGTCCACAAGGGAGATATCGATCGTCTCGATCTGGGGCCAGTAGGGGAATCCGCGGTCCGCGATCACTAGCGTGTTGGTATGACGCACGCGGCTGACCAATGAATTGATGGCCGGGTTCAGAATCCCGCTCTTGAGCACGAATCCTCATTCCCGATCAGCCTGGGGCTGATCACATTCGAATCTCTGGGTCTCCCAGCCCACTGCCCGCATCCTCAGCAACCTGGGTTAATTTTCTTCAGGGCCTGCCCGCCGGAATCGCCTTGCCCTCCACAACGTCATCGATGCCGACACAATTCGCATCGACTCCTGCTATTCTCTTTCAACGTTTGTACCATTCAATATTCTGAAAAGGTTGACCAAGTTCGTATGTCTCACCGACTCTTGGTGTGATGACATGCACTCCTTTGTCTTTAGCCGCCGAAAGAGTTCGAAGGATCGGCTCATCCCAAGGGTGATAGGACAAATCAAAGGTCGCCCAGTGAACCGGTAGAAGTATTTTGCCACCTAAGTCCAAATGCGCCTGCACGGCTGACTCAGGATCCATGTGAATGTCGAGCCATGTTTCGCCGTAAGCTCCCACCTTCATTAGCGTCAACTCCATGTCTCCAAGGCGCTTTCGGATCTCGCGGAAATGGTCCGCGTAGCCGGTATCACCGCTGAAATACACCGAATGTTCGGATCCTTTGACCACCCAAGAGGTCCATAGAGTCGAGTTGTCCATTTTTTTTCGTCCCGAATAGTGCCGGGCCGGCGTGCAGACGATTTTCACACCGTTGACTTCAACCGACTCCCACCAGTCCATTTCATGGATTTGTTCGAAAGGAACTCCCCATCTCTCAAGGTGGGCGCCCACTCCGAGGCCCATATAGAAATGTGTGCCCTGGGACGCCAGGTGCTGGATGGTCTTCATATCCAGATGGTCGAAATGGTCATGGGAAATCAACACTGCATTGATGTGAGCAAGATCCTGAAGCGTAACGGGTGGCGGATGAAATCGTTTGACTCCGTATATAAATGGCACAGGCGAGAGCACATTGGAGAGAACGGGGTCAGTCATGATTCGCAACCCTTCGATCTCTACCAATACAGTGGCGTGCCCAAACCAAATAGCCTTGAGCCCCTGGGAGGCCGGGGCTTCTAAGGAGCTTGGGTCCAGCTTGATGACTGGAATCTCGAACTGTGGTTTGCGAATCTGACCCTGAGAATAGAGTCGGTAAAGCTTAAGGAGTGACGGATCAGTCTTTTGGGGTGGAGTGTTCTCGAATCGCCCGCCTATAAACTCCGGAGACCGGCGCATCCGTTCGAGACGCTTGCCCTCGAATCGCCCACCAAATTCCGGGAGCTGAAATATGAAGTAAACCGCGATAGCGATTACGGCAACGAGCCCGGCGAGGATAGTCACGGCTTTTTTCAAACGCCTCATGGTTCATTCCTGTCACGTTCCCGAGTTCACGCTTAAGTTGGCGAATAGCGATCCATCACTCCCTGACAAGCAAGCACAACGTTTCCTGCTCCGCTAGCGCGACATCAGAAATTCGACCTCGTGCTCAACATCACCGAACACGACGGGAGAGAGCTTGGCCTCGCGCAGTTTCTGGTTAAGCTGCACCAAGTTCGTTTGCTTGAATCGGGTCCACTCCGCAACCCGGACTTTCACCTGTCGGCTCGATTCCTTGTACACGGCGATCGCCTGCGATGGCACGGCACGATCTCCGCTTTCGACGACTCGCAGGGCAGAAACCAGACCTGCGTATGCATCCTGCAGTCCTGGGCCCTCTTGCTCCGGGCGTTCCTTATTCATGACAATCCTAACGATGGCGGATTGAGCATCCAAGAGCGTCGACTTGATCTGTGCGTTTTGTGTGGTCGAAGGTTCTTGCTCCAGCTTCTTTTGAATGTCGGCAAGCTGTTTCTGAACCAACCCGATTTCGGCCAGTGCGCGCCACGGCTCATTGGCTTCGGCAAACATCTGTTGGCCCAGTTGCAACTGCTGCGCGAGTACTTCGGGAGTCGCAGGCGAGCGGGGATCCATCACGACAGTCAGGGGTTGGCTTTGCGTCTTTCCCTCGACTGTCAGGCGGATCTGATAGATTCCCGGCACCGCCTTCGGCCCGCTCGGACGGTGGTAGCCGGCGTCCTCGTCCGGCGTCGAGCCTCCGGAACTTCCCCAGGTAAGGTTCCAGACGAAGCGGTGCATCCCGGGAGTCTTCTCGAGGATTTCAGGCTTGGTGAACCACCGTTCGGCGACGGGAAGAGGCAGGTACTTAGCCGGGACCTGCTCTTCCGATGAATGTCCTTCGGAAGAAAACCGCCGGACGAGATTTTGTTCAGCATCGAAAACTTCCAGCTCGATGGTGTGGGCCGGAGACGGGAGGAAGTAATCAATCATCGCGCCATTCGGAGGATTCTCAGCCGCGGGTTCCTCGGGCGGAAGTGGCGTGCCGGAGAACGCGTCGTTGTCCACCCGAACTGCCGTAGCCGGACGGTAAAGCCACGGAGATTTCGCTCGGCTCGCGTCAAGCGCCTCCACCTGGCGAAGGGGAGTGATGTTATCGAGAATCCAGAAGGAACGCCCGTACGTGGCAACGACCAGGTCGTCGCCGTGGATTGTGAGATCCCGAACTCCGGTGACCGGCAGATTCAATTGCAAGGACTGCCATTGATCGCCATCGTCAAAGGATAGGTAGATGCCGAATTCGGTTCCGGCGAACAGGAGGCCCTTGGTCTGCGGGTCTTCGCGCACGGCGCGTAAGAACGAGGGCGCAGGAATGCCGTTCGTGATCGGTTGCCAGGTTGCCCCGTAGTCGCGCGTTCGATAAAGGTAAGGCGTTCGATCGTCAACCCGGCTGCGATTGACGGCTGCATAAGCAACGGCGGGATCGAAATGCGACGCCTCGATCAGTGATATTTGGCTCCAGACGGGCAATCCCGGGGGGGTGACATCTTTCCAGTTCTTTCCGCCGTCGCGAGTCAGGTGAATCAATCCCGTATCGCTTCCCGCCCAGATCAGATCGCGATTCAAGGGCGATGGCGCGATTGTGAATACGACGCCGTAACCGGCGTGCTTGGCGCTTTCGAGAGTTGGCACAACGCGAGTTCCCTGAGGGTCAGTTGACGGACTCGGCAGCTTCTCACTGGGGGATCCCGTGAGATCGGGGCTGATGGTCTCCCAGTGCAGGCCGCCATCGACCGTCGCCATTACGTACTGCGTTCCGAGATAGAGGGTTGTGGGTTCAAGCGGAGAACGAATCAACGCGGGTGTCCAAGGATCACGATACTTGCGCTGATTGATCTCGGCATCAAAGGCACCGGCCGGCCATGGAGTAATGTCCTGGCTGAAGCCAGTGCGTTTGTTGAAGCGTGTGATGGAACCATAGGTGCCACTCAAATAAATGATGTTGGGATCATTGGCATCGACCACCAGGTATCCGCTTTCGCTGCCGCCGGGAAGAAACCAGTCGCGCGACGTAATCAGACCATGGTCGGTGCGGCTAATAATCGCGACGCTGCCGCTGTCCTGCTGAGCGCCATAGACGACGTAGGGAAACTGGTTGTCGGTCGTCACATGATAGAGCTGCGCTGTGGGCTGGTTGTACCAACTGCTCCAGGTGAGGCCACGGTTGAGGCTGATGGTAGTTCCCTGGTCCGTTCCGAGAACCATGCTGGCAGAATTTTTTGGATCGATCCAAAGCTCGTGATAATCGTCGCCGCCCGGCGCTCCGCGCACGACTGAGATCGTCTTCCCACCGTCTTCGGATCGATAAAGAGCGACATTCGGAATGTAGACTACGTCGGGATTGTGTGGATCAATGCTGATGCGATTGAAGTACCACGCCCGGCTCGTAAGAGGAGGAGCGGAGTTCTCGAGGATCCAAGTGTTGCCGCCATCGTCGGAGCGATACAGACCGGATTTTCTACTTTGCGTCTGGGCCTGCATCTCGGACTGGAGAGCGATGAGCGCATAAACGCGCTTCCCGTCCGGCGAAACCTCAACTCCCACGCGTCCCCAATCGCCTTCTGGCAGACCGTTTCCGTCGAGACGAGCCCATGTCTTGCCGCCATCCTGCGAACGGTAAAGGCCGCTGCCTGGTCCATCAATCGGAGCATAGGTGCTCCACGGCGGGCGCCGCACATGCCATGCGCCGGCAAACAAAAGCTCCGGGGCGTCGGAACACATCGCCAGATCTGAAATGCCGATCTCAGGCCCCAGATCGAGAACCCGCGTCCAATGCCCTCCTCCGTCGACCGATTTGTAGACACCGCGCTGTTCGCTGGGGCCAAAAATGTGTCCTAGAGCCCCTACATAGACGACATTCGGATTCAGCGCGTCAATGACAATGCGGCTGATCTGGCGAGTGTCCTCCAGGCCGATGTGATTCCAAGTTGCTCCGGCGTCAGTGGATTTATACACGCCGTTGCCGGAAGAGAGATCCTCGCGTATGTCAGATTCGCCGGTTCCGGCATAGATCGTTTTAGGATCGGAGGGAGCCACGGCCAGTGCGCCAATGGAGGCCACTGGCTGGCCGTCAAAGATCGGTTTCCAGACAACTCCGGCATCCGTCGTTTTCCAAATCCCGCCGTTGACCGCACCAAAATAAAAAGTTCTGGAGTCGCCCGGCACGCCGCTGACTCCGACTGCGCGTCCACCACGGAAAGGTCCGATCAGGCGCCATTTAATCCCATTAAAGAGTTCCGGTGGAACCGACTGGGCAGAGGAAACGATGGCGAACAACAGTAAAGTCAGCACAAGAAAACCACAGGTAACGATACGACGCGCTAGACGCGCTCCGAATTTCTGCAAGTGCCGGACTCCATTCTTGAAACTCGAGTGAGTGAAACTATTATGCCCGAGTCTTTGGCCACCTATCTAACCGGTCCCTCAATCCGCCCCGCTTTTCCGAGCGGCTCGGCTACGAGTTCGTTGCTACGAGTCTCCGTGGTGGAACGTTTTGATTCAGCCGGAAGAAGTTCTTGGGATCATAGTGCGACTTGACCGCTACCATGCGCTCCCATCGTTCGTGATAAGCCTCAGGCACACGGTCCTGTTCATCGCCGCTCATGAAGTTGATGTAAACCCCCGGTTTCATAGCGGGCCGAAGTTTGTTAAAGATTCCGCGAATCCAGGCAATGTTGCCTGCATCAGCGGATGGCTCTGCCCAGTTCGCCAGCAAATTCATGATGAAAGGAGCGCTGCGATCACCGAATGCGGTCTCGTCCGCTCCGATCTGTGCCGCCGCGCCACCAAGATAGGCAAGTTCAATCTGCATTTCCGATGACGGAATAGCGGCGACTGCCTCCATCAGGCGATCGATACTGAGGTCGTCAAGATAAGTGAAGTATCCCGATTTAGTGTAGTAGCGGCGACCGTGCGGGAAATCGGAATCTGCCATGGTTTGCAGGTTTATGAACGGCACAACCTTGCTGCTCACAGAATCCGGATTGCACATGGAAAGCGCGTGCTGCAAATATGAACGCCCGGCTTCGGGGGCACCGGTCCAAATCAAGGAACTGCCGGCCACGGGCCGCCCGCGCAGTTCGACGGGTGTTTTCTTCGAGTACGGGGCGAGGCGCAGGTCGATGTTCCATTTCAAGTCGAGTGGCGCCTCGGCCATGAAGTCTCTCCAGCATTCAAGGAGCCCGCGAATTTCAGACTCCGGAGACAATCCTTCGGCGAGCACAACTGAGGTCAGCGGATGGAGTTTCACTTCGAACTCCGTCACCACTCCGAAGTTACCGCCTCCTCCACGCAGGGCCCAGAATAGATCCTGGTTCTCCTTTGCGTTGGCGTGTACGAGTGACGAGTCCGCCGTGACGAGAGTGAACCCCTCGACGTTATCGCATGACAATCCAAATCGGCGGGTGAGCCATCCGGTTCCTCCGCCCAAGATCAGCCCGGCAGCCCCGGTGTGAGAGACAACCCCGGCAGGAAAGACCAGTCCGCCTTTTTGGGTTGCAGTATCAATTGATCCCAACAAACAACCACCGGCGATCCTGGCCCGGCGCGCCTCGGGATCAACACTGACCTGGCGCATTCTCGATAAATCAATCACCAAGCCGCCGTCACACGTACTAAAACCTGCAAGGCTGTGCCCTCCACAACGGACAGCCGTAAGGATTCCGGTCTGAGAGGCCGCTCGGACTGCGGCCTGCACATCACTTACATCTGCGCACCGCGCGATAAGCCCCGGCGTCCGAGCAACCATGCCATTCCAAATGGTGCGCGCGTCCTCGAAGCCGATTTCACCACCGCGAAGCAGATCGCCTTTGAATCGCAGGTGGAGCAAAGAGTAAACTTCTTGGCAGGCTTCGACCATCTTGCGTTCTCCCTGCAGAATGTCCACCTCTACCCACAAACCACTACTGAGGGTTGGTTGTGAATCGCCGGGGCTGACACTTGCGACCACGAATCGTTCTGCTAGTTGGTCTTGTGCCGTCGTCCTTGCACATACAAGAGCGAAATAATACCTAAGAAAACGCCGAATGCTGGAACGGACCATTGCAACCCGTCGACAAAGAAGGTTGTAATGGAGATCGCGAGAAGCAACAGAATCCCGACCACGGTAAACAACGGATGGCCCCACAGTCGCATAGGCAAACTCAAGAAGCACCCTCTTGTGATGGCTTTGCGAAAACGAAGGTGCGTGTTGAGAATCACCAGCCATACGAAAAGCATGCCAGCGACTGCGGTCCCGTAAAGCATGAGGAAGGCATTCTTGGGGGCAAAGATGGCCAGCAGAATGGCTGCGACGATGCCTGCAGTTGAAGCCAGCAACGCCCGGTGCGGCACCCCATTGCGGCTCACCTTGCCAATCCATTCCGGGGCATAGCCTCCCCGAGCGAGCGAGAAAAGCATTCTAGTAGAAAGGTAAAGGTTAGTATTCACGCTCGACAGGGCCGCCGTTAGCACAACGAAGTTCATGATCGCAGCGGCGAAGGGGATATGTGCCGCTGCGAATGCGAACACGAAAGGACTACCAGAAAGCGTGGACGTGTGAGTGGTCTGATTCCAGGGAACCATCGTCACCATAATCGCAATCGCCAGCACATAGAACAAAATAAGCCGCCAAACAATGCTTCGCATTGCGCGCGGAATCGTAACCTCCGGATGCTCGGCTTCACCCGCTGTGACAGCGATGATTTCCACTCCCATGTAACTGGTGACGGTGATGGTGAGCGAAAGCCAGACTCCTTTCCATCCCGCAGGCAAGAATCCTCCATGCTGAGTTAAATTGGCCAAGCCAATCGCGCCCCTGGGACCAATGCCAACAATCAAAGACAATCCAATAATGATGAAAGCGACGATCGCAGACACCTTGATCATGGCAAACCAGTATTCGAACTCTCCCAAGCGATTGACCTGCATGGAATTCAGCGCCACCAGGGCAACTGAAACCAACACCACCCAAATCCACTGCGGAACACTCGGAAGCCAAAAGGAGATGTAGATTCCGGCGGCGGTGACTTCAGCACCGATGGCAACGATCTGTGCGACTCCGTAAGTGGCTCGAACCGAGAAACCGGCCCAGGGATTGAGATACTTCTCCGCGTAAACTCCAAACGCGCCGGCGACGGGATGCACGACCGCCATCTCCGCCAGCGCATAGGACATGATCAGAGCGATACCTGCCCCTAGCAAATAGGAAAGAATGACGGCGGGTCCAGCGAGGCGGATGGTCACGCTACTGCCTAAAAACAGACCCACACCGATGGCGCCGCCAATGGCCATCATAGTGAGTTGCCTTTGGCCCAACCCGCGGTGAAGACCTTCCACTTCCGGCCCCGGAGGCGTGCTACCGGCAAAGGTGGTCGCGGCCGCTGAACGTTGTTGATCAGTCATATCTGCCAACGCTCAGTCCGATTTTGTGATCTCAGCCAGCAGTCTCCCGAAACTGTGCACCTCTTCGACGGTATTGTAGTGCACCAACGACGCTCTGACCGCACCACTCTCTGTGGCAAGCCCCAGTCGCCTCATAAGCCGCGGCGTATACATGTGGCCATCGCGCACGCCGATATTCTGCTTCGCGAGCTCTTCGGTGACTCTTGCTGGAGGCACATCCGGTAAATTAAAGCACAGGGTTGGCACTCGTTCACGGACACGCTCTTTGTCCGCCACGCCGTACACAACCGCGCCGCAATCGTTCAGCACTCGGAGCATTTCGAGCGAAAGCGATTCTTCATAGGCGCGGATGCTCTTGAACGCCCTTTGCAAAGCGGCTCGCCTCGATTCTGATTTTCGGCCGTTCCCCGTGATGCTGTCGCCCAGGGCTTCCAGGTAGCGTATCGCAGCATCCATCCCGGCCACATTTTCGTAAATAAAAGTGCCGGCTTCAATTTTCCCGGGTGGCTCGTCGGCGATGAAATCCTCCCGGAAAGTCGCGAGCCCCTGAAGCAGTTCGCGGCGTCCCCAAAGAAATCCCATATGGGGAGCGAAAATCTTGTAACCCGAACAGACCAGGTAATCGCAATCAAAGGCTTGCACGTCGATCAGCCCGTGAGGACCGTAATGCACGGCATCGAGAAAGATTTCGGCGCCCGCCGCATGTGCCACTCTTGCAGCGGCCATGACATCCACTATCGATCCGATGGCATTCGAGGTAAGCGTGCATGCCACCAGCCGCGTCTTCGAAGACACTAGTTGGGCGAGGTCGTCAGTGTGCAGGTTTCCATCGTCCCTCATCTTCCACCAAAGGATTCTTGCCCCGCTCCGCTCCAACGCAAGCCATGTGGCGACGTTGGCTTCGTGGTCCATATCGGTTACCACCATCTCGTTCCGCTTATCGAGCGTTTGTCCGATCGCCAAGCTGACCAGACGAATGAAGGACGTGGCGTTCATGCCGAATGCGATTTCGCTTGCGTCGCGAGCGTTCACAAGATCAGCGACGCTGTGCCGTGCACGCAATATCGTCTCGTCCACTTCTCGGCTTTTCGTGTAGCGTCCCCCTCGCTGCACATTGCAATCGAGGAGATGATGATTTACCGCGTCCAGCACGATCTGCGGAACCTGCGCACCTGCCGCATTGTCGAAAAAGATGAATCCCGGAGTCCGAGTCAACGCAGGAAAAGCAGCTCGAACGGCTTCAATGGGAAAGCCCGCATTTAATCCGGGCGGAATTTCGGGATTTTGAACGCGGTGGGATTTGGCTTCCAAGCCTCTGACTCCTAATGAAATCTCAAAACTCAGCCCCTGAAGTCTTGCAAAATGAGCAGCGCCAAACCTATACTCCGCTGCGACACTCGTCAACCTGAAAGCAAACACATGCCGGTTTCCGCGACCAATTCCAAGATGATCTACGATGCTTTGAAGGAATGCGACATCCGCCTGGTCTCAGCTCTTCCGGAGACCTGGTTGGTACATCTCATCCGTTTGACGGACGAGGACCCCGAAATGATTCTGGTTCGACTGGCAAAGGAGGAGGAAGGCGTCGGCGTTTCGGCCGGAGCGCATTTTGCGGGAGTCAAGTCGGCCATGCTGATGCAGAACCACGGCTTCCTGGCAGCGATTAACGGCATCGTTTCTTTCGCACATCTGTACAAGATCCCTCTGTTGATGCTTATCAGCTACCGTGGCTCAATTGGAGAGCGCGATCCGTGGCAGACGCAAGGCGGCAACGTTACCGAACCGCTTTTGCGAGCGCTGGGCATTCCGTACTTTTTCCTAGATACGTTGGAGACTGTGAAAAAGCGCATCCGGCAGGCGCAGACCCTCGCCGAAAGCAGTTTGCAGCCGGTCGCGCTTCTCTTGACACGCGACCTGATGTGGGAGGAGTGATGCTGCGCCTTGATTGTCTTCGGTCGGTTTATTTGGAACTGGAAAACTGTCTCGTCGTCACCATCATGGGAGCGGTCGCGGCAGAGTTGCACTCCCTGGGGCACCGTCCCAACTTCTTCTATCTGCAGCATGCGATGGGACTGGCATCTTCGACGGGGTTAGGCCTGGCTTTGTGCCTGCCCGAGCAGAAAGTGATTGTCTTCGATGGCGATGGCTCGCTCTTGATGAGCCTTGGCAGTCTCAGCACAATGGCACGTTATCGCCCCAATAAACTGGTCCACGTGGTTTTCGACAACGAGAGTTTGCTCTCGGTCGGTGGTTTCCCCACAGCGACGAGCACAGGCACGGACCTGGAAGGCATCGCGCGTTCCTCCGGCATTCCCCGAGTAACCACAGTCCGTAGTGTGGAGAGTTTTAAGGCCGCGGTGACCGCTGCCCTCGAGGGCAATGAACTGACAACAATCATCGCCAAGGTCGAAGCCAAGGGTCCCGCCGCCTATGTCACCGACCTGTCGTTGCTGGAGAATCGGTTTCAATTCCGCCGGCATATCCAATCGCTTAAAACGCGCTAAAGCGGTGACGTTCGGACCGCGCTGAAGCGGACATGGAGTGTCGGACGAGAATCTTCAAGAGGAGCCCCAATGTCTCTCGTCTTAGCCACACTGCTCGAGGAACTTAGCGCTGGCCGGCTGAAGGTCGTTGATCTGACCCAGCCCTTGAGTCCGCAAACACCTTTGTT
This sequence comes from uncultured Acidobacteriaceae bacterium, assembly GCA_963719615.1. Lineage (GTDB taxonomy): Bacteria > Acidobacteriota > Terriglobia > Terriglobales > Acidobacteriaceae > Sulfotelmatobacter. Next base: position 8,930 of record CAVRCR010000063.1, on the reverse strand, counting down.
GCCTCTGCCCAGGCAGTGGAACAACACGCCCGCGTTCAAAATCTGGGAACTGTCGCGGTACGATGAGCGCGGCCCCGCCTGGTACTGGAATGCGTTCGAGACTGGCGAGCACACTGGCACCCATTTTGACGCGCCTGTCCACTGGGTTTCGGGGAAGGACCTTCCGGACAACACCGTGGATCGGATCCCGCCGAAGAAATTCGTCGGACCTGCCTGTGTGATCAACATCAGTTCAGACGTGGCTAAAAATCCAAACTATTTGCTGACGCCGGAGCGTATCCGCCAGTGGGAGCAACAGCACGGCCTTATTCCGGTGGGCGCATGGGTTCTCTTGCGTACTGACTGGTCGAAGCGGACCGACCCCAAGGACTACATCAACTTAAAGGAGAATGGTCCCCACACTCCGGGATTGGCCAAGGAGAGTTCTGCCTTCCTCGCCAAGGAGCGGGATGTGCTAGGCGTCGGCGTGGAAACGGTCGGGACCGATGCCGGTCAAGCAGCTACCTTTGATCCACCCTTCCCGAACCACTATCTGATGCACGGCAGCGGCAAGTTTGGGTTGGCCAGTTTGTCCAACCTTGATCAACTTCCGCCAACCGGCGCAGTCGTCATCGCCGCGCCACTGAAAATCGTCGACGGATCCGGCAGTCCTCTGCGAGTCCTTGCCATCACACCCTGAAGCATTGAGAGCCCGCAAAAAAAGTGGCCTCCGCTTGGTCAGGCCCTCGGTAGACGGACACTGCAAAAAGCGAACACCCTCGTGAGGGCGCACGGTTGGTCTTTAATCAGGCAGGACTATTCCCCGAGTTTCCACTGCGAGGGGAATGACGAACAATCCGATTCCGAAGGCAATCGCTGTAAATGCAACCGGCTTGCCGAGAGTCCCCATCCGGCTGACCAATGCTCCGATCCCGAAGTTCACCCCGGCGGCAATGAAACGTCCGAACGACGTCGTGAAGGCAAATGCGGTCGCGCGAACCGTGGTCGCGTATTGTTCCGGCAGCCAAAGACTGAAGATCGCGAAGTTCCCACCAAAGAAGCCCAGGAAGAACAGCACGCCGATGAACGGACGCAGTCCCTGCGGCAGGTAGAAAGCCCAGCCAAAGCTCAGCACGATGCAGACCGCCATCCCGAGGAAGTAGAAGGCGAGCGTTCGCTTGCGGCCAATTCGTTCGGCCAAGGGAGGAACCGCCAGGCATCCAAGGATCGTCCCCAACGACAGCAGACCCATGCCAAAGGAAGACATCCGCACGGCTTGCGGCTGCAACATGCCCTCGCGCTTGGCGAGGATACTGATCGCTGTCGGCGCATAAACGGCTGCCGCCCACAAGCCACAAATGGCCGACGCGAGTAGGAACGTGTTGACCAGCGTGCGCTTTGTGTAAGGAGGATTGAAGATGCGGCGCAGAGACGAATGTCCGCCTTCGGCCTTCACCTCCGCCTTTTCTTGCCAGCGCTCGGATTCTTTCACCCGGAACAAAACCATGATGGCCACGATAACGGGCGTCAGCCCGCACCAGAACATGGCACGCCAGCCATAGCGTGATGCGATCGTGTAGTTAAGAGCGGAAGCCAGAAAAAAACCTGCGTAATAGCCAGTCTGCAAGTATCCCGCACCCATTTTGCGGCGAGCTTCCGGCCACGCTTCGGCAACGTAGGTTCCCGCCAGCGCCCACTCGCCACCGATTCCAATCCCAGCCAGCAGCCGGAATACTCCCAATTGCCACACCGTCTGCGATAACGCAGCAAGTCCCGTGAAAACCGCATAAACGAAGATGGTAGCAGCGAGCACGCGGCTGCGCCCGAACCTGTCGGCAATCGGCCCCCAAATCAGCGATAGTCCCCATCCCACAAGGAAAAGAGCAAACAGAATCGATCCCGCGAATCCGACGTTGGCAGGAGTGGCTTTGTAACCAGACCTCGGAAGGAGTTCCATGAGGGCGGGGCTGAGGACCAGGGCATAAATCACTGAATCCATGCCGTCCAACGTCCAGCCGGCCCATGCGCCCCAAAATCCAGTGATTTGCTGCCGTGAGAGCTTCGTGCGGATCGGGCGATTCACCGTCCTCCTCCGTGGGCAGGAGCATAACACGCAAAGCGAGGAGGCATATCTAGATCTTGGGATCGCCGTCCGAGGTCTGAAACATCGCTGCCAGTGTGGGCTTGATCACTTTTCCGACCGCATTGCGAGGCAGCGCATCCAGCACGAGAAGGCAGGAAGGCAGTTTGTAAGCCGCCAGTGATTCCCTGGCCCATGCACGGAGAGATGACAGATCCAGGAAATGGCCGACATTCAGCACTACCCCGGCCGCAATGCGCTCTCCCCACTCTGGATCGGGGACGCCGACTACGGCACATTCCGCCACCGCTGGATGTTCACGCAGCGCCTCCTCAATCTCGAGCGCGGACACTTTATGTCCGCCCGTTTTGAGGATGTCCACGTTCGTCCGGCCAAGAATGCGATAGACACCGCCTTCAACCACCGCAGTATCGCCGGTGCGAAACCAGCCCTCGCGGAAGGCATCGCGTGTCGCGTCCGGCTGGCCCCAGTATTCCAGGAACACGTTTGGACCACGGACTTCGATTTCTCCAGGCGTTCCTGGAGAAACCGGTTTGCCGTTCTCTCCGACAAGCTGAACTTCGACACTCGGCAAGGGTGTACCGACGCTCCCAGGCACACGCTCGCCCTGCAAGGGGTTCGAAAGCGCCATGCCAATCTCCGTCATGCCGTAGCGCTCGAGAAGAGTATGGCGGCTGATCTCCTTCCAGCGTTGGAGCGTACTCACTGGCAACGCCGCTGAACCGGACACCATCAAGCGCAACCTGGCGCATGCTTGTGTTAGCTCCGCGCGCCGCGTCGGCGAAGCCGCGCCCCAGGCCGTGATGAGCTTCGCGTAAACCGTCGGCACTGCCATAAACAGAGTCATGTTGCCTCCGGCAATGCAGTCCCAGACGGCATTCGCATCGAAGTGCGGTAGCGTCTGGCAGGTCGCACCCGACCACAGCGCACAGGACACAACGTTGATGATCCCGTGCACGTGGTGCAACGGCAGACATAGCAAAACGCAGTCGTCAGCTGACCACTCCCAAGCCTCCACCAGGCTCACGATTTGCGCCGTAATGTTGGTATGAGTTGTGACTACACCTTTCGGCCGCCTCGTCGTGCCGCTCGTGTAAAGAATCAAGGCGCGCCGCGCACTGGCTATTTCTGGCAATTCGGTCGATGGGGAAGCGTAAAGGTTCTCACATGGCAAGGCGTGAATGCCTCGTGCGGCGGCGAGTCGCCCCAGAAGAGGGGCTGCAGAAGCATCGAACAAGAGTGTCGATGATGCGGTGTCGTCGATAAAATATTCCAGCTCAGGCTTCGTGGAGTTTAGTGGTAACGGAACGGCGATGCCACCCGCCCGCCAAATGCCCCACTGCACCGCGACCCACTGAAATCCCGGGGTCACCGAAAACGCCACACGCTCTTCGTGAAGATCCGCTTGGCCGGCGAGCAGAGCTGTGGCCACCCGCGACGAAGCGTCGAGCAAATCGCCGTAGGTTAACGCCCCCTGCGAATCGCGGATCGCGGTCCGTCCACCATGCAGCTGAGCGCGAGCAACTAGCGGAAGACGACTGGTGCGGCTGATCACGTGCAGACTTTACGTCCTCTTCGCCTGTACTGTCCACTTGTCTGGACATCTTTTCTCCTACCGAAATGGCGAACCATCGATCATGCACCCAGATTTCCCAGAGCGAAGGCTTTCATGAATGATTGCGCTGGCGAGCTTCGCGCACGATGGCTACAAATCTTCGTGCGGCGTCTGTGATTTGATTTGTCCTGCCCGACTTGAGTGCCGATTCGGATAGCAACTCTCCGCCCACGCCTAAGGCCTCGGCTCCGGCGAGAATGAAGTCCGCCGCCGTATCAAGGTTAACTCCGCCGGTGGGGATCATGGGCACCTGAGGCAACGGACCTTTAAGCGCTTTGATGTACTTGGCCCCACCTACCGTCCCGCAGGGAAAGACCTTTATCAGGTCGCCGCCAGCATTCCAAGCCATGATGATTTCTGTCGGGGTCAGCGCTCCTGGGATAACGAGAATTCCTTTCTCTCGTGCAAACTTTACGGTCTGCGCATCGAAACCGGGGCTCACCAGGAATTCAGCGCCGGCATCCAGACATTGCTGTGCCGTTTTTGCGTCCAGAACCGTGCCCGCTCCTACCAGAACGTCACTGCCTGCGGTCTTCGCCAACTGCCCGATGACTTCGATTGCGCCCGGCACGGTCATCGTCACTTCGACAATTGAGATGCCGCCCGCACGTATAGCTTCTACAGCCAACAGCGCCTGGTGCGCGGATGAGGCACGCACAACCGGAATGATTCCTACCTCTGCGATTCGCCTGCGATTCTCTTCTTTCGTCATCCCGTCGTTCCAAGCCATTTATGTAGAACTAGCGCTCGATTCGCGCTCCTGCTCCACGCATGGCCTGCATGACTTCCTTCAAGGTCACCATCGTCGTGTCGCCGGGCGTAGTCATGGCCAGTGCCCCATGCGCGGCACCGCATTCAACCGCCCATTGCGGCCCCTGTCCGCTCAGAAATCCGTAGATCAATCCGGAGGCGAACGAATCGCCGCCACCCACCCGGTCGAAAATTTCAAGATTCTCTCGCGGCCTCGCCTGGTAGAAGGAACCTTCTTGCCAGCAAATGGCTCCCCAATCATTGAGAGTGGCGGTCCTTGCCTTGCGGAGAGTGGTGGCGACTACCTGAAAAGGAAATTCCTGGGTGACTGCCGCAATCATCTTCTTGAATGCTTCAGCCTCGATTTTGGAGATATGCTCGTCGAGGCCAGGAACCTCGAATCCAAGAGAGGCGGTGAAATCTTCCTCGTTTCCGAGCATTACATCGACCAACGGCGCGAGGCGGCGATTGACTTCTTGTGCGCGCTTCTTTCCACCCACACCCTTCCACAGAGACTCACGGTAATTCAGATCGTAGGAAACGACCGTCGCGTGCTTGCGGGCGGCCTTCATCGCTTCGAGCGCCACATCGGGCGTGCTCTCGGAAAGAGCGCAAAAGATGCCGCCGGTATGGAACCAGCGGGCCCCGCAGCGGCCAAAAATATCCTCCCAGTCGATCTGTCCGGGCTGCAACTGAGAGATCGCGGTGTGACCGCGGTCCGAACAGCCCAATGCCGGCCGGATCCCGAAACCGCGCTCGGTGAAATTAAGACCGTTGCGGACGGAGCGGCCGATGCCGTCGTACTCCACCCAACGAATCAGCGATTGGTCGACTCCGCCCTGATAGATGAGATCCTGCAGCAGTCGGCCAATGGGATTGTCGGCAAATGCGGTGACGATCGCCGTGTCCAGGCCAAAGCAGCGCTTAAGGCCGCGGGCAACGTTGTATTCTCCTCCACCTTCGGACACTTCAAAGTTTCTACCCGTCCAGACACGCCGGTCTCCAGGATCGAAACGTAACATGATCTCGCCCAAAGCGACCAGATCCCTCCGGCACACCTCCTTACTTTTGATCGTCAGTGACATGGATTTCCAATCACGGCTATGGACTTCCGGACACCCGTTCATAGATACGGTACGAACCCCTGCGTCTTCATCTCAAGGCGATACACAGACGTGTTGGCCGTAATGTAGAGCGTCCTATAGTTCTTATCACCCCAATTCAGATTTGCCGGCTGCTCTGGCATAACAATTGTGCCAAGGTGGTTGCCTCTTGCGTCCCAGACCCAGACACCTTTCGGTCCAGTGACAAAGAGGTTGCCGTTCTTATCCACTTTCATTCCATCGGGCACTCCATCGCCCTTCCCACCCGGTTCTTCGCCGAAGACCCGGCCGTTCCTAAGAGTTCCGTCAAGAGCAACGTCGTATACGCGGATATTTCTCTTCTCGCTGTCATCGACATAAAAGTACTTGCCGTCTGGCGAAAAGGCGAGGCCATTTGGCTGGCTGAGATCCTTGGTGAGCAACTGCACCTTGTCTTTCGCAGCTAGGCGGTAGACACCCTGGAAAGGGATCTCCTGCTTTTCCCCAGCAACCAGATCCAAGGTCGGATCGGTGAAATACAGCGCTCCATCCGGTCCCACGATCACATCATTTGGACTGTTCAGTTTCTTCCCGTCGTAGTGATCGGCTAAGACCCTGTATTTTCCATCGGGAGTCACCTCGATGATTGCACGCAATACGCTGGCACAGTCGATCAGCCGATGCTCGCGGTCAAGAGTGTTACCGTCAGGGTCGCCGAGCGCAATTACTTCTTCCTTCCTGCCATCGAGATGGAGCCGGTAAATCTTGTTGGCGGTTTCGTCGCTTACGTAAAGGTATCCCGCCTGATCCCACACCGGACCTTCGGTAAACCCAAAGCCAGTGCTCACAACGCTCACCTTGGCGTCGTGATCCACCAGATCCCAGAATTGTGGCGACTCGGCTTGCAATCGAAACTCTGCCGGCAAGGCTGCGGTTCGGCGAAAGCTAGCAGCGTTTACTGCAATGAGCAGCAAAATTGCAATGATGAAGACACGCTGAACTTTCATGCTGCATTTCAAGTGGACGCGCCTCCCCTCAAGGGACCTCCCGAGTTGACCTCGCGGATCATCGTCTATTGCTCTTCAAACCTTGTCTCACTCTTTGGCGATTGGCTGTTGCTAGCGCCAGCTGCACTCATCAAGTAACTGACGATATCGTCCAATTCCCTGGAACTAAGTGTCGAGCCGTAGTCAGAGGGCATCAGAGTTTGGGAACTGTATTCCAATGTTTCGACCTCTGACTTGGCGAGGAACAAAAAAGTCCCGTCCAGCGTCTGCAACTGCACAGAGAAATTATCTTCGTTGCGGATTCTGCCAGTGTACTTCTCGCCGTTACGGAGGGTCGCGGTCGCCTGGCGATCGTTGCTCGCCGTGGGCCTGGTGATCTCACTTCGAATTTGTTCCACCGTGTGCGTGCGAGCATAGCCGGACAGATCAGAAGCGATGAAACCACCTTTGCCGGCAACCATGTGGCAGCCGACACATCCCGTTTTGCCAAAGAAAATGGTCTCGCCGCGCCCTGGATCGCCGGGCAGTTTAACTGGATTCTTTGCTCCCTGCAAGATTCGCAAGTAGGTTACGACTGCCTGGATGCTGGAACTCTCGAGAGAGTGAAACGCAGGCATTCCGGTTCCAGGAATGCCATTCTCAATGATCTTGAAGAGTTGAGCATCGGAAAGTTGTTGCACCCTGGGTCTCTCCGCAATGTTCGGCGCCCGCTCGCCCCCCCTGCCATCGAGACCGTGGCAATTCGCACAGGTGGACGCGAAAGTTTGCTTGCCCGGCAGCGAGACCGGCCTGACGTTTTTCTGCCGCGGAACTTGCGGCTGGGTTTGCGACTGGGCGACGAAGCTGTTGGCAGCCCAAAGTGCTGCCAACACGCCTACTAAGGCACAAAACGATTTGGGAGCCACGAGCATCGACGAAACCATCTCACTTAGCAAATTCGCGCGGCAAACAAATTAGGTGTTGCGAATCCAATCAGGTTTCAAAATAAGGCTTTCAAATCCCCATTGCTCCTGCCGCGCCCGTCACAACGCGGAGATACTTCCGGTTACGCTTGCCGACGCCAGCGCCAGCAGAAAAAGTACAACTGGAACTCCTGCAACGGCAACCCACAGATGACTACGCATAGCTGATCTCCGCCAGCCGGTACATTTGTACGACACTTTCACCCACTGAAAATGCGGATCCGATCTTTGAAAATCCACCAGGGACACGGGATGAGGGTGTTTATCGCACACGCTGTGGGCATGTCAACCTTTTTTGTGGCTGCGGCAATCGGTTTCCCGCGACAGCATACCAGAACGGCGATGTCGAAGGCCTCTCAGGAAAAAACTAACCGCTTTCCCCTCCTAGGGATGGCTCCGCGGCCCCGCCCCACCTATCATTGGCTCACGTGTGACGGCACAGATGAGAGTCGAGACATTCCCGCTTGCAATGTGATTTTCATTTCTTGTCCCTCCGTGATTCCTTCGCCCTTCCACTCGACGAAAAACAGTGTTAAAGTCCGCGCACCATGCGTGCATCCTGGAGGACGAAATGAACAGGTTTCTTGATAGTGTGAAATACCAGACTTTTGCGGCGTCGGTGATATCCATCGGTTTTCTATGCGCCGTCTTGTCCGGAACTCGACCTCTGCGGGCGCAGACGGGGACATCCCCGGCGCCGCTATCCGACGCCGCCTTGATTGCTGAGTTTCGTCGCGTCGAAGTTGCCTCCGTGTCGGATGCCCTGGAGCAATTGGCCGGCCGACGCATGTACATGACTCACCGCATGCATCCGATCTTCACGACGAAGTTTGCCGGCTTTGCTCGAACGGTTCAGCTCAAGAAAGACGAAGGCAACAGTGACCCAACTGCGTTAAACGGCATGCTGGAAGCGATCGATCAGGGATCCACGGATTCTGTTTATGTGATGGTGGTCGAGGACGGCGCGGACATTGCGGGAATGGGAGGACTGATGGGCACCGCGATGGCAGCCCGAGGGTACGCCGGAGCAGTCATCGATGGCGGAGTTCGCGACGTTGCGTATTTACGCAAGATCGGGTTCCCGGTCTACGCGACTGGCATAGTGCCCTCCACGTCTGTGCATCACTATCGATTCGGAGGGTCTCAGGTGGCGGTGACCTGCGACGGTGTGACCGTCAATGCAGGCGACATTATCGTGGCGGACAGTGATGGGGTCGTGGTCGTCCCCAAGGCTAAAGCTATGGAAGTGCTGCAACTCGCCCAGCAAATGGATTTTAAAGAGCACTCAATGTACGCGGTGATCGAGCAAATGAAATCGATTGTCGAAGCCGTCAAAAAGTTTGGACGGCTGTAGGACAAGAGACCTACTTGCACAAATGTGACTTTCATCAGATAATTTGCACTTTCATTTTGTGATCGCGCTCTTTGTCGACG
>CAVRCR010000062.1:0-19412 GCA_963719615.1 uncultured Acidobacteriaceae bacterium | reverse complement strand
AGTGAAAAATCTCCTTACTCACATGCAGCCGGCTTCGATGTAGGCGCAAGCGAGTTGTCGGCAGAGGCGACTTGTATAGTGAGCCTATGAATCCGTGGCTGAGAATTCCCTGCCTTGCTGCTCTTCTCTTTAGTCTCGCACCAGTGACTCCTGCGCAGACGCCACCGGAGGCGGCCCGTAAGTACACCGTGGAGCGTCGAGCGGAACTCATGCAGCAGTTTAGCGAATTGCTTTCGATACCGAATGTCGCCGCCGATCCGGCAAACCTGAAGCGCAATGCGGAAGTGCTCGTCGCAAAACTCCGGGAACGCGGTGCCGATTCTCGGCTGCTCTCTGTTCCCGGCGCGCCTTCTGTAGTCTTTGGACAGATCGATGTGCCGGGGGCGGAACATACGATTGTCTTCTATGCGCACTACGACGGTCAGCCGGTTACTCCGTCGGAATGGGATGGCAGCTCTCCCTTCACGCCGGTAGTGCGGGAAGTAAACGGCGAGCAACGCATCTACGCCCGATCGGCCGGTGACGATAAGGCGGCCATTTTCGCGCAGCTTACGGCCCTCGGTGCGTTAAAGGCGGGCGGGATCCCGTTGCGGGCGAATCTTCGCTTTGTCTGGGAAGGAGAAGAGGAAGCGGGATCACCGCATCTGGAGCAGATCCTTACTGCCAACCGCGACCTGGTCCACGGCGACGTGTGGCTGGTGTGTGACGGGCCGGTTGATCAGAGCGGCCAGCAGACTGTGGTCTTTGGGGCGCGAGGCGATGCTCATTTGGCGATCACGGTGTATGGGCCGCACCACGGGTTGCACAGCGGCCACTACGGAAACTGGGCGCCTAACCCAGCCATGATGCTGGCGCAGTTGCTCGCCGGGATGAAAGACGAAGACGGTCGCGTTCTGGTGCCACATTTTTACGACGGAATTGAGCCGCTCTCGGCAGCTGAGAAAGAAGCGCTGGTCCATGCGCCGGTGAACGACCAGATGCTGATGAATGCCTTTTGGCTGGGGCACGTCGACGGCGGAGGTGCGCATTTACTTGAGCTCATCAACCAGCCTTCCCTGAATATCAACGGCTTCTCATCGGGGCAAACTGGAGCCAGAGCCACCAACGTTATCCCGCCCTCTGCGACTGCCGATTTGGACCTGCGCCTGGTGGTTGGGATTCACTGGCGTGAGCAGCAACAACGTGTCGTGGACTACATTCGCTCCCGCGGCTACTTCGTTGTGGACCGCGAGCCCACGCAGCAAATCCTCCTGGAGCATCCGCGGGTAGCGATGGTTGTCCCTGATGAGGCAAGCTACGACGCCGTGCGCACGCCCATGGATATGGCCCTTGCGCGTGAGGTGATTGAGGCAGTGAAGAGCGCGCGCCAGAATGTCGTGCTCCTGCCCACCATGGGAGGGAGCGTGCCGCTGGGAGCGATGGAGCGCGCCGCACGGACGCGCACCATCACTGTCCCTATCGCGAATTACGACAACAATCAGCACGCCGCCAATGAGAATCTGCGTCTGCAGAATCTGTGGGACGGAGTCGAAACGATGGCTGCGCTGCTCGCGATGAAGTAGCACGAAAGCACACGATACGCCAACAGAGTTTCGATTTCGGATTCCACGATTTAACAACTAAAGCGCTCAAGCACGACGATGACGCGGATGCAGCACGAAGTGGAACGGCGAAAACCCGTTGGATCGACAAAAGAAATGCAGTCGAGACATCTCCACCATCCACCAGAAGTTTCGTGCCGCAAGCTTCCTTCACCATTCGAATATCGTACCCTGGCAGCTTCTTTGTGAAGAAAAGGGCGCGAAGCTGCGAGTTGCACCCATCAACGAAGATGGAGACCTGGTTCTCAAGGAATTCGAACGGTTGCTGGGTCCACAGACCAAGATTTTTGCCGTTGGTCACATCTAGCCGCTGGGAGGTCAGCAGCCATCGGATCACACAATTCCACACCCAGTCATGAAACAGGTCTGACTTCTGTATATTTTCCTAGCTTTGTCAAACCTTTCATTTCAGAGCGACAACCGCGATGTGTACTGGCTCCAGCTTTGCCGGATCTACGATCTTTTCGTCCTCGAGGTTGTAGATTCCAGTGTTGCTGATGAAATAGAAATTATCGCCGAAGACTGCGCCAGTTGTCGGATCGCTCACGAGATCGGTGCGGTATTCGAGAGTCTCGCTCCTGATGACTTTACGGCCATCCGCCGCAAGCCGCCATCGCATGACGCGATACGCACCCGTGCCATACTGCACGCCCACAAATTCGCCCTTATTCCAGTACAGGCCGTCAATTCCGGAAAGAGTGTTGTGCGCACCCGGATCTACATCCTCGGATTCGGTAGTGAGCAAATCAACGCGAATAATGCCCAGCATGTCGGCGACGAACAGCAAATTGCCATCGCCGGACAGTGTGATGCCGTTCGGATAAAAAACAGGTCGGTAGAATTTCATGTCCTTGAAAGTGTGCGACGCGCGATCGAAGCGGTACACGTGATGCCCTTCTGTATCGGTTGTGAAAATCTCTCGACTGCCGCGGAGCACCAAATCGTTCAAATCGCAGGGCATCGTACCGGGCGAAGCATATCTCTCGAGAAGTTTGCCTTGCACGGCAAAATGCAGAAGCTCCGGACGGTGCTTCTCACCGGCATCGGTTGAAGCCCACACGCTGTGGTCCACCGGATCCACATGAACTCCTCCGACGGGCATCAAGTCATACACGTCCTGACTCACAAAATCGGACACGTTGCCGTTCAGCGCAAACTTCACGATCTTCCGGAGGTGCATACTGCCCATGTAAAAAAGCCTCTTCTCGGCATCCACGGCGAGGCCCTCGGGGAAGAGGTCCCTCGCAGGCACAGTGAACGCCACATTCGCTTTGTGTACGGCAGGATAGCGGCGCCGCACTACTTCGAGCATCTCTCGGAATTCCGGGTTTGACCCGAGCACTCGCAGCGATGGGGATTCGTCAGGTTCAGGATCGAAACCGGCGTCGAGCGCCACGCACTCTTTCAACAGCGCCAAGGCCTTTTGCAATTCGCCAAGGTGTGCGTATCGCCGTGCCAGCAGAAAAAGAGCTGCTCCCCGGTCGGGAATCTTGGGCAGGACGTCTTCAACCGTGCGAATTTCAGCTCGTACTTTTTCCGCGTCGGCAGGCGGGACGAAAGCTGTCGTCGGCTTTTGCTGTGAGGCGGTCGGCGCGGATTTTCGCGCAACGCAAAAACCGATACCGCAAACGATGATGCAACAGGCGATCGCGCTCAACGCGCGCATTTCGTCACCACCGGCTAAGGACGGCTTACCGACGACGAGGTTAGCAAACGGGCTGCCAGACATTTGGTAGGCCAGTAGTCGAAACGCCCAAGCATCGGACCTCACTATTCACTCAGGCCACGACGCTCCCGATAGCAGGTTGCTTTCGAGAATGAAAGGGGCTAATCCACACCGAGGTGATGAGGTATTCCGAGATATGAATCTTGCCGGAATCTTTGCATTAAATCGCCACCTTCTAGCAGTCGCTGCCATTCTGACGCTGCTCGTCCCGGCCTACAGCCAACAAGAGGTGGCCCCGACGTGGTATGACCCATGGAAGGCTGCGAGCAACACAGTCGTTTACCGCCCCCAACAGACGCGAACGGCTCATCGCGAAAACCGAACAAGAATCAGTTCCGGAGTTGAGGCGCGCAAGGATAAGAGCGAGCAAATTGAGCACGCAGCTCGAGAGCGCAAGCACCCCAGGCAGCTCGCCGCAGCAAAATGAGTGGTCGCTACGAAAGGAACAACATGTCCAACAATAATGACGACGTCTTGTAAAACAATTGTTGCTACGCGTTAGGGCAACGGGTCGCGCAGTTCGGCATCGAACCTCTTGGAATGCCGGATACGCGACCCAGACCTCGAATGGCAGCCGATCAACAACAGTGCGCGATTGCGTGCGAACCTGGGACCGAGTTTCGCGCCAGAGGTAAGCGCCATAAAGCGCGCGCAATTATGGCTTGGGCGGCAGGCTGGAAGGGATGCCGCCAAATTCTGAGTCTGTCGTGGCTAACCGGAAGCTGTTCGACTCCACGACAGATCAGTCCTGCTGCGACGTGTTGGTTGTCCGGTGGTCCACGGAAGAGCTCTTTTGCTGGTTACATCAACTCCTCGATGAAAGCGCGTGTCACGTCTTCGGGAATCCGGACGTCAGCGTGTATTAGGGGGCCGTCATCCAGCACTGGCTCTGCTCCATGTAAGGTGGGCACATCGGTGCGTTCGAAGAACTTCCCGATTGGAATTTCGTCGCCCCAAAGTAGAGACTTGCCCATCGCGGCCATCCAATCGGTGGCATCGTATCCCTTTTCGTCCTCGAGCTTCTTCACGCGCGGACGGAACCATTGGTAGGTGTTGTCGTGGTTGTAGGTGACGCACGGGCTGAAGACATCCAGGAACGAAAAGCCCTTGTGCTGGATCCCTTGCTTGATCAGTTCCGTTAGGTGTTTTTGCTCCGCGCTGAACCCGCGGGCTACGAATGTGGCCCCGGCGGCTAGGGCCAACGAAATTGGATTCACTGGAGCTTCAATGCTTCCAAACGGCATGCTTTTCGTTTTCATGCCAAGGCGGCTGGTGGGTGAAGTCTGGCCCGTGGTGAGGCCATAAATCTGGTTGTCCATCACGATGTACAGCAGGTCAACGTTGCGGCGCATGCTGTGCACGAAATGATTGCCCCCGATCCCAAAGCCGTCACCGTCACCGCCAGTCACCAATACGGTCAATTCGTGGTTCGCCAGCTTCACTCCGGTGGCCACGGCCAGAGCCCGGCCGTGCAAGGTGTGCATGCCATAGGTGTTGATAAAGCCGGGAAAGTTCGACGAACAGCCGATGCCGCTAATGGTCACCACGTTGTGGTTCGATATCTGCAACTCGACCAAGGCCTTCTGGACCGCGGCGAGCACACCAAAGTCGCCGCATCCTGGGCACCAATCGGGATCGACTTTGCCTTTCAAATCGGACATCGCTACGTGGTTGGTCGTCGCTAGAGCTGTCGCCATTTTCTGTTCTCCTCAAACCAGGATTTCATGCGTGGGCACGGATAGCTTGGATTTGCCGCCCAGTTGTTCCCTTACTGCCTCGACAATGTGGTGGGGCATGAATGGTTCCCCGTCGTACTTTCGGATGTGCCCATCGGGCACGAAGCTGGTCTCGCTGCGCAGGTACCGGGCGAACTGGCCGCTGTAGTTGTTCTCCACGATGATCGTGTGCCTGGCGTGTCTGAGGATGTCAAGAATTGCATCGCCGTGGAGCGGCACAAGCCAACGGATCTGGAGTTGATTTGCGGAAACGCCTTCCTCAGTAAGAATCTCACAAGCCTCTTCGATCACACCTCTTGTCGAGCCCCAGCCGATCAGCGTCACATCAGCGTCACTCGGACCCGACAGCACAGGCGGAGGCACCGCAGCTTCAATACCGGCAACTTTCCGCATGCGCTTTTCCATCATGGCGCGGCGCTTGGATGGGTTCGTGAATTCGTCACTGATCAAGACGCCATCTTCATCGTGTTCATCGCTGGCTGCAGTGTGGGTATAACCGGGAAGGCCCGGAATGGCACGCGGCGAAACACCGCTTTCGGTGATTTTGTAACGTTTGTAACCGCCGTCAGCATTCCCTCCGGATGCCGAGGAGGCATCAGTGATCAGCTCCCCGCGGTCGATGAACGCGCCGAAGTCCAGATCCTTCGGATCAACGCTGAGCCTGCCTTCCGACAGCAGGAGATCGCAGAGAACGATGCCCGGGCACTGGAAGCAATCTGCGATATTGAAAATCTCAGGGATGATTTTGAAGCAGTCTCCAATATCGAGAGGGGCGGCAATCGCCCGAGGATAATCCCCGAATCCAGCCCCCAGCATTTGCCAGAGATCGCCTTGCTCTGTCTTGGTGGGAACGCCGGTGGATGGCCCCGCCCGCTGGCAGTCGATGACTACCACGGGAGTTTCCATCATTGCAGAAAGGCCGAGACCCTCAGTCATCAGAGCGAAGCCGCCGCCGGAGGTAGCACACATGGACCGAACGCCGGCATGAGCTGCACCAATTGCCATATTCACGACGCCTATCTCGTCTTCGACTTGGCGGACCATGATGCCGGCTTTGCGAGCGTGAGCTGCCATCCAGTGGAGAACACCGGTCGAGGGGCTCATGGGATACGCGCAATAGAATTTCACTCCCCCGGCTGCACCCCCCATCGCCATCGCGATGTTGCCGCTCATCACGGCATAACGGTTTGCGGTCATCGGAAGTGGCCAGGCAAAGGGTTTGAAATTCGCGGTGGCGTAATCGTAGCCGGCGCGTGCGATGGCGATATTCTCCGACACTACTACCTCGCCCTTTTTCTTGAACTGCTCGGTCAGGACCTGCTCCAATGCCTGGAAGCCGATACCCGTCATGCTCAGACCGGCACCCACCGCCAGTGTGTTCTGGGCTACCTTATTCCGTGTGACGTCCGCCAGTTTGGAAACGGGGAGTGGGCAGACCTGCACGCCCTGCGCAGCGATCCCCGGACTGATAGTGTCAGAGTTAAAGAGGCAAGCAGCGCCGTCGGTCAGCAGCCCAAGGTGGCGATCCATCGCGTCCTGGTTCAGTGGAATCAGCAAGTCCAGGCGGTCGCCCATGTTCGTAACTTTCTCGGGGCCAGTACGAATGGTGAGAAAAGTGTGTCCGCCGCGGATGATCGACTGATAGGCGTTGTAGGCATTCAGGTGCAAACCCCGGCGACTGAAAATCTTGGCAAAAATATCGCCCGGTGTGGCTACGCCCTGACCCGCCGCGCCTCCGATGCCGACGGCAAATGTCTTCCGCATGGCAATCTCCTAACCGGGATAAGCTCCCGTAATGTCGCATTTCGGTTCCTGAATGGTTTGTGCCTGGCCTCTGATAATCCATTTCACCAAATCGCCGATTGATACCAGTCCAACTACGGCATCCTCCTGCACGACCGGCCGGTGGCGAAAGCGATGCTTGGTCATGACGGCCATGCACTCCTCCGTATTGTGCCGTGGTCTCACAAAGACAAAAGGGCAGGTCGTGATCTCGCGAATCAGGCCCTCCACTGACGAATGGCTGAGGATGGCTTTGCGTGCGTAATCACGCTTCGACAGGACACCGACCAGTCTGTGGCCATGTCTGCGGAGCCCCCAAATGAGGAGAAACATAGGAATAGAAAGAACTTTGAGGGTTCGACGCGGCCGGACTGCGGCTTCCAGGCTGAGTAGCATGGCTCCTCCTCATCGCTCACGGGAAATCCGACGCGGAGGACGAGGTGCCTCTCTACGTGCGCCACGGCCCCGAGAAAGATTCCCCGGGCTGCCCGATACTTCCTAACGATAAGGCCGTTTACTCAGATGACTTCTACGAAGATACAGAATCCTACACCCACAGGCCCATCTCACGCCAGACGCAACCAACTCTGGAAATCGACTTCTATCTGCACCGCCTGTGGCCAGGTCTTTCACGGCGAGGCTCAGGTGTCGGGCATTTCGCGTCCACGAATCATTGCTTTCACCGTCATCCATGTATGGCGAACGGTGGATGTGGTTCGTCACGAATCGGACTATCTGGCGATCACGACGGTGGTGCAGGAACTGCTCAGTTTGGGCAAATCGCGATTTGCGGCCATGCGGATCTCGAGTCGTGGGCGGTCGCCCCGAATGATCGGACAATAACAATCAGGCTGTAGGAGTGCGCCCTGCAAGCGTCGCCGTCCGGCACATCCACCGTGACACGACTCGCGAAACTCGCACTGATTGCAGGTTTGAGGAAGTGTCCGTGCCAGCTCGAAGGGTATTGAGCTCAGAATGCTGGCGCCTGCGGAGATCAAATCTGAAAGCGGCTCACCCGATCCTGGCCAATAAACGCAGGGTTGTGTCGTGGCTCTTGGCGTCACTCGCATGGTGCTCACGCCGCAACCGGCTCGGAGCGGCGGGAGTCCCGCCATCGCACGAACGAGCGGCTCGCCAATAGCGATTACATCGGTCTCCTCAAAAAGGCGCTGGAACCCCTCCCAGTACTCTCCGTAGCTGAGGGCGTAAACGTCCGATCGCACGGCTTGGTACACATTCACTCGCAAAGGAGCGTCAAACTGTTTGGCTACTAGCGCTACATCCGATAAACGCAGGTAGTTCGACTTCATCATGACCGCGACGACGGTTACAGGAATATCCAGCTTCAGACACCGTTCTGCCTGCTCGTGGATGAGTGCCCAATTGCCATGCCCGCGCTGTGCATCCTGTTCCGCTTGCGTGGCGTAATCAAGAGAGAACTCGATGTCATGGAAGGCACCCAGTTCCTTGTCTTCCAGAAGGGCAATACTATGACCGTTGGAAGTGATGGTGAGCTTCACCGGCTTCGTTTGCAGGTAGGCCAGAATTGCCTTGAAGTCGGGATGCATGCCGTTCTCACCGGTGCCGAGATTCACCGAGCGCACGGGCAGGCGTTCCATCACTGTCTTTACTTGATCCAGCGAGAGATAATCCGCGCGGGTCGGATCGCGGTAGCAGAAGGCGCAGGCGAGATTACACTCGTTGGTAAGGCCGAGCCCGAGCGCAATACCGGCATCAGGTGTTATGCGAGATCCGGACGATGCAGACTGGGCTGTTACGTTGTTCATGTAACGTCCTTCATCACCGAACCTAGGCGATGTGCAAGGAAATGCGTGTAGCGCGCGACTGCGGCAAACTCCGATCGCCTGCCCAGCTTACGCTCTAGCTCAAAAATCCGGTGGTATTCTGCAGTGCCGGGAACCCGTGGCGGCAAGTAATCCGACACGACTCGTACACCACGCTCCGCGGTTACCGCGAATGACGCTGCTACCAGCATGGCGTGCAGGTTCTCTGCCGCAAATAGCCGGACTCTGCCTCCGTACAGTGACTCATGCCCCCACTCAGCGGCGAGATTATGTTCGGCCGTAGCCAGATCGCCGCCTTGTATCGCGGCCTTTAGCACCTCACCTGCCTGGTTACGCACCAAAAGCGAAAGTATGCCAGACGATTCTCGCAAGGTGCGAGCTGCACCGCGCAACATCGCACCTGGGTTGTCGACATATTCCAGGATGTTGTGGCAAAGAATTAGATCGAACGATCCAGCGTCGAACAAGGTTGCCAATTGCATGGCGTCGCCGTGTTTCAGTGTGATCCTCTCCGTAACTCCTGCTTCCCGCGTGGCACGCTTAGCGAAATCCAGCATCGGTAGGGACGCATCCAGCAAGGTGACGTGCAGACCAAGTTGCGCCAGGCGCACCGCGAGGGCGCCGGTACCACACCCAAGATCCAGCGCGAGCAAAGACGGTGTAGCCTGCGGGAGAAAGTCCTGCAAGTTGGCAAAGGCGAGATCGAGGCGCAGTCGGCCCTCGGGCGTCTCGAGGTAGGCAGCATACTTAGCTGCGCCGGTCCGAAACCGTTCGAAGTCGTCATTGGCGGTCATTTCCTTCATGCGCCACTCAGGCGAAGTCGCTCCGATCGAGTCGCAGGTGAGTACCAGAGCGTATATCGCAAGGATCAGGAACGACAAGGCCCGTTTATGGGGGACCGATCCGACGGCTTAGTTCCAGAGGGGTCGTTCCGGAGCAATGGGGAGGAAGCCAATGTTTATCAAAGCTATCCGACTCGTGGCTCTGATCCCGTCGCGATCCTGACTTACACGAGAGCTCATTGAGGAAGCAAGTCGGCGAACACAAATCCATCGCGCTCCACCACTTCTCCCGTCCGCACTCCGATGGGTTCAGAGAACACCGGCGCATCATACACGAAGGTGTGAAATTCCCCGTTTTCGCCGCACGGGTCCACACCGGTTGGCAGAGCGTGCAGCAATTGAAGGTCGTAGTCATGACCGGCAAAGTTCTTCGCGAGTCTCGACGGGTCCACACACGTAATTTTTGCCTTCACGCCGGCTGCGATCATGTCCCGAGATAATTGGTCCGTGGGAATCTGCCAGACCGGAAACAGGGGTTCGAGCCCGCTTCCCTGTAATTGGCGCACTCGGTAGTCGCGGATCTCCTGAAGAAAAAGGTCCCCGAATGCAACAGCGGTGATTCCCTCAGCCGTTGCACGCTGGCAAACGGCGCGCATCCGTGCTTCGTACTCCAGATTCGAGCAGGGCCAAGGCAGTTCCACTGCCCAGAGCGGGACCCCGGTTCGCTCGGCCTGCGCTTCCACTAACGCACGCCGGACCGCATGCATCGCCACGCGGTTCGCTTCGGAGTTAAAGGTCGTAACCAGTGCTGCAATCTGGATGTCCGGCCTTTGCCGGAGGAGGTGCAGCGTCCAGGCGCTGTCTTTACCGCTGCTCCACGATAAGAGAACCTTCGTCAAGTTCGGCTCACGGTCATCCGGCGCGAATCTCCCTTCGGAACTGCTTCGATCCAGCGCCAACACACTCCTTCGGTCGGCCTGCCGAACGAGACACCATGGAGGATTTCCGCAATCACCTCTGCGGTTTGAGAGACCGTCATGCCGGAGCGGTTGAAGAGCAGATTGCCATCCGCAAACGCGACGTTGCCCTGGCGCACCGCCTGCAACTCCGGCCACCACGGGTATCGTTCGAGTACGGCTTGTTCCTGCAAACTTCGCTCCAAGTTGAACCCGCATGGCGCCACGATCAGGTACTCGGGATCGGCGGCTCGGAGCTGTTCAGCGGGGATGGCAGCGGAATACTTGCCCTTTTCTCCAAGCAGGAGGTCGCCATTCGCAATTTCCACCAGTTCGGGCCCCCAGTTTCCCATTGCGAATAGCGGGTCCGTCCACTCCAGCATGACCACTGCTGGCCGAGGGAAGCGCTGAGCCTTTTCCCTGACTCTGTCCAAGCGCTCGCGTTCGCGACGGACAAGGGCTTCGCCCCGCTCCCCGAGACCAAGTTCCAGTGAGATCCGCAGAATACCTTGGAAGATTTCCTGCAAAGATAAAGCGGACAGTGCCACTTGCCGCACGTCGGACGCGTACGCACCACTGCGCTGTACCTCCTTGGGAGTAACGGCACACACTTCGCAATGCGATTGTGTGATCAGCAGATCAGCACGCAACTCGCGAATCAGTTCTCCGTTAATGTGATAAAGCGGCTCGCCGGATCGGAGGCGACGCCGAACCTCGGCATCAATCTCTCGGCTGGAAACTGAGACGTCAAAAGCGGGAGCGCTACAAGGTGGAAGTCGCTTCACCCATTCCGGGTTATCGCACTCATGCGACCGCCCTACAAGCATGGCACTAGCACCCAGGGCGCAGACGATTTCTGTGGCGCTCGCCAGCAGAGAAACAATGCGCACGTTATGTAGCCTGCCGTACTGGTTGGAATACGCGGTTGAGAACCGCGTAGCCGCCGAATATAGCAACAGTGTAGACACCGTCGCCCAAGACCTGATTTCGGTAGAAGGGTATGCCAGCCAGGAAACACTCAGATAGCCCACCGATCGTACGCGGGTACAATTGGCCGGTAACCCAGACCATGAAATTCGTGATCACGAAGAACGATAGACTGGAGGCAAGGGCCGCAACAGCAATTCTGGCAGCGCCAGTTCTGTTCCGTATCACTCTGCCGAGCAGTACTGGAATCAGCATCGCCGCATACACGTACCAAAAGCCGGAGTAGAAACCGAGCACGGCATCACTAAGAACGAGCGCAAGCAGAGTCGCCAGAATACCTGTGCTAGCCTTTCGCGCTTGACTTCCTGCAAACAGTCCGATGGCCATCATCGGAGTGAAATTCCATGGGTGAGGAACCAACCGCGCACCAGCCCCCAGAATCACCATTCCGATCCACATGCGTTTTGAAATTTCCATCGCCGATTCTCCTGTCGCAATTGTAGTTCTCTCGCAGTCCTCCCTACCCTAAAATCAATCAGCAGCACGGAATTTGGATGGATAGCGACGGACAGATGAGAATAGCAAACGTGCCCTCCCGGCAGGCGTCAGGCGATCGGGATTTCGATTCTAGCTGCCGCGAGACAGCTCCCGCACAGTCGGCGATCTCGGAAGCGCTCCAGATGGGCAACTGGAAGAATCAGTACCGAGGAGCCGGCCTCGGGAGCTCTGGCGCTGCCAATCACTGAGACTCCTACCGGTCGCCCCGCCCATTCGAGGTCGGAAAGATTTCGGTTGACACTGCTCTCGGTCGTTTTATAATGATTCTCATTCAATAATTATGCGCCTCACCCATGGACAGTTCCGCGAACTGGCCGCGAAGCACGGTTTGGCGGTCACGCACCAGCGTCAGGTGGTCTACGAGGCCGTCATCGCGTCCCACGGACACTATTCACCAGAAGACATTTACGCTGCAGTCCGGCGTCGCATTCCATCCATTTCTCTGGCCACGGTCTACAACAACCTGCGGCTCTTCATCGAGTGTGGGTTGCTGCGAGAGGTGACTCCTCATGCGTCCACATTGCGTGTGGACGGCAATCTCGAACCGCATCACCACCTGGTCTGTTCGCGCTGCAAATCGGTGCATGACATCGAAGGAGACTTCATCGATTTGAAGCGGCTATCCCGGCAACTGCCGGACGGCTTTGATCTGACGCAGCCGTTGATCGAGGTCTTTGGCCTCTGTCGCCGCTGCAGCGCCAAAAAATAGTTTCTTCACGCAGTACGCAATCAAGAATCGAAGGACGAAAACATATGGAAAATACACTCGCGACTTCATCGGGGAGCGTTGTCCCCGAAGCTAAGGAAAACAACACCGCAACCGAATCGAAGTGCCCAGTAGCGCACGGCGCTCGCAAATCCTACGCAAATGTTGATTGGTGGCCGAATCAGGTGAACCTGAAGATCCTGCACCAGCATTCCCCGCTGTCGGATCCGATGGGGAAGGAATTTAATTACGCGGCAGAGTTCAAGACGCTCGACCTGAATGCCGTGATCAAGGACCTGCATGCCTTGATGACGGACTCGCAGGAATGGTGGCCGGCCGACTTTGGCCACTATGGACCCCTTTTTATTCGTATGGCATGGCACAGCGCGGGTACGTACCGCATTGGCGACGGCCGCGGCGGGGCCGGAGCCGGTCAGCAGCGTTTCGCGCCACTCAATAGCTGGCCTGACAACGTGAACTTGGACAAGGCGCGCCGGCTGCTGTGGCCGATAAAGCAGAAGTATGGGCGGAAAATCTCATGGGCCGACCTCATGATTCTCGCCGGCAACGTCGCATTGGACTCGATGAGCTTCAAGACATTCGGTTTTGGCGGCGGGCGCGAAGACGTCTGGGAGCCCGAAGAGGAAATTTATTGGGGACCTGAGGGCACGTGGCTGGCGGACGAGCGCTACTCCGGGGATCGTGACCTCGAGAATCCTCTCGGCGCGGTACAAATGGGCCTGATTTACGTGAATCCGGAAGGCCCCGAATGGAAAGCCCGACCCCATTGCTGCGGCACGGGATATCCGGGAAACTTTCGCCCGCATGGCGATGAACGACGAAGAAACGGTCGCACTCATTGCCGGCGGGCACACCTTCGGCAAAACGCACGGCGCTGCTGTTCCCGCTCAATACGTGGGCGCGGAACCAGAAGGTGCCGCGATCGAGCAGCAAGGCCTCGGGTGGAAGAATAAATTTGGCAAAGGCGTTGGCGGTGACACCATCGGCAGCGGCCTGGAAGTCATTTGGACGACGACGCCAACGAAGTGGAGTAACAACTTCTTCACCAACCTGTTCAGCTACGAATGGGAACTGACGAAGAGCCCGGCCGGTGCGCATCAGTGGACACCCAAAAATGGCGCTGGCAACGGCACGGTCCCGGATGCCCACGATCCATCGAAGCATCATGCGCCATCTATGCTGACCACCGACCTCGCCTTGCGGTTCGACCCTGCTTACGAAAAGATTTCACGGCGCTTCTACGAGCATCCGGATCAGTTCGCAGACGCGTTTGCGCGGGCGTGGTTCAAGCTTACGCATCGCGACATGGGGCCGATCTCACGGTACCTTGGCCCGCTCGTTCCGAAGGAGCCCTTGGTGTGGCAAGATCCTGTTCCCGCCATGGATAATAAATTGATCGGGGAGAAGGACATTGCTGCTCTCAAGGCCAAGATCCTCGCATCTGGACTGTCGATCTCGCAACTGGTCACGACTGCTTGGGCATCGGCTGCGTCGTTCCGTGGCTCCGACAGGCGGGGTGGGGCCAATGGGGCGCGCATTCGCCTTGCGCCACAGAAGGATTGGGAAGTGAACCAACCCGCCGCACTAGCGAAGGTTCTCAAGAAGCTGGAGCCGATCCAAAAGGAGTTCAACAGCTCCGAATCCAACGGGAACAAGTCCAACGGGAACAAAGCGAAGAAGGTCTCGCTGGCTGACCTGATCGTGTTGGGCGGCTGCGCAGCCGTCGAGGAAGCTGCGAAAAGGGCCGGGCACAAAGTGAAGATTCCCTTCTCGCCGGGGCGCACGGATGCTTCGCAGAAGCAGACCGACGTGCACTCATTCGCCGTAATGGAGCCGATCGCGGATGGGTTCCGCAACTATCTCCGAAGCGGACAGGTCCTGTCGGCGGAGGAGTTCCTTGTGGATCGGGCGCAGTTGCTGACCTTGACTGCCCCCGAGATGACAGTTCTCGTCGGCGGCATGCGCGCCCTGAATGCGAACTTCGGGCAGGCCAAGCACGGCGTCTTCACCAACCGGCCCGAGACGCTGACGAATGATTTCTTCGTCAACCTGCTCGACATGAAAACGAAGTGGGAGCCTTCCTCTACATCCGAAGGCGTGTATGAAGGTCGCGATCGGGCATCGGGCAAAACCAAGTGGACGGGCACGCGCGTCGACCTGGTCTTCGGTTCGAACTCCCAGCTCCGGGCAATCGCAGAAGTCTACGCATGTAACGACGCGAAGGAGGCGTTTGTAAAGGACTTCGCAGCTGCGTGGAACAAGGTAATGAACCTTGATCGCTACGATCTTGCCTGAGGTCGGCGAAAAAGAAAGCGATCAACTTCGTACCGTAGCTGTTGTTTGGATCGGCTGAACCGAGGTCGTCGCTTTTCCTGGCCCGCGGGGGCGCGCATCGCGCGCCCCCATGCCGCCTTCTCCAATCGGTGCAACAGTTTCATGCCGACCGAGTTTGTCACCGGCAGAAAGCGCCACCTGCTGTCAGAGCAAAATTTAGTCGATCAGGGGTTAAGCCCTAGGTTACGGATGCTCCGAGCTGAGCAGCCAGCGCGACTCCGTGAAAAACGAAGTTGATCAAGGTTTCACCGACGATAACTACACTCTTCTGTTCCCCTTGAAGGCTTACTCGGACAGCAGCCCGCGGTGATCGATGCCGGTATGTATAACTTGCCGGTGGGCAGCGGCTCGGGCGAGCTGATGGCTGTGAATGATCCCGCGTAAACGCCACCTTCTGCGACGAGAAGCGGCATCCCCTGCGAAGCGTAGACTCCGCCTCAGGTATGGGTTTCCGTCCGTCTGGCTCTCCCCCGCTCCCTCCGCGTGACAGCTATATCCGACACCCGCCTGAAGATCGTAGGAATGATCGGCGCTGCAGGCCCGGAACCCTCAAGAGGGCACGCCGCTACGCCGGTGGCAATAGGAACGGCGATCGCCAAAGGAAAATCTCAATGGGGGCAGGAGGGCGGAGTTCCGTTGGAGGGAACGACGAAGCCCGGTGGCCCCCAACCTCCAGTGATTCCCGGAAATAGGACGGGTGAGTTGAAAACTGGGCTTCCGGTCGCTATATGGTAATTCCACCCGGAGAGTTGCGGATTTTCGTACACGGGATGGGTATCGCTGCCCATCGCCACATTTCCGGTAGTTTTAATCGATGAACCCACGTAATTGTAGTAGGCGTTATTGCTAATGATCATCGGATTTGCCGTCTGAGTGCCACCAGCGAATCCAGCGCCACTTCCGGTGCTGGCAGAGATTACGATATTGTTCGCGAAGACATTGCCTGTCATTGTATTAAACGTACGTTGTCCCCACGTATAAACCACAATACTACGAGATCCGGGGTCAGCAGCCAGGTCGCAAATGTTACCGGTAATCACATTGTTTTCAGGATCGCTCATCTCAAAGCAGCTGCTCATGACACCGGCAATAATATTCCCAGTGACTTTCACGTTGGCGGTCCCATCATCTAGATAAACCCCTATGGCACAGCAGTTCCCAGAATCACCGGCACCGTTCGAGGAGATATTAACGTCCCTGACATAGTTATTGACAACCTTAACATTCGTAGATGACCTTAGCTTATCGTGTAAATAAATGGCTCCGCAGTCGCCTCCGTTTTGATCATTCCCGAATCCAGGAACGGCAGGCCAGGTGCAGGCATCTTCAATGATATTTCCTGACACCACATCATTGGAAATCCCCCCCGGACAAGGAGATCCCGCGAGCAGTACCATCCCCGTATAGGCGAGATTGTACATGTAATTATTTTTCACAAGCGTGCCTGGCGCACAGGCCATCGCGACCGCGCCCGTGTCCCACGCTGCCGCCGTGAGACCGTGAACCACGTTGCTCGTGAACGTAAGATTGCTGCCGTTATCAACCCAAAAAGCGGAGTAAAGGTAGTTTTCAAATTGAAGTCCAACGATAGTGATGTTTGAAAGGGTATTTCCTGAAAAGCCACAACCCGTACCGTTGCCTCCGGTTCCCCCAGAATTGCCAACCGTCGATTGCCCATCAAGAATCGCCGAATTGTATCCGTCCGGTGGATAAACCGACCAAGTCTCACCCTTGTCGGCCCGAGTCAACTCAACGGAGGCGCCACTACCTTTGCCGTTCAAGCAGCTTGCGGTCACAGGCGCAGGTTTGTAGGTTCCAGCTCGGATGTAGGTCGTCTTGACAGACGAACTAGCTCGCATGGCCTGCTGGGCCTTGCCGAAAGTTGCAAAAGGCTGGGAGAGCGTCCCGGGGTTACTGTCGTCTCCGTTGGTCGCGACATAGAAGCCGGGCGCGAGTATTCCGGTGCTAGACACGGGGGGACTCCCGCCCGCCAAGTTGCTGGTGTTGGCCGAACTCAGTCCCTGACAGGATGCCATCACCATCCCCAGTAGCAACAGCACTCCAGCCAGCAGCAGACGCCGTAAAAATTGTACGTTAAGCACCGAGTTAACCTCCGCAGCGCCATTCCTGGCCACTGCTTCGCAAATCTGTCAGGATAAGTACGAGTTGATTATGCTGGCTGGTGGCGCGGTTGGACAGGTGTCGAAAGGGCAGATTGCCTGATGGATAAAAGTGTCGAACGCCTTATCGTGTCAGTGCATTTGAAGCCGGTGGAACGGAAGTACGTGGCAGCAGCAACGATCAATAGCTGCACCGTTCGCTGGAATTCTGGCACCATCAGGATCGACAAGTTTCATGCGCGACACGTGACATATTTTCGAAGGACGGGGGCGATTAGTGGGATGCGGCGCAGATCGGACAAGAACCGTGCAGGATCAAGAAGATATTGCCGGTATCGACTCGGACATGAGTCTTCTGTCCTTGGACGGGATTCGTGTCCTTCCTGGTATGCTTCACACTATCAGACCCTTTGCACTCATCAACAAGAAGTCAAAGCGGTTTTCTCCACCCGCAATTGTGGTTGAATGACAGCAATATCTAAACAGCAAACAAGGAGTACATGCGAGCCGTGGCTATAGGGAGGAGACAGTGAAGAATCAGCTCCGTTCTCGCAGCGTTGTAGAGAGATCGGGTTCACGGCGCAAGTTCTTAGGGCAAGCTGCCGCAGCGGCGATTGGTCTTGCGATCGTCCCGCGCCGGGTGTTGGGTGGCACCGGGTACGTTCCGCCCAGCGACAAGGTCAATATCGCGTTCATCGGCGTTGGCGCCCAGGGTTTGCGCGTGATGCTTCGCTTTCTGCGCGAGCCCGACGTACAGGGGGTGGCG
Source organism: uncultured Acidobacteriaceae bacterium (assembly GCA_963719615.1). GTDB lineage: Bacteria > Acidobacteriota > Terriglobia > Terriglobales > Acidobacteriaceae > Sulfotelmatobacter. The sequence goes on along the minus strand of CAVRCR010000062.1, from coordinate 1,592 downwards.
GTCTGCGACTGCAACAAAGCCGGCGGAAATTATCCGCAATGGGATACGCATGAGTTCTGCAATTCCGTGCGCAAACTGCTCGGCGTCGACAGTGGCTGGGATTGGCTCAGCCCCGACCAGCCCATTCAGCTGTCCCATTCGCTCGCCGTCACCAGCGGCGTTGCCGGCCGCGAGCCCTGCCAGAAAATCGTGGACGGATATTACGGCACGCAGCAGCGCTCGGGACAGTATCGTGGCTGTGCGGCCTACATTGACTTCCGTGAGCTCCTGGAGAAGCAGAAAGATCTCGACGCCGTTGTGGTGTGCACCACCGACAACCTACATGCGGCTGTGTCGGCCGCGGCTATGAAGAAGCGCAAACATGTTTTCTGCCAGAAGCCTCTGACGCACACTGTCTATGAAGCACGACGCATTGCCGAAATCGCTAGGGAAACTGGAGTGACAACGCAGATTGCGGTTGCCAACCAGGCGTCCGAAGCCACACGTTTACTTTGCGAATGGATTTCGGACGGCGCCATTGGTCCGGTGCGGGAGGTCAGCAATTGGTCAAGCCGTCCCTTCTGGCCGCAAGGCCTGGAACGGCCAAAGGAAACCGAAGCGGTACCTGAGGGTTTGGATTGGGACCTTTGGCTCGGCCCGGCGCCCGAACGGCCCTTCAACCATGCTTACTTGCCCTTCGTATGGCGCGGGTGGAGCGATTTTGGTTGTGGCGCTCTGGGCGACATGGGTTCCTACAGTTTCGACACGATCTTTCGGGTCTTGAAGCTGGAGGCGCCAGTGAGCGTGGAAGCAAGTTCCAGCGATCGCTACGATGAAACCTATCCGCTGGCGTCGATCGTGCGCTACAACTTCCCGGCGCGTGGCGACATGCCACCGGTGAAGTTTACTTGGTATGACGGCGGTCTGAAGCCGGCGCGCCCCGAGGAACTGGAAGAAAACCGTCCACTCAAGGGAGACGGCGAAGAAGACGAGGGGCTGCTCTTCGTCGGAGACCGCGGAAAAATTCTCTGCAGCTTCAATGGCGGCAATCCAAAGCTCATTCCCCAACCCAGGATGGACAGCTACAAACAACCGCCCAAATCACTACCAAGGTCGCCGGGCAACGAACGGGAGTGGCTCGACGCCTGCAAGGGAGGCAAGGTGAAGCCCGGTGGAAACTTCGAATTCGAGGGCCGCGTCACGGAGACGTTGCTGCTGGGAAACGTCGCGGCCCGCATGGGACAAAAACTTACTTGGGATCGCTCCAGCCTGAGGGTTAATTCTGAAGTCGGGCAGAAATACGTCCGGCCGGAACGCCGAAGCGGGTGGGAACTTTAGTGAGCGCGTTCGCGGCAATGATTTTGGTCGTTTAGCGAGCAGGAGGGCATCCATGTCTGGGATTTCGAAAAGAGAGTTTGTGGAGAGAATGGCTAGGTAGACTGCCGCGGCTGGTTTTCTCTCCGCGAGTGCGCTCAAGCTTCACGCCAATCCGCTTGGCATGCCGATTGGATGTCAAACCTGGGGATGTTGATCGTAAGGTCGTGCGTTATCCTCACGACCGGTGCCAGATCCGTTTTACTCTGCCAGCCGAGACCTCTCCCGTCAGCAGACCG
>CAVRCR010000061.1:0-47366 GCA_963719615.1 uncultured Acidobacteriaceae bacterium | reverse complement strand
TACCCCATGGCTTATTGCTGGGTGCAATTTCATTGAGGTCAATGCCCCCAATCAGGCCCCCTGAATGAATCCCCAGGTAAGAAAAACGTACCGATGTTTTCAGCCCTAGATCACGTTCAAAGGTAGCGTTGTACTGTTGAATGAGCGGTTGGTGAAGCCCAAAAGGTACGGCGTTGATCGATGGCTGGCCACCAGCATGTGCGGGAAGCCCACCGGTCATAGGAGTCGGCCATGGTTGCAATGGCGACGGTCGGATCGTTGGTCAATGCCTGATTGAATCCGTTGGTTTCAAGCGGATCGCGCATCCCCTGGGCAGCCGACGTGGGGAAGTACACCCCGTATCCGCCCCGCACCACGGATTTATCCCCTAATCGCAGCGAACGCCGACGCGCGGAGCCACGTTTTCTTGTCGCCGTACCAAACCCCGGCCGATGCCAAGTCCTGACTGGCCGGCGGTGACCACTGGCACAAAATTAGTCAATCGGGCATCTAAGAATGGAAGGGTTTTACTAGATGGAACAACAATTGCCCCTTCCGGCCGTAGTGGAATGAAGGTGGGATCAAAATTTATCAGGAGATCGTTTTTGTCAACGAACGGAGACAGTTCATAGCGCACTCCAAGATTGAAGGTCAGCCTGGAGTTGACCTTCCAATCGTCTTGAAAGAAGTAGCCCTGCTCCCAGTTGTGCGCATCCATGTTTGGGCGCGACTCCGGGAATTAAACGACGTTAGTGGGCGGCAACCCGAGCAGAAAAGGCGAACGGGTCGGTGGCGGCGCCCGCACATGCTGCAGCGTTAGCGCAAGCCGTGGGGTTGGCGTAAGTCATTGTCCCACGCGGCGCACCCCGTCCTTGTGTGAAGCCGTCCAGGCCCTGATTTCTTACGAAATCAGCGCCCATCTTCAGATTATGATTCTTATCACCCAGGTGAGCGTATCGCCAAAAGTGAGAAGATACTGGCTCAACTGACGTTCTGTGTTTCTTCGCCGGTGGGATATGACCCTGGAACGTTCTCATAAGTAATCGACGGGAATCCGTGGGTGGGAAGCACCCCTGGCCCGACCACTGCCCCAAAGGCATTGATGGCGCTGAGTCGAGGCCGATGCTGGATAGGAAACTCTGCAGGGTTGTGATGGAGTGTTGGTAAATGAATTCGCGATTGAATCCACCGCGCGCTTCGTTGATCAGATTGTTGCGAATTGCGCACGTAGGAACCGGAGACGGTATTATTTCGGCGGTCCTGCTGAGTAGACCCAGTCCAGTAAATGGCGTTCTGACGGCCGAGTTACCGCCACTAAATGCCTGCGCGTTGTAAACGACATACACGTGATCTTTGTCAGTGAAATCGTGGTCCACGCGAAGGGTCCCCAGGTCCCGAGTCGAACCGCCGGAAGCAACGTCTGATACCGCCATCAATCTTGCCGGTGGGAAGCCTATCGTCCGCCATCGCTGGGGTCGTCTTGGGGAAATAAAGATTGATAAGTTGCTGGACGTTCGGGTTGAAAAGCGCGAAGGGATGGTGACGAACTGCTGGCCGGTCCTGTGCAGTTTGGCCAGCAACCTAAGTGTCAGTTGCCATCTCCGCCGGCGTCAGGCTTACGGAGGCCGGCACGTCCGGAAGAATACCGGGATTGGGATCTCTGGGTTGCTTATTAACGGCGAAAAATCTCCGGTCCAGAAGGAAGGATACGGCAATTTGCTGTCGTTAATTGTACGGAATCCGTTGTAGTTTCGTTCGTATGCCACGAAAAACCAAGTCTTCTTCATTCCAGGAATTGGCCCGCCAAAAGATCCTCCAATGTCATTTTAGTTGAAATAAGGGGAAGGAAAGGATACAAAGACCCTGGGACGTCTCGCTTCCCCTGCAGATCTTGTATCTGCCACGCCGCCGAGAGCGGAATTCTTGTTGTTGTAAAACGCCGAGCCGTGAAACTCGATCGACCACGCTTGGTGGTCATGCGAATATTGGAAATTCCGGCATACTCTGCGCTGAAATCATTGGATAGAACATTCAGTTCGCCGACTGCTTCGAGTGAAGGCTCACTCGCGGTGGGGGAGCCGTCGAGTTCATCTGGAGCGCTGTCCGTCGAGGTGAAATTCGCGCCATAACTCTGGAACCCCGAGAAACTTGAATTGCCGGCATCAGTGCCCTGCGTGATATTCGGATTCAGATAGAGGAACGATAAACATCGCGGCTGTCGCGGGGCAGGTCGAGCACTTCGCGGCTGGTGATCGTGTCAGCAGATCGTCTGATCCGCAGTATTTATAGTAGCGAGCCTCGGTAGTTACCACGATTTGCTCTCGGTGGCCGCCGGACAATTTCAGAACCGCGTTGGCGCTCAGTATCGCTTCCCGTTAGCACGATCCGGTGATGTCCTGCGTATTCATTCCAGGTGCTGCGATTGTTACCTTGTAGCTACCCGCCCTGAGGCCGAACATCTGGTATTCGCCCTGGGCGTTCGTTTCGTTTCGCGGACGTATTCGTAGCATGATCCAGGATGACGACTTTTGCATTTGGAATGCACCGCGCCGCTCGGGTCAGTGACCGTTCCCCGAATCGTACCGAGATCTGTGCCTTGCGCCAGCAACGACTGCGCGCATCCAACGCTGATCGCGAGTGCCAGCAGAACAACCAGATATTTTGCGAAGTTCATAGTGGGACTCACTTAACCTGGGAAGGCTTTCAATCACCAGCTCTTTTAAACCAAAACAGTCAAGCGAAAGCAAGAAATAAATAAATTATCGAAAGTATTCGACAGCCTTCGCAATCTGGCTTAAAGCGGGAGTCGAACAGGGTAAAGCTCTGAACCACCCTGCGATGACACCTGCTTCGGATGGTGAACCGGCCGAAGCCTTGGCTGGACTTCAGAGAGGTAGCCTAACCACTCTGCCTGCGACAGGAACCGGCGAATGAACGGGAATCAACATCGGAGAAAATAGCAATGAACAGAAAGTAATGGTACAGTTAACGAAAGTAAACGGAGAATCAAATGAATTCAGGCGAATCGACCGAGGAACATGAACCTTCCCGCTAAGGGCGAGTTAGGCGCAATTCGGTGCAGCGCGTTTTTGTTTGATCTTGACGGCGTCCTTATCGATTCCACTCCCGCTGTCCAGAGGGTTTGGGCCCAATGGGCGAAGGAACACGGCTTTGACCCCGATGCTGTGGTGGCCCACGCCCACGGGCGGCCTAGCTTGAGCACGGTCAGGCACTTCCTTTCCGAAGCCGATCATGAATCGGAAAATCACGAGGTCGAGCGCAGGGAAATCGATGACCTGGAGGGAATCGTCGTTCTGCCTGGCGCGGTGGAATTGCTGACGAGCCTTCCTCCACATCGCTGGACAATCGCGACTTCGTGCACGCGTCGTTTGGCGGAAGCTCGGCTGCGTGCCGCCGGCTTACCCATTCCGCCATACATCGTGACTGCGACCGACGTGACTCGCGGCAAACCCGATCCTGAACCGTTTCTCAAAGCAGCCGCGAAACTCCGCTTTCGCGCCTCCGACTGCGTTGTTTGCGAAGATGTTCCCGCGGGTGTTCTATCCGGTAGAGCTGCTGGGGCGCGTGTTGTCGCCCTGCGCACAACATTTCCGGGGGCCGAGCTGCGCGCCGCGGGAGCCGACTTCGTTGTCAATAGTTGCGCCGACATCTCCGTCACCGAGAGTCCCAGTAGGCTGGCGCTCCATCTCAATTCCGTTAACGTGTAAATTGCTGTTGACCGTTTTCGTATCAAAAAGGAAATCACAGCCATGCGTCGCAGAGACCTCCTGAAAAGCGCGGCAGCCCTGCCTGCTCTGACTCGCTTGAACCTTGCAGCAGTCGCGACCGGGGACGATCCAATCTGTTTCCCGCAGCCGCCACGAGAGCGTCTGAACCAGGGGCCCTTCGATATCGAGCAAGACCAGGGTTGGCAAACCATTCTGTTCACCACCCCCTCCGAAAAACCATTGCGAAATCCAGGACTCGGTCTCGTGGGATACAGCTGGGAAGAGAGTGGACCATCCCTTGCGGCGCGCGCCGGTCGAGAAACACTGGAACAGCATGTAGAAAAAATCTCCAGCCTACCCTTCGTCGACGTTCTCTACATTCGCTGCGATTGGCGCAACGTGCAATCTCGCCCCGGACGGCTCGATCTCGATCCGGTTTGGGCCCTGACGATGGACGCAGCCAAGCGCAAAGGACTTCGCGTCGCGTTTCGAATTCAGTTATCGAACACTTCCTTTCAGCCGGAACAAGTGGCCCTTCCGCCATTTCTGCGCGAGCGCATTCCGCTGGTGAAAATCGGGCGTATCCCAGACAAGGGCGACGGCGAATATCGAGAGCCGCGCTATGACCATCCCCAGTTTCAGAAAGCATTCGCGGAGTTGAACGATCTACTGGCGGCAGAGTTTGAGGGCAATCCCCTGATCGAATGGATGGATCTGATGCAGTACGGGTTCTGGGGCGAAGGACACACCAGCAACTTTCCCAATCCCTTTCCGGACTATGTCACGGCGGAGCGAACTTTCGTGAACATGACAGCGCGTCAACTCGACACCTGGAAGAAAACACCCCTTGCCGTCAATACGCAGCCGGATATCAGCAACGTCGGCAATCGCACCGTGATTGACATGGCCGTGCGGGCAGGCGCGTGGATGCGATCGGACAGCATTATCGTCGAGGAACCGATTCAGATCGAAGAACTCGCCAACCGCCCGCCCTGGACGGCGGCCATCCTCGAGGATGGTTACTTCCGCCAGTACGACACGCAAACACTCAAACCGGACGCGACTGGAATCAACGTGATGGAAAATTACATGCTGCACGTCCTGGATGTGCGGGCGAATTACTGGTCCCTGTGGACCGAAGCGGACAATCTGGCGCGCTACAACGAGATGTACCCTCGCGGATTCGAACGTCTCCGCGACCAGCCTGGGATACCGTCTGCGGCCTTCCTGGGTGTGGCAACGAAAGAGATATGACACTTTCGAAGTGATCGTATGCGTCAGCAACCGTGGAGTGGCCGGGGTTCCGGGAGTGCTGTGGCTGCACTTGGAGAGTCCCGACGGGAAAATCAGTTTGAGAGGAGCACTCGATGCAGGACATCCTCGCGGCGGCGGCCTGCGGCAAGCGTCCTTTCTGCTTCCTAAAGGTTACAGCGGCAACGTCAATCTTTCTGCCCAGCTTGAGATCCGCAGTGGTGTGAAAAAGCCGATCGCCTGGGCATGTGAACAGCCGGTCAATCCGGACGGCTCAATCACCGTGGAACTCAAAGGAGAGAACGATCACGGCTGGCGAAAGGGCGTTTGATGCTTCTCGCTTGAGAGTCGATTTCGCACAGACTTCCGTTAGCAGCTCTGCAGGCCGCGTTCGACAGTCCGAGCGATCGTGAAGCAGAGTTCGACCGAAGGAAAAACTTCGGCAATCGAGGGCTTTGGAGTCCCCCCTCTTAGGGCTTTAAGAAACGCCGCGGCTTCGTCATAGCAACCATTCACGATGTCTTCGGGCGTCTCAGCGGGTACATTTTCCGCTTCGACAAGTCGGCCGTCCCGGAAGCAGCGCCACCCGAGTTGCGGACCGAAGGGGCAAGTGACCGACGCGCGAAAGCCGTCGCCGAACAGGTCATAGGTTTCTTCCACCATTCCCGCCGTAGGTAGTACATCGACACGTCCAGAGATTCCGTTCTCGAATTGCAGGTCCAGGGCATACCACGCGGTTGCTCCTGAGGGCGCCTTCAGAGTGCGAACGTCAAATGCGACCACCTGCCCCGCGATGTGGCGCAAGGTATCTACCGCGTGGACCGCTGTAGCCCAGAGGAACTCGGGCTCCCGGCGGGAGTGCCGGGCGAGAGTGCAGTGTACGTAGCGAAGACGGCCGGCATGGCTGGTCCATTCGATTGCCCGGTTGAGAAACGGCATGAACCGCCGGTTGACGGAAACCATATTCGAAGTCTTCGTTGCGGCAGCGGAGTCACGGAGGGCCTGCGCTTCGGCCAGTGATGCGCCGAGAGGCTTTTCCACCACGCAGGGAATACCCAGGTTCAGCAGTTTGATTCCGAGTTCAGAAATTTTTTCCGGCGGCACGACGGCGATGCAGCCGTCGAGGTTTTCTTGGCTCAACATATCGTCGACCTTTCGATAAGCCGCCAGAAAGCCGTACTTTCTGCCGAATTCGAGCGCGCGCTCGATCTGCAGGTCGCAAACCGCAGCCAGCAGGATTTCGTCGGGATGCGCGGCTTTGTATCGAGCAAGCGGGATGGCATGCCCGCTCTCTGCATGTGCTCCGCAGCCGATCAATCCAAGACGAATCATAGTTCGAGAATTACTCAAGCGGCGCCGGAATGGGCAAACCATTGCTATCTAGCGCTGGTTTCGCGACGTTCGCAGTTCCGCGCACGAACCATAGAGACCCGCCTACCGCAACCGTGAGCCCGGCAAACCACACAACCGTGATCCGCTGATTGGGCGGCACGCTAAAGAGCAGGACTAGGCTCAACAATCCAATGAAGGAAATCGTCCGGCTCAGAAAACGGAATACGGGGGCGGTGAAATCCGCGGAATCCTTCAATTCCGTGGCAACATCGACGGGCGTATTCAGGTTCCTGAACAACAGCGCCCGCCCGGGCGTATCTCCCCGGTCGAACAGCATGGTCAGGAAGAAAACTCCGAAGGACGCAGGAATAATGATCGCCACCTGCTGAATGAGTGACCAGTGATAGACGAAAGCCCCGAGCATGCCCAGAATCAGTCCGGTGGCGAACGAAGCCAGCCCAGACCATGGAGGCGTCCGGCGTACCACCAGCCCCAGCAACGCGGGAGGCCCGTAAGCCAGCGACATCAGGGTGTTGAATGTGAGCATGATCTGGAAGACGCTCTGCCCGCTGGCGGCCATAATCACGGCGATCACAGTCGTCGCTCCCCCGATCAAAAATGTCGTGACCCAACCCACGACCAGCAACTCGTGTTCTCCCGCGCTCTTGCGGAACAACGACTGATATACATCCTTGGTGAGAATCGCAGATTTCACATTGAACTGGGCCGAAAGATTGGCCATAGTGGCGCTAAACATGGCCGCCAACATGACTCCGATCAAGCCATGCGGCAGCAACGTCAGACTGGCGACCGCGTAAGCCGCTTCGCTGGCGTTGGGCAGGCCCATGCGGGGAAGTTCCGGATAGACCACGCGCATCGCCATGGGCGGAATGAACCACAAGAAGGCCCCGGCGAAAAACAATCCGCAGCACAGCAATGCGATTTTGCGCGCCGAACGCTCGTCGTCCACGCTGAAGTAGCGCTGCGCCATGGCGCTAGTGTTGTAGCCGAAAGCGACCATGATCGTCCATGAGGCGATGTAAAGCCAGCCAAACTCTCCCGAAACATGAAGCGTTTTCATTTCCGGCGGCAGCGAATGCACCAGACCGCTCACTCCGCCCACGCGGACGAGAGACATGACGACGAGAACCATGCAAAACGGCATGAGGATGGAGGCTTGCAGAAAATCGGTGACGACCACGGCCCACAAGCCACCCAGCACGCAATAGAAAACAATGAGGGCGCCGGCACCGAGAATCGTCCAGGTCACAGGAAAGCCGCACGCGGAAGACACGAAGAGGCTCAGACCAAACAGAGTGCTGGCGCTGGTAAACAGCTGGAACACGATCGTGGTCCAGGAAAAAACTTGATGAGTAGCCGGGTTGAAGCGCCCCGAGAGATATTCCATCACCGTGGTGATGCGGCTGCGCCGCCAGCGCTTGGCGAAGATGAAGTAGCCGAGCAGAAAACTTAAGGCGTTTCCGATGTAGAGCCCGATGGCTGCGACGCCCGAGCGATAAGCGACGCCTGCTGCCCCGGTGAAGGTCCAAGCACTGAAGCCGGCCATGAAACAACTCAGGCCGGCGACCAGCCAGGGAATGCGGCTCCCGCCCCGAAAATATTCGGCCGCACCCCGGTTGAAGCGCAGAACGTAGAAGCCCACACGCACCATCAGGAGCGCGTAGAGGGCGATCACCGCGTAGTCCACGAAGTTTGCGCCTGCCATAGAGGACCGCCAGGCTTCCTTATACTTTGTTTTTCACTGAAATAGAAGCCAAGAAACAACAAAAGAAAGAAAGAGTCGCTATGCGAATGCTATACTCGGTCCCGCCATGCGCCGCCCTTCCCTTCTGATCAGTGCTGGAGAAGAACTGTTTGCGTCATTTTTCTCGCGGCAAGAGCAACAGCGCCTGAGCCGTCTGTTCCGATGGGAACGGCGAGGAACCAGCAAATTCACCGCGGATTTCAGGCAGTGCTTGAGCACAACACAGGCGCTGGTGACTACTTGGGACAGCCCTCATTTCGGCGACGACTTATCGCGTCTGGCCCCGCAACTGCGCATGATTGCCCACTGCGGAGGAGAAGTGAAATCGCGCTTCTCGCGATCCCTGTTCAAACGCCTGACCATCACCAACGCTCCCGCCCCCATGGCGCGCGCCACCGCTGAGATGGGTGCCGCTCTGCTTCTGTATTGCGCACGCAATGTAGACTTCTATCGTTCCGAACTGCGAAAGCGTTCGAACAGGATCTATGACGAAGTACACCTCCACGGTAGTTCCGAATCACTGATCGGGCAGACGGTGGCCATGATCGGGTTTGGCCGGATTGGTCGCGCGCTGGTGGACTTGCTGCGAGGCTTCGACATCAAGTGGTTGGTTCATGACCCGTACGCCCCGCGCTCTTTATCGCGGCAATATCCTGTGCGTTTCGTCGGCCTGCAGAAGCTACTTACCCAGGCTCATTTGCTTGTCCTGACGGCGGCCTGACCGAACAAACCCAGGGCCTGCTGGGTCGGCAAAATCTGTCTCACCTTCCGGACGGCGCCTGTGTCATCAACATTGCCCGTGGTGGCCTGATCGACCTGGACGCTCTCAGGACCGAAGTGCAGCGCGGACGGCTGCGCTGTGCCCTCGACGTGACCGATCCGCAGGAACCGCTTCCCGCCGGAGATCCGTTTGCGGACCATGCCAGGCGCGATTGTTACCCCACATATCGCGGGGAGTGGACGGCGAGTCAGGGAAGGCATCGCGCGCGTGGTATTGGATGACCTGGACAGATTTTTCAGCGGCAAGAGAGTTGAAAATCGGGTGACAACTTCCATGCTGGACCGGATGACATGAGTATGAGAGTTTCGTTCTCAACGCTGGCCTGCCCGGACTGGACGATGCCACAAATCATCGCGATAGCTGTAGGCGAAGGCTATGACGGCATTGAGTTGCGTTTTGTGCAAGGCGAGGACTCGTTGTGGAAGTTGCCGGTGTTTTCAGGAAAGGAACTGGCATCCACCAAACGGGCATTAGCGGATCACGCTTTGACCATCTCGTGCCTGGATACAAGTTGCCGATTTCATTCGCCCGACGCAGCCGAGCGCGGACTTTGGATCGCCGAAGGAAGACGGATGGCGGATCTTGCCGCGCAGTTGGGTGCGCCGGGCCTGCGAGTTTTCGGTGACACGATCCAGCCTGGAGCGGACCGCGCCTCCACGCAAACCTGGATCGCGGAGTCCATCCGAGAATTGGCGGAGATCACCGCAGCGAGAGGAGTCGAGGTCTGGATCGAGAATCATGGCGACTTTGCGGGCTCGGGTGAGACGGCGGCAATCCTCCAGCAAGCGGCCTCTCCAAAAGCCGGAGTGGTCTGGGACCCTGCGAACAGTTTCGCGGCAGCCCGGGAGCAGCCCGCGGACGGTGCGGCACGATTGAGAGTGGCGATTCGCCATGTTCACATCAAGGATTTGCGGCGCGATCAAGACGCCTGGAAATATGTCCTGCCTGGCGAGGGCGATTTCCCCTTGCTTGATTTGAAAGCAGTTCTGCAGGATCTTCAATATGATCGTTTCCTTTCGTTCGAGTGGGAAAAGAAGTGGCACCCAGAAATTGCAGACGCTGATATTGCCCTCCCGCATTTCGCGCGCTGGTTCCGGAAGAACTACGCATGACCCGAACTGGCGGCGAGAAGATGCGCAGGTTGTGTGCCGAGGATATTCCGGCCGCTACCCTGTTATCAGCGCGGGCAGGTTGGAACCAGACCGCAGAAGACTGGCGGACGCTGCTGGAACTTGAGTCCGGAAGGCTGTCTGGCAATCGAAGTGGATGGCCATCTGGCTGCGACCACTACTCTGCTTTGTTATGGGCGCAGGCTGGCGTGGATCGGGATGGTTCTTACCAAGGCAGAATATCAGCGACGCGGCTTTGCCAGAAGGCTGCTGGCGCACGCATTAGAGAATGCAGATACGATGGGAATCGCAACAATAAAACTCGATGCCACCGATCAGGGCCAGCCTCTCTACGGGAGTCTCGGATTTCGCAGCGAGCAGGAAATTGAACGCTGGTCGCGGCCGGGCGGAAACGCCGCACAACTACCAGCCAGCCGAGCATCTGAGGAGGAACCATGGCGCGATTTGGATTCGCTGTTGTTCGGAACTGATCGTTCACAACTTCTTGAAAGGCTGGCGCGGCTCAACCCTCCGACATCAATTTCACAGTCGTATTTGTTTACCAGGCCCGGCCGCGTGACTGCGTACCTGGGACCGTGCGTCAGTGAAGATCCAAGACAGGCTCGGCACTTGATCGAGAAGTGCGTACAGAATGCGCGATGTGCCTGGTCATGGGACCTGTTCCCGCGGAATCAAGACGCGGTGGCGCTGGCTCGCGATCTGGGATTTTCTCCAAAACGGCATCTCGTGCGTATGGCTCGTGGGAAGGAACTACGTGAAAAGGAAAATGCGATTTATGCAATCGCGGGATTTGAGCTCGGATGACCGTGAAGATCAAAACAGAATCAGAATTGGAAGAATTGCTGTCGCGCCCCGACGAAGCAAACCTCCTCGGCGATGGCGGCGCTGGACGGCGATCTTCTCATCCTTGGCGCCGGGGGCAAGATGGGTCCAAGCCTGGCCCGTCTTGCGCGGCGCGCGATTGACCAGGCAGGCGTCAGGAAGCGGGTGATCGCAGTGGCCCGATTCACGAATGACAAACTGCCCTCCGCATTCGCTGCGCACGGGATCGAAACCATCGCTTGTGATCTGCTCGACCGTAGTTCGCTCGAAAAACTTCCCGATATTCCCAACGTCATCTTCATGGCGGCCCGAAAATTCGGCACCTCTGGCGAAGAACGTCTGACGTGGGCTATGAATACCTATTTGCCTGGACTGGTCGCCGAACGCTACCGCAACTCCAAAATCGTGACCTTTTCAACGGGAAATGTTTACCCGCTCCGTTCCCTTAAAGACGGTGGAGCGCTGGAGACGACGCCGGTGGGTCCCGTCGGTGAGTATGCGCAATCGGCTCTGGGCCGCGAGCGCATGTTCGAATATGGATCGATGCGATGGCACACGCCGGTCGTCATCCTGCGCCTGAACTATGCGGTCGAACTGCGCTACGGAGTGCTCGTGGATATAGGACGTGCTGTATTCGAACGCCGTCCCATCGACCTGTGCATGCCGCGTGTGAATGTGATCTGGCAGCGGGATGCGAACTCGTGGTGCCTGCGGTCCTTCGCCCACTGCCAGTCGCCCCCCTTGGTCCTTAACCTCACGGGCCCCGAAACGCTTTCGGTGCGGGAACTGGCACTCGAATTTGGCCAACACTTTGGCGTCGAACCCACTTTTGTTTCCGCAACGGAAGGCTCCAGCGCTCTGTTGAGCAACGTCAACAAGGCGCGTGGCCTTTTCGGGAGTCCTACGGTGCAACCGAAGGAAATGATTGAATGGATTGCGAATTGGATTCGCGACGGAGGTGCGGTGCTTAATAAGCCAACGCATTTTCAGACGCGGGACGGGAAATTCTGATGCAGTTGCGCGAGAAACTGCTTTCGGGCCTGGTAATTCCCGCCCATCCTCTGGCTCTGAACTCCCAGCGCCAACTGGACGAGCGCCGCCAGCGCGCTCTGACTCGGTACTATCTGGCCGCAGGCGCAGGCGGCATCGCCGTGGGAGTTCATACCACCCAGTTTGCCATTCGCGACCCCAAGTTTGGATTGCTGGAACCGGTGCTTATATTGGCAGCCGAAGAGAGTCGGAGCTATGACATCGTGAAGATTGCCGGCGTTTGCGGCAAACGCAAGCAGGCGGCATCTGAAGCGGCACTCGCCGCCAGGTTGGGCTACGATGCCGCGCTTTTGAGTCTTGCCGATCTTAAACACGAAACCATTCCTCAGCTTCTCAAACACGCACGCGCCATTGCCACTATCGTCCCGATTATCGGTTTCTACCTGCAGCCTGCCGTCGGAGGACGATTGTTGTCTTACGAATTCTGGCGCCAGTTTGTAGAGATTGAAAACGTCGTCGCAATTAAGATCGCACCGTTTAACCGCTATCTAACACTCGACGTCGTTCGCGCCCTCGCGCAGTCAGGCCGCGCCCAGGAAGTCGCTCTCTACACCGGAAACGATGACAACATTCTGAACGACCTGCTCACGAAGTTTGACTTCGGCACTGACCCGCTCCGAATCGCCGGCGGCCTGCTGGGGCATTGGGCGGTGTGGACCAAGACTGCCGTTTCTCATCTCGCCCTCGCCAAGCAACAGTCCGATTCCGTTCCCGGCGAACTGCTGACGCTGGCTCAGCAAATCACGGATGCGAATAGCGCCATCTTCGATCCCGCGCACAATTTTCAGGGATGTATTCCAGGCATCCATGAGATATTGCGGCGTCAGGGCGTGCTCGAAGGGCGCTGGTGTCTCGATCCTAAGGAGGAACTCTCTCCTGGCCAGAGCGCGGAACTCGACCGAGTGTGCGGATCCTATCCGCATCTGCAGGATGACATATTCGTACAGGAGCACCTTGATGAATGGCTTCGCTAATATCGCGCTGCTGATGCTGTTTGTCTCGGGCGCGGCAGGAGGTTCGGACCAAGCCGTGATCGAGAGTGTCCATGCAACTCAAGATGTTCCGTTGCATCTCGATCCCACGTCAGATTTCTGGCGCGCCTCACGCCCCGTATACATGGAGAAAGATCGTTTTGGGAAGATTATTCCTCGGTATCGTACCGAGATCCGCACGCGCTGGACGAAGAGCAATCTTTACTTTCTGTTCGTCTGCCCCTACGAGGAACTCCACGTTAAGCCTGCGCCGAATACTCAGAAAGAAACCAACGAACTATGGAATTGGGACGTCGCCGAAGTCTTTATCGGCTCCGATTTTGCGAATATCAAGCGCTACAAGGAGTTTGAAATCTCTCCCCAAGGAGAATGGGTCGATCTGGATATCGACCTGAGCAAGCCGCACCACGAAGACGGGTGGACATGGAACTCCGGCTTCGAAGTAAAGGCGAGCATTGATGAAGGCACGCACACCTGGTACGGCGCGATGCGCATTCCCTTGGCTGCGATCGACGCGCGTCCCCCAATCGCCGGAAACATCATGCGCATCAACCTGTTTCGGAGTCAGGGGCCGCCTTCGCATCAGCAAGCTGTAACATGGCAGCCTCCGATGAACGACTCATTTCACGTTCCTGAACGTTTTGGTTTGATCCGGCTGGTGAAAAAGCCTGCGGAGAAGGAGTGATTCGCTTGCATATGTGGACGATCAATAGGGTTGTTCTGCTCGGCATGTTCGCAATTCTGACTCTCGTTCCGCAATTCGCTCTTGCAGCTGATCCCTATGCCGTGACTGTGGAACACGGAGTCGCGGTGACGATGCGCGACGGCACTGTACTTCGCGCTGATATTTACCGGCCAGTGGCACCAGGAAGATTCCCCGTTCTTCTCGAGCGAACTCCGTACGACAAGCATAGCGACGGTGGCGTCGATTTCGGCCGAAAGGCAGCGGCTCGCGGTTACGTCGTAATCAACCAGGATGTTCGCGGACGCTACACATCGGACGGCGAATGGTATCCCTTCCTGCACGAATCGAACGACGGCTACGACACTGTCGAATGGGCGGCGGCGCTGCCTTATTCCGATGGCAGAGTAGGAATGTATGGAGGTTCGTATGTCGGGGCTACCCAGATGCTGGCTGCGATTGCACATCCGCCACATCTTGCAGGAATATGTCCGGTCGTGACCGCGAGCAATTATCACGATGGCTGGACGTATCAGGGCGGCGCTTTTGAACAGTGGTTCAACGAGTCGTGGACTTCAGGTCTGGCCCAGGATACGCTTAACCGCTTTGTGCGCAGTCACACAAATGCGTTGAACGGCGTTGAGAAACTTCCTCTCACTCAATACCCTCTTTTTGAATTACCCCAGGCATCGTCCGATGCAGACCTGCTGCATTCTCTGGCTCCTTACTTTCTCGACTGGGTGGCTCATCCCGGTTATGACGAATATTGGAAGAGGTGGTCCATTGAGGATCACTACGCCGACATCGGCGTACCCTCGCTGACAGTCGCGGCCTGGTATGACATTTTTCTGGGCGGATCGTTACGCAACTACGCCGGAGTGAAGTTGCATGGCAAGGACGAAGCCGCGCGCCGCGGACAACATCTCCTGGTAACGATCGGCGGCCACTCCGGCTCCGGCCGTAAGGTTGGCGATGTAGATTTCGGCCCGACCGCTCCGTTTGATGAAGATGAAACTACTTTGAGCTGGTACGACTATCTTTTCAAGAACGTTGCCAACGATTTCTCGCATTCCAAGCCCGTGAAACTCTTTGTAATGGGCGCTAACCAATGGCGTGAAGAGGAGGATTGGCCCCTCGCTCGTGCCCGCAATACAAGATACTTCCTGCATTCGGACGGAAAGGCGAACTCAGCGCTCGGCGACGGCTCTCTGATCACAGCAGCTCCTCGCTCGGATAAGCCCGACCAGTACGTCTACGATCCTGGAAACCCCACGCCCACGGTCGGTGGTCCTTTATGTTGTGACTCCGCGCACCTCGGGCCCGGACCCCGCGACCAACGCGCGGTGGAAGCACGCTCTGATGTTTTGGTGTACTCGACGCCCCCGCTGGAGCGGGACCTAGAGGTAACAGGGCCTGTTCAACTCGAACTCTTTGCCAAATCCTCCGCCGTTGACACCGACTTTACAGCCAAGTTGGTGGAGGTCGGGCCAGACGGATTCGCACAAAACCTCACAGAAGGAATAGTTCGCGCGCGGTATCGCAATTCGCAGGAAAAGGCAGAACTCATGAACCCAGGCCAGATTTACAAGTTCACTGTGGACTTATGGGCAACAGCCAACGTCTTCCGCAAGGGACACGCGTTGCGGCTGGAGGTCAGCAGCAGCAATTTTCCCCGTTTCGATAAGAACCTGAACACAAGTGACGACGCCGGTGTCGGCGAAAGATCAGTGCCAGCCACGAACACGATCTATCACGATGCGGAGCATCCCTCGGCATTAGTTCTTCCGATCGTGCCGACCACCTGAGGCAGGAACATAGGACCGCCTTTCGACGCGGTCTGCAACCGGATCTCAGGAGACTTCATGTCACACAGTAAGTCGAAATTCATCTTCGTTGCCCCGGCACCACGGATAGTGTCCGACATTTTTGATGAGAACGACTTGCTTCGGTTGCGTGCGGTTGGAGATGTGGTGATTCACGAAGGCGGCCCCGTCACAGATGCAATCTTTGAAGAGAGCGCCGCGAAAGCAGAAATGATCATCGGCCAGATTGACCTGCCCGAATCGCGGCTGAAGCGCGCGACGTCGCTGAGAGCAGTGTTCAATGTGGAGGGCAATTTTCTTCCTAACATTGACTACGCCTACTGTTTTCGACACGGCATACGTGTTCTCAATATAAGTCCGGTATTCGCTGAGCCCGTCGCAGAGGCCGCTTTGGGTATGGCCATTGACCTCGCCCGCGGCATCACCCGGTCAGATCGCCATTTCCGCCAGGGTACCGAGCAGTACGGGTTGGCCGCGAATACCGAGGCGTTCTCTCTCTTCCGCCAGGCCGTGGGTTTTATCGGGTTAGGCGATCTCGGCCGTGCGATCTTGCCTTTGCTTCGCCCCTTCGGTTGCCGCGTTCTCGCATACGACCCGTGGCTGCCGGCGGAATATATTCAAAACTTGGGGTGTGAAGCTTCTTCCCCGGATGAGGTCCTGCAGAGTTCGCGCCTTATCTTCGTGGTCGCGGGGGCCACATCACAGAATCAAGGCTCTCTGGGCGCAAAACAGTTCTCCTCAATGCAGCGGGGGGCAGCGTTAGTTCTGGTCAGCCGCGCAGCAGTCGTGGATTTTGACGCGATGCTGGATTTCGCCGCGAAAGGGCGCATCCGCTTCGCGACCGACGTTTTTCCAGAGGAACCGCTGCCTGCCTCACACCGGGCGCGGCGTACCGACAATGCGATCCTCTGCGCGCACCAAGCCGGCGCAATGGAAACGGCGATCAAACGGATCGGGAAGCTGGTTGTTGCGGACGCGGACCTGATTGCCCGCGGGCTTCCACCGGTTCTGTGCAAACTGGCTCAGCCTGAGACGATTGCCCTGCTTCGGAGTAAACCCATCAGCAAAACTTGACAGAAAAGGAAGTCCGCCCAGCCAGCACGGGATACCGCGCCGGTAGCACGGCAGCCTCAGAGCAGGGACAACCGGCGGGCGCAGTCGGCCATGATTTCCGCCTCCCAGGCGGGGCGCTGTGGATTGTTGGGGTGCGTACGATCGCTGGGAATCCGTCCAATCAGGTTTAGGAACACTGCGGCGGAATGTTTGTACGCGGGAACGGGGGCGCGAAAAGCGACATTACCCAGGTGCTGCAGTGCGTCGGAGAGCGCGTAGTACTCAAGGTCCCCGTTCTCCCACAGGCGGTCTCGCGCCGCGAATTTCTCGGGCGCAAAGGTAGCAAGTCCCAGCAAGTAGTCCGATCCATATTCGATCATATTGATTCCCAGGTCGTTCCCTGTGTAGATGCGAAAGTCTGGCCGCAGTGCATCACGAAGGGCGAGTCGTTCAAGTTCCAGAAGACGGTCGAGGGATGAGTGTTTCAATCCCTTGATCTCCGGAATGTCCATCAAGCGCCGGATTGTCTCCGAGTCGTAGATCTCCCCACTCGCCGCAAACATTGGCCCCAATTCGAACGCCAGCACGTATGGATAGTCCCGACATATGTCTCGATAAGCCTCAGCTATTCTTGCCGGAGACTTACCTTGCAAACGAGCTGTCTGAAACAAGATTGGTATGCCCTCAAAACGAACGATGGTGTCGATCTGCCGGCGATAAAGCGTGACAATGTCGTCGCCGACGTGCTGTTCGATATACGCGCCCGCCACAAACGGAACGCCCTTCCCGAGAGCCTGCCGCGTCCAGTCCAGCACCTCTTGCTTTTCCGTATCGCTCAAGTAGTTCACGTAGCCGGTGTCCATGTTGACGGCATTCGTCAGCCCGACTCGATGGATGGAAGTCAGCTGCGCCGCAAACGTATCGACAGCGACTCGGCCGTTAGGCTCGTATGGCAACAAGGCGGCGGCGATGCCCTGCACTTTGCGTCGTGGTTCCTGGCGCTTGAGCAACTCTTCAACCGTCATCCCTGATCTCCACAATCTTGGATCTCCACGATGGGCTCATGATGCCCGCGAAAACCGATGTTAGCGTTTCTTGGCCTCCTTCAGTTTTTCCGCCAGGTCAGAGTCTTTGTAGTATGTGTCCAGCGGATAGCAACCGGACGGCAGTCCGTTGCGTGGTGCGGTCGTGCAATCGCTGAAGGTCCTGCAAACCAGCTTGCGCTGGATCTGGGTGCCGGCCGATGCCTCCCAGAGAAACTCGGGATAGCTCAATACCATCCGGCCGAGCCCTACGAAGTCGACCCATCCTTCGCGCACTACGGCCTGCGCCACATAGGGCAGGAAGTCCTGCAGGTAGGTGTACCCCGATCCAACCATGAGGAGGTTTGGGAACCGCTGCTTGAGCTGACGGGTCGCCTCCATCTGCCGCGCAACTCCAACCAAAGGGTCCTCTGGTGACAGATATCCGTCGGAAGGCGGGTACAGCGCCGGGCGCTGGATATGCGGATTGTAGTAAGGGCTGCCTGCGGTGATGTTCACCAGCTGAATTCCAAGCTCTTCCAATAGGGACAAGAAGCGGACTGGCTCACTCAAGTCAGAGTCCGTCGGGTCGAGCGGATTGACGCCAAAACCCCAAAGATAGGGGATTAAGTCCGGACGCGTTTCCGCAACTCCGGTGGAGGGTTTTCCGACGATGCGCTGACCTGGGTCACTCTGGAAGGGCACCGTGTCGATCGCCGACAGCCGCACTCCAATATGCAATCCGGGACAGAGCGAGCTAATCCCTTGGACAACTTCGCGAAGAAAGCGGGTGCGGCCTTCGAAGGTGCCGCCGTAGCGTCCGTCCCGCGTGTGCGCGCTCAGAAATTCATGGCCCAGGTAGCCATGGCAATGCTTTATGTCCACGAAATCGAAACCTAATTGCCAAGCCATGAACGCCGCGCGATGGAATTCTTCAATGATTGATTCGATTTCACCGTCGCTGAGCAGAGGATAGTCGGGGGGCAGTTTCAGGCGTCGGTCCAACAATGGATGGTGGTAGAGAATCCGTGGCTCGGGGCGAGTATGTTCGTTTGGGCGGCAGTACCGACCGGAGTGCGTCAACTGCAGACCCACTAGCAGCCCTTCGTCGGTACCGGTTGTCAGAATATGCTCGTCCCTCAAAACTGTTCGCAAATGCGCAAGGCCTTGTTGCGTTCGCGGGGAAGCTAGAAGCTGATTTGGATTGGCTCGTCCTTGATGGGAAACCGCGACGGCTTCCCCGCCCCAGATCAGTTTGCCGCCGCTACGTCCGAAGCGTTGCCATCGCCGAACCGTATTCTCCGAAGGTGCCCCATCCGGAGTTGCGTCCCAACCCTCCATCGGCTGCACCGCGATCCGATTGCCGATTTTGAAGGGACCGCGTTTCAGCGCCCAGCGCAGAGGCGATTGGGATCCGGTCACGATCTGGGGATCACACGGGATCTGCAGGTCGAGGGCCCGCAAGTGATCCTGAAAGCCTCCAACATCTTTCAGACTCCCGATGCGACGGATTGCTCCTGCACTCATGCCGCTCTCCGCCGCTCTGGTAAACCCAAAACAGCCAGTCCGCCTAGCAACGCCAGAGCCACCAGGACAAAGCAGCTCACGGAGTAGCTTCCCGTCGTGTCGCGCAAGCGGCCTATCAACCAGGGCGCAGCAGCGTCCGCAATGGCACCCGCGGCCAGGAGAACGCCCAGCAATCTCCCGAGGATCTCAATCCCAAAGATTTCCGCTGTCACCAACGGAATGATCATGTAGTCGCCGCCAAGACCGATGCCAAAAATCGCGCCGGAAACGTAGAGGACTAGCCGGGAAGTTCCCAGGAACAATAGAGGGATCCCCGCTGCGACGAGTAAGTACGTCAGCAGCATGACGTACTTTTTGGAAAACCGATCGGCCAGCCAGCCTATGAGCAACCGGCCGGCGATACTGAACGCCAGCACCAGTGACAAAACAGCTGCGGCATCCCTCTGCGTGAAGTGCCGGTCAAGACTCAAGAAGAGCTTCAGATTCTGCTGAGTACCACTGACTGCGGCAATCGAGCACATACTCCCCATAGTGAGCAGATAAAACGACCCCTCCTTGAATGCTGCCTTCGGACTCGCGGACTTGGACGATCCAGCCAGTCTTCCTGCTCTAGGTGGTTCTTTCACTAACATCGCCAGGGGAAGTGAAACGGCCACGATCAAAAGACCCAAAATCCGCAGAGCGGCCTGCCATCCGAAATGCTGGACGAGAGCGTGCGATATCCACGGGACTGATGCTCCCCCCAAGCCGATCCCCAGGTAGGCAAAGCCCATCGCTTTTCCGCGCGATCGATCGAACCACCGCGTCAACAACACCTGGTTGGGCAGTGGGCCTCCACAGACATAGCCCAGCGCGTTGAAAAAGTAGAAAAAATAAAACATGCCGAGGCTTGAGGTCCAGCCCAGTCCCACTAGGGCTACCCCTGCCATCAGGATGCCTAGCGTCATCATGCGGCGAGGCCCAAAGCGGTCCACAACCCATCCTGCGAGAAACCCGAAGATGGGTCCGACGACAAGTTTGCTCAGCGCATTGCCTGACGTCACTTGAGCGCGCGTCCAACCAAACTGTTGGACCATGAAGTCGTAATAGAAAGGCAGCCCCCAGAGAGCAACGCCAACAATGCAGAACAGCACCACGAACGCCGTCGCAGCTGCTTGATACGACCGGCGCCGGTTCGCCGCAGATTGCTCGGCCCCTAGCTCCTCTTTTGACAACTCGTAGCTCGCTGCAGCTCGCGCCGCAGAGGCCTCGCTCGCCGGTCCCACCATGGGGTGTCAGTCTAACATTTGACCTGTTCTAGGGAGAGGCCGGTAGGGATTGCGGGGAAGCTCAGTGTTATGCAGGGCAAACCGCACTCTCCGCCCGTAACCTGTGCCACAGGGCATTACGGCAAAGGTCGTATTCTGATGGCTCATCAACATCTCGCAGTCGCTCTCGTCGCGAGTGCTGTTCACTCGCACCAGTTAGTTGATCTATCCTGTCTCAGATCTGGGTGGATCTGCGCAAAATGGATCTCTCGCCGATTTCTAACACGCGTCGCTGGGCAGTCGTCAGCTTGCTTTTTGCGGCATCGTTAATCAACTACCTGGATCGCGCCGCCATTTCCTTCGCTCTGCCCCTCATCTCGAAAGACTTCCAACTCACAGCGCAAAGCAAGGGCCTGCTGTTGTCTTCGTTTTTCTGGTCGTATGCGCTGATGCAAATTCCAATTGGTTGGTCCGCAGATCGATTCAATCTGCGCTGGCTCTATGCTGGAGCGTTCACTATCTGGTCATTCGCACAGGGGCTCACGGGTTGGGCTGGAAGCCTCCCGGCTTTACTCGCATTCCGGATTCTACTTGGCGTTGGAGAATCGATTTACCTGCCTGGAGGAACCAAGATCGTCAGCGTCCTGTTCCCGCCGAAAGAACGTGGTCTGCCCTCCGGACTCTTCGATTTCGGGACTCGAACCGGCCTCGTTTTGGAAGGCATCCTGGTTCCCTGGCTTCTGGTTCATTTCGGGTGGCGCCGCACTTTTCTGATTCTGGGCTTTACGGCTCTGCTCTGGATCGCGCCGTGGTTTTGGGTTTTCCCGCGCCGCTTGCAAGCGGTGAACACCGACACGGCACTATCTAATCCTGAGCGACGGCCCTACGCTCGCACGCTGCTCAATCGCAACTTGCTTGGAATCTGCCTGGGGTTCTTCTGTTTCGATTATTACTGGTATGTGCTGGTGACGTGGCTGCCCGACTACCTGGTGACAGTGCGTCACCTTAGCATCGTGCAAGCCGGATTTTATGCTTCACTCGCGTTCCTCACGTTCGGAATTTCCGAACCGATTGGCGGATGGATTGCCGATACCCTGATCCGTCACGGTTGGGATGAAACAGCGACCCGGAAAACCATCGTCACCGTAGCCTTCGGCATGGGGATCTTTTTAATCGCGGCAATGCGCAATGCGCATACGGGAGTCGCGATCGGGTTACTGATCGCAGCTTCGCTGGTCGGGCTCGCAACCGGGAACCTACTCGCCATTCTTCAGTCGTGCGCACCTTCCGGAGCAGTCGGGATTTGGACGGGAGCAGAAAACTTCGCCGGGAACCTCGCAGGAATCATAGCCCCGCTCGCGGTAGGATTCCTGATTACCTCGTACGGCTCATACGTTTCGGGCTTTCAACTCGCCTCGATCATTCTTCTAGCAGGAGTACTTGCCTACTGGTTCATAGTCGGCGACTTGAAGCAACACGGGTCTTAAGCCCGACCGATTTCGCAGGAATGTCACACTGTGAGAGTCCGCAGAGGTTCGTCACCGGCCCGGGTGCGCGTCAACAGTGAGACGCCACGCTCACATAGGATCTGTTCAGAGCGCTCACAGAAGAACATCCCAACAGTTTGAGACACCTTTCCAAGTCAGCCCGCAGCATCTCGAGCGACCGTGTAACACCTGCTTCGCCGGACGCAGCGAGTCCGTAAGCGTACGCGCGGCCACAAACCACAGCCCGCGCACCCAGGCAGATTGCCTTGACAATGTCTGATCCCCGGCGAATCCCGCTATCCATCAGGACTTCTGCCTTATCTCCGACCTCTTCAACGATTTCCGGAAGGACTTGCAGGCTCGCCGGAACGCCGTCAAGCTGCCGGCCCCCGTGATTCGAAACAATCACGGCGGCAGCACCATAGTCGAGCGACCGCTTCGCATCCTCTGCGGTGAGAACGCCCTTGATGACGATCGGCCCTTTCCACAGCGCACGAATCCACTGCATGTCGTTCCAGGTGAAAGCTTCGCGCCTCATCGCGGTGTGCGCGTCGCGAACTCGGAGCACACCTGTGTCGGGGCTGACAATGTTAGGCATATCGGGAAGACCGCCGTCGAGAAGGAAGCGCGCCAACCAGCGTGGATGAACCAATAGATGAGGCACGAAAGGGATCTTCGACCAGATGTTCCCGCGCAGCAGTTGCTCCATTCCATCACGCGACTCGCGCTCGCGGTGTCCGATGACGGTCGAATCAATCGTAATCACCAATACCCTGTAACCCACATCCATGGCTCGGCGCATCGCATTCTCAGCCGCGGAGCGGCCACCGGTGAGATAGATTTGATACCAGACCTCGCCTGTGGAAGCAGCCTTCACATCTTCCAAGCGATGACCAGAAACCGTAGAGAGAATCAAGCTAACGCCGGCTCTGCTGGCGGCTCGAGCTGCCGCGATTTCACCGCCCGGGTGCATTACACGTAGATAACCCACCGGCGCCAGAAGCAGCGGCATCGACAGTTCCGCTCCAAGAACACGAGTTCGCAAATCGCACTCGGGCACAGCAACTGCTTGGCGCGGTCGAAACGTGACCGTGTCGAAAGCCCGCCGATTTTCGCGCAATGTCCATTCGGCTTCCGCGCCTCCATCGATGTAGTTGAAAACAATCCTCGGCACACGGCGGCGCGCCAGTTCGCGCAGATCCTCGATATTCACAGCTCGCGATAGTCGCGCCATCATTCAGGCGTGCTCCAATAACATGCAATCATCGACACCGCATGTCGGCTCATCATTGCGTGTCCGCACCGGGACCGATCGCGACAACATAGTAGGTCGCCGGACCCGTACCGACGTTCTTAATCCCATGCTCCTCATTCGAGTGAACGAAGCCGAGACCGCCGGGGCCCACACGATGGCTGACGCCATTAATTGTAAGTTCGACCGTTCCTTCACGGATGAGCCACATCTCCGAGTGGACATGACGATGCGGTGGATGTGGATACCCATTCGGCGGCAGAGTCGTCTCATGCGCCTCGATACGCTCGCCGGTTACCAGTTTGCCCTTCAGGATCATCCGCACTTGTGCGTGCTCGAACTCCTGCATGGGCAAACTTTCGAATGCAAATGTTGCCGATGGCAATGAATCATCTTGTGCAGCAAGCGCAGGCGTCACAGTTCCTGCCGCAACCAACGCCGGAATCAGGCTGCACATTTCTCGCCTCGTTAATGACATACTTCACCTCATTTAGGCCAACCTGCTCCTCCTCGTGCGCGAATCAGCGTCTCCCTATTTTAGACGGTCTGGAAGGCCTCAAGGCGCTGACGATTCGTGCACTGACCTCACTAACGTTCTGGCAGTCAACACAGCACCATCGGAGCCTCATGACCCGCCTGAAGCCTCGTGCTCTGCCCGGCTTAGCGTAAACTTACGCAAAATCGCAAAACCAGGGAGCAACCCGATGAAGTATTACGCTGTGGCAGAAATTGGGATCACTGATCAGAGCTGGGTCCCAGCCTATGTCGAGAACGTTACTTTACTTGTTGAGCAGTGCGGAGGTCGGTACCTGGCCCGCACATCCAAGATTGAAAAACTCGAAGGCGAACGAAAGGCCCCTCAGATCTTCTTAATCATCGAATGGCCGTCCAAAGATGTCGCAAAGGCCTTCTACGAATGTGATGAGTACCGGCCTTACCGGCAGAGTCGTATAGCAGGAGCGACAAATGAGTTCCTACTTGTGGCCGGTGAAGACATGACCAAGACAGCACACGTGGCCGATTAACTCAAGAGGAGGCACTCGTTGACCAGCGGCCAAAACGTGAAATCGCTTGGTTACAACAGTTCGCTCCCATTTTACCCGTCGTTGGACCAGAAGAATACTCTGCGCCCCTCGCTGATTGAAATTAAGCTTTGTGGTACGCTCAGGCATACGTCCATGGAACCGCTACCCGGCCGGCTCGATCTTCCGTCGCGGTGCGTGCCTGCATGGCTAGTGCTTACCAGTTCTGTGATTCGTCTCCACCCGAAGATAGCAGGGAAAGCTTATGACGTGAGGAAGCCGGTTGCATGAGGATATGAAGCGTGACCAACCGGACACTTAACATATCTTCGATTCTGCTGATTGCATTCGCTACCAGGCAGATAGCTGTCTGCCAAACTTCCCCTGAACCCACCGTCCGGATGAAATGGTCAGCGGGGTGGATTTCTCATCCCACCGCCCCATTGCGCGAAGCCGGCGTATTCCACTTTCGCAAGGTCATCAACTTACCGGTCGCGCCGGAGCATTTCGTGGTTCACCTGAGTGCGGACAACCGCTTCGTGCTCTTCGTGAACGGCAATCGAGTTGGAGAAGGACCTGCACGCGGCAATTTCTTTCGTTGGCGCTACGAAACCGTTGATCTCGCGCCCTTTCTCAGTCGCGGCGACAATGTGATCGCGGCTACAGTGTGGCAGTATGGCATCTACGCTCCCATCGCGCAGATTACCGACCGCCTCGCTTTCCTTTTGGAAGGGGACACAAGCGCGGAAGGAATCATAAACACCGACTCAAGCTGGGAAGTAGAGGAGGAACTTGGGCATACAGTCATTCCTCCCATGCCGGAAGCCATGCACCAGTACTGGGCTGCTGGACCGGGAGAACGGATTGACGGCAGCAAGTATGACTGGGCTTGGAAAGAAGCAGGGTCGTCCCCAAACGCGCACTGGATCCGAGCAGTTGGTGCGATTCGAGAATCGAATGATCCCCATAGGAGCACGCCCGGATACCGCCTTGAGGATGCCGGTACAAAGTGGCTGCTCAGTCCTGACCTGCTTCCGCCGATGGAGTATAAACAAGTCCCCACCGGCAACGTGTTACGTACGGATCTGGAAGACACCAAGAATTTCCCTGCGAAGCCCGTCACAATACCGGCACATTCTTCAGTGACGATTCTGATTGACCACGCAACGGTGCTGTCGGCGTATCCGGAATTGGAGGTCAGCGGTGGGAAGAATGCTGTCGTTCGTGTGGCATTCACTGAAGCACTTTACGACTCGAAGCAAGAACGTGGCAACCGCAACGAAATTGCCGATCGCGTAGTTGTGGGCTTGACCGACGAGTTTCTCCCGGACGGAGGCGAGCACAGAACTTTCCGACCATTGTGGTGGCGTACGTGGCGTTATGTCGAGCTCAAGATTATTACTGAGTCAGAACCCCTTACACTCGATGGATTCCGTACCTACTACACAGCTTACCCGTTCGAAGAACACGGCAAATTTGCAGCGAGTAACGCGGATCTGGCGAGAATTCGCGAGATCTGCTGGCGCACAGCCCGACTCGATGCACATGAGACTTACATGGACACGGCCTACTGGGAGCAACTCCAGTACATCGGAGACACACTCATACAAGCGCTGATCTCTTATGTGGTCAGTGGCGACGATCGTTTAGCACGCCAGGCTCTTCAGACCTTCGATGACTCTCGAATTCCTGAAGGGATTACCCAGAGCCGTTATCCGGACTCTCTCGCCCAGTTCATCCCTCCGTTTTCTCTGTTGTATGTGAATATGCTCCACGATTACTGGATGTATCGTCCGGATCGGAAGTTTGTTGCGGAGCTACTGCCTGGAACAAGAGGACTCTTAGAGTGGTTTCTGGCAAAACAGCGACCAGACGGAATGCTTTCGTCTATCCCCGGATGGGTTTTCATCGATTGGGTACGTGATGTGGAGAAGTTTCCCCTGGAAGACGAAGAGGGCCGCTCCGCGATCGTGACACTGCAGATGGTTTCGGCGCTCGAAGCAGCCGCCGACCTTGAGCAAGCCTTAGGAGATGTCGCCCTCGCGCAACGCTACCGCCGCCAAGCACAAGCAGCGCGAGATGCTGTTTACAAGCTGTGCTGGAATCCAGGAGTTGGCCTTCTGGCGGACAATCCCAAGAAGGACTCATACAGTCAGCACGCAAACATCGCTGCCGTGCTGTTGGACGTGATTCCCGCAGCAGACCAGAAATCGGTCATGGAGCGAATTCTAGACACCAGACTCCATGCGAAAAACAATTCTCCCAAGCTGGTAAAAGCCAGCTACTTTTATCAATTCTATATGGCACGAGCGCTCGAGCATGCCGGCATGGCGGATCGGTATGTTGAACTGCTGCAACCCTGGCGTGAAATGCTGGCGAAGGGCCTTACCACCACGCCCGAGTTCGACGATCCAACCCGTTCCGACACACATGCGTGGAGCGCGCACCCTGCGTTTGATTTGCCGACGCTTGTCGCCGGCATTCGACCGGCATCACCGGGCTTCGACACGGTGCAGATCGAGCCTGCTCTCGGTGACCTGCAGTGGGTAGAGGCTTCAATGCCCTACCCGCGCGGTGGCACGATCATGGTCAAGTATGAACGGACACAAGCGGGAACGAAGGCTAAGGTAACCTTGCCCGAGGCCCTGCAGGGCGTCCTAGTCTGGCAGGGAAAATCTTATCCGCTAAGGTCAGGTGAGCAACAAATGTTACTGCCCTAAGGGACAGCCTCTCGGTGATCTCGGCCAAGCCACTCTTGTTGTACAGGCACAATACGCTGGCAGCCAAAACAACGACGCTGACGCTCCTGCTGCCGCCAGACCCGGCAGGGTCACCGCCGGAACCTTTGTCAGCGTGAACAGGTTCGTTAACAGATCAATCATTGAAGCCATAACGAGGGATCATTCCCAGATGCGACTTCTGGTCAGTAACCGCGGCGAGCCGACGTCAGCCGGCTATAATTTCAACTCGCGAATTGCGTCTCCAGCGCCACTGAGGTCGGCGAGGCGCATCTCGGAATACTTGCGAGATAGAATCACCCCTGGCGCGCCAGCGCGGAAAGCCGCCAAAACCGCTTCCTTAACGCTTTGCGGCGTACACTTGCTGTTATTGGGTTCGGTCGGGATATCGATATCTATGCCCGGCCAGATCAAAGTCCTCGTGCCAGCGACACCCTCCAGCGCACGTTTCGTCTCGCGGTAGACGTAGTCAACTGAAAGGCCTGTGTGCGGAATCTGATCGTAGCCGCGTTCCTTGAATCCCATCAGTGCATAGTTGAGATCGATCAGGCTCTGTTTCGAGAGGTCTCCATAAAGTGTCGGGCCGATATTGTCGGCATACAGCGCCATCCGCTCGCCGCCGCAGTTGTTGTACATAACGATCTTTATAAAATCCGAATAATTCGAGAGCTCATGAAGGTCCTGTTCCGCGCGGTAGATCGGATTGAAGGAATTGTTGTGCCAGATGTGCCAACCCACCGGAACCGTCGGCCTCGCCGTCTTTACCGTTTTGTATATTGCGGCGTAAGTCTCGCGAAGGCTGTCAGTCCAGAGCATTTCCCAGGCGGCCAGTTCCGGATATCGTAATAGGAGCCGCCAGAATTGAACGTAGTAGCCGTCCACGGGGCGTTTGCCGCTCCGTGCCGAGCGAACGAATTTTTCCAATTCCAGAAATCCCTGCCTGGTGCGCTCCACATTGATACCGCGCTCCTTCGCTTTGCCCTGACAAAATCCGCAGAAGCAAGTTACGTTGCCAGGATCGACCGGCGGTACGTCATGGGTGGCTCCCAAGCCATCTGAAAGAGCACCCTGCCGCTCGGATCCCCACATAATTCCGTCGATATCATAGGAACGGGCATAGTCCTCCACCAGACCGGTCAGGAAATTCCGATAGTCCGGATTGTTGACGCACAGCGTCTCGGCATTCCGCCCGTACAGATCTCGCTCCTGCAGTTTCTCGATGTTCGGCAAGTCGGTGCGAAATACGTCCTCGAGCCAACAGATGACCTTCATGCCGCGCTTTTTGGCCGCCGGGAGCACTTCGGCCAAGATATCCAGGTTGCCGTGGTCGGGCGCACGAGTGTCCTTGAGAACCGTGTTCTTGTAGTACTGGGGATGAGGCGTCGCGAAGTTCCCGCCGTGAAAATTGAGATCGTACTCCTGCTTGCCGTGATCGGGCAGTGGCTGGCCCGGAATCTGTCTTCCGGCGATACCTCGACCGTAGGTGAATACCGCAAGAAACATCGTATTCACGCAGGCACGTTCCTGAAGCGCATCAAGGACTTTCTCGGTACCTTCATCCACAAACGAAACTGCTCCGACCTGGATGCCGATCATTTTCGAGGAAACACCGGTATGTCCCGGAATTGGCATGGCCATGGCGGCACTGGCTCCAGCGGCGATCTTCAGGAATTCGCGACGATTTACGTCCAATGTCAACATGGATCACTCCCGTTGTCTTTGGTAGCAGCCGATGTCTACTTTTCCGGATGTGACCCGCGGTGAGCCTTCAAGATCCAGTTCTCCCACCGGCACTCCGTCATTCGTGCCAGCAGCGATCGCGGGAGAATCTGATCGCAGATGAAAGTCCTTCGTGGCAGCATCAACAAAATGCGGATCCAAAAAATGGGAATGACGGTCATTCCCCGTTAACTGAACATATTTGTCGAATCCTGTCACGTGGGCAGAAGACTCTTCCCACGTGCTCGCCTTCGATCCGGAGGCACAGTAATAAAGGTTGTGATCGATAGTGACGGGCGGCTGGTTTCTTTCGAACTGAGATTTAGTTCACCGCTATAAGGCAGCGGGGCCCTGCGTGCACAATGTTATTCTCAAAAATGTTGTTTGCCATGTTCCACTGCATCTGGAACTCGCCGGAGCCGGTTCCCGACGTGTCGTTGTCGTAGAGCGTGTTGTTGACCACCGTGCAATGCTCGGTGCGTCCTCGCTCCGGCGCATAACCCCCGATGGAAACACCTGCGGTATGGCAGTGATAGATAAGGTTATTCCGCGCGGTCACGTAACTGGTGGCGCGGTTTTGGTGCTCACTGGCGAGCTCGATTCCGAAGTCCACATCATGAATGACGTTCTGTTCGATCAGGATTCTGGTGCCGCCGTCCACGTAAATACCATCGGAAGATTCATCGTTGCGGTATGCCGGATTGCCGCGCGAGGTAATGTTGTAAACCAGATTGCCGCTTACTACTCCGTCGCGAGCCTGGTCGACGGCAGGGTCGGGTGCCGTGCGCTCAAAACCGATGACGTCGATTCCGATGTTGTTGTTGTCGTGGACAACATTGTGCGTAATTCGGAAGTTCGCGACGTTCCCGTTCACTACCAGCGACTCGCTCGAACCGGTTTTGAGGTGATGCACCTCATTGCCGTCAATAATCAGTTCACTGATCGGACTCTTGGCGTCGGTGCCGTATACGGCAATACCAAACCCGTTGCCGCCTCGTCCCGGAGCATCCCGCCCATTAAAAGTCTGCTCAATATGATGGACGTTGTTCTTCACCAGTTCTATGTGGGAACCGGCTCCCATAACGCTTATACCCAATGGAGCGAGCTGATGTGCGGCGGTGCGGAAGTTGCGAATCTCAAAACCCTCGATCCTTACGTAGCTCTTGTTCTGAATCGTAAGTACGCCGCTTCTGCCACTGGGAGCGAAATGCTCTGCGTCCAGGACCGCTGTCTCGCCTGGATAGCTTCTAAAAGTAATGAATCCGTCGGTCGCGTTGCCGGATGCCTTGATGCTTACGAGCTCTTCGTAGACCCCACCCCGCACATTGACGGTACTACCCGCACGCACGGTGTCTGCGGCGTGTTGAACGGTGCGCCAAGGTGCCGTTTGGGTCCCGGGATTCGAATCAGCCCCGGTCGTCGACACGTAGAAAGAGGAGTTGGACTGGCCAAGGGCGCCAGAAACGCATACAAATAACACAACAAGGGATAAGAATTTCACGCTTGCCCTCCCAAGAAAGGCGCCCTGCAAGCTGGTAAACACTATTTCGCACTTACTGCGAAGAGGTTAATGCACCATGCCTCACGTCATTGTGGCCGCACTTCCACAAGCAGATTTCCTTCGAACTCAACCGGCAGATGTGCCCTGTGTCCTGACACCGTTCCCAGGCTTTTTCCTGTGACGTAGTCCACGACATTGTAGTTGCGGTTTTCGAGGCCGCGCAGTTCGACTGGCCCCTTCCACTGCTTTGCAAAAAAGGCGTAGTACATGGTCTGGTCCTTGCGGATTGCATGAGTCTCCGGCACATCGAAGCCGATGTCATAGAGCTGCCCGAGATATTGTCCTTTTGACAACATCTTGTCGCGATAGATGCGAAGCCACTTTTCGAATTCCTTCTCCCGCGTCCGGAGTCAGATCGGATCGACTCCTCTTCTCGACAAGAGACGGAATAACAAACTGCGTTCCCACGACGCCTCCCACGCCCACAGTGGAGGCGAAGTCGTTGCCACCATCGCTCAGTTCGACGTGATCGCCGAAGAATGGAATTGTGTCTCCCATCAGAGCTTTTAACGTTTTCGCCTTGGAACGAACTTGAAAGGAACCTCTCGGGTCGGAAGCCACCGACATATTGAAGTGCGGCATGGTGAAAAAGGAGAACGCCGTGCCGCAGGGGCAGAACTCCACCAGTGTCCCAGGCTTTACGGCCTGCGCGGTTTCGTAAATTGCACGGAAGAAATCGGGCAGAGCCTCGACCGATTCCTCCGGCTGTGCGTGATGGTGAGCTGGGTTGTAGCAGGCTGGAACTCCGTTCATGTGCTGGCCATCGAGCTTCAGCCCGTCAAATCCCCAATCCACCAAAATTCTTCGCACCAATGCCTTGTGGTACTCCACGACGCGGCGGTCCGCTGGGCACAAATAGTAGGAGTTCCACCAGGAAACTTTTCTCGTGGAGCCGTCACGGTTCAGTAACTCGTAGTCGGGATGATCCCGGAGCAGTTCCGAGTCTGGCACAGCGCTGAGCGGTGACCACCAGAGCTGAGCCTTGAATCCTTCCTGGTGAATGCGGTCAACCAGGGCCTTCATGTCAGCGTCGCCGTGGGGGAATTTCTTGGGATCAAGCGCCCAATCGCCCACATTGTTCTGCCAACCGTCGTCCAGCGTGACCCACACAAATCCCAAGCGTTTCACCGTCGGAAGTGTGTCATACACCTGCTGGGGCTGCACCGATCGGCCATATCCCCACGCGCACCAGATTGCGCCGAAAGCGTCGTCGGGAGCGGTGGCCGTTTGGAACCCTTGTTTCATCATGAAGCGCCGATAGTCGGAGAGCGTGCGGAAGTAGTCTCCCTGGTGGACGGCGACGAAGGTGCGAAACGTATGAAAACTTTCACCAGGGCTGAGGGAGATCGTTTTGGTGAAGCGGATCGCAATCTCGGCATACGCGGGATCAGGCATGGATACGGGTAGGGAAACCAGCTTCGGCCGCGGCTCGACATGCCCCACAGCAATTCCGACGTCACGCCGCCAGACGTCAATAATCGGCGTGCCGCCACCATAATCGCTGGCATTCATGCCTTGATAATTCTCCTGCCGAAAATTGGTGTGCAGCGGGAGGACCCAGTTGGGACGTTTCTCGTAGGAGCCACTCTGGTAAGACCAGAAAGCTGGCGGGCCCACACTGGGTTGGGCGTTCACCTTGTACGCGTTGTTAGTCCAACTTTTGACCGCGAGCTCGGTTGTTCCGGTATTGCAGTACTGGACATCGAAAAACGCCATCGCGGGAAAGTCGTCATATACGGTGACGGAGACGACCTTTGTGAGCGTTCCCGCCTTTCCTTCCACGGTGAGCCGCTCACCCTCCCCGAAAGCGTCTTTTGTACGCCCGTGTTTTTGCGAGGTAAGGAGAAATCCGGTCCAGAGCTTGTCGGCGGTTGTCACGGTCTCAGAGGCAGTGAATGGCCCCATCACCGTCTCCTTCTTGTCGAAACGGGCAACCACCCGGCTACGCAGGCGGTTATCAAACTCAATGCGCAGATTGCCGCCCTGAATCTGAGGCTTGCCGGCAGGGATGTCCGCAGCTGCTGCGAGTGAACAAGACGCAAACACAATGGTGAGGACAACCCAAGGCCTGATTCCAGTCATGGCTGGTAGCTTTCGAAGGAGGTTGCTGTCAGATCGCAAAACCTTTTTCTAGTTGAAGACATAGATCCACCTTCTCGATCAGGGCGGGCACGGAAAAAGATTAAATGAAATCTAACGCAATTGTTCGTAATACAAGGAAAGACCTGCAAAGTCAAATGATTTTTGGAGACCTCAAGAGGGATAAGCCTGCCGCAATCCGCAAAGAATCCTTGCATTCTGGCCATTGTCCGAACCCCTCGCTAGCCGTTTTAGGCGGCCCGCAAGTTTATAATTCATCAAGAACGATCGAAATATTTGTTATCTTGTGCTGGATAAACGAAAATAAACGATGTAAATAGTAATGGTTCGATAGTCCGTTAGCGTGATCCGTCGATCCACAAATTTTCAATATTGGGAGTAGCTTCGAATTCTTCACTGTCTTTGATGATCCCGTCTTTTCTCAGCCAGAGGCGTTCGCTACGAATGGTCCTGACGGTCCGGTGTGATCACGTTGGCAGTGATACCGCAGCGCCAGATTCAATTTGCCCTGACGTTGGCCCTGAAGTTGGAGTTCTAGTCAGCTTGGCCGAAGTTCAAATGAATGATGAGGAGGACATACTCCGATGCAGCGTAGGGACTTTCTAAAAAGTACGGTTGCTGTTGCCGTAGCTGCGGAACTTGGAATGGGTAAAGCGCAGGCGAAGATTCCCGCACATAACTGGGGAAGCTATGACTTCGGCTCTGGTCCCGCGGTGAACGATCGCCTCAATCAGGGCCCCTTTCCTCAATACCCGCCGGATGCGGTCATTCCCACTGATGATGTGGTGATGACCACGACTTCTACCGAAGAGGTTGTGCCGAACTATGGCAAGGGACTGGTCACCTATATCACGGCAGACAGCGGCACGGACGAAATCAAGGCGGACAACATTCCCCAGGCGATCGAAGACCTGGTTCGCTTTCCATTAGGCCAGCAGCTTTACATCCGCCCTACTTGGAGGGAAGTGCAGCCGCGGCCCGGACGCCTGCAAATGTCCGACTACCTGAAGCTGGTTTTTGACCTGGCGAAGAAGAACAACAAGCGGGTCGGAATGCGAGTTCAGATGTGCGCTCCAGACTATACACACGAAGCGGCCCTCCCGGATTTTGTCCTCGACAAAGTGCCGAAAGTTGATCTCGTCCTTAGCGATCAGGAAAGCAGTGCTTCGGCGCAAAGATACTTGCAGAACCCGCATTCGCGTTATCAGCCGCGGTATGACCATCCTTTTTTTCAGCAGGCATTCAAAGAACTGGTTGGCCAGTTGGCAGCGGAGTTCGATGGCAATCCGCTCATCGAGTTCATCGATACCTTCATGTATGGCTTTTGGGGTGAAGGGCACACTTGGCCATTTGGCAACAATCCTTTCCCTGATTACCAGACCGCAGAGCGCACCTGGACCAATATGCTCGAAGTCCAGCTCGAGCACTTTAAGAAGACTCCCCTGCTGACCAATACTCAACCGGACTACAGCCGGGTTGGTAATTCGGAACTGGTAGACCGCACGGTCCGCAGCAACAATTGGATTCGCAGCGACACCATTTTCATCGAAAACGAGCAGATTGAAGCGCTCAGCAACCGTCCACCTTGGATTGCCGCGTTGCTCGAGCAGGGGCTTCCGGGTAAACCTCCCGATCCACGCGTCGCATATGAAGGGATATCCCCGGCAGAGAACATGATCGCTCATGTGATTGATGTCGGGGCGAATTACTGGTCGCTCTGGAACTTCCACCAGATCAGCGCAAAGAATCTGATGAGCTACTACCAGGCTTATCCGGCAGCGTTCGACCGGATCAATCGCCGAATTGGCTATCGTGTGAGGCCGTCTTTCATCTGGAGCTATAAGGACGATGGTTACCTGGGACTAATTGTCGGCTTTGCAAATGACGGCATCGCGGGTGTGCCCGGCGTATTGAGGGTAACCGTGGAGAGCCAGGACGGAAAGGTGCTCACCAGCGGTTGTCTGGATGCCGGATACCCGTTGCCGGGCAAGATTCGCCAGGCGCAGTTCGTGCTTCCGAACACGACGGATTGGAAGGGATTGAAACTCAGAGCTGAGGTCGAGGTTAAGGGAATGCGCTATCCCGTGCGGTGGGCTTGTCACCAGAAACTGAACAACGACGACTCACTGACGTTGCGTCCCAACCTCCGTCAGCAGGTCTAGGCAGCAGTTGTTGATGCAAAGAGGTAAGTGGATTCCGGTCATTGCGGGAACGTCAGGAGGGCACACAATGCGGCAGAGCGATTTTGTGAAGACGGGGAGCACTCCTTGCGGGTGCGAGCAGTCTTCTGCCTCCGCAAATGCGGGCGGAAGTAGCCGACCATTTGTTTCGATCGCGTGTCGGTGGCACAAGCGACCGGGGAGGGTATCACGCTGCTGACCATCGATTCTCTGGTCGCGCAGTGTCCCGGGCCAATACGGACAGTGCTTATGGCTTAAGCCATCTGAAGCCATGATTTATTTGGGATTAAGCCATAAAGATTGCCGCATGGCTTGACGGCTTCTCATCCGGTTGGGAACATCCAAGTCTACTTGTCAATTATACGAACAACCTTGCCCGGTCGCCGCTCCATCTGTCGCTCCACCTTCGCAAGGCGCTGCTCGAAGTCCGTTTGCTCGATCGCGCGCAGCTGCAGGTTCATCAGAGGCGCCAGCACTAAGACTTCTGGCCCGGAATAACTTCCGTACGCCCCGTTATTGACTCCCGGTCAGCTTTTCCGATTTCTTGGCGGGACCCGAAACGTTCTAAGCAGTAGCCCGTGCATGTAACCAGCCCGGAACTTTGAAGGGGTGGTGGCCTAAAGTTTTTCGAAAGATTTCTCGTGCCGCGCATAGGTCTGCACGGCGTACCAGCTTTCTGCGGTGGGGGTCGGCGGGAGTAGCTGAGGACCGTTCCAAGACCGGATCAAAGTGGCCATAGCTTCGCCCTCTAAGTCACCTTTTCCTGGGGTGACCTGTTCTTTCTGGAGACGGCATGCTCGGGTCTCAGGTTCGAGACCTCTTAGGGGGAGGACCCAGAAAACTCAGAGGAGGAATCGTGATTCTATATTAGTTCTATTGACATACTAATATTAGCTCCCCGTTTGTCAATACCCCACCTCTGTGCAACTAACCCTAGTTTGAACTTTCTTGCCCTGGGGATGCGTCATTCACGAGATCGGGGGAGGGGCCATCCAACTTCAAAAGATGGGTATCTCGCTTCTTGGCCTTCACGGCCTCCAGACGCTGCCAACTCGGAGTGCAATATTTTGCAGCCAGTGTTGTTTCCTTGCAACGTTGGACGTGTTCCATTCTGGAGGGACGGGCCTTGTCCGTCTGTGACCACGGACACAACGCGTTGTGACCAAAATCATCGGCGCATCGTCGTCCTTGCGAAAGCCTTGCGTGGCGGCCTTCTTCCCGTAACTGCGGCGCTCATGTTGACCTCACCCTTTTGCCTGCCAGGCAGTTGCTTCGGTGCGCAATACGCGCGCAATGCCTGAGCTCTCCGGATCGTTGCGGGAATAGGCAGGGTGCCGCGGCTGGCGATCGTCGAGGAATTCACAGACCAAGGCGTGTCTGGCTGCGAGAAGTCACGGCCAGTGGTCAACCGGCTGAAGTCGTACGTCTGACGCCGACATATCGACCGGGTCAATGACGACCCGGCGCTCGGCTGAGTGTAAAATCCTTGCTGGTTTCGTGGGAAGTCAGGTTAGACCCTTAGTGCTGTTTTCAGGATGGCCGAGTTCGTTCAGTTTTGCTTTGAAGGAGTAGCATGACGATGCCCCGAAAGCTTCTGATTGTGTCGGTGGCCGTCGTCGCGCTCCATGTGATGCAGGAAGTGTTCCTTGGGGTAAGCCCTCTCGGTTCCTTCTTGGCCAATGCCCTACAAATCTTTACCGCCTGCCTAGCTGCCGTCCTCTGCCTTAGTGCTAGTCGCCGTGGCACCGGCTTTACTCGCCCATTCTGGCTCCTGATAGGAGGCAGCTTCCTGATCTGGGCAATCGCGGATATGGGCTGGGTTTACTACGAGACCTTCCGGCATATGGAGCCGCCAACTGACTCGATCTTCCCCTTCCTGGTAGAGAGTCGCTCTTTCTTCCTCGCCCTGGCACTGCTTCTGGATCAGAAAGAGGAGTCAGAAAGCTTTGATCTCACTTCGTTCCTTGATTTTGTGCAGCTCCTGATGATTTTTGCGCTGATCTATGTCGGGTGGTACTACCTTCCCGTGCTGCACGAGAACCATCAGACCGCCTTGCTGCGGGCAACCGAAATGGAGATTGGAGAAGATCTGGCGGTCCTCGGCTTAGCCTTTGTGCAAGCTAAGCGGGCACAGACAAAGCCGATCCGTTCACTGTATCTGGGTTTTGCGTTTTATTTCGGAGTACTTACGCTGGGAGCGACTATCACGGATTTGACGCTCCTCGTCAAAGAGATACCTACTGGCACATGGCTTGACCTGTTGTCGACCATCCCGTACCTGGTAGGAGCTTTCTGGGCGACGACCTGGGAGCCGGCGGCGGATTTTTATCCCACCTCACGACATGAAAAGAGTATTGCAAGCATGCTTGCAAACAACGCGATTTTCGCGCTTGCTCCTCTCATTGTATTGCTGCAGGCTGCGGAACTCGGTCCGGGCTGGCGCCGCCTGAGTTTCTCGCTTCTTGGCATCTCGATCTTGTGCTTTGCGGTGCGCCTCGCCCTCAGCGAGTTCCGCGAAGTCCGGAGCTCTATCAGCGCCCATATAGCCGATCAGGATCGACTGGAAGCAGAATCAAAATTCCGCATTGCGTTTCATGCCAACCCGGAAGGGATAACTATCTCGACTCTCAAGGATGGTACCTTCCTCGAAGTCAACAACGCCTTCGTTACCACGATCGGATATGAGCGGTCTGAGCTGATTGGCAAGAACGCATTGAAACTGAAGCTATGGGTGAATGAGCAATCCCGGGCTATCCTCAGAGATAAGCTCCAGCGGGGCGAACGCATCAGCGAATCCGAAATCAGGATTCGAACCAAGTCCGGTGGAGAACGACAGCTGCTGCTCTCGGCAGACCCGATTCAGGTGCAGGGTCAGCTTTGCGTTTTGGCCATCATGCGCGATGTGACCGAGCAGCGACTGCTCGAACAGCAGTATCAGCAGGCGCAGAAAATGGAAGCCATCGGCCGGCTTGCGGGAGGAGTGGCTCATGATTTCAACAATATCTTGATGATCACCAGCGCCAGTGCACAGCTGCTTGAAACATCGCGAAATGATCCAGCCACAGTTGAGCGCTATGCTCGGCAGATCCAAGACGCCGCCGGCCGGGGTGCGTCGCTGACCAGCCAATTGCTGGCCTTCAGTCGTCAACAGATGCTGAATCCCTCCATCCTGGACTTGAACGCCATAGTCAGCGAGTTGTGGAAGATGTTACCTCGCCTGCTTGGCGAGGATGTTAAGACGGTTCTGTCCCTGGATTCCGCGCTAGGCCAGGTGAATGCCGACCGTGGTCAGCTCGAGCAGGTCATCATGAATCTTGCTGTAAACGCACGGGACGCCATGCCACAAGGCGGCAAGCTTACCGTGGAGACAAAAAACATAACGATCGACGAAAGCCTTGCAAACAGCGACCGCGTCGAAGTCGCTCCGGGACGTTACGTGATGCTGGCGGTGACGGACACCGGTCTCGGCATGAGTACAGAGGTGCAGGCGCACGTCTTTGATCCCTTCTTCACAACCAAGAAACTCGGAAAGGGCACTGGCCTGGGTTTGGCGACGGTGTACGGAATTGTAAAGCAAAGCGGAGGTTATATCTTGGTCCGCAGTGAAGTGGGTGTCGGAAGTACGTTTAAGGTTTACCTGCCGCGCATCGACGCAAAGCCGAAGGCGCTGCAGGTGTCACCGTTGTCCGAGCCTGTCCCTGCGGGGTCAGGGACCATTCTCTTGATAGAAGATGAACTTGCTCTCAGGGGTGCGGCTTCCGAATATCTCCGTTCAAAGGGATATGAAGTGGTGGAAGCGGGAGATGGAGAGACCGCCATTCAAATCTGTAAGTCACGCAAGGGAGCAATTGATCTCCTCATCACTGACATAGTCATGCCTGGAAAAAGTGGGCCAAGTATCGCCAAAGCCATCCTCGAAGCGCGGCCGGGATTGCGGACGATTTTCATGTCGGGCTACACTGATCGCAACTTAAGTCCCGAACTTCTCGGTCCGAATTCCACCTTCTTCCAGAAACCCTTCAGCTTGGAGGCCCTGGCTCGGAAGATACACTCCATGCTCCAGGGCGGCAATTAGCGATCATTCCACGTCAAGGTTTGATGGGAAGTGCTCCCCGTACAATGTTGGAGTATGCGGACTCGCCGTCACCATTGATTGCGCGCACCCGGTATCGAAACCGCTCCCCCTTTTTCAAACTGGAGTCGCTGTACTCGATCGTTGTGGCTGACAGTTTGGCAAGTCGATTCCAAGTTTCCTTCCCGCTGCCAGCCTCATCTTCGATCCTGCGCTCCACCACGATTGCGGTTGGACTGCCGCCATGTACCTGCCAGTCCAGTTTCGCAGTATTACCCGTAACGGAAAGATTGAGCGAGCTTGGGGCTTCGGGAAGAACCGGCCAGTCGAAGTAGCTCTCGTCGGTCACTGCCATAATGCTGTCCTTGATCGGCAGTGCTTCCAGCGTATCGGTGGTGCCCGGTTTCCACGAAACCTGTTTGATCTCCCCCGACACAACATCGACCAGAACCGGATGCGTAATCCCTGTGTTTTTCAATGACAGTGTGGCATACAGCGGTGGAAATACTTTTCCGGGAAGACTGTGAGCAGCGAGCCAATACGCGACGATAGTCTTTCCGCTATCGGCTCGGAATCCATACCCCAGGAAGGGGAATCCAGCCTGGCGCCGCAAGGCAGGCAAGTCCGGACCGCCGACTTCGATCGATGGGTCAAACTTCGTATCCGAGAATAGCGCGTTCGTGTTCTGCAGTGCGTAAAAGACCGGCCGCGGCGTGAAGTCGGTATCGTGATTGGTGATCCCGTGAATGATTCCAAAGTCGTCATACTCGTTGCCATCACTCCCTGCCGCAAGCAGCCAGACAAAGGTTTTGACTCCTGACGCGAGATTGTAAACGAAACCGCGAGGAACATATTTTCCCTGCACCGATTCATCCGAACCCACCCAAGAAGGAATCGAATTTAATTCGTCGTCAAAGAACGGGATGTTAGTTTTGACTCCAGGATAGTGAACGACCAGGTCCCGCAGCGCGCGAGGGGATTCGCTCTGGTACGCTCCGTAGTCCATTGCTTCCGGGTTCATGTTTTGACCATAGCCCGGATAAGTGTGATAGGCATACACATCGATTCCCGAGGCACACTGGCAGATATCAAAAGCACGCTGGGTGAACTCGCGGGAGGGATCCGCCTGACCGCCATAGATCACTTTCGCTTGCGGATCGACTCGGTGCACGGTTTCAATAAAAGGAGCCAACAGTCGTCCAAACTGTTCCGGATTGCCCCAGGGGTTCCAATAGCCGATGTCCTGTTCATTCCACAAAGCCCAGTAGTGCACGCGATCGTGAAAATGATTCACCATCCATTCAGCGTATCGATTGAAGGCCGTGATCTGCTCGGGCGTAGTCGGTGGCCAGAAGACCGAATACAAACTCCGGTCATCATTGTGAAACGAGCCGGGCTCCGGAGTGCTGACATCCGGACGCTTGCCGCTCGGGGACGTATACATGACGTTGCCATAGATCAATTGCACCTGGATATCGATTCCGTTGTCCACGAGCGAATCCACATAATCCTCAAGCTCTGGCGAACTCGAGAATACGCCTCGCTTCTGCTCGATCCAGTCCCAGCTTGTGCGGTCTGAGCTGTTTTCGTATTGTCCGATGCGGGCCCACTTGAAGCCGGCATCGAACATACGAGTCCACCACCAGCGGTTCCAGGGAAGATAGGGATCGCGCGGCATATCGGAGTTGATGCCGAACCCGTCGTGAATTTGTGACGACCGCTTGGGAGGAACGTGGTCAGGCAGCGGGCGTGAGGTTTGCGCCCCCAAACTCAGAGGAATCAGGAATAGAAAAACAAGCGAAGCTAAACCACAACGATGCCTCGAAGACTGTGCCATGCACCCATTCATTTTTCTCTCCCGCCTTGCGCAACACTGATTCGATCCGACAATGCGGCTGTTTGCCGAACCCGCGGAACGACCGACGCATCGATCCAGGTGTCGTTCTCTCCGCTAGGCACATCGGCAAACAGCCACCAGCGCTCCACGTGTTCCACCACTTCCCCCGGCTGCAGTTCGACTAGGGGTCCAAGTGTTTCCAGTTCGAGGAAGTTGGGGTTGGTGAACACCTCGAAATTGCAGCCGAAATCGGGATAACGACCATCCCGGATAACCGACGCGCGCTTCACAAAGAGATCTCCCTGGCTGAAATAAGCTCCCCAGCCGGCAGCGTTGTAAATGCCCGCCATCTGCTCTTGGAAGCGGCTCTGTGGATTCGCCAGTTGCCGCAACTGGATATAGGCGGTGCCGAGCACCCATCGTGGGTCG
Source organism: uncultured Acidobacteriaceae bacterium (assembly GCA_963719615.1). Taxonomy (GTDB): domain Bacteria; phylum Acidobacteriota; class Terriglobia; order Terriglobales; family Acidobacteriaceae; genus Sulfotelmatobacter. The sequence continues at coordinate 6,785 of CAVRCR010000061.1, read as the reverse complement.
GCAAGATCTGTAAACGACCACATGCCGAAAACTCCCACCGGCAGGTAATGATCCTTATCCATCGCAATCCTGGGAGAGAGGGGAAGGATCGCGCGGCCTCCGGCCCGCATCATCGTGGGGGACCACGGCGCAAGCGTGGTCGGGCGCGTGTCGTCATTTCTTATGCGATGGGTAATCCGAACCTGTGAGCCCGTCGCCGCCAGTTCGATTTCAAGCGCTTTCTGCAGGTTGGTGCCCGGAGGCAATTCCTCTCGCTGCGCCGTAAAACTAGTGGCGTTACCCTGCTCAGAAACCGCGACCGGAGTGTTGTCGGGATAATAAGTTCTCTCAACTTCCGGGGAAACCCATAAGCGGTGGCCACCATACAGGCGGAACTCGGAACCGCCAATCTTCCCCGCATCATCTTTGACTTCATGCAACAGATTTTCCCCGTCGCGAAAGCCGTAGAAGAGCACCCGAGGACCGACATCGGCGGTCACGACCAGGTCGACGACCCCATTCGACAACTTGTACGCATTGTTCCAGCCCCGGTATGAGAATCGCTCGAGCATGGAAATTGGCTGGAGCCCTCAGGCCAGTTCCTTCGCGTTTTTCTGAATCTTGGCCAGCCCCGCCGCGATTTCGTGCATGTCTTCCTCGTCTCCCAGCAACGCCGGTTGCGGAATCCAGACGGTTTCCCATGCGGCTTTTTGTGTTGCCGGGAATTTTTTCTTCAGGAAGGAATGCTTCTGTTTCGCCTGCTTTCCGCTGAGGCGCTTTCGATACTCGCCATTGCGGAACATGTGCAACTCGTGAAGGGGTGGGTAGCTGGCCTGGTTGGGAATGCCTTCCGCATTCATCGCTGCGATAAAGCGTTCGGTGGAGATCTTCGCGAACTTCTTCTTGTTCACATGGAAGATATAGGCGTACTGCCCGTTGCGTGTACACCGTTCGTCCAGCTTTTGTGGTGTGACACCTGGGATCTCAGCCAGCAACTTGTCCAGAACCCGGGAGTTTTGATGGCGTCGCCTGGTTTGCTGGTCGAGACGGCTGAGCTGCACGTTCAGAATTGCGCCCTGCCATTCGCTGAGCCGGTAGTTTGATCCATAAATGAAGTGGCTGTAGAACCATTCGCCAGGCATGCGGCCACAGTCGTGCACGGAGCGCGCCTGCACCTCGAATTTGTCGTCATTGGAAATGATGATCCCGCCTTCACCGGCAGTCATCAGCTTGCTCGATTGAAAACTGAAAGTGCCCGCAATGCCGAAAGTCCCAATACGCTGGCCGCGCCATTCGCTGGCGTGCGCATGCGCCGAATCTTCGATCAGCGCTAGTCCCTTGCTAGTAGCGATTTCTTTCAACCGATCGAGATCCGCCGGATGCCCACCCATGTGCACCGCGATGATTGCCTTGGTTCTTGGAGTGATTGCAGCTTCCACCAAGTCGGGATGGATGCAATAGGTCTCGGGATCGACATCCACAAGTACCGGAAGCGCGTTCGCAAACAAAACCGCACTGGCAGTGGCGACGAAGGTGAAGTCCGGCACGATCACTTCGTCACCCGCCGCAATGCCAAGGCCTGCCATGGTAACTTCCAAAGCCGCGGTTCCGTTGGTTACTGCGATCCCGTGGCGAGCTCCGTGAAACTTGGCAAAGGCGCCCTCGAATTCGAGCGTCTTGGTTCCGGGCGTGCGCCACCAGACACGGCTCTCCAGAACCTCCCTTAGTGCCCGTTCTTCATTCTGATCGTAGTACGGCCAGACGGGAAACGGTTTACCCTTTGCCCTCTTACCCCCAAGCAGTGCCAATGCGGACATGTGATCTCCTTCACCTAGTACTGGTTGAATCCGGTTGCGTAGCGAAACGCTTCCACGTAATGCCCGTCCTTGCGCGGCTGTTCTCGCCGCATTTCCTCTTTAGCCTTTTCCATGTCCTTCGGGTCCCAATCGGGCCGGTATTTGTGGACTGCGGGTTCGAACTGGCTGACTTGCTTGCAGGCAGCATCAAACTTCAATTCGGCGACGCTCTCGATGTTGACAAAGTAATTTGCCTCTTGGGGCGAAGGATAGAAAAAGTACATCTCAGGGACCTGGTACGGCTCGAGTCCCTGTTGCAGTTTTTGGTTGGGGAAATAGAGCCAGAATTCGGCGGCGCGCACTGCATCGATGGTGTTGAAAGCCGCCATGCGATGGTCGGTTTTGTGCCAGCGCTCATACCATTCGCCCGGATCGACGCTCAATAATACATCTGGCCGAATCCGGCGAATGATGGCGGTCGCTTCCTCGGTCAGCTTCGGCTGTGGCGCGTATTCCAACATCCCGTCGTCATATCCCATCCACAGAATGTTTTCTTTCGGCGTGCCAAGCTGTCCTTCAGAGATCTCTTGTTCGGCCCGGCGGATTCGCGCCAGACGTTGCGAGTTCATCTCGGGATCGTAGGAGCCCTTGTCATCGTTCGTGTACACCACGATGTAAACCTTGTTGTGATTGCGATTCAACAGAGCAATCGTGCCACCCGCGCCGAACACATCATCGTCGGGATGCGGAGTGAACACGAGAATCGTCTTGTTCTGCAGATTCTCCAGACGCATTTGCTGCGCCTGAACACTGACGCTTGACAAGCAGATGAGAATGGAACTGATAAGTCCGGTGCGCATCAGTGAACCTCCGTTTCGGTTTGCATCTGGCGAGCCGTCCAAGTTAGCGGAAAACTTGCATTTAGTCGAAGAAAAATACGCTGACCCCAAGTCATGCAGTTTATCGCTTGACGTGGGGTACCGTGAGGTGTAAGCAATTGTCGCATCACAATGTGCCTTCAGTTCTGGCGCGTCTGAGAATGCGCTTGGGGGTTTTATGCTTCGCCGTATCTTGGCCCGGGCTCTGTTCCCAACCTTCTTCGGTTTTCTTCTGGTTGCTACCGTGCCTGCCGCTGCCCAGGTCGATCGCGGCGCCATTGTCGGAACGGTCACTGATCCCTCGGGCGCACGGATTTCGAACGCTCGAATCACGATAACCAACCGCGAGACTGGTCAGCTCGTACATCTCACGACTGATGCCGAGGGCAACTACAACGCCACGCTCTTGAAGATCGGCACCTACTCGGTCTCGGCCAACAAGCAAGGCTTTGAAACGACGGTTCAGAATGTCGTCGATGTGGCTGTTAATCAGAGCGTGCGCGTCGATCTGGCGCTCAGGCTCGGGGCGGCATCGGAGAGAGTCGAAGTTACTGGCGCGGCGCCGCTGCTGCAAACGGAATCTTCTTCACTGGGCACGATCGAGACCGAACGGCGAATTGCTGAACTGCCGCTCAACGGCAGGAACTTCATCCAGCTTGCTTACCTCGGCCCCGGAGCCAATGGCGGGCAAACCGGAACCAATGTCAGCGGCGGAGTCTTTGAGAACGAGCGGGCCAATGAAGCGATCTCGGTGAACGGTCTCCGCGTCTCGAACAACAACTTCCTGCTCAATGGGGTCGACAACAATGAGTTCGGTTTGGGTGGCGTGGTCGTACTGCCGCCGCCCGATGCCATTCAGGAGTTCAAGACCGAAGAGAACTCCATGAGCGCGGAGTTTGGACGCGGCGGCGCTGCCGTGAACGTGGTGCTGAAGTCGGGCGCTAACCAAATTCACGGGGGACTCTACGAGTTTATTCGCAATGACAAACTGGATGCGGTCAACTATTTCAATCAGGGCCAGCAGCCCTTTAAGCGAAACCAGTTCGGGGCCTTCCTGGGTGGGCCCATCAAGAAGAACAAGACATTCCTGTTCGGCGATTATCAGGGATCACGTTTGCGGGCGAGCAATCCATTCCTGTCTACTGTGCCTACCGTTGCGGAGCGAGGCGGGGACTTTACCGACCGTTTGACGGGACAAACGTTCTCCCCTTGTCCGACTCCCAGTTCCACCGACACCTTTGACACGGGAACAATCTTCGATCCCTACAGTACCAACAGCAACTATCAATGCGCAGACGGCAGCGTGGTTTCGCTCCGAACTCCAATCAGTTACCTGGGACATGTCAATGTGATTCCGCCGACCACAATGAACGCGGTGGGGCAGAATATTGCCAACTTCTACCCTCAGCCCACCGATCCCACTGCACTCACAAACAACTATCTCGCCAATCAAAACCAGGTGAACAACCAGGATTCGTTCGACATCCGATTGGACCATCGCTTCCGGGAGCAGGATCAGATCTTTAGCTCTTACAGTTTCGGCGACGTGCGCAGCCAGCAACCAGGGCCGCTCGGGCCTCTGTGGGGAGGATCCGATTGTTGCCCGAGCGTCAGCAACTCTCGGGCGCAGCACCTGGGTGTCGGGTATACCCACACGTTCTCCGAGCACCTTCTGAACGATCTGCACGGCGGATACTTCCGCTACGCCGTGAATGCATTACCCTTTAATTTCGGCAAAGATCTCGGTGCAAAGCTCGGAATCCCCAACGTCAACCGCCCCGGCTACCCAAACTCCAGCGGCCTGACCAACATCGATGTAGCTGGATTCACCTCATTGGGTGACTCGCAGTGGCTCCCGGAGCATGTATTCGAGAACATTTTCCAGGTCGCGGATACGCTGACCTGGATCAGGGGCAGGCATGCGCTGAAATTTGGCGTCGATTTTCGGCGCCAGCAGCGGAATTTTTTCCAACTCTCAAGTCCGAGGGGATGGTTCGTTTTCGGCGGTGGATATACCAATGATCTGACAACCGCGAACGGCGGCAATGCTTTGGCAGACCTCCTTTTGGGGGTCCCGATCTCCAATGAGCAGGACTTCCTGGTGGGTCTCTATCCTACTCGTTACTGGGATCTTGCCGAGTTCTTTCAGGATGACTTTCACTTCAGCCACAACCTGACGATCAACTTCGGTCTGCGCTACGAAGTGACGTCTCCGGCGAACGGACAAGTCGGGAACTTCGATCTCAATCGTGCCATAGTCGTGACCTCCTATGGGCCGGGCGCGACAGGGCATGCTGGCGTTCGGTTTGACAAGAAGAATTTGGGACCTCGGCTTGGGTTCGCATGGTCGGTGGCGAAAAACACGGTGGTCCGGAGCGCCTTTGGGATGTTCTATTCCGCAGAGGCGAACATTTTTGACGATCTCGGTCTCAATCCTCCGCAGCTCAGCTTTTATGCCGCGAATTTCAATGCCAGCGCCATCCCCTCCGCGGCGCAACTGGTCTCCAGCGGTTTCCCGATCGCAGTGCCTCAAGGCAGCGCCACCAATATCAGCGGCCCAGTCAAGACAACCGGACCGATACGTAAGATTCCCCGTATTCTGGAGTGGAACTTAAGCGTGCAGCATCAGTTCACGCCAAACTGGGTAGCCCAGATTGGCTATGTCGGCACCCGCTCCTACGATCTATGGAATCACGAGGCGAGTGATCTCAACCAAGCGCCTCAAATTCTCGACACAAACTTTTGCGGCCCCGACCCCACCAATTGCATTCCGAATTTCGGGCGGCGGTACTTTTCACAGCAGCCAAACATGACCCAGGTCTTGCCGCTCGACTACCCACAGTTTCAGTCCTTCTATAATGCGTTCCAGGCATCCCTGAACAAGCGCTTCTCGAGCGGTTTCAATATGCTGGTGGCGTATACATTTGCCAAGAACCTCGGGAACGCGGATGGCAATGTAGGCGGTTACGTGCAGAACGCCGATTTCCCCAATCTGGAACACGGAGCGGTCTCTCCGGATTTACGGCAGCGGCTGTCGGTGAGCTACCTCTACGAAATCCCCGTCGGACATGGGCGCCACTTCATGGGTGACGCTCACAGAATCGTCGATGCGTTCTTCGGTGGATGGCAGGTTGCCGGCATCACGTCCGCGCAAACCGGGGAGGCCGTCACCGCAGTCATGTCCACGGACCTGAGCAACACCGGCAGCTTCAGTTATCGCCCAAACCAGATTGCCAACCCATACAATTTCTCGTTCAATACGGCGTCGCAGGCCAACGACTACGGCTGTTCCAACCCGGGGCATCAGACTCTGGATTGCTGGGTTAACCAGGCGGCATTCGTCGCTCCTCTACTGGCCCAAACGCAGCAATCCGCGCATAGCTTTGGGAATGGCAGGATCGGGAATCTGCGTGGCCCACATCTGGTCGACTTTGACCTCGTCCTGCAAAAGAGTTTCAGGATTACGGAATCGCAGCAGATCGAGTTTCGCTCGGAATTCTTCAATCTTATGAACCACCCAAACTTCGGCTTGCCCGGCGGAGGCTCCCTCGTATACGTGGACGTGCCGGGAGGCGCTGCAATCACAAACACAGCGACCGACAATCGCCAGATCGAGTTCGCATTGAAGTACACGTTTTAGACCAAAGACGCTGGCAGCAAAACCGCCACCTTGCGCTCTCCGTGGCGCAGGACAGTTACGATCAGATAGAGCTACCAGGTCAAGAGCGATTCCCCGATTGCGATCACCCAACGGAGCACTTCTGCTTCTTTGTCTTCCCGTACTCCAGATCGCGAAGGCACCGTCAAGAGATCGGTGCAATAGAAGTAGGGAAACGCCTTACCGAAGAGAGATACGAAAAGCGCACAAACAGTTCTCAACAATCGCATAATCAAGATTCCTTCTCAGAGGCTCTAACAAAACCCTGTTTCAGGAGCAACTACTCCCCCCGGACACTACTTCAGCTTCTCGTGCTCCGCCTTGGCTGGCTTCAGCATGGGAATATCGGGGTCGGCTTTTTTCTAGTGGGCCAGGGAATCCTGATACGCCCCTGAACCGAGGATCAGAGGATGGGGGGGTATTACGCAATTACGCGCCGAAAATGGACTCGGAAGGGAGGCGAGAGTATACTTC
>CAVRCR010000060.1:0-32315 GCA_963719615.1 uncultured Acidobacteriaceae bacterium | reverse complement strand
AACAGGGATGATGGACTCGGCAAGCTGGATCGGCGCAGACTTTAACGGTCTGGCCGCGATTCCCACCATCCATCACGATGGCTTTTATCATCTTTTCGCAGCCATCGGGAATTATTCCTGTGGATTTCAACGCGGCTGTTACTCGGCAACCGCTTTCACAAGCTCGGTCATCGCGGTCAGGAAATCGAATCGGACGAGGGCGCTGGGTTTGCTGACCTCGTCAAGCGTCTCGATTTGCTTTGCCTTCCAGTCTGCCGGCGCCCTCTCACCGTTGGCTAGATACTGCAGCGCATGTTGACCCATGGCCGCGAGTTGCAGAAGTTGGCCGGCGCGAGTGGATATCTCGGCGAGGCGGGGCGAGGTGACCATCTGCTGGCGCACGGTTGGAACGGCGTCGGAGAGCTGCGCGAACCAGGTGGCGAGCGCAGTGCGATCCGTGGTGTCTCCCCTTGGGTCGGCGACCAGTCGCTTTACCGCAAGCTCGAACCAGTGGCGCGAGGGCGGGTCGGGGCGAACGGCATCGACGAAGCCGTCAAGCGCAGTGAGTTGGTCAGTGTGTTGCGCCTGCGACCGCTCCCCGAAGCTGACTGGTTCGAAAGCCGAAGCGAAGGTGCGCAGCGCATCGATCTGCTCAGTGCGTGCGAGTTCGCGCAGGCTGGCATCCTCCGACTCAAGATGGGTCAGGCCCAGGCTCTCAAGTTCGATGGAGACCGGGATGAGGCGGCGATACATGTCGTCCACATCGCGCACGTTTTCAGGCGACCAAAAGCGCTCGGCAATGGCAGCGGTCCGCGGCCAGATGCGCGAGTCAATGGTGCGTGCGTAAAGGTGCTCGCCCCACATGCAAACCTCGCCGCCGAGGATAAGTTTGTGCTCGTCCGGTGTGAGGTCGGAGGAGGACGGGAGGGGGTCGGCGAGGTAGTGCACACCTGCGGGACGCATCCCGTCGAGATAGTAGGGCGCCGAGAGCACGCCTTCGTATCCCAGTTTCGCTCCCTTGAAGAGAGAAGCTTCACCGCGCCAAGATTGCACAACCACATCCTTGGGCAGACCAGGGGTGAGGACCTCGTCCCAACCCATCATGTGCTTGTGCAAGTGGGTGATGATCTTGAGCACACGGGTGTTGAAGTACGCCTGCAGGGCGTCATTGTCCTTCAAGTTGTGAATCTTCATGAAGGCGAGGATGCGCGCGCTCGTCTTCCAGTCGGGCGCGGGCGTCTCATCTCCACCGATATGTAGGTAGGCGTCGGGAAAGATGGTGGACATCTCTGTCAGGAATCGGCCAATGAAGGTATATGTCACTTCGCGTGTGGGATCGATAGCGTAATTGCTGACACCGAACTCGCGGCGGATTTCATCAGGGATGCTTCCGCTGGCCAATTCGGGGTAAGCCACGAGCCAGGCTGTACTGTGTCCCGGCATTTCGAACTCCGGCACTACGCGGATGCCGCGTGCGCGAGCATAGGCGACAACTTCATTTGCGTCCTGCTGGGTGTAGTAGAGCCCGTCAGATCCCTTGGTGGTGAGCTTGGGATAGATGCGGCTCTCCATGCGGAAGCCCTGGTCTTCCGTGAGGTGCCAGTGGAAGACGTTCAGTTTGACGGCGGCCATGCCGTCGAGGTTACGCTCGATGACGGCTACGGGCTCGAAGTGGCGGCCACAGTCGATCATAAGACCACGCCAGCGAAAGCGTGGAGTGTCGTGGATGGCGACGGCAGGGATGACGTAGCCGCTGCCGCTAGGCTGCACGAGCTGGATGAGAGTTTCGAGACCGTGCATAGCCCCAACTTCGCCCACGGCATCGATTTCCGCGCCGGAAGCTGTGACGCTGAGCGAGTAGCTCTCGTCCTCATCGAGAGATTGGACAGGCGCGGAGGGATGGTCGACCTTAACGATGAGCCTGGTCGTCCCGGCAACGCCGCGCCCCGCATGCCGCAAGCCGGTGGTGATCTCGATGCGCCGCACCGCCCGATCAATCGCATTGGTGAGGCGAGGATCGGAGACACCAGGAACCTCGACGGCGAAAGTGGAGTCGAGCGCAAGCGCGCCGGAACCAATCGACATCTCCGCGGGTTGGGGCATCAGTTGGTTCTGGAACTGGATTTGTGCTGTTACCGAAATGCTGCAGGTGACGACCGCAAGCGCAGCGGCTGCACCGATTCTCAATGATTTCAAAGTGGTCACCTCTTCGTGCACGATCTGGCTTTGCCAGACAGTTCAGTTACTTTTTCTTTGGCTCGTCTTTGCCGGGAATCCATAATGCATGGTCTACACTCCGAAGAACCGGCGGTCTCTCTGCCTGCAGATCAAGTATCACCAGCGAATTCTGCCCTTGCTTCAGCCAGCTTCCCGGTATAAGGAGGCTAGCTTGTGGACCCGCGCTCCAGGCGCGGCCGAGGGAGACTCCGTTAACCCAGGCAAAGCCCTTCTGGATGGGAGTGGTATCGAGAAAAGTATCCTTGGGCGCCGATGGAGCGGCCAGCGAGGTACGAAAAAAGCAAGGGCCGGCGCACATCGATTTCCGGAAGTGAAGCGTCTCGGGGTGATCCATCGGAAGGGAGAAGATGGACCATCCGGTGAGCCACTTGCCGGCGAGCTGGATGCTGTTGAGGATACCTTTGCTCTCGTTGCGCAGCACAATATTGTAGTTAATGCGCCCTGTATTTTCGACCGGGATGGCGAGTTCGCGGCCCTTGCCGGCTGCCGGAAGATCGAGCGATGTCTGGTTGAGCTGTGGTCAACGCCGCCGACAAAAACGCGATCGAGGTAAATTTCCCAACTCTCGAGTTCATGGCATCCGTTTCTTAGGATGGTGCCAGACCGACGGGGGATTCAGTTCGCCCAAATATTAAATGCTCTTGCCGCTGACGAAGCGATGGTGAATGCCGCACACCAACTCTCCGGAAAAAGGGTGGGCGGCGCGTGCAGCGTAACTATTTCCGTCAACAAAACCTGACGGTCATGCCGACGAGTGCGGTCAACGACCATGTCTCGATTTCGCCAAAGCGCATTCGCCAGGGCGGATCCAGTCCCTAAATATAAGTCTTATCGGACGAGCGACAATCCTACAAACACTACGTGCGAGTCCATGCCGGGGTTGATGCGACCCAGGTTCGCGTTGGAAATGTGATGATATTCGTAGCCAACATGAACGCTGCGGTGCCTCGAAGTGAATACTTGCACGCCCCCCGCAACCTGAGCGGTGAAATTGAACTGAGTGGCGCCGAACATCCGCCGGTCGAAATATAAAAAGCCCCCGCCGCTCGTCAGAAATGGCTGGACCCTGTGATGGTAACGGAAATTGACTTGTGCGCCGATGGGACTCCGCCAGTCGCGTGAGCGTACGCGCGCTGGCCATTCGCCTGCGGATCACCCACCACCGAAAATGGGATCACTTCGGCAATGTAGCGTAGGGCCAACAAACGATTCGTGTAGACGAGGCGGCCATAACGGGCTTCGATCTGGTACATGCGACTGTCGGTAGTGCTAGCGAAGGCATGGCCGTTTCCGAGTTGCCCTTCAAACCAGAAAGCGAATTCATTCTGTGAGGGCTGGTCCTGCGCGCAAGCGAGGCTAACAAGGAATGTCGTTGCAGACAGTATCCGCAAAAGCAGCGAGACTCCCCGCACCAGCGTGAACCGTCGTCGCTTCTGCGTTTGTATTGTTACCAGCCGGCGACCCGAAGCTTGCCGATCGACTTCATCCTTACTGGAATCGTTGAGAATTCGAGGCGTGATTCCGATGAAAACCCTGCGAACAATTGTTTTCGCAAAAACCATCATTAGCTCCGGATTCGCGGCCTAGGCCATGGACGAAGATCTCTTCAATTCAAACTTCGACGTCACTGCCGTTCGGACTGCTCCTCTTCCGATCTCTGAATAGCAATCGTGCTGCCAACCGAAGTCGCACGAGACCGACCGGGTCGTTGGGAGCCGTGTCAGCAGAGAGTAAGAAAGGAGTGTGCGTCCGGATTAAGAAGAGCGAGGCTACGGTCGCAAGAAGACCCACGCACGCAACTCAGCGCTCGGCTCTCGATCGAACCTTGCCAATCCCGATCATGCCTTCGCAAAACTGGAACTAAGAAATGCAGAAGGGCGTTTGTTTGCAAACAACCGCCAAATTCTGGGCGCGGGCCGCGTGTGCGCCGGACACTCTGTTGAAGCGACTCTTGCGAGGGTTGGCGCGTGATTGCTGACCAAGTCGTGTGTCTGCCCAGTCCGGATGGCGGTCGACCATTCGATCTGAGACTCGAAACGGCTCAGCATGGAGAGACCCGGGTTCTGCTAGGCCTGTCCTTGAAGAATTTGCCGAAATTCCGACGTTTGCTGAGATTCTGTCACTCGAGCTTTGACACTTGTCGAAGGTTCCGACACTTGGGTCGAATATCTCCCTTGATCGCATTGGAGAGGAACTGTCCTTAAAAAAAAAGCTCAATATTGACTTCTCCAGCCCAAGCTCAACCTTCTCCGCCGCGCCGATGGCTTTTAGACCTGCCAACCGTCAACAAACTGTCAAGGAGGTTTCGACAGTCATGGACGCCACCCTCCCTCACGGTCCTCTCTTTGTGGCATTGGAGTCGGCAATTTGCTCAAAGCACTCCTGGCGCATGCGTTTGGCCTATCGCATGCTTTTTACTTCCACACAGTCGGGAGGGCCGCGTTAAAGAAGCTTTCGATGGTCGCTGGGAGAGCGTGGCTTGTCTTTGCTCTCTTGCTATGCCTTTGTGGTTCAACGAACTCCGCGGGTCAGGAGCAATTGCTTCTGGTACCTGACGCTCGCAGGCCGGAGCCGGGAGTCATTGTCGGCACCTTGTCGACGTAAAAGGCGGTGCCATTCGCGGTGCCACCGTCGTTCTTTCGAACCATACTCTCAAGAGTCCTCGCATGGTCGGTTCGAATGACAAAGGATGTTTTGACTTCAACAATGTCGAACCTGAGACATATCACGTCAACATCGGCGCCGAGAAATTTGCAGACTGGACTTCACCCGAGGTAGCGCTCAAGCCGGACCAATACGTCATCCTGGGGATTCCCAGGCTCCAGATCGCAACGGCATTTACCTCGTGACCGTAGGTTATTCCGCAGAGGAGGTTGCCACCGAGGAAATCAAGATCGAGGAGAAACAGCGCATTTTCGGCATTATCCCCAATTTTTACGTCGGTACGATCAAAATGCCGCGCCCAGGACGGTGACAGATAATATTGCGACCGAGCGGTCTCTTCGGACATCTTGAGTAACGGAGGACGATGATAGGAGGTATCTATGAGATCGACGGGTTCGAGGCGTAAGTCTTTAGCGAGCGGTATCACGGTCGTTGCTCTGTGTTTGGTAACTGGAATGCACATTGTGAGCCGTGCCGAATCGCAGACTTTCAACAACGGAATGTCAGCGAAGACCGCTGAGAGGACACAGGAAAAAATAGCTCGAGCAATGTCTGCGGGGCCAGAGAACATATCTCAATCCGCACGAATCGTCGATATCGATGCGCAAGGCAATCACGTGGTCCTGCGACGCGAAGGCAGCAACGGATTCACGTGCATGCCGGGCAATCCGGAAGTTGTCGGCGATCCGCCGATGTGCGCGGATGCTACTTCGATGCAGTGGTTTGCCGACGCCAAAGCTCACAAACCAAAACCGACTAACACTCTACCGGGCATCACGTACATGCTCGCCGGTGCCACCAGCGAAGCGATTCGGATCCTCATGACACCACCAGTCCTCCTATCACTGTCGGTCCGCACTGGATGATTATGTGGCCATTCGACGCCGGGGCCACCGGCTTGCCAACTACGCACCGGGACACAGGTGCGTACATCATGTGGGCCGGATCGCCCTACGCTCATATGCACATCATGGGACGCCCATAGACAGTTCCATTGGCCATCACCCGAGCTATTTCTGGTGATCCCCATTCGTGAATGGAATGACGCGCAAGCAGTTCGAATTGCAGATGCGGCGGCGCGATAGTTATTCTGGGGAGTCGCGGAGAGGCGATTGGATGTCGATTTGGTGCAGCGCCACTACCGTTGCCTCACTCCAAAGAGGAAAGCCGCGTCGATTTTCATCGCTGGAAGGAGAAGTCTATGCAAAATCGAAAGCTAGCAGTTCAACGAAACCAGGCACCGGCCGAAAAATCCGGCGAGTTCCGAATCGGTGGTGCTCTTCGTGTAACGCGCCTGGGATTCGGAGCGATGCGAATCACGGGAGGTGGAGTCTGGGGCGAGCCCGCAGATCGGCTGAAGCCATCCGAGTTTTGCGGCGCGCTGTGGAATTGGGAGTCAATTTTATCGACACCGCGGACTCGTATGGTCCAGGCGTGAGTGAAGAAATCATCGCTGAAGCGCTGCATCCCTATCCGGCAGGGCTGGTGATCGCCACAAAAGGCGGTTATGCGCGACCCGCTCCCAACCAATGGGTTGAAAACGGACGACCAGAGCACCTGAGAGCCGCCTGCGAGGCGAGCCTGCGCCGGTTGCGCGTGGACCGAATTGACTTTTATCAGTTGCATCGAATCGATCCCAAGGTGCCAGTGGAAGACCAACTCGGAACTCTGAGGCACTTGCGGGCGCACGGAAAAATCAGTGACATCGGTCTATCGCAGGTGAGCGTCGAGCAGATTGAGTATGCGCGAACGATCGTTCCGATTGTGAGCATTCAGAATCGTTACAGCCTGTTCGACCGCGGATCGGAAGACGTTCTCGAGTATTGCGAGAAAGAGAAAATGGGTTTTATTCCGTGGTTCCCACTAGCTGCAGGTCGTCTTTCCTGTTCTGAGAGCCCCATCAGTCGTGTCGCAGCTCGGTGGAAGGCTACTCCATCGCAGATCGCTCTGGCATGGCTGCTGGGGCGGTCCCCTGTCATGCTGCCGATCCCAGGCACCTCCAAGGTGAAACACCTCGAAGAGAATGTCGCGGCAGCGGAGTTAAAGATTGATGTGGATACGATGCGGGAACTAAACGGAATGCCACGTGCCAGTTAGGGAAGAGGGCGCCGCCTGCTACATCAGGCTATTTGAGAGCCAGCGTTACCTGTCCCAGATGGTAAGACAGGTGATTGGTTCGACTCAGCAAGACAGCCAATCGGTTCCGGGTCGGGTCGGTGGCATAGTCTTCCTCGGACATGGCCTGGTGCCGCAGCAACCACTCATCCGCGGAAAGACTCTGAAACTGCGAGAGCAATTTCGCGTTTACATCATCCCAATATTGTTTCAACTGCCGCGCCGAAGGTATCTCTGCTACCGCTTTGTCGGAATTGTCTATAAATACGGCATCCAGGTCCGGATGCAGGCGGGGTCCCAGGCCGAGAATCGAAAACATTCTGTCGTGAACCGCAATGAGGTGTCCCCACAGATAAATGACACGGTTTTTTCCCGGTGCTACCTCCCGCAGGATTTGGTCTTCAGTCAGTCCTGAAAATATCTTGTCGGCTCTCTCCACGACGAGCCGCCAGGAATTGATCGCCACTTTCACTGGTAATTCGTGAGATGTCATTTGAACTCAGCTCTTTTCTTCCGTGGTCTATTGTGCCGCGGAACGTGAAAACCGCCCACCCGACAGCTCAATGCTGAACAAGTTTGGGTGTATAAAGATGAAAAACGTCCCGGTAGGGCTCGACCGGATAGCCTTTCGCTTTCCAAGCTTCGAAGCCACCTTTGAGGAATTTGATCTTGAAAAACTGCAAGTCCAAGGCTCGACGCAAGATGGCCCGGCTAGTTTTATCTCCGGGACAAGTACAGTAAACGATCGCCTCTTTGTCCTTAGGGATCAGGCTCGGTGCCGCCAATACTTCTGCCGGGGGGATTCTTCGAGCGCCTGGAATAATCTCAGAGTGGGCTAACAGATCGAGCGGCTGCCGGACATCAAAGAGCGCCACATCCTGATGTGAGCCCAACAGGGAATAGAGTTGTTCGGGAGAGATGGCGTGTTGCTCCATCGTCCATCGTTGATTACTGCTCCGTCTCTTCCAAAAGATTGCCGTTAGCGATACTACGAGCACTACAACACAAATTAAGGTTAGGACCATGGCCATTTCTGTTGCCCTCCAGCTCTTCCTGCACCAGATTCAATCGGCAGCCAGGAAGATTCATTTCCGTGCGGTACGACCGAGCGGTGAATGATTACCTTCCTGTGGCCTTCTGGTCGCGAAGGACCATGCAGGTAGAGGTTGCTTTCGCAACCAATCGGTTCTGTTCGTCGCTTATGCTGCACTCGACCTATCCCATGGTGCGGCCCCGTTTCACGACGGTTCCTTCCGCTGTGAGCTGTGCCTGCCATACAGGCCGAAAGAAATTGATCTTCAATTCGACCGTGGTGAAGGATTCCCCGGTATCCAGCGTGCTTGCAAACGCCATCCCCATGGCGGCGTCAGCTATGTCGCACAGAATCCCCCCATGGAGTGTCCCCATCGGGTTTGCATGCTCAGGTCCGGCCGTTAGTACCACCGTCGCCCGACCGTTGGCAATGTCCCTGGCTTCAAAGCCAATCAGCCGCGCGACCGGTACGTCGTTCGCCTTTGCCCGCGCTCTAAAGTCAGGCTTCGACGGAATCTCTTGAGTACTCATGAATTACCTATCCCAGCTTTCGATTTTCCCCCGCGAACCTTCAGCTCGAGGTACTCCTCAAGATGACGGCAAGCAAGCTCGACCGGATCCTGTTTCCTCTGGAGGCGACCTAACATCAGGCTTCCTTCGAGCGTTATCGCAATCAACGTAGCCAATGTTGCCGAATCAACATCGCTCCGGATCTCGTTTCGTCGTTGACCCTCTTGGGCGATTGCTTCGAGACGATCCAGCCACGAGCCAAGCGCCTGGCGAGCCCTGGCTCGCAACCCAGGATTGCCATCGTCAGAATCGATGGCGGTGTTCAGCAGCGGGCAACCTCCCGGCACCAGGCCGGAGCGCCGATCCCGAAAGTTGCGAATAATTTGCTTCAGCCGGTCCACTGAATTGGGTATGCCCTCTGTTCCTTCGAAGCGAGTATCCAGCGCCAGTTTCCAGGCGTGGTCAAAGGCTTGCTCTGCGAGTTCCTGTTTGCTCTCGAAGTGACGGTAGATTCCGCCCTTCTCGAGCCCAGTCGCTCGCATGAGATCGGAAAGGGCGGCGCCATCGTATCCTCTCTGATTAAAAATGGCCGCCGCCTTACGAATGATTTCCTGTCGGGTCTGCTCGCCTTTGCGCACGTCCTGCTCCTGCCAGGGCTAACTCGGCGACGATGTCGCATCGTCTGCTCAACAAAGCGTTAGATGGGACCGAACGGTCCCACGTCGCACAAAAAACAACCAGGCCTTTACCGTCCGTTGACCCAGCACTGTCACGAGGCTCCTCGAGAGTCTGCAAAGGGGTTGCTCAGATCGAAACCGAGGTCGTCGAACGTCAGCGGATCGCCAGTGCGCTCGCGATCATAATGATGCTCATACACAACACGGGCCCCGCTCCATTTCCGGAGAGTGCGCCAGTTAAGCGTACAGGTCTTACCAGACGACCCAACCAGATCAAGTGTCCACGAGGAATGCGTCTCTCCCGCGGCATCTTCTGGTATCGCAGTATGTCGAATGGACACCGCGAGACTGCCGATTTCGGCCATTACATGAAGAGGGACCAGGAAGTTCAAGAGCAGGGATCCGACTCGCGCTTTTCCGCGAATCGTTTCTGGCTGATCCTCACTGGTTACCTCGACATCATCGGCATAGAAATCGTCAAATATTTCTAGGTACTTCTCGAAGCACTCGCTGATCTTAGCCTGGGCAAAGGCGGTGTTTAGCGTGTGGTCTGCAGACTGGTGTTGGGAATAAAAATCGGAACCGGGCCCCACGGCCGGCAGGGAACTGTCTTGATGACTCATTGAAAGTCCTCGCAGTCCAGGTCAACGAGAGGATCCCCAATGCAACCGCAAAACGTAACGAATCATCCAGCCACCTCGTTGCGCTTTCGCGGTGTTGGATTTGGATGTTGTCGGAGACCGATCGGTCGCATAGTTTGCGGCAGCGAGCGAGAGTATTTCGCTTTTATTGGAGACAGTTCGATGTGATTCCCTCGTGACGTCAGGTAGGCCGATCTTCTCGGGTGTCCTCGGAAGGCCCGACTGTGTTTGGGGCGTGCCTGAAATCATGACGAACTTGTTCTTCGTGTTTTAAGACTCTGTTGAGTTCCTGCAGGATCTGCAGCAACTCATCGGGATCCCTTGCATCGAGCGCCGCGATGCACAACTCTCTCCAGTTCTTGCGCCGTCCTCCGGCCATAGACTGCTTACTCCAAAGTCTGCCTTACGAGTGATAGATTATTTTTCGGCCTTCTCTGCTGGGGCAGCCGGGGGAGGGCATGATTGCCCCGGCTGCCCAGGCGCGACTAAAAGTGGAGAACGATGCCGGCGGACGGCTGGGCCGTGTGCGTCCAGCTATCGGTGTTCAAGGCACGGAGTCCAAAGTCCGGGTTCTTGTACACAAACCCTCTGTACTCAGCTTGCAGAGACAAGTGGCGCGTAAAAGCATAATCGGCGCCAGCGCCGTACAGGAAGGCGCCTCTTCCTTGAGTACTTGCACCAGGCACAGATCCGCCGAAATTGCCCGTGGGATCAAAGATCAGACCGCCACCCCCGGCGAGCGCGTAAGTGCTGATTCCTCTCAGGCGCAGTGGAAGTTTCACCACCACATCTCCCGTGACGGCGTGTATGTTGGCCTGGATTCTGGACTCCCCCAGCCCGCCGCCGAAATATTTCTCAGTATTTCGGTCGTAACCATAGTCGCCTTCTGCCGCGAGCCAACGGCTGAAGTTGTAGCGGTATCCGACCTGGAATCCGCCGGTGTCGGTGGTGGTTCGAGAGATTCCCTGTCCGTTCGTGTCCTTGGTGAAAAAGCCTGTGCCTTGCAGACTTATCTCCGACCCGTTTTCCTGCGCCGTGGCCTCGACGGTCAAGAGAATGGCAAAACCTGCGAGCAAAATGACTGTTCTACGCATCGTGTGACTCCTTGATACTTCAATACCTACGTGCGATTCCCGTAATCGCGGTACTGGGCGGTACGAGAACCGCGTCCCGCAGTCTGCTAAGGCACCTGGGTTGCCAAAGCTGTGCCGGGCTGGCTCCGTCCCGAAATCCTTGATTAGTCGCAGATTGGACAAATGGGGGCTGCAGACGGATCCCTGTTCCTGTCAAACATATCGACCCCAGATTTGACAGTTGACGAAGGCAACGACATTTTGCAGAAGCTTTCTGACGCGTTCTTACATCAGATGGAACATATTCCGACGGGAGTCGCTTTGGCGATGGGGTACCAGTGACCGACCTGTCCGCAAGCAAGGAGTGAGGCGGCAAGAGTCTATGAGCACTTTATCAGCGACCATCTCAGAGGAGCATACGCAGCGCTACCAGGCCCTGCTGCGCGCAACAAACGCGATTGGCACCAGTAACGACTGTGATGCTGCCGCTGAGACGATCGTTCAAGCGCTGCGTAGTGTCATTGCTTTCGAGTATCTGGAAATTGTCATATTCGAGAATGACGGCTGGACAGTGACATGGCATTTGCTTCATTCAAACGGCGTAACGCAACGCCTGGGGGGGGCGGACGTCGTAGTGAATGGCACGCCGATTGAGTTGGTACACGCGTCTCAGCAAGCTATCTTCGTCGCCAATTGGAATGAGGAGCCACGCTTTCGAGCACATGGCCAATTCCTGAGCAAACTAGGTATTGCAGCTACGTGCGTGCTGCCGCTGGCGAGGGGACAGCGGCGCCTCGGCGTGATAAGCGTAGGTACATCGCCTGCGAATGCCTATTCCGAAGACGAAGTTCGCTTTCTCTCCATGGTTGCGGATCAGATTGCACTGGCCATTGACGCTGCCGTGAACTTCTATTTGTCGCGCCAGGCGCAGGATCGGTTGAAACTTATCCTCGGCCTGACCAACCAGGTCGTGTCGAACCTGAACTTTCAGGAACTGCTGCGAACAATTTCTGCCAGTGTTCGCCAGGTCATGCACTATGACGCTGCTGCCATCATGCTGCCCGAACCGGACGGCGCACATCTGCGGGTGCATGCTCTGGACTTTCCAGAGAGCAGAGGAATCTTCAAAGCAGACGTTTTGATTCCTGTTATAGGCACGCCCCCGGGCGAAACCTTCCGCAGCGGAACACCGTGGGTTGTGAATCGGCTGGAGCCTGAACTCCATTCGGAGATGTACGCCAAGGCCGCTAAAGAAGGAATGAATTCGTTGTGCGATGTGCCCCTGATCAGCCGGGGCCGCACTCTAGGCGTACTTGCGGTAGCGAAGCGGGAAGAGGATGCATTCGACCGAGAAGAGACCGAATTTTTGTCTCAAGTCGCGCAGCAGGTCGCCATCGGAGTGGAGAACGCGCTGGCGTACGGTGAAATTGCTGATCTCAAGGACAAGCTCGCTCAGGAGAAGCTGTATCTGGAGGACGAAATCCGGGGCGAGATGGACTTCGAAGGCATTGTGGGGCAGAGTTCTGCCCTCCGCCATGTTTTGAAGCTGGTGGAGACGGTAGCTCCCAGCGACTCGACGGTATTGCTGTTGGGTGAAACCGGTACGGGAAAGGAATTGATTGCGCGGGCGATTCATGAACGCAGCCGGCGCAAGGAGCGGACCTTCGTGAAGCTCAACTGCGCCGCCATTCCGACCGGGCTGCTCGAGAGCGAGCTTTTTGGACACGAGCGAGGCGCTTTTACCGGCGCGATTGCACAGAAGACTGGCCGCCTTGAACTGGCCGACAAGGGCTCACTGTTCCTGGATGAGGTTGGAGACATTCCTGTCGAGATCCAACCAAAACTGCTACGAGCTTTGCAGGAACGGGAGTTTGAAAGACTGGGCAGCAATCGAACCCAGCAGGTGGATGTGCGGCTGGTGGCAGCCACAAACCGCGACCTGGAAAAGATGATGGAGAATCGCGAGTTCCGCAGCGACTTGTACTATCGGCTGAACGTGTTTCCGATCCGCATTCCGCCCTTACGGGAACGCCCGGAGGATATACCGTTGCTGGTTCGCTACTTCACCCAGAAGTATGCCCGCATGATGAACAAGAAGATCGAATCGGTTCCAACCCAGGCCATGAAGAAGCTCTCGAGTTGGCATTGGCCGGGGAACATTCGTGAGCTGGAAAACTTCATCGAGCGTTCGGTGATTCTTACCCACGGCAGCGAGCTGCAAGTACCGATCTCTGGGCTAGGCAATAACGGGAAGAGCATTCCCATGGCCGGGACGCGGGAAGCGAGCGAACGCGACGAGATCGTCCGGATTTTGAAGACGACCAATGGGCGAGTCGCAGGCCCCAATGGTGCAGCAGCCCGGATGAGCCTCAAACGTACGACCCTAATTTCCCGCATGAAGAAGCTGGGCATCGACGCGCGCCGAGTGTCATAAAATTCGACAAGTGTCGACGGTCACGACAGCAACCCCCACTGCTGATCAACGGCCGAGTACGTTGCAGACCTTTATTTCCCTTGTATTCCTTGAATCGCCCCATTTCCGAATCTTGGCCCTTGTCTTGCACGTGGCACTGATGTGATCGGATCACTCGCGTTTGTGGGTATTTGCGCTGCCGGGGTTTGCTTCATGCTGGTATTTCTCCGCGCTGTTTTGAGAGAGACACGGCCTCGCATTCGAGACACCGAAGTTGACCTCCTGAAGGAGCGGGAGCAAATCGAAGTCACTTCGGTTTCGATAGAGCAACATTCGAGGCGCGCGGAACGGGTAGCATAACCCCGCACACCACGAAATCAGTGGCGTCTTATCGCGCTGTGCTGTCGAACCTCGGGTGCCCGATTTTGACGTGGGGTCCGACGATTCTAAGTGTTGCTTCAACGTCTCGTACCTCCGCGCAAGGTCCGTTCTTGTCCGAAGTCTCGACAGGTGTCAATTGTAACTTTGACATCCGGTGACACGGGGCTCCAACGATTTTGGTTTTGGTCAGTGATTTCAGCATCTTGCGGGTTGGTGGCTTTGGCAACCGTATTGCGCTCTTTTGATTCGTCCGATTCACTATGTTCAGGATTTCCATAGTCGATACACCGGCGCAACGCAGGCTAGTGGTGGAGGGAAAGCTCAGCGGTCCTTGGGTAGCTGAGCTTCGCACCACTTGCAGAAACGCAAAGCCCGATTTGGAAGGACGCAGGCTGGTGATCGACCTGAGCAGCCTGACTGTTATCAGCCGGGAGGGAGAAGACGCGATCGTCGACCTGATGAAGGAGGGCGCTAAGTTTTCCTGCGCCGGCGTCCTTACTCGACACGTGCTAAAGCGACTTGCTCGAAGATGTCGATGCGAACCTGACGCTATCTGAAAAAAGTTGCTGAAAACACGACAGGGCGATGTTGTTGGTCGATTTCCAGGAACCTGACACGACTAGTAAGAGAAGGAAGTAGGTGACTATGCCGCAGGAAAAGCGCATCACGAGAGCCGGGGAGTACGCAAGCATCGATGATTTCCGCCAGGCCTTTGACGAAAACATAGACAGCCTCTACCTGCTTGCGTTTCTGCTTACGGCGGACCACCGGAGGGCTGAGCAGTGCTTCGTCTCCGGTCTGGAGGACGCGGTCGGAGGCAACCCGGTCTTCAAGGAATGGGCGCACTCCTGGGCCCGGCGCATGATCATCCAAAACGCGGTGAGGCTTATCAAGCCCCGGCCGGGCGATGGGAGTGGCCGTTTGAAATCTGGTTCGGTGGATAGCGACTACAAGAAACTACCGGCGGAGCGGCACGTGGAGGTTTCCGCAGTTCTTGGATTGGAGCCCTTCGAGCGCATTGTCTATGTGATGACCGTTCTCGAGCACTATTCTGATCACGAGTGTTCTCTCCTCCTGGGCTGCGCACGGCGGGACGTTCTCCCGGCGCGCACTCGCGCGCTCGAGGAAATTGGACGCCAAGTGGAAATGCACGACCGACAACTGTCCAATGTCAGTGCACAAGATCCCCTGTTGCACGACAGGCCCGGTTCTTTGATCGAGTTGATGGCTGTTCCGCCTTTTGTGACATCGGCATAGCTGCGTCACTCCAGGAATGTCGGTTTACTCCGGGGGATCAGAACGAAAGTGGAACCTCGCGCCGCGTTATTTGAAGGAACAGCATCGGCATTACCCAGGCTCTTGTGTCGGTAGGTTACGCTTGTTGCCTCGTTGCATGTCGAGGTGATCCAACAACTCTTTCGGAACCACTTTGGAGCTGTGGCAGACCATTGAGTGTGAGCTGTTTTTCTTGTGTCGGGACAACAGGGCGGAGTCGGAGAGCGAGAATTGAGTTCGTCCGTCGAGTCTTCGGAAGCTCTATGCGGACCTCCGGCGGAGTGAACAAGAACTTCGGAACGTCATCGAAGCGATACCGACGATGGTGTGGATCGCCGGGACCGATGGATCGAATGTGTTCGGGAATCGCCGCTGGCAGGAATATGAGGACGGTCGACTCGGGTTGGCAAGACGTCATTGACCCCACAGACCTGAGACGACACTGGGAGAAATGGTGCGCGTCTCTGGCGAGTGGCGGGTCCTTCGAAAATGAAGCGCGCTTTCGGCGGGCAGCAGACGGTCAATACCGCTGGTTCCTGTCTCGTGCGGTTCCGCTACGCGATGAATACGGAAAAATCCTCAAATGGTACGGTATCTCGACCGACATCGAAGATCGTAAGCGCGCCGAAGAAGAGCGCGAGAAACTGAGGGCAGACCTCGCGCATGTGAACCGGGTCAGCATGCTAGAGAGTTGGCTGCCTCTGTATCCGCTCGGATTCCAGATAACACCCACGACTTCAGACGACTGTCCAGTCAAAGTCTGCAACTCGCGGCCGGTGCGCGCATCCCTGATCCTTGCTGTTTTGTCCGCACTACCGGTCAACAGTCGCTTTCCGTCCGGGCTCCAGGCCACTGTTAGCACGGGGTCTGCATGACCGTTAAGAGTAACCATCTCTTTGCCGGTGGCGACTTCCGATATGATCGTTTTCTGGTCCTGAGTTGCAGTTGCCAGTCGCGCACCGTCTGGACTCCAGGCTACTGCAAAGATGGGGGTGCCGCTCGCCCGTTTTGTCGCTGGTTGCCCGACTTGAACGTCCCACACGATAGTTGAGGCTGCAAATATAATGCGCCCATTTCGTTCAGCCCACGTTCCCACGCGCACTGTAACGAGTCGTAGAAGGGTGACGATGAGGTGAAACCCCACCAAGAGTCGCACCGAACGCTCCGCCGCGAAAGTCGTTGGTCAGTTTCGCAAAGCTGCGGTTCTTTTCGGACGGCGACCGGAGGCCGTCCTTAATTGGCATCGAGTATTTGATGTGCCGGCATGCAAAATTTAGACCGTTAGCGAGCCACGGAACGCCCTGGCGGCATAATAAGATTCCGCACCGTTGTGATACACGAAAACAGCGTCGTAACGGCGATCACAAAAGAGGGCGCCGCCGAGTTTTCTGATATCAGAAGGGGTCTTCACCCAGCTCGACGTTTTGGTATCGAAATTTCCAAGTTTCTGCAACTCTCGATATTGTTCTTCCGTTATAAGGTCAATGCCTATGGCAGCTGCCATATCAATAGCGTTATCTTCTGGTTTATGTTCTTTCCTCGACTCCAGCGCTTCGCGGTCGTAGCAAATACTTCTGCGGCCTTTAGGACTCTCTGCTGAACAATCATAAAAAATGTATTCGCCGGTCTTTTTATCATGACCAACAACATCCGGTTCACCGCCAGTTCTCTCCATTTCATTGAGTGACCACAGTTTTTCAGGACTAGCTTCCAGCTTTGCTCGTACTTTAGCCCATTCAAGGCCTTTATGGCGGTTCATGTTTTTCTCAAAACGGGCTTTCAATGCTCTGAGCAGTTCTTCACGTTGTTCTGGTGCCAAGTCCTTTTTATTACTATTACTGTTTCGCGCTCTTGTTGCTCTCATAGTCGTCGCTTCCCGCGTTTCTTATCTGTTATTCCGCTGCGTTCCACCATATGGGTTTTTGTTCTGCTTGTCTGTGCATTCTTATCAGTTCGCAGTTTCCACGCCGTTCGGAGTGCACCCGTCAGTACATCCTCGCTCGCCGCCGCCAGGCGAATATGCGTGTGTCCCATCTTTCCCCAGCCGCCAAGAATCGGCAGGAAAATCTCGGGCGCCTCCTCCACAAACGCCGCCTGCTGCTCTAGTGTAAGCATCAGATTTCCGTAGCCCTCTGCTTGCGACGCGAGGGAAGCAAATTTCCTGCCTCCTACACGAAAAGCCGGCGATCCCGCGTGGGAGTACTCTTCCACCCCCTCCAGGCCCAGGGCAATCCTGCGAAAGTCTGCTGCGGTCATCGGGTGACTCTGTAGATTACCGAGTATCTGACCATCATCGGACGGCATGTGTCTACTGCTGCTGCTGGCGAGTGTCCGACGACGCGCTCCGGAAGGGATCCGGTTGCCGAGGAACGCGTGGTCTGGAGTGCCGCTCCGACTACTTGTTCCTCGAGCCGATTGGAACTTTAGGGTCATCGACCCGTGCGGCGCGTCGAGGCCGACGTACCGCCCTGACCTTTCCGGACGGTCCTCCTCCGCAGAAGAACTGATCGTGGCCATCGGACTCGAGCCCGGAAACATGCGCGCCGGGTGGCATCTCGAGCCGCTCCAGGACTTCTCCGGTCTGAGGATCTACTCGCCTTAAGTCGCTCTCCTCACCTTCCCATGTGGCGTGCCAGAGCTCTCCATCCACCCAGGTAACTCCGGTAACGAAGCGGTTGGACTCGATGGTGCGAAGAACCGAGCCGCTCTCGGGATCAACTTGATAGATTTTTCGGTTCCGATACTGCCCGACCCAGAGTGTCCCTTCAGCCCACGCAAGCCCTGAGTCTCCGCCACCGCCGGGTGCGGGGATGGTGGCGAGCACTTGGCCACTCTTAGGATCGATCTTCTGAATGCGATTCTCGGCGATCTGAAACAGGTGCTCGCCGTCGAAGGCGGATCCCGCATGCGCGGCGACATCGATGGAACGCTGCATCTTCCCAGTCGACGGATCGAAAGCGTTCAACTTGTTCCCCGAAGCAAACCACACGTGCTGCCCGTCAAAGGTGACGCCATTGACTCTGTCCGCACCCGGAAAGGGACCATACTCACGAACGATTTCTGCGTCTGATCGGTTCATGCTTCCATCCTAGTCGCCCGGCAGTGGAGCGGGGAGTAACAAGATCGTCGTGAATCCGGGCACGGGCGGGGTAATCCAGCGACGAGAGCGCGCGCGGCCAAACGACTGCACCTTACCTTCTGCCGCAAGCGAGTCGAGTGCCCGCTGGACGGTGCGCTGGCTGGTGCCAAGCGCAAGCGCCAGGGCAGAGCTCGACCACGACTCACCGTCCGTGAGGAACGCTAGCACGTCAGCATGTTCCTCTTCGACGGGCCGGTCCAGCACCACGACTTCGCGTCCACGCTGTGGAACGAGTGCAAAGCCCGCGCTTCGTCGCGCTGATGTCGGCCAGCCTCCGAAGCATCTTGCGAAGCCGTCCTATTTCG
Organism: uncultured Acidobacteriaceae bacterium; assembly: GCA_963719615.1. Taxonomy (GTDB): domain Bacteria; phylum Acidobacteriota; class Terriglobia; order Terriglobales; family Acidobacteriaceae; genus Sulfotelmatobacter. Next base: position 13,873 of record CAVRCR010000060.1, on the reverse strand, counting down.
ACCCGCAAACGCGCGCGATGCGATTCGTCGACGAACCTTGCTCCGAATGCACGCGCCAGGAGCAGGTCTCTCGATACGTCTCGCGGCCACGCTTCAGCTAGCGCGCGTGCGAGGGCGAACAACACCGGACGTCTTGCGAGTGAGACGACGTTGTTTGCGTGACGCACGAGATTGCGGCATGCATCCACGACGATGGCTTTGGACGCCAGCAATGCTTCAACGTCTTCGAGCAGTAGGAGACGCTCGTCGCCACGAGCAAGCAGGCGCGCTGCTGGCGTATTCAGGACGCGGGATGCGCTTTCAACCTCGGCCATCAACGCAGGAATACCAGCTTGGTGCGCGGCGCGTTCGGCCCGAGCAAGCGCGGCGCGCGCTTCTTTCGTCCGCAAGCGCCGCATTGCGATTCCGGCAACCACGAGCTCGTGGAAAGTCCTCGACGCGGGCGGGAAAAGACTCGGATCGAGGTCAGCGAGCATATGCTCCGCCTCGTCGAGGTGCCCGATCAGAAGGAGTCGCCGGACTTCAAGATAGCGCGCAAACCCGGCGTTCAAGCGGTCGCCGTGCGCTTCGAGGGTCGACCGCGCAGCGTCGAGCATTTTCGCGAGGCCAGCCCAGATCGCGCGAGGCGAGGGCGATTTCAGCCTCAGCTACTATGCATCTCGCGCGGGCCACGGGCTTCTTTCGGACCGAAGGCGCGCGCAGCATTCCGCAGGAGTTCCTTCGCCCGTGCGAAATCGCCAAGCTGCGCCATCGCGATGCCGCGAAGCGCGAGCGCCGGCGCATCGTCGCGCAGCGCGACTCGCTTCAACGCTCCGAGGGGATCGCCCGCCGCGAGTGCGCGAGCTGCAGCCTGTAATCAGAGAGTCCATCCGAATCCCGACACACTTGTCACTCCCACCCCTTCGATCCCCGCGCTAAATATAGCGCATGGCAATTAAACACCAAGTCACATCGACAGCGGAAAGAAAGGAAACAAAGACAATGACCACACACAAGACCGGAACACGAGAACAATGGCTGAAGGCTCGGCTCGAGCTGCTCAAGGCGGAGAAGGAACTCACACGTCGAAGCGACGAACTGGCGCGCCAGAGGCAGGAACTGCCGTGGGTGCCAATCAATAAGGGGTATCGCTTCGAGACCGACGAAGGCAGCGCCTCGCTGGCAGACCTCTTCCGTGGCCGCTCGCAGCTCCTCGTCTACCACTTCATGTTCGGGCCAGACTTCGCCGCTGGCTGTCCCTCCTGCTCGTCGATCGCAGACGGCTTCAACGGTATCGCCGTGCACCTGGCCAATCATGACGTGATGCTCTGGGCCGTCTCGCGCGCCCCGCTTGCGAAGCTGCAGGCGTACAAGCGTCGGATGGGCTGGACGTTCCCTTGGGCGTCCTCTGTCGGCGGTGACTTCAATTTCGACTTCTGTGCTTCTTACACGGAGGAGCAACAGCGCGAGGGCGGCATCGAATACAACTACCGGCGCGAAGCGCCACTGCGGACACGCGGACAGGAAGGGGCCGAGATCTCGCGCTCGACGCCCGATGGGCCTGCGGCGTTCGCGGCTATGTGCGGAACGGACGCGGCGACGTACATTCGCGAGAGGCCGGGCATGAGCGCATTCGCCCTCGAAGACGGCGTCATCTACCACACCTATTCCACCTATGCGCGAGGGCTCGACGGCCTCTGGGGCATGTACCAGTGGCTCGACCGCGCCCCGAAGGGGCGTAACGAGACGGGCGTCTGGTGGCGCCGACACGACGAGTACGGCAAGTGATGAAGCGATTGTGAGCGACGCAATTCCGGGACAGGAGGTCACGACCCATGACTTTCGAGCGAACTTCACAGCAAGCGTTCTTCGCCACCTCAGCGCTGCTCTTTGCCGCAAGCGCAGCGTTGACGACCGTCTGGTGTGGCTCCATGTCAGCAATGGGAGAGATGCCGATGCCAGGCGGCTGGACGATGTCGATGGCATGGATGCCGATGCCTGGACAGACATGGCTGGGCGCCGCGGTATCGTTCGTCGGCATGTGGGTCGTGATGATGGTGGCGATGATGCTGCCATCGTTGGTGCCCACACTGTGGCGCTATCGCCAGGCGGTTGGCAAGGCAGGCGACATGTGTCTGAGCTGGCTGACCGCGCTAGTCGGCATCGGGTACTTCTTCGTCTGGACTGTGTTCGGAATTGTTGTTTTTCCACTGGGCGCGGCGCTTGCCGAGATCGAAATGCAACGGCCGACGCTGGCAAGAGTTGTTCCGATCGCGGTCGGTGTTGTCGTCGTGATCGCCGGCTCGCTCCAATTCAGCGCGTGGAAGGCCCATCACCTTGCCTGCTGCCGGGAGCCATTGCGACGCGAGCCTACGTTGCCGGCGGATGCTGCTACGGCTTGGCGACACGGGCTGCGCATCGGCCTCCACTGCATTTACGGCTGCGCTGGCTTTACCGCATCCTCCTCGTCATCGGGATCATGGATCTGCGGGTGATGGCCCTTGTCACGGCGGCAATCACTGCCGAACGGCTCGCACCGAACGGCGAGCACGTCGCGCGAGCCATCGGGATTATCGTGGTCGGGGTAGGGCTGCTCTTGATTGCGAGGGCAACAGCCGGGCTCGGATAACGCGCCTCATTGTACGCATTGTTCGGAATGGTGCCAGCGGTTCGAGCAGGTACACATATGTTCCTAATTGCGCGTGAACCGCAAGAATTGGCAAGCTGTGAGGGTGCCGACGGCGAAACGAAGGCGCGAGAGGCAAATAAGAGCGGTTATTTCGCGGAGACGTTTTCGCAGAAGGAAGAGCGGCATGAATACAATCACAAGGATCAAGAATGGCCTCGTCCATCTTCATCGGCAGATGGACACCCAAGATTTTGTTTTCGCTAAGAGACAGGCCCTATCGCCATGGGCAGTTGCGCCGCCAGCTCGGAAGCGTGTCGCAGCGCATGCTGACCAGAACTCTCCGCAATCTCGAATCCGCGGGTTTAATTGCCAGGCGTGTGACCCAATCGAAGGCCATTGCTGTCGAGTATTCGTTGACCCAGCTGGGAAGGACAATCATCGTTCCACTCAGAGGCATGTGCCGCTGGGCAAAGCGATATCGCAAGGACGTGAGCGCTGACGTGCGACTTCGGGAAGGCGAAGCAGGGTAAACGCAAAATCTCTCTTCGTGGACCTACCCTCCCGGGCAAGCGATGCGTATTAGGCCATAGAAAGGACAACGAACCGAAAGGAGAACGGTATGAACATCGAAAACAAAACAATCTTGATCACCGGAGCGAACCGAGGCATCGGTCGGGCGCTCGTCGATGAGGCGCTTCGACGGCATGCCAAGAGAGTGTATGCGGGAACGCGCGGTGACGCATTGCAAACCGCCGATGATCGCGTGATGCCAGTGACGCTAGACGTGACCAGCGCGGAGCAGATTCAGAGAGCTGTCGAGAAAGTCGAGTCTCTGGATATTCTCGTCAACAACGCTGGCTTGGCGCTTTTCGATGACTTGAGCGATCGTGCCGCGCTCGAACAGAGCCTCGCCGTCAACCTCTATGGCCCGTACGGAGTGACTCAGGCTTTCCTGCCGTTGTTGACGCATTCTCGAGGAGCCATCGTCAGCGTTCTGTCGTTGGCGGCCATTGCTGCCGTGCCATTCAGTCCCGCCTATTCGATCTCAAAGGCGGCCGCATTTTCCCTGGCACAATCGCTGCGCGCTCTTTTAGCTAGACGGGGCGTGAGCGTACATGTCGTCCTGCCTGGCCCGGTGGACACAGATATGTCCCGGGGGCTGGACATACCGAAGGCCTCTCCCGAGTCCGTTGCGCGGGGCATCTTCGACGGAGTGGAGAAAGGAGAGGAGGACATCTTCCCCGATGCCATGTCGGCTTCCATCGCTGAAACCTGGCGTGGCGGTACAGCCAAAACGCTCGAGCAGCAGTTCAGAGCGTTCGTGCCCGAGATCGTGACCAAGGTTGCGTAGCGCCACGAAGTAACGTCAGAATAATTTGAGATCGTGTGGCAGTCGCGCTTCGCTACCCAGGAGGTAAACGACGTGTCCATTCTGCTTGGCAACCATGGGATTTATCGTTGCCGGCGCGGTTTCTTCTGGCGGGCTGGCAGCGTTGGCCGTGAAAGTAGCTCGCAAGAACCGGACAGGAGAATTCCTGCCGGACTCAGATGAAAGGAAAAATCAAAATGTCGACCAGGAAGATTGAGAACAAGAATCCCGCGATGAAGACACCCCCGATCGTGTCGCAGCAGGAGTGGGAGGCTGCGCGGCAGCAACTCCTCGTAAAGGAAAAGGCCTTCACCCGCTCCCGTGACGCGCTAGCCGCCGAACGCCGGCGGATGCCTTGGCAGGCTGTGGACAAGAAGTACGAGTTCGAGGGACCCAAGGGCAAGGTAAGCCTGCTCGACCTGTTCGAGGGCCGCCCGTCAGTTGATCGTCTATCGCGCCTTCTTCGAGCCCGGTGTGTTCGGCTGGCCCGAGCACGCTTGCCGCGGCTGCTCCTTTGGCGCCGATCAGGTCTCCCATTTGGCCCATCTGAACGCTCGCGACACCACCCTCGCCTACGCCTCACGCGCGCCGCAGGCGGACATCGCGCGCCTGAAAGCGCGGATGGGCTGGGAGATGCCCTGGTACACCATGACCGACGGCTTCGACGCGGATTTCGGCATCGATGAATGGCACGGCCACAACGTGTTCTTCCGCGACGGCGAGCGGGTGTTCCGCACATACTTCATCAACGGTCGAGGCGACGAGGCGATGGGGACCACCTGGAGCTACCTCGACATCACGCCGCTCGGCCGTCAGGAGATTTGGGAGGACTCGCCAGAGGGTTACCCCCAGACCGCGCCGTACAAGTGGTGGAACTGGCACGATAACTACGACGCCGAGGCCTCGCCTGACCCGAAGTGGGTTGAGGTGTCTGACGCTGGCGAAGCCGCCTTCCGAAAGCCCGACTCAGAGGCGAAAGCGAGCTAAAGAAGGGCGACCACTTCGTCGCTTTCGACCAGCCGGCTCTTTTCAGACAGGAACTGCGCGAGTCCTTCCGCAGCGTGCGCGGAGCATAGGCAGGAGGACGTCGTGGCGGACCTTGATCTCCCCGCCGCGCGCGGAAGCATATGACTGGAGACAGCGAGGTCGAGCGCGACCTCAGGAAAATGAAAACAGCGCCCCCAGGCGCTAACGGAGAGAACGATGACAGACCTCATGGGAGATGGACTTGGAGCCCCCCAAATAGTCGATCGGAGCACCTTCGATGCCGAACTGGACGCATTGCGGGTTCGAGAGAAGGCTCATACAAGAGAAGGCGACGCGATTGCAGCCGCCCGCCGACGGCTTCCCATGGTCGAGGTGGACGGTGCCACACCGCTCATTGGCGAAGGTGGCCCGGTGACATTTACCGGCTGGCCACAACAGTGCTCCTACACGCGGACGAACGGCGGGCCGCCCGCTTGGGCGCCACTGTCAGTGTGGCCGGGTGGACGCCCCATCCCCCACTGGCATCGCCTGAAGGCCGGGTTTTCGGACGACCTGAGAACCGGCCGGCGCTGAACTGCGCCTACCACTACCTCGACTTTGCGCTTTGACTTCCCGATGGTGTTCTTGCGAACCCTAGCCATCGCAAGACCAACTCGGGCGGCGAAAACCTAGCGCATCGAAGAATCAACTAAGCCACTGCACGATTCACATTCTCGGTCGTGCCTTCCGAGTTGCAAAAGATCTCTACGACATCGTCCATCGACGAGACATGCAGCACGGACGTCAGCCTGGTTCGCATCAACATTTCAAGCGCCAGGCTGGAAGGATTCACAAGCTTCAGTTGAATGCCAGTCGCATGAGCCCAATTATGCAGAAAGACCAGCAACCCTAGACCACCGCCGTCGAGCATTTCCACCTCAGCAAGATCTAGTAGGACGACTCGCAGCCGCGACAAACTGGTCACCGCGTCTTTCAGAAGGTGGAGTGCTTCACCACGCACCAGCCTTCCAGCGCATTGCAGCACGCCCACGTCTCCTGTTTGCTCCATCGTGATATTTAACGACATAAAATCTCCGGACTTCCGGGTTAGCTTTTTGTAGGGCCCAGATGTCTTTTTTCCTCTATACCTCTTAGACGAATGAGAACTGCAATTTCCGACAACTTTGAACGAAATATTCCTAGAAGGTACCCGCCCACGCTCAAGACCCGCATTCCGGGGTCCTCAGCCCTATGCGCCTCTTTCGGGGCAGTGATCATTGCTCATTGATCATTGCTCATTGCTCATTGCTCATTGCTCATTGCTCATTGCTCATCTTTTCCACAGCCAGGCCTTTTCGGCGGCTGTTACGGTGATGCCATCATCAATGACTTGCCCGCATCGTGCCAGTGCAGACGATCACCGCCCGCGGATGACAATTGTCATTTCACACGCGGCTTCGCCAATCTCTCGATTAGACGGTGTTTCTGGCAGTTCTATCGGGATGCGCCACCTTCCGTCGCCGTGGCTGCTACAATCCGCTGAAGATGTCCGCGGCCGTTGCCATGCCCGCTCTCCTGCGCACCATCTTCCACGTCGATATGGACGCTTTCTTCGTCTCCGTGGAAGAGCTCTTTGATTCTTCGCTGAAGGGGAAGGCCGTTGTGGTCGGAGGCCGGCGCGACGAGCGGGGTGTGGTCTCCGCCGCTTCCTATGAAGCGCGGAAATTCGGCGTGCATTCGGCCATGCCTTTGCGCACCGCCGCCAAGATGTGCCCGCACGCGATCTTTGTGAACGGTCACCCCGAGCGTTACCGCGAGTGCTCGGAAAAGGTCTACAAAGTTCTCGATGCGTTTTCTCCGCAAGTGGAAATGGCCTCGATTGATGAAGCCTATCTCGACATGACCGGCACCGAGCGCCTGCACGGGCCGCCACTCAAGGCCGCGCACGCTCTGCATCAACGGATGAAGGCCGAAACGTGCCTGAACTGTTCGGTCGGCATCGGAACCTCGCGCCTGATCGCCAAAGTTTCGTCGGCGCAGGCCAAGCCCAACGGCGTGCTGTGGATCGTTCCCGGCGAAGAAGCCAAGTTCCTCGCCCCGCTCGACGTTCGCGAAATTCCCGGCGTCGGCAAAGTCATGGAGACCCACCTGCACGCGCTCGGCATCAAGAAAGTTGGAGACCTCGCCAAGCTTGGAAGATACCGAACTAGAAGATCGCTTCGGAAAATGGGGGCTCGCGCTAGCCGGTAAAGCGCGCGGCGAAGATGCCGGCGGCTGGTTCGACTCCGCGGTCGGGGCCGACGCTGGCGCCAAGTCCATCAGTCACGAGCACACCTACAACGAGGACACAGCCAACGTGAGCCAACTCGAATCCACGCTCATGCGGCTCTGCGAGATGGTCGGACGGCGTCTGCGCGAGTCCAACTTCCACGCTCGCACCGTCCAGCTCAAGCTGCGCTATAAGGATTTCACAACCATCACCCGTGCCCACACGCTCCCAGCTCCGACCCAGCTCGACACCGAAATCTTCGAGCACATTCGCGCCCTCTTCCGCAACAATTGGAAAAAGGGCGTGCAGGTGCGGCTGCTGGGCGTGCAGACATCGTCGCTCACCACTGCCGCCCCTCAGATCGATCTGCTCGAAGGCCCTCGCCAGCAGCGTTGGAAGGATGCGCTGGCGGCCGCCGACCGCCTGCGAGACAAGTTCGGGGAGTCCAGCGTTGGCCTGGCCGCAGGCCTGCGCGGTAGTTTCCGCGAGCGCACCCATGAAAATCCGGTGGGACTGCCGGGGAAGGGCAAGCCAAAGTGACGATCCGCCCCATCGAGCCTTCGGATGCCGCTACATGGGAGAGGTTGCGAAAGGATCTGTGGCCCGAAGACCCGGAGAGCCACGCCGTAGAAATTGCCTCGTTTTTCGCCGGCACCCTCCCCGAACCTCAGGCAGTCCTGGTAGCGCAGGAAGGTCCCACGATCGTTGCCTTTGCCGAACTGTCGCTCCGCGACGACATTCCTGGCGTTGCCGGCAAGCGAGTCGGATATGTGGAGGGACTGTACGTCACGCCGGCCTTTCGTGGTCGCGGCATCGCCCGCACTCTGCTCTTAGCCTCCAAGGCATGGGCTCGAGAGAACCATTGCGAAGGTTTTGCCAGCGATCGCGCGGAGAGATTAATTGTCGACCCAAAGTTCTGAAGCCAATCAAAACCATTCCCCCAGTGCGCGTCGGGCCTCATTTGAGTTTTGTGGTCATCCTGAGCGCAGCCGTTTTTCAGACGGAGCGATGGATCTCCCTCGCTAGCGAAGCCCCGGGAACACGGGAGATCCCTCGCCCGGCTGAAGAGCGCCGGCCTTCGGGATGACGCCTCAGGAAACTGTGAATTCAAGGTGACAAGTCTGCTCGCCGCCGTGCCAGTTGACCCTATCCCACCCGCCGCACTAAGATTCCCCGTCATTCTTCCCCTGGTCCTGGAGCCCAACATGCGCCAACTTCTGGCGGTGATATTCCTGACGCTCGCCTCGGTTTTTCTTCAAGCTAATGCGGTTGCTCAGTCCAATCCTCCTCTGCTGCTCCGTGACCCCACCGTCAGCCAGACGCAGATCGTCTTCAACTACGCGGGCGATCTGTGGATCGTCAGCCGCGACGGTGGCGATGCCCGCCGCCTTACTTCCGGGATCGGATTGGAAATGGCCCCGCACTTCTCCCCGGACGGTTCCCAGATCGCTTTCACCGGCGAGTATGACGGCAACCGCGACGTCTACGTCGTACCCGCCGCGGGAGGCGTGCCTCGCCGCCTGACCTATCACCCCGCAGAAGAATACGTCGCCGGCTGGACTCCGGACGGCAAGAAGATTCTGTTCAACTCTTGGGGCGGCAGCTTCATCCACTTCGAGGATCAGCTCTATACGGTCCCCGTCGAAGGCGGATTCCCCACGCAGCTATCCCTGCCCATCGCCGAGGACGCCAGTTACTCTCCCGACGGCACTCACCTCGCTTATGTCCCGCACCCCAAGTGGCAGGAGGCTTGGAAGCGGTACCACGGCGGCCAGACCACGCCGATCTGGATCGCCGACCTCAAAGACTCGAGCATCGTGAAGATCCCGCGCGACAACTCTAACGATAACCATCCCATGTGGGTCGGCGACACGATTTACTTTCTCTCCGACCACAACGGCCCAGTCAGCCTCTTCGCCTACGACACGAAAACGAAACAGGTGTCGGAGGCTCTGCATAGTGACGGGCTCGATTTCAAGACGGCATCTGCTGGGCCCGATGCGATCGTGATCGAGCAGTTCGGCGCTATCAAGCTATACGACCTGAACACGCATCAGGCCAGGAACATCTCAATCCAAGTCGCCGGCGATCTTGACGCGGTCCGCCCGCACTTCGCCAAGGTCGAGCCCAAGCGGATACAGAACTTCAGCATTTCGCCGACCGGCGCCCGCGCTGTTTTCGAGGCATGGGGAGAGATCTTCACCGTCCCGACCGACAAAGGCGACATCCGCAACCTCACGCACAGTCCCGCGGTCGCTGACCGCGACCCGTCGTGGTCTCCCGACGGCAAATCCATCGCCTACTTTTCCGATGAGTCGGGAGAATACGATCTCGCCATCCGTGACCAGAACGGCCTGGGCGCGGTGCGCCACATCAATCTTGGCAATCCACCGTCGTTCTTCTACACGCCGACCTGGTCGCCCGATAGCAAGAAGATCGCTTATAGCGACAAGCGTCTGCAGTTGTGGTATGTCGACCTCGACAACCGGGCGTCGAAGATGATCGACGCCGACTATTTCGGCGGCTTCGGACCGACGCAACTCAGTCAGACGTGGTCCCCTGACAGCAAGTGGATCGCCTATACCAAGCAACTTGCCAGCGGCCAGCACGCGGTTTTCGTCTACTCGTTCGAACAGGGCAAGGCCTCCCAGATCACCGACGGCATGAGCGATGCGCTTTACCCCGCATGGGACAAGAACGGAAAATATCTCTACTTCACCGCCTCGACCGACGTGGCCCTCACCACCGCAGGCCTCGACATGTCGAGCGATGAGCATCGAGTTTCGCGCAGCGCCTACGTTGCGGTACTGAGCAAGGATGAGAAATCGCCGCTTGCCCCGGAAAGCGACGAGGAGAAGCCAAAGGAAGAAAAGAAGCCTGATCAGGAAAAGGGAAAAGATAAAGATCAGTCGAAGGAAACGGGAAAGGATCGAACCAAAGATAAGAAGGCCGACGAGAAATCCGCCTCCGATAAGGACAAAGACGATAAGGACAAGAACACAGAGAAAAACGACAAAGAGAAGGACAAGCCTGTGGTCGTCAAAATCGACCTCGAGGGCATCGGACAGCGCATACTCTCACTGCCCATCCCCGCCAAGAACTATATGAACATGCTACCCGGGAAGTCAGGAATTCTGTTCCTTTCCGAAGGTCCGCAGGTCCTTACGGATGATGACCAGCCCAACGTGCAGCAGACCATCCAGAAGTTTGACCTCAGCAAGCGCAAGGTCGACAAGTTCATGGACGAGGTCAACGACTTCACCGTCTCGTTTGACGGTGAGAAAGTCCTCTACCGCAAGGGCGAATCATGGGCCACCGCGTCGGCCGACGACGCTCCTGGAGGCGGCGGCCCGCCCAAGCCCGGTTTCGGTCCGCTCAAGCTCGATGGTTGGGAAGTCTACGTTGAGCCGCGTGCCATTTGGAAACAGATCTACAACGAGACATGGCGCATCGAACGCGATTTCTTCTACGATCCGCACTACCACGGCCTCGATCTCGACAAGGCGAAGAAAAAATATGCCCCTTACCTCGACGGCATCGCCTCTCGCGGAGAATTGACCTACCTGTTCCAGGAAGGCCTGGGGGAGCTGACCGTCGGCCACATGTTTATCCGCGGTGGCGACCACCCCGAGCCCAAGAAGGTGAAGGGCGGACTCCTCGGTGCCGACTACAGCCTTGAGAACGGACGCTATCGCATCGCCAAGGTTTATGACGGCGAGAACTGGAACCCGGGCAACCAGGCGCCACTGACTCAGCCCGGCGTCAACGTCAAAGCCGGAGACTACCTGCTCGCGGTGAATGGCCGCGATCTGCACGCCTCGGACAACATCTACCGCTTCTTCGAAGAGACTGCCGGCAAACAGGTCGTGCTCAAAGTTGGTCCCGATCCGGATGGGAAGGAGTCCCGCGATGTCACCGTCGTTCCGGTCGAGAGTGAAGAGGCTCTCCGTCACCTGGCCTGGATCGAGAGCAATCGCCGCCACGTCGATCAGGCCACTGGAGGCCGCGTCGCCTACGTCCATGTTCCTGATACAGGGGGCAGAGGCTACACCAGCTTCAACCGTTACTTCTTCTCGCAAGTGGGCAAAGATGCCGCCATCATCGACGAACGCTTCAACGAGGGCGGGCAACTGGCCGACTACATCATCGATCACCTTCGCCGTCCGCTGATGAGCAAGGTCGTAACCCGCGAAGGCCACGACTGGTCGAGCCCGTCCGAGGCTATCTACGGCCCCAAGGTGATGATCATCAACGAAATGTCCGGCTCCGGTGGCGACGCATTGCCCTGGTACTTCCGCAAGGCCGGCATCGGCACGTTGATAGGCAAAAAAACATGGGGAGGCCTGGTGGGAATTGGCGGCTATCCGCAACTCATCGACGGTGGTAACGTCACCGCGCCACGCGGTGCGATCTACGGTCTAAACGGCGAGTGGGAAGTTGAGAATCGCGGCGTCGCGCCGGATGTGGAAGTCGATCTCGAACCCTCCGTCTGGCGTCAGGGGCACGACGCTCAGCTCGATAAGGCGATCGAAGTGGTCATGCAGCAGTTGAAAGAGCACCCGCTGCCCGAGATCAAACGGCCGCCGTACCCGAATTACCACGAGCACGACGATCTGGGAGCGAAGTAAGGATGGAATTTTTGCAAGGAACTCCAATGCACAACGCGGCAGGCGTATTCTGGCGAATCGTCGACACGTTCAGGGTTTCAAAATGAGAACCACCTTAACCACAGGAAGCTGCCTCGGGATAAGGCGAGAGTATCGCAACCTTAGTTCACTACGCAGATAGATCTAGAAGTTCGGCGGAGAGCAAGGCCTCGAAAACGTCGACCACAAAGGGCGATCGTCTGAAGATATTGAAGCAAAGTTGAAGTTAGGGTTGACAGCTGACAACGGTTCGCTTGTGACCGTAGGTCAAAATTACAGATACATGTTTCCCTGTATTTTGCAGGCTCGATAGGAGGACCACACTGTAGATTGGCGAGGTTCGGGGGCTTGTGGCAAACGACACACAAATCCGGGACTTGTGTGAGCAGCTGCTTGTGTGTAAGGACGATGCTCAGTGCGTGGTGTTGGTAGCGCAGCTGAGGCTCCTCTTACACGAACACCTCCAAGACCTGCGCAATAGACTCCTGGTGCACGCAGCGACCGTCTGCGAAATTGAGAAAGCCTCCTAAGTCATTCCCAGAATCTAACCCGCCGCCTAGGCGATCCGGATCACAGATCAACGCGGGGCAAGGCCATCTCCGGCCTCGTGCGCACTGCTTCCAGCCACCGTGTAGGGGAACCGGTCGGGAGCAAAATGAGGCGTAGCTTCAACCAGTCCCTTTTTCGGGAGTGGGTGCGAGTGATCCTGTGCCATTTTGCTTGTGGGTGAACTCCCGGTCGGGCCGCGGTCGTGACAGCCGGTGGGAGGGAATGGCACTTTCGAGCTATGGTGCCGGAGAGCCGGCGAGATACACAATCTGTCCATGCCACGAACTCGAGCAGGTGAACGGTGATGGTTCAGGCTCGCCCCTTTCTATCGCCGTTCGTCTGTTTTCCTGCGGTTGCATCTTCCAACTCCGACCGAATCACCCAGGCCAGGCCTTTCGCAATGTAACTGTCGAGATCAGAACTCCGTCAATGGATGTTAGGGGAATGTTTCGCGATCAGGCACTGAGTACGTTCGTGAGTCTGAGAAAGCGGCCACGAAGTTACTCCACTGACACGTCGGTCCATTTCAGTGGGTGAAGTAGAAAGCCCTCCGACGAAGCAGTCAGAGAGAAGACCGTAGAATTGCTTCGTTTTTTCTCATGGATTCCATTCGTTCGCCGGGATGACGCTCCGCATGTGCGCGCCGAGCGCACACCCAGCCGCCAGAGATCCTCGCGCTGTCAGGTGCGTTCCGTCCGACTTCGGGAGCGTCGACGCATCGCATGCTATATGTACGTTGGGCATGGTAGCGGCTACCCGCCGTTGCGCCAGCGCAATGTCGGGGACCGCCGTGAGGCAGATGAAGAACTGGACGGTCTGAGCTTGGCCTGCGGTCGCGCGCACATCTGCATCGAGATCAGCGAATAGCTGCCGCAGTTGTGCGGCATAGTTCGGATTCCCTGGATCCGATTCACCTTGCATCCAGATAATGGCCGGCACGCTGTAGTGACCGCCGGAGAGGGCGCGCCCAGCCGCGACCTGGGAGATCAGCCGCGCATAGGGTGCCGTACCTTTGGAAAGTCCAGCGATGGCTGTGCCGCCGCGACCTGCAGCCGACCCAATTCTCGCACCGGGAAGCCCTTCCAGTTCGAGTAAGGCACCAAAGAGCGGCGTGACGCCCGGCATGTCAATGTTCCAAGCGCCCATGTCGACGGGCGCTGTGCTGTCAGCGAACGGGATCAGCGCATTCATGGCACCGCGCGGAATTACACCGCTTACGAACATGAGGCCAGCGACTTGTTCTCGCGGGATGGTGAGATCAGTCGGCCATCGATTCACCGCGCGATCACCGAGACTCAGGCTCTGGCCGTAGCTGAGGATGTGCTGGAACTCGCTGGCCTCGACGGCCAACCGCTGTTGTGGCGCAAGGGCGCAGCCGCCACCACCGCCGCCGCAACAGCATAGAACGATACCGAGCGACGCGATAAAGATCAGTCGCGCAAAATTCACTGTTCGCGTCATCACCG
>CAVRCR010000059.1:0-10082 GCA_963719615.1 uncultured Acidobacteriaceae bacterium | reverse complement strand
AGGTCGCACTCTACCACTGAGTTACTCCCGCTCGTCTGCATCATTGTAAAGGGCTTGCTCCATTCACGCAAACTTTTGTCTAAAATCGCAGGGTATTTCCCGAATGGATACAACAGGTTACGCCGTTCTTCTCTTTGCACGAGGAACGGAATCCGCCTTTCGCCTCCGGCACAGCTTCCCTAACGGCCTTCGCTCCGTTCCGGGCTCGCAAGTGCGCGTAGTTTGAACCGCTGTACTTTCCCGGTAGCCGTTTTTGGCAACTCCGGAAGAAACTCCACCCAGTGCGGGCGCTTGAAGACAGGGAGACGGCCCAGCACAAAATCTTGCAGTTCGCGGGCAAGTTGCGGAGTGCCGCCGGCGCCATTTCGCAATACCACGCAGGCGGCAGGCTTCGGAAGTTGGTCGGCATCCTGGCGGAACACGACCGCCACTTCCAGCACCGCGGGATGCTCCGTCAGAACTCGCTCGATTTCGATGGGGCTGACCCAAACCCCGCTGACTTTCATCATGTCGTCCGATCGTCCGGCATACCAAAAAAATCCGCCCTCGTCCTGGTGATACTTGTCGCCGGTGCGGAGCCAGTGCCCGGCCAGAGTGTCTTTCGTTTTTTCATGCTCGTTCCAGTACTGAGCACAGGTCGAATCGGCTTTGACCAGGAGATTTCCGATCTGCCCCTGCGCCACGGGCTGATCGTAATCGTCCACGATCTTGGCCTCAAAGCCGGGAATGATTCTGCCGCTTGAGCCGGGCCGCACCTCGCCTGGAACATTGGAGATCATCATATGCAACGCTTCAGTGGAGCCTATGGCGTCAAGGATCTCCACTCCGAAGCGTTCTTTGAAACGATGAAAAACGGCGGCGGGCAGAGCTTCGCCGGCAGACACAGCGTGGCGGATAAAAGAAAGATCGAAATCTCGCTGCGACGGCGCCGGATGGGCGAGCAACTTAACGTAGTTGGACGGAACTGAGAAGAACAGCGTCGGGCGGTGCCGTTCAATCACCTCAAAAATCGCCTGGGGACGCGGTGGACCGGGCAGCAGGATGCTCGTTGCGCCTACAGACAGAGGGAAATAAAGCCCGTTTCCCAGGCCGTAGGCGAAGAAGAGTTTGGCTACGCTAAAGAAGCGGTCGCTTTCGCTGATCTTGAGAATTGCTTTCGCATAACGTTCGGCACTCACCACCATGTCATGCTGCAGGTGAACACAAGCTTTCGGCGGACCGGTGCTGCCGGAAGAGTAGAGCCAGAAAGCCGCGTCGTCCTTGCGGGTCGGCGCTGCCTCCAAATCAGTCGCACTGTTTTGGGTTAAATCCTCGAATGAGATCGTTGCTGCCGGAGCGCCGCCAGTTACCACGATTTTCTCCAGATAACACAATTCATCCCTGGGAATCGAGTCGAGGAGAGGAAGCAAAGAGGCGCTGACTACGACTACGCGCGCCCGCGAGTTGTTAAGCAAGTATTTGTAGTCGGAGGGTAGAAGGAGCGTATTGACCGGAACCGGCACAGCACCGATTTTGATCGCCCCAAAAAAGCTGACGGCGAACTCCGGCGTGTCCAGCAGTAGGAGCAAGACACGCTCTTCCATCCGCACTCCCAAACTTTTCAGTCCATTGCCGAGTCGGTTTACAAGTGCGAAAAGCTGGCCATGGGTGATTTGCAGGTCGCCGCATTCGATCGCTGTCTTACTGTCGCGGCCCTCGCGCACGTGCCGATCCACGAAGTGTGTCGCAGCATTAAATGCATCCGGAAGCAAGATGGGAGGCGCCCAAGTCATCACAAACTCACGAAGCCATACCTGGATAGGCGGAGCCTACGCCAGTTCCAGTTCGATCTTCTTCGCTGGCCGGTCCAGCTTTACGATGCGAAAACTGCGTACTTGTCCGGCGCGCGCCGGTTCGGCCTTGGGAGGGCCGCCGGAGCCAGTCTTCCAGCGCGCCTGCAGCATCGAACTGAGGGACGACAGGTCCGTTTTGGACGACGTCGCTGCCTCGCCCTGTGGCGCAGCCGGTGTTACTACTCTGCAGGTCGCGTGAATCCCGTCGCCCAGTTCCACTCGTGCGCGGTCGCCCGCATCATCCATCAATCGGCCCGTAACTAGGTCGCCTTCTTTGTGCTCGGCGATGTACTCGTCCAAGCCCGTCGGCACCAACTGCTTCATGCCCAGCTTCATCTGCCGCTTTTCCAGATCGATCGCCAGCACTTGCGCGGCGACTATCTGTCCAACCCGCAGCAGATCTGCTGGATGGTTAAGCCTTTTCTCCCCGCTTATGTCGCTGACGTGAATCATTCCCTCGATTCCTTCGGCAACCTGCACGAACGCACCGAACTTCTGCAGATTGGTGACCGGTCCTTCGATCGCCGATCCGACCGCAAAGCGCTGTGAAATATCAGCCCAGGGATCACCTAGAGCCTGTTTAAGCCCGAGCGAGATGCGACGCTCCGCGGCGTTCACTCCCAGAATCACTACCTCGACCGTCTCGCCCTGCTTCACCACGTCGCTGGGCTTTCGGACTTTACCCTTGGACCACGACATCTCCGAAATGTGAATCAGTCCCTCGATGCCGGGCTCCAATTCCACGAACGCGCCGAATTCGGCCAGGCGTGTGACCGTGCCCCGCACTCGGTCTCCAGCGTTATACTTCCGCGAGACCGCGTCCCAGGGATGCGGCTGCAATTGCTTCATGCCGACCGAAATGCGCCGCTTGTCCGCGTCGGTTCCCAGCTTGAGAACCTTTACTTCGATCTGCTGGCCCACCGAAAGCAGGTCGGAGGGTTTGTTGACACGCCCCCACGCGATTTCTCCCACATGGAGCAGGGCGTCGACTCCACCCAAGTCCACGAACGCGCCGTAGTCGGTGAGGCTGCGCACCGTGCCGCTCACGGTCTCACCCTCTTTAATCTGTGAGTAGAGGCGATCCTTGGCGGACCGTTCTTCCTCTTCCGCGACCGCACGACGATCGACCACCACATCTTCGTCCGCGACATCGAGCTTAATGATGCGGCAGCGAATCTCCTGGCCCACCAGATTTTCCATCTCGGCCGCGTCGCGCACGCCGCTGCGCGAGGCCGGCATGAACGCGCGCACCCCGACGTCGACGCTGAATCCGCCTTTCACCACCGCGGTCACCGTGCCCAAGACGGAGGCTTTGTCGGCGAAGGCTTTTTCCAGCGCCGTCCAATCCATGGGCCGCTCAACCTTGAAGCGCGAAAGCTCGTAGTAGCCATCCGGATCGCGGCCTTTTACGGTGACCGACACTTTGTCACCGGGCTTCAGAGTTTCACCCTGCAGTGCCGTGAGCGGCAGAATTCCTTCGGATTTGTATCCGATATCGAAGAACACCGCCTCGGCCGTCACCGCAATCACCGTGGCCTGGATCTGCTTACTGCCCTCGGCCTTGCGCACGTGGCTCTTCTGATACTGAGAGAGAATGTCGCCGAACGACTCAGTAGTTTCGGGGGCAGGTTGGTTTTCAGGAGTTTCTGGGTTGGACATGGAAGATTGCAGCCCTCACAACAGATACGATTCTCTAGGATAACATCGCGGTTCGCGCCGCCGTCTCGGCGCCTATCCTTGCCGGGCTCCACCTGATGCAGCGCCCACTGCGGATCGTCCTCCGGCTTCACAATCTGCCCGTCGCGCATGTGGATAATGCGGTCACCGTATTTCGCCGCCTCCGGATTGTGTGTGATCATCAAAACCGTCTGGCCCAGTTCCTGGTTCGACCGCCGCAGCATGCTGAGCACGACTTCAGAATTCTTGGAATCTAGATTCCCCGTCGGTTCGTCGGCCAGAACGACGGCGGGCTTATTAATAAGCGCTCGCGCCAATGCGACACGCTGTTGCTCGCCTCCGGAAAGTTCCGCCGGACGATGCCCCATGCGCTTGGTCAGTCCCAATAGGTCGGTGATGCGGTTAAAATGCGCCGGATCGCGACCGCCGTTGCCAGAAATCTCCTGCGCCATCAGGATGTTGGACCGGGCATCGAGCGTTGGAAGCAGGTTGAACTTCTGAAAGACGAATCCGATCTTATGCTTCCTCATGCGCGTGCGCTCGGCATCCGAGAGCTTGGCCAGATCGTCGCCATCCAGCAGAACGCTGCCCCCGTCGGCGCGCGTGAGCCCGCCCAGCAGATAGAAGAGCGTCGATTTTCCGCTCCCCGACGGCCCCACTACGCTGACAAATTCACCCTTTTGCACGCCGAAAGAGATGCCGCGTAGCGCTTCGACCTCAATCTTGCCCACGTGGTAGGTCTTGCGCAGATCTCTGGCTTCGATGAATGCTCCGCCCATGCCTGACAAGAATCTTACATGAACGAAGGAAAGAAATGAGCGATCTGGGCGTCGGGAAGGGGTCTCAGGCGACGCCGACCTGGCGCGCCATAGCGGCCGGCCGATGCTGCATGCGCTTGGGCCCGCGCTTTCGCACCAGCAACTGGCGTACGCGTTCGAGCAGATCGACCGGAGCGTACATTCCCTTGGTCAGAAAAACATCGGCTTGCGAATCATGATCGTAGATGCGGAACTTGCTCGAAATAAGGATGGCGGGCGTGTGCGGCGACATCTCTTTGATCCTGGCGATCAACTGCGGGCCATCGAGCCCGGGCATAGCCATGTCGGCGATCACCAGGTCGATATCTCCCTTGGCGAAGCGCTCCAACGCCTCTTCTCCGCGGGAGAAGCTGGCGACGCGGTACCCGCGAGTCTCCAGCATAATCTTGCGATGGGACAGAGACTGTTCGTTATCGTCTACACACAGAATCGTGCGTTTTGGTTTCATCAGCCTTCCGCAATCTGCCGGGCAGCGATCACGCCTGGGGATCACAAGCCTGCAGAGGCTTTCACTCGAAACGAATATTTAGGAGCGAGTTGCATGCTATCGGGAAGCGACACTGCTGTAAAGTGCCACCGATGCCAATGGGACTTTCTAGCCATTGCATTTTTTGGCATGCGTGAGTAGCGCGGTGTTTTCTGCGTTTTGTAGAGTTAATTCAATTGAAAAGTTCAGCACGCATGATCTCGTTGAAATCGCCGTTGGTGTGAAACGTTAACTACCCGGTTATCGCGCTTGCCGCGCGAGCGCAGATCGGGGCGACGAAGTCAAAAATCTTGTACGGGGAACGGCACTCTCCGCACTTCAAGTCTTCACGACCGTTGCGCCAAGCCACTGGTCAAACTCCAGGAGAGCTTTCTCACACTGCATTCGATGTCGCTCTTTCCTATCCCGAATCTTCCTCTCCAGCGGAGGCAACAAATCGAAGGTGATATTGGCCGGCTGGAAGTTTCCCGCGTCCGCGCGAGTGATGTAATGGGTCAGGGACCCGAAGGCTGTGGCCCGCGGCGGCGGTACGGGATCGCTTCCCGCCACCAGCGCCGCAGCGTGGACGCCCGCCATCAGTCCGGTTGCAATCGACTCGACGTAGCCCTCGACGCCGCAGATCTGCCCCGCGAAGAACACGCGCGGTTGGGCCTTCATCTGTAGCGTGTCCCTCAACAGCGCCGGCGCGTTGATATAGGTGTTGCGGTGAATCTGCCCATAGCGCAGGAAGCGTGCATTCTCCAATCCAGGGATCAACCGCAAGACCTGCGCCTGCTCGCCGAATTTCAAATGATTCTGAAATCCGACCAGATTGTAAGAATCGGCTCGGAGATTTTCCTGGCGCAGTTGCAC
Source organism: uncultured Acidobacteriaceae bacterium (assembly GCA_963719615.1). Lineage (GTDB taxonomy): Bacteria > Acidobacteriota > Terriglobia > Terriglobales > Acidobacteriaceae > Sulfotelmatobacter. The sequence continues at coordinate 4,416 of CAVRCR010000059.1, read as the reverse complement.
CACGGCATAGGGCATTTTGCCTGTCCGCGGATCCTTCAGACCCACCGGCTTCATCGGTCCAAAGCGCAGCGTGTCACGGCCACGCCGCGCAATCTCCTCGATCGGCAGGCAGCTCTCGAAATAATTCAGTTTCTCCCAGTCGCGTTCTTCGACCGATTGCGCCGCCACGAGCGCATCGTAGAACCGGTCATATTCCTCCCGGCTCATGGGGCAGTTGATGTAATCGGCAGAGCCCTTGTCGTACCGCGCCGCCATGTACACCCGCGAGATATCGATCGAGTCCGCCTCCACAATTGGGCTGATCGAGTCATAGAAGTAGAGGTGGTTTTTGTGTGGCGCGGGCGCCCCCGTCCGCGAAATGTAGGGACCGGCAGAAACGTCGCTCAACCGAAAAATCTCGGAAGCCAATCCCTCAGAAGTCAGTGGCCCCGTTGCGATGATGGACACCGATCCAGCCTCGTCGACCACCGTCACTTCCTCGCGACGAATCACAATCCGCCGCTCTCGCGAGATGGCCTCGGTCACCCGTGCCGCAAATGTGACCCGATCCACCGCCAGCGCGTGTCCGGCTGGAACCGCGCACTCCCGGGCAATCTCCATCAGCAACGAACCCGCCCGTCGCATCTCTTCTTTCAACAGCCAAGGTGCCGTATTCTCGCTGTCGGACTTCAAAGAGTTCGAGCACACCAGTTCGGCAAAGTCTGCAGTTTGATGCGCGGGAGTCTGCCGCACCGGGCGCATCTCGTACAACTCCACCGCCACACCGCGCCGGGCACACTGCCACGCCGCTTCCGACCCCGCCAGCCCTGCTCCAATGATTCGTACCAGTTCGATCACCCGCTCTTCTTCGCCAGTCGCATCAGGGCTTCACCGGTCAGCAGCACCGGCCGCCACTGATCGCGGAATTCCGCTCCCAGAGCCTTGTACAGATCAATCGCCTTCTCATTCCAGTCGAGCACTTCCCAGTGTATGCCGTAACAATCCTCCTCGACCGCGATGCGCGCGACCGCGGCCAGAAGAGCCGTTCCGATCCCACGTCCACGAAATGGTTCGCGCACAAACAGATCTTCCAAAAACAGTCCCCGCCCCACCCACGTCGAATAGTATCCGAACATCAGGGCGTATCCGGCAGCCTGTCCGTCCCACTCGGCGATGAGCGCCCGAAACCGCGGCTTCTCTCCGAAACCATCACGCCCTAACTCTTCCTCGGTGATAGTGACGAGTTCAAGCTGGTGCTCAAACTCCGCCAGTTCGCGGATCATGGTCCGGAGCAGAGCTACGTCATCGATGATTGCGGAACGAATGTGAAGCATCTCTCTGGTGAACACTCTGGGCAGGATCTCGCTTCTAATGCTGGACAGGCGTAGCGTTCGTGCCGACGCAGACCCAGCCTCCACCCTTCTTCAGCCAGGTGTCGACGAACCGCTCTCGCCGGCTATAAGACTTGCCGTTCTCTGTGCCCTTCACCCTCATAACTCCGGTTGCTATCGCCACATTTCCGAACACATGGACGGCCAGCGATTCCGGCGCTACCTGCTGTTGCTGCGCATTGGGCTGCGACATGGACGACTTGACGCTGGCCAGAAACTCTGCCTTGGTCTGCACGGAGCCATCGTCGTTCACCAGCACAATCGCGTCGTCAAGGATGGAATTCAGGGCTTTCGTGTCGCCCGATTTGTAGGCCTGGTTCCACAATTGCTCCAAGGCGACGATTCTTGACTGGACCGCCGCATCACCTGATTGCGCGTGAACTGAGCCCGTGATTGCAGCGACCAAAATTATTACGATTCCACTCAACTTCATTGGCTCCTCCTGACTCCTGACTACGGTTCTCGGCGCGAACCGACTGCCTGCTACGGGTTGCAAGCCGTGCTCCCATCTGAGGGTTGCGCAGGCGAACTGACAAGGACGCCGCGCAAGCTAGAATAAACACAATGCTCACGATTCGCATAAGTGAATCTGCAATTCGCATCGACCATCTGCGTAAGAACCGGAACGCGTGGGTGCTCTTCGGCATAGGACAACACAATCTGCGATCATGAACAAGAGACTCGACCACTTTCCATTCTGGAGAATCCGATGGCGCGCATCAGTCTGATCAGTCCGGAGTCAGCGATTGCCGAAGTGAAGGAAATCTATGAAAAGACGCTTCGCGGTAAGCCTGGTAACTCGCAAAAGGCGCTCGCCCACCGTCCCGAGATGCTCAAGAATTTTCTTCCCTTCTACGCCAGCGTCGGCCGCTCGCTCGACCGCAAGCTGTACGAACTGATCTACATCCGCGTTTCTCTGATCAACGGATGCCACTATTGCACGCAGCACCACGTCGTGTCGTCGAAGCGCGTGGGACTGACGGCAGAAGACTGGTCCGCGCTCAAAGCCGGAGACTACTCGCGCTATAGCGAGAAGGAACGTTTAGCGCTCGTATATGTCGAAAAGCTTACGCGAACCCCGCACGACGTGAACGATGCCGACTTCGTCCCCTTGAAGAAGGTATTTTCTGATCCCGAGATCGTCGACATCCACCTGCTCACGGGCCTTGCCAACCTCACCAACCGCTTCACCGATCCACTCGGTCTGGAGGTCGAGTTCCCCGAGGAGAAGATTTAACCGCGCCACGGATCACACGGATGGGCCACAATGCTCTTGTCTTATCCCTGCCAATCCGTGCAAATCCGTGGCTAAAGAATTTCCCGGACATCCCCGACACGCCGTGTGACCCGTTCCCGATCCAGATACTCCAACAGCGGGATGGCATATTTGCGGCTGACGCCGGTCAACTCTTTAAACTGAGCCACGTCCATCTTCGGCGACTTGGCCTTCTGCCCGGCAATCTGCCGTCGCAACTGCTCGAGTGCGCTCTGGTGAAACACGAGTTCTTCGGAAATTTTGACCAGCACCTTGTCTCGCAGCAAAAGCGTCACAATCTTTTGCGCTCGCGCCTTGTCCACCTTCAGCCCGGCAATCACCTCGTGCAGCGCCGGGACCTTCAATCCCGCCGACGCAAACGCGTCTTCAATCTTCTTTTTCGACTCCGCTTCCTCATCCTTCATCACCACGCCGTGGCCCGGCAAGCGAATCAGATCGCCGGATACTTCGATCTTCTTCTCGCGCACCAGAGAATCGGTCACTGCCGCAAAAACCTCCGGACTCAAACCGAATTTCTCCCGCAGCCCTTCCTTGCCCATGCCCGCGACCAGCGGATTCTTTTTGTGGAACGCGGAGACCGTCTCTGGCGACAGCCTGGTTAACGCCGACATGGCCGCTGAATCCAGCAACAGGTCGCCGAACCGCAGCACGGTCTTCCCCGCGAGTGGGCCCTCCAGGTAAGACACAATCATCTCCTTGCGCCACCCCGTCTCGGTCACCGCCTGGGCCATGGTCAGCCCGCCGTATCCGCGCCGGGCGACCCTTGTCGTCAGCATCGCCACCGGATCGTCTGCAGCGGACGCCTGCAACAGGGCGTCAACGGCCGCATGCCTAAATCCTGGAAGCGGCGCCGCGTCCAGAACCACGCCGCCGCCGATTGTCACCACGGGAGAAAACTGGCGGATGATGAATCGATCGCGCGGCAACAGCAGCGCGGGCCCAGGAAACTTGACACGCGCCAATGCCTCTGAGCCCGGCGCCAATTGCGGCGCCTCCGCCTTGCCGCTCTTTGCCAACGTCGGATTCAGTTGTGCGGAACGATGAAAAACAATCTCCGCCACCGCCTCCATCGAGTTGAAATGGAAATGCACTCGCGCCCGGCTTCGCAGCGCCCGAGGCGCAGAAGAGAGCAACCGCAACTGCACGTCAACGGCCCGCGTGGCTGAAAATATCGCCGGCGGGGCCAGCGTCATCCCTCAGAGTCACATCGTCGGTGCTAGCTACCGTCAGATTGAGCGCGGTGCGTTGCCCGGCCGCGGCAGCGTCGGCCGTCTGCCCATGCACCTGTACTCCGCGCGCCCGCACCCGCTGCCCTGTGGGAAAGATCTCCAACTCGTCATCGCGCCGGATCGTCCCCGAAATCAGAGTTCCGGTCACCACTGTGCCGAATCCCTTCATGGTGAACACGCGGTCGACGGGCAACCGTGCCAAGGCCCGGGAATCCCGCGGCTTGACCTCCGCCGCAACCGACGATGATCGCCTTCTTCAGTTCGTCGAGCCCCGCGCCAGTCAGAGAACTCACGGCGACAATGGAAGATTTCGGGGTTCCCAAAAATGTACCGCGCAGAAACTCTTCCACCTCCAACCGCACCACATCCAGCGTTTCCGCGCGTCGACGGCGTCCGACTTGGTGAGCACCGTAATCCCCCGCTCCACGCCGATTAGCTGCAGGATGTCGAAATGCTCCCTCGTCTGCGGTTTGATCGACTCGTCGGCAGCGATCACCAGCAGCACCAGATCAATGCCACCCACACCAGCCAGCATGTTGCG
>CAVRCR010000058.1:0-34951 GCA_963719615.1 uncultured Acidobacteriaceae bacterium | reverse complement strand
CGGGCTCTGGCTCAAGAATCTTTTCGGCTCCCTGCTGTTCCACCCGGTCAAAACCGTGCGTCTGTTGTGGCCTGGAGGTTGGGCGCGAGAGCACGTGATTCTTCTTTGCATGCAAGCTGTCGAGGGACATATCGAGATGCGCTGGAAACGACCCTGGTTCTGGCCGTTTCGCAAAATGATGGTCAGCCGCGGGAACAAGGTGCCGACTTACATTCCCAGAGCCAACGAGTTTGCCCGGAAATTCGCGCAGATCGCCGGTGGCACCGCCATGAGCACTCTTCCAGAAATATTGTTTGATGTTCCGGGCACGGCACACAGCGTCGGAGGTTGCGTCATTGCCGCGTCTCCCGACCGCGGCGTGGTTGATGATCGCCACCGCGTATTCGGCTACCGCAACATGTACATCTGCGACGGATCCGTTCTGGGGGCAAATCTCGGCGTCAATCCCGACCTGACCATCACAGCGCTGGCCGAGCGCGCCATGAGTTTCATTCCTCCGGTTGCCGAGACAACCTGGAGCGACGCAGCGCAAGCGTCATAAACTCAACCCTGCCTTACGAATCGGCTATTCCGTCGGAGGCTTTCGCCGACCGACACGACTCAGAATGCGACGAACTTTCTTCGGTGAAATGGACAGCCGGCTGCCACCCGGGATACCTTGCGGCCTTCCCGTTCCCACACCTTAGGGATAATCAGGTCAGCAAATTGTTCGGTGATCTGCTGGAAGGTTTTGTCACCGACGGATCCCTGCGACCAGGCGCGGAGCATGGGATTCACCCTCCCGCCACGCAAAACTTTTGTTTTCAGCGTCTCCAGATCTTCCCAGGAACCGTCGGTATGACTGCCTTTGGAGAGGGTCAACGGCCTGGTCATAGCATCTGCGCGCCGACTCGGGGTCGTCAAAGAAGCGATTGCAATAGGTCAGACCCTGCCAGATGTAGGCATCGGCCAGAAGTCGGCGGTTCTGCGTCTGTTGGCCAGTTCGATCGCTTCCTGGGCGCAATCCTGCGCGAGCCGGGCGTGGCTGCCGGGTTCAGTGCTGTCTCCGATTTCTTCTTCCACGCGGGCATTTTCGATCATGCAGTCCAGCAGTCGCGCCCGGGCCATCAGGATGTAGTCGCCCTTTTCTTCGCCGAGATGGAAGGCAGTCTTCGCCTCCGAATCCGCGTGTTCCAGCTCGCCGTTGTCCAGGTGAAGATAAGCCATAGTTCAAATGCACGCTGCCCAAGCCATGGTGATTCCGATACTGCTCGTAGATTGCTGCGGCTTCACCGAGTTCGGCCAGGCCTCCTAATGAAGTTGCTCAAAACGATTGCGATGGACAGCTTGCCTTTTCATTTGCGCGCACGCCGCGAGTAGCAGCCTTGCGGCGCCGGGCTGCGTCCGCATCGATTTTGCCGCGCAACTGCAGCGCGATGAGGCGCTTGACCTACGCCATGTTGTTCAGAGTGCGCGCAACATTGCGATGGCGGATCGCGCTTGCGGTACTGCGCGATGGCGGCAGTGAAATGTTCGATGGCGTGCTGATAACGTCCCTGGCGGCGGGCAATCCGGCCGTAGGAAGAATGGATGTTTCCCAGAGTCAGATAGTCGTCCGTCTTGCTCAAAATCGGCTTCGGCCTCCTGCAGAATCTCCAGGGCCTGCTTCGCGTCGCCTTTCTGAAAGAAGAGCCAACTCTCCAGCACTCGCATGACGGCAGCCATGGGCGGGTGGCCAAGTTCCGGCGAGTTCTCTGCCTTTCACCGCATAGGCCAGCGCCTGATCGTACTCCCCTTTCATGCGCAGGCAGCGGCCCTTCCAGAAATTAGCGATAGACAGAAGTTCCTTGTCATCGGTCTGCTCTTCGAGTCCCAGTACAAAATCAAGGTGCCGGATGGCCTCCTCCTTGGCTTCCTCCGACATCGCGATCATTCCCTCCGCCAGGCGCAGATTAGAGTAATTCTGCAGCGGCAGGCGGGCCCGCGCGGAGTTGGAGAAGCGGGCAACCATCTCCTTGACCAGCACAGGACGCTGAAAGCCGATGTCCACCCATTGCGCCAGATAGCCGGCGAAAACGAGCGGCATTTTTTTGTTCCGGATCGAATGAGGCAAACAGAGCCGGAGATCTTCGAGGCGAGCCATGCCACGCCCCACGCGTCGGCATACCAGGTCTTGCTTGAGCTGCGCCAGAAAATCGTCGGAGATCTCGGCGGATTCCTGACTCATGTTCCGGGCCAAGAGTGCCGTGATGCCTAATCGATGTAATCATAGGCGACTAGCGTCAGGAATTCCGCAAATTCCGCGCTGGTCATCATTCGGTCGAAAATTTCGCTGCCTCGGCCATGCGGGCCCCGTTCAACTTGTTTTTTCTGCTCGGCGATGCCGGCGAACCATATCCTGCGTCACGGGCCGGCCGTCGCTGAGCTCGGCGCCGTGTTTCACCCACTGCCATACCTGCGCACGGCAAATCTCCGCGGTTGCGGCATCCTCCATCAGGTTGTAGATCGGCACGCACCCGTTACCGCGCAGCCACGACTCCAGGTATTGCAAGCCGACGTCGATGTTCCACCGCAGGCCCTCCTCGGTGATCTCGCCCTCCGTAACAGCCAGAAGATCTTTGGCGGTGATTTGGACGTCCTGCAGCGGTGGCCGATCTGGTTCGGCGTTTTCATGTGAGCGTCGAAAATTTCTTTCGCGATCGGCACCAGTCCGGGATGTGCGACCCAGGTGCCGTCGTGTCCGGCCCGCACCTCGCGCAGTTTGTCCTGGCGCACTTTTTCCAGCGCTCTTTCGTTCGCCGCGGGGTCGTTCTTGATCGGAATCTGTGCCGCCATCCCGCCCATGGCATGAATGCCTCGCCGGTGGCAGGTCTGAATCAGCAGCTCTACATAGGACTTGAGGAAATGCTTGTCCATGGTCACAACCGAGCGGTCGGGCAGCACAAAGTCCGGCCGGTTTCGGAATTTCTTGATGAAGCTGAAGATGTAGTCCCAGCGCCCGCAGTTCAGGCCCGAGGAGTGGTCGCGCAGTTCGTACAGAATCTCGTCCATCTCGAAGGCAGCCAGAATCGTTTCGATCAGAACGGTGGCCCGAATCGTGCCGCGCGGGATGCCGAGTCTGTCCTGGGCGAAACAGAATACATCGTTCCATAGGCGCGCCTCCAGATGACTCTCCATCTTCGGCAAATAAAAGTAAGGCCCGGTGCCTTTGCCGATCAGTCGTTGCGCATTGTGGAAGAAGTAGAGTCCGAAATCGAACAGAGATCCCGAGATCGGCTTCCCGTCCACCAGAAAATGGCTTTCGTCCAGATGCCATCCCCGAGGTCGCACCAGCAACGTTGCCACACGGCATTAAGCTGGTAGCGCTTGCCTTCCGGGCTCACGAAGCTGATGGTGCCATCGATAGCGTCGCGGAGATTCGCCTGTCCCTCGAGATTGTTCATCCAGGTAGGCGAATTCGAGTCCTCAAAGTCCGCCATGAACACGCTGGCGCCAGAGTTCAGCGCATTGATGATCATCTTGCGGTCGACCGGGCCCAGTGATCTCCACGCGCCGGTCAAGCAAGTCCTTCGGTATGGGCGCGACCGTCCATTCCGCTTCGCGGATGTGTGCTGTTTCGGGGAGAAACCCGGGCAAAGTGCCGCCGTCGATCTCTCTCTGGCGTAACTGGCGGCGCTCCAGAAGTTCGCGCCTTCGCGATTCGAACCTGCGTGCCAGTTGGGTCAGGAATTGGGTTGCTTCTGGGGTCAGGATCTGGGTCTGAACGTCATTGAGGGTCGCTGTGGTAGCCATGTCGGTATGGTACCTCTCTTTCTCAGGGCCGCACACGCCGCTGGGACAAAACGGACTATCTGGCCAAATCGGGCGACCTGGTTTGTAGTCCTTCATGGATGCGGTCTACTCGAACTGACCGGCACAAACGGCCAGGAGATTTCTGACATGCGCACTCAAGACAACCAAATGCAAAACAGTGGAACACAGACTCTCGCTGGAAAGGCGTCAAACGCCCCTACAGCGCCCAAGACGTCACCAAGCTGCGAGGCTCGATCCAGGTCGAGCACACCTTGGCTCGTCTCGGCGCGGAGCGGCTCTGGTGGCTGCTGCATAACGAATCGTACGTACCCGCTCTTGGAGCGCTCACCGGCAACCAGGCCGTGCAGCAGGTGCAGGCCGGCTTAAAGGCCATTTACCTGAGCGGCTGGCAGGTGGCGGCCGACGCCAATGACGCCGGCCAGATGTACCCCGACCAGAGTTTGTACCCGGCCGACAGCGTTCCCAATGTGGCTCGCCGCATCAACAATGCCCTGATGCGCGCCGACCAGATCCACCACCTCGACGGAAAGAACAGTATCTACTGGATGGCACCCATCGTGGCCGATGCTGAAGCCGGATTCGGCGGCACCTTGAACGCCTTCGAATTGATGAAGGCGATGATCGAGGCCGGTGCAGCTTGCGTCCACTTTGAAGACCAGCTTTCCTCGGCCAAGAAATGCGGACACCTTGGCGGAAAGGTCCTTGTCCCGACCTCAGAGGCCATCCAGAAGCTGGTCGCGGCGCGTCTGGCCGCGGATGTGCTCGGGGTACCGACGTTGATCATGGCGCGCACCGATGCCGACAGCGCACACCTGCTGACCAGCGACATCGACCCGCGCGACCGGGAATTCATCACCCGAGAGCGCACCTCGGAAGGCTTCTTCCATATCCGTGGAGGTTTGGATTCGGCCATTGCGCGCGGCCTTGCCTATGCACCCTATGCCGACCTGATCTGGTGTGAGACTTCGCATCCCGATGTCGAGGAAGCTCGCCGCTTCGCGGAAGCGATCCATGCCAAGTATCCGGAAAAAATGCTGGCCTACAATTGCTCGCCGTCTTTCAATTGGAAGAAGAACCTGAACGATCGAACCATCGCCACCTTCCAGCGGGAACTGGCGAAGATGGGATACAAGTTCCAGTTTGTCACGCTCGCTGGATTCCACGCCTTGAACCTGAGCATGTTCGAACTGGCGCGCGGCTACAAAGACAGCGGCATGACGGCTTACTCCCGCCTGCAGGAAAAAGAGTTTGCCCGGGAAACTCAGTACGGATACCAGGCCGTGAAGCACCAGCGCTTTGTAGGCACCGGATACTTTGATGCACTCACGCAGGTAATCGCCGCTGGCACGGCGTCGACTACGGCGCTGGCAGGGTCCACCGAGCAAGAACAGTTCTCAGGCGTCAAGCTTCAAGTGCACCCGAAACACGGCCCGGATGCGGCCTGCCAGCCGATCTTGGGCGAGTGCCCGTCCCTGGTTTCGGAGGTCATGCCGATGGAAGAGTCGCTTTTGCCTTCGGGAGACTAAGCGGAGCAACTGTCGAAAGGGAGCTTCACTCACGGAACGCCCCGGGCCGAATCATTCAGTCCCGGGGCGCATTTTTGTTGCGCCTCTGCAAACTTTTCTGTCAGCATTTGCACGTTAGGGACCGTCTTTCTGGCCAAATCCTTAACATCCGAAAAACCCTGTGACGGACGTCACACGACGACGTGACAGGCGACGCTGACCACACCCTCCCCACGAGTTCTAATTTGGACCGAGGTTGAAGATTCGTGCCCTCCAGAACCCAGTCAATTAATACCTTCGAAGATGTTCTAACGCACTTATCCGAATCGCATGAAGTTTCGGTGTACGAAGCCATCGAGAGACTGGTGCAGGCGGGAGAGACGGTCGGGTTCGACGCGCACGATCTCCTCGGGATGCTCGATCAAGGCATGACGCTCGAGGAGTTGCTCGAACTCATCCAATCGAAAATGGAATGTCTGGAAAAGGCATCGTAGTCGTTTGCCGGATGAAACTTCGGCCGCGACCACTGCATTGTGAGGTACCGGATGAGTTTTCTCGAATGGTCAAAATCCAGCGTTGATTACGGTCGCCGGCTGGTGGATTCCGCGGTCGACGGAGCACGCACTGGGGAAGATGCATTCCTCAAAGACGAACCGCTTGTTCCTTATCTCGGCGAGTCAGTTCGTCTGGCGTTGGCGCCGGCCTTCATCGGAGCATGCCTGGGCGTGGTAGGAGGCTACCTGGCAAACGGGCGCCGCTCTACGACCAGGGCTCTCGCGGGCGGTTTGTTCGGCGGAGCAATCGGTTTTGGCGCAGGCGTGATTTGGGAGAACCGGCAACTCACCGCGAGCGTTGCCTCCGGCGCGTGGACAAACATCAGCAAGACCCGCGATCAACACTGGTTCGAGAAGAATCCGATCGACTACGCGTAGTTAAAGCAAGCAGCACAATCTGGCCGACATGCTCCCGCACGCAACGCATGACGCAGCCGTTAGGGAGGCCAACCATGATCACGACTGAAGCCGTCAAAGAGCGAGTCCAGATCCCTCTGGCCACACCTGCAGGTACTAAAAGATCCGTACGCTCGTGAACGTGAGTCCGCGAGTGTTAGACGGACAATGTTGCATCACGGCTGAATATGACTATGAGGGCAAGCGCATTCACGTCTTCGCCACTTACGCGGAATACAATGACCTCTCCGCCGCGGCAGAGCGCATGCTTCCGGTGATCGCGCAAGTACCCGCTGATCACGACATCGTGATGGACTTTCATGTCTGCCATTCCGGCAAACTGCCGGATCCGGACGCGACTCAGTGCGATGTGCAGTCGATGTTGAATCTGGTTGGCTTTCCTTGTTCGATCCGACGAGTCGTGGCGGCGGTCGCCGGCGTTCTTCCAGGCCAACGCGTGAGCCAGATGCAACACTTCACTTATCGTCCCAGCAGCAATGGGTACGAGGAGGAAAAGCTCTATCGTGGATTGCATCCCATGATGGGGAAGCGTCTGCATCTCTGGCGGCTCAGCAACTTCCAGTTCGAGCGTTTGCCCTCTGTCCAGGACGTCTATTTAATTCATGCATTTGCGCGCGACAACCCCAAAGATGAGCGTTTGGTTGCGGTTGCGGAGGTGCGCGATGTAACCCCGGTCCGCGATGATGCCGGCCACATCGTGCAGTTGCCGCATCTGGAACGCATGTTGATGGAAGCTCTGGCCGCGATTCGCCTGTTTCAGTCGCGTCGGCGCCCACAGGAACGCTTGTATTGGAACCGGGTATTTCTATACGTCTGGCCTCCACTCCATCTGAAGCCAAATGAATTGCGAGATTTCGTTCGCAGACTGCAGCCGTCGGCCGAGGGACTGGGCTGGAGCAAGTTGTAGTGCGTGCCCGCATTCCCAATCCCGCCACGGGAGAGTTGCGCGACATGGTGGTCCGCATCTCCAGCCCCGCCGGCAGTGGTCTGCTTATCACGTTCCGTCCTGCCGACAAACTGCTCCCGCTCAAACCGCTGACTGCCTACGATCAAAAAGTCATCCGCGTCCGTCAGCGCGGAATGGTATACCCGTACGAAATCGTCAAGCTGCTAACTCCTTCTCGGGAAGACACGCGGGCCGAATTCCCTACCGGCGATTTCGTGGAGCACGATCTCGACGCGGAAGGACGACTGGTTCCCGTCGATCGTCCCTACGGGCAGAACAAAGCGAACATTATCGTTGGAGTCATCCGCAGCTTTACGAATCGGTACCCTGAGGGCATGACGCGGGTCCTCCTGCTGGGAGATCCAAGCCGGGATTTAGGAGCCTTGGCCGAGACGGAGTGCCGGCTCATCATCGCCGCTCTCGATCTAGCGGAACATAAAGGCGTTCCCATCGAGTGGTTCCCCATCTCCGCTGGCGCGAAGATTTCGATGGACAGTGGCGTCGAGAACATGGACTGGATCGCTCGCGTCCTGCGGCGTTTGGTGGAGTTCACCCAGGCGGGCGGCGAAGTAAATCTCCTCATCAACGGAATCAACGTTGGGGCGCAACCCTACTGGAACGCCGAGGCCACGATGCTGATGCATACCCGCGGCATTCTGGTCATGACGCCCAAGGCCGCGATGGTTCTCACCGGCAAGCGCGCATTGGACTACTCGGGCGGCATTTCGGCGGAAGACAATCAAGGCATTGGCGGCTACGACCGCATTATGGGCGTCAATGGGCAAGCGCAGTATTGGGCGCGGGACATTAATGAAGCTTGCCATATACTCTTCCGCCACTATGAACACACCTACGTTTTGCCCGGGGAGCGTTTCCCTCGGCGGGCCGAAACCACCGATCCCATCGAACGCGACGTTCAAAGCTATCCGCACAATGAAAATGGCGAGGAAGGTTTCGCTCGGATAGGCGAGATCTTGTCAGACGAGACCAATCCCGGACGCAAGAAGCCCTTCGACATTCGCCGAGTGATGATGGCAACCATCGACCAGGATCATGCGCCTCTGGAGCGTTGGGCCGGCATGCGTGCAGCAGAAACAGCGGTGGTATGGGACGCTCATCTCGGCGGATATCCGGTGTGCCTCATCGGCATCGAATCCCGCTCAATGCCTCGCATGGGATTTGTTCCGGCCGACGGTCCCGACCAGTGGTCCGCCGGAACGCTTTTTCCCCAATCTTCCAAGAAGGTGGCACGCGCCATCAATGCTGCCAGCGGCAATCGCCCCATCGTGGTTCTTGCCAATCTGTCCGGGTTCGATGGCTCGCCGGAGTCGATGCGCCGATTGCAACTTGAGTACGGCGCAGAGATTGGCAGGGCCGTGGTGAATTTCAAAGGCCCTATCGTATTTTGCGTGATCTCGCGGTACCACGGGGGCGCGTACGTAGTCTTCTCGCGCGCGCTAAACGAAAAGCTGGAAGTAGCGGCCTTAGAAGGGACCTATGCCTCCGTCATCGGTGGCGCCCCTGCGGCAGCAGTGGTCTTCGCCGGTGAAGTTGAAGCCCGGACGCGCAAAGACGAACGCCTGCAAGCTCTGAACCAGGCAATGCTTCAGGCCGACGGAGCGGAGAAGGGACGGCTACGCGCCCAATCGAACGAACTGTACAAGGTCGTGTACTCTGAAAAGCTAGGCGAAATGGCCAGCGAATTTGACCGCGTGCATAGTGTACACCGCGCGCTGAGCGTCGGCGCACTGAACTACATCATTCCGCCGGCGAATCTCCGTCCGTATGTCATCGACGCAGTGGAACGGGGCATGAGAAGCGAGGAGAAGGCGCAAGGAGAGCCGGTACTGGAGATCGTGGAAGCCGCCTAGTTCTCGGCGGAAGACTCATGGACGTCTATTGGCTGGAGCAGACCGAAGCCGACGTGCCTGCCGAGAATCAATGGCTGAGCGCGAGAGAAATGCTGTGCCTCGCCGGCATGCGCTTTGCCAAACGGCGCACCGACTGGCGACTGGGTCGCTGGACCGCGAAGCGCGCGCTCGCAACCCGCCTCAATCTGCCTACTGATCTTTGGGCGTTGGCGAACCTCGAGATCCATGCCGCAGCATCCGGCGCCCCAGAAGTCTATCTCTTCAACCAACCTGCGTCAGTCACGATTTCACTCAGCCACCGTGCAGGCGCTGCCATGTGTGCCGTAGCGCTCGCCAAAGCCAGCCTTGGCTGTGATCTGGAAATGATCGAACCCCGTAGCGATGTCTTCGTCGCCGATTACTTCACGGCCAACGAGCAAGCGCTGGTCGAGCAAGAACTCGTGGAGGAACGGCCGTTGCTCATAACTCTGCTCTGGAGCGCGAAAGAAAGCGCCCTTAAGGCGCTCCACCAAGGTCTTCGCCTTGACACGCGGTCCATCGATGTTAGCCTCATCGATTCGGCGGCGCGGCACAGCGGGGACGGTCGGCAGAATCCGTGCCCCGCCCCTCTGATGGCTGGTGTCGCGGATGGCTGGTGTCCCTTGCGGGTTCGTCATGCCGCTGACCGCATCTTCCGTGGTTGGTGGCGGCACGCGGATCACATGGTGCAGACAGTCGTCAACGATCTTCCTCTGAGCTAAGGCTCTTTTTCCACTCGCTGCGAGTTCGCCTTTAGACAACCTTATTCGTGTCGCAAAGCCTCGATCGGATCCAGGCGCGAAGCGCGGAAAGCCGGAATCATGCCGCTGATCAGACCCACGGCACCGAGAATGAGCGTGGAAGCGATCAGCGTTCCAGGGGCGATGATCAGCCGGATGTCGCCAGCTTCTGCGTTCTTGGCAAAGGCGCTGTACAAAGTCAGCCTTCCCACCGAAAGCGCCACCACGTAGGCCAGCACCACTCCCAGCACACCACCAATGAAGGTAATGGTCAGAGCTTCGGCAAGGAACTGCAGCAGAATGTACCTCCTCCGAGCCCCCAGCGCCTTTTGCACACCGATTTCACGAGTGCGCTGCGTCACCGAAACCAGCATGATATTCATCAGGCCTACGCCGCCGATGCCGAGTGTAAGCGTGCCAATGAAACCCATCAGGATCTTCAACCCGATAGTAATGATTTCGAACTGATGCACCTGGGTCATCAGGTTGAAAACCTCCACGGCCTGATGGTCGGTCTGGTTGAACTTGTGCTGCGTTGCCATGATGGCGCGGACAGTTTGTTCCAGGCTCTCGTATTCAGGAGTCTGGTAGGTGAACCAGATGGTGTCGAGATAATGAGTCGACTTCAGATCACTTATCGTGCTGAAGGGAATGTACACAACCCGGTTGATATCGTCGTTTCCCTCCTGCATTTTACCTTTCAGGACGCCGATCACCTCGAAACTGAGGCCGTTGAGTCGGATGTGCTCCCCGAGCGCGTTGCGCCCGGAAAACAGTTTTTCCTTGGCTTCCGAACCGATTACGGCCACGCGGGCTCGCTGAATCTCGTCTTCCGGGTTATAGAAGCGGCCCTGCCCGACCTTGAGGGCGCGGACATCAATCACGTTAGGATAGTTGCCAGAGACGGGAAAAGTGAAAACTCGGGTGTCATACTGAACGCTTACCTGCTTGCTGACTTCTGGCGTGATGTGGGTGATTTGGGGAAGGTTCGTGCTAAGCGTGTCCACATCTTCCTGGGTAAAGCGGACGAGCATCCCCGCTTTTTGACCACCCGCCTGCATCGAAGTTCGGCCGGGAACGACGATCACAAGCTTCGTGCCGAAATTCGCAAAGATGTTGGCGCAGGCCTGGCCAAAACCGTTGCCATAAGCGAGCAGCATGACCACCGTGGCGATACCCCACGCCATGCCCAGCATGGTCAAGGCGGTGCGTCGCCGATTGTGACGCATGGCAGCGTAGGCTTCGCGAAGCAGATCACGGAACATCTCATCACTCCTGCCGCAGCGCTTCCACCGGTTGCAGCATGGCGGCCTTACGCGCGGGATAAAGACCCGCGACCACCCCCGCCAGAGTCAGGCTGCCAATCGCCAGCACCGCCGACATCGGTACTAGCTTGGGCGGATCAAATCCGCCCGGCCCCTGCACTCCTCCCATCAGAGACATCAAGCCGCCAGCCAGACTCATGCCAATCAACCCGCTGCCCAGTGTGAGCAGCAATCCTTCCAGAAAAAAATGCAAGAGAATGCTGCGATTGGTGGCGCCCAGGGCCTTGCGCAATCCAATTTCGCGGGTGCGTTCGGTGACGGCGACCAGCATGATATTGATTACCCCAATCGCACCCAGCGCCAGCGTAACCATTCCCACCGTGCCCAGGAACATATTCATAACGTCGAAAATGGTCCCTACCATTTTTGACTCTTCGATCGAATCCCACTCGTCGAAGGCGTTCTTATCGCTGGCATCGAATCCATGATTGCGGGCGATGATCTTGTGGACATCCGCCTGCGCCAATGCGTGCTCAGCGGTCACGCGAGGCTGATATTCAATAAAGGAAATGGAGTTCTGGTGATTTTCACCCTTTAGGGGGAAGTTCGTGGCCATCACCGGGAACGGGATGTAGCCGCGCATATTCAACCACGTGTTGTCGCCGCGCCCGAGGTGCGGCATGCTGCCAATGACTTCGAACCTCAGGCCATTCAGAAGGACGAACGCGCCCACCGCTGGCCGCCCGGGGAACAGGGTCTTCACCAGTTCATTCCCGAGGACGATCACGTTGCGTCTCTGCGCGAGGTCCAATTCATTCAGCCAGCGTCCTTCCTTGAGGGGAAGGTAGCTGATCTCGTTCAATTGAGGCTCCACGCCGAGAATTTCGACCCCTGCACTGGCAAATTCGCTCACCTGTTTCAGGTCGGTGCGGGAAAGCAGAGGACACGCATTTCGGACATGAGGGGCCTGCGTACGGACATCCAGATAGTCCTGGTAGGTGAGCAGATAAGGACGGGCAGAGTTCATGCTGCCCTGGACCGCTGGCGCGCGCCCGGGAAACAGAAACATGATGTCCTTGCCGAACTCAGCCAACTCGCGCTTGTTGCCCGACCGGAAGCCTTCGCCCACGCCCACCAGCAGTAGCAACGATCCCACACCCCAGGCTATCCCGAACATGGACAAAAACGAGCGCAGTTTGTGCGCCCAGAGGTTGCGGAAGATCTGCGCGAAGATGTCCGACACCGTCCGCATAACGACAAACATTGTACATTCGAAGCAAAATCGAACCCACGAGATGCCCCTCAGCGCAGCCGTCCCGCGTAACTACTCAGGCAGTTGTTTGGCTGTATCGAATGGCTTCCTGGTGCTGGGGGGGATTTTGTTGGAACGTTTTCCACAGGTCAACGGAACCAACAAGTTGCAGAGTTTTGCTGTGTTTGAGCCTTTCTCGCCTCAAGTAAGATCACGTCTGATCCCTAAAAAAGCAACAAAACGGTAAGAAATGGTAAGGGAAAAGGCGGGCAGACCTTAGCGGACGGTGCAGCCATCCGGCACGCCGTGATGTAGTTCAGGACGAGGCTGACAGCCTCCGCGGCGTCCACCCGGTCGGCAGAGGAACCAGTTCGCATTGCGGCAGGCAGACGAACTCCGCTTAGGCACCGCTGCTTGGCATCGCTGCAACGATCTGGCGTGGTTCGATTCCGGACACACCCGTCGCCGAGCCGATCCACCACGCCCCCAGGATGAACGCCCCCGCGCGCCATTATGTCAGGCAAGGAGCCACCAGCGGTCCGCGCTTTCACCCGAACTTCACCATCCTTTCCCCTGCAGGTCAAAGTTTCCCAGCCTTTCTCCTAACGCCAGCGTGGGCGTAAGTGATGCATCTGTGAGAACCGTTAGTGAATGTGCTGGTTGGGACAGTGGCAGCCAGCATTGCAGTCACCACGTAGTTTCCGTTCTCGGGGTTGCCGGCCGCAGCCCGATACTTGAACAAAAAAGTCATGTCGCCGATGCCGTCTATGAAGAGATTTTTCGAAGCATGCTCCTAGGCTCAGAGTCTCTGGCTCCCGGTGGTGGCTCAGCCGCTCTCGTGCATGTATCTAAGGAACTGCACAAGGATTGTCATGAGCACCGGAAAGCCGGGCGCATTCGTCCGGCCCAGCTTGGCCTTAGCGGCAGGGAGCCAGTTCAATAAGTGGCGTTCTACCAAAGTCACGATTTCGAGTCGGTTATTGCGACTGCTCCATCGCGATCGCTCGCGGAAACAGAATGTTGTTTTCAAGATGAATGTGTTGGTGCAGATCCGCTTCGAATTCCGCCAGGGTTTTGTAAAGCGTCTGGTAGCTGATACACGCGTCGGGCGGAGCAACGTAACCACCACTGGCCTGGCGCATGGCCCGCAATGCAGCACCCGCGGAGTCGTGCTCCTGTTCCATCATTGAAACCGGGTTTTGCACGCTGCCGAAAGGCGGCGGCAGGATAGGCTCATTCTGAATGACAGCCTCCTCCATCCTGATGATGTGAGGGAACAACACCTTCTCTTCCTTCATCATGTGCATGGTCAGTTCCAGTGCCAGCCCGGCAAAGCTCGCGCGAATGTGCAGCAGTTCGGGATGGTTTTTGCCGTGGACCGAGCACACTTTCTCAAGCAAAGGACCGAGGCGGGCAATCTCCTCGCGTGTGTACTTGTGATGAGTACCGTTGATGTGCGCGACCAGATCGCCCAGCGGCTGCCTTTGCCAGTCATGGATCTTCTGGGTCGCTCGCGATGTCTGTTCTGCCATTTCGAGGGAATCAAGGACCTGATCCACCAGAAGATTAGCCGCGTGGCAGGCTTGTTCCAAAGACTGATTTCCCCCACAACAATAGTCGATGCCCAGCTTCTCAAAGACCCGGGTTGCGGCAGGGTTTTCCAGGGCTAATTCCCGCACAGTTTTCTCGGTGGTCACGCTCATCGCATCCTCCTCGGCAGCGCATCTCCACTTCTTGTGGTGCGCTTGATGCTCTGAAGTTAGTGGAACATCAGAAGCATGCCGATGACTTTTGTCACAGCGACCGCAAGAAGCCGTCAGACTTGAGGTTGGGAGGTCTCGAAGACCTATTCGGCAGACCGGAGCTCAGCTTCCAAAGCCTTCAAGTCGTGAATGATCACGCTGCGTCCATCGATCCTTACCAATCCTTCGGATTGGAAGCGGGAGAGATTCCGGGAAACCAGTTCGCGGACTGTTCCGATCTGCGACGCCAATTCCTGGTTGCTGACCGGCAAAGCGACTTCCACTCCGTCAGCCGTGCGCTTGCCTTCAGTTCGAGCAAGGCGCAAGAGGAACGAAGCCAGCCGGTGCCGCACGGTAGTAAATGAAAGCTCCTCGATGATGCCCACCAGCCGTCGCAGCCGAGCACCGACCACGCGCAGCACCTTGAGCGCAACTTGAGGATGAGCCAGGCAGAGTGCCTGAAAGTCCTGCTTACTGACAAACAGAAGTGTGACGTCGTCGACCGCGGCCACAGAGGCCGGGTAGTTTCCCCCATCGAAGACCGGGAGCTCTGCGACGGAGCTGCCTGGCCCATCGATACTGAGAACCTGTTCACGTCCACCAGCGGAACTTTTGAAGATGCGTACGTGGCCGGACTCGACGACATACAGTCCCGCACACGGCTCGCCCTCGCTGAAAACGGTTTCGCCCGGAGAAAAACGGCGAGGCACCGCACGCTGGGCCAGGAAAGCTAGTTCAGATTCCGTGAGCCCAGAGAAGATCTGGACCTTCGCCAGCGTCTGAGCGTGGTCAACCTTGATTTCCGCCACCGTGGCTATTGTACAGACGCGAACTGGCGGACATGGACGGGGGGACGGTGCGGGCGGCTCATCGCACCAACTCCCCACTAGGGCAGCGCCGTGAACTCGATGAAGCCCGTCAATCCCACCAGCGGGAAGGCAACGCTAGGCACGAAGTCAGTGAGTACCTGCCTCCGAAACACTTGTTTTGCCCGTAATCTCGTCCATGCGTGGGCCCCTTTGACCCTAACCTTAGCCTAGACTCGCAGGCCGGCTCAGACGATGACTTATGTCACGGGCCCAAATCTGTACCTTAAACTCGTGTTGGCAAGTTCGAACTTGGAACTGAACGATGCGGGAGGGATGCCGTTCCAATTTTGAGTCCGCTGTGTATGTTAGTTGTGCCATGCTAATAAACAACTCATCGAGAAATAATTGTGAAAATGTATAAGTAAATGTGTCAGTTTGGGCATTTTCCACAGATGGCACGGATGTCTGTGCCGTTCACTCAAAGCATTCTGCGACGGGCTACCAAACCAACTTCAATCCAAATTGAACCTGTCGTGACGTCGTCGACGTGCTCGTAATTGCCCCTTCATTTCAGGGCGCTCCGCTGCTTACTTGACGGCGCGCGCGGCTGTCTCGATTACCCGGGCGACAGCGTCAGGGTGGGAGATGTAGACCAAATGGCTGGCCTTGACCTCGCTCACTTTTGCCCTTGAGCGCTTGTACATCCAACGTGCCAGCTTGGGATTGAGCACGCGATCGTCCGTGGCCACGATCCCGTAGGTGGGTTTGTCGTGCCAGGCCGCAACGGTGACTGCGGTGTCGAACGCGGCCGCTGCTACCGGCATCTGCGAATCCGCCATGTATTTTGCTTGCGCTGGAGGCAGATCAGCCGCAACGTCAAACGCAAATTTCGTTGGGTCTACGAACAGGAAGCCATCCTTGGTTACCTGCACGTCGCTGCTGGGCACCTTCCCCGGCGTGGAAGCTGGCAACTGATTCGTCGTTTCACCTAAGTCGGGCTGCAAGGCGGCAACGTATACCAGCGCTTTCACCTTCGGGTCAGCACCGGCAACCGTGATGACTGTGCCTCCATAGCTGTGGCCAACGAGTATCACCGGGCCATCTTGCCGGTCGATGACGCGTTTTGTCGCGGCGACATCATCGGCGAGGCCGGTAAGAGGCTGTTGGACGACGCTCACGCGGTATCCGTCTTTGGTCAGGATGTCATGAACGCCTCGCCACCCCGAGCCATCAGTCGCGACACCATGCACGAGTACGATGTTCTTCACCGCGCCAACCTGCGCAGACCCAGCTTGAGCGGCTCCGCTGGCAGATCCCACCACGGCCACGAGGGCAATGCGTAGCGTTAATGCGATCGTCATTTTGTGTGTCCTCTCAATTGGCCGGATATGGGTCCTGCAGAACGGCCGAGCCGGTCTCCATGAGGGACTTAAGATTGGCGATGATCTTTGGCCAGCCGCCGGACACTGCCACGATGAACTGCGAAGGCTCGCGCTCGATGGTGTGGGTGACGGAAAGCTTGACCGCAGCACCGCTGCGCTCGATTTCTATGGTGCAGAGTGAGTCGCCTTCGGCCTTGAGTTCCGGCTTCTTCTCGTGTCGCCAGCGGATGACCAGCCGCCTTGGCGGATCGGCTTCTACGATCTCGCCAGCGTCGGTGATGCTGCCATCGGGGTGCACCATCTTCCATGAGGATCCGGCTTTCCACAGGCTTTCGCAGTGCACGCCGAACCAATACTGCTTCATGAACTCCACGTCGTCAGTTAGTGCCGACCACAACTTTTCCGGCGTGGTGCGGATGTAGGTCACGTAGACAAAGGTTGATCTAGCCATTAGTTCTCTCCAGTCGTCGTTTAAGATCGCCTAGCGCCTTGAGGCGCGGTTTTTCAAACTTGGCAATCCAGCGCTCGTAGATCTCCTGCAGTGGCACCGGATTGAGGAAGTGCAGCTTTTCGCGGCCGCGCCGCACGGTGACGACGAGGTTCGCCATTTCCAGCAGGTTCAGGTGTTGCGTCACGCCCTGCCGGGTCATGTCCAGGTGCTGGCACAAGTCGTTGAGGGTGCGGCCGTCGTGTGCGTGCATCAGGTCCAGCAGCTTGCGTCGGGTGGGATCAGCCAGGGCTTTGAACAGCACATCGGTGTCATGGAGCTCTGCCATATGAAATATGCAAGTAATTAGTTGCCTTTAATAATAGGTAAGTGTTTACTTGCATGTCAAGTCACGTTGATTTCAATGGTGTCCTTGTTAGTTTGCGATGGCCGGCAATTTTCTGGCCGGGCTACACTGGAAGAGGCACCGTGCCGCGAGTTGCTCCTTCAAAATGATCTCTTTCTCAAACATCAATAAGCAGTATGGCAAGCAGTTGCTCTTCGTGGACGCTTCTTTTCAGTTGAATCCCGGCGAGAAAGTCGGACTGGTCGGTCCCAATGGGGCGGGCAAGACAACGCTATTCCGTATGGTGGTCGGCGAGGAAACTCCCGATGAGGGCGCGGTCTCAGTCCCCAAGAAGTTGACGATCGGCTACTTTCGCCAGGACGTCGAGGAAATGCAGGGTCGTTCGGTCCTGGATGAAGCGATCGCAGGGAGCGGACGCGTCGGCGATCTCCACCACGAGCTCGAAGCCCTGCAGCGGGAAATGTCCGACCCTGGCAAAACTGATGACATGGACCGCATTCTTGATCGCTTCGGTCACGTTCAGGAGGAGTACGAGCATTTAGGCGGTTACGCGCTCGAATCGCAAGCCCGTGAAGTGCTCCACGGTCTGGGATTCAAAGACGATCAGATTGACGGCGACGTGGGCGCTCTCTCCGGCGGATGGAAGATGCGCGTTGCGCTGGCGCGCGTCCTGCTCGGAATGCCGGATGTATTGCTGATGGACGAACCGACGAACCACCTCGACATCGAATCCATCATCTGGCTCGAACAGTTCCTCAAGTCATTTCCTGGCGCGCTGCTGATGACTTCGCACGACCGCGAGTTCATGAATCGTCTGGTCTCAAAGATTGCAGAGATTGATGGCGGCGAGATCATCACCTACTCCGGCAACTATGACTTCTACGAGCGCGAGCGGGCGGTCCGAGAGACCAACCAGCAGGCAGCGTTCGACCGGCAGCAGTCCATGCTTGCCAAAGAACAACGCTTCATTGATCGCTTCAGGACGCACGCGGCCAAAGCGGCCCAGGTACAGAGCCGGATCAAGGCGCTGGATAAGATCGAGAAGATCGAACTACCCAAGAAACGCCATGTGGTGAAGTTTGAGTTTCGTCTTCCCCCGCGATCCGGCGAACAGGTGGCGGTCCTTGAGAATCTGCACAAGAGTTACGGCCCGCGTGTGATTTATGAAGGATTCAATCTCATCATCCGCCGCGGAGAGCGCTGGGCCGTCATGGGAAGAAACGGCGCGGGCAAGACCACGCTGCTCAAGATGATTGCCGGAGCCAGTGCTCCAGATACCGGAAGCGTTCGGCTCGGCGCCAGCCTGTATATGGGCTACTTCGCGCAACAATCCCTGGACGTGCTCAATTCCGATCTCACCGTCATCGAACAGTTGCAACAAGATTTTCCCCAAGACGGTCTCGGGTCGTTGCGGAACCTGGCGGGAGCATTCCAGTTCTCCGGCGAAGACGTGGATAAGAAGATCCGCGCACTCTCCGGCGGAGAAAAATCGCGGCTGGCGATAGCACGCATGCTCTACAACCCGCCGAACTTCCTGGTGCTCGACGAACCGACGAATCACCTGGATCTTGCGACCAAGGAGATGCTGGTGGACGCCCTGAAGGACTTTGAAGGCACCATGATCTTCGTATCGCATGACCGCATGTTCCTTCGCGGTCTCGGCTCACGTGTGCTGGAACTGGGCGGTGAGAGCGGCACGGACCGCCATCCCACGGTTTATCCTGGATCGTACGTTGAGTACGTGCAGAAGCTTGGACATGAGGCGCCCGGGATCTATTCGTAGAGCCTTGCAGTTTATGTGAGCAGAGTAGATGAACCACGAACCCAACATCTACGGAACTGACGGAGATACTCGCAAAGGAGCCGCCGTCTATACGCCGTTGGCTTTGGCGTTATATGACTTGGCGGTCTTGGGGCTTTCCAATTCTTTTGTCTGGCAATGTTCCTCGCGTGTGCTCCTGGATTTCTGCAACCAGCATATCTCTGATAAGCATCTGGATATCGGTGTGGGAACTGGTTACTTTCTCGATCGATGCCGCTTCCCGTCTGACCGCCCCGAAGATTGCACTGTTCGATTTAAACCCTCACAGCCTCGCGAAATCAGCCAAGCGCCTGCGTCGCTACAATCCGTCCTGCTATATGGGCAACGCTCTTCAGCGCATCGATATCGGCATGTCTGGATTTGATTCCATCTCGCTCAACTATCTCTTGCACTGCCTCCCTGGTAATTTGGCGAGCAAGAGCATCGTATTTGAGCACGTGAAGCCTTTGTTAAGAGATGGCGGGGTAATATTCGGCTCTACGATCCTGGGCGAAGGTGTGCGGCACAACCCACTGGCCAAACAACTGATGAAGATTTACAACGCGAAAGGAATCTTCAGCAATTTGTCAGACCGGCAGTCTGATCTTGAGGCAGGGCTCAAGGCACATTTCGATGAACACACAGTACACGTTGCGGGGTGTGTAGCGCTGTTCAGCGCCAGAAAACGAATGGCTCGGACGGTTACCGGAGATTGCCGTGCCGTATCTGTTGAAACTCCGCTCAGGGACAGAAAGGGACTTGGTGAGAGTCGCCACCTTCAACATTAACAACATCAACAAGCGGCTTGACAACCTCCTGGCTTGGTTAGCCAAAGCGGAACCGGACGTGGTTAGTCTCCAAGAGCTCAAGGCAGAGCAGGAAGCCTTTCCCGTGAATGCGCTTCGGGCTCTCGGGTACGAAGCAGTCTGGCAAGGGGAGCGCTCCTGGAACGGTGTGGCCATTCTCGCGCGAAACCACGCTCCCGTGCTGACTTGCACAAGTTTGCCGGGAAATCCTGAAGATCATCAGGCCCGGTACATTGAAGCGGCTGTTCAGGGAGTCCTGATCACTTCCATCTACCTCCCCAATGGGAACCCGCAGCCTGGACCGAAATTCAATTACAAGTTGGCCTGGTTTGAGCGCCTCATTGCCCACGCCGCCGAACTCATGGCGAGCGGCGCACCCGTGGTGCTGGCCGGCGACTACAATGTCGTGCCGACACCGCAGGACATCTATCCGACTCGATCATTGGATAACAACGCGTTAATCCAACCCGAGAGCCGACAGGCCTTTGCGCGTTTGCAGGCTCAAGGCTGGACCGACGCCATGCGGAAGCTACATCCGGACGGGCCGCTCTGGACATTCTGGGATTACAAATTTGAACGGTGGCAGAAGGACAAAGGCATGCGACTCGATCACTTTCTGCTCTCGCCGAATTTGTCGGTCCGGCTCGTGGACGGCGGTGTTGACCGATGGGCGCGTGGGCAGGAAAACGCGAGCGACCACGCGCCAACATGGATCATGCTCGATCTTTAGACCAGAGTCGAGGTTCCAGCCAGCGTTTTTTGTCTGACCGCTCCCAGCAGCGTAAAGAACTCCCTTTTCCCGTCCGCCTATGCATTCGTGTCAATTTGCATTCGCAATATGACGAAGTGCACACGTACCACGCCGCTGCTAAGTGTTACGAAACCAACTCGCGATGCTTTCACCCGTGTAAATAGCCAATCTCGCTATTTTCGATTATCATTGATTGTGAAAATAGCACGGAACGCTATTTTCGACTCTAAAAGGCGGACATGCCGCGCGCTACCAACATTCCCGGCCAGAAAGTATCGAGGGCCAGCTATTCAGCATTTGTGCCAGCGCCCCTGCCTCCAGAACTGAACTGGACACCGCGGCTGATTGGGGCACTTTCGGATGCGGACCGACTCGTTGGAAGGTTGGCGGGCGAGGGTGGTCGGCTTCCCAACCCTCATATCTTGATCCGGCCCTTCGTACAGCGTGAAGCCGTTCTGTCGAGCAAGATTGAAGGCACACAGGCCACGCTGGGCGAGTTGCTTGCCGCTGAGGCGGGAGCGATCGTGGATCGAAGTCCCGAGGATCTTAAAGAAGTTGGCAATTACGTGGTGGCTCTTGAGCACGGAATCTCGCGCCTCAAGAAGCTCCCCCTTTGCGCCAGGCTTACTCGCGAGTTGCACGAAAAGCTCATGACGGGCGTTCAGGGGCACCAAGCAGCGCCCGGACGTTTTCGGAAGATTCAGAATTGGATTGGCAAGCCTGGCAGCACTATTGCAACTGCTTCCTACATCCCGCCTCCTCCAGGAGAGGTCGAGCCGTGTCTCGCGGAGTGGGAAAAGTTCCTGCATGAATCGACAGTGCCGCCTCTGGTGACCATTGCGCTCGCTCACTATCAATTTGAGGCCATTCACCCTTTCCTCGATGGCAATGGCCGAGTCGGACGCTTACTCATCACCTTGTTCCTGATCGAGCGCCAGATCCTTCCGACACCTCTGCTCTATTTGTCAGCGTTCTTTGAAGCATCAAGGCCAGACTATTACGACGGATTGCGCGGGATCAGCGAACGCGGGGCATGGAACGATTGGTTGGAGTATTTCCTGCTGGGAGTCGCTCGCATGTCTGAGGATGCTTTGAGTCGAGCCATGCGCATCAATGGACTACTGGCCGATTGGCAGAAGAAAGTCTCCGGAGAATCGAGCAACAACCCATTGCGTGTGGTAGAGCTCTTGGGGGCAAATCCCTTCATCACTACAAAAGGCGTGGCGGACAAATTGGCGATCGCGTTTACGACCGCGCAGCGCGCCATCGAACGACTAGAACGTGCGAATATCGTAAGACGGGTAGGCGATGCGAAGCGTGACCGAATCTATTGCGCGACAGCCCTCCTGGATATCCTTGAAGAGCCAGCCCACCTGAAACAAGGCGCCAAGAGGTAGTTCTGAGGCCTCAAACGGCAGGGCCTGAAGCTATAGATGAAGGCGACGACGACGCTGATTCAGAGACTACCCACGAATTCAAGTTTCGGAGCCTCTGGAGAAAGAAGGGCTCGAATATCTCGCATCGGCGGTTGGCCGAAGAAACGGCTGTACTCACGATTGAATTGCGTAGGGCTTTCGTAGCCAACCTCAAAAGCGGCGCTGGCCGCGTCGAGACCATTGTTCAGCATCAGGTTCCGCGCGGACTGAAGCCGGAGCTGTTTCTGGTACTGTAGCGGGCTCATCGAAGTACGCATTCGGAAGTGGTGATGTAGCGTCGATACGCCCATGCTGGCAATCTCCGCGAGTTCCTCTACGCGTAGCGGCTGAGCGTAGTTCGTGGTTATCCAAGTTACGACTCTTGCTGTCCGGTGGCTTTGATCTCCGAGCGTTCCTATTGAGCGCAAGCGCGCTCCCACGCGTCCCCGCAGAACGCGATAGATGATTTCGCGTTCAATCAGACCGCTCAAAAAAGGAATGTCCTGCGGGCTGTCCAGCAGATCCAGCAAACGGCAGCATGCGTTCAGGAATTCCGGGGTGGTCTCGCCAATCGACATAGCAAGACTGTCCGAAGGTGCTTCCGCGACATGAACTTCCTCACGGCCTAGCAACTCCCGGACCATGGACATATCCAACCTGAGCGATAGCACGAGACAGGGAGCCTCCGCGGTCGCCTTGGCCACCCAGCTCACAATCGGCAAATCGACTGCGGTCAATAGGAAACGCGACTCGTCATAGATAAAGCTGGTCGGGCCGAGATTTGCCTGCTTGCTTCCCTGGGCGACCACAATGATGCCCGGATGGTAGGTTGTCCGGCACGGCGGTGTTGGGGAAGTCCGCCGATGAATGCTCAGCGGCGTCTCGGTGCACAGCCTCCTGGCTTCGCCAATGGCGCGAGGCCTGTTCCACAAAGCCATCGTCGAGTCTGGCGGTTCGCGCGACAGCGTACTCACCGCGCGGCCGCTGAGCAGGGACGGCATCGATCCGAACTATCCGGTATCGGCCGAGACGATCGGGATAAACTTCGCGCACTCGATGGGGATCGAGGGCACGGATCAGGCCGCGCTGGCCCGTCTGCGCGCTCTCAGTGCAGAAGAGGTCCTTCGCGGCGCGCCGACCCAACCGGGGGTAGCGTTCCGTCCTACGAGACGAGGCCGATCCTTGACGGCAAGCTAATTACGGAGACGGCGGAGACCGCCTACAAGGCGCGCCGCCCGCCGCGTGTTCCGCTCATGCTCGGAAGCAACAGCGCCGATACTGCAGGTAACCGGATAAGAGCGACTACCAAGGAGCAGCTGTTCGCTCGGTTCGGCCAGTGGAGCGCCCAGGCGAAGGCGGCCTACGATCCCGACGGATCGACGGATTTGGCCACCCTGGTATCGAGGGCTAACGACGACTTCGGCCAGGCCGCGCCGGCCCGTTTCGCAGCAAGTGCCTTCGCGGCCAACGGTTCGCCCGTTTATCTCTATCGGTTCTCCTACGTTCAGACTGCGATGCGGGAGATGTTTCGGGCCGGGACACCGCATGGCGGTGAAATCGCCTTCGTGTTCGGCACATTGGGTACCGGTGCCTTCGGGCCGCCACCACCACCGCCGACACCCCAGGATCAGGCGGTCTCTCGAATGGCGCAAAGCTACTGGGTCAACTTCGCCAAGACCGGCGATCCGAATGGTGCGGGCTTCCCGGTTTGGCCGCGTTACGATCCGAGCAAGGATTTGATCTTCGATTTCCATCCGGATAGTTCGGCCAGCGCGATTCCGGATCCCTGGAAAGCGCGGCTTGACGTGATGCAGTTGGCGACCGAATTGGGGAAACGCACCGATTTCTGAGACCGCTCCCGCTTGTGATGTCGAATTGGCAGCACCCCCGAATAAAAAGCACAAAGGAGAGATTAAGATATGAAAACAAAACTTCTAGTCATCGCTTTCGCGGTGAGTTCTTTATTCATCTTCCAATCTCAAGCACAAACAGCGGATTCAGGTTTCCCGAAGGGCGAACTGTCCACCACCAAAAATCACACGGGGAATATCTGGCTTAGTGAGCTAAACGTAGGGGACAGTACGTTCGATCCCAGTATTGCCATGGCAACCTATGATGCCGGAGCGAAGCTGGATTGGCATATTCATCCAGGCGGTCAAGTTCTGCTCATCACCGAAGGCACAGGCTTTTACCAGGAAAGGGGAAAGCCCATACAAATCGTTCACAAGGGGGAAGTAGTAAAGTGTCTTCCGGGTGTAGAGCATTGGCACGGCGCGTCACCGAAAAGTGGCTTTGCCTACCTGGCGGTTACACCAACTCAAAAGGGAAAGACGATTTGGTTAGAGCCTGTTACCGATAAAGAATATAACAGCTCGAAATGAGAGATTTACAGAGTAACCGAAGCCGGGCGCCAGCCTGTCTGGCGCTTGGGAGATTGGGACAGACCGGACCTTTCCATCACTCCTATTCGTACCGGCTTCCGCAAGAAGCGGCTGAGCTGATGTCGAAGGTTCTCTCGGAGAAGAAGCTGGACTAAACCGCATTTATATTTGGAGTCGAACCCTCACGGGCCTTTAAGCCCTATTTTCCTACCGACCACGGCTTTCGCCGCCCGGTCGGTACGAAGCCTCCGCATCCGGTTTGCGGTCTGGACTACCCCTTCACTCCTGTTCCTGATCGGGGCTTAAGTGCTGCCCGTCTAGTCTCTACACTTTCCCGGCTGACTTCGGGCTAGCTTGGCTCGGGCTCGCGAAACGAATCAAGTTTCCCCAAATTTGTGTGGCTCTACATCGCCAGCTTATCAAGCACTTGAGCTATCAAAATCCGATGCGTCTGCCAATGTGCCAGCATTCTCTTTTATTACTTAGATTTACGATGGATTATCCTTCGCTTTTGAGTCCGCTGCGTCTGCTAATTGCCATCCCGGCTCGCGATCATTCTACCTTGGAGGCGGGACCACGCTGGGACAAACCATCAGAACAAACTGGTTTGGATAAATCTAGTGAAACAATCGAGGACTGTACAGCTTAGGCGTGGGATGCGGCAGCCGCGCCTCTACTCTCGGCGGGCGGCGTCGCTCGCTGGTTGCGAAGCGCCTCGTGGAACGATTCCGCTGTGAGAGGCTCCGCGTAAAACAACTGCAGTAGCGGATCATCCGTCTCTCCCGCATGCGGTCT
This sequence comes from uncultured Acidobacteriaceae bacterium, assembly GCA_963719615.1. GTDB lineage: Bacteria > Acidobacteriota > Terriglobia > Terriglobales > Acidobacteriaceae > Sulfotelmatobacter. The sequence goes on along the minus strand of CAVRCR010000058.1, from coordinate 9,915 downwards.
TGCTGGGCTAGCCTCAGACTCCAAGCCTTCTGGTTCAACCAGTAATTCTGGTAGCAGCGTACGGTTGTCGCTGAGCACTCCCAGGAACCGTTCAACCGCTGCGCGATGTTCCGAAGTGGCTTGCGTGAATTCCACACCCATGCCTTTGTCTTGGTGCATGACCCGCACCACGCCTTGGGCCCGCACTTCGACCCCTCCGGCCCGCATTGAGAGCATCACGCGGCTGGCTACAGGGAATGGCGACGAAATCTCGAGGTAGCATCCCCCTAGACTCAGGTCGGTGAGCTGGCAGCTGATCGGCGGATCATCCTGATCGACGTCGGGAGAATTCTGCTTCAGCCATTCGCGCAAGTGACGCGCCGCCTCCGGCGGGATTTGCTGGAAGCGCAGCCCCGCCTGGGATCCGGTTCCTTCCCAAGCGAATTCGGCCGGGATTTCTACCGAGGTGCCCATCCCCGGCAAGTTGAACACCATTTGCCAGCGTCCGGTTGGACGACGCTGTCCTGCTACGCTGACGGCCATCCCACCTTCGCTCAAGTCGGTGGTCGTCACCTTCATGTTGGCGCCGCCATCCAGGTTCCGCATTACGACGGGGATTTGAACCGCCACTCGCGTGTTGCGCCGCCGTTCGCTCTTCATCAGGGCCCGGGCGGCCCGAAAGCTGGACTTCGCCCGCTCGCTTGAAACCGGCTTGTACAACACGAAGTGAGCCCCGATCTTGAACACCGCCTGCAGCCCGATGATGGGCTCGACGATGGCGACGGCAACTGCTTGCTTGTTGCAGGGAGCAATTCGGGCACTGCGGAGTACCTCCGAGGCACCGTCGTCGGTAGTGTCGACGATGATCGCCTCAAACCGTTGCCGGGTCAGCTTACGCAACGCGGCGTCGGCGTCGCGGCACAAATCGACCGCGATATCAAGATCGCCCAATACCCGGCGCAATACCCGCACGATCTTCTCGTCCGAACACAGTAGCAATGACTTCAGACTCATGAGCAGGCCGACTTCGGAGTAGCAAACTCCCAGAGTGCAGAATGATACCCGCATCCCGAAAGTTGCAGGGGCAGACCGGGACAAAGGTCGGGGGACCCCCTGCCTGCACTGTATGTCCATCTCAATCGAACATCAACGGCTGTCCGCACAAATGAGTTACCGGCGTAATCGCGGTTGTGTTCTTTCTCGATAGTTCGCCGCGATTAAGAGCGGCAGGCGTGTTCCTGCGGAATCTATCCAAGCCAATGCCGAATCCAACATCGAACGAACAATAACTCTATTATTTACATGACCTTAGATTCGATTTGCTAATGTGTTCTTGGTGAAATTCCCCATTGACTTTCGAGCAGTTTAACCCTAAGATACTGAATCTCCGATCAGCTTTGGGTTGTGTGTAGGCCACTGTAAGGTGTTGACTTGTCCACAGTAAGGACGTCGTTGTTCCTGCATCCCGAAGACGATATGGAGAATCATATTGATAGAGACTTAGCAGTTTATTTCCCCCTGAGGTGGAAAGGCACTTTTCATGGCCAAGCGACGCGGAAATCCGAATTGGGGCAAGCCCGAACCGATCGGGCCGATCACCCCTACCATCACCGAATTTGAACAGGTTGTGCGCGAATACAAGCTTTCCCCCGATCAGTATCTTCGATCGACTCGTCTGCGGGAGTGGGCTCGGCGCAACAAGAATTCGAAATACATCCCCGAGCCTCTTCTGGAAGCCTGGGGCTTTGAGATCGAGTCCACGCTTTAGCCAGATCTGGCAAGAACAGCGTGGCAACGCTTTGAGGGTCGCTCCTAGTCATTCAGGCGAGCGACCCTTTCTGTTTCTGGACGCTCCTCCGGGTTCTTCTCGACGCAACGGTTGCGATTTGCAAACGGACAGCATGCTCGATGTTCTCAAGATTCCGCTCAGTGAACTGTTCGCCCTGCTGGCAGCAATCGGCTTCGCAGCTGGGCTGAACCTATATGCCACCGTGGCCGTTCTCGGGCTGCTCGCGCGATTCGGGCATCTTCCTCTGCCGCCGGGGCTGCAGTTGCTCGAAAGCTGGCCCGTAATTACCGCCAGCCTAGCGCTGTTCGTAGTCGAGTTCTTTGCTGACAAGATTCCCGCGTTTGATCTGATCTGGAATGCCTTGCACACCTTCATTCGCGTCCCCGTAGCTGGATTGTTGGCCTACCAGGCGACGAGCCAGCTTTCGCCCGAGCACCAATTGCTGGCGACTCTGCTCGGCGCAGCCGTAGCGTTGGCGGCGCACGGCGGCAAGACCGCCGCTCGGGCTGCCGTCACACCCTCGCCGGAACCGTTCTCCAACATAACGCTGAGCCTGGGCGAAGATGTTTTCGCCATCGGCCTCACCTGGCTCGCGACGCGCCATCCCTACCTCGCCGGCACTCTGGTGACGATCTTCGTCTTGATCATCGTGATCTTGGCACGCTGGATAATCCGCGCCCTGCGCGCCCTGTTCCTCGGCGCCGAACACGAACTGACCGGGTAATCATCTCGGAGTTCAAGCTTTCAGGCCCAGAAAAGCTCGCACGCGGTCTAACTCCGCCTTGAGTTCACGCTTAAACGCTCGGCCGGTAGGCTCCGAGTCAATGTAGCCGAACTCTGATCTCAAAACATCGTTCTTCACCGACAGATTGGCCCATCCAATTACGCGGTCGCGCCAAAGCAGTGGCAGAGCATAGTATCCTCGCTTGCGTTTCGGCGGGGGCGTATAGGCTTCGAACCGGTACACCCATCCCCACAAGAGCTCGAAGCGCGAGCGGTCCCACACGATCGGGTCAAAAGGCGCCAGCAAGCGCACCGTGTCTTGTGGAGCAAAGCGCACCACATCCTCGTCTGCGGGCCAATACCAATCCACGCCATCGAGGCGGGCGTGCGCAAGCCGTTCTTTGGCCCGCTGTAAGGCACTCGGCAACGCACAGTGCCACTGTGGTGTCGCAAAACGAAAGCGGCGCACCAGTACCCTGAGGCTCGCTAACGGCATCGGCGCGTAGATGCCGACGGCCACATCGATCAGCCTGTCGAGCCGCGCCTGGCGAGCGGCTTCATCGGATGGCCCAGGTCCGTGTTGGTGTGCGGTATAGATGCGAATACCGCCTTCGCGTCGAACAACGCGTAACAAACCTTGGTAATGCATGGCATCCAACAGGTGAGTAGTCGCGTTCGATGAGCCTCCCCAATAGTTCCTCACCGTGCCGTGCGAGAAATGGTCGTCGACCTCGCGTGGGTGTATGGAGCCGCGTTCCCGTATGAATTCCAGCAGGAGTTGGGCTCGATTACGGCGCGCCGCAGGCCAAGGCTGACGGCTCTCTGCCGGGACGCGGCTGTCAGAACGCGGATGCATCAGCGCCTGCACCGATCTCGTCAAGAAGCCATAGTTGATGAAGAAGTCCTCCTCCATGCCGAGCCTGACGTAGTGTCGTTCGAGGTCACCGACCCGGTAGTTCTTGACCCGATGTCGCAATATCAGGTCCTGCGCACGCGCCGGCGCCCGGATCGGGTCCGCCTGTACAAAGCCCAGCTTATCGAGGGCCCGTTTGAGAGTCGTCGGAGTGAAGAGGCTTCGAGCAACCGCAAAGCGCCGGATGTCGTCGAGCGTGATCGGCATGTCCAAGTGTTACCCAATTCGATGGTAGCCGATGTGAAATCGACTTCCGAGGGCGCCCCGTCCAAGCTTTGCTTGGGCGGGGGGTTTGTGTTCTCAGAGACCACAGAGTCACCCGAAGAGGCGCCAGCGCTGAGTGTAAGCCGTCTGCTAGAATCGCCTCAATATGGCCCCCCAGCCCCCATTCACCGATGTCCCCGACGCCATCGAGGAAATCCACGCCGGCCGGATGATCGTGGTCGTCGATGACGAAGACCGCGAGAACGAAGGCGACCTCACCCTGGCTGCCGAGAAAGTCACGCCAGAAGCCATCAATTTCATGGCCAAGTATGGCCGCGGCCTGGTCTGCCTCGCCATGACCGAAGAGCGCCTCGAGCATCTGCGTATCGGACCCATGACCGCCGAGAACACTTCGCAGTATGGAACCGCCTTTTGCGAGGCCATCGACGCTCGCCAGGGCGTAACCACCGGCATCTCCGCCTACGATCGCGCCCGCACGATTCAGGTGGCCGTTGATCCCGCCACCAAACCTTCTGACCTGGCCCGTCCAGGACACGTCTTTCCCCTGCGCGCCCGCAAGGGCGGCGTGCTGGTGCGCGCCGGACAGACCGAAGCTTCCGTCGACCTCGCGCGGCTGGCCGGCATGGTCCCGGCCGGCGTGATCTGCGAAATCATGAAAGACGACGGCAGCATGGCCCGAGTCCCCGACCTGATTGAGTTCTGCCGCGAACACAACATGAAGATGCTCACGGTCGCCGAACTCATCCGCTACCGCATGGCGCACGAACGTTACGTGCATCGCGTGGGCGAGGCACTGGTCGATACACGCTTTGGGGAGTTTCGTCTGATTGCCTACGAAAGCGAAGTTGACGGCGGGGAGTCGCACGTAGCTCTGATTCGCGGCGACATCGAGCACAGCGCGGTTCCTGTGCTTGTCCGCATGCACGCTCACTGCCTGATGGGAGACGTCTTCGGCGCAATTGGCTGCGAATGCCATGCTACGCTGGAAGGGGCACTCCGCCGCATCTCGCAGGAAGGCGGCGCGCTGATTTACCTGCATCAGACCTCGCAGGGCTTTTCAATCGAAAAGGTTGGAGACCGCACCGCGCTTAGCTTTCATCGTGGACGGAAGTTGCCGTCCCTGTTCGAGACTGAGAAGCAGATCCAGCGCGAAGTCGGCATCGGAGCACAGATTCTGTCGGATCTCAATCTGCATCGCATCCGCCTACTCACCAATCGCCCGAAGAAGGTGGCTGCTTTGGAAGGATTCGGCATTGAAATTGTCGAGCAAGTGCCGGTGGAGTTGAATCCAGTCCCGTAGAGGTTAGAAAGGTTTGCGCACCACGACTTCGGCGTCGCGGATGAAGAATTGCGCCGAGCAGTGCTCGGAACCGCAGATCACCGGCAGCAATCCATTGATCTGTTTGCGCGTGATCAGGCCCAGCATCCCGCAAGACGGGCAGGAAAGAACGGCCCAGTACGGATCTTCCTTTTCGCCGATCTCCCCGGCGTTTTCCAGCACAAAGACGGTACCTGGCTGCATCTGTTCCGGAATCCACTCGTTCAGGACGTCCAGTTCGCCGACCATGTCTTCCTCCCTGTGCCTTGATGCTCGCTCTTAACCAAGATCCCGTCTATGAGGCCTTTTTAGCACGCCGCCGGTGATCTAGCGACGTTACTGAAGTATTCGCCTTCCCGGAGACGACCCCAGACCGCACCTGCCGGACCACGTCGCTGAGGCAAACTCCCAGAATCGGCTGGTTCGAATTCTTGAGGATATCCACAATCTGCCGCGCCGAGGTCTCTAAATAAAGATGCGTTCCGTCGCTCAGGAGGTGGTATTCGGAGCTCTGGCCGACGATTTCCGCCAGCCCCTTGCCCAACTCGCTTTCGAGAAAGCGGAGAACTTTGCGTACTCCCTGCAGCGAGAAGCCCTTGCGGCGTAATCCGCAAATCACCGCCACTTCAGTCAACTGGTTCAGTGAATACAGACGACGATGCCCTTCCCGTTCCGGCCTCACCACACTGCGCTCGTCCCACCACTGCAACTGGCGGGGTGTAAGCCCGGTCAGAGTCATCACCTCTTGCGATGTAAACTTTTCTTGCATGAAGCCTCAAACTTGTTTGAAACAATGATCAAGCAAAACGTTTCAAACATTTTAGGCGCGAGCTGGGGTGAGTCAAGCAGAGATTCGGTGGAAATAGGGTGACTAAGGGAGTTCCTAGCTGACTACAGCGTCATACCGCCGCCCACGAAGTGCACCATTTCGAGGCGATCGCCTTCCTTGAGCCGGGTCTCAGCCCATCGAACTCGCGGCACGATGTCGCGGTTCAGCTCGATGGCCACGCGGTCCGCCTTCATTCCCAAGACTTCCACAAGCGACGCTAAGGTAAAGGGATGGGGAGCCTCAGGGAAGGTTCTTTCTTGCCCATTGATCTGTATGGTCATGAGACGGCTCATCGAGCCTGGCAAGATTGTAGCGCCGCTGCCGTCACTCGGCCTTGCGCAGCACAAACTTCCTGGTCGCGGTGCGTCCTTCGAAATTGGCCTGGACCAACAAAGACGAGTCCGGCAGCGCGGTTTCTTCGACTTCGATCTTAATCTCCGCCGACCCACCCGAATCGGCAATGGCTTGGGTGTAGAACGGCACTGCACCGGGACGGGCGAAGCGGAAAGTCAGGCGCGCCCCGGGCGCAGCCGAGCCTCCCTCGGTAACACGCAGCTGCATAGTCAAGTTGCGATCGGCATGGACGGATTCGGCGTTCGTCCATTGCACATCGAGTTCTTTGACTGTGGCTAAAGCTTCCGGTTCGCCGCGATCCAGGACCGCGTCGAGTTTCCCTTCCCGGATGGCATCGAGCACGAGGCGGTGCTGCTCGCGGAGCTGTTGCTCCTTTTGGGTGTCTCCGAATTGGGCTTCGCTTGCCTTCCCGGCGTAGGACGTGGCCCGCTTGCCGATGCAGCGTCCACGCACGAAGACTTGCGTCTGCAGCAAGCGCTCGCTCTCGCGCGCTTCACTCTGCACGTGATAGATCGTGTCGCCGTGCTTCACGTCGGTGTTGAAGCCAAAAATCATAGGGATTTTGTAATTTCGTAATCGGGAAATTTGGTAATTTGAACCCCAAAACTCTGCGGTCAGAGCCCGGGGGGTCGATTACAAAATTGCCGGATTACACAATTGCCCAATCTTCCGCCGTTCGCTTGACACTGTTGAGTGTAAGCCCATAATCTAGAACGTTTAAGTATCGCTTCGCGCGAATTATATATACCTCGTCCTATGCCCGACAATTACTTCGCACGCTACCTCCCGTTTTTGATCCATATCCTGCTGGCGGGCGGGATTGCGACCGCGATTGTCGTGCTTTCCTGGCTGATCGGGGTACGCAAGCCCACCCGCGCCAAGCTCTCTCCCTACGAATGCGGCATGACCCCGGTCGGCGACTCCCGCGAGCGCTTCTCGGTGAAGTTCTACCTGGTGGCCATGCTGTTCATTCTGTTCGACGTAGAGGCAGTTTTCATCTATCCCTGGGCCGTGATCCTGCGCGATCTGAAGCACTTCGGCCTCTGGGAGATGTTTGTATACATCGGGATTTTCCTCGTCGGCTTCTTCTATGTTTGGAAGAAAGGCGTTCTGGACTGGGGTGAGACCGCAACCGCACGAGGGAAGCGTTGATGCCATTGGCCCCGCCGATCACTGACCTCGAGCACTTGAAGTCCCATCCGGCCGTCGCTCGCCTGTTCGCCTGGAATGCCGCGGCGGTTCAAGGCGTAAAGTTCGACCGGGACGAAATGACGATCTACGTTGATCGGGCGAACATCCGCGAAGCCTGCGTCCTTTTGAAGGACGACCCCGATTGTGCCTTCAACTTTCTTTCCGATGTCACCTGCGTCGACTGGTACCCGGCCGAGCCCAGGTTTGAAGTCGTCTATCACATGCTCTCAATCCCCAAGAAAGAGCGCGTCCGGTTGAAGGTTCGCCTGAACAGCTCCAGCCCAGCGGTTGAATCGCTAACCTCCGTTTGGCCCGGTGCCAACTATTTCGAGCGCGAGGTTTTCGATTTGTTTGGCGTTCGCTTCACCGGACATCCTTATTTACGCCGCATCCTGATGCCCGAGGACTGGGAGGGCCACCCTCTGCGCAAGGATTATCCCGTGGAGGGCTACCGCTAAATCGAGATGGCCCACCTGACCCCTACGCCCGTGTTGGAACCCGGCCAGGATCGCACCATGATCCTGAACATGGGCCCGCAACATCCGTCGACCCACGGCGTTCTGCGCGTTCTTCTGGAAATTGACGGCGAAACAGTGGTGCGCATGATGCCGGATATCGGCTACCTGCACACCGGAATCGAAAAAACCTGCGAGGCCAAGTTCTACCAGCAGGTCGTGCCGCTGACCGACCGCATCGACTATCTGTGCCCCATGACCAACAACCTCTGCTACGTGTTGGCGGTGGAGAAGTTGCTGGGGCTGGAGATTCCTCCGAAAGCACAGTGGCTGCGGGTGCTGCTCAACGAACTGACGCGTATCAACTCGCATCTGGTCTGGCTGGGCACGCACGCCATGGACATCGGCGCACTGACGGTCTTTTTATATTGCTTCCGGGAGCGCGAAGAAATCCTGCGCATGTTCGAGATGGTCAGCGGACAGCGCATGATGACCTCGTATTTCCGCGTGGGCGGAATCGCGCTGGAGCCACCTCTTGGATTCTTTGATCGGGTCCGCGACTTCGCCGGTTATTTTCCGGAAAAGATCGACGAGTATGAAAATCTTCTGACGGGCAATCCCATCTGGATGATGCGCACCAAGGGTGTCGCCATCATGTCGGCCGAGGACGCGATCGGACTGGGCGCAACCGGCCCGACCCTGCGGGGCAGCGGTGTCGACATCGACCTGCGCCGCGACATGCCGTACTCCAGCTACGAAAAATTCCAGTTCAAGGTGCCCGTCTCGCAAGAAGGCGATGTTTTCGCGCGTTATATGTGCCGTGTGCAGGAGTTGCGCGAGTCGATCGAGATCGTCAGGCAGGCGCTCGATGGCATGCCCGAAGGCCCCATCAAGGCCGACGCTCCCGGAGTGGTGCTGCCCGACCGGGAAAAAATGAAGACGCAGATGGAATCGCTCATCTACCACTTCAAGATCATCACGGAGGGATTCGCAGTACCGGCAGGCGAAGTGTACCAGGCAGTCGAATCGCCGCGTGGCGAGATGGGCTACTACATCGTAAGCGACGGCACGGCCAAACCATACCGCGTGCACATGCGCTCCGCTTGCTTCGCCAACCTGCAGACACTTCCGACCATGTGTGAGGGGCACCTGCTGGCGGACGTAGTGGCGGCGATCGGCAGCATCGACATCGTGTTAGGAGAAATCGACCGCTAGGGTCAAGCGTACCGTAGCCGCGCAGGGGCGGAATAATTTAGCCCAGGGCATAAGCCCTGGTAGCCGGAAAAACCGCAACGAGCCCCGTAGGGGCGACAGAACCAAGGATGAAATTCTCCGAAGAATTCGAGACGCGTTTCGCGGAGATGGTGCCGCATTATCCGACCAAGCGCTCCGCGCTCGTCCCGACGCTCCTTTATGCGCAGGACGAAAACGGCTATCTCTCCGACGAAGTTATCGCCGAAATCGCCGCTCGCCTCGACCTCACCGAACTCGAAGTGCGTAACGTGATCAGCTACTACTCCATGCTGACCACCAAGTCACGCGGCAAATTCAATGTGCAAGTCTGCACTAACATCAGCTGTATGGTGCGTGGAGGAGAGGAGATCCTGCATCACTGTGCCAAGAAACTGGGCATCGGCCACAAACAGACTACGCCCGACGGCCTGTTCACGCTCGAGGAAGTGGAATGCATCGGCGCCTGCAGCTGGGCCCCAGCTGCGCAAGTAAACTACGACTTTCACGAGAATCTAACGCCCGCCAAAATGGACCAGATTCTAGACGAGTATAAGAAGAAGGGAACGCAGTAGGATTTAAGATTTCAGAGTGTAGATTTCAGATTTCGCCGGAGGTTTGAAATCTGCAATCTAAAATTTTCAATCAGCAATCGCTCTCATGGCTGACTTGGTCTCCCATCCCGATGAGGTAAGAGTCGTCTCCCGGCGTTTCGGCCAGGGTGCGACCAACATCGACCGCTACCTCGAACTGGACGGTTACAAGGCCGTGCAGAAGGCCCTCGCCATGGAACCGGACGCCATCATTAATGAGGTCAAGAACTCTGGCCTTCGTGGCCGTGGCGGCGCCGGATTCTCCACCGGCATGAAGTGGTCCTTCGTTCCCAAACAGTCGGCCAAGCCCAAGTAT
>CAVRCR010000057.1:0-126053 GCA_963719615.1 uncultured Acidobacteriaceae bacterium | reverse complement strand
CCTGTGGAATCTTTTTTAGACACAAGCATGCGTGTTATTTATCAATAACATACATTTTTGTATTATTGAAGCTGTGCTAATACTGTGCTAGCGTCGTCCACATGGACGACCTTAAAGCACCACAGCCCACCGATGAAGAAAAAGCCCGCGTACGGCAATACATACGCCAGCAGAGGGCCGCGTTACGTGCGCCAATCACGCCGGTTATCGTAATTTTTGTGCGTCACTCGCCGGGCTGCAAGTATGCCGGGGATGAGTTTTGCAAGCGATGCAACTGCCGCAAACATCTGCGCTGGAGCCTCGGCGGAAAGCAGCACCGAAAGCAGGCGGGGACCCGGTCTTGGGCCGAGGCCGAGGAAGTTAAACGGCGGCGTAGAGGCGCAACTCCGTGGGGACCCGGTCAAGGTAGAGACGCGGGCCACGTCACTGCGGTCTGCACTGGACACATTCATTAACAGCAAGGAAGGGCAAGGAATTTCCACGGACGTTGTGGAAAGGAACCGGCGCGAGCTGGCCCGCTTCGCCGCGTTTGCTGAAGAACACGGAATATTCACGGTCACGGCGGTGACTCTGCCGCTGTTGACTGATTACCGTGGCACATGGACAGAGACTTATCCATCCTCAATCACGCGGGCCTTGGTACAGAAGCGGCTTCGCGGCTTCCTCCGGTATTGCGTGGATGCCGGTTGGCTAGACCGCGTCCCCAAGCTGACAGCGATCAAAATGGACGAGCCGCCCACCATGCCGTTGACGGAGGCGGAATATCAAGCCCTGTTAGCAGCGGTCCCACTCGAATTTCCCAACGGTCTCGGAAAGCGGCTCCGGGCCTTGATTCAGATTATGCGATGGAGCGGCCTAGCCATCCGGGACGCGGTCACGCTCCCCCGTAATCAATTGCTCTTTGACGCCGCTAAGAATCAATACCGCATTGTCACAGCGCGGCAGAAGACGGGCACGCACGTTTCAGTTCCCATCCCGCCCGAAGTTGCGGAGGAAGTGTTAGCCGCGTGCGACCATCCGACATATCTTCTGTGGCAGAACACAAAGGACGGGACGGAAAAACAAGCCGGTCACAGCGCAAGCGTTGCACTCACGAAGATATTTGAACGTGCGGAGATCCGCTCCGGGCACCTGAAGAGCCACCGGCTACGGGATACGTTCGCCGTGGACCTGCTACAGAAGGGCGTGCCCCTGGAGGACGTATCAAAGATGCTAGGGCACAGTAGTGTCAGCATCACGGAGAAGCATTACAGCCCGTGGATACAAGGCCGCCAAGACCGGCTGGACGATCTTGTGATGGATTCATGGGCTAAGAAGCCAAGGAGCTAAGGCCCCGTGGGAGCGCTTGCGGAGCCGTTCTCTAGCCGTCGCCCTTTGCCGTCCAGTAGGTCATTGAGTGCCTCAACCAGTTCAATGAATTTCTTTTGGTCCTGCTCTTTGTCAATTTGGTCGCACAGGACGCGCATACGCTCACGTTCATCAGCGGTCATCGAAGTGGCCCCAGTCCGTTGCGCGGATCATATACCCGATTCGTTGCAACACACGCCATCTTGCGCCAAGTGAAAAACTGATTAGCCGCATCGCCGGTTTGCGCTTGAAATTCGTCCGCCCGTTGCTAGACTTCGGGCACGCAAGCAACAACGGCCTATCCCCGCCTTTGAGCAGAAGGAGACAGAAACGGGTCAGAGGTGGGGCTTGTTACAGTCCCCGCTACGCTGAAGTCCAGCGCCTTTCACGGCGCACTTTTTCACCAATTGACGCACTAGATTCCCTTTGTTATACCGTTATACCTCGTTATTCCGGCTCGGCGGTCGACGGAGGTTGTCTATGTCGTCTTCGACTCGCGTTCTTCCTGTTCTATTCCCTTCGCGCAAGTTGCAAATCCGTTCTCTGCTGCTGGCGGTCACGTTGGCAGCCTGCGTTCTTTGTGCGGCTGGCGCGAGTCCTTCCCACTCCGTGACCCCGGACGGAGCTGCCTCGGTCGACCAAGCCGTGCGCGCGTTCATGCAAACCGTCTCCCATTCCGTCACTCAGGATGGCCCCACGGCTTGGATCAAGTATTTCGATGTGAGTCCCACATTCTTTATGGCCGTCAACGGCCAGATGGCCTTCCCGAATACTGCCGCCGCACAGGAAGGTACTCGCAAGTTCGCCCAAACCATCCGTCACATTGAATTGAAGTGGGGAGATGATTTGCGCGTCGATCCGCTCACCAACGAGTTCGCCGTGGTCGCGGTCTCATGGCGCGAGATTCAGGTCGACACCGCCGGGCACAGCGTTACCGAAACGGGATACTTTACTGGACTTGCAGAGTACCGCGGGGGACGATGGCAGTTCCGCGACGCTCACTGGTCTTCACCCGTTTCCTCCCAGTAGTCTCTGACGGTTCGGCAACGCCACGCCCGGCGTTCGCAATCGAAGCGCGAACAAGCTCGCTACACGATGCTCGGGCGATGAAGCTCGAATAAATCAAAGTTCGCTTCTTCGAGCAACAGACGCTATGAGGCTATTTTACGTTTTGACGACCGGTCATTGAGTGTAATCGAGACTTTTCGACAGCTACTCGCATCCCTGGCCGAAAACCGCATCGTACAAAAAACAGCTTGCAGCGCAATCCGGAGGGGGTGCATACTTCGCACGAACGGAGGCTCCTATGCACAGAATGGCATTGCTTATGGTCGTTGCCCTGCTTAGCGTCAGCGTAGGTCATTCCGCTGCGCCGGGTGCCGACTGGGCGATTAACGCCACTGCGATTGAGGCGTGTAGCTGTCCACACTTCTGCATGTGTTATTTCAACGCACATCCAGCAGGTCACCACGAGAGTGGCAAGACCGAGCACTTTTGCAAGTTCAACAACGCGTACAAGGTCAATAAGGGACACTACGGCAACACCGACCTCGCAGGCGCCAAGGTATGGCTCAGCGGCGATCTTGGCGGCGACTTCTCGCAGGGCCAGATGGATTGGGTCGTCGCGACTTTCGATAAAGGCACGACCGCGGAACAACGGCAAGCGCTTGGAGAAATCCTAGGTCACGTATTTCCCGTGAAGTGGAAGTCATTCCAGACTGCCGAGGGCGACATCGACACGTGGACCTTCGACAAAGACCAGGCGCACGCGACCCTCAACGGCGGCAAGACAGCTGAGATCAAGCTGAAGCGTTTTCAAGGGATGACAGACGAACCGGCAGTGCTCAAGAACGTCAAGTATTGGGGTACCCCGCGCAACGACGGCTTCGTCATGATGCCCAACGAGTTGGAGACGTACAAGGAGGGCCCCAAGGCCTACGAATTCAAAGGAACGAACGGCTTCATGCTCACGTTCGACATGACCTCAAAAGACCTTGCGCCTCAGAAAGGCTCGAGGATGAGCTACTGAGGAGCCTTCAATGTTTGACGACTAGTGCGCCAGATTCTTCTGGCGCATTATTCTTACCTGGCTGGCGCGGCGCCCGCGGCGTTCGTCGCTCACATGGAGGATTCTTAGCTGTCGAAACCAGGTCCTTTACGCTCATCTTCCCTTGGAGTAAGGGGGTTTTGAGATCGCGGTAGGGACAGCCATCGCTGGCTGCCCCCCGCACGGACCCGGACGGGCACTTATTAGTGCATCCGGTTCTTATCTCGGATGACTGGCGGCAAAGCGATCTGCGGGATAAGGATGGAGGACTCGCGGTTGAGGGAGCCATCGGTCAGCCAAAGCGAGCATACGTGTCCAGGAGATCGGGCGTGTCTGACTGCGGCGGCGAACTATGCGCCACCACCGCCCGATGACCCGAGCCCGGAATACGCCGAGACTGTCGAGGTTCCCCGGTACCGCATAGTAGTTGAAGTGTCCCTGCACAATCGACTTGAGCCATTGGCCGGTTTGACGCACGGGATCGTGCATACGCTCACGGAGCTGCTGCTTAATGTCCCGCAGCTTCGCTCCCATGCGTTTGCGGATCGTCTTACGCCTCACCGTATACCGCCCTAACCTATTCTTCCCGCTGATGTGCTTGAAGCCTAGGAAGTCGAACGTCTCGGGCTTGCCTTCCCCTCTCCGTTTCCGGTTTTGTTCGGCAAACCGCCCGAACTCAATCCGGCGCGTCTTATCCGGGTGTAATTCCAGTCCAAACTTTCCCAGTCGCTCTCGTAAGTTCTCCAAGAAACGATCTGCGTCCGTCTGGTGCTGAAATCCCAAGATGACATCATCCGCATAGCGGATGACCGCCACCTCGCCGTGTGCCCATTTCTTGCGCCACACGTTCACCCAGAGATCGAAAGCGTAGTGCAAGTAGATATTCGCGAGAAGCGGTGAAATCACCGAACCTTGCGGACTACCTGTCTTCGTGTTCGACCATTCGCCTTCCTCCATCACCCCAGCGTTGAGCCATTTCTGGATCAGCCGTAGGATGCGGGGATCGGCGACGCGATGCTCCACGAACTGGACCAGCCAACTCTTGTCGAGGTTATCGAAAAATCCTCGAATGTCGGCATCCAGAACGTAGTTCACCTTCTTCTTCAGGAGCGCGTACGACAACGCATCCAGTGCTTGATGCTGGCTGCGCCCCGGGCGAAATCCATAGGAAAAGCCGAGAAAGTCTTCCTCGTAGATCTGGTTGAGGATGGTAACCACGGCCTGTTGGACCAGTTTGTCTTCGATAGCCGGGACCGCTAGTGGACGTTGCCGTCCATCTGCTTTCTCTATGTACACTCTTCTCGACGGTTGCGCTCGGTAAGCTCCGCGATGAACTCGGCCATGAAGATCGATCAATCGATCCTCGAGCCCGTCTTCATACTCCTGCCAGGTAACCCCGTCCACTCCGGGTGCGGCTTTCCTCTTTAAGGAGTAAAAGCTTTCCCGCAGCCGATCAACGGTCAGATGGTGGAGCAAGGCGGTGAACTTCATCTCCTTATTTTCCCTTGCTGCTTTCCGCACGCCAGCCAGCCCTTGGGACACGCCCTTCCCGCTCTGCGTCGGGTACGTGTTAGGTTGACCAGCGTTCTCCTTGATCAGCGGCCTTTCCTCCCCACTCTCCGCCGGCGATGTTCCGTCTTTGTTCGAATGGTTCATAGGTAGTATGCCGCTGTGTGACTCCTCGCAGACGTACGCGCGGGCCTTGTGGCTCAGGCCTTCGCCCGCCGACCTGCTGTCTGGTTGAACCGCAGGTGTCTCCGAGGTCTCCCGGTTCTCGTGCATGAAGTTTCTAGGCGTGTCTGGGGTCTTCGACTACGCCGAACCAAACAGGAGCTCGCGCTATCGCGCCTGTTCATGTTGCCTTCCGCGCATTACAAGGGCGTCGGCGTCCGGATTGCATCTTTTCGGAGCTGAATACCCAGCCCACCTATCCTCTCTCCAGAAACTCCCCTTCACACCACTCCGGTTTCAACGATTTGGAAGCCTAGGGTTGCAGCTTTCTTCTTGAGCAAGTGAAGTTGTTGTTCACGATGTTTTTGCTCGTAATACTGAGTGCCCTTGTCGACGTACTCTTGACCGTATTTCAGCATGCGGAATACCAGCCGGGCGAGCCGGTGAGCCATCGCGGTGATCGCCTTCGGCGCTCCCAGCTTGGTTCGCAGGCGACGGTATTGCGCGCCCAGGTAACTCTGGCTTTTGATCAATGTCGTGGCGGCCATTCGCAACGCCGTCGCCGCACGGTTGATTACGTGGCGCGTGCCTCTCGCTAGCACTTTGTCTCCGCTGATGCGATTGTCTGGACACAATCCCAGCCACGAAGCGAAGTGCGCCTCGGTTTTCCAGCGGGTCATATCCAGTCCCACTTCGCTGATAATCGTCTGCGCCACTATCGCGTTGACCCCATCGATTCTGCTAAGGTCCACTCCGGTGATTCGATGCAATTCGCTGGTGAGGTTGAAACCAGGCGCATTCCTTTGGATCCGCTTCGTTTTCTTGGCGTTGGGTGTCTTTGGTTGCTCCGTCGATGCCCGCTCAGGTACGGCAAACTGCTTCAACGTCGCTTCCAGTTCCCGGTCGCATTCGGCGATTTTGTGCTGATAGGTGTCATACATCTCCATTTCCTGCTTCAGCACAAACAGGAGTTCGGAGCGCCAGTTGCCCTCCAGGCTCTTGGCGATCTGTTCTCGCCCCGCCCGAATCCGGGGATGGCTCAGTTCCGCCAGTTTCCTCGGATCGCGCTCGCCCGCCAGAATCGCGCGTACGATGGCTTGTCCGGTCAGTCCACTCAGATCGCTGATCACGTTCGCTAATTGCACATTCATCTGAGTCAACACCTTCTGTATGCGCTGGATGCAGGTCGACGCACTGCGCACATGTTCTCCCCGCTGCCGCCAATACGTCCGCACCACCCGGATTTCCGCCGTAGGCTGGAACGAGTTGTTGAGCAGGCCATGGGTGTGAAGCTTTAACAGCCATTGGCTCTCTTGCACGTCGCTCTTGCGCCCAGGTAGATTCTTAGTGTGTCGTGCGTTTACCAAGTAGACCTCGAAGCCACGTTGTTCCAGGATCTCGTACAGTGGAATCCAATAGACACCCGTCGACTGCATCGCCACTGTTTTGACTTCACATGCCTCTAACCAATCCGCCATTCGATGCAAGTCTGCTGTGAAGCACTCGAACCTACGGACTGGCTCTGCATCTTGTTCCGGACGTACTGCCACGTAATGCGCGCCGTTGCCCACATCAATCCCTGCGGCGCGCGGATGCACCACCTCCAGACCGGGGTTCGCCGATTGTAATCGCCGTCCCAGCTCCTTCCTCTGCTTTCGGTTCATCTTGCCTGCTCCCATCTTCGCTCTCCTTCCTGGAAAATGGACCAGGCTCGGCCCGGCTGCGATTGGTTTAAGAATCTCTCCAACGGGGTCGGCCCGTCGTTCAGCACAACGGGCTGCCACCATGCCAGTGATCGCAATGACCGGAGCCATGCTGTCTATCGGGCACTTAGCACCAATGGGGAATCGGCTTTAGCTTGCCGAACCTCGTCCAACTGCAGGCTCTCAAATCCGCTGCCTCCCGCCAAGTTTCTGTCCCCGGTGACCGCACCGAGAGCGGTCGAATGCTGTCTACGCTTCGCTGAATACCTCGCGATACCCAGCACAAGACTCGAGGCCGAGCGGATCGCTACTCCTTTCCCGTGAGGCTCTTTCATCCTCTGCTTCATGCCGGTTTATCCCGGCGCACCGTAATGGGGATTTTTCACCAACCATTGGACTAGACTCATAAACAGGAATTGTATGGAATTCATCGGGGTCTTCGGCAGTGTGCGGCGACAATTCGAACGAATGCCCCAGTCCGTCACTTTGCCGCCGCAACTTCCCCTCGCTCTGATTGCGGTATTGGTTTTGGGCGCGTTGCCTAACCCAGCAGTTTGCGATTCCTTAAAGATCCAGACACACAAGGGCGAGCGGCCTGCGGAGAATGATGCCGTCGCAATGATTGAGACTCGTTTCAAGAAGGAGACCGACAAGTACGATAAGGCATTCGACGATTTCCAAAAGGGCATGGCTCTCGATCAGCCGTTCCATTATGATTTGTCGACCCTGCACGAGTTCCTCCAAACGCAAATGACGCCTGCCAGTGATCCCGCCGCTCGACGGACCGCGGCCGTCTTCCTTGCCGAAGCTCGCCGGGTACGGGGATCCCCTTTCGCCGGACCTATACAAAGAAATCTGGCACGTCGTTCCCCCTGACTCTGAGTCGTGGAGCAAGGAAGACGAGGCCATCCAGTATGAGTCCGAGGGTCTCGACCCCGAAGACGCAAAGACGTTCCTCCGGGAAATCGCTAGCCATAATCCGAACCGCCGCGTCCAGGCACGTGCACAAACCGCCCTCGTAAAATTGGCATCGCGCCAGCACGATCCGGACGCCTACCAGCTTGCTTACTCGAAATTAGAGCAGTACAAGGATCTGAAGGAGACGAAGGTCGATATCTTGCTGCTAAATCCACAGGGCAAGATCGTTCCGGGTAAGGCAGCGCCCATCTTCCATCTGCCCGCGATAGACGACAGGGGTGAGATCACGAACCTGAACTTATCAGGAAAGTGGTACCTGCTTGACTTTTGGGCCACCTGGTGCGGCCCATGTCTGGGAGAACGCGCTGCTTTACAGGAAGCCTATAACAAATTCAAGAGCCAGAGCTTCACCATCGTTAGCATCTCGCTCGACGAGACTCCGGATAAGGTCATCAGCTACCGAAAAAGTCGCTGGAGCATGCCGTGGCGACATGCATTCTTGGCCCAGGGCACTAGCAGTCAAACCGCAAAGGACTACGAGGTCGACAGGATCGGTTTGCCTCGACTTGTTCTCGTGGCTCCCGATGGCAAAGTTGTAGCCGTACAACCTGACCTCAGCCCCGAGCTGATCGACCATACTTTAGGCTATTACCTTGGATCCGCGTCAGGGCGGTAACCCGTTCCAAGAACAGAAACTGCTCTACCCGCTTGCCGATTCAGTAAGGCTTCTCTGGGTGTTTTCTCCAGCTTTGTGGGTCCGGCACTTGCTATTCCGAAGTTACACCTACTCGGAAGTAACTGTTGATAACAGGCGTTGCTACAAGGTTTGCAGCGAAGGCTTCCCTAGCGAAACTCAGCGCAGACGTGCCGAAGTGGTTGGGAATGTTTCGTGCCAACACAACTGCCGTGCTCGAAGGCATGCCGACTACGAATACCACTTCGTCTGTTATCCGGTAGTGCTTCTGAGTCATCATGGCCTTGCGCTGGGCACTTGAGTGTAATCGCCTGTGGCTGTTGAAAAAGTCCGGGTTCCTCCCAAACAGCCCAAATTTGGGGGATACAAAATGTCTAGAAAATTAAAAAAGTCGTTTGTAGGGCATCCTAGCGCAATTCTATTTGCGCAAATTTCGGGGGTAGGAGTTTTTCAGCACCCGCGCCTGTTAGCGACAACGCGTATTCAACTAGAATACGAAACTGTGAAGATTGCCCTCACTGCGTGTGTCTTGCTGCTGCTTCTGGCTGGAAGCACGACGGCACAGAAATGCGTGGGGACCGGTAAAAGCCAGCCAACGTTTCGACAATACCCTGCCTTGGCCGACTTCAAGGGCACACCTGCCAAGCCTCAACTGAATACCGATTTGGAACATGATTATCGGACCCAGATTCGTACGCAGGCAAGACGTGGGCCGAATTTCGCCGGGCATTTCACGGTGGCTAGTTGGGGCTGCGGAAGTCCTTGCGGCAAGTTCGTCATCATCGACGCAAGGTCCGGCATTACATACGACCCCGACATCACGTTGGGTTGCTTTGATAAGAAGGGCAGCGGAGCAGAGCTTCATTTCAGACTCAGAAGTCGGTTGTTGATGATAACTGGCTTCATGGCCCAACTCGGATGCGGTACAGAATTCTACGAATGGGATGGGAAACAACTCAAGTTCCTTCTTTATTCGCGAGCCGTTTTCTGATTGGCGTAACATCCCCTTAGCACTCATTGACGCTCGATGGGAGGCTTGAGTGCAAAACGCTGACCCGCCGCTACAATCGTCCCATGCAGAAAAAGATATTCTGGATGGTTTTCATGCTGCTCGGGCTGGTGGCCGATTTCCTGCTTCCTTTCTGGTGGTCCTGCGCCGCCACCATCCCTATCCTTTTCGCCGCATGGTGGGTCGCCTACCGCAGCGACTGGTTTTAGGTGACGTCAATGAGCGCTATCGCCTGATTTCGTCACTTTGCGATGGTCACGACCCACAACCGCAACCTACAGAGTTGGCGTCTACAGACGGAAATAAAGCTTTCAGCTTCCACTTCCCGCCCGGGTTTTCTTCCTCCCACACAGCCAAGTAGGTTCCGTGCCAGTCGTTTACGCACTTGCATCTGCTGTTTGGCATGATCCAGTGGAATGTTCCTCTTGTATAGCCAGTTGCGCGTGACGGCAGCATTTGTGCGCTCATCGGTGTCCAATTCATCTTAAAATCCTGCATCGAAAACAATTCCTGATAAAACGTGCGGATTTGCTCTTTGCCACTGACGATCTGACTGTAGCCCTGTGGTCCAAAAATTACCGTGTAGTCCATCATGTACTTGATCCAGCCATCAAAATGCTCGGTCGTGGTTGCCTTAGCAAACGCCCGATCCAACGCCAGCAGGCTGGCATTCGTCATCTTGGCGGCGGAAGAAAGCGTAAGGACCAGCACAGCGATTGCTATTTTCATGCGCCCTCCCTAGCACATTCATGCACACTCTAGGCAGAACCGATGCGGTGCGGCGATGAGATCGTTGCCTACCCCCCGACCCAGAACGAAAGGAATTGGGCAACCTGTTGCAAAATCCCCATTGCGCTCATCTTCCCCCGCCGCGACCCGGGAATTTGAGCGTAATGGCCTTCCATGAGAAGGCCGGTCGGAGTCAAGTAAATTCGTTTGTGTTTTTGTTAGACAAGGTTTTTCTCCCGCCGAGTGGCCGCTGTCGCCATGCTTCCATTCGCACTCTCGAGGAGCGATTCATTTCGCTCGGTGCATGTTGGGCGTTCTCGGTTCAGCCGGTGCTGCCATCTGTTTGGCGCCCTGGGGTTCTGCTCTTGGAGAGTCGACCCTGGGCCAGGCCATTGACGCAGTCACCGGAACTCGGCTTTGGCTTTGTCTTTTCTCTTCCTGGAACGGTTTTGATTTTTGTTTTTGCCTTGTTTTACGCGGCTGCCGCCACTGTCGTTCGGCGGCTGTTGTGCAACGGTTCATACACTTCTCCGCTCACCCACAAGTGATGCAGCAACACCGCCAGCTTTCTTGCGGTCGCCACAATCGCTCGTTTCTTCCCATTCTTCCCGCCACGCTCCGCCAGCTTCAGACCCCACCGCCGCAGATCACAATCGATGCCGAATGGTCCCAGAATATGTTGCGCTCCTTGCACCAGCAGCGTGCGCAGATACGGATCGCCTTCTTTGCTGATATGCAGTTGCGGCTCGCTCTGTCCAGAGTTTCTTCGTCCCGGCTGCAGGCCCAAGTAGCAGCCCACATCGCGGCTCTTACCAAAACGATGCGGATCTTCCAGCGTCAGCAGATAAGTCAGCGCGATCAGCGTGCCCACGCCCTTGATTTGCTTCAGCAGCGCCACCTGCGGATAACTCTCCTGCGCCAGGTTCTCGATGCGCTCGTTGTATTCCACGATGCGCTCGCTCAGCGACTCGATTGCGTGCAACAGGGGTTCCAGTGCGGCTTGCAGTTCCGGACTCAACCCTTCCGCTTTCTCCGGACTAATATTGCGCACGTTGCAGCCGCGCAAGCGTTCGCCATAAGACTTCGCCAGTCCGCGGGCCGTGTTGACCAGTCCCGTGCGTGCCCGCACCAGTCCGGCGCGCGCTCGAATCATCATGAGATCCGCTTGCGCCTGCGCGCTGCGATGCTGCACCGGATACAGCAACTCGGGATCGATCCGCGCCAACCGCGCCAGCGTCTGCGCATCCAGCCGATCGTCTTTCTCGCGGCTCTCTCCAATCAGCCGCACCTTGCGCGCATTGGCCACGATCACTTCATGCCCCAACTCGCCGAGCAGCCGACTGACCCAGGGCGAATGCGTCCCGATTTCCAGTGCGATCCGACTGCGCGGCATCGCCCCGAAGACTTCCTGCAATGCTTTCCCACTCGTATGGACTCGCTGTTCCCGTTGTATCTGTCCGGCTTCATCCACCACGCAGTACCAGCTGTTGCGATCGCCGAGATCCAGTCCGATAGTCAGTGTCTGCTGCGAAATATTCCTGCTCTGCGCTGCCGCTCTGATGCTAACCTTCTTCATTGCCGGTCTCCTTTTTATCTGTGCCTTGAGCACGTCGATAACTTGGGAGCGTACAGCATCCCGTCGGAGACCGGCCTTCTCATCCCATCTGTTTTCGACAATTATCAACCCATGGGCAGTATCAGGACATCGCTCCCGCATCTCTCAGTTCCTGATGCCATGATTCACGGTGCTTCTTACAACACGAGCTAACCCATTCGTACCACGTCCCAATTTCATCTAGTGAGTAGTCAAAGTTGAATTTAACGAATGCGTAACGGGCATGCGGTTTTATCTCTTCGATCGGAGTATCCTGCACGGCCTCGACCAAGGCTGCGTACTCGCCTTCCGAGACTGTGAAGGGTTCCCAATCAGTCATTTGCAAGGTGGCGCGGAGGGAAAATACCACAGGCCGCGAAATAGGGAATGTGGTAGACAAAAGTGAGGAGAGTACCCGTATGAACAGTGTCCTCTTCGCCTGCTACCGCTGCCGTGTACTCATACCGCGTCTACTTGATCTGTCGGGAGGCCAAATTCATGCTTTGAATTATCGCTGAATCCAGATGGCTGGCGACATATCTTAGTTTCCTATCGACAAGTGCCCCGGCGGTGAGCTTCCGCGGGGAGCCAAAATGTTTCCCGCCGGGGCACTTGCGATAGGAGGATTTGTACGAAGCCGCTGGCGCGGCGGACGCGGGGGAGCTATGGGTTTTGCATGCGCGATTCGCGATTTGTTCGTCGCAGGGTTGGGTTGAGCGGACTGGTAAAAGGTGTCGGCGAGAGTATGGGTAGGTCCGAGGCGGCGGTCCGGTGCGGGTAATTTACGAAAGTAAGTGGTGGATTGAGGTGGATTTCGGTGAGTACAGACACTACGGCTGTGGGAGCAGAAGCTCGCGCTGTGGAGAGCGTCATGGTTGGATGATTAGGAAGAGTCAAGGTAGGCGCTCCTGGTGGAGAGTTGCCAAGCCGTAGTGACAGAGAATATTTCGACGATAAGCATGGGAGTGGAACAGAGTGGGCATCGGAAACAAGAGGGCTGAGTCGGTGAGGTAGTGGCTGCAGATGGATGCGGAATGGGATGGTCGGCGAGCAGGCGCTGACAGAGAGGTAAGAGAGTAGTGCGCCGCCGATTTGCTAGGAATCCGAAAGAGCGGATGCGGACAAAACCGCGCGGCAGGACGTGAAGCAGGAAGCGGCGCAGGAACTCTTGCGCATCGAGCGTCATCCTCTCTTCTTATTCCCGTGGGCATAATCCTTCCAGCGAAAGGTAACCCGGTCCCCGTCGAAGGCTACCAGGCGGTGGTTGGTGATGGCCACGCGATGGGTATAGCGGGCGAGATAGCCGAGTACATGATGGGGACCGCCGAAGGGGGGCTTGGCGTAGACGATCCAGTTCTGACGGAATAAGGGACGCAAGAAAGAGCGGAAGGCCTTTTCGTTGGCCAAGGGTTGAAGAGTTCCGGCGAAGGTGAGTTGGCGTTGCTGGAATCGTCGCTTTAAGCCGGCGACGAACTTGCCGCGAAAGACGCGACTGAGTACGTGGACGGGGAGGAAGAAGGGGTAGCGGGGATGGATCCAGTGGGTACGGTCGGGCGAGAGGCCACCGGCAGGAATGACGGAGTGGACGTGTGGATGAGCAAGTAAGTTTTGTCCCCAGGTATGCAGGACGGAAAGGAAACCAATGTCAGCCCCCAGGTGGCGAGGATCGCGGGCTACCTCGAGCAAGGTTTCCGCACTGGCGCGGAACAAGAGGTCATAGAGAACCTTCTTGTTCTGCAGCGCCAGTGGGGAGAACTGGTGAGGCAGGGTAAAGACAACATGGACATAGGCAACCGGCAGAAGTTCGTTCTGCCGAGCCATAATCCATTTATCGCGAGCGCCGCTCTGACACTTTGGGCAGTGGCGATTGCGGCAGCTGTTGTATGAGATGGTGCGATAGCCACAGCGAGGGCACTGATCGCGATGCCCGCCGAGTGCCGCGGTGCGACAGCGACCGATCGCGCGCAGCACTTTCCGATGAGCCCAGTGGATCCAGCGGAAGTTGTGCTGCATGAAGCGATCGCCTTGAGCGCGAACGATATCGGCCACCTCGAGGAGGGGCCGAGTCATTTTTTCTTAAGCCTCCGGGAACGTTTGACGCCGTCGAGGCCGGAGACTTCGAGAGCATCGAGCGGATTGGGGATGGCGCGCAGATGCTTGGGCGAGAGATGCAGGTAGACGAGGGTGTGCTCCAGTCGGGAATGACCGAGTAAGACCTGGATGGTACGCAGGTCGGCGCCGGCTTCGAGAAGGTGAGAAGCACAACTATGTCTCAAGCTGTGGGGAGAAAGGCGTTTGGTGATGCCAGCCCTTTGAGCAGCTTGCCGGCAGGCTAACCAAACGCTGTTGACACTGATGGGGACGTCGGCGCGCACTCCTTTCACGGTGCCCGGAAACAGGAAGTTGGTGGGCCGCATCCAGCGAAAGTAGACGCGCAGAGTCTCCAGCAGCTTGGGGCTCAAAGGAACCTCGCGGTCGCGGCCGCCTTTGCCTTGGTTGATGCGAATCATCATGCGCTGACTGTCAATGTCTTGTACCTTCAGCTGGCAGAGTTCGGCCCGGCGTGCGGCGGTGGAATACAAGGTCATGAGCAGCGTCCGGTGATAGAGATTGCAGGCCGCGTCGATCAGTCGGGTTACTTCCTCCGGGCTGAGCACGGTCGGCAGTCGCTTGCGGGATTTGGGAAATGGAATGTACTCCGCCAGAAAATGTCGGCGCAGAGTCTTTACGAACAAGAAGCGTAACGCAGACACATACTGACTGACCGTGGCAGGAGACAACTTCTTGGCTTGGAACAGATGAGCCTGATACTGCCGAATTTGTCGGGCCCGAGCTTGTCCGGTGGCTGGTGAAAATACTGCGCAAAATCGCGGACGATGCGAACATAGGTTTTTGCGGTACGATGGGAGTAATTACGTCGCTGGATTTCTTCCAGCATCTTTTGGCGTAGTTGGGTCACAGGGACCTCCTTTTTCTGTGACCCAACTTACTTCTTACTTCAATCCCTCACCAACTGCCGCATTTCCGAACACGCGGTAGCGTCCGCCGCGTCAGCGGCTTCGTACAAATCTCTATACCACTTATTGACCTTGAGTCGGCCGCTCCCGCCTCCGAACCAAGACCCGCGCATGCCCTCCTTACGGCGCGAGTCCGAGTTGCCAGAACAGAAAGCTCAACTGATCTACCGAGTCGCCGATGTCCTGCGTCAAAGACCGGCCACCCGAATGTCCCGCTTTCAGTTCATAACGCAGCAGGATGGGCCGGTCCGACCCTGTATCGGCTTGCAGCAGGGCCGCCATTTTGCGCGCGTGCAGTGGCGCCACTCGCGTGTCACCGTCCCCGCTCATGAACAGCACGGCCGGGTACTTCACGCCCTTCTTCACGTGCTGGTAGGGTGAATACGCGTACAGCCACTTGAATTGCTCGGGATCCTTGGCCGTGCCGTACTCCGCGACCCAGAATTGCGCCTCCATGAACTGGTCATAACGCAGCATGTCGAGCAACGGATGCCAGCAAATCACCGCCTGGTACAGTTCCGGACGCTGGGTCAGCGCCGCCCCAACCAGCAGCCCGCCGTTGCTTCCGCCGATAATCGCCAGCTTCGAAGGATTTGTATACCGGTTCTGGATCAGCCACTCCGCCGCGCCAATAAAATCATCGAACACGTTTTGTTTCTTGTCGAGCATCCCCGCTTTATGCCAGGCTTCGCCGAATTCGCCCCCGCCTCGCAGGTTGGCCAGCGCGTAGACGCCGCCTCGCTCCGCCCACACGATTGCATCCGAGTTGAAAAACGGTGTGTTGTTGATTGCGAATCCGCCGTATCCTTCCAGTAGCACCGGGTTCGACCCATCCAGTTTGACCCCGTTGGCGTAAAGCAGAAACATCGGCACCTTCGTCCCGTCTTTCGATGCGTACCAAACCTGCTTTACCTCGAACTTCGCGCCATCGACCGGAACTTTGACCTGTGCCCACACCGACTGCTTGCCGCTGGCCATGTCGCAGAGATAGACCGTGGCCGGAATCGCGTACGACGCATACGTAAAGTAGGCGTCCGGGTTCTCCCAACGTCCCTGTATGTCATAGATGGACCCGAGCGCGGGCAGGCTCGGCTCGAACGCCAGCTTTCCATCCGGCTGAAAAACCTTCACCATCGAAGTCGCGTTCTTTACGTAGGCCACCCAGATCTTGCCCCCCGCCAGCGTCACACTGTCGATGGCGTTATCGGCTTCAGGAACCACTTCCCGCCAGTTCTCCGGCGAGGGCCTCGCCAGATCCATCACCATTACCTTGCCCTTCGGCGCCTTGTAGTTGGTCTGCAAGAACAGTTCGTCGCCTACCGCAAAGCCAAAGGAGCGCGCGTCCAAATCCTTGATCAGCGGCTCGATCGGGCCATTCTTCTTCAGGTCCCGGACCCAGATTTCAACCTTGTCTCCCGCCGCGCCATGGAGAACATGGATGATCAGGTGACGGCCATCCTCCGATGGATCGCCGAGGATAATTGCTTCTTTTGCGTACCCTTTCCCGAACACATCCGTGTCCGATTCCGCCTTTGTTCCTAGCCTGTGGAAACGCACCCGCGGCCCGTCGTCGAGCATGGTCGCGTAGTAGAACCCGCTCTTGTCTGGCAAGAACGAAAGATCGAAGTAAACTCTCGCCGGCAGCATATCCGCCAGGTCGTGCCGCGCTCCCACGTCGAATACATGGACCTCGGTCTCATCCTTGCCGCCGATGCGCAAAACGTAGGCCAGCAGGTTGCCGTCCTTCGATACATCCATGATGTCTACGTTGGTCGAGTGGTCTGGACTCATCGGGTTTGGGTCGATCAATACTTCTTCCTTGCGCGAGTCGCCCCGCCGGGTGTATATGACAAACTGCTCCTGGTTAGCCGCGCGGCGGCGGTAGAACAGACGTCCGTTGCGCTCGATGGGCGAGCTAATGCGCTCTACTTTCTTCAACTCTGCCAGCCGCTTTTCCAGCCGCTCCCGCCCCGGCCAGTTGTCTAGGGGCTTGTGCGTGTACTCGTTCTGTTGGGTGATCCACGCCCGCGTCTCGGTTGACTCTTGATCCTCCAGCCAGCGGTAGGGATCCGGCACGGTTATCCCATGCAGGGTTTCTTGTACATCGCCCTGGCGGGCGGTGGGAGGCCCGGCCGTGGCGGCGCCGGCACTCTGAGCCAGTGCAAAAGCGGGAAACAACACAGCGCATGTCAGAAGGCCCAAGATTCTACGTTTCATGATCTCCTCCGACCCCGGCATTCTGCCGTCCACACCACTTCATGTCAAGCGGATGTACTCCGCAGGTGGATCACAACCACTATTCAGCCTCTTTGTGATGGACTCCGAGCCGAAACCCCTGGGCCTGCGACGTGGCCTGCTAACTGGCTCGACGAAAAGCAACGGCTGATCCGCGCGATGTGCATGTTCACGTGTCGGCATGGAGAATGATCAATGAGTAACTGCGGCCGCTTCGAACCAATCGTCGCGATTGCTGTTGTAACATCGCCATGGCACTCAAAACCCCTCAATGAGCGCTATGGCCTGATCTATAAAAGGATTTGTCAAGAACATTTTTCTCCCTTCACCGGATGCGCGGGTTTGGTTCGCGACATCCAGCCCCTCTCACCATGAGAGACGCTCGTCTGGTGTCTTGCACCTGGGTTGTTCCATCGCAGCAGCAGCATCTTCTTTAGTAGCGACGACGCCGGTCAGTTTCGAAACGCCTTCAAGCCGTACGGTTGTATGGTGGCAACCATGGATCTATCTGAGGCTCGTGGCCTAGTGCTTTTTCGGGTTGTCCGAAGGGGCATAGGGATAACACGGAGGCTAAGTGTCACTGACACTTGTGCGCCTACAGGCCATTAGGATGCTCTCCCTCGAACCCGAGCGTCTCAAGAACCAACCGACCACCACCAGAGAAAGAAGCGGGCAGTGATGGAAAGGGTTCTTCACCCGAGACGCTCAAGCGGCTTGTACTTTTAGTTTCTCAGCGTCGAAGTTTTCTCCTTTCTTCCACAGAGTCAACGTAATGGCTGCAATCTTGCGCGCCAACGTGAGACGCGCCATGGTCGGCTGGATGCCTTTGGCCAGCGATCGCTGGTAGAAATCCTGGAACGGTCCGGGCTTCACACTCGCCTGGGTGGCGGCAGCTTTGAACAGACCTTTCAGATCATGGTTGTGATCTTTGTTCAAACCGCGAATGAACACCTGCTTTTTGCGGCGCCGCACTTGGCCTTCGACGTAGTGGTATTCCCCGCTGTCGCGGGTTTCCAAACCCAGTCCGCTGTAGGCCCAGAGTTGTCGCTTGGTGCGAAACCGATGCGGGGTCTGGATCAGAGCCACCGCCAAAGCAGAGCGAATCGGCCCCAGGGAGGGAATCTGCCGCAGTTTGGCAGTGATAGTATGCTTGCGACTCTCCGCCAGCAGTTCGCGCCGGGCTTGCTGCCGCAAGGGCTGCAGCAGGTCCAGTTGCTGATAGAGTTGCTCGGCGCGGTGGCGGGAGCCGGCCTCGGGGATTTTCCCCAGCCACTCGCTGCGATGGCGGGTATAGTAGACGTCCCGTCCGGCACAGGGAATCGCCCAGCTACGATAGATTGCTTTCAACCGAGTCATCACCCGAGAAACATCTTTGACGATAGTCAGATAACTGCGGGCGAGCTCCCGCAGCATGCGCACCCCGGTCTCGCCGTGGTAGACCGGCTCGAGATCATTGAGCCGCAACAGATTGGCAAGTTTGCGAGCATCGATCTTGTCGCTTTTGTTGCCATGTTTGAGCAGAGCGTTCTTGCGCGGGTTGCACACTACTAAGTTGGCAACATGCGGCTTGAGCAGGTCATAGAGCCAGGCCGCCCAGGTGCCTTCTTCGAAGGTCACGGACAAAGTTCCACGCAGTCCCGCCAAGAACTCCAGAATGGTTGTAGCTTTGGTTTCCAGGATGGATTCCATGACAACCTTGCCCTTGGAATCCATCACCGCCACCGAGATGGTTGCTTGATGAACGTCGAGCCCAATATACTTTTCAACGGTCATTGAGGGTGCTCCTTTCGTAGGTGGTCATACGCAACGATGACAACCTACACCAAGAGGGGCGCCCTTTTATAATGCGATAGCGTCAGTTGACTCGGGAAAGTCCCGGCTAATTTCCTTCGCTGGCTTGAGTTGCAGGCAGGGTCCCGTCCTGCCGTGGCGAAGAACGGACGGGCATCGGCAAAGGAAGAGCCCACCCTTCCTAATATGACGAAGGGTGGGCAGTTGATCAGCCGAGATTCAACGGAGCCGCCGCGATCGCGGAGGTTGCTGAGTTTGGGAATCTTTGGCAACATCATTGGCCGCCGCCCCGCCGTTCCCGCAGTCGTTACGTAGCTCGTTGGGGGCACCGTCCGGTGGCGTGCTTGTCGTGTTGTCGATGCAGGGGATGGCGCTCAGATATACGTAGATCGCCTCGAGGTCGCGCTCGCTCATTTGCGAAAACGTGGGCCATGGCATGACTTGCAGGAGATCACCGTCGGGGGTATTGCCCGGTGAAGTGGGAATGCAAACTGGCGTGCCACCTGCCTCAATCTCTGCCAACTGTTCCGGCGTACAGGTTGGATGTAAGTGGTCGAAATCTTTGCCATGCCTCATGATCTGCTTAAACTCGGAAAGCGTGTGACCGCCTTCCGGCCGCCCAGTCTTGTCCGGCGTCAAGTTTCGGGTAATCATGAACGGACCCGAGTAGCCGTTAGGCCCGGTTGGAGTCCCGACTGTACCAAAGTTCTGCCCACCACTCAGGTAGATGGTCGGATCGGTCACCAGCGGCTGGTTAAAGTAGGGGTTTCCGCCGGGCGCGTAGTTAAAGTTTGGCGGCCCGCCCGCGGTGTGGCAGCCATTGCAGTCGCCTACAGCGTTGACCAGATAGCTGCCGAGTCCCACCAGGTCCCGGTCTTTGCCATCCAGATTCAGGTGGACGGGTGCTATCTTGAAACCGATTCTAACTCTGGCGTCGGTATCGTCGTCGTCCGCGTGAGCGCGTAGGGGCTTGATCGACATTCCCGCAAGAACGATCGCAACCAACGTTACGACGGCTCCTGCGATTTTTGCACAGGACTGTATCGTCATTTGGTTTCTCCTCTGCTTGCTGGATCAGAATTCCAGAATTTCCCGTGGGTTCGGAACCGATGTGTCACTTTGGCCTGGACTTTCGACTGGCCTGGGGGAGGAGTTCTGCAGTGCGCTGTCACACTACACCTAGACGCGGAATTGTCAAGGAGAATCCACGCTGGGCACTGGAATTGGACGAGGGCCTACAAGGCTCAGACAATGGGCGTTAGATATCGTTGGCGAAACATCCCCGATAGCACTCAAAAAACCTCAATGAGCGCTATGGCCTGTTACCGCCAACTACATTCCGATTGCTATAGAATTTCACCAGTAACGACCGACACTTGGCGACGCAAACACCCCACATGCCAACATTGAAGCAGATTCTTGATGCTCTGAAAAAACAGGTGCTGGTTGGAAGGACTTACCTCGACTTGGCGACGGGCCTGCTGAAAGCCGATCCTGTGCTCCTGCAGGTGTCGCCTACTTTCTTCGGCTTGACAATTGACGGCAGCTTGGAACTGAGTCAGATGACCGCCGCAAGGCTGTATGACGAGACAAAGAACACCATCACCATTCCGAAGATGCTGCGCCGGGCGGAGATGGAGGCCGGTTCGTTCCAGCGCAGCACACCACAGGAGATCAGGCAAGCGATATCGGACTCCGACAAGGCCGTGGAGGCGCTGGGGCCGGTGCTCAACGCGATCCGCGAGCGCAGGAATGGATGGCTCGCGCATCTGGACCCGCAGACCATAAGTGACCCGAAGGCGCTTGAGGCGCGGGCGAAGCTGACAATGCCAGACCTGGAGAGGGTGTTCAAGGAAACCGAGAGTATATTGCTGAAGTTGTCGTCGCTGTACGAAGGCACCTTTGGCGAGCTGAAGTACATCGGCTGGGATGATTACGAGGTTGCGCTCAACTGGATACGGCTGGCGAAGTGCGCCCACATTGAGAAGTACGAAACGGAGTTTCACACAAAGTGGGACGGGCCGCGGCCGAAGGACTGCTCTCGCAAAGGCTGGGACTAGCCAAAAGCCTTAGGTTGGTATCATCCGAACGGCGAGCCCTTGGACTTTGTAGATGAGTGTAATGGCCTGGTCTATAAAAGGATTTGTCAAGAACATTTTTCTCCCTTCACCGGATGCGCGGGTTTGGTTCGCGACATCCAGCCCCTCTCACCATGAGAGACGCTCGTCTGGTGTCTTGCACCTGGGTTGTTCCATCGCAGCAGCAGCATCTTCTTTAGTAGCGACGACGCCGGTCAGTTTCGAAACGCCTTCAAGCCGTACGGTTGTATGGTGGCAACCATGGATCTATCTGAGGCTCGTGGCCTAGTGCTTTTTCGGGTTGTCCGAAGGGGCATAGGGATAACACGGAGGCTAAGTGTCACTGACACTTGTGCGCCTACAGGCCATTAGGATGCTCTCCCTCGAACCCGAGCGTCTCAAGAACCAACCGACCACCACCAGAGAAAGAAGCGGGCAGTGATGGAAAGGGTTCTTCACCCGAGACGCTCAAGCGGCTTGTACTTTTAGTTTCTCAGCGTCGAAGTTTTCTCCTTTCTTCCACAGAGTCAACGTAATGGCTGCAATCTTGCGCGCCAACGTGAGACGCGCCATGGTCGGCTGGATGCCTTTGGCCAGCGATCGCTGGTAGAAATCCTGGAACGGTCCGGGCTTCACACTCGCCTGGGTGGCGGCAGCTTTGAACAGACCTTTCAGATCATGGTTGTGATCTTTGTTCAAACCGCGAATGAACACCTGCTTTTTGCGGCGCCGCACTTGGCCTTCGACGTAGTGGTATTCCCCGCTGTCGCGGGTTTCCAAACCCAGTCCGCTGTAGGCCCAGAGTTGTCGCTTGGTGCGAAACCGATGCGGGGTCTGGATCAGAGCCACCGCCAAAGCAGAGCGAATCGGCCCCAGGGAGGGAATCTGCCGCAGTTTGGCAGTGATAGTATGCTTGCGACTCTCCGCCAGCAGTTCGCGCCGGGCTTGCTGCCGCAAGGGCTGCAGCAGGTCCAGTTGCTGATAGAGTTGCTCGGCGCGGTGGCGGGAGCCGGCCTCGGGGATTTTCCCCAGCCACTCGCTGCGATGGCGGGTATAGTAGACGTCCCGTCCGGCACAGGGAATCGCCCAGCTACGATAGATTGCTTTCAACCGAGTCATCACCCGAGAAACATCTTTGACGATAGTCAGATAACTGCGGGCGAGCTCCCGCAGCATGCGCACCCCGGTCTCGCCGTGGTAGACCGGCTCGAGATCATTGAGCCGCAACAGATTGGCAAGTTTGCGAGCATCGATCTTGTCGCTTTTGTTGCCATGTTTGAGCAGAGCGTTCTTGCGCGGGTTGCACACTACTAAGTTGGCAACATGCGGCTTGAGCAGGTCATAGAGCCAGGCCGCCCAGGTGCCTTCTTCGAAGGTCACGGACAAAGTTCCACGCAGTCCCGCCAAGAACTCCAGAATGGTTGTAGCTTTGGTTTCCAGGATGGATTCCATGACAACCTTGCCCTTGGAATCCATCACCGCCACCGAGATGGTTGCTTGATGAACGTCGAGCCCAATATACTTTTCAACGGTCATTGAGGGTGCTCCTTTCGTAGGTGGTCATACGCAACGATGACAACCTACACCAAGAGGGGCGCCCTTTTATAATGCGATTACGTCAAAGAAGCTACAATGCTCGCTGGCTTAAGCGCAATCGTTGCGAAAAACCGCATGGCTCACGCGCAAAGACTTTACGTGGTTTCTGTCGTTTTCGGGTTGTCCATTGCATGGACTGCCGTGGCGCAGACGGCGTCTGCCGAACCTAAATCATGGCTTCTCCAAACCGTGCAAATTGGTGGTGACATCCGTGAAGGATTCAGGAAGACTTGTCTCGTCGTCTATTCAAACGGCGAGTATCATCGCGAGCGGCGACGGCAACTGTCTAGGTACGGCCGCGCCGAATTTGACTGGGAAGAGCCACAGGTCTTCGAGGCGAAGTTAAATGGAAATGATTTCGATGCCCTGAAGGCGATTCTCGAAACGCCAGAGTTCGCCGCGATTAACGGCGCCGTTGGAGACGCTCGAAGCCTAAGGCCTTCTGTTGCTGTCGGTCCACAAGGAGCCGTCAGGCCCGAGGAGAATATCGAGATCGTCACCGTCGCCGTCGCACGTCCTAATGCGCCGCAGGTATTCGAAGTCGCGGACATGAATCTCGCACGGCGGCAGGCGACGGTGAGAGTATTTCTCGACTGGATCAATGACACCGAACAGAGCCAAGGCCACCGCTTGCCAGCATCGCAGTCCACCAACTGTTCGCCCTCGATAACCACAGGCAATGCTTCGGCAGGCGGAGCGCCAATGTCCACAGGCATGACCCCTCCGAAGGCGATCTATACGCCCGCTCCGCGACCTCCACAGGGCAAACCAAAGCCGCAGCCAGTCGGAGTTGAACTCTTAGTCGGCCCGGATGGAAGCGTCGCAGAAGCGTCGCTGAAAGGTCGCCCTGGCACGGATGTTGCGCAGAGCGCTCTTGATACTGTGAGGAAATGGAAGTTTCAGCCCGCAAGATTGCTGGGCGTACCTATTGCTACGAGAATAGATGTCAAGATCGAATTCCGAAGTAAGTGATTTGGTTACCCCAAGCTGTTGTTAAATCGCCATTACGCTCATCTTCCGACCAGTTTCAAACGCTCAGACGTGAACCTAATCGAAAGAAGTCGAAATTTGAGCGCAAACGCCTGATTACGACAGTTACCAATACTAATCAAGCAGAGGACCGAGAATTGGGAAGGACGGTTGGGTATGTTCGAGAACATCGAGAGCGTGAAACCGCAAGTTCCGCTGGCACCATTAATTCGTGGTGCACTGGCCGGATGGGCCGTTTTGATGGCAGAATTCGCTACCCCTTTCGTTCTACGTCGCAATGATCCCAATTTTGCTCCAGAGGTCGGACCAGCAGCCGCGTTCGCAATCTTTGGATTTTTTGTATCTATTTCATATCTGGCAAATGTCGCGCTTGTGACCGTCCCGACGTATTTGCTCCTTTACCGCAGGACTGTCTTCCTCCGTCCGTGGCAGTGGGCTCTGTGCGGTACTGCACTGTTCCTTCTCAGTTTGATCGCATGGAGTCCTGTTTATCGCCTGGCTGGTGAGGAAGAGCTGCTCTTCTGGGCCATATTAGCGGGGTCTGCAGGCGCAGCATCGTTCTATGTCCTTGCTCCAAAACGGCCACCGAACGAGCAGTAATGTTGATGTATCCCGATTTCACTTATCATGCCCCTGCCGGGAGGGGGTTTTAAGTGCGATGCCCTGTTCTCAACAGTTACCAACGGCACCGAAGGTAAAGTGCGCGTTCCAAGTAAAATCGTGCCCATTATCTAGACGCGGTGTGCGGCGACAGACATGAATCCAACCAAAAAAATAATCCTCTCCATCAGCAGCATTGCTTTTGGGGGAATCTTCTTCTTCCCGCCCTGGTATGAGACCAATGGCCAATACGTGAAACAACTCGGGTGTCATTTCTTTTTCATCCCGCCGGATGCAGTACCGGTCGAATGTTACTTCGTCGGATGTGTGACGGCACCGGCGTCCTATTTCCACGTTGTGCTCGATTGGCGTAGCTGGGTTGGGACACTGTCAACGATTGCCGCTGTTACGACGATCCTGTTTCTGCTGTTGAGAGCTCGTACGGACGGAACTTTTCCCAGCATCGCAAATGCCAAGACCAGACTGTCGCTCAGCGTACTAGTCGCGCTCGCCTTGCCTGTCAGCATGTCTCCGGTGGTCCTGCTTGGGACGTATGGGCTATACGTACCGCTCATTTTCTTTAGCGGTGAGCACAATTGGTTCTGGGGAAGCATCTTTTTTCCGATCCTTCTCTCTCTATATGCAGGAGCAGTTTATCTGTTAGCGACGGCTACCGTGTGGATCGCAGCACACGTGCACCGTGGACCCGGTCCTGTTATCTAACTCCCGCCAAGCTGGTCAACTGGTGATAAATCTTAGTTTCCTATCGACAAGTGCCCCGGCGGTGAGCTTCCGCGGGGAGCCAAAATGTTTCCCGCCGGGGCACTTGCGATAGGAGGATTTGTACGAAGCCGCTGGCGCGGCGGACGCGGGGGAGCTATGGGTTTTGCATGCGCGATTCGCGATTTGTTCGTCGCAGGGTTGGGTTGAGCGGACTGGTAAAAGGTGTCGGCGAGAGTATGGGTAGGTCCGAGGCGGCGGTCCGGTGCGGGTAATTTACGAAAGTAAGTGGTGGATTGAGGTGGATTTCGGTGAGTACAGACACTACGGCTGTGGGAGCAGAAGCTCGCGCTGTGGAGAGCGTCATGGTTGGATGATTAGGAAGAGTCAAGGTAGGCGCTCCTGGTGGAGAGTTGCCAAGCCGTAGTGACAGAGAATATTTCGACGATAAGCATGGGAGTGGAACAGAGTGGGCATCGGAAACAAGAGGGCTGAGTCGGTGAGGTAGTGGCTGCAGATGGATGCGGAATGGGATGGTCGGCGAGCAGGCGCTGACAGAGAGGTAAGAGAGTAGTGCGCCGCCGATTTGCTAGGAATCCGAAAGAGCGGATGCGGACAAAACCGCGCGGCAGGACGTGAAGCAGGAAGCGGCGCAGGAACTCTTGCGCATCGAGCGTCATCCTTCTCTTCTTATTCCCGTGGGCATAATCCTTCCAGCGAAAGGTAACCCGGTCCCCGTCGAAGGCTACCAGGCGGTGGTTGGTGATGGCCACGCGATGGGTATAGCGGGCGAGATAGCCGAGTACATGATGGGGACCGCCGAAGGGGGGCTTGGCGTAGACGATCCAGTTCTGACGGAATAAGGGACGCAAGAAAGAGCGGAAGGCCTTTTCGTTGGCCAAGGGTTGAAGAGTTCCGGCGAAGGTGAGTTGGCGTTGCTGGAATCGTCGCTTTAAGCCGGCGACGAACTTGCCGCGAAAGACGCGACTGAGTACGTGGACGGGGAGGAAGAAGGGGTAGCGGGGATGGATCCAGTGGGTACGGTCGGGCGAGAGGCCACCGGCAGGAATGACGGAGTGGACGTGTGGATGAGCAAGTAAGTTTTGTCCCCAGGTATGCAGGACGGAAAGGAAACCAATGTCAGCCCCCAGGTGGCGAGGATCGCGGGCTACCTCGAGCAAGGTTTCCGCACTGGCGCGGAACAAGAGGTCATAGAGAACCTTCTTGTTCTGCAGCGCCAGTGGGGAGAGCTGGTGAGGCAGGGTAAAGACAACATGGACATAGGCAACCGGCAGAAGTTCGTTCTGCCGAGCCATAATCCATTTATCGCGAGCGCCGCTCTGACACTTTGGGCAGTGGCGATTGCGGCAGCTGTTGTATGAGATGGTGCGATAGCCACAGCGAGGGCACTGATCGCGATGCCCGCCGAGTGCCGCGGTGCGACAGCGACCGATCGCGCGCAGCACTTTCCGATGAGCCCAGTGGATCCAGCGGAAGTTGTGCTGCATGAAGCGATCGCCTTGAGCGCGAACGATATCGGCCACCTCGAGGAGGGGCCGAGTCATTTTTTCTTAAGCCTCCGGGAACGTTTGACGCCGTCGAGGCCGGAGACTTCGAGAGCATCGAGCGGATTGGGGATGGCGCGCAGATGCTTGGGCGAGAGATGCAGGTAGACGAGGGTGTGCTCCAGTCGGGAATGACCGAGTAAGACCTGGATGGTACGCAGGTCGGCGCCGGCTTCGAGAAGGTGAGAAGCACAACTATGTCTCAAGCTGTGGGGAGAAAGGCGTTTGGTGATGCCAGCCCTTTGAGCAGCTTGCCGGCAGGCTAACCAAACGCTGTTGACACTGATGGGGACGTCGGCGCGCACTCCTTTCACGGTGCCCGGAAACAGGAAGTTGGTGGGCCGCATCCAGCGAAAGTAGACGCGCAGAGTCTCCAGCAGCTTGGGGCTCAAAGGAACCTCGCGGTCGCGGCCGCCTTTGCCTTGGTTGATGCGAATCATCATGCGCTGACTGTCAATGTCTTGTACCTTCAGCTGGCAGAGTTCGGCCCGGCGTGCGGCGGTGGAATACAAGGTCATGAGCAGCGTCCGGTGATAGAGATTGCAGGCCGCGTCGATCAGTCGGGTTACTTCCTCCGGGCTGAGCACGGTCGGCAGTCGCTTGCGGGATTTGGGAAATGGAATGTACTCCGCCAGAAAATGTCGGCGCAGAGTCTTTACGAACAAGAAGCGTAACGCAGACACATACTGACTGACCGTGGCAGGAGACAACTTCTTGGCTTGGAACAGATGAGCCTGATACTGCCGAATTTGCTCGGGCCCGAGCTTGTCCGGTGGCTGGTGAAAATACTGCGCAAAATCGCGGACGATGCGAACATAGGTTTTTGCGGTACGATGGGAGTAATTACGTCGCTGGATTTCTTCCAGCATCTTTTGGCGTAGTTGGGTCACAGGGACCTCCTTTTTCTGTGACCCAACTTACTTCTTACTTCAATCCCTCACCAACTGCCGCATTTCCGAACACGCGGTAGCGTCCGCCGCGTCAGCGGCTTCGTACAAATCCCCATTTCACTCATCTGGCCTTACGCGGGGAACTTGAGCGTAATGGCCTGGTTTCAATAGTTACGGGATTTACACGCACATGTTGGGTTTTTCGGCATGGTAACTGTCTACCTGGTACTGGAGTCAGGGGAGTTAGTTTCTGTGATACCCTCGTGTGCCGACCGCCTCTTGTGACGGCCTCGCGGTGCGACCGGATGAGAGTGTCCGTGCCGTCAATTCAGCAAAAGGAACATGACCATGCGAATCGTTCCATTGCTTCTTGCTTCATGCGGATTGGCTTTCGCGGGAATTCCCGTCGCCGCGCAGAATTCCCGTTCTGCCCCGAGCGCCGGTTCCAGCGACAAGTGCGCTCAACTAACCGGCCTCAACCTGCCGAATGCAAGCATCACAACGGCGAAGACGTATGCCGCAGGTATGTTCGTCGGGCCGACGAACCCGTTCACCGGAGCCGACGAGGGCGATCTCTACAAGAAGCTGCCCGCCTTCTGCCGCGTCGTCGCCGTGGCTACGCCCACATCCGACTCCAACATCACCATCGAGGTGTGGATGCCGCCCGCGGCATGGAACGGACGCCTCATTGGCCTCGGCAACGGGGGCTTCGCGGGCGAGATGGAAACCAAGGAACTGGGCGCAGCTATGGCCAAGGGCTACGCCGCCACGGCTACTGATACCGGCCATGCCGCCTCGCCAAATGATGGGACGTGGGGGCTCGGCCATCCCGAGAAGGTCATCGATTACGGTCATCGCGGGATCCACGAAATGACGCGCGTTGCCAAGCTGATCGTGGAGCAATTTTATGGCTCTGCGCCCAAGCACGCATACTTTTCGGGGTGCTCGGATGGCGGGCGCGAGGCGCTGATGGAGGCGCAGCGCTATCCCGCCGATTACGACGGCATCCTGGCCGGCGCGCCGGTCAACAATCTGACGGGGATCATGTCCATGTGGGCCGTCTACACGAAGGCGCTGGTCGTGCCTGCGACCGCCTTCATTCCGCTGTCCAAGATCCCCACCATCGAACATGCTGTAACGGCGGCTTGTGACGAGATCGATGGTGTCCGCGACGGCATTCTGAACGACCCTCGGCAATGCAAATTCGATCCTGTGTCCATCCAGTGCAGAGAGGGCGAGGACACAGACAAGTGCCTCACTGGGCCGCAAGTGACGGCGCTGAAGGTCATATATGCTGGGCTGCGTGACGAGAAGGGCCAATTGATTCACCCGGGCTATCTACCCGGTGCGGAACAGGGAAGAGACGGGTTTTGGGGATGGGACGCTTGGATCACGGGGGAGTCACCAGGGAACGGCATTATCTCATTGTTCGCAAATGGTTATTTCTCCAACATGGTCTTCGAGAAGTCCGACTGGGACGTGAAGACTTTCAACGTGGACCGGGACCTGCCCTTCGCCCGCCAAAAGACGGCTGCGGCGCTCGATGCAGTGAATCCTAACCTATCGGCTTTCCGCTCCCACGGAGGCAAGCTGATCCTCTACCACGGATGGAATGATCCTGCCATTCCCGCCCTCAGCACGGTCAACTACTACGAAGAGGTAACTGGCTCGGTCGGCCAGGCAAACATTGATTCATTTGTTCGCCTCTACATGGTTCCCGGCATGGCACACTGTTTCGGAGGACCCGGCGCCGACGTGTTCGGGCAGTCTCCGGCCACCCCTGGGACTTCTGATCCGCAGCGGAACGCCCAAAACGCTCTGGAAAACTGGGTGGAGAAGGGGGCCGCGCCCGACGTGATCATCGCCAGCAAGACTAACGGCGCGGCTCCCATGACCAGTGAATCTGTGATCATGACCCGGCCCCTGTGCCCGTATCCGCAACAAGCGCACTACAAGGGCAGCGGCGATCCAAATCGTGCCGAGAATTTCGCCTGCGCGACGGCGAAGAAATAGGTTAAGTCAATGAACACGCGTGAGGTTAGCCGGGGGCCGAGAAGGTCTCAGTTGTCGAAATATCCCCATTACACTTATCCTATGAAAAAGGATGTCAAGGAAAAAAACTTCTCCCCGCCCCTCTGAGAGATGCGGGTGTGGTGAGTTACATCCAGCCCCACCTCATTCCTCACCTCATTCTTAGAGGGGTTATTGGTTTGGTCGCTTTGGCTCGCCGCATTGTCCCGTGGCGATGCCAACCCCAGTTGCCTGTCCCAACTCGACGGTTTCATGAAGTCAGTGGCGCACGACGCCGTTCGGTTGCAAAGCTACGCAAGCTAAACGTTGGCTTAAGTGCCAACCATGATCCTATGTGAGGCTCGAGGCCTATAGCTTTTTTCGGTTATCCGAGGGGGCATAGGATTGACCCGGAGACTCGGTGCTGGACTCCAGCACACTGAGTGCCTGAAAAAGTGTATGGATACTCTCCCTCGAACCGGAGCATCGCAAGAACCGATTGGCTACCACCGAGGCATGAAAACCTTGGGAGATCACCTGGGTTCTATTCGGTGCTCAAGCTGCTTGCGTCTTCAGTTGTTCGACGTCGAAACGTTCCTCCTTCTTCCAAAGTGTCAAAGTAATGGCCGCGATCTTGCGTGCCAGGGTCAGACGCGCCATCTCCGGCTTCATGCCCTTGGCCAGCAAAGCCTCGTAGAAATCGTAGAGCGGTCCCCTGCCACAGCTGGCCCGGGTGGCCGCGCTCTTGAAGATCTCTTTCATCTCATGGTTGTGATTTCGATTCAGACCACGGAGCTGCTGAGGTTTCTTGGAGAGTTGCAATTGTCCACGCACGAAACGGTATTGCGCACTGTCGTGGGTCTCAATGCCCAGCCCGCTGTAGTTCCACAGCTGCCGCTTGCTGCGGAACCGGTTCGGGGTTTGCATGAGCGCGATCAATCTCGCCGCTCGAATCGGACCGATGCATGGTATCTGGCGCAGCAGTTTCGCGGCTTTATGTTTCCGGCTCTCGGCCAACAACTCAGGTCGCACCTCTCGCCGCAAGGCCTGCAATCCATCCAGCTGTTGATAGAGCAGCTCCGCTCGGCGCCGCACTCCTGCTTGGGGGAGCTTGTCCAACCATTCCTCTCGACAGCGCGCAGCATAGACTTGGGTGCCGGCACAAGGAATGCCCCAGCCGCGATACAGTGCCTTCAGGCGATTCATCACGCGAGTCAAATCTTTGCCGATGGTCTGATAACTGCGTGCCAACTCGCGCAGCGTCCGTACTCCATTTTCTCCGTGGTAAACCGGTCGCAGCATCCCAGTACGTAACAAGTCGGCCAGCTTCCGCGCATCCACCTTGTCGCTCTTGCAGCCCTCCTTTAATAAGGCATTGCGGCGCGGATTGCACACCACAATGTGCTGCACCTGAGGCTGCAGCAGATCGTACAGCCAGGCGGCCCAGGTGCCTTCTTCCCAGGTCACATGCAGCTCGCCCCGTAGACCCTGGACGAACTGCAGAATGCTGCTGGCTTTGGTTTCGATGATGGACTCCATCACCTGCTTTCCGCCCTCATCCAGGACAGCGATCACAATCGCTTCCTTGTGCACGTCCATTCCGATATATTTGTCGTGACTCATTTGAGTTGCCTCCTTGGGGGAAAGATCATTCGTGCCAACGCCTGTCTTTCCCTCAAGGTTAAAATGCCATTCTCCGGCCGATTTGCCTATGCTCTCCTGTAGTCCTTTCCCACCGGGCACACTACTGCAGTTACTCTCGAGCGCCGCCGTAGCGGAGCGAAGCCCTGCACAGCGCAGCACAGCGGAGGCGGCGCCTCATCCGGCTTCGCCCTTCCGAAGCGGGGCGCTTTTTCATAATGCATTGACACGATCCACGACTTCCGGTCTGCCATAATCTCCCCAGTCTGCGGGCGATACAGACTATTGACACGATCCACGACTTCCGGTCTGCCATAATCTCCCCAGTCTGCGGGCGATACAGACTATTGACACGATCCACGACTTCCGGTCTGCCATAATCTCCCCAGTCTGCGGGCGATACAGACTATCTCGACAGGAACAACTCATCGGCTGCATATTTCGATGCGATTGCGGTTATGCTAGGGCTCGCCGATGAAAAAGCCAGTGATACGCGTAACGCAATGGTTCGCTGACATCGCCGTAGAAACCGCCTGCGGCGCTTGTCCGGGCGTCGTCTTCAGGGCGAAGGGCTCAAGCCATCGACCTAACCGCGAGGAGTATCAGAAGTCTCCGCCAAGAACAATTCGACGCGCATTGCAGGGCCACGGACTTCGCGGACACGACGACCGGATAGTTTTTGGATTGCCGACAATCCGGGACTCGGACCGCCAATCACCAGCGCGTTCCCAGTACCGATATGATGAAACGTCTCAGCAGATGACTTCTCCCGGAATAGTTCGTCGATTTGCTCGTTAACGCTTGGAACAAGATTGGCCAAATAGCGCACGCTCGTCTACCGAGTGCGCTATGCGGATGTAACGTTCGCGCAGGAACTTGCGGCCAAAGGGCTGACCAGATTTCAAAAACTCATTCACTCAAGATTCTTACCTGCAAAGGTGGAGTATCTGATACATCGCCCAATTCGAATAGGGCGGTGGCCCTGTTCCGATAAAAACATGAA
Organism: uncultured Acidobacteriaceae bacterium; assembly: GCA_963719615.1. Classification (GTDB taxonomy): domain Bacteria; phylum Acidobacteriota; class Terriglobia; order Terriglobales; family Acidobacteriaceae; genus Sulfotelmatobacter. The sequence goes on along the minus strand of CAVRCR010000057.1, from coordinate 94,205 downwards.
TCACTGGGAAACCTGTTTATCTGCTCAGAACTGAGGCCTTCGAGAACGACAACCGCCCTTGCATCATTCTCCCGCTTCGCAATATGGTCTGCCAACCCTTCTCGACCTGCGTCGTCTATTTCGGTAGCCCCAGAGAGGTCGAATAAGACTCTGCGAGGCAGCGGGATGGCCTGCCAAGCTTTCTTCAGGGCAGGGGAGGAAAACAGGTCGAGCCGGCCAACAATCTTCACTGTAAAAGGTGGGCCGGACACGAGTTCGAAGTACTCATTCTCATAGGTTTGAATGCGCACGGTCTTAACGACAGCCTGGTGTCGAATTCTGGAGGAGACAACGGTGAACGTCGCTTCGCATCTCGCGTTGCGGCAGCTTTGTGGAGGCCACCAAACCCAAGACGTGTCCATCACTGGTGGGCCACTGGCTTCGCCACACAGCGGGCAGCAGCACTGGAGAGGTGGAGCGCTAAAGGCCTCAAGAGCCCCATTCTCATCTTCTCTGACGTCAAACACGGTATAGAGCTTGGTGATCTGGAGCAGGTCGTGGACCTTCTTAGTGAGGCCCACTAACTTCATCTCTCCGCCTTGATTTCGTGTTGTGGTAAACGCGGAGGTCAGTTCGCCAACACCAGTGCTGTCAATGTAATTCACCTCAGCAATATTGAGCAGAATCTTCTTCTTTCCCTGCGCGAGCGCACTCCTGACGGAATCACGAAGGATAGGGGCCCCATCGTCTTGGGTGATTCTGCCGGAGAAGTCCAGAATCAGAATGTCACCCACCAGGCGCGATACGACTTTCATCGACATGCGGTTAGTATCCCTTGGCTCCTGCGAGTCCTTCGCGGACCTTGCCGCTTGCCAGGCGAATCACGACCACGCTGACGTCGTCGCCAACGTCGTCCTCTCTTGGGTGCGCCTTCCAACTATCGAGAATAGCCTCGCCCATCGTCTCCGCTGTCTCGTGGGCACGGGCCTCGACGATGGCGGCGAAGCGGTAGCCATAGGGATCGCCCTTCATCACATGGTCCTCGGTCAGTCCGTCTGTGATCAGAGCTATGACATCTCCCTGCCCAACGCTCAGACAGTACTCTTCATAGGGCGAGGTCACGAAATTGTCTCGCAACCGATCGTGAAGCAAATCACCACGCAAAGGCAGAATGTCACACTTGCCCCGCCTGCTTGAATAGTGAATTGGATAAGGATGCCCGGCGTTTGCCATTCGGACGATGCCAGTCTTTGGGTTGACTTCCACACACTGCATCGACACCCTTTCGAAATAGTCCTGCCCGGCAAGTTTATCGTTCAACCGCGCTAGAACTTCGCCCAAATGAAGCGGATGGGCTCCCTCGACCTGTTTGCGGAATAAGTTGCCGATGAATCTGGCAACGAAGGCGCTTTTCAGGCCGACGCTAGGGGCGTCGCCGATAGCCACCACGAGGCGGTCACCGACTGGAATGACCTCAAAAAAATCGGCTGTGACTTCGCCCTTGGGAAGGACTCCGACATGAATGTCCAATCCGGCGATGGAGGGAATGCGCGGCATGATCAGCTTCGTGCGGAACGATCTCGGCCCCGGTTGATACAGTTGAGTGGCATTCGCAAAATCCAACACGGCACCGCCGACTGACTTTCTCACGCCTTCAACAAGGGATACGCACCGCTCGACGATGGTCGAATCATCCTTCTGCAATTGAACGCGAGTCCATAGTTCGATATCTTCCAGCACACCATACCCAAAACGACGAGCCTTCTCCTCCAGAAACGGCCCGTCAATCAGTTTGACCAACTCCTCAAAACTCCCCGACTCGAACAAATGATAGGTCAAAGATGCCCAGCGGTATTCGTGCGTTCGGTTGGCGGGCAGTTGTAGCCAATCGGCGATGCGACGGTGCGCCTTCCGGGACTCATCCTCGTACAGAATGGTTCGGGTCACGAACTCGTGAAAGCGGGCGTGGTAGAGAGTGTACGCGCCATCGATCTCAAGCAAGAACTGCCGAATAGGGCCAATCCCCTGCTCACCAGTGTCGCGCTGCGAGTTACCTATGATCTGGCTCAGTTGTGCAACAGACAACGGAATGCGCGCCACGGAGAGCAGGCCAAGGACACCGCCCAGAATAGCGTTGCCCAAATCGAGGCTAGCGATCGCCCTGCGAAAGAAGCCCTCGATGCCGGCCGGTAACGTCTGAAGATCGTACGCGGGGTTGATTTCCAATTGATCGGCAACGGCCCGCAGATAGAGCGGACTGCCTTGGGACGATTCGGCAATGCGCTCGACTTCCGCCGAAGTGATCTGGGGGCGTAGCGACTCCAGGATGTCCCTCATCTCGGAAAGATCGAGGGGGCCGAGTTCATGCAATTCGTGAGGAATCGCGAACATGCGTTCCATCAATTTGTCGAGCCGTTCACCCGGCCGGGAAGTCACCACGAAGTAAACGCCATCGGGAAGCGTTTCACCCACAAGATAGGGAGGCTCCTCGATGATCTCGGCGGACAGTTCGTCTAGGGCGTCGATCAGAATCACAACCCTGCCGCGTTGCGCCGCCACCAGGGGCAAGAGTTCCTCGAAGCTCTTGGCCAACTCGGAGGTTGATTCGGGAACCGTTTCTTCCCTTACCGCCAAGGACAGGAGTTGCCCCGCCAGCGAGCGTAAAATTAGGCGAGAATCGCTTCTACCGCCAGTACGGTGAATCAAATGGTGGACATATCCGGCTCGCTGACAAGATGGCACGAGAAGCGCGGTTTTTCCCTGGCCCGGGGCGGCGCGAACAACGAAGTAGCCACGTTTGTGTTTTTGGAGAAAGCTCTCTAGTGCCTGGAGGGCTTGGACCCGGCCGACAAATGTACGGGTGTAGCTCTGGATGATTTTGGACTGTACTGTGAAATAGTAAGCCGACGCGAATCGTGGTCGGTCGTTCGAAACAGAGTGATCTATCTTGGGAACGAAGTTGGCAAGGGTCGTCGTAACGAGTTGGGCAAGTTCGTCAGCACTGGAGAACATGCTGCGCGTGTACTCGCGTTCCAGGTAAGCTCTGAACTCTTTGAGTTTCTGAACGGCTTTGACAATCTCCGCCGTCTTCTCCGGGGGTTCAGAAGTCAGGCGGTCCTGTTCCTTGGCATCGTTCCACGGTGCCTTAGTGTCAAGCAAGAAAACGAAGACGGGTTTGCCAGCGCGTTTAGCGGCATCGACTTCGAGCCAAGTGATGGAACGCTCGCCGTCACCGCCCAGTTCCGGTGGTGGGACAAAGCCATAGCGATGGGCAACGATGCAGATTAGAGCGTCGGCTTGGGTCGCCATTCTGATGCATTCGGCGGTTGGCAGGCCGGATTGCGCCGAGAAGGTCTCCATCGCTATGGGCAGGTCTTCGAGGCGCAACACGGCGTCCCGCACCTTATCGCGATACTCGCGAAGGTCCGCCGCAGTAGACGAAATGAAGATGCGGAGTACAGGACGCTGGGCCATCTTCGAGAGTGTACCGCTGCTTTGGACTTCTGCACATACAACACTAGAGGGTCCAGAAGCGGGGTTCGAGGACGTTCGGCCCGCCCATTTTCAGATGAATCACACTTCCCCCCTGAACTTGGCCCGTGGAGGGTTCAAGTTTGAGGCGAGACTGTCCTTCCCCAGCGAGACTCGCTTTGGGATGAGCCACGCACGAAACAGCAGTCCGACGACAGAGAGGACAACGGTCACCAATGTCAGACCGAGGGAACTAAGCATTACATCTTACAGGCTACAGACGGCTGGAATACGCCTCAGGGGTCACCTCAAAAGCGGCCAACGGTGGTCACTTCAAAACCGGCCAACGGAAAGTGGCCTGGGACTAGGTTGTTTTACTCCGTCGCCTCCTGTGGAGGCAAGTCTGTTTTCGTGCGCCAACTCCGTGGACCGCATTTGAGTACATGACCGTGATGGAGGAGGCGATCGAGCATAGCGGTAACGGCGGCGCTGTCGCCGAGCAGTTTGCCCCAGTCGTCTACGGGTCGATTCGATGTCAGCAAAGTGCTGGCGCGCTCATAGCGCCGCATTACGATTTCCAGTAAGTCCTCGGCGGCAGTCATGGGTAACTTCCGCATACCGAGGTCGTCGATAATCAGAAGCGGAACGGAAACGAACAGTTCCATGGTTTCTTTGCGGGTTCCATCGATGGTGGCTTCGGCCAAGTCATCGAGCAGTTTGTGGGTTTCGCGATAGAGGACGCGATAACCCTGTTGGATAGCGGCTTGTCCGATGGCCTGTGCAAGATGACTTTTGCCGGTACCAGGTGGACCTAGAAACAAACCGTCTTCATGGCGAGCGATGAAGGCACCGGTAGCGAGATCGAACACTAGACTGCGATTCATCTTGCGGTTGAAGTTGAAGTCGAAGTTATCGAGAGTTTTCTGCGGGTCTCTGAACTCGGCTTGTTTTTTTCTTCGCTCCAGCAGTCGCTCGCCACGACGAGTGAGTTCGTCGGAGACGAGGCAGGAGAGGAAATCGATGGGGGACATGGCTTCGGCCTGAGCTTGGCGAATACGAGTTTCGAGCACGGCGGCGATACCTCCCAGGCGAAGTTGTCCTGACGCACGGTTCAACTCAATGAGGTTCATCTTCTGGCTCCTTGGTTCTGAGGTTGATGAGATCGCGGTAGTGAACCAGTTCGCGAATGAGCGGGTCGACTTGCCGCAGGGTAAGTTGTGGGGCACGTTCGAGATAGCGACGAACGAAGCGGAGTTCATGCACGCCCATTTCCAGAGCAACCGCGCACGCCTCTTCGACCGCGGCGGTGCCGAACTTCTATCGCCGCGGAGCATGTCTGCCATGGGTTAACGCACTAGTTTCTTTTAGCAGTCCCACGAGCGCGCCCTGCCCATTACGGAGAAGTGCCGCTCGAACCGCGTGCCAACGCTCCACACAGGATGTCGGCGCGGAAGACACAGCGCTGAAACGAACCGCCAAGATAACCGCCGACGGCCATCATTAGAAAATCTGGGGCAACCAGACGGAAGTCGCCCGCCCAGCGTTGACAGATAGTAGGCTGAAAGAGAAGGTCCGTCCTCCATCCTCTCATCCCAACTGGATTCGTCAGTTGAATTTCGTCAGTTGGAAAGTCGGTGGACGTGAGGTGAACGAAAGGAAAGCAGCACGTGCTTTGAAGAGATGGCACAGCCTTTTCCGTAACTCCGCCAATCGCGGAGCAATCGACCGTGGCGCATCGTTCCTTCGTAGTTGCCAAAACAAAACGCCCCAAACTCTTTCGAGTTGGGACGTTTGCTTGAACAGCCCTCCCCCGAGGTCTGCTCACAAATATCACGAACATCATGCGACACTGGCAATCGAGCGTCTGTTCAAAATTGCACACTTTCCAAAATGTTTTCATTCGCCCACGTCGGACTCGATCACTGTCGCAAAATCCCGACGTCGTTTATGGAATCATTAAGCTCATTGACCCGCCAGCCGGAGGTTTTGAGCGTAATCTCATCTGTGGGTGTTGAAAAAGTCACTGAGATTGGCAGGCGGATTCGGCAGAAGCATGTTAGAAGGAAGTGATCCTGCGCATGCTCTGTTTGATTCTGATCGTCGGAGGCCTGCTGATCATGATGGGGCAACACCACCGCTCCGAAGCGCTGTTCTATTACTTTCGCCTAGAAGATCAGGTTCCAGAGACTCATCTGCTGCGGCTCATTGAAAAGCACATCAGCTTTGCCTTTGTGCGGGGAAACTGAAAGCGAGTTACAGCGATACCGGCCGTCCTTCCACTGATCCCGAGCTTCTGTTGCGCATTCTGCTGATCGGTTATTTGTACGGCATCACCAGCGAACGCAAACTGGTGGAGGAGCTGCGCATGCATCTGGCGTGGCGCTGGTTCACCGGTCTGGGCTTCGATCAGGTAATTCCGCACCACTCCACATTCTCGAAAAACCGGCATGGACGGTTTCAGGAATCGAAGCTGTTCGAGGAGCTGTTTGAGCAGATCGTGCTGCAGTGTGTGGAAGTGGGATTGGTGCAGGGCAAGCACCTGTCGGTCGATGGCAGTTTCGTGGAGGCGAATGCGGCCAAGGAGAGCCGCATTCCGCGGGAGCAGTTAGCGGAAGCGGCGCAAGTGAACCGTTCGGTGCGCCGGTATCTGGAGGAACTGGAAGAGCAGAACCCGATCGAGGAACCGGTTCACCAGCAGGACCAAGTGTCGACCACCGATCCCGATTCCACCTATGCCACCAAGGGTGGTACGTGGGCGCGGCTGGGATACTACGACAACTATCTGGTCGATAATCACAGCTGCGTGATTGTGGGAGTGCAGGCAACGGCGGCACGAATGAGCCATGAAACCGTGGCCGCGCAAAACATGCTCACACGCTTCGCGCAATGGCAAAGACGAGAGCCCGACTCGGTGGCGGCGGATACGACCTACGGGAACGGGGAGTTCTTGCAATGGTTGGCGGATCGGAGCATCACTCCTTTTATGCGAACTCGCGACAGTATCCACAGAAAGAACAGCCCGTTCTACGGTCCCGAGCGGTTCACGTATCAACCCGAAAGCAACAGCTATCGCTGTCCTGCGGGGCAGCCACTGAACTGTGGTGGCCGCAACGTGCGGAACCTCACCTATGCCTACGTCGGGACCCGCAAACGTTGCGGCGCGTGTGCGCTAAAACCCAATGCACCAGCGGAGCATTCCGCTTTCTTGCCATCCACAGGGATGAACCAGCCCGGCAACGCGCACGGAAGTTGGCGAACACGCCAGAGTTCGCCCATGCACAACGGCAAAGAAAGAAGGTAGAAGCCTTGTTTGCGGAACTGAAGAATCAGATCGGTCTGCGGCGCTTGCGCCTGCGAAGATTGAAGTTCGTGCGGGAGTAGTTCTTCCTGGCTGCGGCAGCTCAGAACATCAAGCGCCTAGTGCGGTTCCTCGCCCACCGACAACACCTGCTCTGCTAGCCATCACTTAGCCGAACTGAGGGAAAAGAACTCGGCAGAGGCGTACTCGCAACCGAAAAGACGTTCGGTTGAGGTACTCTTTCAACACCCACGCCTGTTAATAGAAACTGACGATCGAGATGTGGTCGTTGTTTAGTTACTCCTGTCATTTGCTACTTGCATCCTTGCGTGCTCGAATCGGCGAGGATGGCGCTTCTGCCCACGCTAGAAGACATCAGCCGCTACACCGCCCCGATGCGGCGACTGCCCGACCTGTGTTGGGTAGGTTTTGCCGTACTGCTCGGCATCGTTGCCGGACATCTCGCATTAGCTCGCCAACGGCGTGAGCAAGCAGTGGACAGCGAGAAGCGAGGATGGCAGTTCTCAGCCGACTGGAGCCCGATTGGAGACGGAGATTGGCAGCAACTGAGTCAGAGTCCTGACTTTGCAGCGCTGCCTTGCAAGCGCAAGGACTTCATTTGGGGAACTCACCTCGGGACGGTTTTCGTGATGTTTCAACAGGGCGCCAGAGTGAAGCTGGACGTCGAGACCAGTCTCCCTGAAACCGTAATCGCATTCAAGAGGCCAGCCGATTTACCGACGGTGCAGTCTACTATCGCCGGAGGGGGAAGTTCGAATTGGGAGCGATTCGTGACTGAACACTGGGTCTTCATGCGGACGAATCCCCCACAGTGGCTCCTGCGCGGCCCCAAGGCTGAGAGCTTTGTCAAAGAGGCATACGCTCAGCTACGCGGCATTTAACCTTGCTTTAAACGCCAAGTTCGCTGGCTGCGATTCCGACTCTGGTGGTTGGCGTAACATTCTCGAGTACACTCAAAACCCCTCGATGAGCACTATCGCCTGGTCGCATCGGTCAGCCTTGAATGCCTCCACACTCGGTGAGGGGCATCAATTCCGAGGAATCTCAGCAGTCGTTTTCTTCTGTCGCTGTGCCTGGGCGAACTCGGGTGTGTTCACCAATTCATCGCTTTTCCAATTTCCGTTTTCCAATTGTTATTTTCGGTTGCGTGGGTTCGGGGGGTCGGCAGTTCCTGATGGTGCGGACGAAGCCGGCGCGGCGGGACTTTTCGGCACATCCTTGGCCGGAAATTCCGCGGCTTCCTTCACGATGGCTGCGGCGCGTTCCTTGCTGATATTGCACGCGCGGTCGTAGATACGGCATTGCGCCAGCGTGTACTTGCAGCCGCAATTGCAGGTTTCCGCGTTGAGCTTGTGCAATGCGGCCATCCGTTGTTCCGGCGTCAATTTCGAGGTGTCCACTCCCGGCAGCATGGTCGCGCGGTCGGCGTGCTTCAGAAACACTTCACCGGTATCTTCAAAGGTTTCGACTCTCGCCGCAACGGGCATATCCAGCAACGCGCGCGCTTCGATTTCGTACATCGTCGGATTGAACAGGCCCACATGCTTCTGTACCACTTTGCTGTCTTGATTGATAACGAACAGCGTGGGCAGCGCGGCGATGCCTCCATAAGCGAGGCGCACCGGGACCGAAGTTATCGCCACCGGATAATTGATGCCCTGGTCTTTCACGAACGCGCGCAGTCGCTCCTCGTCGTCGTCATCCACATCCATACCGATAATCTGCAAACGGTCCTTATAAGCCTCCTGAATTCGGATCAGGCTGGGGATTTCCGCGCGGCACGGCCCGCACCACGTGGCCCAGAAGTTCAGCAACACCACTTTGCCTTTGTACGCTTCCAGGGTGAGTGCTTTTCCGTTCAGATCTTTGGCCTTGATGTCCGGCGCAGGATCGGGATCGCGCACGAAGCGGATGACCAGTTGCGGTTGCTGCTGCTCTTGTCGTTGCTGAAGCTGCGCGTGAGACTCCAGCGGCATCAGCGCCCTACCCAGGCCCGCCAGGGCGCACACCCCCAGGGCGATTCGTAAACTTCTCCCGTGTTGGCGAATCCGGCTCATGGGGCTCTTACTTAGCAGACCACACTCCGGTGTCCACGCCAAGCGCCGCGCGTGAATGGTGCTCATGGATCGGCAGAAGGACAGATCTGAAGTGCGTTGTCAGAGTGCAAAGTTTGTACTCGGACGTATGAAAATGCCTTTTCCTCCTTCAGAATATATCGCGACGTTGTGGTCAACGCAGTGAGAAAACTAGGGTTGCAATTACGGATGTAATGCTAAGGTCGCCTGCGCTGTTGACAATCCCCTTTGCACTCAAAATCCGGGACTAGAGGGGAAGAAACGGCGCAACGTTGTGCTAACGCCTGTTAACCGCAGTTACGTTCTGAGCGTCTTACAAAGATGTAAGATTAGCGAATCACGCTAGTGAACTGCGGGAGGTTCTATGGTTCTGCGTCTTCTCGCCTTGTTCTGTCTGACTTCACTCTGCCAGTCATCTCTTGCCCAGGAATCAAAACTTTCAAGGCCAAGGGTACCGGATACGTGTCCGGTTACGAAGCCGTCGGACCGCCCGTTCGTGGCCCCGCCGCCGTATCGACCATATGTTGGCGGCGACGCCTTCTGGTTTGGGACGGACAGGCTATGGACCATAATTAACAGTCGCGGAACATCTGGGCAAGGGGAAAAGAGTTTTTGGTTCTCACAAGAGTGGAGCCATTATGGTCGCTGGATACCTGATGAGATCGCCATGAAGTTGACTATCACGGCGAGACGACTGGATGCATCCACTTCGCCGCCTGAGATTTCGGCAGGGCCGACGTTCAACCAGGATTGGAAGGCATTCATGCTCGGAGGCATCAGCTTTCCGACATCAGGATGCTGGGAGATTACCGGACACTACGAAGATGCCGAAGTGCAATTTGTTGTATGGGTGGTGCCCGACGCGCCCAAACCACAAGCTCAAGACCGAGAGGCCCCGTTGTCAATCATCGTTGACAAATCCTGCCGGATCGAGCCTGAGTCCGACCCCTTGATTCTCGGCAACCACCTTGACGCCTTTCGCGATGACGCAATTTGTCACCTTGAGAGCGTGTTGTCATCCCACCATATCGAAGAGAAGATCACGGACGGCCAGCGCTCTCGCTTCTTTGTGCGGGTTGCCGAGCAGGAATACGTTGTTCAAAATCCGACTGACAAGCCTACCGTCTTCATCGTCCGGCACGACGTTCCGGAGAGTTGGATTGTCGATTCCGACCCACAACCCACTAGTACCGACGGCTCAACGGCGGTGTTTCGATTAGTTGCTGAACCGGGACAAAGAGTACGGCTGCACGTGGGCATGCACCGAAGCGACAGCATCAATCCAAACTAAAATCCAAACATAACTGCTTGTCGGCCTCCGGACGCATCGCCGATTGGCATAATATAGGGTTAACGCTCATTAATTTCCTGCGCTCGCCTCCTGCTTTCCCACACGCCCGTTTACTATGGAGGACGGACTTTCTTCTTTCTACCTCCTGCTCGGCCCGCGTTGACTCCGGCCGCGCATATCTCTAAGATGAGTTGCTTCGTCGACGGGCGTCGTAATCATTCCGCCCGCAAGCATCACATCTATCTCGAAGGCGGCCTCATGTCGGATGGCGTAACTGGATCCGTAAGTCCCCGCAGTCGTTTTGTCGCGATCGCGACCGATCTTCACTTCTGGATCCCGCTGAGTGTGCTCATGGGCGGCTTGCTGCTGTTGGATAAACTCCGCTGAAATCATCTGGGGGAATCGTGGAGGCTGGAACAGTCACGGCTGTTCGTAGTCGAATGGATGTCACGCGCCTGCGCAGCCTACAGGGGGTCGGCATCTTCTGCGGCTTCGCGGCCGGAGCCTGGCTGGGTGGCGCGGAAGCTCCCATCAAGCTCGTGAATCCAGACGTCTCCCCCATCACCGTTTCTCTCATCATGGTGTGTGGAGTCTTCCTGGCACGGTGGAGTGTCCCCGCCTTGGTTCGCGGCACCTCCCACGTGCGCAACGACGTTCGCCAAGCGCCGCACCTGGTCATCTGGGCCGTGCTCGCCGGATGCATGTGGGCCGTCGCCAACACCTTAACCATCTACGCCATCCGCAACGTTGGCCTGAGCATCGCCTTTCCGCTGTGGAATACGAATAGCCTGCTCGGAATTTTCTGGGGATTCCTCCTCTTCAACGAATTGCACTACGCCGGATGGAAGCGCTGGCTGGGCGTTCTGGGCGGTGCGGCCAGCATGTTTGGAGGAGCCACACTGCTGGCCATCGCCTCGTCGCACCAGGCGGCGCCCGGGAAAGCCACGCTGGGCGTGCTTGCTGCTCTCGGTGCCGGCGCCCTTTGGGGAACCATGTACATTCCCTACCGCAAAGCGTATCTGACCGGCATGAACCCCCTCTCGTTCATCACGTTCTTCACCATCGGCGAACTGGTAACGATGACCGTGCTGGCCATCGGGTATCGTGGCGCGACTCCGCTTTGGCACGAGCTCGTAAGTGCGCGCGCCGTAATGTTCTGGCTGATGCTGGGCGGCTTCGTCTGGGTTATTGGCGACTTGTTCCAGCAATTCGCCACCAAATACGTCGGCATCAGCCGTGGCATTCCGCTCTCCAACACGAATCAGCTCTGGGGATTGCTGTGGGGCATCCTGGTTTTTCATGAACTGCAAGGCGGCAGCCGTGCGGTCTACTGGCAGGTAGCCGGAGGATCGCTGCTGATGGCGCTGGGAGCAGTGGGGATCGCACTCTCGTCCGCGACGGAACGCGAGCATTCCTCCTGGCAGGATGCCGCGGAGCGAGAAGGTCAACGCTATGGTATCGAAGACGAATACGTCCGCGCCGGCATGGAAGGCCGCGCATACGAGGCCGGTCCCACCCGCAGAACGTTCCTCGATTGGCTGCTCATTGCCGGAACGACGGCTCTGTTTGTCGTCCTGGCTGCAATGGCAAACTTCCCGCACGTCGAGATCAGCCTGTTCTGGGCGCTCGCCCTCGCCGCCGCTATGCTTGCGCTCCTCCTGACCTGCGGTATCTTCCTCTGGCGCACCACTGAGTTCCGGTGACGATGACTTCTGGTGAAGATCTGCGCGCGGTGATGTTGATTTGGCTCTAGACAGACTTTCCCGGATCGCTCGGCCGGTCTTAGATTTGGAGTATCCCAGAGCCAATGTCATCCCGAGCGCAGCGAGGGATCTAGCTCTTTGCTCAACGGCAATACTGGTGGTGCGGGCAAGAACCCAGCTCCCTCGCTGGGCTCGGGATGACACTCGGTCTAGTCAACGCTATCCCCAAAAATGGGCTAGACTGTTCGGACCCAAAGGAGACTTCCCGTGAAATCCATTTTCCCGGCCCTATGCTTGTTGGTGCTTGCGACTGGCGCGCTTGAGGCGGCAGCGCAGATCAATCCATACGAAGAAGGCACGCCCGGCGTGACCGGCTATCGTTCCGAAGTTCTGTCCGAGGTGATCGTTCAGGAAGACAAATTCACCCGCCTCGCCGAAGCCATCCCTGCCGAGAAATACTCGTGGCGCCCGGCCCCTGACGTGCGCTCGTTCGCCGAAGTCTTCCTCCACGTCAGCGCCGCGAATTACAACCTCTATAAACTCGTGGGCACCCCACCGCCGGCCGGAGTGGATGTGAAGAGCCTCGAGAAATCCACCACCGACAAAGCCAAAGTCGTCGCCACTCTCAAAGATTCCTATGCCCACGCCAAACAGGCGATCAAAGCCATGCCCGAAGCCGATCTCGAAAAGAGCATGGACTGGTTCGGCGGCAAGAACACCCAGCGCGGCATCCTCCTCTTCATCGTCCGCCATGGTGCCGAGCATCTGGGGCAATCCATCGCATACGCGCGCTTCGTCGGCGTAGTTCCCCCGTGGACTGAAGACGCGCAGAAAAAACAGCCGGAGAAGAAAGAAGCACCCGCCAAAGCCAAACCGTAGACGCGCCGAATCAAGTGGGTGTGCTAGATTCTGAGTTCCCATGGATTCCGCGCCCACCATCTCCACCCGGGGACTCACCCGCCGTTTCGGGGAACTCGTGGCCGTAGAAAACGTCGACTTGCGCGTCTCTCCCGGTCAGTTCTTCGGTTTCCTCGGGCCCAACGGCGCGGGAAAATCCACCACCATCAAGATGCTGACGGGGCTCCTCGCACCCAGTTCGGGGCGAATCGAAATCCTCGGCCTCGATCTGAATGCCCATCCCGTCGAAGTGAAGCGCCAGATCGGTGTAGTGCCTGAAGGCATGGCGCTCTTCGGCCGTCTTACTGGCGCCGAATTTTTGAGTTTCGCCGGACGCATGTACGGCCTCGACCGCGAAACCGCGGCCAAGCGGGCCGCCGAGTTGCTCGATTTCATGCAACTCGCCGATCAGCCCAGGAAACTCGTCACCGACTATTCTCACGGCATGCAGAAGAAGCTGGCTCTCGCGGCGGCGGTGATCCACGGACCGAGAGTCCTGTTTCTCGACGAGCCCTTTGAGGGCGTCGACGCCATCGCCGCCGGTACGCTGAAATCCATGCTGCAAGGAATGATCGCCCGCGGAGCCACGATTTTTCTGACATCCCACGTGCTTGAGATTGTCGAGCGCCTGTGCAGTCACGTCGCCATCATTCATCGGGGCAGACTGGTGGCCCAGGGATCACTGGAGGAATTGCGCGCTGGAGTTGAGGCGCAAACGCCCACCGGATCAGAGGATGGCCCTGCGTCTGCCGGTGAGAAGCTTACTCTGGAGAAGATTTTCCTGCGCATCGTCGGCGGAACCCGCGCCGAGCAGGAACTCTCATGGCTGGGGTGAGGTCTCGCCAGGAACGTGCTCGGACAACTGCTGGAGCTTTCTTCGGTCATGTCTGCGCCGGGCGCGTAGACGCCGAAGCGCGCTGAAAAACGTGCCATGCGGCATCATCGACATGGTTCGCAGCGAATAGTCGAACTTGGCGCCGCAATCGCAGCAGACCTTGTAGCTGCGGCCTTCGATGGTAAAAACACGGCTCAGCTTCGCATGATGACAGCCAAAGGCGAACTCCAGTGCGTTCGCGAACGGATGCGTGACGCTGTCCCACAACGGAGTTCTTTCGGATGACGTCATTTACAATTCTCCTCCAACGACTCTACATCTTCTAACGGCAGTCGCGGACTAACCGTGAGTAGTCCCACCCCCGTGCGTGACGGGGATCACGCCCAATATGGAAATGGGTCGTGACACGATACTCAACAAAGTTGCTGGGTGAAAGGAAGTGACGTAGTTTCATTGCCTTGAAGGGGGATACGCCACCCACTCGCCTGTGCAAGAATTGAGAGCACGAAATGGCATCTCCTCTCGGTATCCGAGCACAAATTTCCACCATCGCCAACCTGCGCTGGCGCATGTTCGTCAACGGCCTGCGCACCAAGCGCGGCAAGATGGAATTGGTCTCCCGCATCGTCGTCACGCTCGCCTTCGCGCTGGGCGGTTTCGGCAGCTTCACCGCCGCGACCGGATTCGCCTTCTATTTCGTCTCCCAAGGCCCACCCGAGTACCTCGCGATTCTTCTGTGGCCCGTGCTTTTCTTCTGGCAAGTCTTCCCCGTAATGGCAACCGCCTTTACCAACAACCCGGACTCTTCCGAATTGCTTCGCTTCCCACTCACTTACCGTTCGTATTTTCTGATCCGCCTGGCCTACGGATTCTTCGATCCCGCCAGCGCACTGGGCAGTCTCGCGTTGTTCGGGATTCTCATCGGCATCAGTTTTGCCCGCCCGCTGCTGTTCCCTTGGGCTTTGCTGGTGCTGCTGACCTTTGCCCTCTTCAATCTCGTCCTGATGCAGACCGTCTTCGCCTGGGTCGAGCGCTGGCTGGCACAGCGGCGCACGCGCGAAATCCTAGGGGTTCTCTTTATCCTCACGATGCTCAGCTTTCAGTTAATCGGCCCGATGGCCGGACGATTCGAGAAGAAGCCGCTTCCAGAACTAAGAAGAGTCGTGGAGGTTGCAGCCCAAGTCCAAAGAGCGCTGCCCCCCGGCCTGGCGGCCAGTGCAATTGCGAAAGCCTCGCACGCGAATTACTTCGCCGGCTTCAGTTCCCTGCTCTTCTTGGGAACGTTGACGACGGCCGTAGGATATCTGCTGCACCTGCGCCTGCGCCGGCTGTTTCACGGCGAGAATCTCAGCGAAGCCGCCGCGCGCCCCGCATTCGCACAGGTTCAAGTCCTGCACGTAGGATGGGACCTGCCGGGATTTTCCCAGCCCGTCGCCGCGGTGTTTGAAAAAGAAATGCGCTACCTCGCCCGCAGCGGTCCCATGCTGCTGACCCTGATCATGCCGGTCTTCATGCTGCTGGTAGTTCGACTCGGACCGCTGAACCCCATGCGGCAAACACACTTCCTCAATCGAACACCCGACATGGCGTTTCCCGGCGCGGCCGCCTATTCCTTATTAGTGCTGACCAACCTTGTCTACAACAGTTTCGGCGGCGACGGCGGCGGCATCCAGTTTTTCTACGCGTCACCGGTACACTTCCGCCAGATTGTCCTGGGCAAGAATCTCACCCACGCCGGCATTCTCCTGGCGAACACGGCCTTGGCCTGGTTCGCGGTGACTTACTTCTACGGCGCTCCTCATCTGGCCGTCTCAGTCGCAACGGCCGCCGGACTTCTGTTCGCCGCGCCTTTGAACTTCGCCGCCGGCAACCTGCTCTCAATCTACACTCCCAAAAAGCGCGATTTCTCAACCTTCGGCCGCCAGAACGTCTCCCAGACGACGGTCCTGGCCAGTCTGGGCGTGCAGATCGTGATCGTTGGGGTTGGAACCGCTGCATTCGTCGTGGCGCGGCTCTACAAGAATCTGTGGATCGCAGCCGTCGTATTTCTTGCTCTTTCGGCGATTACAGTCCCGCTTTACATCATGGTTCTGCGCCGCCTCGATGGCATCGCCATCGAACGCCAGGAAACACTAGTGGCGGAGTTGTGCCGCGCGTAGACCGGTTTCGCACTGGGGGTATCTGATTTGAAAGGGCGCCCGGAGTTCTGCCCTGGCAAAGCCCTGTCATCCTGAAGCGCCGTTCTTTGGAGCCGAAGGACCTATGCACTCCCTGTACTGACCCTTCGGCAGGCAAAAGCGCCCGCCTCAGGACGACAGAGCAACTTGGGACCGCCACAGCAACTCGGAACCTTACTCTAGAAAATATTCGAGCTGCCTTGTCACACTTCTAACGCGGACCGATTGGATGTCTACTTCGCCGGATTGGCCAGAAACCGATACCCCACTCCCCTCACCGTCAGCAAGTGTCGCGGATGCCCGGGATCATCCTCCAGATACCGTCGCAATCGCACCACGAAATTATCAATCGCGCGCGTATCAGTATCTTCGCGCAGCCCCCAGACTTCTTCGAGAATCTGTTTACGCGACACGATGCACCCGTCATTCCGAACCAGGTGACGCAGCAGTTCTGATTCCATCACCGTCAGATGAATCGTGTTGTCCCCAGACCGCAGTTCGAGCGCGCCGAAGTCGATCGTCTTTCCCGCAAAGGAGAATGTCCCGAAATCGGAGAGGTGCGTAGCGTCAGCCAGCGTCTCGCTCGGCTTCGGACTTCCAGAAGTCTGCCCACGCATCCATTGACTCCGCCGCAGCAGTCCCTGCAAGCGCGCCAGCAAAATTGACAAGTCGAATGGCTTTGGCAGGTAATCATCAGCTCCCGACGCAAATCCCTTCAATACATCTTCCGGACGCCCTCGCGCCGTCAGCATGAGGACGGGAACGTAGTTGTGCGCGGCCCGCAACTCCGAGACCACGCTGAATCCATCTTTGCCGGGAAGCATGATGTCGAGCACCACCGCGTCGAAGTTTTCCTTCTTGCCGAGCAACCGATCCGTTGCCGCCTCTCCATCCCCGACCACTTCCGCGGCATACCCTTCGGCCTCGAGGTTGAAGCGCAATCCCTGCGCCAAATGGGCTTCGTCCTCGACCACCAGAACCCGGCTCATGCCGCAACCCTCGGCAGTTCCAGGACAATCGTGGTCCCGTGCCCCTCGCCCTCGCTCTCGGCGAAAACCTTGCCTCCGTGCTTTTGCGCGATCGCCTTCACGATAAACAAACCCAGGCCCGTGCCTTTCACATGAGCCAGAGAGCGATGCGTCACCCGGTAGAAACGCTTAAAAATGCGTTTCACGTCGTCGGCAGAAATGCCTACTCCCTGATCCTGCACCCGCAAAACGATCCGCTTGTCGTCCGGAGTCTCCAACCGCACCCGCACATCAATGTTCTGGCCAGAATACTTGATGGCGTTGTCGAGCACGTTGAAAACCGCGGTGCGCAGGTCTTCCGCGCTGCCACGCACGCGCAGCCCGCCTCCATTGCTCGACGACTCTTCATAGCGAAGCGCCTCAGGTTGTAGGTGATGGCGCGAGCGAGTAGCGTCCATGCACTCGCGAACTAATTGCCGGAAGTCGACCTCCGACTTCTCCCGGCCCGCCTTCTTATCTCCCGCACGCCCCGCCCGCAGAACCTGTTCGACCGTTTCAGTGAGTCGGTCAGCATCGCTGAGCATTAGGCTGTAGAACTCCTGTTTCTGCGCCTCTGCCAGGGCACGGCGCTGCAACGTCTCCAGGTGCAGCCGGATAGACGCGATCGGCGTCTTCAATTCGTGGGTGACGGCGTTGATGAAACTGTCATGCTGCTCACTGCGCCGGAGTTCACGCACCAGAAAAATCGTATTCACGACCATGCCCGCAATGATCAGTGCGAAGAAAACAATGCCGAAAAACAGCAGCACGCCCTCGCGCCAGTTGAGAATGATCCATCCGACGTTGAGCGCGACCGCAAGCGCAACCAGCCCGATGCCCAGGCATAGGAAGAAGACGATCGTTCCGCGGCGGCTCGTGATGCGCATGGCTTTACGCCCCGATTCTACAGCGTCGGCGGCGGCTCAGAGAAAACGATCCCCTTCAGCCACCGTTCTTCCCCGCGAGTTCGCGCCAAGGGGCGATGAAGCTCGAAAAGACGCGACCTTCCAGATTGTGTGCGAGAACTGACGTCAGAGGCGAGCGGTGGACCAGAAGGTCCCCACTCCAGCCGCGGAGCGGCGGCATTCGTTAGCCCAGCGCGTGAGCGCTGGGAAGGCATCACCATAAATGGAACCGAGTCCCGGAGGGACGGCACTTTTACAGCTGCTACGAACGTCCAAACAAAAGCCCCGACCGAGGTCGGGGCTCCTATAAGAAGTGAGAATATTGCCTCTTAGTCTCCTGCCGCCCAGGACTCGCCCGCCGCATTAGGTGCGATCAGACGCCCATTAGGCGCAGCCACCTGCCCCTGCTCGATCTCCGCCAGCTTCACCCGCTTGATGTCCCAGGCCAGTCCCAGCTTCTGCAGTGCCCAGATGCCGTACCAGTTGGTGTCAATTTCATACCAGACAAATCCGTGCGCCGCCGAGGTCGGATGCGCATGGTGATTGTTATGCCAGCCCTCGCCGAACGTCAGCAGGGCGACCCACCAACTGTTGGTCGAAAGGTCGCGCGTCGCAAACCGCCGCGTGCCCCAGGAGTGCGTGGCCGAATTTACCAGCCAGGTGGCGTGCAGTCCCACGACCGTGCGCATAAACGTTCCCCACAAAAGCCACGGCAGGCCGCCAATGGCAAACAGCAGAACGCCCAGCACAATTTGTGGAACGTAGTGATACTTGGTGATCCAGACGTGAAACTTATCTTTGGCGAGGTCGGGAACGTAGCGGGCCAGCGTGGTCGTATCGTGGTGCATCGACTTGCCCATGAGAATCCATCCCATGTGCGCCCACCACTTGCCCTCGATCGGCGAATGCGGGTCCCCATCCTGATCGGAATATTGGTGGTGAATGCGGTGTGTTGCCACCCAGAAAATCGGACCGCCTTCGAGCGCCAGCGTGGCGCAGACCGTCAGAAAATATTCCACCCACTTGGGCGTCTTATAACCACGGTGCGTGAGCAGCCGGTGGTAGCTCATTCCGATGCCCAGGCTGCCCGAGACCCACCACAAGAACATCGCGACCAATAACGCTTTCCACGTGAAAAAAAGAGCGCTGCCAAGGCGCCCACGTGAAACAGGGCCATGAAGGTGGCCGTTATCCAGTTGATTTCACCTTTTGCTGCTTGCGGTCTTTCCAGATCCTGCAGTTGCATGTCCAAGGATGGTCCCCGTTCTCGTGGTCTTCAACATTGAAGAAGCTTCTTTTAAGCTATCAACAGAACGAGGGACGGGACTGTAATACTTGTGTAATAGCGGCGTTTCGGGCATTACTGCGGTAATGACTGAGGGACTTCGAAGCTACTCTACGCAGCCTGCCCCTTCACTTGCACTCCCGCCCATTTTTCCAGCAAGGTGAGGGTGGCAGCGTAGTCGAGGTCCTGGTGCCCATCCTCGGTGGCCATCGCGTAGATCTCTTCCACGGTTTCGAGGCCGGGCAACTTCACCCGAGCCTCCTTGGCCGCCTCGAGGGTCAGCCGAATGTCTTTGTGCATGAGCCGCAGCGGAAAATTCGGCGTAAAGTCGCGCTCCAGAATAAACGGCCCCTTGTAGTCAACCACACCGGAGCGAACCATCGTCGCTTCGATCAACGACAGCAGTTGTTTCGGTTCAACGCCCAACTTCGTTGCCAGGGTCAGTGCCTCCGCGAATCCTTCAAAAATCATAGCAATCTGGAGATTCATCGCCAGCTTGGTCGCCTGCCCCTTACCGGTCTCGCCCATGCGGAAGATCTTTTTCCCCATGGCTGCGAACAGCGGCTTCAGCCGCTCGACCGTCGCTTCATCTCCACCGACGATGAACACCAGCGTCCCGTCGCGTGCGCCGATCTTCGACCCCGTCATGGGTGCATCCACCCACGCCACGCTTTTCGCCGCCACGCGTTCGGCAAATTTCGTCGTGGCCGAGGGAGAAATCGTGCTCGAGTCCGCGATGATCATGCCCTCGGCCAAAGACGCATCTGCGCCGTCCTTGCCGAAGATGACTTCCTCGACCGCGTCGGTGTCAGAAACACAAAGCCACACGACTTCCGCGCCCCGCGCCGCGGCCGCCGGTGTAGCAGCGATTCCCGCTCCTTCGACCAACTTTCCAGGCGTACGATTCCACACGGTCACTTCATGGCCCGCTTTGACCAGATTCGTCGCCATGGCTTGCCCCATGATGCCCAGCCCTAAAAACGCAACTCGCATTCGAACTTTCTCCTTCGTCCTCAAAACGCCCGAAAAAAGAACGCTCCCGGATTAGATATGACCAGCGCGATCAAGGTCAAGCGAGGGATGTCCAAACAGCGTGTGGGGCCGGGTCTCAGACCCCGACAGGCCGAGCGAGCTCGGCTGCGTCGCCTCAGCTGCGAGTCATCTCGCCCGGCTATTACCGCGGTACTCCACGATAAACGAAAAATGGAGCGCTACTAGCCCGATATTCATCTAACATTGAGAACTGGCAAAAAGGTTCGGCCGCATCGGTGTGGTTACTCTGACAGCGGCGATCAGGATGAGTATCATGAAGTGGAACCACTCAGTTTCCCCGGGCTCCATAGCAGGATGATCAAACAAACGCTGCGCAATCCGGCCCTCCGCAAACGTGCGACTCAGTTTGGGCGTTTGGTGCGTCACTCTGCGGTGACTCCCCGCTCTGGACAGACGCACACGCCTCGCTTGGCTACGAACGGCGAACTCGGCATCACCTTCATCGGGCACGCCAGCTTTTTTGTGCAGATGGGCGGGCAAAGCGTAGTCATCGACCCGAACTTCGCGCGCTGGCTCTTCGTTTTGAAACGCCTCCGACGGCCCGGGTTGCGCGTTGCCGATCTTCCCGCGATCGATCTGGTTCTGGTCTCGCACGCTCACTTCGATCATCTCCATCGCCCGTCTTTGCGGGCGCTGGTACAGAATAATCTGCGCCAGCGCGGCATTGCGCCATCCATCATCGTCCCCACTCATGTGTCCGACCTGGTGTCCGACCTGGGATTTTCCGAGATCATCGAGCTGGACTGGTGGAAGAGTTCGCGTCGCGGCAGTCTGTCGGTGACCCACGTTCCTTCGCGCCACTGGGGAGCGCGCATCCTCAAAGATTCGCACCGCGGCTATGGCGGCTTTGTCCTGAAGGCGGGCAAGCATTCCGTCTATCACGCTGGCGACACCGCATATTTCACCGGCTTCAGCGAAATCGGACGCCGCCTCGCTCCCGAACTCGCCCTGCTGCCGATTGGCGCCTACAATCCGCCGCAGTTCCGGAACGTCCACACCAGCCCGGCCGACGCCACACGTGCATTCCTCGACCTTAAGGCTCGCTGGATGGTCCCTATGCACTACGGCACGTTCCGCCTGTCGCACGAGCCGGTCGACGAGCCCTTGCAATTGCTTGAGCGGGAAGCCCGCGCAGCCGGGATCGAAGACCGCGTCGTCGTGATGGAAGAAGGCGTCACCAGATTCTTCTGACTCTAAACAACTGTTTTGTTTCATCACCCAAATAGGTGTTATTGTCCTTTAACAAGCGCCTCCCCTCTTCGGTGTAAACTTCTTTCCTCTAATTCTCACTAGGAGGCTGCAATGTCCGTAAAGCCCATCCCCGACGGTTACCACACCCTCACACCCTATCTCACGGTGCGCGACGCCGCTCGCGCCATCGAGTTCTATAAGCAGGCGTTCGGCGCCAAAGAACGTGGCGTCATGAACGGCCCCGACGGCAAAGTCATGCACGCCGAACTGATGATTGGCGATTCCATCATCATGCTGGCTGACGAGTTCCCTGAGTTCGGATCTTTGTCACCACAGTCCACCGCTGGCACAGGCATGGGCCTGCACATCTACCTGGATGGCGTCGACGCTGCCTTCGACCGCGCCGTAAAAGCGGGTGCGCAGGTCGAAATGCCGGTCATGGATCAGTTCTGGGGCGATCGCTATGGCAAGCTGAAGGATCCCTTCGGCCACAAGTGGTCGATCGCCACTCACACCAAAGATCTCTCCTCGGATGAAATGAAGCACGCCATGGACGATGCCATGGCCAACATGCCGAAATCGGCCTAGCTCAAAATAGGATGGATTGCGGGTGCCCCATTTCTCGCGCGTTTTTTCGCGCGAGAAGTGGGGATTCTCGCTAGAGCTAGTAAGCCAGCAGTATCCGTAGATCGCGCAGGTTGTTTCCGGTTGGCCCGATCTCAATCGCGTCGCCGAGCGCGGTGAAGAAGGGATACGCATCGAACGCATCGAGCGCCGCGCGACCGTCGATCCCACACAAACGCCGACGCTCCACCGTGCTGCCATCAACCACTGCTCCCGCCGCAGGACTATTGCCGTCAATACCGTCGGTGCCGGCGCTGAGCACCGTGATATTTTCACCCACAATCTTCTCCGCGCAGGTCAGCGCAAACTGCTGATTGCGCCCGCCAACGCCACCCTTTGTCACCTTCACCGTGACTTCCCCGCCGGAAATCAGACACACCGGGGAAAACTGGCAGCGCAGTTCGCGCAAGCGCTGGAGTAAATAGTCGGCCGCGCGCTCGTAATCCCAGTCGTCGCAGGAGTTGTCCACATGAACAATGAACCCTGCGCGCTCGGCCGCAACGCTGGCTTCTTCAATCGCCGTCTGGTTCGAAAGCACGGTCCACCAGCGCGCGCGACGAAATGCCGGATCGTCCGACTTCGGGGTCTCTTCCAAAGCATGTCGGGTGAACAATTCTCGCGTCGACTGCGGAAACTGCCTCAGCAGGTCGTACTTCGCGGCAATCTGATAACAATCTTCCACCGTCGTCGAATCCGGCATGGTCGGTCCAGACGCCAACGCATCTGGCGATCCATCCGGGACGTCGGAAACCAGCAGCGAAACCTGCTGCGCCGGAGACGCCGCGTGCGCTAGGCGTCCGCCTTTCACTGCGGAGAGATGCTTGCGCACCGTGTTGATCTCAGCGATGGGCGCTCCCGAATGCACTAGCGCTCGATAGTTCGCGATGAGATCCTCAAGCGAAATCTCGTCGTCGATCGGCTTCTCCACAATAGACGATCCACCACCACTGAGTAAAAAGATCACCAGCGCTGTTGACGGTTGCGCTTCCAGCGCCTTCAACATGGCGCCCGCCGCGCGGATCGACTCCTCATTCGGCATCGGATGCCCGCCGCGAAAATACTGGAACCCATGCACTTGCGATGGCGGATCAACCGAACTGGCGACGATGCCTTCAAACGACGCTCCGGCTTGCCCGGAGAGCGCCTCAACCATCGTGTGGGCTGCCTTGCCCAGGGAAACAACCAGCACCCGAGAGTACGAGTGCAGGTCGAACAGGTCTTCGCGTACCCGGAGAACACCGCGCTCGCAGGTCACATGCCGCGCAAAAGCGCTCGCGATGGAAGCCTCGGCCAGCGCCTGCTGAAAAATCGCACGGGCAGTCTCACGCATCTGCTGGAATGTGGATTCGCGGGCCGAGTCAGGCATGGTGTGGATTATAGAGATAGCTGGTGGCTGACAGCTCTCAGCTATCAGCTGTCAACTCCCGCACGCTTGATTCAACTGAGAGCTGACGGCTGAGACTTGAGAGCTTGCTTCAACCACAATTCGATCGCCTCGCGCAGCTCGCGCAATCTTCCCTCGAAGAAATGATCGGCACCTTCGATCACAACGAGCTTCTTCGGCTCCGGGACCGAAGCTACCAGTTCCTCCAACTTAGCTCGCGGACCAAACTGGTCTCTCGCTCCGCTAACGAACAACTTGGGCTTGGCACAAGCCCGCAAGAAGTCGAGTGTATACACTCGCGGTTCCTCTGTGTCGGCGGCTACGGGCGCAACTGGAGTGCCGATGCCAATTGCGGCACGAACGCGGGAATCGGCGCAGGCGGCACGCAATCCGACCGCTGCGCCGAACGAGAATCCTGCGAACACCAGAGGCAGGTGGAACTCCGAATCGAGCCAGTCGAGTGCTGCTTGCACGTCTTCGACCTCGCCTTCACCCTGAGCGTGTTCGCCCTGGCTCAATCCTGCTCCGCGAAAGTTGAACCGCAGCACCGGGAAACCGAAGCTGTTCAGCGCCTTCATGGTGTGAAATACGACTTTGTTGTGCAGCGTTCCGCCGAACAGCGGATGCGGATGGCAAACCACCGCGGCGTGAGACGCGTTCGCCGATCCCGCGTTGAGCAGGGCTTCCAAGCGGCCCGCAGGACCGTCGAGGAACAGAGAACGGATCGATGAGTTCGAAGAAATCACGACGTCAGATTATACGGAACGGTGGGAAGAGAAGAAGTCTGTGAGAGGCGACAACAGAAGTCGTGACCTGACGTCGCGGCCTGAGGGCAGAAGTCCGTCTGCTATGCTCTCAGTGCAATGGACGCAGTTACCCTTACGCGCCAACTCGTGGACATCGAGTCCATCACCGGCAACGAAGCCGCGGTGGGCAATTACCTTTACGGTGAACTCTGCCGCATCGGCTACGTGACCAGGAAAATGCCGGTTGAGGGCAACCGCTTCAACGTGTATGCCACATCGGAGGAGCATCCGCACCCTGCGCTCGTGTTTTCCACGCACATGGATACGGTGCCGCCGTTCATTCCTTCGTCGGAGGATGCAGCGCGCATTTATGGACGAGGATCGTGCGACGCGAAGGGCATCATCGCGGCCCAGATCGCCGCGGCAGAACGATTGCGCCAGCAAGGAATTCATGTGGGACTGTTGTTCGTCGTGGGCGAAGAGCGTGACAGTTTAGGGGCACACGTGGCCAACGAATATGCCGCGAACGAGCCGGCTGCGTCGAGATGCCGCTTTCTGGTCAACGGCGAACCCACCGAGAATCGGATTGCTTTGGCATCGAAGGGAACTTTGCGCGTCGAGGTGACGGCGACCGGACGCATGGCGCATTCGGCGTATCCGGAACTGGGCGAGTCGGCCATCGACAAGCTGATTGCCGCTCTGGCGCCGCTGCGCGTGATGCCCTTACCTTCTGATCCCGAAGTAGGCCCTTGCACGCTGAACATCGGCCTGATCGAGGGCGGTCGCGCTCCCAACGTGATTCCGGACTATGCGCACGCGGATTTGCTCTACCGGCTGGTTGGACCTTCGAGCGATTTGCGGAGGCAGATCTCGGCGACCGCGGGCGACGAGGTGCAGGTCACGTTTCCTCTGGAGCTTCCGTTTCTGCGGCTGCGTACAGTCGATGGATTGCCCACGATGATCGCGGCTTTCACCACGGACATTCCGAAGCTCACCAACTGGGGCGAGCCGCTGCTGATTGGTCCGGGATCGATTCAGGTGGCGCATACGGAAGGCGAGTTCGTCGAGAAGCAGCAACTGGCGGAAGCAATTGAGTTGTATTGCACGATCGCGAAGCAGTTGCAGGGGCTAAAGCCCTCCTCTGCTCGGACGCTAACGCGGCCATAAATGGCCGCTCTTCCACAATTTTTTGGTGAGACGAACTGAAAATCGGTTCCGGAAATGGGAATTTCAGGCTTTGCGGTACCCACCCTCCCCCCTGGTCTCCTAGAATCATGGAGTTAGCGAAAATCTCGCAAGTAATCCTAGCGCTACAACAACTTAGGGGCAAGATGTTGATTTCAAAGAGCTTATGCGACCACTAGCAGATTCTTCCACGGCACTCGCAGGGGCGATCATGCAACAGATTCCAAGCACGACGCAGGTCGGATGTCACACCGGCCCTGTGGATTTCTCGGGGCGATGTTGCGCAGGCATTCGATGGGCTCAAGCGCGCACGCCGCCTCACCCTTTCGAAGAAGGGCGAGAGGATGGGCCCCAAAGGCTCGCGAAGATATTGGCCGCGCGCGAGTTGCAGGGGCTAAAGCCCTGATTTATTTCGGACGCTTACGCGGCCATGAATGGCCGTTCTTCCACTCACGCGCTAACCCGGCGTGCGGTCACTGCGGACTCCACGTCATCTCGATGCGGATCGGGATTTCGTTCTTCACCGGCATGGTCAGCAGCGACGGTGGATCGATCTTGAAGTCGGTGAGGGTGGCGGGGATCGTTCCTGTAATCCGCTTCTCGCTGGCGTCGGTCGCCAATTCAAAGGCGACCTGCTTGTAATGAACGGTCTGGCCGGCGAACTGGATTTCCAAGTCGGCTCTAATGGAGGACGATCCTGATGCCGCCTCCGGCAGGCGCGTACGGACTGTGACGATGGGGAACTCGGCGCCGCGCGTGACCTGAATCATGTGGAGATCGCGGTTGCTGTCTCCGGAATCGAAGGTTTTCACCGGCACCGCGATCAGGAAGTCACACTGGCCCTCGTGGCAAGTTCCTTTGCCACGCGCCGCATGACTTACGCCATCGGTCTGATGCAGCGGGTGGGAAACGTGGTAGGTCAAGGTGCTCTGCTTCAGCACCCATTGGTGGTCGGCGGCAAAAAGCTTGGGGAGTGCGAGCAGCAGGAAGAGAGTCAGGGTTCTCTTATTCATAGTCTTCTAAACGAAGAATCCCGATGAATCACACTCGGCTCAGAATTTCATCGATACCGACAACAGGGCGGCGCCGAAGGCTCCCGCGGTGACAATCGCGACCGGGCCGTGCGCGGCGGCGATGCCGTGAACTTTTTCACCGTTGTTCTTCTGGTTAAAGGCCATCGCTCCGAGAATTGGGGTGAGGATCATACCGGGACCGTGTATCCAAGCCAAAGCTTTGTGCAGGCGGATGGGACCGCGGGTCTCAGTTCCGGGCACTCTGGGGGCGCGAATGGCGTAGTAGGCGGTAATCCCGTACAGGTCTCCGGTGAGCGCGCCCAGCGCCACATGCAGATCGCGGGAAGCGCTGCCGGTGTTCTTGCCACCCGCGTTGAGCGATGTAACCACCGAGACCACCATCGGTATGGTGGTGATCAGGCCCATGCGCTGATGAATCTTCAGCATGTGCGTGCGCTTGTCGAGCAAGGCCTGCTCCTTGGCGTTGGCTTGCGACTCTGCCGGAGAGAAGCCCAAGTCTTCGAGCGACGGCGCCGTTTTACTGCTGGAGGAGGGGGCGTTCGGTAATTCGGAAGGCGCTGCAGCGGCCGCGGGACTCAAAGCCAGATTTAGCGTCTGCGGACTTCCGACTGTGACCGTCACCTTGTCCATGCCAGCACCGACTCCCTCCACCGAAACGGATACTTCGTACTCCCCGGCGGCAAGGTTCGAAACGTTGTAGAGTCCGGCGGAATCGGTTTGAGTTTCGGTCGACTGGCCGGTGGACAAGTTCTTAATGGAAACCTTGGCGTTCGCGACGACTTTGCCGGATGAGTCTGTGACCGTACCGGAGAGCGTAGATCTCGCTTCCTGCGCGAGCAGCGGACTGTTGGTGAGTACAAATATCAATACAACTGCGATTCCAGACGAGAGCTTCGCCGTGCAGGGGTTCATTCGGAGTTTTCCTCGTACCGTGTCGCGCCGCAGACTAACGTATTCTGCCATGGATGCAGCGACTAAGAGACAGGATGTCTACAACTGTGTTGTCTGCGAAGCGCCGATCGGCCTCTGACGCTCTTCTTTCAAAGGATTTAGACTAAACTGGCTATGACTACGACCACGCTCAACTCCCTCGCCCGCGCTTCTTCTGCCTACCTGCGTTCTGCGATGCATCAGCCGATTCAGTGGCATGAATGGGGCGAAGAGGCGTTTGCGGCGGCCGCGAGTGCGAACAAGCCCATTCTGCTCGACATCGGCGCGGTGTGGTGTCACTGGTGCCACGTGATGGATCGGGAGTCGTACGACGATCCCGAGGTCGCTGCCATCGTGAATGAGCATTTCGTCGCGGTGAAGGTGGATCGGGACGAGCGCCCTGATATTGACAGCCGGTATCAAGTGGCGGTGCAGTCGGTCAGCGGGCAGGGCGGTTGGCCGCTCACAGCCTTTCTTACGCCCGACGGGAAACCATTTTACGGCGGGACGTATTTTCCGCCCAACGATGGGTACGGGCGTCCGAGCTTTCGGCGCGTGTTGCTCAGCATTGCTAACGCTTACAACGAGAAGCATGGCGATGTAGTCGAGCAGGCGACGATGGTCGAGAACGCGATCGTTCAGGCGGAATCGTTTGCCGGGCGGAGTGGGCGGGTATCGGCCGGAGTGATCGCGGCGATCCAGGAATCGGCGTTCAAAATGTTTGATGCACAGCATGGGGGGTTTGGGCAGGCACCGAAGTTTCCGCATCCGCCGGCTCTGGATTTGCTGATTGAACGGTATGCGCGCAGCGGAGCTTCGCTCCGCCGGACGGCCGAAGGCGGCCGTCCCCACATGGACCTTGCCCACGACAAGTTACGGAATCTGATCGTCACTACGCTGGAGCAGATGGCCCATGGCGGGGTTTATGACCAACTGGCGGGAGGGTTCCATCGGTACTCCGTGGATGAGCGCTGGGTCGTGCCCCACTTCGAGAAGATGTGTTACGACAACTCCGAATTGCTGAAGAACTACGTGCATGCCTACCAGGCCACCGGGTCGGAATTCTTTGCGGACGTGGCACGCGACATCATCCGGTGGATGGACGAGTGGCTCGGCGATCGCGGGCGCGGAGGATTTTATGCTTCGCAGGATGCCGACATTAACCTGGACGACGACGGCGATTACTTCACCTGGACGCTGGACGAAGCCCGCGCTGTGCTGACCGACGAAGAATCCGAGGTCGCGGCACTGCACTATGACATCAACGAAGTTGGAGAGATGCATCACAATCCGGCCAAAAATGTGCTCTACGTGCGGGCACCGATTGAGGAAATTGCCCGGCGGATGAACCTGGCGCCGGAGCGAGTGAAGGATCTGCTGGCGTCGGCTAAGAAAAAACTGTACTCGGCGCGGCTGCAGCGGCCTACACCGTATGTCGACAAGACAGTGTATGTCGGGTGGAATAGCTTGTGCGTGTCAGCGTATCTCGAGGCGGCGAAGGTGCTCGACCTCGCCGAGGCGCGGCGCTTTGCGCTCCGGTCGCTGGATCGCGCGCTGGCCGAGGCTTGGAGGCAGCAAGGAAGGAGCGCGGGCGAGGCGCCCGCGGCCACACGAGCACCGGACACACGGGCACTCCTGTTGCATGTGGTTTCTTACTCAGACCCGAAGGCGGAACACCGGGAAGTTCCCGGGATGCTCGATGATTATGCGTTTACGGCGCTGGCCTGCCTGGACGCCTACGAAACGACGGCCGATCTCAGTTACTTCAAGTTTGCTCAGTCCATTGCCGACTCGATGATTACGCGCTTTTTCGACGCCACGTCTGGGGGCTTTTTCGATGCCGAACCGGCCGCGGACGGCAAGAATCTGGGTGTGCTCGCCACACGCCGCAAGCCACTGCAGGACTCGCCGACGCCGGCGGGCAATCCCATGGCGGCGATTGCGCTGGCTCGGTTGCATCACTACACGGGCGATTCCAGCTACCGCGACAAGGCGGAGCAGACGCTCGAGACCTTTGCGGGCGTGGCAGAACAGTTCGGAATTTTTGCCGCGAGCTACGGCATTGCCGTCATCCACTTACTGGAGAGTCCCGTGCAGGTTGTAGTGATTGCGGAGGATCAGCACGGCACGGCTGCGGAGTTGCACAAGGCAGCAGTGGCGCCCTTCGCTTTCAACAAGACTACGCTGCGCCTGACTGCCAACCAGGCGGTCGCCGGAAACCTCCCGCCAGTGTTGGCGGCAACCATTCCGGCCCTTCCGCAGCTTCGTTTGGGGAAATCTTTCGCGGTGCTCTGTTCCGGAACCGCCTGTCAGCCACCGGTCTCCGATGCTGGGGAATTAAGGCGGGAGCTGGAAACGGCGCTAAGCCAGCCTAAGTAAAAGCAAACAAAAAAAACGGGGCTGGCGGGTTGGTATGAGTCCCGACAGCCCAAAGATTGCAAGCCCTTTTGTTCGGCCTAATTACCACAGGTTACTTTACAGGTTACCTTGGTGACCTTGCGGTCAGGCACGGCCTCCGATTAACTAGCTGACGATCGGTGGCAGGTTGGCTTGACAGTGGTGGCCCGGGGGGCAGACAAAAATCGGGCCTCCGTCCGCGGCGGGAACCGTTGGGGCGGCGGCGACGATAAATGTCCCCACGAGTCCTACGATCAGGATCGCAATCCTGATTGCACGTTTCATGGGTTCGTCTCCTATACCGCGTGGAGTTGTCACGTGAGGGCAACTTCGCGCGGACCCGCATTATAGGGCAATTGTCAAGTCCCTGTGCAAAGATTTTCACCTGTTGGACAGGTGGACCAGGGGTCGCCTCTAGGAGCTAGAAGCAAGGGACGGTCAATCCAGGCATCGAATCAACTGCTTCTCAGGATTTAATCAAGTAATACCTTCACCTTAATCGGAACGCCTACGAGAAGGTTCTCCCCTCGGAGACTCTCTACAGATCCCAAACAGAGAATGGCATGGCTGGCAGGATTGGGCCGGGCTCGCAAAGAAAAGAAAGGAACTCAAGAAGGCGGAAGGGCCTAGGTCTTGGAAGTTGCCCGGACCGGGGACGGGAATCCGGATACGGCAGCAGCGGCTGCGCGCTTGCCCTCGGGGGCTTGCAAGGGTGCCTCTGGTTGCGTCCGTGACAAGGCACGGTCGACCATACCTTCAAACATCGGGATCAAGGAGTCGGCCGGAAGCGGATGGTGAATGTCGGAGAGACTCTGCTCCCAGCGTTGCGTCTGCAGAGGTGCGTTGGCGTCCCGCGCCGGACTCTTTAGGGCTACATAGCCAAGCCACACGATGAGGCTGCCGTTGTAGGCGGCCATGTTGACGATGCTCATCCACGGGTTGGCCAGGTGGTGACCCACCCAGGATGCAACCAACGCGAGTTCGACCACAGCAAACGAACCGAAGCCCAACGCGATCCCGAAGCTTTGCTGCCTTCGGTTGACTCCCATGTAGCGAGCAAAGAAAAGCAAGAAGAGCACCATCCCAACCTGGACCATGCGGACGCAACGTTGCGAGGTGATAATCGCCTGCATCCAAGGCAGCATCTCAGACGAGTTCGTGGATACCGAGACCACGCCCGCCACCAGTAACATTACCAGGCCCGCCCATTTGAACAGGACCGTGCCAAGATCGCGCAAGGTGTGGAACGAGCGGAACACGTCAACAAAGACTTCGTGAATCACTCCAAAACCGAAAGCCGCGCCAAACGCAACCGAGATCCAGTAGAGATAGAAGCAGGCGTCATCATGCCCATACTCGTGGGCGGTAAATATAACAACAGAGAAGACCCCTTGGGTAAGGAGATACCCTAAGAAGAATCTGAATTTGCGATGCAGCCCGCGCTGAATCAAGAGCGCAGCGATGCCCAACTGGAGCAAGGGATGAGCCATCCAGAGACCGTAATACAGAATTTTGACGCTCTCGCTCATGGTGACGGCTGCGCTGGATCTGACGACCGGCCAGGCTACGACCGCCAGATCTCGATCCACTTAATGGTGCTTCGGCTCGGTTTAGTTACCTTAACGTGTCCCAACCTGGTGTTCAATGCACCCCGGTAATCCAAAGTAACGTTACGACGTAGGTACTCATTGCACAATGTTACCTTCGTGCCATTCCGATCTTGATGAGGAATCCCGGGCTCGTTAGCGGTACTTCGTACGGTGAAAAGGCTGGAGCACACGGGAGTGGCGCCGGATGAACTCCCACTGCCTGTGCTGACGCCCTTGCAAACGAAAGAGATCCCGTCCTGGCTGAGACGGCTGAGAAGCTCGACATCAAGATCGGCGCAGAAGAGGCGGGCGAGGCGTTTCCTTACGAATGGCCGCCCGTGGAATGTGGTGGCGAAGTCTTGCTGGCCTTCGCCCGGTCACCGACGAAGACGAAGTACGATGAATTCCACAAAGCCGTCGGCAGACTGCCGGGTGGCCGGGCGGTGACGACGATGTTGTAGTTGTCAGCTGCCGTCAAGTTCATGCCGCGCAGCGGACCGCGCTCGGAAGACGCCGCTCCCGGTGGAGGTTCCAGCAGATTGCTGGTTCCCGGCTCGATGACCGCCAGCCACCTGAGAAATTCGTGCAGATCGCGCGTACGAGGCTGTCCGGGAACGACGAAGGACACCTCGGCATCCTGGGTTGAGAAATGCCAGGCCAGCGAGGCGGTCAATTCGACCGCCTTCTCGTAGGCGTTCTCCGGAATCGTCCCTGGTTCGGGATTGTCGAAGACCACGCACAGTTTGCGCTCGTCTTCGCGGGCGAACTCACGGACTTTCAGTGAGCCCGACTTCGCAGTCGCCTTCCAATCGACGTGGCGGGCACTGTCCTCGGGCATGTATTCACGAATGCGGTACAGGTCGGAGCCTCGTCCACGCACAAAGCTTTCCCATTCGCCTCGCACCAGCGGGAGGATCTCGAATAGTTCATCGGCAGGTCCGACGCGCGGGTACACCAGCACCTCGCGCGGCAGAGACACATGCCGGGTCTTGGTGAGGAAGGCAAAAGGAAAACGCGTGGCCAGACCGAAGCTGTCTTCCCGATAACGGCCGCGCCGTTCGAATTTCAATTCCAGGTCGGCCGACGGCTCGGCCTTCGGGGGAATGTAGGGAAAGTACGCCATCCCCTGAAAGATTCCTGCGGGCGGCGGGGCCACCGTCACGCGGCGCAGACGCCGATCCGGCAAGTGCAACCACTGCTGCTCCCGCGGCCGGTTGAAGGGAAAGGTGAACGTGGTCGCCTCCCATTGCCACTGCTTGACGGCCTTGGTCTTCTTCCTGAGCGTCGACACAACCCGGATCGAAAACGACGGCAGAAACCGGCGCGGGTTGTAGAGCACGATGCGGCCCAGCACCGCCCGGCCGGCGAAAACATGCTCTGGCAGCCGAACGTCGAGTTGCAGCCAACGCAACACCCAGGCCGAGACCACGCCGGAAACCAGGATGGCTGCCAGCATGGCTGCGACCACGATGTAGAGCAGGTTGTTACCGGTGTTGAGCGCAGCGATGCCGATCACCAGCGTCACCAGCACATACACGATGCCGGCGCGCGTGACCTCGTAGTCGAAGGACTCCCGCAGGCGTTCGACAGCAACTCGGCGGGCCAGGTAAGGCACCGTGACCAGTCCGACCATAGTTGCCAGCACCAACGACGCGGAGGCCAGAATTACCGTTGCCCAGAGGTTACCTGCGTCACGCGACACCGTAGAGAACAGCGCTGCGACAAAGGCCAATCCCAGGCCCACCAACGCAAGCAGAAACTTGACCCACACCTCGACCGGCGCCGATTGTAGCCACTGCCCGACTCGGGCCGGCAACGAAGCAGTCGAATGCAACGGATTGACTTGAGTGGAACTCACCGATTCGAGCCTAGCATTCCCCTGCAGAACGAACAATCCGGATTGGCTGGCGGAACAAGCGTTCGTAACTGCGAGCCCCTAACTTAAGCAAAAATTCCTTTGGATTGCCGACATTTGGGAGTTAGACGAATTACTCTGCCCTTCGCCGTTAGACAGGAGCAATGCCTTGTAGTCTTGTTCCACACCGTATCACTCGCGAGCTTTGGTTGCCGCGAATCGCAGTCGTACGTAGTCGGCCACCCAGTATCCATCGGCATCGCGAAGTTGCGGTTCCAAGACCATCCGAACCTCCTGCAGATAGTCGCTGCGAGCTTCGTCGGAGAAGCCGTGAAAAAAATTGAGAGCAAAAGTCTCCAAGTAACCAATGATGTCGCCAGGCAAGGGAGTTGGACGCGGGATCAGCGCAATGCTATCGACGCGAAACCCTGCGTGTTCCAGCCTGGTGGCGTAGTCGCCGGGTGTGGGGAAATACCACGGAACGCGAGCCTCGCCATCAAACCCACGGCGGTCCAATGCTTGAACCAGAGCAGTCCGGATCTTGTGAACGCAACCGTGGCCTCCGCATTCAGCAACAAATCGGCCGCCTGGTTTCAAAGAACGATACACTCCAGCAAGCATCACATCGGCACGCCTAATCCAGTGCAACACGGCATTACTAAACACGGCATCGAATTCCTCCTTGTACGGCAGGTCTTCGCCGCTGATCGCGGATGCGTTCAAGCCGAGCTTCCTCGCGGCTTCGATCTGCGGAACGCTCGAATCGACCGCAACCACTTCACAACCCAGATCCGCTAGCTTTTTCGTTAGTACGCCGTCTCCGCAACCAAGATCGAGGATCCTTTCACCTGGCTTAGGTGCAAGCAAATCCACGACGGGCGATCCTAAGTCAGATACGAATCTCGCGTTTCGCGCATAAGACGCCGGGTCCCAAGTTTGTGCTGTGGACATGGCCGCAATGATAGCAGCTTAAAGTTTGATTGCACGAAACGTCCTGCATGGTCACGCAGCGTCGAGCGATCTACGGGTGGGTCCTGGTTTGCAGGCTCGGAAACAATGGCTCCTTAATCTATAATCTATTGCTCACGGGCGCCCGCCTCCGCCGTCCGGGCGGTTCGTCCTTCTGACGGCGATTCTTTTGTGCTACCCTTTGGCCGCGCAGCACCCGGTTCAAATCGATCAATCCCATCCCAAACCCCAGGAGATCTCAATGCCCATCGGAAAACGTGCAGCTGCGGAATTCTTTGGAACGTTCTGGCTGGTTTTCGGCGGATGCGGCGCCGCCGTGTTGGCCGCCGGTTTTCCCTCGGTCGGCATCGGATTCGCGGGCGTCGCCCTGGCCTTCGGTCTCACGGTCCTGACGATGGCTTTCGCCATCGGACACATCTCGGGCTGTCATCTGAATCCGGCGGTGAGCGTGGGACTGGTGGTGGGCAAGCGTTTCCCTGCTTCCGAGTTGCCGCATTACATCATTGCCCAGGTTCTGGGCGCGATTGCTGCGTCCGGTGTGCTCTACTTCATCGCCAGCGGGACGGCCAGTTTCGACGTGCATGCCGGCTTCGCCTCGAACGGCTACGGCGTCAACTCTCCGGGCGGCTACTCGATGGCGGCGGGCTTCGTCGCGGAAGTGGTGCTGACCGCATTTTTCCTCATCGTAATCATGGGCGCCACCGATGGTCGCGCGCCTAAGGGATTTGCGCCCATCGCGATTGGTCTCTGCCTTACCCTGATACACCTCGTCTGCATTCCCGTGACAAACACTTCCGTGAACCCTGCTCGCAGCACAGGCCCTGCGATCTTCGCCGGCGGGTGGGCTCTGCAGGAGTTGTGGATGTTCTGGGTCGCACCGCTGATCGGCGGGGCACTGGGCGGAGCGATTTACAAGATCCTGTTCGGAGAATAGCGCAATAGTTCATCGCTCTATTGCTCGCGGCTTCGACTTCTTCGCTGAAGCCAAGTAATTTGCGTTGCGGAGGGAAGGCGCGGTTGCTCGCGAAATCCTTCGCTCCGCCTGAAAAACGGCTGCGCTCAGGATGACTCCCGAGTAGCGACGACCACTCCGCTTACAATTGCGCCTCGACATTGGAGTGCAACCATTGACCCGCGTCGCCCGCCCCTGCTACCGTCAAATGTTTGCCTTCGGGATGCAGCCCATGTGGGGGCGGCAAACCTGCCTTACGATTCGTCCAGGCTCACTTCACGGTTACGGAGACTTGCATGCCGGCCATCAAATTTCGTGGTGTCGATTTCATCGGGTACGATTCCCTGCTCACGGATGACGAGCGGCTGGTCCGCGACACCACGCGTAAGTTTATCGAAGAGAACCTCATCCCTATTATCGAAGAGTGCAACCGCGCCGGGCGCTTCCCGCGCGAACTGGTCAAGCCTATGGCCGAACTGGGATTTTTCGGCGCATCGCTGAAGGGCTACGGCTGCGCCGGCATGGGCAACGTCGAGTACGGGCTGATGACGCAGGAACTGGAGCGCGGCGACTCGGGCGTGCGCAGCTTTGTCAGCGTGCAGTCGGGGTTGGTTATGTATCCGATCTACGAATTCGGCAGCGACGAGCAAAAACAGACATGGCTCCCGGCCATGCAGCAGGGCGAAAAGCTTGGATGCTTCGGCTTGACCGAACCCGATTTCGGCTCGAACCCCGGTGGCATGCGCACCCGTGCGCGTAAAGTCGGCAACGAGTACGTGATCAACGGCGAGAAGATGTGGATTACCTCGGGCAGCATCGCCGACGTCGCCGTCATCTGGGCGAAAGTCGAGAACGAGAGTGACCTCATTCGCGGCTTCCTGGTCGAAACTGACCGCCCCGGCTTCAAAGCTGACGACATTCACGGCAAATGGTCGCTGCGCGCGTCGGTGACTTCGGGTCTGTCGCTGCAGGATGTACGCGTGCCGGAGTCGAACCTGTTGCCCAAGAGTGCCGGCCTGAAATCTCCGCTGATGTGCCTGAACCAGGCGCGCTACGGCATCGCATGGGGAGCCATCGGCGCGGCCATGTCATGCTACGACTGCGCCCTGCAATACTCGCTGCTGCGCAAGCAGTGGCGCGACCAACCCATCGCCTCCCATCAACTCGTGCAGGACAAACTCACGTGGATGATCAGCGAGATTACCAAGGCGCAACTGCTGGTGTTGCAGGTCGGCCGCCTGAAAGATGCGGGCAAAGTAAAACCGCACCACATCTCGATGGCGAAGCGCAACAACGTGTGGATGGCTTTGGAGTGTGCGCGCCTGTCCCGCGACATACTGGGCGCCAACGGCGTCGCCGACGACTATCCCATCATGCGCCACCTGATGAACCTGGAGTCGGTCAAGACTTACGAAGGCACGCATGATGTCCATTCGCTGATCATCGGTCAGAGCGTGACGGGGATTGACGCGTTCTGAGATGGCACGCGAGAGCGTCAGAAACCAAGCTGAGAATGTCGAGTAACTTTCCACTTCGGCAGGTTCCCGCAGGCGGAGATACCAATGAAAAGACTCATTGTTTTTCTACTCCTTCTATGTGCAAGCTGCGTGTCGAACGCCAAGACCGAATTCGGCAAGCTGCGAGACGCCGAGTTTCGCATTGATGTTCCCGACAATTGGAACCATGGCTTGGTGGTCTACTACCACGGTTACCGCACTGAGAATCATGGCCGGGTTTTTGATCAGGGAGAACCTCTGGAGCCAGTCCTGGCGGTTTTCACTAAGGCTGGTTATTCGGTGATCCAATCCGGATACTCGCGCGGGGGCTCGGCTCTGGAGCAGGCTATCCCTGAGACGGAGGCATTGCGGCAGTACTTCATTGCCCACTACGGCAGACCGTCCGAAACCTACGTTGCCGGCCACTCCATGGGTGGAACACTGACCATGATGACCATGGAGCAGTTCCCGGAGCGCTACATCGGCGCACTCGATCTTTGCGGCGCGGTGACTGATACTCTGTCGCGCTATAGCCGGCGTTTTGATATGAGGGTCCTTTTCGATTACTACTTTCCGGGGATCCTTCCGGATCCGGCGAAAGTTCCTGCCAGCTATGAGATTTCGGACGACCTCGAAAAGAAAGTCGCTACTCTTCTCGAATCAAAACCCGAGGAAGCGGCAGCGCTTCGCAGTTTTGCGGGAGTCCACGCCAAGGATTTGCCCGGCGTATTGCTCTTCGCTACCTGGGTTTTGAAGGACATCGAGCAGCGCGCTGGCGGCAATCCCTTCGACAACCGCAACACGATCTACACCGGGACGACCGATGACAACAAGGCGAACGACGGTGTGAAGCGCTATGCAGCGGACCCTGGCGCGCTGAATTACATTCACCGCTACTACACGCCAACGGGCCGACTGACGCGGCCAATGCTGGCAATTCATACGACCTACGATCAGCTGGTGTCTCCCTCCGTGCCTGGCGCGTACGCTCAGCTTGCCCGGACTGCAGGCGCGGGCGATCTGTTCGTCGTGCAATACGTCGAGCACGACGGGCACTGCAACATCACTCCGGAAGAAGTCGAGCGGGGCTTTGCCGAACTTCGTCGATGGAGGGAGAAAGGGATCGCTCCGCCGGCTGGCCGACTGCCTTAGCCGCCGGCCAGTGTGTCGGGGCTGGATGCATCTAGGCCTTTGCACGCCGGGTTGTGGCGACTGTAAGTTTCGGATGAATCCTGACAAACAGCGGCGAGTCGCGACAGCGGTGGGATTCCTTTGCGGTGTGCTCAGCAGTCTGGATGCGCTGCGTGACGCCAGGATCTTCTGGCCTCCGGATGCGGTCTGGGACGCTTTGCGCAATCCTCAGCGAGTGGAACTCGCAGGCGGCATTGCGCTGATCGTGGTTGCGCTCGGGCTGACGATAGGGCGTAACTGGTTCGCCTGACCATCATGATTATCCAAACACATCCTGCAAGCCCGGAATATGTTCTGTTTTCGTAACACTGCGAAACAAGCTACAGACGGGCGGTCGGGGCGAATCGCAACTCATTTGTGTCGCACAAGGAACCAGGACGTTGAGAAGCCACATGCGTGGAATGCCGGTAACGAAGGGCCCCCTCACAAATCCGTAACAGCCCTTAACTTCCGCTGGACATTCGGCATCCGCAGGCTTATCTTTTTGCCCGGCGAGGGTGACGAGCCTTTCCCCCATAGCGGCCTCCCATGTCGCTCGTATCGTCCTCGGGGCGTGGTACCAACAAAGTGGAATGAACGGCCCTGCGCCGACTGCGGCCCAGTGGTGGCACGTGTGGGCAAGAGAAATTCTCCCCACCGCCGTTGAGGACCCAGCACGAGTCAATCAAGAAGCTTCGTATGAGAACACTTCACCCTCAAAGGCGCTGGTTGTTTGATCCTCGTTCTGAAGTGATCATCGAGGCTCGGCCGCGGGCGGGCAGCGTTCCTGACGAAGGAAGCGGCAGGAAATACGAGGTAATAGCTATCCTCACGACGGTCCAGGGAATGGGCGTTTTCGCGAAAGTACTTCAATTCATTCCGGAGGTCGGAAAGTGACATTCGCATCTAACCCCTTCAAGCTTGTTATCTTCTTGCTTCCTCTTTTGGTCTTGGGCGGAGATGCATTCGGACAGACCGGAGGGGTATCCTCGAATGTCACAGAGCCCGCCAGCGCACCGGCCACCACGACGGATACCAAATCCTTGCCATGGAAGTTCCTTACCGCTCCGATGGGTGTTCTCCCCGCAGCGCTCGGCTCGGACGTCGACTCGCTGAGCACTTGCAGCGGCCCGCGGCAGGCCATTCCCTACGCTAAAGTGGAAGAGCTACTGACGGCAACGATAGGTAACGACGCCGTGAAACAACTGAAAACGCAGAGATCGCAATACGTTGTCATCCATGTGGTCGATCCCACCTCCGGCCCAAAAGGCTCCGACGCATGGTATCTTTACCGCTCAGCCAAAGGGAATTGGGGAGATCCCAAGTGGGATTGTGAAAAGTTCGCGGGGCAACGCATTTACGGCGCTTCCTCCGTCCTGTTTCTGTTTCTGCATCTGCACGCAAAAGCGGTGAGCCTGGACGATGCGCGACAGCAACTCACGAGTGCGCTGGCCGCATCCCGAAGCAAGAGCGACACTCTGTTGACCAAGGGTCTGCTGCAAGTAGAGTCAAGCTCTCCGTCCGACGCTGCCCTTAACGCTGCCTTGAAAACGAATGCCCTCGACACCGGCTTGAAGGCGCCCGACCTGCAGACAGTAACATTTTGTGAAAAGGACAGCGGCGACCACTTTCAATGGTTACGTAACGACGGCGTGCCCACCACCTACGCCAACATTCACTACGAAGCGGCGGTCGTGAAGCGAACTCCGGCGAACGTTGAAAACCTGAAAACGATCCTCGGGCTCCTGTTCGGCGCCCACTCGAAAGACAACTCTTGTTTGGACATTACCACCACCGATGCCACGATTTGGGGCGCCGGTCGGATTCAAAACGTTGGTCTGCCCAGCGATGTTTCGATCGCAGGGTACTCCCAGGGGGCTGACTCTTCGCTCAAGGAGGAAGACCGCTCCGGGAAGCAGATCGGCGCGGTTGGAGCTTATAACAACGAACCCCTCTACTGGTGGGACGCCAGCATCGGCATTCCCGTTCACAAAATCAAAGACCTCCAGTATTCGGACACGGACAACACTGTGGTGGCTACGCAAGTCGACAGGCAGAGTGCCTATGCGATGTTCAATCTGATGCTGCATCCGGTGGACTTGTCCGAGCCTCGTTACAATATCTGGCCGCGCGTGCTGGTCGGGTTCCCGCTCGCCAGCAGTCCCTGGGACAAGCTATTTGCCGGAGGAGCAATTGGTCTGCCCTGGAAGCCGTTTCGAAACTTCCAATTCTTTGCCGGAGCAACCTTCCTCCGTGACGCAAGCCCTGCCACCCTGGACGCCGGGTCGAGTGCCTCGAATGCGCAACTGCTGAACGATTTAAGACTCAAGACCACTCCTAAATTTACGTTCGGCATTAACGTTCCCGTGAAATCGGTAATCGACAAACTCAGATGACAAATACGACTTACAGCCGTGCGCGTGATGCCGCCGCCGCCTTGAATCGCTTGCGAAGATCCTCAGTCCGTCTCCGCAGCGGCGAGCGCAAAACTCATCTTGAACGAGATCGCGCGATGGCCCGTGATCTTTGGCACGATCCCAACATTCTCGGGTTTGGCGTCGGGCACAAGGTTACAAAGGAAACTGATTCGGACATCTGCCTTGTATTCTTTGTGCGCCGGAAGCTCGCCAAGCGCCGTCTCCGCGACTTGGTCGGAGTTCCCAAGCATCTCGCCCTGGACACCCTGGGGACGCGAGTCCTGACGGACGTTCAAGTGTGGGGCGGGCCGCCAGTCTCTCACGGCCTCGTATCCTCCGGCGCCTCCATCGGCGACCTCTCCGGGAACTCTGGCACGATGACTCTGGCGGTCCGGGATAACTCGACTGGGAACCTGTTGATTCTTGGCTGTTCTCATGTTCTGGCCCGATGCGGCGCCGGACAAACCGGCGATCAGGTGGAGAGTCCCGCCGACCCCTCCTCGGACCCGCGGCTCAACGTGGTTGGGAGCCTGGTCCGCTTCACCGAAATCGATCGCCAGTCACCGGACAACGAGGTCGACGCAGCCGTCGTCAAACCAAACGGCGGCGTCAACCTCTCCAACGACGTGCCCACCATCGGGACTGCCTCCGGGATCCGGGATCTGACTCTCGAGAGCGATTCCTGCGTGGGGCTGAAGATTCAGAAGTTCGGAGCAATCACCGGACGCCAAACCGGACAAATTCGAAACATTCACGTCTCGACGAGCATCGTTTACCGCCAGTTGTCGGGAGATCCGAGTGTTGATTTCATCGAACTTGTCCAATACGACGGGGTGTCTCAGGATGGAGATTCGGGTGCCCCAGTGCTTGATACCGCGGGTTCCCCAAAGGTTGTCGGCATGCACATCGCCGGCAGTTCGGATGGAACGGCCAGCCTGTTTACTCATATCCAATTTGTTCTCGATGCCCTGCAGATTAGCTTGTAAGTGTCACAGCCAAAAAACTTTCCGCGTGCTGACTTGGAGTTGGCACGCCACGCTAGCCGTTCACCCGTACAACTCCCCCAGCAACTCATATGCTCGCCTCAAATGCGGGATCACGATGCTGCCTCCCACTACCAACGCCACGTTAAGCGACTCCTCCTGCTCGGCACGCTTCACACCCAGGCGGTAGGCTTGAACCGCATGATAGATGATGCAGTCGTCACAACGCAGACACGCCGAGGCAACCAGTCCCATCAACTCTTTCGTCTTAGCTGGAAGCGTGCCTTCCAGGTACGTGTTGTGGTCGATATTGTAGAAACGCTTTACCAGGAAATTATTGGCCTTGTCGACGTTGGCGTTCAGCCGGGTTCGAGTTTCGATGAACCGACGAGCGATCTCGCTCTTGTCGGCCACATATTTCTCGGTGAAGAGGTAGGTTGGTTCTTTTCTCTCTTGAGCCGGGCGCTCTTCTGTCGCGAGATGTTCGTTGGGGGTCATGGGCAAATGTTAGCAGAGAGATAGCGGGAGAACGATCTCCCTTCATGAGTTGACACTCCGGCTTGAGCGGCATGATGATGCTTGCAGAACGGTCTGGAAAAACAATCGGACGCAGCCGGACTGTCACTGCGGCAAACCGCGCGCGGAACGAGGGCCGGCGAGGTTAGGAGCTCTATTGATGAAGCAGGCTCTGGCTTCGATTTTTCTTTTCCCGGTTTCTTCTCTTACATCTCTCGCCGCTGAGCCGAGATTGTCTTTCGCAGGCCGTCAATGGCTGCTCTTACCGTGGCTGGGGATTTTCCTCGCAGCGTCCGCTTTCGCCAGTGGCCCTACCGGCACGATCACGGGAACGGTCACCGACCCCTCCGGAGCGGTGGTTCCGAAAGCGCGAATCACCGTACGCAATGAAGCGACCAACGCCATTCGCAATGCGGAGACCAACCACGATGGCGATTTCACGGTCGCTCTGTTGCCGCCGGGCCGGTATCAGGTGACGGCCGAGGGAGCGGGCTTTCGCAAGAGCATGTTCAGCGATGTCACCGTCGATGTGGACCAAACTGTGCGTGCTGATTTCGCGCTTGAGGTCGGTGCCGCCACAGAGGAGGTGCGAGTCAAAGACACGCCTCCGGCCATCCAGACCGACACCTCGACGCTGGGCCAGGTAGTCAACGATCGCCTGGTGCAGCAGTTGCCGCTCAACGAGCGCAACTTCCTGAACTTCGCGTTGCTGGTTCCAGGTAGCCAGCTACCGGCGGAAGGCTCGCAGAACTCGACGCAGGGCGGTGCGCTCAGTGTGAATGGCGCGCGTGAGCAATCGAACAATTTCCTGCTCGACGGCGTCGACAACAACGATCCTTACATCAACCAATACGTCGCTCTGCCGTCGGTGGACGCGATTCAAGAGTTCAAGGTTCAATCCAGCGATTATTCGGCCGAGTATGGCCGTGGCGGCGGCGCCCAGATCAACGTGGTGCTGAAGAGCGGCACCAACGCTTTCCACGGGACGCTGTTCGAATACTTCCGCAACCGGAGCATGGACGCGAAGAACTATTTCGACTTTCCCGATTGCACTCCCAGGTCGGTGCCGGGCGAGTGCGGAGGCATCCCAGCGCTGCAGCGCAACCAGTTCGGCGGCACGCTGGGCGGACCGGTTCGCCAGGACAAAACGTTCTTCTTTATTTCGTACGAGGGACTGCGCCGGCGGCAGGCGAGCACGCGGCAAGCTACCGTGCCGAGCCAGGTG
This sequence comes from uncultured Acidobacteriaceae bacterium, assembly GCA_963719615.1. Classification (GTDB taxonomy): domain Bacteria; phylum Acidobacteriota; class Terriglobia; order Terriglobales; family Acidobacteriaceae; genus Sulfotelmatobacter. The sequence continues at coordinate 51,545 of CAVRCR010000057.1, read as the reverse complement.
CAATGGGCAGCAGCTCAGGCCCTGGCGCAACAATTCTTCGGGTGCCCCTTGAATCCTTCCTGCCAGCCGGGGCAGAACGTGTTCAATCTGTATCCACAGGCCAACGTTGGTTCGGACCTGTTGGATTCAAATTTGTTCCTTTCGGCGCCTGTCATTCGCGAGTCGGAGAATCTCTACTCGGCAAAGCTTGACCAGCACTTCAGCGCGACCGATACGGTTTCGGCCCACTACTCCCTGATCGATGGAAATACCTTCAATCCCTTCGATCCTGTCAATGCTTTTACGGCTCTGCCGGGTTATGGGAGCTTCACACTCAGTCACGGCCAGAATGCGGGTCTGGAATGGACCCGTGTATTCCATTCCAGGTTGCTCAACGAATTTCGCCTGGGCTTCATCCGCATGAGGGCGACTGTGTTGCAGCAGAACCACGGCACGGACCGTAGCGCGCAGCTGGGCTTTCCCGATGTTCTGACCAACCCGGTGGATTTGGGATATCCGGATATCTCACTTACGGGTTTTGACGGCATCGGCGAACCCGTCAACTACCCGCAAGATCGCCACGACACCACGCTGCAACTCGCCGACAACGTCGCCTGGACGGTTGGGCGCAATCAGTTCAAGATCGGAGTTGACGTTCACCGCATTCGGATCGATAACTATCTCGATTTTCTGGCACGCGGCGAGTGGCTCTTCCTGGGGTGCGTTCTTACGCAATCTGCTACCTGTACTCCGCCACCGGGCCTAGATCTGCCAACTTTAGCTCTGACCCAGTTGCTCTCCGGAATTCCGGATGCCGCCATTGGGGTGAGCGGCAACACGTATAACAGCCTGCGCAGCCACGGTGTCAGCGCGTATGTTCAAGACGATATCCACGTTGTCCCGCGCTTTCTGCTCAATGTTGGCCTGCGCTATGAATACAATAGCCCGCCAGTCGAAGCGCTGAACCGATTCAGCGTGCCCGACCTCAGTTCGAACTCCGCCACTTGCAGTCCGGTTCCCGACTGCCAGTTCATTCGAGCCGGCACGAACGGAATTCCACGCGCGACCTACTCGCCGACCCGTACCAACGTTGGCCCGCGCATCGGTTTTGCATGGCGGCCGCTGAAGACCGGACGATGGGTGATTCGCTCTGCCTACGGCATCTTCTACGATTCTTCGATCGCCAATATCAACATCTTTCCCCGGATCAATCCGCCGTTTTACCACCTGTCGTTCGTGCAGCAAAACCCGCTGCCGTGTCCGGGTGGAGTGTGCACGGTGCAGGACATTCTGAGCCTGCCCGGAGGGCTGGTTCAGGACAACATGATTTCTCCCAAGTTTCGCGATGGGTACATGCAGCAGTGGAACACCGACCTGCAGTACGAGGTGCTGCCGAACTGGATGGTGGACGTGGCCTATGTCGGTTCCAAAGGAACGCATTTGAGCGATGTACTCGATCTGAACCAGGTGGACCCGAACACGGGGCCACCATATCCGCAGTTTGCTTCGATCCTCTTTGTTGAGTCCAACGCGAACAGCAATTACAACTCGCTGCAGCTGCGTTCCGAGAAGCGCACCAGCTACGGGCTGTCCCTACTACTTTCCTATACCTACTCCAAGTCGTTGGATGACATTTCGTCGGTGTTCGGCGGCAGCGTCGGCTCCGGCCTGCCGCAGAACTCGCGGGATCTGGCGGCCGACCGCGGGCCGTCGGACTTCAACGCAGTTCACCGTTTTTCCGGCAGCTTCGTGTATGACCTGCCTCTGTACCGCATGTGGACTCACGGCCCAAGGCGGCTTCTGGATAACTGGCAGGCAGGAGGAATCGTGACCGCGCAGTCGGGATCGCCTTTCACCGTGGTACTGGCCGGCGCCGCGACCTCAGCCGGAGCCGCATTCGGAAGTCCCGCGCGACCAGATCTTGTCGCCAGCCCATTTCAGCCGAGCACCGCTGCGGGCTGCGCCAGCCCGGTAAGGACTCCGCAAGACTGGTTCAATCCGTGCGCCTTCGCAAGTCCTGCAGTGGGTGCCACCGGTCTTCCCCTTTTCGGAACGGAGGGCAGGAATGTTCTCACGGGGCCCGGATTTACGAATCTCGATTTCAGTTTGTCCAAAACTATGGCGCTCGGTTCGGAAGACCGTCGCCTGCAGTTTCGCGGGGATTTCTTCAACCTGTTCAATCATCCAAACTTCGATATTCCGAGTCACGTTTTTGACTGCCCGCCCTCTCCACAAGTTTGCGGCTCAGCTACTTCACGCTATGGCGGACCGAGTTTTGGGAAGATTCTCTCGGCGAATTCCTATGGCAACAAACCGCCACGCCAGATTCAGTTGAGCGCAAGATTTATTTTCTGATGGAGCGGGCCGGAGTGCCCGCTCCACATGAGCTAGGCGGTGGGCTTGTCTCTCGGAGGTTCAATCGCCAGGAATTCTTCCGCGAAGCGCTGAGCGTAGTTCTCGAGCAACACCGGAATTCGAAGCGGATCCGTCGAGCGCAGCACCAACCCGGCGTGATGGTGCTTCTTGATGCGAAGGTGCATTTCGGGGTCGTTGTAGGCCGACGTATCCGGATCCTCCTGGCGCGCCAGCGAGAGAATCACGCCGGCATACTCTTCGCGCACCGGCGGCAGCTTGTAACTGCCATCGCCGCCGGCAATCTCGATGCGCGCCCACTCCCGCCAGAGATTCACTCCAGTCGCGGCCTCGACCATCTCGTTGATATAGGCGCCGCCCACCCGCGCCGCACATTCGAGAAAGTAGAAATGCCCGTCGGCGTGTGCCTGGATGAATTCCGCGTGGGCCACTCCGCGCAACAGTCCCAAAGCGGCAATCAGGTCGCGATTGATGGCGCGCAGGCCCGCATCCGCTTCGCTCCCCCGCGGCACGGTGAAGGTTGTAAAGATTCCGCCGCCCTGGGCCACGTTCATCGGCGGCTTGCCGTATTTGCTGACGTTGGCAAAGACGACTTCATTCTCCGACACCACCGAGTCAACGTGATAAACCTCCCCGGGCACAAATTTCTCCAGCAGGAACGACGACTGTTTGTCGCCGAGTTGCTCAAGCACCGGCCAAAGGTCTGCCGCGGCGTGAATCTTCTTGATCCCGATCGCCGACGCTTCCTGCCGCGGTTTCAGCACCCACGGGCCGGGCACATGGTCCATGTAGTAGCGAATATCGTCGTGGTTCACCACCGGCACGAAATCAGGAACTCGCACGTTCCGGTCGAGCGCCCGCATGCGCATGGCCAACTTGTCGCGGAAATAGCGCATGGTGGTCAGCCCCATCCCCGGGATGCGCAGATGTTCGCGCAAGGTAGCGGCGGTCTCCATGTCATATTCGTCGAGGGCGACGATGCGGTCGAGTTTGCGGGTGCGCGCCAGATGGGTGACCGCGTTCACGATATCGGCAACGGAAATCTCTGACGGAAGATAAAAGGTGTCGTCCAGGCTTTCGCGCGGCCAGTCGGCAGCACGGAGTTTTTCCGCCGTCAGCAGCAAAACGCGGCAGCCCTGGCGTTTGCACTCGCGCATGAACTCCTGACCCTTTTCGTAGGTCGTGATGCAGAGAAAAGTCAGGGGATTGCCGTCAGGCATGGGATCACTCTCGAATCAGGCTATGGAGGATACCATGTCGCACCGGTTGGCGGGCATCCGGTATATCGATCAACAATAACGATTGGGTCGATCCTGTATTTTCATTCTCGTCGCGAGTGCGCTATATTCTCAACCCGGCGCACAACCGTTTCACTATCACCCTGGGAGGCTCTAGTGAGTACGCAAACTCGTCCGGAAGGCAAGGCCCGCAGTTTCGGGGAAAACATCGAGAGTGACCTGGCGTCGCGATTCCTGCGCGTGGTCGAAGTGGCAGCGATCGCCTCGGCCCGCACCATGGGACAAGGCGAGCGCAAGCTCAGCGATCACGTGGCCACTGAAGCGATGCGCAAAAGCATGGAGACCATCCCCATGCGCGGCACCATCGTCATCGGCGAAGGCGAACGCGATGAGGCTCCCATGCTCTACATCGGCGAGAAAGTTGGCGCCGAATTTCCCGACGGCAGCGATGTGCCCGAGGTCGACATTGCCGTCGATCCGCTGGAAGGCACCAATCTGTGCGCCACCGGCGCGCCCGGATCGATTACCGTGCTGGCCGCCTCCGAGCGCGGAGGCCTGCTCAACGCGCCCGACTGCTACATGGAAAAAATTGTTGTCGGCCCGTCGTGCAAAGACGCCGTTGAATTGGATGCTCCCGTCGCCAACAATCTGAAGAACATCGCAAAGAGACTGGAACGCGACGTGGAGGATCTGGTGGTGATCGTGCTGGATCGTCCGCGACACGAGAAACTGATCGCGGACATTCGCGCAGCAGGAGCGCGCATCCGCCTGATCGGAGATGGCGACCTCTCTGCTGGAATCGCCGCGGCCGTCATCGGCACGGGCGTGCACGCCGTCATGGGGTCCGGCGGTGCGCCAGAGGGCGTGATCACCGCCGCCGCCATCCGCTGCCTGAACGGATACATGCTCGGCCGCCTGGTCGTGAAGCCCGATCAGGAAGAGCGCCTCGCCCGCATGGGCATCAAAGACAAGAGCCGCATCTACGAAGCCGAAGATCTTGCCCCCGGCAAGCAATTGATCTTTGCCGCGACCGGCGTCACCGATGGCGCGCTGATGAAGGGCGTGCGTTTCTTCGGCGAAGGAACGCGGACGTCTTCGGTGATCATGACACTGCGCACCGGGAAGGTGCGCTTCGTGGAAAGCATCCACCTGGAGAAGGGGCCGGATGTGAAGGTGAGATTCTCTTAAGGGCTGTCGTTGGCCGATCGTCGTTCGTCGGTGGTCGTTGGGTCTCAACCCAGCGCAGCGCTTCCGACCTCGCTACTTCACGTAGACCGAGTCCTTCTTCAAGTCCTCGGGAATAGTCGGCATCGGCGGCCAGTCCTGCGAATATCCTTTAAGCAAGGGCGTAGCGACCTCGGAACGGAGGATCCCGTCATGCATCACGAATGTATGCGGATGCCCGGGAGCATATCCTTCCCACAAACACACTCCCGCGTATGCGCCATCTTTGCGCAGGATGTAATAGGTCATGTCCATGTAATGGAGCTTGGTCATGTCGCCGTTGTAGTTGCGGACGATGCGCTTGAGCGCGTCCATCCCGGCTTCCTGCGGCGACATGCCGTGCCTCATGTTCTCGACGATGGTGTGAGCGCCGGCGATCTTGATGTTCTCTTCCCCGGCGCCGGTTGCGCCAGCAGAGCCTACGTCCTGGTCGGTGTAACAGCCAGCGCCGATGATCGGCGAGTCCCCGCATCGGCCAGGGAGTTTGAACGCCAAGCCGCTGGTTGTGGTGATACCCGACATCTCGCCTTTTTCATTTAACACCGAACAGTGAATCGTGCCCGTGGGCGGAAACAGAACGCGCCGCACAGCCGCCAACTGGAACTCGGGCTCTATTCCCAGATCGGCCGCTCGCTGCTGCAGTCGTTGGATACGCTCCTGCCAGAACTCAGCCTGCGGTTTCGATTCCGGCGCCGGCGGACGCCAATGCGGATCGGCCATCCCGGGCCCCCACCAGTCACGATCGGAATGGGTTTCTTTCCACAGCAGCCAGATCTTACGGGAGCGCTCGGTCAGCAGGTTCTCGCGAGGCAAGCCCAACGCAACGGCAAATCGTTCCGCTCCCTCGCCGACGAGCATGACGTGCCCCGTATGCTCCATCACAGCTTTCGCCGCCATGGACACATTCTTGATGTTGCGCACGCCGCCCACCGAACCCGCGCGCCGCGTGGGACCGTGCATGCAGCAGGCGTCGAGCTCAACCACACCTTCTTCGTTGGGCAGGCCGCCCAGTCCGACGGAATCGTCGTTGGGGTCATCTTCCGGCCCCTTCACCACACGCATCCCTGCATCCAGTGTGTCCCCGCCCCCTTTGAGGAAGGAATATGCCGCCTCGACATAAGCGTATCCGTTATGGGCGCAGATAATGATGGGACGCTTGGGAGCATCGCTGCCTGAAGCATGGCCCTGTTCGCCGTTGCCGGCGCTCGGAACCTCTGCGCGTGCCCCCACTCCGGCGGCAACGGCCCCCAAAACTGACGTCTTCACAAAATCACGGCGCGAGAATGTCACGGATTCCTCCCAGTGCAGACGTTATGGTTTGCGAGAACGAGTCCGGCTGCGCAGTATGGTGGTGTTGCATGCGGAAGGCGGAAGAATATCACGGCGAGGGGTTAGGCTCACGCTCGCGGAAAGGTATTCGTAATGGAAGCTACCGCTTTGAAGAAAACACCCACTTCTCGCGCAAAAAACGCGCGAGAAATGGGGCACCCGTTTCATCGTCTTTCAGTGGGCCACAGGTCCTGGACAGTCGGCAGTGCACCAAGCGTTGTCTCCGGCCCGGAAACCTGGACAAATGCATCTCAGAGCGCACGAAGAGATGCCATTGCCATCGTCAACGGCTGGCGAATCTGCGCAGGCGCCCTGGGTACGCGGCGCCTGCTTTCGCCAATCGATCCGCCGCCGCTGACGTTATGGGCTGCACGTTCTCTGCCCGGAAGCGAAGAAGAGCGGCAATGTTGCCTACCTTGTCGAATTCGGCGTCATCCTTGACGTAGAAGGTTTCAATGTCACGGCGAATCACCCAGGGTAGGATGGCTTCGCCCACGTCGACGACTTCCTGCGTCGCGCGGCCGCAGGCCGGGCAGAAACTTACCAAGTGTGCGTCCAGATGGCCGCACCCGGCACACTCGACGGCATGCGCCTGAAGGTTCTCGCCGATCAGCAGAGTCTGCACTTCTCCCATTTCCAGCGAACGCAGCACGCGGCGCAGGCCGGTGACGCCCCGGGCCTTGCTACGCGCCTGGTCGAGCACCAACCCGACTAGTTCGCGGCGGCGATTGCTTTGCCAGCGGTCGACGATCTGCTGCGCGTGTGTGCGAATTTCGTCGCGTGTGATGTGGACCGTGTCCGCTGAAAACCGACCCGACAGCGCCTGGCTCACATAAGGATGCAGTTGCGGCTCCAGTTGCGCACGGTGAACGTCCTGGCAGCCCAGAATCCACTTCTCGAACACACCCTTCTCCAAAGACTCCTTCAAGACTTCAGCCACGGCCTTGAAATGATGGCGGGCCTCGTCGTCGACGCGGCGCTGCGCGTGGCCGCCGTCGTACCCGGCATAGCCGTCACTGCGCCCTTTGCGCGAGAGCGGCTGAAAGAGTCCTTCGCGCTCCGTCAACTCGCCCAGGCGAAGGTCAAAGAAGCGGGCCCGGTGACGGTCGACCAGCACCACTCCCAGTTGCGGGAACGCGCCCAGCATGTGCGCCAGCGGCTTGAGATGAAAGTGACGGTCCACAAAAAGCTGCGTTCCGGACAGGGTGGGAGGCAAGTCATATTCCCGCCAGAACTTCTCCCCGGCACAAGCAAAGACCGCTTTGGCGTGAGTACCGTTGCTGCGCAGTTCTCCCGACAGCCGAACGATGCGGTCGAGATCGCCGCGCGCACCCTCTTTTGTTCCTTTACTCTCTAACTTTCGGAGGGCCTCGCGTGCCAGGTCTTTGATCAGAATCGTGTCTTCCTTATGCGCCTTGTTGCGGGGCGTGGAGGGCTGGAAATAGAAGCTGACTGCACAGGAATTAGAATCTTCGAATTCAGCCACTTCTCGGATTTGTTCGCGAGTGATACTCATGGATTAACCTCTCCAGAAATTTGAAATTGGGATTAAGCGACGCCGGACGGAGCCAGCCGCTCGTGAAACTCGCGGGCCAGGCCCGGCGATTTGCGCAGGTGTTCGCGCGCGGCGGTGATGAAAGCGACGATCCGGTCGGTCGGAAGGCCGGTGATCCCCGCGATCTCGCCGACGCTGAAGCCTTCGATGGTGTGAAGAATAAAGGCCTCGCGCGGACCAGATCCCAGATCGCGTAGAGCGGAGGCAATCAGACGCAGCATCTCGTCGGAGGCCATGATTTGCTCCGGCGTGGCCACGCGCGAGTCCGCAATCACGCTTGCGCCCGTAATCGATTCATCGGGCTGATGAAACTGCAACTCCGGCTCGTCGCTGCCCTTGACGTTGGGCCGGCGCGCGGATTCTTCCAGACACACCGCGTTGCCGTTGCTTTCGTCGGTCCGCGATAACTTATCCAGTGCCTGCAGAGCCAACCGATAAAGCCAGGGCTCAAGTGCCAACCGCTCCGGTTTCTCCTCGCCGTCCCCCAAAGCGGCAGCGATGGTTTCGTCGATCACTTCTTCCTTGCTTAACTGATCAGGGGCAACGGACTCCTGGGCCTCCCGGAAGTAAATCTCGCGCTCGACAAAGCGTTCCAGGCGGGCCAGGTTGACGTTGACATACGAACGGACATCATCGGCTGAAACCATCGGCGGGTATACGGCCGCGATCGTTTGCTCGAACGGAACCTCGCGTACTGTTTGCGAGGGGCGGACGGTATTTCCGCGTTTCCCGCGCTGCCATTTGTGCGACGAGCGCAGAATCTGCTTGTGCTTGTTTACTTGCTGCAGCAAGTCCTCAAAGGCGCCCTTCACTGCGGCGGCAGCGGTCGGAGCGTTGGTCTGCACGGCCATCTGGCCCGAGGGGAGGCGCAAGTTGAGGGAAACGCTGGTGCCTTCGCGCGCTGAGACCTCCTCCACAACACCTTTCAAGTGGATGAGTTCGGGCCGAAAGACCTGCAGGCGTTTCCGCAGTTTTTCGATCTGATGTTGAGTTTCTTTTTCTACAGCGGGAGATTTATGAAGTCGGTAACTGACGTGGACGTTCATGAGCGCCTCGGCCTTGCTAACGAAGTCGCGCAACCAAGAGCTTCCTAAGCCGAATTGTACACCCGGTTCAAAAAAGGCAAGCGGAGAATTGGATCCGAATTTTTCATGAAAAGAAGCTCATTTCCCAGAATGTACGAGGCAACCCGCCGTCATTTTTCGACAACCCATCCGCCGACTCGTTTCGGCTATTGCGAGCGGTTGCATGGGCCGTTATCATCCCACTCCATGACTCCTGAAAGATTGCTGTTGTTGGCATCACTAACGGCGCTCGCCTTCGCTCAGGCTCCAACCGCGAAAGAAGTCGACGGCGTCTACCCCGATGCCCATGGCTTCTACGTCGATTTGCACCAGAATCCCGAACTCTCCACGCACGAAACGCAAACCGCCGCGAAATTAGCTGCCCGGTTGCACAGCGCCGGCTACGAAGTGACCGAACATGTAGGCGGAACCGGCATTGTCGCCATAATGAAGAATGGCACAGGCCCAACCATCATGCTCCGGACAGAACTCGACGCTTTGCCCGTCGAAGAGAAGACTGGCCTTTCCTATGCCAGCAAAGTGCGAGCCAAAGACGACGCCGGACGCGACGTTCCGGTGATGCACGCCTGCGGGCACGATGTACACATGGCGTCTTTGGTGGGCACGGCCGAAGCGATGGTGCACAGCAAGGACACCTGGCACGGCACCCTCATGCTGATTGGCCAGCCGGCCGAGGAGACCATCGGCGGCGCCGAGGGCATGATCCGGGACGGCCTGTTCACGCGCTTTCCGAAGCCGGACGTCGCCGTCGCCTTACACGTTGGCAACGAATACCCAGCCGGCATGGTGGCCATCACCCCGGGTGTCTACAACACGAATTCGGATTCGATTCGCATCACGATCTACGGCAAGGGCGGACACGGCGCGTCGCCGCACACCACCGTCGATCCGATTGTGATTGCAGCTCGAACGGTTCTCACCCTGCAGACCATTGCGTCTCGCGAAGTCAAACCGGGAGAGCTGGCGATTGTCACCGTCGGGTATCTGCACGCTGGTCTAAAAAACAACATCATTCCCGATCAAGCGGAGATGGGCTTGACCGTTCGAACCTTCAAGTCCGACGTGCGCCAGCAGGTTCTGGCTGCCATCACCCGCATTACGAAAGCAGAAGCCGCGGCGGCCAGCGCACCGCGAGAACCCTCGATTGACCGCTACGAAGGTACGGACTCGGTCTACAACGATCCCGCCCTGGCCCAGCGGCTTCGGGCGCCGCTTGAAGCCGCTCTTGGTAAAGATAAGGTCGTGACTGGTGAACCGATCACTCCCTCTGAGGACTTTTCCTACTTCGTCGAACAGGGCGTCCCGGGTTTCTACTTCAGCCTGGGAGGAGCGGACCCGGAGAAGTTGGCACAGGCCAAGGCCGCCGGAACCAGGCTGCCCTCGAATCATTCCCCCCTGTTCGCGCCGGATGTCGATCCGGCATTGCACACCGGGATCACAGCCGAACTCGCGGTGCTGCGTTATCTGCTGAACACGTCGGCTGACGACCTGCACAAGCTGACCGCAGAGAAAGCATCTCACTAAAGATCAAGAGCCGCGCTGGGGGCGCGGCTCCAACGACATCCGGCGGAGATCGGGGTTCTGTGGGATTTGTGGAAAAATGATCCCCACCGGAAAGTGGTTTCAAAAACCTCCGCCGACCGCCATTCCGTCGAGGGTGAGCACCTCGCTCTGCTCCCATTCTTGCAGCTCAGAGGGGAGCGACGCGTGGATGCTCAGCCCGGCGGGATTGCCTTGCCGCCAGACCTTGGAGAGGTAAACGCGATCGCCGTTGCGAACGAACATCAGCTTGTGCCCGAGACTGTCGTTCCCTTCTGCGTCTACATCGGTAGCCACGGATGCGTAGAGCGTGGGCCCCTGCCCGCGTACGACCAGAACGCCTGCCTGGTCAGACGGCTCTGGTGATCCGGTCGCCATTTCAAAGGTGTATTTGCCTGCCGGGAAAGTGTGGTTTCCCACGACAAATTCGAAGGGCACGGAGGCTTCGAGCGTAACTTTGCGGCGCGTCTGTGCGTCTGCTGAACCGGCGGTGACTCCAGCGGTAATTGCGATCAACGTGATCCATAGAACAAATCGGGGGAGGGCTTTTCTCTTCATCACTGACTCCTTGCTTCCGGGCATGCAATGAGAAGAGCAACGCGCATGCCAAACCCGCCCACAAGTGGATTCCCAGCAAGTGCGCACAGCGGGGCCAGTTGCGGTGGCATTCACATTTCTTGACAAAAGTGCCAGCTGCCAGGTGCCAGCTTTGTGAACGATTACCGCCAGAATTCTGGCATGGGAAAGGCTGTTCAGCGAGATCGCGACGAGATGCCTAACTTCTTCATGCGGAGTTGCAACGTAGACCGTTTCAACCCCAGGCGCGCAGCAGCACCGTTCGGCCCGGCAACGATCCACCGCGATTGCTCGAGGGCTGCGGTGATCTGCTTGCGCTCGACATCTTCCAGCACATCCCGGATGGGTTGCGCTCCATCTTTCAGTACGAAGTTTGCTGGCGTGGTGGCCGCCGGTGCCGCGACCGCTGCGCGGCTCTTCAGATCTGACAGGGGAACCTTCAAAACGGGCCCGTTTGAAACCAGCACCGCCCGCTCGATGACATTCTGCAGTTCGCGGATGTTCCCCGGCCACGAATAACGGACCAGGGCCTGCATCGTTCCCGTGGGAATAGTCTCTATCTTCTTGTTTACGCGATGCGCAAAAAGTTGGGTGAAGTGGCTGACCAGCATCGGAATGTCTTCCTGCCGCTCGCGCAGGGGTGGAATGAATACCGGAAAAACATTCAAGCGGTAGTAAAGATCAGCGCGAAACTTCTTCTCATCCACCATTCCCTGCAGATCGCAGTTGGTGGCCGCAATCAGCCTCGCGTCGGTGTGCAAGGTCCGGGAGCTGCCCAGCCGTTCGAACTCGCGTTCCTGCAGCACGCGCAGCAGCTTGGGTTGCAGTTCCAGCGGAATCTCGCCTATCTCATCCAGAAAGATTGTGCCGCCATTGGCCAGTTCAAAGCGCCCCACGCGCTGCGCCACCGCCCCGGTGAATGCGCCCCGTTCGTGACCGAACATTTCACTTTCCAGCAATCCCATAGGGATCGCCGCACAATTCAGCTTGACGAAGGCATGCGACTGCCTGCGGCTCCGCTCATGAATCGCCCGCGCCATCAATTCTTTGCCGGTCCCGGTTTCGCCCAGCAAGAGCACTGTGGAGTCGCTGGGCGCCACCGTCTCCACTTGCCCGAGTACCGCCCGAATCGCCGGACTATTCCCGACGATTTCGGCAAAGTTCATCTCACTGCGGATTTCCGACTCCAGATAGAGCTTTTCTTGTGCCAACTCATTCTTGAGGTCAGCAATCTCGCCGTAGGCGATGGCATTGTCGACAGCGATGGCCACCTGGTTGGCGATCTGTGCCAGGAATTCGACTTCGTCCTCTGTGAACGCGACGGCCCGCGCCCGGCCCAGATCCAGCGACCCCAAAATTCGCGAATGGCTCACCAGGGGAAGCGAACAGGCTTCCTTCATGCCTAACTGACGAAACTCGTCGGATTCGGGTGGAAGCTGTTCGAGCGACTCCGTGTGCAACACCGCAGGCTTCCCCGAGCGATAGGCAATAACAGGTCCCGACATCTCATTCAGAAACTGAAGTGGCTCGCCGGGGCCGCGGCCTTTCGCTGATTCATAGGCGTATCCTCGCAGCCTCCCATCCGCGGCAGGATCAGGCAACGCGACGCCCACAAAGTCCGCCTGCATGACGCGCCGCACGTTTGCCGAAATCGCCAGCAGCAGATCGCGCAATTCCAGATTGGAAGCAATGCTGTTGTTCACGTCCAGCAGTAACTGTAGCCGCTGATTTCTTTGTTCCAGTTGCGTCTGCACATTCTGCAGAGCCTGCACGTGCAGAGCGTCATCAATGGCCAGCGCAATCTGATCCGCGACCAGCGCCAGAAAGCGGCAATCCTCCTCGGAATAGGCATCGGGATGGTCGCTGCCTACCGCGAACGTGCCCAACCGACGGTGCGCCGTCGTCAGCGGGAGTGTAACGTGCGACCGGATACCGTACTCCTTGAGAATGCCGTGCAGCCGCGGGAAGCGGAATTCCTTGTCCACATCGGGAATGAGCAGCACGTTCTGGCGGTCGTACACCCAACCCACCGCGGTCCCTTCCGGCGGAAACTCACTGAACGGCTCGGCCGGTTGCCCCGGCGCCTCGCTGACATGAAGGCGCATCAGGTGGCGCGTTTCGTCGTACAGAAAGACGCGGAGGAAGATGAAGTTAACCACGGGGCGGAGTTCGTCAGCCAAACTTCGAAAAAGAGTTTTTATTTCGTGATGCGCCGCGATGGCGCGCGAGACCCGGCGCAAGGCATGGTAGCCCGCCTCCGAGAGAGGCTCGCCTGGGTCGGATTGGTAGGCGGCATGCATGGCACTGCTAGGTAGTGACCATCCCCTGCTCCCGAACAGAAGTTGGCGATGAGGATCATAAGAACGTCCACGATGCGTTGGCCGGCTGCAGCGGACCACTTGGTCGCTTGCTTGCCAAAGTTGGATGTCCCCATCGGCGTATCGGATGCCCGCCAGAAGGGCTTTCGGCGACGCCGCCCGCACCACCAAAGCCGGTTGCAGATCACGGGATGATACAGGTTTCCAGGCGGGTTGGGAACTGGGAGATCCGGATGAGCGGGCGGCCTACACCGCCACAGTAACCGACGTCTCGGTCCTCGTGACGGGCCGGTAGAGCGTGTCGCGCTCGATCGGCGCGCGGCCGGCGGCGCGGATCAGGCGCTCCAACTCTTCGCGGTGCATGCCTTGCGGGGTGGTGGCGCCGGCGTCGTGGTAGATCTTCTCTTCGATCACCGTGCCATCCATGTCGTCGGCGCCGAAGCGCAGGGAGATCTGCGCGATCTTGGCGGTCATCATCTGCCAGTACGACTTGATATGCGGAAAATTGTCGAGCACCAACCGGCTCACCGCGATCTGCTTGATGTCGAGCATGCCGGTCGTCTTCGGCAAGTGCTGCAGCGGAGTGTTATCCGGATGGAACGCCAGCGGGATGAACGTCTGGAATCCCCCGGTCTCATCCTGCAGGGCGCGCAGCTTGAGCAAGTGATCGACCCGGTCTTCGTCGTTCTCTACATGTCCGTAGAGCATGGTCGCATTCGACTTTAAGCCGATCTGGTGGGCCAGTCGGGCCGTTTCGAGCCACTGGTCGCCGTCAATCTTGTGGTCGCAAATGATATGCCGCACGCGATCGGCGAAAATCTCCGCCCCGCCGCCAGGCAGCGAATCCACTCCTGATGCTTTCAGTTGCTCCAGCGTCTCGCGAATCGAAAGCTTCGCCCGCTTCGACAAGTAGGCCACCTCAACCATGGTGAACGCCTTGAGATGCACCTGCGGAAAGCGCTGCTTCAGGCCCGAGCAGAGATCCAGGAAATACTGAAACGGTAGGTCGGGATGCAATCCGCCGACGATGTGGAACTCCGTAACCGCCTCGGAGTATCCGGAAGCCGCGGTCTCGAACGCTTCCTCCAGAGCCATGGTGTAGGCGCCGGGCGCATCTTTCTTTCGGCCAAAAGCGCACAGCCGGCAGGCCGCCACGCAGACGTTCGTAGGATTGAGATGCCGGTTGACGTTGAAATACGTCTTATCGCCGTGCATACGTTCACGCACGGAGTTCGCCATCCAGCCCACGGCAAGAATATCGCCCGTGCGGTATAGGGCGAGGGCGTCGGCGGCATCAAGCCGCTTCCCGGCCATCACCTTGTCGTAGATCTGCTGAAGGCGCGGGTCGTCGGTCTGAAATGCGTGAGTCTGGAAGGGGCGCGAGGAAGCCATCCTTATGATGATATCGCAGGACAATGACAGTCTGCCATTGCCAGCCATGGCCAGTGTGCGCGGTTAGTGGTTCACGACAATGCGGTCCTGAATCTGCGCATACTCATCCTCGGACACAACGTGCCTGGTCACCAGTTGATGAGTATTCGCGTAAGGACGCCCTGCCACAATACGCTCTGCCTTTTCCGCAGAAATGCCAGGCAGAGAGAAAAGGTCTTCTTGCGAGGCTTTATTCAGATCCACGGACTTCTTCCCGCTGAGCCCTTCTTTGACGCCTTCCGCCACAGCTTTCGTGTCGCGTTTGATGGCTGCCGTCTCTTCGGCCGTCTTCTGGCGTAGCTGATCGGGACTCTGATTCCTCGAGCAAGCCGCACACCCCAGTAACAAGACGACGGGCAGACACGAGAACACGCGGTTTTTCATGCTAATCCGATGCCATTCCGAGATCGGCGGTTGTCGAGCGCAGGTAGATCGTGGCCCACCCTCCTGGCCTGAACCTGCATCTATTTATCCATGGGTTGCGCGCCCTTCCGCCAATGTGGAAGGAGGTCGACAATGAAACACATTTTTGCTGTGCTACTTAGCGGCGCCCTGCTTTACGGCTCCTCGTTAGGGCAGAGTACCACGCCATCATCGACGGACCCGAGCGCTCCGACACCCCAGGATCAGCAGCCTCAGGCCGAGCCTCAACAGCCACCAACCGCTCAATCGCAGGCCACTCAACGCTCCGCTTCGCCCGCAACGGGTGCGACCAAAATCGCTCCGGGCAGCGTGATTCCGGTGACACTGACAAAGACCATCGACGCCAAGAAGGTCAAAAACGGCGACGAGGTCGTGGCCAAGGTCACTGAGGACATGAAGACCAATACCGGTGAAGTGCTTGTGCCCAAGGACACGAAAGTGGTCGGACACGTAACCGAAGCGCAAGCGCGCAGCAAGGAACAGAAAGAGTCCATGGTAGGAATCGCCTTCGACCACGCCGTCATGAACGGTGGTGACGTGTCATTGCCGATGTCGATTCAAGCCATCGTCGGCGCCCAGACCAACAGTCCGAATGCAACCGCGGGCAACGAGCAGCCAAATCCGGGACCCACGGGCGGTTCCGGCGGCGCACCAACGGCTGGCGGTTCAGGAAGGTCCTCGGGAATGGGCGGGTCGACGACTCCCCCGCCGTCGGGTGCGGGCATGCCGAGCGACTCGCCAACAGGCGCGCACGCGACTCCTCAAATCACATCCCAGACACAAGGTGTAATCGGAATGTCGCACGTCACGCTTTCCCAGGGAGGCACTGGTACGCAGGCCTCAGTCGTAAGCTCGGACAAGAATAACGTGAAACTCGAAAGCGGCACGTTACTGATACTCAAGGTCAATCAGTAGTAAGAGCCATGCACGGCGAAGATCGACGCCCGGGTGGGCCCCTGAACCACCCAGGCGCCTGTCTGTCTTCGAGGCAGCTGGCACCTTGAGCGGGAGCATCCACCAGCCGACCCATTTCGGGAACCTTTGCGCAATATTCACAATCGAGAAACCTTCCGCGCCAGCATCGTGGGTTAAAATCAGGCAGCACTGTCGCTCGCGCCTGGATGGCTGGTTTCCCGAGTGTACGCAGTTCCCCCTCGTAGTCCGTCAGCGGATTCCCACGCGGTTCGATCTGCGCACATGATTGAGACGCTTTCCTGTGTGACGGCCTGACTCATCCGCTCCCAACGAACCAGGGCCCCGGCCAAATATCTTGCAATCTGTGGAGGTAAACCCGATGGCACTCCGAGATGTAGCTCCTCCCTTGCAGTTCCCGCCACGACCCTTAACCTCACTGCCGAACCTGATTCGTATCCCTCTGAGCGCGCCCGCAATCCCGACGCTCCGCTTCGCATCCCTGGAAGACCGGGACCATTTCGGCAAGGCTTGGCGAACCGCGCCGCTCCTGGCCGATCCGACATCTCCCGGCTTCTATCAGGTCGACGTCAGCACGCTGGGACTAGCCGACGGAGCTTATGAATACGAGTGCTTCATCGACGCCGACATGACCCAGACCGTGCCCGATCCAGGTGCAATGGAATTGGTGAAGTTCGGCGGGTACCGATCCGTCTTCCACATCGAGGATGGCAAGCGAGTCACCGACCCTTTCTCCTGGGACGACGAATTTCCGGCGGGCGTCACTCTTCCTAACAACAACCAGATGGTGATCTATGAAATGCCAGTACGCTGGATGGCCGTAGCGTCTGATAATCGCGAGGTCGACCTGGGCACTTTCGACAAGGTGATTTTCGAGCATCTCGACGACCTGCGCACCCTGGGCATCAACACCATCGAACTTCTGCCCTGCTTTGACTCGGCCGACACCCTAAATTGGGGATACGGCTCCCGCTTCTTTCTTTCTCCGGATTACGACATGGGCACGCCCATGGACTTGAAGTTTTTCGTCAAGCGCTGCCATCAATACGGCATTCGCGTGCTGCTGGATGTGGTGATGAACCACTCGCGCGAGTGTCCTCTGGAACAACTCGCGCACGACTGGTACTACCTGCGCGATGATGAGGAACCCGAGCGCAACGGCTGGGGAGGACAGCGCTTCCGCTACCGCAATCCCGCCAATAGCGGATACCTGGCCCGCGATTTCCAGTACAACATGGCCAAATTCTGGATTGGCGAATATCACGTCGATGGATTCCGCCTCGACGAATTCCGCGGCATCAACAACTGGGACTTCCTGCAGGAATTTCACGATCAGGCTTGGGCGGAACACGAGCGGCTCTTCCCCGACCGTCCCTTCCTGGTGATCGCTGAAGATTCTTCGCGAAATCCCGGGATCACCGGGGATCAGGCGTACAACGAGCGCACGCTGGTCGACTCCATGTGGAATTTCGATTTCCGCGATGAGGTCCGGCGGGTGATGAACAACAGTCTGCAGACTAACCTGGGCGAACCCGCGCGCCGCGACCGCATTCAGAACATGATTGCGGACTGGCGGGAATGGGACGATCTGAGCCGCAGCTATCGCGCCGACGGCTTCTCCGACTTGAGCAAGGCCGTGAACTATGTCACTTCGCATGACGTGGCGGGATACACCGAGCAGCGCCTGATGAATTTCTATCTCTCGGAAATTCTGAGCTATGAAGGCAAATCTCCGCTGCCCGGAGAAACTCAAACCGAGATGATCCGCCGCTTGGTGGACAGCATCGCGAGCCAGCCCACCGACATCCAGGCGGCGCATGCGCAGAGCCTGGAACGGGTCGGCGGCACCTTCGCTCTCATGCTCACTTCTCGAGGGATTCCCATGTTTCTCGCAGGGGAAGAGTTCGGCGATGTTCACGACACCGATCACACCGATCCCGGACTGAAACAGGAGGATCCGGTCGACTGGACCCGGAAGGACTACCTGGGCCACCAGACGCTTTTTAATCGAATCCAGGACTTGATCAGTCTCCGAACCAGCCACCCCGCCCTGCAGCGCAATGAGGTGGCGTTCTTCTACTTCCATCCCACCATCGACGACAACGTTGGGGTAAGAGTCTTCGCCTATTGCCGTACTGGCGGACAAGCGCCGGGAAAGACTGGTCAGGTATTTGTGGTGGCCAACGCCGGGGGCGACAACTTCCCCCAGTTTTATCTGCCGTGGGACCCATCATGGCCCGACCAAACTCAGCTTCGCGAATTCGGAGCGCCGGCTGGGGCACTGAATCCGCAAACTACAGGGTCATCCCTGTGCCTCTCGCTCGCGCCATTTCAAGTGCGGGTGTTTGCCACCTAGAACCGTTTCCGAGCTGCTGAGCGCGGCCTAACTTGTGTTGTCATCCTGAGCCGGGCGCTTTTGGTCCGGCGAAGGACCCATGCAACTGGCGGGGAGTACATAGGTCCTTCGGCACCAAAGAAAGGCGCCTCAGGATGACAAGACTTTGCGGTGGCAGGATTCCAGGGACGTTTTTCAAACCAGATTTACTCATTGCGAAACGTCTCTCAGAAACAAGGCTTTTCGATGGGAAGGAATGGAGCGAGACGCGCCATAGAGTGCTACATTCCTGCCAGCTTCTTCTTTGCCAGCGGACGAGCGAACGCGTTGGTTGGGCTGTGACCGCTCGACTCCAAAACTTTGCGGTAGAAATCCTTGGCCGTGGCCGCATCGCCGGACTTCTCATAAGCCTGGGCCAGCAGCCCGAGATTCAATGGATCGCGCTGGTCAGCTTTCTGCAATTCGGCAATCGCCGTCTTGTAGTCTCCGTTATAAAACGCGACGTAACCGGTGAGATAGGGGAGGAACCGCTCCTGATCGGGATTCTTCGCTTTGCTGAGTGCAGCTTTCGCGGCGGCTACATGCTGTTGTGCTTCGCTGGCCTGGCCGCGCCGCGCCGCTACCCGGGCCTGCGCGCTCTCCCACCGGAACAGCCACAGGTTCTTGTCGGCCTCGCTTAGGTCGGGCTTGCGCGACACGGTTTCGTATCCCGTTTTGTACCACTTATAGGCGTGGTCGGGATCGCCCAGTTCCAGATAAATACGCGCCAGTTCGTTGCAGGTTTCAGCCGCGCCGACCGAATCCTTTTTCGCCAAACGCGCGTTGAAAACCTCGAGCTCGGGCTCCGACGCCTTGTAAGCATCGCCTTCAAACACGTACGAAATCGCCAGCGCGCGCTGTGCCTGCTGTTTGGAATCTGCGGAAGCGGCCTCGATCGCCTTGGTGAAATGCTCACGGGCTTCGGCGTACTCGCCCTTGAGATCAAGCGCCATTCCCGCCGCCAGATGCGCCTCGTAAAGTTTGGGAGACCGGTCGAGCGCACGGCTGTAGAGGGCGAGAGCCTCATCCTGCTTCCCTTCCCGGCTCAGCTTCTGACCCTGCAGGACCAGGTCCCCAGGGCTCCCAGGAATAGGAGCTTGCGCCGGCGCCGGTTGTTGCGCCAGAGAAAAAGTTGATAGCAGAATAAGACTGCAAACAGTCCGAATCATAGGAATCCTCCAAATGCGGTAGCGATTATGGCACGGGAAACAACGGTGGGGTAGGAGTGAGCCAGCCCCTACTTTGTCCTCTTTTATTTACGAAGCAACAAATCCCCAGCGACGAATGCAAGAAACAGCACCGAGATGACGCCGTTCATGGTGAAGAATGCGGCATTAAGTTTACTCAGATCGTCGGGCGAAACCAGCGAGTGCTCGTAGGCCAACAGCGCGCCCACGACAGCGACGCCGGCCACAGCAACTTTGCCCAATCCAAAAGACCAAAGCAGCGCGACCAGCAACCCAAGCATGAGAACGTGGAAGCTCCGCGCTATCCAGAGCGCGCGAACAATCCCCAAATGCCGCGGGATGGAGTGCAGTCCGCTCTGGCGGTCGAAATCGAAATCCTGACAGGCGTAGAGAACATCGAAACCCGCGACCCAGAAGGTTACGGCCGCGGTAAGCAGCAGAATACGTCCATCCAGCGACCCGCGCACCGCAATCCACGCCGCGGCTGGCGCGATCCCCAGAGCAAACCCCAGCACCAGGTGCGACCAGCGAGTGAAGCGTTTGGTATAGGAGTAGAGCAGCAACACGGCCAGAGCTACCGGAGAAAGCCACAACGACAGTCGATTCAACTGGCTCGCCGCTAGAACAAAGACTGCACTCGAGACCACCACGAATGTCGCTACAAACGCGGGTGTGAGATGGCCCGCCGCCAGGGCGCGAGTTCTGGTACGCGGATTAGCAGCGTCGATGGCCGCATCGGCCAGCCGATTAAAGGCCATCGCCGCCGAGCGCGCCGCGACCATGGCCACGATGATCCAGGCCAGTTGATGGGCCGTGGGAAGGCCTCCTGCCGCGAGCATGGCGCCGCACAGCGCGAAGGGCAGCGCAAAGATCGAGTGCTCCCACTTGATCATCTCCAGGGTCACGCGCAGGTTGTGCAGGACGGGCATCGGGTCGATTGTAAATGCAGCGCGCGTCTTAGGTCTGTGGTCTCACGTTTTAAGTCACGGTTGTCGTTTCAGAACGCGGTTAACCTCAGCGGTCACGAACTCCACGAAGCGCATCGCATCCTGTTCCAACCCTGGGGTCGTCGAACCGGCATTCTTCAACCGATTATCCTCAGCTGCACGAATGACCGCCCGCCACTTCGGCGGGACCGTCTCCATAGCCCAGTTGGAGGCTCGGTTCTTGGAAATCAGTGTCCGGTGATGAGCCGAGTAAAGGATGCGGCAAGCGGTGAGAACCGCGTAGGCATTGTGGATGAACGCCCTGTCGGATCGATCCCCGGTGTTAGCGGCCAGGTCTTCCTTCAGGTAATCAAGCTCCAACAGGAGTGCGTCATTGAGGCATCGGCCGGACACATGCGGCGCGATGACTTTAGCGTCCTTGCCCCACAGGGTGATGCCGGACTGAGCGATATTCACCCAGATGATCGGGTTTCCGTCCGATCCATGCCGTATGAGTTTTCCAGTGTAGTGGTAGAAACCGCAGCATCGGGACTCATTATCCAGAAATTCGTGTTCAATCACGAAGCGCATGTCGATTCGCTTGACCCAGCAGTTTTGCTGCCCTCTGTTCTTAAACCACTCATCGAGTTCGGAAAACTCACGCTCGTCGAAGTCTCGTCGCGTAACCCCGACGCAATCGACGTCACTGCAGGTCTCGTCGAAGGCGTCGTAGGTCAACGAACCCCACAGGTAAATGCCAACGAGATTCCCACGGAGTATCGCGGGGAAGTCGGTGGCCATTGCCTCAAGAAGGTTGGACAGGTCTTTGGGGATGTTCGCCGTGAACAGACTCCTAAATGCTGAGGTTACCTGCACCTTGAGTCTTGTGGTCCATATAAGCCTGAGCTTGGTTCGCAAAACCTTAGACTTCCTTCAGGCCCCCGTGTCGCTGACGCCCGAAACCAAGGGGACAAATCGGCACATCTCGCGCAACGTGGTATGGGGCTGGCCGCCTCGCATATGGATCAGCAGCAACTGCTGAGAGTCTCCGGGTCCGACCGGAATCACCATGCGCCCGCCTTCGGCGAGTTGTGCGAGCAAAGCGGGCGGCACCTGGGGTGCGGCCGCCGAAACCAGGATCGCATCGTAGGGTGCGCCAGCGGGAAAACCCAGAGCGCCATCACCCACAATTACCTTCAAGTTCGTATAGCCCAGGCGCGCAAGCAGTTCGGTGGCTCGCCCGGCCAGCGAAGCGTGACGCTCCACGGAGACCACTTCAACTGCCAGTTCGGCCAGGAGGGCCGTCGCGTACCCCGATCCCGTACCCACCTCGAGAACCCTGTTCGCAGGAGTAAGTTGCAGCGTCTCCAACATCAGCCCGACCATGTAAGGTTGAGAGATCGTCTGCCCCGCGGCGATCGGTAACGGATAATCTTCGTAAGCGTGATCGCGATCTCCCTCGGCTACAAACTCATGACGCGGAACCCGCCCCATGGCCTGTAACACGCGCTCGTCCGCAATGCCGCGGTCGCGGATTTGGGATGCGACCATACGCGAGCGCAGAGCGGCAAGCAACGCGGTATCGGCGGTAGAAGTCATTCCGGCCTGTGGGAGGAAAGTTTCGTCCCACGACTTGATTTTATTTCTTTCGGCGCCGGATGCGCACATCGAAGCTGACCACGCCGTTCTGATCCCGGGTGCCCACCGCGGAAATATTGCGCGTGAAGTAATACTCGCCTTGAATGATCTGCTGCGAACTTTGCGAAACGTTGGTGCTGTAGGTCAGAGAAACGTTATTGGCGAACTGTTGCTCGATGGTCACCTGCGGTCCCCGCGCCGTAGGGTTGGTTTCCGTGGTCAAACCTTGTGGATCAATCTTGATCCGGCTGACCCCGAACAGCTTTTGCAGCCGGCTGCTTACGGTTTGGTTGATCGCCTGATTGATGATCATAGCCGTCGCTTCATCGGTGAACGGAGTCTGACCGGATTGCTGCTGCAGTTGCTCCGATTCCTGGCTGGTGCGGCCGAGGGCCAGCAGCGCGATAATGTCCGACTTGGGCAGCGGCGGCTCGGACCGATAGTTCACGGTAAGGCGATCCGGAGTTCCGGTAACGGTGACGTCCAAGTCGTAGTTGCGTACGTGGGTGGTGGCCTGCAGGTTGACTTGCGGTTCGATGGCGACGGGGTTGGCGAACGTGATGTCGCCGCGTTCCAACCGGAACTTGATGCCGTTGAACGTTGCATCACCTTCCAGAATGTCGGCCCGGCCGAGCACGCTAGGCCGCGCAACGGAGCCGCGCAGGTGCAGGTCGGCGTCGCCGGACAGCCGCGCCACCGCCGTCTTCATTTGCAACTCGGGCGCAGTGCTGACTGCCACGTCGAGTTTGACGTTGTACAGCGGCGAATTCGCGGGCGCGAGCGCGACCGACTGCTGGCTTCGCTCCAGGTACGAGCCGAAATCAAAGCCGGGTGTCACCGCCAACTTCGTGACCAGGATTTCGCCCGAAACCGTTGATGCCGAGCGGCTCCCCACCCAGTGCAATTCGGCATTGGCGGTAGAACTGACGCCCGGCGGATAGCGCAGCCGCACTTCTTTCCCCACGGCGGTGAGGTTGAAATTAATCTGCTGGTTGAACAAGGTCGCGTCGCCCTTTAGATCGAGAGTGCCGCCGCCCGTGCGCGCCGTCAGTTGCTCGATGCGAATGCTGTCGCGGGTAAACGCCAGCAATCCGTTCATTTCGCTCAGGCCGCTGGGCAGTCCGGAATAGTTGGCTGCCCCGTTTTTGATCTGAATGCTACCTTGCGGCAGAGGATTACTCAGCGTCCCTCCGACATTCATATGAATCGACATGAGACCGGAGCCGGTGAAGTCAGAGTTGATGCTGCCCAGCAAGCGGAGATCAACCTGCCCATCGGCCGCGAGATCAAGTTCCCGCGGGCCCCCAAAATGGATCGAGCCGCTGCCGATGACATCGGTTCCCTCGCCCACCATGTGCGTCGGCGCAATGTGGGCGGTCTGCTGCCCGTATGTAAACCGTACCGGCCCCTGATTGTGCAGCTTGGTGTATTCCGCCTCCATGGTAACGTCGGCCAGGTCGCCGTTGAGCGTCCATTGCCGCGGATAGCGCAGCGGCCCCTGCATCGCGACCGTTCCGGTCACAGCAGAATGCCCTGTCAATTGGCCGCCGAGATAGGCGCGCCAGAGCGCATCGAGATCGAGATGATCGATGCGCGCATCAATGTTCGCGGGATAATCGCCGCGCATGCCCACCGAGCCTTCCAGTGAAAGCTTTCCGCGCGTGAACTCCGAGCGCCCGGTAACGCGCAGTTCGCCATCTTTGGTTACGGTCTCGAGATCAAGTCCGCCCGCCAGTTCACCATCCAGCGTGAGATCGCGAACATGAACTCCGGCGTTGATCATCGGGGCATCGAGCGTTCCAGACCCTCGCAGAGTAAAATCGGCACGGCCGTCCACGCGCAACTCGTCGAGATGAATCTGGCGCACGCGCGCTAAATCGAAATTCTGTCCTCGAAGGTCGAGCCGGAAGGCCCGGGTCTCGGGCGTATAGGCTGCATCGCCGCGCATGGAAGCATCTTGATGGGTGAGCTGGAT
The DNA here is from genome assembly GCA_963719615.1 of uncultured Acidobacteriaceae bacterium. GTDB lineage: Bacteria > Acidobacteriota > Terriglobia > Terriglobales > Acidobacteriaceae > Sulfotelmatobacter. Next base: position 27,442 of record CAVRCR010000057.1, on the reverse strand, counting down.
GTTGCTGAGCTCGGTTTCTCCCTCCACGATGTGCAGATCGGCCTCGAACTTCTCGATTGACTCACCGTACGCCGAGGCGTCCGCTGCGTGGATGTGTCCTTGCACGCGTGGAGCGGCCCGGGTCCCGGTAATCTGTAGCGAAACATCGGCCGTGCCGGTAACGGGATAGTCGAATCCCGCCAGCGCCGCCGTCGAAGCGACGTCGACATGATGCAGGTTGACCCGAGCATTGTAGGGACTGTATAGGGTGAATTGTCCCTTCTGCAGCAATGCGCTGACATCGAAGTCGGCGGTGGTATCGCCACGCCGCAAACTGCCGCCACGTAGCGCAAGATCCCGCGAAGAAAACTGAATACTGGCCGCCAGCGAATCCCACTGCACCTGTTGCTCTGGCGTGCGTGAAGTCGCGGGGAGGGTGAATTCGAAATCTTGCGCCACCAGCGTCCCGGCTAGCGTTGGAGAGGAGAAGGTTCCCCCCGCTACTCCGTTGAACGCGGCGGTGCCATCCACCCGGAAGGGCAAGTTTGTAGGGCCGCCCAGCACAGCCACCAGCGGCCGCCATTCTTCGAGGTTCGTGGTTGAGACCGAAAAACGCAGCGATGACGAAGCGGACAGCGTTCCTTCCGCCTGCACTCGCGACCTGGGGGTGGACAGATTGAATTGCGTAATCTCCAGCGCATCGCTCGCGCCGCGATACTTGCCTGCCCCGTGAGCCGTGAGCGGTAACTCGCCTGCAGAAGTTTTCGCGGGCGGGCTCACGTCGAGAACGAATCCTATCTCGACATCTTTCGGCGACCCCTTCCAGGCAGCGTCCACCGTGCCTGTGGCGATGCCCGTGGGGCGAAAGCGCCCCAACGGATGTGCCGGCACATTCAGCGCAGCAGCCACGTCGGCGGCAGAAACATCGCGGGCACGCAGATGCACCACTCCGTTCTGCACCCCAGGGAGTTTTGGCCGGGGACCTTTCACACTTCGCGAACGAGCCGCGCGAACCACTGGAAGGTTCTCAGTGCCCTTCTTCGCCGTCTTGCCCACCGGCGGTGGTGGAACGCTGTGCAGCCAGTTATCCACCTGGGCGTCTCCGGTGACGCTTCCTCCAAACAGCTTGCCCTGTAATTTCCACAACTTGACCTGCTCATCCGTGATCGCGTAATCGGCAGTCCCGCTGGCTTTCTTGACAATGAACTGGTCGTCTCGCCAGCTCAGGTCACGCAACGCGAGAGCGCCGGAGGCAGAAAACTCATTCAAGGACCAGTGCCCGCTTCCTTTGAACTCGGCTACGCCCTCTTGAAGGTCGTGGCGTCGCCCAATGGCCGCGGCTTCCCCCAGGTCGACGTACGCGTCATAGCTGGCGTCGAGACGAGGAGTACGAAAATCGCTGATGCGTCCGCTGGCTTCCAGATGCGATCGCCCGGAGGTCCACTGCAGCGATTTAATGTCGGCGAAGCTCGTCGCCAGGCTGATGTCGACCGTGGTCCTCCAGGCAAAGGGGCGCAAATCTTCCACCACCGTGTCCACTTTGCCCACCGAGAGATGGCTCTCGTATCGTCCCCGCATGTACGAGTAGTCCATCTGCAGTCTGGTATCGTCGACGTTGAAGTTGAGCGGAACCGTCTGGTCGGCCCAGAGCAATTGCCCGTTCCGCACCGCCAGGTGATCAATCGAAAGTGCGAACAACGGCTGCAGCAGATTGTTCTGGGAAGGCGCCGATAACGCCTTCAGGGCGGGGACGTTGGTGGTACCATCCGGAGCGACGGCGATGTGAACTACGGGATGCTCCAGACTGAGCGAATAGAATCCGAACTCAGTACGCAGCAGCGAGATCACCTTGACTTGCGCGATCAGATGATCCGCGTGCGCCAGCGGAACGTCGCCGGGAGCCTCCTTCCCATGCACGGTGATATCGCGCACCTCGACCTGCATGCGGAAGGGAACGACATGAAAACTTCCAATTTCTGCCCGGCCGCCAGTGATCCGCTCCACTTCGGCGACCATCCGCCGTCGCACATAGGCCTGAAACGAATCCGTAGTGACATACCAGAGAGCGCCCAGCAGCAGGACGAGGCCGGCGCCGCCTGCGATCAGCAAGTATTTCCACCGGCGCCGCGGCCTGGTGGCTGGTTCAGTCACTGCGACTGTACTCCCTCGCCGGCGAACGCGTTGGCGCCAGGCAAGCTCACCTTACTTTCTGAGCGCAGGGTCTGCAGCCATGAAACCAGCAGTTCGTTAACTTTTTCCTCAGTAAGCAACTCGCGAATCTTGCCCGAGACGTCAGCCAGGGAAACCTCTCCGGCACCGGACTGCTTCAATTGCGGGACGAACTTATCCCGGTAATAGGCCTCGATGGTCTTCGAGTCAATCTGCACCGCGGGGCGCAAGTGAGCATCGACCAAACGCATGACGTCAACCTGCGTCTGGACGCGCGCGCGGAGATCTTTCTCCGCCAGTCGCAATCTCGACAACACTCTGTGCCAGCCCTCGTCGGTGGCCGCCTCCGGATATTGTCTTCGCGCCTCGGCGAGCCGGGCCGCCGCTTCATCGGCGGTGCAATGCTGGAAGGCCGCCGACTTCATCTGCTCCCCCAGCAGTTCCTGATCGATCAGGCGATCGAGTACGGCGCGGCGATCGTCTGCGGTGAACTCGTTGGGGGCGCGGCCGTTGAGTAGGGCCTCGTAGCGCAGCGCGTCGTCCCAATCGCTCTGAAGAATGATGTGGCCGTTCACGGTAGCTACGATGCGATCGATCACTTCAGCCTGCGCGGCCGCGACCAGCAGCACTGTCAGTGCTGCCGCCACGATCGTCTTCGCAAGAATTCGTCTCATCAGAATGGCTGCCCGATGCTGAAAAATACGTTGAAATGCCGGCCACGCTCTGTCGTATAGCCGGTCAAGGCCTTGGTCGTTGGATCGAAGATACCTGTGAAAAAGCTGGTCGGGTTCAGATTGTATCCGAAGTCAAACCGAAGCGGACCAATCGGCGTCTTGTACCGCACTCCTACGCCCAGGGCGTGCGACGTGTAATCATATCCCGATTGGTTGAATTTGGGGAAACACTGGTTGGTCGTTGTACCACCTGTACTAACGGTCACCGGCAGACACAGACTCGGGTTCGCCTGGTGCCAACGCAATACTCCCTTGAGCATGTCATGCGGCGCGGTAAAGACGTTGCCCATATCGTGAAAAATCGCAAACCCGAATCCCTCCCCGAAATACGGCAGAGTCAGCGGGGGCAGGCGCAGTTCTGAATTGTTGACGAACAGCGCCGTGCCACCGACCGGAAACCCCGAAGACGGATCGCGCGGGCCTGCTTGATTTAACCCGAAACCGCGATGCGAGTTGCCGCCCCCGGCAAAAAACTCTTCGGGCAGGGGAATGGTAACAATGTCGGTGCACTCTAAGGTGGTATTCAGGGGGCACGCACCAGGGGGCAGCACCCTGGTTCCCCTCGCCGGTTGCTCCAGGCCGATGGTGGTGGAGCGGGCAAACACATACTGACGTCCCGCTTTGCCCTTCCCACCGAACGCGTGGTACGTCGAATTCTGCGCCAGCGCCCTGCCGAAATCCGCTTGCGATCCGAAGTAGCTGGAAGAAGCGAACGCGTCCAGCGTGAAGTAGTTTCCTTTTGTGCTTTCCAACGGATTGTCCCTCTTGTCCCGAATAAAGGTGAACCCAGGGCCCCCGACTCTGGCCGGCAGCGAAAGGAGCGCAATCTCACCGGGCGAGAAGTCTTTCGCGAAGTTGCTCGCCTTCACGCGCCGGAAGTCGAACCGGTAAGTGATCGAACTTGGCCCGGGCCGCGTGCCGGGTTCCTCTCCGGAATTTCCAATCTGCTGGCGCAGGTCGATTTTTCCTTCCAGCCGCTGCGAGGTGAATGTCGCCACATCCAGGCTGTTGTCGTAAAAGACGGTGTAGATGAGCTTCCACTTATCGCTGTCCAAAAGCTTGGGAACCGTGTAACTCACCAACCCCCGCTGCTGCAGCCGCCCAACGTGGGACTGAAACGTCAGCGTCTGGTTTCTCCCGCCCACGTTCAAACGAGTCACATCGAAACCGACCCTGGGGCTCACGCCCGTGCTTCCTTGCGGCGCCGTCGTTCCCGCCGGCTGCCCGGTCTGGAATTCCAATCCCAAGCCATAGGTAAAGGTGTAGCGCTTCGCCTCCTGCATCTGCACCAGCACATTCTTCTGCGGATCCGCCCCATCCGGATTCTGTACGGCCGTATCCACCTGGCTGAAGATGCCCAGATTGTAGAGACGTGTCTGGGTATCGAGCAGCCCCTCCTGGCTAAGAGGCTCCCCTGCCTTAACCTGCACTTCGCGCTCGACCACATAGTCGCGGGTATGTTCGGTTCCCGCCAGCATCACCCGATCGACGGTGAAGCCCTCGCCCTCCGAAATGGTGTAGGTTACGTCCTCACGATTGGGCTCCGTGCCCGAGGCTTTGGTTGTTATCTCGAGCGCGGCGTTGGGAAATCCGTGGTTAAAGTAAAAGTTGAGGATACGCTCTCGATCATTTGCCAGATCCTGCTCGGAATAAGGCTGCCCGGACTGCGTGCTCAGTTCCGGCAGTTTCTCGCGCGCGAACTTCTGATTGCCGACCACGAGCACCTCTCCCACCTGCGTCCGCGGTCCCTCCTCAATCTGCAGATGCACGGCCAGGTGATTGTCTGCGCCCTGGTAGTCGTCCTCCACCTTGCTTTCGATCTTGACCTGGCGAAAGCCGTTGGACCGATACAGACTCTCCAGGGTCGAGACGTCATTCTTGAGCAGGGTGCCGCTATAGCGCCCATGGCTCAAGAAACGGCTGGCGGGCTGCATCTGCAGGTACGACCGCAGCTTGGCGGTATCCATAAAATCCTTGTTGCCGCTGATTTCCACCAGCACCAGCTTGTGGATCGCACCGGGATCGATGTCATACACCACATGCATGGTTTTGCCGTCAGATTTTTTGTGGATGTCGACCGTGGCATCAAAGTGGCCGCGCGTCTGAAGGTAATCCAGGAGATTCCGTTTGCCCTCGTTCAGAAGATCGTCGTCGACCGCATTCTCCTCATATACCGGAATCTCTTTCTTCATGACAGAGCGGCTGATGTGGTACCCTTCCGCCGAAATCTGCACCACCGGACCAGGATCAATCTGGAAAGTGAAATCCACGGCATTGCGCTCCTCGTGATATTCCTGCCGTGCGATCGAGACCTGGGCCAGGGCGCGGCTTTGCTTCTGAAATCTCTTGCGCAGATGCTGCAATGAACCGCTGACCAGCGCCGCCGTCACGCGGTCCCCGCCGTCCATGTGGGCAATCCTCTGCACCTCCCCGGAAGTCAGGCCGGAGCTGCCGGTCACCTTCACTTCACCGACATGGGCCTGCGGCCCAGGTGTCACGTGGAACAAGATGTCCACTTGCTGCGTCTCCGCGTTCGACGTGGCCTCGGCCGTGACTCGCGCCCGGTAGAAGCCGCCCTCTTGCATCAGTTGCCGGATGTTCTCCAGCGCGCGGTTTAGCTTGTCGTGGCTAAAGAGTTCTCCCAGCTGAAGCTTGGTTGCGTTCACAATCTGGTTGGGGGTGGGACGGGTCGGAGCACCTTCCACATTCACCGCGCCCACAAAGAAATTCGCCGAAGTGGTGAAGGTCAACGTAACCCCTTCGCCCGAGGGCACAACTTCGGCCTCGATGTCGGCAAACCGCCCCGTCGCATACAGTGTGCGAATGCTGTCGCGCACGTGGTCGCGATCCAACGGTTCCCCGGCCTTCTGTGCCAGCAACTGCAGAAAGTGCTCCCGGTCGCGATCGGGCAATCCAGGAAGCTGGATCCGCCGCACCAACTTTCCTTCATACCCGGGAATGCCGGCTGCAGGGGGGCTCTGTGGTTCTTGAGGTTTGGACGCTTCACTCGCACTCGGGCCCGACACTGAACCCGCAGTCACCAGTGCCGACGACGCAACCGCCAGTGCGCCGGCCCCCGACGGCTGGACCGCAGTGCACAGCAAGATCGACGCGGTCAGCAATGTCGTGTACCGTCTTGGCAAAGGCGTCCTTAGGTTCCGCGCTCTGTTGATTTCGATGGAACGCGCCCGTTTCTCTGTTGTATGAATCTTCTCTGTGTACGAATCTGTTGGCCGGCGCTCTGGGCCAGGGGCTGCCCGCTGCAAGCGACAGGTGCAAACGCCAACCACTTATAATAAAGGTTTCAGAGCGTGGTGCTGGTTGACCTCTTTGGCACGCGAAACACAACACGCGCAACCGGGTGGCGGCGATTCGAAAGAAGATTCCGCAGGACAATCCCCGGCCGAACTTGATCGCTACTCGCGCCAGGTTCTGTTCCGCGGCATCGGCGCCCAGGGGCAGGGGAAGCTGGCAGCGTCGCGCATAGCCATTGTCGGCTGTGGCGCAACTGGCTCGGCGCTCGCCGGCCTGCTGGCCCGTGCCGGCGTCGGCACGATGCGCATCATCGACCGCGACTACGTCGAGCCTAGCAACCTGCAGCGCCAATCGCTCTTCGATGAGAAGGACGCCGCTGAGTCCCTGCCCAAGGCCATTGCTGCCGCACGGAAAATTGCCGCCTTCAATTCCCAGGTCGTAGTTGAACCCAAAGTCGACGATCTGGTCCCCGCCAACGTTGAAGTTTTGCTTGAAGGAATGGATCTGATCCTCGACGGAACGGACAACTTCGAAACTCGCTACTTGATCAACGACTACGCCGTCAACATCTCCTGTCCTTGGATCTATTCTGCCGCGGTCGGAAGCTACGGCCTGACGTTAAACGTTCTCCCCTCTCAAACTGCGTGTCTGGCCTGCATTTTCCCAGACTCGCCGCGAGGCATGGTGGAGACTTGCGAAACCTCGGGCATTCTGAATTCGGCGGTGAACCTGGTGGCCTCGATCGCCGCCACCGAGGCGCTCAAACTGGTGGTGGGCGGCGGCGCCGAGACTCATCTGCGCCGGACGCTGCTCTCCTTCGACGTCTGGACCAACGAACACACCGAAATCTCAGCCGCCACGCCGCGTCCAGACTGCCGTGCCTGCGGCGATCGAGACTTCGTACATCTCGCAGGAGAAGGGCGTCCGCATATCACCCTGTGCGGTAGAAATTCCGTGCAAATCCATGAGAGACAACGTCCCATTAACTTCGCCGAGATGGATCTCCGCCTACAACCTCACGGGGTCGTCCGCCACAACGATTTCGTCCTCAAGTTCTGGCATGACCCATACGAGATGACGCTGTTCCCCGACGGAAGGGCCATCATCAAGGGAACGACCGACACGGCGGTAGCGCGGAGTCTGTATGCGAGGTATGTGGGAAGCTGAATCGTCGTGCTGAGCGGAGCCGAAGGGTCGAAGCATCCCTACCCAGTTCCGACTTCATCCAGGGATACCACTCTGAAGCCAGATCAACCCAGTGCGGATTCCTCCGCGTGATGAGAGCGATCTTCTTCTTGCGCCTCCATCCCTTCAGTTGCTTCTCACGGGCGAGCGCCTTGTGCACGTCGTCACAAGATTCCCAGTAAAGCAAACGGGTGAGGTCATACCGGTCTGTGAATCCCTCAAAATGATGGAATTTGTGCTGGAAGACGCGACGGTGAAGGCGCCCGCTGAACCAAATGTAGAGCGTACCGGAGAGACTGCCCCTGATGTACACGCAATAGTATTTTGGACGCTGGGCCATACAACATCGTCGAACAAATGGGTTGTGAGAGGCAATGACAAACGTCACGACGCGATGCCGTCGTTCCCGGCGGGAATCTCGGTGAGGTAGGGATGCTTCGACTCCGCGGGAGGATCGCTTCGCGTTCCTCCCGCTCCGCTCAGCATGACAGCGGCTTGGGGGCTCTCGGGCTAGAAGCTAGCAGCTAGGAGCTAGAAGCTGAGTTCTGCTAATCTTCTCTGCTCGTCATCCCGGAGCTCAATCTGCTCGGAAAAGGGCATTAATGCACCAAACCTCGCGTCCCCAACCGCCAGTGTCCTACCGCTGGGCGGTTTTGATCTTCGTCAGCGTGGCCATGGGGGGGAATTACTACATCTACGACAGCATCAACCCTCTGGAGCGAATCTTCATTGATCGCCTCGGCTTCTCCGCCACCCAGTTCGGGTGGTTGAACGCCAGCTACAGCGTGGCCGCGGTTCTTACTCTTCTCATCGGTGGAATCATCATCGACCGCATCGGCACCAAGAAAGCAATGACCGCCTTCGCCCTCTTGTGCCTGACGGGAGCCGCCTTGACTGCGGCCGAAGGCAAGGCGCCCCTGATGATCGCAGGACGCACCGTTTTGGGCCTCGGAGCTGAGTCGATGATCGTGGCTGCCACCACGGTGCTGGCTAAATGGTTCCGGGGCAAGGAACTCAGCTTTGCCTTTGGCATCAATCTCACGATCGCCCGCTTGGCCTCGGTAGCCGCCGACAATTCTCCAACGTGGGCTCATTCGGTCTACTACCCACAGGGGTCCAACGGGCCCGCAAGCTGGCAGGGGCCACTCCTGATTGCGGTCGGAGCTGGCGTGCTGAGCGTGGCCACGGCCCTTATTTACTGGGTGCTGGAAACACGGGCGGAAAGCAAATACGAACTCGGCAAGGCCGGCGAGGTGGACAAGCTCGAGTTTCGCGGAATTTTCCGTTTCAACATGTCCTACTGGCTGGTCGTCGGTCTATGCTTCACGTTTTACTCCGCCATCTTCCCCTTCCGCACGTTCGCCATCGACTTTTTCACCAACAAGATCCTTGCCATCCATGGCGGCGTAGCGGCCTCCGAAGCCATGCGCGTGCTGTCCCATGAAAAAGCAGGGTTCTTCAACAGCCTGCTTCCCTTCTCCGCCATGATTGCCACTCCCCTGTTCGGCCTGCTGGTCGACCGCGTGGGCAAGCGCGCCTGGTTCATGATGTTCGGCTCGCTTTTGTTGATGCCGGTCTATCTGATGATGGCCTACACCAACATTTCGCTGTTCGTCCCGGTGTCCCTGATGGGAATTGCGTTCTCACTGATTCCCGCCGTCATGTGGCCTTCTGTCGCCTACATCGTGGAACAATCCCGCCTGGGCACGGCGTATGCTCTGATGACGCTGATCCAGCAGATCGGATTTTTCCTCTTGAATCTGCTGATTGGGCAGGCCAACGATTACGCCCACGCGGGCCTGGAGAATCCCGGCGGTTACGCTCTGGGCATGTGGATTTTCTCTATCCTCGGATTCGTCGGAATGGCCCTTTCGATTCTTCTACGCATCCGCGAAACCGGAACCCATGGACACGGGTTAGAGACGATTACAACCGCCAAAAGTACGGCTTAGCCCCGGGGGGGCACTTACCAATTTCCGAAGAATCGGCTCTAATTTCGGGATCGGTTTGACCCTTGAAACACCGGGTCTCTCAACCCCGAGCAGTCAAAGGATTTCTGGGGCGCGGAGTGCGGACGAAGGAATTCAAAGTTCCGTAGAATGGCTCTGATATTCTGCATACGGACATTACCTTCGTGTGCGAAGCACGACCCGCAAGCCATACAACGGAAAGATAGTTAGCCGCATCACAGCAAGTGCGGCCGGAAAAGACAACTTGACCGACCGAGTACAGCGACAGAACGAAGAGTTCAACGAAGCCGAGGCCATTGAAAGGGCCAAGCAGGGTGATGCTCGGGCCTTTCAGGAACTGTACGAGAAGCACAAGCGGCGAGTGTATTCTCTCTGCCTGCGCATGACCGCGAACACAGCCGAAGCGGAGGATTTAACCCAGGAAGCCTTCCTGCAGCTCTACCGCAAGATCGCAACCTTCCGCGGCGAGTCGGCGTTTTCCACCTGGCTGCACCGACTCTCGGTGAACGTTGTGTTGATGCACTTGAGAAAGAAGAGCCTCCCGGTGGTTTCGCTTGAGGAGACCACGCAGGGCGGCGAAGAGGATTCGCCAAAGAAAGATTTCGGAGCAGAAGACTTGGCGTTGGCCGGATCCATCGACCGGCTGCAATTGCAGAGAGCAGTCGATGATCTCCCTCCCGGCTACCGCACGATCTTTGTCCTTCACGATATCGAAGGCTATGAGCATAATGAAATCGCCGGTATCGTGGGTTGCTCCATCGGCAACAGCAAGTCGCAGTTGCACAAAGCGCGTATGAAGCTGCGTGATCTGCTCAAGATCAATCGAGCCGAAAAGGCCGGGAAGTCCTGAGCAGCGTTTGAGAGTGTGGACCGTCTTCGAGCAGCAAAGAGAGCCAGCACAGACTGGCACCAGCGGTAACCTCGGCAGGGGTGCAACAACTGCAAGCAAGCCGAAATCGGCAGTACACTGATTTGGACAGAGCTGATTTGGACAGATGGACAGATCGCCGGTTCGGCAAAGGCTTGGGGAGAGAGCAGTATGAATTGTGTTGAGCTGCAAAATAGTCTGGCAGAAATGGAAGACGCCGGCAGCGCCGAACAGCGGGCTCATTTGAGAACCTGCCGCCAGTGCTCTTCTTTAGTCGGGGAACTGAAACTGATCGCCGCCGCGGCAGCCGACTTGCGCGGCTACGAGGAACCCAGCCCGCGGGTGTGGAATTCCATTGAAATCGCCTTGCGGCAGGAGGGCCTTATCCATACCCCTCGTGCCGGACGTTCACTCATTCCCTCCCTCGGCAGTCGCTGGGCGTGGGCGCGATGGCTGGCTCCCGCCGCAGCCGCTTTGCTGTTAACGGTGGGCATTTATGTTCGCCAGCACTCGATTTCGCCGCAGATTGCAAAGGACGTGCCCCCGGTTCACGTTGCCGAACAGCCTGTTTCCGACTTGGCCATTGCTGGCCTGAATGACGAAGACCTCCTGCAGGAGATCGCGCAACAAGCCCCCGCCATGAAGACCCAGTACGAAGACGATCTTCGCCGGGTCAACGAGTACATTTTCGATGCAAAAGGCATTGTCGCCGCCAATCCGAACGACGAGGAAGCCCGCCGCTCGCTAATGGAGGCTTATCAGGAAAAGGCCATGCTTTTCGAATTGGCCATGGATCGTTCTCTGCCATAATGTAGGATCTCGGGGAGTCAAATGAGCGGGCGCACAGTCAAACTCGTCGCTATCGGCACGCTGATCGCAGGAACGCTAGTCGCTGAGAGCCATAAGGAATATCACTTCAACGTGGGATCGAAGGCTGGTGTCTCGGTCAATAATCCCTACGGCTCGATCTCGGTGAAACCTTCCGCTGGCAACACGGTCGTGATCAACGCCGTGCTCCATTCCGACAAAGTTGAGGTCGACAACAACCAGAGCGGAAATCACATCGAGATTCAGTCCCACCTGCTGCCTGGGGCGGATGCCACGAGTGGGCGCGTGGACTACGAAATTCTTGTGCCCGCCGATGCTAGTGTCACTCTGCACTCCAGCACCGGCCCGCTACGCGCCGAAAAACTCCATGGTGATATGACCCTGGAAGGCGCCGGAGCGACCGTCGACGTCCGCGATGTCCGCGCCGCCCACGTTCACGTGAAAACGGTGAACGGCCCCGTCACCCTTACCAATGTGCAGGACGGCCACGTTGAAGTCGACTCCCTGAGCGGCGACATTACGCTAGACCAGGTTAACGGACCGCTGGTACAGGTCGTTTCCACCAGCGGCCGGATCAACTACACCGGTGATTTCGGCCGCAGCGGCGAATACCGCCTGACCAGCCACAGCGGCGACATCGAAGCTACTGTTCCCGATGGAACCTCGGCCGATGTGAGCGCTCGCTCCGTCAAGGGCGAGGTGCATGACGACATCCCTTTGCAACCCAAAAGCCACACCTGGTTCCCCGTGCAGGAGGGGCGTGCCTTCATGGGTACTATGGGTCGGGCGGCGGTGTCATCGACCGTGGTGCTGCGCAGCTTCAGTGGTAAAATCCACCTCAGAAAACGCTCTGCAAAATAGCAACGAAAAGAAATTCGAGTCGCGCGAAGAAGCATCGTAACCGCAAGGTTGGCGCTCAAAAGCGTGCCAGTGTGCGGTCCGCGAAGGGATCCACTCGGGTTTCTGCTCCTTGCAGCGCCGTTTTTCTGGTCGGCTTCATGGGCGCCGGGAAGAGCAGTGTTGGCCGCGCTCTGGGGCAGCGGCTGAATTGGCTCTTTGAAGATCTGGACGACCGTATCGAACGGCGCGAAGGGCGTCGCATCGCAGAGATTTTCCGGGATTCGGGCGAAACCGCATTCCGTCGGGCCGAACGCTTGGTTCTGGAGCAGGCTCTCGAACAATTGCGGGGCGGCGTTTCGAAAATCATCGCCCTGGGAGGCGGGGCGTATGCCCAGCGTGAAGTCGCTATGTTGATCGAGGCCTCGGGCGTACCGACGATCTTCCTGGATGCGCCGGTCGAAGAATTGTGGCTGCGTTGCCGTCAGCAGGCGGCCGAGACCCAGGCCGAGCGCCCGTTGCTGAAAGACATCGAGCAGTTTCGCCAGCTCTATGAGTCGCGGCGCAAGAGCTATCAGAAGGCATTGCTGCATATTCAAACCGGCAGCCTCACCGTGGACGCGATCGCAGCCGAAATCGCCGAGAAGCTGGGCCTGGAGAGCATCGCTCTCCGGACGGAATCAGGAGAAGCCGAGTGAAGTCGTACACCGCAACACGCTGGGTTCTTGGGTTGGCGTTGGCCACTTTCCTGGCCGCATTCCCCGCTGGGACCAACGCCGCACCCAAGGACGACAAAAAGGACAAGTCGAAGCCCGCTTCCACCCAAGTGGTCGATTCCGGTTCGTTCGGCGTCGTCATCAAGGGCCAGCGCGTCGTCACGGAAACGTTCAGCATCCAGCAGCAAAACGGCAACAGCCTCATCAAATCGCAACTCAAGCAGACGGCCGGAGCCGACGCCGCCAGCCAGAAGTCAGATCTTGAAATCACCTCCAGCGGCGAGTTGCTGCGTTACGAATGGAGCCAGGATTCCGGTGGCTCCTTAAATGTGCTCCCCAAAAATGATTTCCTGATCGAGAAAATCACCGCCCCCGGATCCGCCAAAGCCGCCGAGCAACCCTTCCTGATGCCCAGCTTGACGATGATTCTCGACAACAATTTCTTCATTCACCGCGAGGTGCTCATCTGGCGCTTTCTCGCCGCCGACTGCAAGTCGGAAGGCGGAAACTGGAAATGCCAGCAGGATCCCGCCGAGTTCGGCGTGCTCGTGCCCCAGGACCGCAACTCGCTGCGCATCCGCTTGGAACTGGTGGGCAAGGAAAAAGTAACTATCCGTGGTGCCGAGCGCGAACTGCTGCGCCTGAATCTGACCGGAGAGAATTTTGTGTGGAACCTGTGGGTAGATCCGCAGGATCAATTCAAACTAGTACGGGTGGCGATTCCTGCCGATGATACGGAAGTAGTGCGGGACTGAGTGCCGTTCGGCGCGCAGGAATCGAGGCCATCCCCTGGAAAATCTTTTGCTGCTGGCGGACTCACGTACGGCCCGATCGTTGGTCACAGTGCTGCTGTTCGCGCTGGGACTGGGGTTTCTCTACGTCGCCCGCGCCACCCTGATCGCATTTCTGTTCGCCATCTTTTTCGCCTACCTCATGAGTCCTCTGGTGAACCACCTCGAAAGGTGGACGCGCCGTCGCGGCTTGGCCATCGTAGTCATCTACACGTTTCTGCTGGCGCTGGTCGTGGTGTTCTTTGTAGCCGTAGGTCCGAAAGTAACCCGGGAAGGAACACGCTTGGGGCAGGCGCTGCCCACCCAACTAGCCCAGCTCAGTTCTGGCCAGCTTGCCCAACAGCTTGGGGAGCAGCATGGTTGGAGCCGCGCCAGCACCGAACTGGCCCAAAATTTTCTGGTTAGCCACAGCGACGAGATCACCGAACTGGCGCAGCGCCTCGGCCTCCGCGTTGCTGACGTCGCCAAAGAGGCCTGGCTGCTGTTCGTCGTCCCTCTACTCTCGATCTTCTTTCTGAAAGACGGGCGCGCCTTCAGCGATTTCCTCTTGTCCACCATCCAGTCGCGTCCCCAGCGCGAATTTCTGGAAAACGTGCTCAACGACCTGAACCACATGCTCGCGCATTTCATTCGTGCGCAACTGACTTTGGCCGCTCTCACCCTGGTCGTCTATTCCGCGGTCCTGTCGATCATGGGGGTCCAGTACTTTCTGGTTCTGGGAACGGTCGGCGGGTTGCTGGAGTTCATCCCCGTCGTAGGCCCGCTGGCTGCGGGACTCATCATCGTGAGCGTGGCCCTGTTGACCGGTTACCCGCACTGGCTTGCTCTGGTTATTTTTCTCCTTGTCTGGCGCGGAATTCAGGATTACGTTTCTTCTCCGCGCATCATGGGCGAGAGCATGGAATTGCATCCCCTAGCCGCCATCTTTGGCGTCATGGCCGGGGGCGAGGTCGCCGGGATCCTTGGAATTTACTTGTCCATTCCGGTCATGGCCAGCCTGCGCATCGTATTCCGCCGCTGGCGCCTTTATGCCGAGAAGAAGAAATTCGGTCCCCTTACCGAGTATGCGATCGGCAGTCAACCCGCGCACAGAAAATAGCTGCCAGCTCTCAGCTATCAGTTTGGGCAGCCCGGAAAGGCGTTCCAGTAAATGGTCAGGGAAGGCACAGTTTCAGCCGCGCCCTCGACGACAGTGGTCGAAAGGGTCCGTGTCGAGAACGAATCCCGGAGAGAGCGGTGCCAAAACCTTCCCAGCCCCAGCCGCGGAGCGGCGGCATAGTTTAGCCTAGGACGTAAGTCCTGGGTAGGCGCGGAGGGCAGGAACGAGTACCGTAGGGACGGCACGGGTTCTCACGCCTTCAGCCCCGCCAGGAAAGCGCCACGCTTCTCTGCGTCCTCACTTAATAGCGGGTTCGTTTCGGCCTTACTTCCCTGCCCCTGCCCCCAGCGCCTTGTCCACCGCTACCTTCCGCAGGAACTCCGCCGCCGCTTCGGGCAGAACGGTGTTGATGAACATCCCGACCCCAGTTCAAATCCGGCCACGCGCGTCAACCGCGGGATCACGCTCACGTACCAGTGACAGTGCCGGGCGCCGTTATATTCCGTCGGACCACTGCGCACCGTGTAGTTCAAGTCAGGATTCTCCAACCCCACATAAATCTTGGCCAGCAGGGTGCGCAGAACCCGTGCCAGGTCGGCGATCTCGAGATCGGTGATGTCGCCGAAGCTGGCCATGTGGCGCAAAGGAAAGATGTGCGTGACAAACGGCGTGGGCGAGGCAAACACCTCCATAGCCACGAAGTGCTCGCCCTTGAGCACAACCCGCGTCTGATCTTCCACCTCCCGTTCCACCATGTGGCAGAACATGCACTCCCCGGCGTCGTCGTAATGCCGCAAGGCCTCATGCAACCGGTGGCGCACCTGGCTCGGGATTACCGGCGTCGCAATCAGTTGCGAATGCGGATGCTGCAGGCTCGCGCCCGCGTCGGCCCCGTGGTTTTTGAAGATCGTAATATGATTCACCCGCCGGTCAATGCTCGGCGTGTTGTAGCGCTCCCGATACACCCTCAGGATGCTGGCCACATGTTCATCCGGGAGCAACGCCGTGCAGCGCGCGTGGTCGGGACTATCGATAATGACTTCATGGCAGCCGAGCCCGTCGATCCGCCGGCGCAAATGCTGCAGGTTGCGCGTGGGCTGCACGTCGCTTGACAATGCCGCGAATTTGTTTGGGATCACGCGGACGGCCCACGGCTCGCCTGCATTCGCCGGCGATCGCAGCACCTCTGGCGGCGTCTTGCTTTCGTTCCCCGGACAGAATGGGCACGTTTCCACGAATGACGCCACCGGGGGCGCCGCTCGATGTGTGGCCAACTCCTCGGGCCGCTTGGCCCTTTCCCTGGCGATGATGACCCATTCCTTGGTGAAAAAGTTCTGGCGTAGCTCGGGCATTAGAGTCCCTCCGTCCTTACCATCGGCACACCAAACCGGGACTCCAGTGACTCAAGTGCGGGGCCTGTTTCCCCGATTGTTATAAAATTCGAACATCCTTATGAACCGCAAAATTCCTATTGGTATTCTCGGTGCCACCGGCGTCGTCGGACAGCGATTTATCCAGATGCTGGAGCACCATCCCTGGTTCGAAGTGGCCTGGCTGGCCGCTTCTGACCGCTCCGAAGGCAAGGTTTACGCGGAAGCCGCTCGCTGGCGCCTGAAAACTCCGCTGCCGGCAGCAGTCGCCAAGATGAAGGTATCCCCCGCTTCGCCGGATGGTGCGCCCAAAGTTATCTTCGCCGCGCTCGACGCATCTATAGCCGCTGAACTCGAACCGCGCTTCGCCGACGCCGGCTGCGCCGTGGTCTCCAACTCCAGCGCCCTGCGCATGAAAGAAGACGTGCCGCTGGTCATTCCAGAGGTCAACGCCGGACACATCAAGCTCATCGATGGCCAGTCCTGGCGCAAGAAATCCGGCGGCTACGTCGTGACCAATCCCAACTGTTCCGCCATCGGCCTGGTCCTCGCCCTCGCCCCGCTGCACCAGCGCTTTGGCCTCGAGACCGTCATGGCCGTCACCATGCAGGCCGTCAGTGGCGCCGGATATCCCGGTGTCGCTTCGCTCGACATTCTGGGCAACGTCATTCCCTTCATTCGCAATGAAGAAGAAAAAATGGAGGAGGAGACGCACAAGCTTCTCGGCCAACTGAACGGCTCGAAAGTCATCCCCGGCGCCTTCGCCATAAGCGCGCAATGCAACCGGGTCGCGGTTGAAGACGGCCACACCGAATCCGTCTCTATCCGTCTCAAGACCAAGGCCAAGCCCGAGGAAATCGTCGCCGCCTGGAATAGTTATCGTGCTGAACCGCAGGAGTTGAAACTGCCCAGCGCGCCCGAACGCCCCGTCGTCTATGTCGAAGCGAACGATCGCCCACAGCCCCGTTTCGACGTCGATATGGGCGCGGGCATGACGACCGTCGTCGGGCGCCTGCGCCCCTGCGGCGTGCTCGACTGGAAGTTCACCGTGCTCTCGCACAACACCATACGCGGAGCCGCCGGAGCTGCCGTCCTGAACGCCGAGTTGCTCAAGGCCAAGGGATACCTGGGATGAACCCGTACCCAGCCGGGTCTACTCCCGCCACAAGGACGCCACTCCGATGATCGTAATGAAGTTCGGCGGCACTTCCGTCGAAGACGCCAAGGCAATCGATCGCGTGGCCTCGATCGTCGAGGGCCGACTCGCGCAGAGGCCGGTCGTCGTCGTTAGCGCCATGGCGAAAGTCACCGACACGCTCCTCACCATGGCAAAAGCGGCTGGCGCCGGGGAGCGCAAGACCGCGCTCAAACTCTGCCGCTCCTTGCAGGAGCGCCACTACAACACCGCCAGCGAACTTCTCGGCACGGCGCTGTTCACCGAATTTCATTCCGAGCTCGGCACCGAATTCGAGAACCTCGACGAACTGCTACGCGGCATCTCCGCCGTAGGCGAGATCACTCCCCGTACCACCGACCATGTCGCGGCGTTCGGGGAAATGCTCTCCAGCAAAATCGTCGCCGCCGCCTTTGCCGCCCGTGGCCTCAACGGGGCCCATGTCGACTCGCGGGATGTCCTCATCACCGACAGCGCCTATATGCAGGCGGTGCCGCAATTCGAGGAAACCAACGCCAAGCTGCAGGAGAGAGTTCAGCCTCTGTTGGACGAAGGCAAGGTACCGGTCATGGGCGGTTTCATCGGCTCGAACCGCGCCGGCATCACGACGACGATCGGCCGCGGCGGCTCGGATTTTTCGGCCGCCATCTTCGGCGCTGGCCTCAGCGCCGACCGCATCGAAATCTGGACCGATGTGGACGGCATCCTCACCACCGACCCCAGGATCTGTCCCGATGCCCGCCGCATCAAAGTGATTAGTTTCGACGAAGCCGCCGAGCTCGCTTACTTCGGTGCCAAAGTCCTGCACCCGGCGACGGTCCTGCCCGCGATTCAGAAAAATATTCCCGTCTACGTATTGAACTCGCGCAACCCTTCCTGCGAAGGTACCCGTATCACTACCCGCGCGCCCCAGGGCAAAAATATCTTCAAAGCCATCGCCGCGAAGAAGCGCATCACCATCGTCGACGTGGCCGCTCCCCGCATGCTTTTAGCGCACGGATTCCTGCGTTCCATCTTCGAGGCCTTCGACCGCCACAAAGTCGCCGTCGACGTGGTCTCCACTTCCGAAGTCAGCGTCTCGCTGACCGTGGATTCCAATCAGGCCATCCCCGCGCTGGCCGCCGATCTCGCGAAGCTGGCCGACGTGAAATACGAAGGCCGCAAAGCCATCGTCTGCCTGGTCGGAGAAAAACTGCGCGACACGCCCGGAATCGCGGCTCTCGTCTTTCGCGAACTCGCCGACAAAAAGATCCGCATGATCTCGCAGGGTGCCTCCGAAATCAACCTGACTTTCGTCATTGAAGAAGACGAGGTTCCCGATGTGATCCAGCGCCTGCACAAGACTTTCTTCTCAGAGCTAGACGCGGAAGTTTTTGCGTAGAAGACGCTCTCGGTTGTTTCTGGCCGCGAAGCGGCGCAATCGGCATAGGGGGACGGGTCGCCCCGCCTCCCCTGCCACACCACCGGACATGCGGGTCCGCATCCGGCGGTTCGGCGGATTAAGCTGACCGCACGATCATGGGCGGAAGTCCGAGCTGGGCAAAGTAAGCATTCGGCAAAGCGATGGTCAGAGCGGGCGAGTTGGCGATGCGCCACGGGCCGTGGGGACTCGCAGCGGTTTGCGCCGCCAGATCTTTGCCCACTCCCCGTTTGCGAAGTTCGCGAAATCGCGTTCGCCCCTGCTTCCATTGCTTCCACACCACCGACCGGAGTCGGCGGCGTAGCCACGTTTCAAGGCGTTGCAATACCGAGGGCGTTTCACAGTCGCCGAAGTATCCCAGCCATCCCCGCAGGTAGGTCGTGATCTGTTTGACCATCTGCGTGAGGCTAATGCCCCGGGTTCTCCGCGATTGTTCTCGAATCCGTTCCTTAAAGCGAGCGATTGCCTTGGGGGCGATCCGCCTCCTCGGTGCTCGTTCCGAGGTAAAGCTGAATCCGAGAAACTTTCTCTGCCCTGGTCGGGCAACAGCGCTCTTCGCCTGATTCACCTTGAGCTTGAGTCGGTGCGTAATGAAGCGTGTAACGCTCTCCATCACTCGGTGCCCCGCTCGTTCGCTGCCGACGTAGATATTACAGTCGTCGGCGTACCGCACGAATCGGTGGCCTCGCCGTTCCAACTCCCGGTCCAGTTCGTCCAGCACCAGGTTACTGAGCAAAGGTGAAAGCGGACCGCCCTGAGGCGTCCCTTCATCCACCGGACTCACCAACCCGTCCTCCATCACACCGGCTTCCAGAAATGCTCGGACCAACTTGAGCACTCGCTTGTCGGCCACGCGCGCCGCTACCGCCGCCATCAGGCGGTCGTGGTTGACTCGATCGAAAAATTTTTCCAAGTCGAGGTCAATCACCCAACCGTATCCTTCGGCAATATATTGCTGTGCCTCGTGTACGGCTTGCTGCGCACTGCGCCCCGGTCGAAAACCGTGGCTGTGTTCGGAGAACGTCGGGTCCCAGCGCTTCTGCAGAACCTGCAACACCGCCTGCTGGACAAAGCGGTCCAGCACACAAGGAATGCCCAACTTCCGCACTCCCTGACCGTCCGGCTTGGGGATTTCCACTCGCCGTACTGGTTGCGGCTGATAGGTCCCGTTCCGCAGCTGTTCCCCGATCTCTAGCCCATGCTGCTTCAGGTATTCCGGTAATTCGTCGACGGTCATCCCGTCCACTCCCGGACTTCCCTTGTTCGCCTTGACTCGTTGGAGCGCCTGCTTGCAGTTCCCCTGCTCACAGACTTCTTCCATCAGTCGTTCGGTTCCAGCCAGGCTTTCGGACTGGCGCTTCGCCATGTGCGTTTCGGTCCCTTGCTCGGTGGCCTTCGGAGCATCACTCCTACCTTCCACCGGAAAGGCCAGCACCTCTTGTTCGGGTCGGTTTTTCTGCCGCTGTCCGCTCATGAGTCGCGCCGCTTACTTGCCCTTTCCTTTATTCCCCTTGCGGGGTACCGTTTGGGCCTTCGATCACCGTTACCGGCTTGGCCTAGCTTGTTGCTCCGCCTTTCGGCATTGGAGTGCCTCAATATCCTCGCCGACTGCATGACCTACTTTGCCCTCTGCTGACTTCTGCGACACGGTCAGGGTGAATCGCTTCATCCTCAGTCACGTTGTGTGACATGCCGCAGATCTCCCGAGGTAAGTTCGACCACCTTCGACGCGCAACCGCCGGATTTACCACCAGTGAGCTTGATGGATATGGGCTTCGCAGTCATCTGCCCGCTCGCCCGCCACCGTAGGCCTCGTATCCGGTTCTTGTTCATCGGCTCGCGTCTTTGCTCCACGCTTCTTTCAGGCCTCGCCTCGCGGCGAGTATGGTTTCACCTTTGCGTTTCGCTATGACTTCACCTCCATCAGGCTGTCAAAGGGACTTTCACCCTCTAGTTGTCGAACATGCTCGGCACACAGAATAAAGCCCAGGGCGTAGGCCCTGGGCGCGTTGCAAAATGACCAAGCCCCAGCGGGGCGAAAGAGGACTTCTCACGCATTTGCAGACGCGCGCAAGTCGCAGATTCCGTGAGCCGCGGGGAAAAAATTAAGCCGGCATCGACTACACCGACAACAACCGGTCAAAGAAGACCCGATACCTCTGCAGCGCCAGGCGCAGATCTTCCGTCGAAACGCTGTCTCCGCGATCCCATTGCTGCTCCAGTCGGGACCGTTCGTCCGCGAACACTTCGGCAAGCCTCTTCATCGCGGAAGCCACCAGGCCGTCGGCCTGTTCCACCGCCTTCCGAGGCTCGTCCACAAAGGCTGTCTGAACCTCTTTCCACCGCGTGCGAAGCGTTTCCAACTCGTTACCCGGAAACAGTGGTTCGGCGGTTACGGCGGTTGCAGAGGGCTGCTCGAAGCCACGTTCTGCCGCAACGGCTTGCGGCCCTCGCGTATCACTCACGGGTCGCTTTCCCTGAGCCAGATCGGCAGTTGTAATTTCCTCGTCTTGATTGAAATCCGGTTGTTCTTTCCTCAATGGCGTCGCCATCGCTATGCTCCCTTCCTTTGGGCTTGACGTTCGTCGAGCAGTTCCTGAAACAACACGCGATAATGCACCATCGCCTGTCGCAGATCCTCGGTGCTGGCCTGGCCCGAACTGTGACGCACCGCAATCCCGTGTGCCGCGCGGTAGTTCTCCACCACGATCGGATGATCCACAGAAATGTCGGCGGCGCGCTGGTCAAACTCGCCAATCGGATATCCCCGAGTTTGCATCACTTCGGTGACCAGCGCGTCCGCCACAGTAACCGCACCTCGCGGATCATCGACGAAGCGTGCCTGCACCTCCCTCCAGCGGACGGCAAAGCTCGACTTGTCGGTCTCGGGCAGCGGACGGATTTTGAACTTTTCGCGGCGCTTTTCGCGAAATTCCAGCACCCCTTCCGCTTTTCGCCGATCCCCTTCTTGCAGCAGCACTCGGTCGTACTCTGGCCCGAACCGCTCCCGCAGTTTCATGCTGCGTCGCTGGCGAGAAGTTACGAAGGCGATCGCCGCCACGACAATGACGGCGATGATGACCACCCCTATGATCAAGAGTTGATTCTGATTCATTCACATCCTCCGTTTCACGGCGCTGCTATGGGATGCCGGTGTCATCGGCGCTGTTGTCGAAAGGATGCGACAGGTTGTGGAAAGTAATCGGTTCCACGCCGATTTTGTTAGTCCATCCTGTATTTACCGCAGGCCTCTTGCGACACAGCGCCAAGCACTGAGGTAATCTGTCTAGGTTCCTGGTGAGAATCATGCGCTTGCTTATTTTGGGTCGTGGCAAGACCGGCTCGCTGGCCGCCGAAGTGGCCGCCGAGCGCAAACATCACGTCGAGGTTGCGGGAACGAAAGAAAATGTCTCGGGTGCCGCGCTCACGCCCCATAGGCTTGGCGAGATTGATGCCATCATCGACTTCACCGCCCCCTACTGCGTGATCCCCCACATCGAAGCTTGCACCAAAGCGGGCAAGAACATGGTGGTGGGAACGACGGGCTGGTACGGGGAACGGGAGCGCATCCGGAGCATGGTCGAGCAGCACGGAACCGGATTCGTCTACGCCGCGAACTTTTCGGTGGGTGTGAATCTCTTCTTCGATGCGGCACGCGCCGCGGCCGTGGCTCTGCGCCATGGCTATTCCGGTCAAATATTCGAGCGCCACCACGCTCATAAGAAGGACGCCCCCTCCGGCACCGCCATCACCCTCCAGCGCCTGGTCCGCGAAGCCAGCGGCCAAGAAGAAGACCTCGAGATCACTTCCTTCCGCGAAGGCGAAGTCGTCGGCCTGCACGAACTGGTCTTGGAATCTCCTCACGACCGCATTTACCTTTGCCACGACGCCAAGTCCCGCCGCGCCTTCGCCGAAGGCGCCGTCCAATCTGCCGAATGGCTCTTAGGCAAAAGAGGGTTCTACGAGTTCAAAGATGTCTGGCGGGAATTGTAAAAGTACCAATGTGGGGAAAACCAGTCGAGCGAAGCTTCGACGTTCTTGTGATGGTGTTGGGACTCCGAGTTCTCTGCGCGCGATTGTCCCTTCTCGTTTAATCGCGCTATCTTATAAGTATGCAACTGCGTGGCTGTGGTACGGCCCTGGTAACTCCATTCCGTCAGGACGGCTCGATCGACGGCACCGCTCTGCGCAACCTGGTCGCCTGGCAGATCGAGTCCGGCATCGACTTCCTCGTTCCCTGCGGCACCACCGGCGAGACCCCCACTCTCACGCACGACGAATGGCTCCACGTAATTGACACGACCATCGAAGTCGCCGCCGGACGCGTGCCCATCATGGCCGGCGCCACTTCCAACTCGACTCATGAAGCCGTCGAGAAAGCCAAAGAGATCGCCGCGCGCCCCGGGGTCAATGCCATCCTCACGGCCTCGCCCTACTACAACAAGCCCACCCAGGAAGGGCAGTACCGCCATTTCAAAGCCATCGCCGAAGCCGTGGGCGACAAGCCCGTGATTCTCTACAACGTCCCGAGCCGCACCGGGGCGAACCTTGAGCCCGGAACGCTGGCACGCCTGGCCGAGATCCCCAACATCGCCGGAGTCAAAGAAGCCAGCGGCAACATGACCCAGATTGCTGAAGCCATCAACGCCGTACCTGAAACCTTTCTGGTCTTCTCCGGCGACGATGGCGTCACCTTGCCGGTCATTGCCCTCGGCGGCGTCGGTATCGTTTCCGTGGCGTCGAACGAAATTCCGCACGAAATGGCCTCGCTCACGCGAGCCGCGCTGAATAACGACTGGGCCACCGCGCGGACGCTGCAGCGCAAATACTTGCCGCTAATGCAGGCCAACTTCCTCGAGTCCAGCCCGCTGCCGGTGAAGGCCGTCCTCGCGATGATGGGAAAAATCGAAGAAGTTTACCGGCTGCCGCTTCTGCCCATGCGCCGCGACACCCGTTCGCGCCTGCAGAAAATCGCCACCGAAGTCGGGCTGATTGCCAAGCCCGCAGGCCCCGCACCAGAATCTGCGGAGTTTTACATTTACGAAAACTGGGCCGCCGGCCCGCACAAAATCGTCCTGCATCGCGGTTCCTGCGGCCAGTGCAGTCACGGCAAAGGACGTCCATCCGGCCACGACGTAAACCACGCCCGCTGGCACGGCCCCTATGCGACTCTTGCGGAGGCACGCGAAACCGCTCATGCCATGACCGGCATCCTGATCCGCAGCGAGTGCAAGTGCGTGTGATTGTGAAGTGCCCAATCAGGAGGAAGAACCCTGTCATCCTGAGCGGGTGATAAAACCTGTGTATCTAATTGTTTTAATTGCAGATAATGTGGCAATTTTTGGCTGTGTATGAACTGTGCAGGGAAACTGTGCAAATTTCAGCCAATTTCGCTGCTGCAAATCCTTTGGGGCACGAGGAACTGGCTCGGCCAAGCTTCGAGTTCGTCCGCGACTTCCGTCTGCATCGTTTAACTAGGCCGTGCCAACTGTACGGACCTAAATCCAGACGGAGATCAGGCCTCGTTTTTTTTGCTCGGCGGGATCGGATTGATTTCTAAAGGAGGGTCCTGATCGTTCCTGCCGCTCTCTCGAGTACAGTTGGCACAGACTGTTTCGCATTTGCTTTGCGGGCGTCAAAAAAGACGAGCCAGCCCTCCCGTCGCCGCCTGTGGTTCATGTAGGTTGCCAGTTGCGCTGGGCCTGGGACATCCTTCCCCTTCAACATTTTCAACTCAATGACGTGATCCAATCCTGACGAGAACGTGACAAGTACATCCACGAATCCGATACCAGACGTTCCCTCGCGGATCGCGGAACCCCGTGCTGCCAGTTTCGTCCGAGCGAATACACCGAACAGTTCCTGCCCGAGCTTCTCTGGGCGGTTCTTCAATTTGCCCTTTGTTCGCGAGTCCCAAAATGAATTTACTGCCTCGGCTTCGATTGTGCTTTTGAACTCTTCGAGGAATCTGCGGATGGTAACGCGAGGCAATCGCCCTAGGCGGCTGCCGGAGGTTTCAACTCTTTCTGCGACCGCTTTTGAGACGAAGAACAGTCTTTTTTTTTAAACCTGCTGTCCAGGACGGCCAGCAGTTTGCCCTCGAATGTGGCCCGATCGACACGGTCGTTGCGTCTGTAGAAGGCAGTCCGAACGCGTTTAACAATTTGCTAAATACTTGCTATCATTTGCCGGACAATATTAAGATCTTGCCGGATTCGCGCGCCGCCCCGCCACGATTGTGCTGGCCGGTGTGGCATCCAGCGAACTCGGTTTGGCAGTCACGACTCTCTTCGTGCCTCGCCCGCGATCATGATAAATAGCAAAATACTGGGCTTTCTCGCATTTTCCCTTCCGGGAGAACGCGCTGAGAAGTTCCTCTCCACACCGCTCAATCGGCGATCCGCCACACATCGCCGGAATAGCAGGATGGAAGAATCGCCCCGACACTCGCCACAGCACGAAGATAGCGTCATCACTATTCTTCTGGTCCGTTTTCGGTTGGGACACAGGACGCGTTCCCTCGGATCTCGAATGCTCTTACTGAAGCGACACCTAACTTCTAGAGGACGGCTAGTCTTGTTATCGAAATAAGGGAGCCTAGATAGTCACAGGGTGTGCTTGCAACTTTTGATTTCGTACCCGGCTCAGAACGGGCTTAGAGTCGAATTGCTGCAAACGCATTATAAGAGGGCGTCCCTTTAGGAGTAGGTTATGAGCGCAAGCACATTCCCTACGAGAGGAACACCCTCCATGAATAGCGAAAAGTATATTGGGCTCGACGTTCATCAAGCAACTATCTCGGTGGCAGTATTGGATTCCACGGGCAAGTTAGTCATGGAATCCATCCTGGAAACAAAAGCCGCGACCATTCTGGAGTTCTTTGCGGGGTTGCGCGGAACTTTGTCGGTCACCTTCGAAGAAGGAACTTGGGCCGCCTGGCTGTACGATTCACTGAAGCCGCATGTGGCCAAGCTGGTAGTGTGCAATCCGCGAAAAAATGCTCTGCTCAAAGACGGAAACAAGAGTGATCGTATCGACGCCCACAAGTTGGCCGAACTGCTGTACCTGAACAAGCTCAGCTCGGTCTACCATGGCGAGACGGGCGTGCGCATGCTGCGCGAGCTAGCCCGGAGCTACCTGACCATCGTCAAAGATCTGACCCGAGTCATGTGTCGGTTGAAAGCGGTCTATCGCAGCTGGGCGATCCCCTGTGCCGGCCGGGACGTCTACTATACCCGTCACCGAGCCGAGTGGCTGGGCAAGATCAAGGAAGCCGGCGTCCGTCGCCGAGCCGAACGACTCTACCAGCAACTGGACATGCTGCAGTACTTGCGCCAGCAAGCACGACGCGAGTTGTTAGCCGAGAGTCGCAAGCATGCCATCACCGCCAAACTACGGCAGATTCCCTCACTGGGACCGATTCGCTCCGCTTTGGCGGTGGCGCTGATCCAGACCCCGAATCGTTTCCGCACTAAGCGACAGCTTTGGGCTTACAGCGGACTTGCTTTGGAAACCCGCACCAGTGGGGAATATTGCTATGTCAAAGGCGGACTGCGACGTTCTAAGAAACAGATCTCCATTCGCGGTCTGAACAAGGATCACAATCATGATCTGAAAAGCTTGTTCAAAGGTGCGGCCACCAAGGCCAGTGTACTGCCGGGCCCGTTCCAGGATTTCTACCAGAGATCACTGGCCAAAGGTATCAAGCCCACGATGGCCCGTCTCACGTTGGCGCGCAAGATTGCAGCCATCACGCTAACTCTATGGAAGAAGGGAGAAAACTTCGACGCTGACAAACTGAAATCGCAAGCCGCTTGAGCGTCTGACGGGAAGAGCCCTCCATCTCCGGTGATCTTTTTCTGGTGGTGGCCAGTTGGTTCTTGAGACGCTCGGGTTCGAGGGTGAGCATCCTAATCGCCTGTAGGCGCACAGTGCCTATGGCACTGAGCCTCTGTGTTAACCCTATGCCCTCTCGGATAACCCGAAAAAGCACTAGGCCTCGAGTCGCAGATAGAACCATGGTTGACACCGTACAACCACGAGTGCTTGCCAGTTTCAGAAACCGATCGGCGTTGTCGCTACTAACGAACATGCAGCTGCTGAGATGGAGCAAAGCAAAACCCGAAACCACAGGGCAAGATACAAGACTCGAGCGTAATTCCGATCTGACAAGGGACTGGATGCCGCGAACCATAACCGCGCTTCCGGCGGGAGGAAGAAGAATGTTCTTGACATCCCCTCTTATAGAACTGGCCATTACACGCGTTGTGCGATCCAGCTCGCAGGCCCGATCTTTCCCCGCTTGACATCCGTAAAGCTATCTGGTATAGGTCGTATCCATAATGAATGGACTTTCGACACGCGATGCCGCTAAAAAACTCGGACTCAGTTTCACCTCCCTGAACCGCTACATCGCGGCCAAGAAGATTCCTCTTCCACCGCTTGTTCGGGTGGGCGGTGTTCGAGTCCGTCTTTGGAACGACAAGGATATTGCGAAGGTCCAGGCCATCCTGCCCAAGCTCAAGAACGGCAGGAAGACTCGATACAAGAAAAAGGCTTCGAGAAAGGCTAGCGAGAAGAAGTGAGCACCAGCAACGGGACGCGCCGGTGTTACTAGCACCGACGCGGCCCTAACCACAGTCGCCTACGAAGGAGGCAACGATGGCTAGTGTTGAAGGTATCCGGTCCCCAGTTCCCACGCAACCCTCCGCGGGTTCCCCTAAACTACGTATCTACGAAAGCCTGTTTCTGTGGAACCAAGGCGTCGATCAGGTCATCGCGATCTTGTGCGGGATGGAGAAGCTCTCCTGTGCCGACAAGCAGTCATTGCAGTTCGCCCGAGTGGAGATCGAAGAAGTTCGTGCCGACGTGAACGCTGATTTCGTCGAAGAACTCGTCGATCTGGAGCGCGTCGACGAAGGTCGTTTCTGGAAGCAGAAACGCGCCTATGAAAAAAAATGGCGAGACCCTGACGACGTGTATATCGATGTCGAGCAGCGCGAGCAAGAACGCAAGAAGCAGGGCTTGCCGCCACGCATCGGCATTGT
>CAVRCR010000056.1:0-6706 GCA_963719615.1 uncultured Acidobacteriaceae bacterium | reverse complement strand
ATGTAGCGTACTCGTTCGGTTGCCGAGCAAGCATCCTTCAGTCCGCCGAAACCCTTTTGCTTGAGCAGGGCCTCGGTGAGCCAGCCGGCAAGCTGCAGATCTTTGGTCTTTTTAGTGAGTAAGTCGGTGGTGTGTTTGATGACTTGAGGATTATCCGCCACCTTGCGGTCGCGTTCCGTCATTCCCGGAGGGGGCTGATCTTCCTCGCGCCGCAATTCCTTGATCTTGTCGTACAGCGGGTCGTAACGCAGGTTCGCGCCGCTGGGATTCGGTCCTTCGATAGGAATCAGCAGATCGTCGGGAAAAGGCATGATAGGTTAGGCGGCCACGGAAGCTGGATTAAACTCGAGCTCACGCAGTTCGAGAAATGGAATCTCCTCTTCGTCCACCAGCCACATTTTTTGACCAAACGGAACTTGATAGTCGGCACCCTCGGGCCGCTCCCACACTGTGGCACGTCCCAGCCGCACCGCCTCTTCGGGATTCTTCCAGGAGAAGGGTGCAAGAACCGGAAGCATGACCTCTCCCAGTTCGGTGCCCTTAAACGAAGGAGTTGTACGAACTGCAGCCGGTGTCCATATCAGATCTCTCAGCCGCTTGGGAGGTGGGATCTGGATCGAAGCCACGTGTTCCAGTGGCAGGAGCAGATAGTTTCCGGCAGCAAAGAGTTCGAGCCGGGCGCCGATTCTGGGATCCGTGTCCGAGAATACGGAAAATTGCTTGCCGTTCACCACGCCGCCGCGACTGGATTCTGCCTCTTCTTTTTCCTTGGGAAACTCACCCCGCGAAAACAGGTCCTGGCGCTGACGTTCGGCATAGAGCGCGCTGCGATAGAGCAGTACACCCATTTCGCTGGAAGGTCCCGCTTGTCCCAACACTTCGAGTTGCTTATCCGCACGTTCGTATTCTCCGGCAAAGCACAGAAGCTCGAAGAGGAATGTGCGCCGTTTCGCGTCGGTCGGATTATCTCGCAGCTCTGCGCTCAAGGCCTTGATCGCATCCGTTAGACGGCCAGCCCGGTACAACTCTTGTGGATTCATCGCGCACCCGCGGTTTGGAATGAAATCGACACCGCCCTTCGGCTTGGTGCGGCCGAAAGACTCTTCCTTCAGAACGTTTCCTTTAGAACATGGAGGCACCTCCGCCCCAGCCACGTTGCTGGCCGCGGAGATGCCTCCAGATTCGCACTGTCGTTCAGGGGCCGTCGAACTAGCTTGCTTGCACCATTTTGACGTCGTAGGACGCCGTTCCGGCCGATGTCACCTGGCCGCTCGCGGAATCCTGCGTGTAGTACTGGTACTCAATCTTCTCGTACGCGATGCTGACACTTTGGGAGGGGATTCCCAGCGCGCCACCGCCCGTGCTGTGACTCGTGATGTAGCAGTTGGTCATGACGCTCTGCACATAAACGTAGGGCTTGGTGTCACCACCAGTCTTACGGCCCTTGAATGTGCAAGTCGGAATGTGCTTGCCGGTGTACAGATCCTTGAGAATCTGAAAGCTGGCGGAGTCGAGCGGGCAGCTGAAACTGAAGTCGGACAAGGAAGCCTTGCCTCCCGACAGTCCTTTTCCGCCTACCGATGCGGGGTTGGAGGCGCCGAATGAGAAACTGTCCAGCTCGATATAGTTCGTCATGCCGACTGCCTGCGATTCGCCCGTTACTCCGTCGATCAACAGATAATAATCACTTGCCATTGCAATTCCTCCTCGGTTCCTTCTAGTCAGAATTCAAGGATCCATTCGAATCCCTGTTTGAAGCACCCGCCAAAGACGGGTTTTATTTCTTCGCCGCAGCCGGCAAATCTGCCACCAGCCGGAGCGACACGTTGAGTTCATCCAGTTGAAAATGGGGTCGCAGATACGCGATGGCCCGATACACGCCAGGTTTCCCCTTCACTTCTTCAACGTCTACACGTGCCTCCCGCAGGGGGAACTTGGCCTTTGCCGACTGACTGGCCTCGTCGTCCTGCGTCACGTACTGGCCGAGCCAGCGATTGAGGAAGCGGTAACAATCGTCGCGAGACATGAATCCGCCGATCTTGTCCCGCATCATCGCCTTTAAATAATGCGCGAACCGGCAGGTGGCCATCATGTACGGCAACTGCGCCGAAATACGGGCATTGGCTGTCGCGGCGTCGCTGTCGTAGAGCTTGGGGCGGTTGCAGGACTGGATGCTGAAGAACGCAGCCTTATCCGTGCCCTTGCAGTGGACTAACGGGACCAATCCCTGATCCGCCAGTTCTTTTTCGCGGCGGTCGGTGATAGCGATCTCGGTCGGGCACTTCAACGCCACGTCTCCTTCGTCGGTCCGGAAGTTGTGAGAAGGAAGCCCGTCGACCAAGCCGCCACCTTCGACACCACGGATGGCTACACACCACCCGTAGGTGGAGAACGCTTGCGTCATCTTGGCTGCAAGTGCGTAAGCGGCGTTGCCCCAGAGATACTTGTTGTGATCCGTGCCATCGACTCCCTCTTCGAAATTGAAGCCCTCCACGGGCGCTGTGTCTTTGCCCCACGGCAGACGCATCAGGATGCGCGGGCAAGCCAGGCACACGTACTTGGAGTCCTCACTTTCGCGGAATCCCTTCCACTTGGCGTATTCGGTACTGTCGAAGATCTTGCCGATATCTCGCGGCTGGTCAAGGGCCGTGAAACTCTGCATGTTCAGCAACTCCGAAGACGCCGCGGAGAGGAACGGAGCGTGAGCCGATGCCGCGACCTGGGAGACTTTTTCCAGCAATTCCATGTCTTCGGGATGCTTGCTGAATTCGTAGTCGCCCACCAGGGCACCGAAAGGCTCACCGCCGAAGATGCCGTACTCTTCTTCGTAGACCTTCTTGAACATCGCGCTCTGGTCGAATTCCGGAGCCCTTTGCAGATCGCGCAGCAGGTCCTTCTTCGAAGCGTTTAGAATGCGGATCTTTAGCTGACTGCTGGTTTCAGACTGGTCCAGCAGATACTTGAGACCACGCCAAGTCGATTCCAGTTTCTGGAACTGGGGGTTGTGTAAGACTTCGTTCAATTGGAGAGAAATCAGGTGGTCGATCTGCGCTACGCGAGCAGAGATCATCTGATCGGCATCGCGGCCCAGAGCCATCGAACCTTCCAGCACCTGGGCAACGAATTCCTTGATCAGACCTTTGCCGCGCTCACGGGCGGTGGGGTCGCCGAACCGTCCCTGTTCTACAATCTGATCGAGGAGACTGGATTCTGCGGCCTGCTCTACAACGGCCGAGCTACCAGCAGTTTTTTGGGTCTCAGGCATTCGGTTCCCCCTTCTCGCCGACTTCGGCTTTTAGTTTGTCAAGTTTGTCGCTCTTGCTCACTGCATCGAGCAACGCTTCGTCCAGTTTATCGTTGGTTTGCAGCGTGCCCTTCAAGTCATTCAGGCGCGTGCGGAGATCCAGCAATTCCTTAAGCGGCTTCACCTGCCGGGCGACCTGCTCGGGTTCGAAGTCTTCCAGACTCTTGAACTTCAGATCCACCCTGATCTGGCCAGCGCCGGAGTCTTCGCTCAGCTTGTTCTCAACCGCAAACGAGAGGTGAGGTTTCATGCTCTCCAAAACGGAATCGAAGTTGTCGGGCGTCACTTCAACGAAGCGGCGTTCTTTCAGTTTTGGCAGTGGCTGCTCGGGTTGGCCGGTAAAGTCTCCGAGAACGCCAACCACAAACGGCAGTTCTTTGACTTCAATCGCGCCACCGGTTTCCACATCGTAAGTAATCTGCACCCGCGGCGGGCGCACGCGGTCCAGTTTGTGCTGTGTGCTCGGTTTTGCCATGTTATCTCCCTACCTCTTCGGATTTTCGAGGAAGTCCCGGTAAAGTTTTAAATTCGTTGTTGCAGTAGCGCGACCTGGGGAGTCGTACCGGTCATGTCAGGCATCCCGCGGGCCGGTCATTAGCCCTGTGAGATAAGACCGTACGGGTCGTGGAGCAACGGTTTATCACAAGCCCCAAGCGCAGTCAAGCGCCAAACAACTTTTTCTAGATTGGGCAGACTTCGCCACAAGAAATTGCGATCTCTATGGTCCGCATCACACTCGACGAGATAGTGCGGGCGCTCTGCGAAACGTTACATCAAGTGTTCCAGAGTCAGAAAAAGGGCGAACGACTGGGTGGTTACTCTCCCCACCGGCCCGCAAGTGGGCGCAGCGGCGCGGAAACCGATTGGAATCTCCCCAGGCGAACGGAGTCACGGTTCTTAAACGAAACCACCGGAATCAAGCCTTCCTCGATCATGCGCTCCACCGCCTCTTCGGTGAGCAATACCTCGGCGCACGGTTTGGGCTCGGACTCACCATCCTTTCCATAAACGTGGAGTGGCAGCCGGTCAACCTCCGTTACCGTGCCAGGACGCATTTCCCACCCAGATTCACTGAAGGTCTGGCCGAGCAGCATTGCAACCAGAAAAGCAGGATTCCCCCACAGGTAGTCCTCGTGAGGAGGCTGTTCGGGGAACTCCTCGAAATCGAAGGATTCCAAAGGAGACGTTTTCTTCCCGTACGGGAGTCGTAACAGGAAGCGTGGAAGCGCGAGTCCGACGGCTTCGGATTCGGGCAGGTGTCTGAGTTCCGACCAGCAACTTCGATCGAGGGGAGCATTCCAGTCTCGAGGGCGCGGCGTAGACGCCAAAGACGAGCAACCCAGCAACTGCGGGCTGGCCCCCGCCAAAAATGGGGCACCCGCGCGGCGCGCAATTCGCGCCATCTGGGCCAGCAGTACAGCATCTTCCTTCCCGGCGCCAAAACCGTAGTTGCCCACGATGACGGCCCAAGGGTCGGCCCCCGGCGTCCCGACGCTCTTCTCAACCAGGAGGCGATAGGTCCCCGTGTCGCCGAGGTCGGCACCGGAACTCAGATCCGCAGCCAGTTCTTCCCGTGAGATATCAATCAGGAAAAGCTTTAGCTGCGAACTGGTCTCGAGTTGCCGGACAAGAAGAAAAGTGGCGCGCCAGATTGCTTCCAGCGCCTGGAAATGTGGGTTGTGGAGAACCGCCTGCATCAGTCCGCCAATGGCCCGATCCATGACGCCAAGGATCTCCCCCTGGCGGGGATCAGGTGTACTCACCAGATATTTGGCGGCTGCGCGTCGGGCAAACTCGCGCACTTCGTCGGGTGCGCGGTTGGGCCGGGCCTCCGAGGCGCGAGATTCCGTCTGCTCGATCATCTCGTCGAGCAGACTGCCGGAGGCGAGCCTTGTAGCGCTGGGCGCAACCGCCCGCGAACTATCAGCGGGACGCGACTGAGCCTCTGCGGGTGCGGTGGGGCTCAGCCCCAATTCCTCGGCTGCCTTCTTGAAAGTCAAAGGGTCCTGCAGGCGAGCCCGAAGATCGCGAAGCTTTCCGAACGCCTCGAGATGCTCAAAAACGCGGTCCGGATGAAAATCATCGAGATCGGCGAACCGCAAACGCAAGGAACCACTATCTCCAATTGGCAACTGAATTTCAGCGCCGAAGCCTGACAGCACTTCGTCGAAGTTATCTCGATCCACCAGCACGGTGCGGCGTTTTCCGATCGTTCGGGAGTCAGAAAGTTTCCGGTTCACGCGAGCGCTGAAGTCGCCCAGAATCGCAATGCAAAAAGGAGTTTCAGAAGATGGGCGAGCACCCGCACTGTCCCCGCCGGCGCTCAAGTTGACACTACCGAAGTCGAAGGGTTTGGGCATAGTAGACTCCCTAGGAACCGCGTAAAACCGGACGGCCGCCTTCCGTTATTCGTTATCGCTCTTGATGAGATCGAGTCTGCGCAGCCCGTCTTTTGCGTCCTGATTGCCGGGCTGCAATTGCAGGATCTTTTTGTACTCGCTTCGGGCCTTGTCGTACTTGCCCGCTCCTGCGTCATCCCGCGCCAGTCTCAGCAGAGTGGGCACGTCATTTTGCGAAAGTCCTCCGAGGTCTTGAACCACCGGCGGTGGTTGCGGCTGCTCCGGATTGTCTTTCTTGCTCTTGGCCCTCGTTTCTGCGGCTGGCTTGGGAGGAGTAGGCGGAGGCGGTTGCAGGACGGCCTTGGGTAGTTTCGCCTGCGGCTCAGGGGTCTTCGCCTGGGGCGGCTGCGGTTGCGTTTGCGGCGGCTCCGTATGGAGCGTGCCCGACTTTGAATCCACGCTGCTAGATCCCGTTTCACGATTCTCGAGTGCTCGAGGCGGAATCTTGGTCTCGTGCGTAGGAAAGTACAGCACGGCGATCAGGGCCCCGACCAATACAATCGCGGCCAAGCCGAGGATAATTCTCGTGCGGGTAAGGAAGGGGCGCTGTTCCAGATCATCAAGTTCCTGGGTTAGAGAATCGCTCTGCATTCCCTCCACGTCCTCCGACCTCGGAACGAGATCGGCGGCCTGCTGCGCGGTCGGTATCCGTTGAAGACCCGAGTCCGTCGTCACTTCCGGCTCCGCGCTTCGGATGGGAGCATTCACGACCGGAGGGTTCACCATCGGAGTACTCACCATCATGGTGGCACCAACTGGCGGACTTCCGCGCCGGGACGCTGCACCATCAACAACTGACGATTGCAGGCTGGCGAGCCGATCCGCCGTCGTCCAGACCAACTCCGCCAATCCTCTCTGTCCCGCCGCCCCGGCGGCCAGTGCAGAAACCGGCACAAGGTCGACTCCGAAAAACTCTCGCAAGCGTCGTGAGACATCCCCTCCGACGAGGATCTGACCGGGCTTAGCCAGTTGAAGAGTTGCCTGCACCAATCCGGAGGTCGCA
>CAVRCR010000055.1:0-16245 GCA_963719615.1 uncultured Acidobacteriaceae bacterium | reverse complement strand
AGGTAGTCGACGGATGCGCAGAAGCCTGCCCTCGGGCTCGAGGTGAGCACGATGAAGCTCGAGGACAGGTCACTGGTTGGCTTCGAATACCGATCTCCCGAAAGGGAAACAATATGAAACGGACATTTTTGTTTGCAACCGCAATACTCCTGGTGGCCGTCGCGGCGTCTGCCGCGACGACCACGCAAGAGTGGACCCGCAGTTGGGACAAGTTTGGGGAACCTCTTATGCAAATGGTTGATGCAGAGACGAGTCAAAATCGTCACAAGGAATGCTCTCGGTCATTCGATCTCGACATCCGCCGCTTGCTGCCAGCGAATAAACGTCTCTTGCAATAGATCTTCAGCGTCCGCGGCGCTTCCCAGCATAAGGTATCTGCGACTAACGACCCTTTGGCACGGTAGTCAACTCAACCCACACAGTCTCGACACCAAGAGGGACAACGAATGCTCCGAGCTCTGGCTTTAACTGCCCCACAAGGCGATACTCCAGCCCACCCTCTCCGGCTGCTGGCTGCTCCACGCGTAAGCGGGCGCTAGACGCAAACTGCGTAGCCGGCGCAAAACCAAGATGAACCGATCCAGTTTTCGCGTCCAACTCCACGCGCTGGAACTGGCCAGCATCCAGGGTAAGCCACAATCCCAGGGGAGCCACATAAAGGCGGGTCCGGAACGAGTCGAGCGGGACAACAGATATCTTGCCTCCATCAGCAGAGATATTCCCGCCGAACGCCAGCCATCCGAACTCGGGATGGCGCACGATGTAGGTCGCCGTATTCCATGCGTGGCCGAAGAAATTGGGCCCGTTGTCACCGGAGAGCGGATCAGGCTTGAGCATGTCGGGAAAAGAGTGGAAAGCCGGGGAGAGAAAGCCTTCCTGGTCAATGTCTGTCAATGCACCCATGGTGCCACCGTAGCCGACGCGCAAGAAGTAGAAGTCATCAGGATGCTCGCGATATTCCGACAAGAGTGGAATTGCATTGATGCCGGAGCCGTAGTGGTGCAACTGCCTCTCGATCCGGCTGTATTTCGCAGCGAAGATGAAATCCCAATACCGGCGGGCGCTTCCGTTATATCCCCAGTGCGGGATCGTGGGGTCGTATCCCAGAATTGCGTTAAGTGTTACTTCAGCCTTGTCGTTGTAGCCGAAGTATTTCGTCCACGCATAGACTTCTTCCTGGCCGGTCGAGTCCCAGGGCATCTCGCTGCCGAAGGGGTAAGCCTGGGCTTTCCAATGGTCTGCGCGCTCACGCATTTTTGTTTCGAGAGCGTCGGCCTCGGTATTCATGCCTTCGCGCTTCAGGTCAGCCAGGATCTGAACGAAGATGTCTCCCTCCATCTGACCGAACTCGGCGTAACCCGAGGCGAACTTCGTCATTGCAATTGCCGTTTCGTAGGCGTGCGAGAGATACCAATCCCATGGGTGACTCGTGACCAGTCCCTGGTTGTTGCGCGCGAGGTGATAGAGGACCCAATATGCGGCTGCAACGTGCGGATAGTTGAACGAGCGGTCGACGGCTTCCGATGCCTGCTTGCTCCAACTGGTCCAGGTCTTCCAATTCAAATCGGGGCGATAGTAATTCGGCGGCAGCTGGTCGGGCTGATAGTAGAAAAGACTCTTGCGCACACCGTACTGATTTGGACCTTCCTTGAACTGCAGGCCACCCCACACCACAGCATCGACGAATTGCTCGAGCTTGTCGACCTCCTCTTTCTTTGGTTGGCCGAGCTCCTTCATCGTTGCCGCGAGCCAGGAGCCCGCGCCGCCTTCGTCGCTGAGTCCGGCGATCCACACGCGGCTGTCTTGCAGCACGATCTGGTTGAGCTCACGGTCATAGGACATCAGCGAAGGGTTACGATGGAAAGGATCAGCGGGGTCGGTGAACCATTGCGTGGTCGTGAGA
The DNA here is from genome assembly GCA_963719615.1 of uncultured Acidobacteriaceae bacterium. Lineage (GTDB taxonomy): Bacteria > Acidobacteriota > Terriglobia > Terriglobales > Acidobacteriaceae > Sulfotelmatobacter. The sequence continues at coordinate 14,342 of CAVRCR010000055.1, read as the reverse complement.
AAGTGTCCCATGTCGGATACAGCTTCCGCCGCCGGCTTGATTACGAAATAGCTGATCGCTTGCACGGAGCCGTCTGCGTAGGTCACAGACACGCGAGCGCGTCCCCAGGCCTTGCCTTTCAGCGTGTAGGACTGCCAGCCCGCGGCGGGCGACGCGGCACGCCTGATCGCGATCGCGGCTGTGGGTTCGACCGCGATCGACTTCACGCTCTTCGGATACTTCAAGAACAGCCGTCCGTCGAGGTCGGTCGGCAGAACGTAACCAGGAATGCCGACGGCTACGGGGCGTCCCGCGTCCGCCAGAGTTTTCTCGATGTTGCGAATCGAGTCCGAGAGTAGGAACTTCAGGCCATAGATCTTGGAATCGCCGGGCGCGAGAGTTAGGCTGGTGGGAGGATTCCACGGTTGGGCCTTCTTCCATTCGTTTTCGCTGTATGCCTGGCTGTGGATCATCCACTCGTAAAAACCTTCAAAGGTGATGCCGCGCGGGGTTGGGTCGGTGAAGACCGGATTAGTGCCCCAGCGGTCTGCCCGATCTAGGATTGGGTTATAGGCCTCGAATGGAGTCCGGCCGTCAGGGACAACCAGCAATACTGGACCGTGACCGCTCAGCCGAGTCACCTGCAGGTATCCGGCGTCTTCTCCGATGTATGGATCATAGAAAGAACACTTCGCGTGTGCTTCCTCCAGTGATCGCTCGTTGAGCACGTTGTTGAAGATCATCGGGATGCCCAAGGCCCCGATTTGTATCGTGCTCGTCGTTTTGTTCTTCAGCAGTGAAGCGCAAAACTAGCTTCCCACTTTCCAGTGCCCACGTCCTCATGATCTGTAGCGGAACTTCAGGAGCTAGGGTTGGAGTTAGGTCGGCGGCGGCCAACTCATTCTTGGAGGTCGCCAACGCTCTTACAGGATTGCGAGCGGCGGCGCTGGAGTAGTTCTTCCAATCGCCTGAGTTCCCTGCTCTCAAGCGCAGCGTGATGTCTCCAAGATGAAAATAACCGTCTTTGGAACGCGCAACGAGGAGATCTCCGGGCGTGAAATCGAAATCGCCAGCGGTCTTCGGCCTAAGGGCAGCGACCGTTTGTGAGCTCTTGACCAGACTCAGCGTAAACTCCGGTGTATCAAGGTCTATAGTCCCTTGACTGAGCATCGGTCCGGGAGTTGGAGGCTGTTTCTTTTCGTTTCCTTGCTGGGCAGCCCAGGCATGAAAGGTGACGATCAAGGTCATCGCAAAGCAACAGGCGTGGACAGCATTTGCGCTTTTGGATGAATTGCCTCTGTTTTTGCCAGCCGGAGTATTCATGGCGGAACCAGACGCGTCCTCTCAGTGCGTAATCAGGCACTCTTAGCTAACTCAAGCGGTCGAGAAGGTAACCGCACGGTGAGCAATGAATTATTTGTGAGAGCCACGAGCGGACAAGGAAGGCACCGCCGCCCCTCTCGTCATCTCCCCATCGACCATGCGCCAGATCCCCAACGGGTTCTCATCTTTGAGTTCCTCTGGCAGAGCTTCATCAGGGAATCCTTGGTAGCAAACTGGGCGCACAAAACGGAAGATGGCACGAGTGCCCACCGATGTAGATCGTCCATCCGAGGTCGAGGGATAGGGGCCGCCATGTACCATCGAGTGGGATACTTCGACGCCCGTAGGAAATCCGTTAAAGACGAGCCGCCCAACTTTGCTCTCAAGAATCGCGACCAAGTCGGCAAATTCGCGGAGATCGCGCTCCGTGCCATGAATCGTCGCGGTGAGGTGGCCTTCGAGACCCCGGGCAATCTTCAGAACTTCTTCGCGCGTAGAGTGCTGCACCAGGAGCGTCGTCGGACCGAAGATCTCCTCATCGAGGTCTGAGCCGAGGAACGATGCCGCGTCCGTTTCAAATAGCGCCGAGCCTACCGAAAAACCGTGACCACCGTCCCCTTGCCGAGCTTCGGCCACAACGTTTACCTGACCGTCTGTCTTGCGCTCGGCAATCGCCGAAGCGTAAGAAGAATGAATCGTCGAGGTAAGGAGATGGAACGGCGCCGACTCCGCAACCAGTTGTCGCAACTTTTCCCTGAACGGTGCCACGTCGGTCCCTTTTGGCAGGAAGACCATTCCTGGCTTGGTGCAAAACTGTCCCGCACCCATTGTGAAAGAAGCCTGCAATCCGACTGCAATCGTCTCTCCTCGCTCTCGTAGCGCGCCCGGCAGGATGAAGACAGGATTGGTGCTGCTCATTTCTGCGTAGAACGGGATCGGCTCCGGGCGCGCCGCAGCAATGTCCATCAACACTCTCCCCGCGGTGCGTGACCCGGTAAAGCCTCCAGCTTTCACCAACGGATGTTTCATCAGTGCTGTCCCGACCTGTGCGCCGTGACCAAATAACAAGGAGAACACGCCCTCGGGCAGGCCGCACTCTCGAACGCTGGCCTGAATTGCCCGTCCTACGAGTTCGCCAGTACCCGGGTGAGCGGCATGCGCTTTCACAATGACGGGGTTTCCGCCGGCGAGTGCGGAGGCGGTATCGCCTCCCGCAACCGAGAACGCCAGCGGGAAGTTGCTGGCTCCGAAGACAACCACCGGGCCCAGAGGACGCAGAACCGAACGGAGATCCGGCTTGGGAACGGGCTTGCGGTCCGGATCGGCGTGATCAATGCGCGCCGACACCCACGATCCTTCTTCCGCTACCTCCGCGAACAGCCGCAACTGGCCGCAAGTGCGGGCGGTTTCACCCTGCAGCCGCGCTTGAGGCAAAGCAGTCTCTTGCCCGGCGCGATCGACTAACTCAGGGGCGATGGACTCAATCTTCGCCGCAATCCTGCGCAAGAACTCGCCGCGTTCGCGTCCGGAAATGCGGCTGTAGTCCGGGAAAACTTCAGACGCCAACCGGACTGCAAGCCCGATTTCTTCGGAAGTTGCAGGGGCGAATCCAGGCTGCAGGCGTTGTCCATTGCGAGGATTTGTGGCGTAGAGCGATTCTGCTGTGCCCTCGCCTTCCCGAAACCCGATGATCGACTTACCAGAGAGGATTGCCATAGAACCGACTCACTTTCGCTCATGCAGTGCGTAGCTGGTGACAGGCTGCGGGCGGGAACGGAGCGCATTATGAATTATTTTCTTAGTCTGCGCGAGTTCTTCTCCTACCAACTGAAGGCGCGGCGGGCGCACGCGCGTATTTCCCATCCCTAGTTCTGCCTGAACCAGCTTGATCAGTTGCACGAAATTCGGCACGGTGTCCATTCGCAGCAGTGGCAGGAACCAGCGATACAGTTCGAATGCCTTATCGCTGTCGCCGTTCATACCGCAGTTAAAAAGATCGACGGATTCGCGCGGCAGAGCATTGGCCAGCCCAGCAATCCAACCGGTTGCGCCAACGCCAATGGCTTCGAGTACGGCATCGTCTACGCCGACCGAAATCTCCAGTCTGCGGTCAACGAGCGCACGAATCGCGGAGACTCGCCGGGCGTCGGTGCTGGATTCCTTCACTGCCTCGAAGTTCGCGTATTCCTCCGCCAGTTCGCGAATCTGCTCGGGAAGGAAATCGGTTCCGTAAGCGATGGGATTGTTGTACAGCATGCAAGACAGGGGCGCAGCGGCAAACACGGCCGCGACGTGGGTCTTCATTTCGCGCCAGTCGCCCTGGTAGACATAGGGAGGCAGCACCATCAGACCGTCGCAGCCGATGTCGACGGCCGCCTTGGCCAGAGCCACAGCCTCCACAGTGGTCAGAGCAGAGATGGAAGCCACAACCGGCCCACGCCCGCTGACGGCCCCGACGCAAGTACGAAGTACGTCGAGCTTCTCGTCGAATGACAAGGTTGCGCCTTCTCCCAGGGAACCTAGGGTAACGATCCCGGTGCATCCGTTATCGAGCAACCAGCGGCAGTGCGCCCCAACGAAAGCATGATCGACGTGGAGATCTTCGTTGAAGCAAGTTGTTATAGCCGGCATCACGCCCTTCCAGTTCATCATTGCCCTCCGGTTACTTCGCTACCCACCAGTTCCGAATCGTCCGTAATCGTTGCCAGGCTCTCAACCCGAGCGGGAAAGACTGGCGGCCGAACGGAATCAGGGATCCATTTCAGAAGAAATTGAGTTGCAGGTCCGCAGATCCGGCCCTGGCAGGGCCCCATGCCACAACGGCTCTGTAGCTTGGCCGCACGCCATGAGCTATGCTGGCGCAGGCGGGAATACGGAACGTCTTCGCATCGGCATACGATGGTTTCGGGTTGCGGCAAAGTTCGGAGTTCGGGACGCAGTTGGAAGGTCTGATCCAGAACCTTCGCGAAGCGCCGTGCGCTCTTTTGCTGACGAAACAATCCCTGTGCCATCGAGGCTTGGTTTGCGGCGGCAAGGCCGGCGATCTGACCTTCAACAAGTGCCAACTCCAGGCCGCCGATGCCTGTGGGTTCGCCGGCGCAAAAAATGTCTGGAAGGTTCGTTCGTTGAAGTTCATCGACCATCACACATCCGTTTCGAACGTGACAACCGAGCAACATCGGTAGTTCGATATTGGGAACCAAATGGAAGCCGCACGCGAGGTAGTCGCAGGAAATCGCGTCAGTTCTGCCAGGGAGCGCAATCGTCACCTTCTCTAGCGTCCGCTGACCATAAGCCGCTACCGGCCAACTCCTTGGGATGAATGGAACCCCGGCTAGTTCCCGTTTCAGCTGAAGAGCCTGCAAAATCTTGCGAGGCTGGCCTGCGAGGGACATCGCGAAAGCCGCGAGACTTCCCCAGGATGCCTGTTCGCAAATCATGGGAATTTCGGCGCCATGTTTGCGAAGGTATGCCGCAACTGCGAGCAACAAAGGACCGGTCCCTGCAATTACGACGCGCTTACCGCGAATGGGAAGACCACTCTTCACCATTGCCTGCAAGCCGCCCGCACCCATGACGTTGGGCAACGTCCAGCCCGGAAATGGCAAGAACCGTTCGCGCGCTCCGGTTGCCAGTATTAGTCTCTCGTAGCGGAGTTCAATGAGATCGTCGCTTCCCTCCGCCAACAGGATTCCCGCTTGAGGTTGGTGAAAGACGCGGATTCCACAGAGCTTGGTAGCTCCGGACCGATGGAGGCGATCAGCCCAGTGCGCCGACTCGCTCTTCCCCTGCTGTGCCGACTCCCCTCGCCAGATCTGCCCTCCGAGCTTCGGGTTGTCGTCAACGATGCCGACACGGGCTCCGCACTCGGCTGCGCGGACCGCGGCAGCCATGCCCGCAGGTCCACCGCCGATTACGAGAATGTCGAAGCGCTGTGTCACTGCCATCGTATTCCTGTTCAAACGTCTTTAATCATCCGTCCTGATTTTCATCTCGGGTGCGCACTCGGTCTGGCAACTCCGGCAATGCGATATTCCGTTGATCGTCACCCGGCACTCAAAGCAGATGCCCATTCCGCATAGCGGTCCACGTGGCTCTCCGTTGACTGAGGTTCGGCAAGGCGCCCCGGCGATCGCCATGGCCACCGCCACGGTCGCACCCTGCGGCACCGCAACCGGGGCTCCATTTACAGTCACTGTAACGCTGCTAAGCATGTACCTGTTCCTTGTGAGCGCGAGACGGTAAATACGGTTCGATGGGAATCTCCGGGTTCGTACCTGTAATTTGATCGGCGAGGAGTCTCGCGGTTCCGAGAGAAGTCGTGATGCCGAGCCCTTCATGGCCGGTTGCCAAGAAGATGGATCTGTCCCCCTGCCATGGGCCGATGTACGGAAGCTTGTCAGGAGTCGCGGCGCGGAAGCCTGTCCATGCCCGCACCGTCGATAGTTGCGCCAATCCAGGCATATATTCCTGAGCACTCTGCAGCATGCGCGCCATCACGGCGTTGTCCACTCCTTTGTGTTCTGCACCGTACTGGCGAGAAGAACCAATGAGGATCTGGCCGGTCCGCCGTGGTTGAACGTTGAAAGCGACAGAATCGGTGCTCACTGAGTGGGCACTCTTTAAGTAACCAAGTTCCACCAACTGATGTCGCAGAAATCCTGGATAGCGGTCGGTGATCACCAGATGGCCTTTTCGTTTCCTGATTTCGAGTCCGGGCGTGAGATCGACGGCTCCCGCCCCAGTCGCGTTAACAATGAACTCGGCAGACATCTTCATACCGTCGGTGAATTGAACCGATCCCTCACCGACCCGGACAACGTAAGATCCCACGTGGAGTTTCGCGCCGCTTTCCTGCGCGCGTTCGATGAGAAAGCGCGCTGCGCACGGAGGATACAGGACGCCATCCTCCAGAACCAGTAAGCCCCCGGTCAAGCCTTTGCGCAAATTAGGTTCCAGGACCTGCAGAGCCGAGGCGTCTAGCACTTCGGTCGGAACTTCCCGCTTGCCGTAGTAATCCCGTTTCCGCCAGACTTCCGCCATCTCCTCTTCGTCGGCGGCAACCCAGATCGTTCCACATTGCTCGTACTCGACGTCGTCCGGCAACTCGGATCGCAATTCCTGCCATAACTTTTGAGAGTATCGAGTTAGGGCGAACTGGGCTTCGGAGTCGTCCATGACAACGATGTGGCCCATCCCGGCGGCTGTCGCTCCGCCCCCGACCAGGTCCCGGTCCACGACCGCAACCCGAAGGCCGCGGCGGGCGAGTTCGTCGGCACAAGCTGCGCCCACAATCCCGGCGCCTATAATTACGACGTCATTGACTGCTTTGCTCATCCGCGAATGCCCATGCAGAACGGGTCCCGCGGATCCAGCACCAACTCGGCGTCGGCGTTAACGAAAGCGGATCCTCGAACGCTGGGGTAGACCTTCCCATCCCGCACCGTGATACTCCCTTCAAAGACTGTTCCGACAATGCTCTCCTGCCGCCAGATTTGACCCTCGCGGATTTTGCCGTCGGCGTACAAACAGGCGAGTTTTGCGCTGGTTCCGGTGCCACAAGGAGACCGATCGTAAGCCTTTCCAGGACATAGCACGAAATTCTTGCTGTCAACACCCGTTAATTGTGATGCGGCAAACAACTCCACATGGTCGACTTCTTTTCCATCGTCACCGGTGATGCCGTTGGCCCGTAGCGCCAAGCGGATCGCCCAGGTGAAGCTCGTCAACTCCTCCACGTCCGCTAGCGTCAGTTCCCGGTTGTGATCACTCACCAGGAAAAACCAGTTTCCGCCCCATGCGACGTCGCCCGTGACAGCGCCGTGGCCGGGCACGTCCAAAGTGACGTTCTGCGCCTTGCGATAGCTCGCAACATTGTTGACGCTCACTTCGCCGTTCTCGTGCAGCATGGCGATTACTGCTCCTACTGGTGTGTCGATCCTATGCTCCCCGGGTCGGATTCGGCCCATGTACTGCAGGGTCGCGACAAGCCCTATGGTCCCATGACCACACATTCCGAGGTAGCCCACGTTGTTAAAGAAGATAACTCCCGCTACTGACGAGCGATCCGTTGGTTCGCACAGCAGTGCGCCAACCACAACATCCGAACCGCGGGGCTCGTTGACTACTGCGGAGCGGAAATCGTCGTGCTCCTTGCGAAAACGCTCCAACCGCTCGGCAAGCGAGCCAGTCCCCAGATCCGGACCGCCACTCACAACCAGACGCGTGGGCTCACCACCTGTGTGGGAGTCAATGACCCGGATCTTGCGGAGTTGCATCACCAGTTTCCTAGGCGGTCCGGGCCGGGTAATTGGCTTATTTTTGCGAAGATGAGCATTGGCGGTATTTTATGGATACAATATGCAATCGTCAATGTAATTGCACCCCGGAGGCGGCCGATTGAGCGAAACCCAAGACCTGTCACCTGTAGATCGCGACCATCGTGAATTCTCGCGGGGATTGGGTCTTTTCGACTCGACGATGCTGGTAGTCGGCGCCATGATCGGGTCCGGCATCTTTATTGTACCGGCCGAGATGGCGCGGAATATCGGTAGTGCAGGATGGCTTCTGGTGGCCTGGGGCGTGGCGGGGGCGTTAACCATTGCGGGCGCGCTGTGTTACGGCGAGTTGTCCGCCATGATGCCCCACGCTGGCGGAATGTACGTCTACATACGGGAGGCATACTCGCCCCTGTTTGGTTTCCTCTACGGCTGGACTCTTTTTTCCGTGATCGAGACGGGCACAATTGCTGCCGTCGCTGTGGCCTTCGCCCGATTCTCCGGCGTAGTCTGGCCGCTGATTGGGGAAGATCGCTACCTGATCGCGCCTATTCATATTTCGTCACGATACGCACTGTCGCTTTCTACGGCTCAACTGCTCGCTATCGGTATGATCGCACTGCTCACCTTTAGCAACACCCTCGGCCTGCGTTATGGGAAGCTGGTTCAGAATGTATTCACTGTCACGAAGTCTGGCGCACTGCTGGGCCTGATTATTCTGGGCATTTCATTGGGGCGCAACCCAGCGGCATTGCACGCTAACTTCGCCCACACTTGGCAACCGCAAGGAGTCGCCACTCACGGAGCGGCATGGAACTGGACAGCCGCGCTGGGCCTGTTCGTTGCGCTCTGCCTGAGTCAAACGGGGTCGCTGTTCTCTGCGGACTCCTGGCATAATATCGCGTTTGCGGCTGGCGAGGTGCAGAGACCGGAACGGAATGTCACCCGGGCCATGGTCATTGGGACCGTGGTGGTCATCACACTGTATGTGCTGGCAAACGTTGCATATCTCGTAACCCTTCCTTTGGAAGCGATCCAGCATGCACCAGCGGACCGCGTCGGAACTGCCACGTTGCGGGCGATCTTCCCAAGCGCCGGGAACGCTGTAATGGCGATCGCAATCATGGTCTCGACCTTCGGGACCATCAATGCGCTCACACTCACCGGAGCCCGCGTCTACTATGCCATGGCGCGACAGGGGCTGTTCTTTCCCTTCGCTGGGAGACTCAATCGGGCGAGGGTTCCTGCCTCTTCCCTGCGGCTGCAGGGACTGTGGGCGGCTGTGCTTGTCCTACCCCGCGTCTACGATCCGACATCGCAATCCTGGGGAAATCTTTATAGCAATCTGCTGGAATATGTGATCTCAGCCGCGCTCATTTTCTATGTATTGACAGTTGCGGCCGTATTCCGGCTTCGGGTCAAGCGCCCGGCCACCCCACGCCCCTATCGCACGCTTGGTTACCCCGTTGTTCCGGCGCTTTATATTGCTGCCGCGAGTGCGATCCTTCTCGTTTTGTTTGCCTACCGGCCCGCAACAACATGGCCGGGCCTGCTAATTGTGCTCTTTGGAATTCCCATCTATTTGACGATTCAGAGAGGGGGCCGCAACCCAGGCGTGCAGGAACCAAGAAAACCCGGTTTTCAGACAGCAAATTGATTTGGTTTTGAATGCGTAAAGGCAACACTTTTTGCTGTAAGAACTGCGAACATAGAGGAATTAGCTGGATTAAACATGCTGTATAGTGGAACCACTTATAGACTTGATTTTGCTAACTCCAGATCTGCAAATAGGTAAACGAGAAACTCTTAAGATGGACCTGCAAAACGCAACAGACTCGGCAATCCCACGCCAATCTCTCACTTCGGCGGTGGCTGACAAACTTCGCGATCAGATTATCCGTGGAGAAATCCCGGAAGGTGCTCAACTCCGTCAGGATGCTATCGCTACCCAGTATCAGGTCAGCCGAATTCCGGTTCGCGAAGCTCTCCGGCAACTCGACGCCGAGGGACTGATTGCCATCGTTCCCAATCGCGGCGCCATCGTGCCGGCGCTGTCCCCTGACGATGTCGAAGAACTATTTTCCATTCGCGCACTGCTTGAGCCTGAAGTCCTGAAGCTTTCAATTCCGCATCTGACCGAGCAAGACTTCAACGAAGCAGGCGCCATCTTGCGGAAGTACGTCAGCGAGTTGCGGCGAGAGGATCATGTCTCGGGGTGGGGACGCCTGAACTGGCAATTCCACTCCACTCTGTACTCGCGGGCGGTCCTGCCGCGGTTTATGGCGGTTATCCGAAACGTCAATAACAGCGGCGAACGGTATACTCGCCTGCAATTATATTTGACGCACGGAATCAAGCGCGCTAACGAAGAACATCACAAAATTCTGGAATTATGCCGCAACCGCGACGTACCTGCAGCTTGCACACTCTTGCGAGACCATATTCTCCACGCCGGGCAGTCCTTGAAGGAAGTTTTGCAGCAGAAACGGACAACTCAAACCGACTCCGAGGATGGCAATCGATCGACTTCCTAGTGAATTGGTAAGGTCACAGTTACCACCGACAGGCGCGGCAACTCCAACTTGAGATCGGATCCGTCGACCCGAATTCCATGCGACCACATCAATTGAATTGACCCACCACTTCGAACATCTTGTGCGTCCCAGTCGCAATAATGACGGTATCGCGGTGAATACCTCCCACGGTTGCAGGCATGCCATTTACGCTGACGCTCTGCAAAGTACTTCCAGCCGGAACCCGCATCTTGAAGTGCAATTGTTTCGGTGTGCTGGCGCCAATGAATTCCACGTGCCCTACAACGGCCTTTGATTCAGACTTCGCTGCAAGGCGAAACGAGACTCTGCCCCAACGAGTCGGAGCCTGTTCAATGCCAACTTCCTTACCCGATGCAATCCACTCTCGCGGTACGCCTTTCGCCAGGTACAGTCGGTCTTCATCGGAATCTTCGAGCACTAGCATCCAACGCACAAGAAGTGGAATGGTTTGCTGTGCCGGGACGCAATAAAGCGGAGAGTCGCCGGTAATCCCAGTAACCTCGCCCGCAGTCCAACTTCCCCGAGTGTGCGCGTGATAGCGGTGAGCATAGAGGAACAGGAGAAACTCCTCAATGCGGTCGAGTCGCAGGAGAGCCTGGGCATACCCGTAAGAAATGAAGCCCAAGATCTCACGACCGTCCTCCTGAAACTGCCAGACGTTGGCGACGACACCCAGCGTGGTTGCGCCGTAGGCGCGCATACAGTCGACCACTAGATTAGCCAGGCGCGGCGGCAGGATGTCGGCTTGCAGCAGTTCCGCATAGGGGCGGTGAGGCCATTGCTGCGGGCTTGGCTTCTCCTTCTCCAGTGACTCGCGAAATGTAAGGGGCGTCCCGGGGAACAATCCGATATAAGGTGGCGTTTTGTCATTCTGGATGTTCTTCTCAATGCTCTGGATCATTCGGTCGGAAAGAGTTTCGCTGCGCAGGAGCCAATCTTTTGCCAACGTTTCCATGCTGGGTGCCGGCTTGACGTGGGCCAAATCCATCCAGGCATGAGCTATGTCCCTGAATCCCCGGGCTGCAAAGGCGCTGTTAGCGTAGTAGGGCTGCCAGTACAGAGAAGGATTCTCGCTCAGACATGAGTCTGATTCGCTCCATCCACGGATCAGCCCCCAACTCGGATGCTCCTTCGGGAGACGTAGGCTTTCGTCGTGCATATCGGCCAGCAAATTGGCCGTGGCCTCGATCTTTCCTCGGTATTTGAGTATCAGGCTGCTATCGCGTGTGTAGTTGAAGTATCGCGCCAGAAGTGAAAGAGTCATGCCAAACTGCGCAGTTTCTGGGCCGCGCATGTCGACCATGCCCCTCGCATTCACGTACTCACTGAAGTAGTTGTCGATGAAAAGACGTGCGATCTCGAAACGTCCCCACTCCATGTTCGTGTAAATAGCGGTAGTGAAGACATCCTGGAAACCGTCGTACTCCGAGCCGGCATAATCACGGTCGACAGCGCCATACTTGGGATACACTCCCCCCGGCCGAGTCATCAACTCCTTCGAAAATGAATGTTTCGCCATGTCGACCCACACATTTTCTGGAAGTGAGGCCGCCGCGAAGTCGTGCAGTTGCTCATCCCAATACTCAGCAAAGGCCAGCAAAGCTCTGTAAAAGTCTGAGGGCTCTGGATCCTTCCGGGCGGGCGGATAAGCGGGATAGCTTTGGCCATAGACAGCCTTCACGATCTTGCCGTCCTCGACGCGCACGGTGCGGTGCCAAGTGTGGACAATATATTTGTTCCGGTTTGCTCCGACATCCCCGAAGACGACCACCTCGAAATATGCTCGATCCGAGATCGGAATCACTTTACGGACAGCCGGCATCCATCCGCCTAACAAGCCGTCGTACACCTGCCCTTTGGCCAGAGCATCGCGCAATTCCGGGAAATACTGGACAGGATGGTAGGTCCTCGTGCTGCCGCTGCGGTACACGGGAGTAACGTCGAAGGCCTCTCTGGTCCCGACGAAGGTCGTCCAGACGCGCGGATTCTTCTCCTGCGAAGCGATTGGGGGCGCCGCTGATTTCACCGTGTCCGGGTCGGGATCGCCGCCTTTGAGTAACTGGTCGGCTAGCAGATCCGCCGAAGATAGTCCGATGTCTTTCAGGCTGAGCCCCAGATACGGCTTCCCTTCTGCCATCGAGGCCTCGGCGCTTTTGGAGAGGACTCGCGTGTCCCCGGCTGAAGACACGAGGACCAGCGATCCGTCGCGCGTGCGCAGGTCTTCGTAGACCTTCCACGAGGCGTCTTCGGTATCAAACCCCGCGACGATGGAGTATCCATCGAGCGATGCACGGGACGTTGGGTCAGCTTTCCGGACTCGCCTTCGCGCCCCGTGTGGAGTGTCTTGCGCAATTCCGATAACCCCGTGCGACAGGACCTCAAGCCCTGCGGCTGTGGCTGCTATTCCGTGAAGAAAGTCGCGTCGGTGCATAAGGTCAAGAGCCGGTCCACCTTGAGTTCTTACCGCCTGCGCCGCCTGGGGTTGCCTGCAAGGCTCCGGTCTTCCTTGATCTCGAAGTTGAATGGAGGCGTCACGCCCAAGAGATATTGAACAAAGTAATCCCACCGCCGCCGCACCAGGTACAGATCGTGCTCGCCGCTTTCTCCGTGGAGCATATTAGGAACAAACAACATGTCGAAGCTCTTGTTGGCCTTCATTAGGGCGTCAGCGAAGCGCATCGTCTCGACGGGGTGAACATTGTCGTCGATATCTCCGTGTTCCAGCAGCAGGTGTCCGGACAGCCGCGCCGCCATGGTCACGTTGGATTGAGCGGCGTAATCATCTTGCACGGGGTATCCCTGGTAGGCCTCGTTCCACCATGCCTTGTCCAAGCGGGCGTCATGGTCGCCCGAGATTGCAACTCCAACTTTGTAAAACTCCGGGAACGCCAGCATGGCATGCGCCGCACCATACGCACCCGCGGAAATACCGTTAATCCCCACTCGTGTCGCGTCCATGTAGGGATAGCGCTCGGCCATTTGCCTGATCATGGTGACATGGTCTTCGAAGGCTCGCCCAGATTGCGATACGAGAACTGGTGAAATGATCGAGAACGGCCAGTGGTTCCCCGTCCGTCTACCATGACGACAATGAAGCCCAATTCCGCCATCGCCTGCAAACGAAAGGTCCCAGAAAATGTCTTGGGAACAAAGAACCCCTGTGGCCCCGTGTACACCTGCTCGATGACGGGGTATTTCTTTGAAGGATCGAAGTTCGAAGGGCGCCAGATCAGGCCATAAAGTGCGGTCGCCCCGTCAGCGGCCTTCCCTTGAAATGGCTCCGGAAACTTCCATCCGGTGTTCAGCAGTGCACTTGCATCCGCCTTTTCAAGGACGCGCACTTCCGAGCCATCGTTCGTACGCCGCAGCACTGCTTGGCCGGGCAAGTCAGGCCGTGAGTAGTTGTCGACGAAAAACGTTCCGTCCGGCGAGATGCTCACGGAGTGATTCGCATTCTCGGGAGTGAGCAGTTGCAGGCCCTTTCCGTCGAAACCTACGCTGTACAGATGACACTGGTAGGGGTCTTCTTCCTTTTCCCGCCCGTTGGCCAAGAAGTAGACCCGCCGACTCTTCTCGTCGATGTGCTCCATCTGTTTTACTACCCAGGCTCCCTGAGTGACCTGGTTCTCGAGTTGTCCGGATTTTTGGCTGTAGAGATATAAATGGTTCCAGCCATCGCGCTCGGAAGACCAGAGAACGTCTCCCGTGGTCTCGACGAAGCGAAAAAAAGTTTCACCCGGATCTAAGTACGGCTCGGCCTGTTCACGGATTACGACGCGCTGTTCCCCGGTCGACGCATTTACGATACGAAGTTCCTTGGCCTTATAGCCGCGTTCGTCGTAGTCGTAATAGAAGGTCTTGCTGTCCGGAAACCACTCAAAATCAGGACCATCCTGAAAAGGCAACTCAATTTGGGCAGTCTTCAAGTCAATACGCCCGCCCGACTGAATGTCGAAAATGATCGGCTCCGCCTTCGCCAGGACTTCTCCAGGCAGCGGGTACACATAGGTGAAAGCACGCGGTCGCAACTGGTTGGGCCGGACGAATTGCAGGCTCGTGAAACGGCCCGAGTTTCTTGAGTCGATCCGGTAGGTGATGAGTTTCGAGGAATCCGGGGACCAGAAAACCGGGGCTGGTTGCTTTACGTCCTCTGTCTGCTGCTCGACCATCAACCGCAGGGACGGAAGTGGAGTCGCATAATCCCAAC
>CAVRCR010000054.1:0-41976 GCA_963719615.1 uncultured Acidobacteriaceae bacterium | reverse complement strand
ACGGCTTCTAGTCGTAAATCTGTGCCTGCGTGGATGGACGACGCCGCACGAATGTTGCCACTAGATTGGCGGCAAATAGTGTTACAGCAGTCATTTCAGTGATAGCGGAAACTGGAAGCCACGACCAAGCAGATCGTACCAAGCCTTGATAGGCGAGAATTTCTGAACTGACGCGCAGGAGACATCCGACGGCAAGAAGAAAGATTGCTACAAACATAAGCTTGGTGCTGAATAGAAGGCGCATCCCGGAGAAGGCCGGTAGCACCCGCTGCCCGATTGCAAACACCATCGTGGCCAGAAAACCAACGGTCAAAGCGTGCCGCGATGCACCCCAAATTCCTTGCGGATTCTGAACTGAAGCCGCCCAGATTCCAAGACTGGCCGCAATCAAAGCCCAGGTGTAGGCCAACCGAACGAAGACTGGAAAGCTCGTGTGCACTCCTACCTAGAAGGGGTTTTGTCCTTGAAACGTCTCGCGCGCGTTGCTACTCTGCCCGAGCGCCCATCGCCTATATTGACCGGGGTGGCGGTGTGGTGTTCAGACTATCGCGGATGAATTTCAACGCGATGGCGCAGACGGAGATCACTGCTATATCGTCGCCACGGAGTTGATGTCTCTCGGCTGGCAGCGCCTTGGAAATGCGAAAGGTTACCTTGATTCCCTCTCGGGCGATTGCGCCGCACCTGCCCACAACCGGTCCCCGGCCGGTATCACTTCGCAGGAGTTTCAAGAGGGATCGATTCAAAGTACTTTGGCACAATCACCCTCGTTTTCGGTGAGGCCGCAGCGATCTCCTGCACAAAAGACTGGAGGGCTTCGAGGGCAGGCTCCTGCGAGACCTCAAACGGTGCCAAAAAGTTGTCCCAATGCGTCGGGAGAACAATGGCTGGATAATGCAGGTCGCGCATCAGGCGGCCGCTGTAGTCGTAGATTTACCAGTCTCGCGATTCATGTGCGGATTACCCCGTCACCACCCATTTCGTGGTCACAGCCAAAATCGCGCCTATTGACACCAAGCGACAGGCTAATCACCGAAAATCGCAAAAATAGTCGCTTTCCCCTCCGTATGTCTACTCCACAAGTTGTGGCGTCTGGTAAATCCTCCGTTTGACGAGATTTCATTCCCGTACTACATACATCAGACACGGTGCGCTATGGCCACAGAACCCTCTCCCCAGCCCAGCTATGCTCCTCCAAGCAAACCAGCGATGTCGGCAGGTGTGGCCTTTGAGAAACACTATCGCGTGAGTGAAGTCTCTGAATTGTGGGGCTTAAGCGAACGAACAATCCGGCGTATTTTCACCGACGAACCGGGGGTGATTAAGTGGGAGAAAGGTGAAACACGGTTTAAGCGAGGCTATACCACGCTGCGAATCCCGGAAAGTGTCGTGCAACGGGTGCATAGGAAGCTCAGGAAAGCGGGGTAACGGGAAATGAAACCGACTAAAACATTCTTTGTAAAGCATAAAGAAACCGATTCAGATGAGAATGTCGTTGCGAGCGTTGAGTTCGTAGTCCGTGCCGCGCTGCACGACTCGGTTGAGGGTGACTTTGTCCACTCCATTGCTGGAAGGATTATTGCCGAGACGGAAAACCGTGGGGAAGAGGACGCAGGGCAAATTAGCGTCTCACTCGTTCAGTTCGGCGAGGCACTGAACCACGGCATCAGTGCGGAAAGGCTCGGAGATGGCATCTCTGGCGACATCTCAGAATACTGGGAACATCTTTTCGATGTGGAAACTGGCTATCCGAAAGAAGAGATACAAAATGAGTTCGAATTGGTAGACCTCGATCTATTGATCATCGACTACGTTGCGATCTATCCGGAGTATCGAGGACTGAGGATCGCCGAATGTGCCATTCACCGTGCGATCGACATTTTTGGTACTGGGTGCGGGCTGGTAGCGTGTAAGCCTTGGCCGCTACAGTTCACTCCGTCCGTTGCGGACGATCAAGAAGCATTGAAAAGACTTGCGTTACCGAACGTGAGCAAAGGCGAGGCCCTTCGGAAGCTGAGATCGTACTGGTCACGCCTCGGGTTTTGGCCGCTCGGTAACACCGGAATTTATCTGCTCAGCTCATCGCAACGGGGCTGTGACCTGTCATCTCAAAAACGTGGAAAGGGCCTTGGATAGCTTTGATTGCCGACTGGCACGCCATCCGGTTAGAACGCTGCCCTGTCACCGACTCTTCATCTTCAGTCGTATATAGTTAAGCCGTTACTAAGTAGCAGTTCCCGTCCCGGCAATCCCAAAGGAATTCAACTTATCAAGCACTTTGCGCACGCTTCGGTGATTTGCGCCTTGTCATTTTGTCGCCCTTTTCGACCAGGTTCCAGGCTTTGCGAACGTTGGCTGCGAGTTGTTCCTGTCGAGCCTTGACCCACGGAGCATAGTGCTTCTCAGTGATCTTCACGCTCTTGTGGCCAAGCAGGATTGAAACCTGTTCGAGTGGAACACCGGCTAGGAGCATCTCGACCGCAAATGTGTCGCGAAACATGTGAGGATGACAACGCTTTGGCAATCCATCATCGCCCCGTAGGTTTGCAATCTTGAACAGTCGCCGAAAACTTCTCTGCCAATTGCCAACCACGGACCTAGGCGAGCCGTTGCCGGACCAAAAGAAGTACCGCGGATTTGGACTGGGGCCGGGCGGAATGTTTCTCAGGGCCTCCGCCACATCCGGAGGGAGCGGAACGTAGACCGGACTGCCGGTTTTTGCACGATACAAAAACAATTCGCCATGTTCGTTCAGCCGGCGCCGTTCCAGGGTGACGGCGTCCCTGATCGCCAGTCCACTCCAACGCATTAGCAACGTGAGAATGCGAAGCCGCGTTGCCTGGTTTCGGCATTCCGTCCAACCTTTGGGCTGATAGATGTAGGTTGCGTCCATGATTTTGTCGAACTCGGGCGCAGGGAAGTAATCCGTCGGAGGACCATCTGCTCTGATTCGACCCAGCAGAACAGCGGGATTGGACTTGATCCAGCCGAGTCGCAGGCAGTAGTAAAAGAAACCGATCAACCGCTCCTGTTTCTTTTTCTTCGCGAGGGGGCCGTCGGTCCAACTGTCACGAAAGCCTTCCAGGTCGGCAGTCGTGATCTCAGTGATGTGTACGAATCCGTAGGACGTGGCCCACGCGCGGAACTGCTTCTCGAAGATCGTGGTCAGCTTGTCGAGAGTCGAGTCGGCCAGATTCTCGTTGCGCTTGCTGTTCAGAAAACGTGACACGCCCTCTTTGACGGTTACGAGAGCAGGCTTCGGCCGGGAGGCCTCTTCAAGTCCTTGCTGCTTCGCCTCATATTCCCCTTCCAGTTTCCGTTTGAAATCCTCAGCCTTTTCCCAACTGCGGGTCTTGGCGCTGCGACGGATGAAGGGGCCATCCGATCCGAGAATGCCGTTGATCCACTTTGGGCAGCGGCAGCGTTTGTAGTTGATGTCGTCGGCAGGGCAGGGAGGATAGTGGCGGGAGTAAACCGAGAGCATGGAATCAGCACCTTTGCCGAATCCATTGTACGTTTATTGTACGATTCTTTCTACTGTTTTATAACTACATTGTTATCAATAGTTTATAGTGGTGGAGGCGGCGGGAGTCGAACCCGCGTCCGAAAATGTTACTGGTCAAGAGAACTACATGCGTAGTCCAGTTCATGCCCTCGGCATTACCCGAGGACGTTCGCGGCCCGCGCTCAGAACGGACAAGAAACGCGCTCCGCTAGCCTGAGATCTTAGCCTTCCGGCCCAGACGTAACCGGAAAGAGCAGCCCGCTGTGCGACGTCCGTCGGAGGCCCACGGGCGAAGCCTCCTAGGACGGCTGCCTAAACTAGTTAGGCTGCGTATGCCATCTGTTGATTGGCAATTATCATTTTGCACGCGATTACGGGTGTGTGCACCCCGGCATGCCTCTTGGCCGCAAGCATCTCCGTCGAAGCCGTGACGCCCCCACTGGTGGGCTGGGCCTTGCAAAGAACTACTTCCAGACTAGGTTGCCCTGGCAGGGAAGTCAATTCATTCGATGACCCAGGCAGCCCTTTGGGTCCAGTCCTTGATGCTGTTGGGTTCCCACGCGTTCGTTGGCGCAAGTGTGGGGGACTTTCCTCGCAAAATCTTCGATCGAAGAGCTGCGGGTTCAACCGCTCCTCGGCTCATGATGACCATCCGAAATACACAGCAATTAATCCAACCGTGTCGATGAATCCATGGGCCAACACGCACACCCACAAGTTACGTCCGGAGAAAACATAAGCCGCTCCCAGGATCAGCCCAGCCATTCCGGAGTCTACGATTCCCGCTGGACCCTTGTAGAAGTGCCCATAACCAAAGAGCACGGAAACCGCCGCCACACCAGCCCAACACGCGAATTGCGATCGTCCGCCAGCGTCAGCCGCCCGGTTTATCAGATACCCCCGATATCCGATCTCCTCACCGAACGCGGCAAAAGTCCATACCAGCAGCAGCCAACGCAAAGCCACCATCCCGTGCCCCGCAATCTCGTTCACACCGCTCGGCGCAATCGGCGGCGGCCAGAAATGGGCGGTGACGGGATCGATCACCAGCGCGCCGAGCAGAATTCTAAGAGCGGCCGCTGTCAGCGCGATCAAAACCGTGCGCCGCCAGGATGTGGGCCACTTCAAACCCATCGCCAGCCATCCTCCATCGCGCAGGCGGAACGAAATCAAACCCAGCACGAAAAGGATTGGAACCTCATTGGGTATTACGTGATACACGTTGTGCCCGATCACAATTACAACGCCTACCACGAACTCAGCGAGGGAAATCC
Organism: uncultured Acidobacteriaceae bacterium; assembly: GCA_963719615.1. Taxonomy (GTDB): domain Bacteria; phylum Acidobacteriota; class Terriglobia; order Terriglobales; family Acidobacteriaceae; genus Sulfotelmatobacter. The sequence goes on along the minus strand of CAVRCR010000054.1, from coordinate 37,197 downwards.
ATCTTTGCCCGGACGACAGGCGATTGGTTTGCGAAGGACCGGAACCGGCGTCGCCTTGGGCATGCATCTCATTTGCACGGGGCGACGCATCCATTTGAACTCACCTCGATTGAATGATTCGCCACTCATCCCCGGCGCCGCATGACGCGCGATCGCCGGTATTGCTGTCCGCACCACAGTGCGGCGCGAGTGGTTAGGATCACCAGCCCGCATCCCGTCAGCAGCCCGAGCGGCACGACCCACCAGCCGAGCATTTCGCGGCCGCCAACCTGTGCACTCCCAAAACCCATGTGCAGCGAGTAAACCGGGTCGCCGGTGGCATCGTGGGAAACCCATAAGCCCGCAGTCTCCGGGTGAAACGGCTTCAGCGCCGCCACCAGAACGAAAGCCGCTCCCAGGAAGTAGCCCACGACCGATCCCAGCAGCACAAAAAAGCCAGCCACACTAAGGCTGCCCCAGCGAAACAGGCTCTCGAGGATGTGAATCGGCGACCGGCTGACTTCCGCGCGGGCGAGCAACTCATCTGTCAGGTATTCACTCGCCAATTCTTCCGGGCCCCCCAGCGCTGCCAAGGCCGCATCCACGGAGGCAGCAGTCATCTCTCCGCCCGCCGCTGCTTTCTCCGTGATAGGGCAGCGCAACTCGGCAAGAATTTCGCCCGTCGCCTGGCCGCTCAGGCCGCGCAGGCGACTACGCATTCTGTTAAGGTAGGCGTCGATTTTTTGCAGTGCGTTGTCCGCCACGGTTTATTTCCCCTCTGCTAGTGGAACCAGCGATCGGCTCATGCTCGACGAAAACTTCGCCCAGATCGCAGCCATCTCCTGGGCTCTTTTTCTTCCCGCTGGCGTCAGCGCATAGTATTTGCGCGGATGCCCGCCCTCCGACTCCACCCACTCGCTCTCGACCAGCCCCAACGCCTTCAGACGACTGAGCAGGGGGTAGACCGTCCCCTCCGACACGATCAAGTCCGAATCGCATTCCAGCCGCCGCAGAACTTCGAGCCCGTAAAGTCTTCCGCCCCAGAGCGCCGCTAGAATCGCCAGTTCCAGACAGCCTTTGCGAAGCTGGACCTCCCATTTGTCGGTAAGTAAATCCCGGCTGGTGGCGTCAATCACGTTATGCATTGTATTGCATAGTATAGTGTTATAAAAAATAAATGTAAAAGAGCGCATGGCCCTTTCTCATTGCCTTCCCCAGTAAAATAATTCATAATATTAATAAATTTATGTTTAAAAATTAAATTACTTAATTTAAGAATGGGATCGCAGTGGAGAGTTGAGATGCAGATGAAGCCCCCGACGGACTGGCAAGAACTAACCCAGATCACCCAAGGCAAGCGAGTCCTGGTAGAGCGAGTTCGCGTCGCCGACAAAGACATCGCCATTGAAGGCAGTTTCGAACTTCCCCAATTGGCCCGTCTCGATATGGACGACCAGATCTTCATCACCGCCTTCGTCCGCTCCCACGGCTCGATCAAGGAGATGGAGCGCGTCTTCGGCGTCAGTTATCCGACCATCAAGGCGCGGTTGACTCGCATCGCCGCCAGCCTGGAATTCGTTGAGACCAATCCCACTCCCTCAAAGGCCGAGATCCTCGAGCGTCTGCGCCATGGAGAGATCACTGCCGAAGATGCAATTCAACAGATGGAGGCGCTGAAATGATTCCGTTCGTCGCTGTCGTTAGTCTGCGCAACCAGGAGAGCCGCACGTTTCGTTTGTGGATTCCGCTCTTTCTAGTTTGGCTCCTGCTGCTTCCGCTGGCGATCCTGCTGTCGCCATTTATCTTCGTCGTCTGCCTGGTCTGCCGGGTGAATCCCCTGTGCGGCGTTGCCGTGATGTGGCAGATCCTGAATGCTCTCACCGACACTGAACTCGAAGTCGAGCATCGCAGCGCTGGAATGTCTTTCCACATATTTTAGGAGTCGTGACCATGAGCGAACATCGCCGCCAAATTCTCGAGATGTTGTCCGAAGGCAAGATCAGCGCCGACGAAGCGGAGCGCCTGATCTCTGCGTTCGAGGAGCCGGCTGCAAAGTCGTCGCCGCCCGAATCGGTTTCAGCAGGGAAGAATCCCCCGAAATACCTTCGCGTCCAGGTAGATTCCGAAGGCGACGGAGGACAAGAAGGGCCAACAAAAGTGAACGTCCGTGTGCCCATGCAGTTGCTCCGAGCGGGAGTCAGACTCGCGGGCTTGCTGCCCGCCCAGGCCCTGCACCGCGCTAATCACGCCATGCAGGAACAGGGCATCCCCATCGACCTGACGCAGATCAAACCGGAGAACCTGGAGGAGTTAGTCGACCAGCTCAACGATTTGACGGTCGACGTCGATCAGAAGGAGGCGGGTACGAAGGTGAGAGTCAGAGTCTACTGCGAGTGAGAGCTTCGGGTGGAATTCGTGAGCGTCAAATGACTAAACACGCGGCGCTGTCAACCCACCATGAGCAAGCCGGGCTTCCAGTCGCGACTTTACTTCCGGCCACTCGGTGTCGAGGATGCTGAAATACACCGTGTCGCGCACGCGCCCGGTCCAGCTGATCAGATGCCGCCGTAGCGTCCCTTCTTCTTTCGCACCGATACGCAGAATTGCGTCGCGCGACTTCTGATTCAAGGCGTCGGTCTTGAGTTCCACGCGCATGCATCGCCACACTTCAAATGCATGCCGCAGCGTTAGGTACTTTGCCTCAGTATTTACTCTAGTCCGCTGCCACGCCGGAGCGATCCACGTCGATCCAATCTCGACTCGCCGGTTGACGCGGTCGATGTTCATGAACCGAGTGCTGCCAATCACGCGTCCCGAACTTCGCTCGATAGTCGCAAACACCACCGATTCGCCCCGCTCCTGCTCGTCAAAGGCTTTTTCAATCAGCCTCTGAAAGTCCTCGGGCGTCTTCATGGAGTAGGGAATCCAGCGAAAGATATCTTCCAAATCATCCTTCGCCACTTCCCAGAAGAGTTCCGCATGTTCGTAGCGAATCGGTTCCAGACGCACCACCGACCCCTCCAGCGTCAGTGGCACAGTGATATTCAGTGGAGTGGTGGGCGTACTCACGCTTGTCCTCTTCGCGCAGCCTCCCAACATGTACCCATGCGTCCACGAAAGGCGCGAGGGTACACGAAGACCCTAATTTCGTTCATTCCATCGCATCCTTCCTGTTTACACTAAGACACAGCCATTATCTTGCATCTTGCGGCCATTTCCGGCATCTCAACTACGGCGCGGGTTCTCGGGACTTCGGTTCCAGATAAACATCCGTTGACATGCGATGAATTCAAACGTCCAACCGTCAGTGCGTCAGATCCCAACAGCAACGTGTCAGGAGTGTCGTCCGTGAAGGCGCACTGTCTTCCTTTCTCCCAAATCCCGCACAGCACGCTCCTTTTCACAGACTTCCTCGCATACTCGGCTAAAGTCCAACCTTTCTATCCTAGGCCTCCACATTTCCGCGAATTCCTGAAGGAAGAGTCTGCAAGCCTGCATTACGATTCGTCACGCCGCCAGCGCGTGGCGGACCTTCTTGAGCGCCAGAACAAATCGCAGAACGGGGGCGCCCCTGCCTCCCCAAGAACGCTCGCCAATCTCGACCGCTTCCGTAATGGCGCGGCCGCCGTGGTTACGGGCCAACAGGTCGGCCTTTTTGGTGGGCCCATGTTCGACATCTACAAGGCGCTCACCGCCGTGAAACTCGCCGACGAGGCCAACGCGGCCGGCGTCGATTGTGTCCCCATTTTCTGGCTTGCCACCTACGATCACGATCTGGCCGAAGTGAATCACATTTCTTTCCCCGGGGCCGAAGGCAAGTTACAGACGCTCACTACATCGAGCCAAGGTGTTCCCGGCGGTCCAGTCGGTAATGTGCGACTTGGCGATGAGATCTTGCCCGTGGTGGAGCAGGCAACATCTCTGCTGGGGGAGAGCGAAGCGGCCACGATGCTTCGCGAGAGCTACCGTCCAGGCGAGACCCTCGGCAGCGCCTTCGCCCGCCTGTATGCCAAGCTTTTCGGCGATTGGGGCGTGATCGTGCTCGACGCCTCCGATGCAGAACTCCATCGCGTGGCAGAACCCATCTATCGCGCTGCGATCGAGCGCGCGGGCGAACTGGCTGAAGCTCTGCTCTCTCGCGGACAAGCCCTCGAGGCAGCCGGCTATCACCAGCAGGTGAAGGTTACGCCGTCATCGGTTCTGCTGTTCATTTTGCAGGATGGCGTTCGCACGGCTATTCACCGCCGCGGAGAAGGCGAGGCTGAAGAATTTCTGATTGGCAGCGAGGCCAACGCTCCAAGAATTTCTCGAGCCGAGTTGCTCCGCCGTGTGAGTGCGGCTCCGGAGCAGTTCAGTCCCAACGTGCTTTTGCGTCCCACTGTGGAAGACTATCTTCTGCCGACGCTTGCTTATACCGGAGGAGCCGCGGAGACCGCCTATTTTGCCCAGGCAGGCGCCGTTTATGAAATCCTGCTGGGCCGTGTGACGCCGGTCGTGCCACGTTTTTCCGCCACCATCGTCGAACCGAAAGTGCAGCGCCTGCTTGAGCGCCACGAAATCACCGTCACGGACGCGTTCGCAGGCCCCGAGGCATTGAGCCGCCAGCTCGCGGCAAAATGCCTGCCCGAAGAGCTACAGGCGGCGATCGACGCTGCCCAGAAATCGATCGATTCCCATCTGTCCACCATAACGGAAAAACTGGCCAAGCTCGACCGAACACTTGTTGACGCCGCAGAGACTGCCCGCTCGAAGATGCAATATCAACTCGAACGCCTCCAGACCCAGGCCGCCCGCGCTGAAGCGCAGAAGGGTGAACTCGTGAGCCGCCACGCCGAGACGCTAAGCCAGGCGCTCTATCCCGACAAGGGCCTGCAAGAGCGCAGCATCGGCGCGATGTACTTCGTTGCCCGCTACGGTCGCGACCTCCTGCACCAGCTCTACGACGCCGTCCAGCCCGACTGTCACGACCACCAGATTCTGGAACTGTAGACCCGTTCTAGCGCCGCTGTCGCGGAGGCGTCTCGCCTCCGCAACGCAGGGTGCGCATCGGAATTGTGCCATCCGGCAAGCCCCGATAACATGAAACAAGCGCCAAACCTACTTGCTCTCGCTCGTCGCCAGGTAAGTCCCCAGCCCAATCATGATGGCTCCGGTGACCGTCCTTTGCCGGCGCCGGAACGTGGCCGACGAACGAATGCGCGCTCCCAGCGGCCCGGCCAGCGCAATCACAATCAGATCGGCCGTGGTATTCAGCACCACCGAGATCGTCCCCAGCGCCACGAACTGCAGGAAAACATGTCCTCCGCTGCGATTGACGAACTGCGGAATGAACGAGAGAAAAAACAAGGCCGTCTTCGGATTGAACACTTCGGTCGCCACTCCTTGCCACAGGGGGTTGCGCGCGGACAAACTCACGTCAAGTGCATCCGTCGTTTTCTCTTTGCGCGCGTCAAGAATCATGCGCACCCCCAGAAAGCACAGGTAAGCCGCGCCCACGTATTTCACGGTGGCGAATGCTGCCGCCGACTTCGCCAGGATGATCGAAACTCCCAGCGCTGCCGCGATTACATGCACCATGCCGCCAAGAAAGGTTCCGAAGGCCGAGAGCACGCCTTCCCGCTTCCCACCGGCGAGACTCCGCGCGAGAACGTAAAGCATGCCGGGGCCGGGAGCGATTGCCAGCATCACGGCCGCCGTTAGAAAGAGAAAGAACCGCGTCCAATCGAACATTGCTTGCTTACCTCACTATGAAATCCGTTATCTCGCCAGCCAGGTCTCGAGCCCCGCCATCGATTCCACCCGCGGAAACTCGCGGTCGCGGTAAGCGCCGGCCACGTCAAACAGTATCGCCTGCATGCCGAACCGGCTCGCCCCGACATAGTCAACCGAGTATACGTCGCCCACGTAAAGGCTGTCGTCCGGTTCGGCTCTCATCGCGCGCAGGGCCGCCGCGAAAATCTCCGGATGTGGCTTCTCGTGCCCCACAATGCCTGAGTCCGTGATGCTCGCAAAGCAGTCCGCAATTCCGCAACGCTCGAGCACAGCGTTAATCCTGCCATCGGCGTTCGAGATCACTGCAATCGCATACCGCTCCCGAATCCGCTCCAGCGCTTCGCGCGTGCCCGGAAGAATCTGGTCCCAGTTGGCTGAGTTTTGCGTATTCTCGACCAGAGTATTGCGCACCCCATCGTCCAGAGAGTTCAGTTCCTCGAGCAGATATGTATGGAACGTCCACCAGAAACCGTGGTCGACTCGGCCTCCCATCATGCCTTGGTCGAATTCCTTCTTGGTGCGCCGCTCCAGTGCCTGCCAGCGCTCCAACGTGGGATGGCGATCCTCCGGCAGTGGCGCCAGCATCCGCGCTCGATTGGGAAACAGCAGCGTATTGCCCACGTCGAAGAAGATGAAGCGGAGCTTGGCCATGAATCCATATTAACCAACTCGCTTGAATCCGGCGCCGAAGCCCTGCCCCAGAATCGCTCTGTGTATTTCTGGGTAGTGACCCGGCAGAGAGCAAAGATGTAATATCCATTTTCAGCCCCGGCCCGCCTGCCAGGCCTTGGCGCCCTTGACCATGGCTCTACCCACAGGATTGTCGCTAGTTTCGAATGTCACTCGGACTACCCGGGCTGCGCTCGCCCTTTACCCGGTTGCGCGGACTCAGACCACCGTAGGCTTCGCGCTTATCGCAACCTTTGCGGCCCGCAGCTCCCGGCAAGACGCGTACAACGTTCTCTGGGCCGTGGTGTTTGGATTTGCGACCCTGAACATTCTCAGTCTCGCCGCCCGGCGCTTCGAGCCCACGCGCCGCGGTCTCAGTTTTGGCGAGTTGCTGGCGGTTATGGTTGTGTTCATCTCAGTCTTCCTTCTGGGATGGGAAATGCTCAGCCTGTTCCACATTTTCCCAATCAAATTACACCGCTAACACCAGGGCGTACGTTGAAGACTTGCTGCTCGTTCCGGCACCATGCATGGTTTACCGGATTTTGCGGTATGATTCGCTTAAATGGCGAAGACTTCCCCCAACTTCGAAGTCACCTGTCCTTGCTGCAGTGCGGTCCTCAAAATCGACACCGAGACCCGAGCCGTCATCGCGCACACCGCCGCGGTGAAACCGAAAACGTTCAACGACATGGAGGCCGCGGCCAAAGCCATGCGGGAACAGGACAGCCGCCGCGATTCGATCTTCCAGCAATCGATCGAAGCCCAGAAGCATGCGAAGGACCTGCTGGAGAAAAAGTTCCAGGAGGCTGTGAAGAAGGCCAAAGAGACGCCCGACACCGGTAAGCCGATCCGCGATTTCGATCTCGATTGATTCATCCAAGCTGATTCAGACAAGAATGACTGGCCTGAGCCGAGATCTCCAAAGTTCGTCCCGTCCTCTCCTCCTAGGCCACCGCGGCGCCCGCGCCGTCAAGTCGATCCCGGAGAATACGATCGCTTCATTCGACCGCGCGCTAGCTGACGGCTGCCACGGCTTCGAATTCGATGTGCGCCTCACCGCTGACGGCGAAGCAGTGGTCTGTCACGACCCAAAGGTCGCCGGATTTCAGCTTTCCCATGCAACCGCGAAACAGGTTCCCCAGTTGCCGCGGTTCCGAGATGTTCTCCAGCGCTATCGCGATTCGTTCCTCGATATTGAACTGAAGGTCAAGGGTCTGGAGAGAATCACCCTCGACCTATTCCTCCGGCACAAGCCGCGCCGGGGATTCGTGGTCTCATCGTTTGTGCCCGGAATCTTGAAGTCCTTGCGCGCAGAGGATGCCACAATACCGCTAGGTCTGATTTGCGAGACGAAAACCCAACTCCGCCTCTGGAGCGACCTTCCGGTCGAGTATGTGATCCCGCATCATGCGCTGGCCGATCCCGAGTTAATCCGGAAGGTAAGAGGTGCTGGGAAGAGAGTCATCGTCTGGACGGTGAACGATCCCGTCGACATGAAACGTTTCGCCGAGTCAGGCGTCGACGGCATCATCTCCGACGACACAACCCTCCTCTGCCGAACGATGACTGCCTAGGGTTGATCAAGATGGGGCGCGTTCACTTGTGCATTCGGCTGATTCCTCAGTGATCTGGCCCCCCTTCCAGTTCACCTGGGCAACTTCGCAGCCGGGATGAGAGTCCAAATAGAGTAGGATTAACAGAGGCGGCTTACCCTCCCGGGCAGCCAACCCGTCGACAGGTGGAAGGGGATTGATATGAGGAAATCCACCTTACTAAAGGCTCTTCTCGCAGGAATCACGTCACTCACTCTCGTCGGTGTGCCCATGCCTGCTCTCGCCCAACATGGCGGTCATGGCGGCGGTGGTGGTGGAGGTTTTCACGGCGGCGGCGGCGGTGGAGGTGGCTTCGGTGGAGGCTTCCACGGCGGTGGAGGTTTTGGCGGTTCCCACGGTGGTGGATCCTACGGCGGCTATCACGGTGGAGCACGAGAAGGTTCGATGTATGGAGGCGGTGGCCGAAACGGGAGCACGCGCGGATTTTCGTCATCGCCGCGTAATTCCGGTGCAGCGCGCGCTTGGTCGTGGGAGGGCCGGGGCGGGGCTCGTGACGCTTCGCCTGGTTGGCATGCATTTGCAGGGTCGGGCAACAGGGCGGGCATGGCAGGGCGCTCCGGCGGTGCTACGTTCGCCGACCGAGCAGGTGCTGGAAGCACCACTCATGCCGCTATTGCTGACGGCCACTGGCACTCCTTCGGAAGCCCCCACGGTGCGGTTGGATCGACCCTGGCGTTGAATTCACGATCGGCCTCAGGCAGTTCGTTTAACCATGCTGCCGGTGTGGGAACCAGCACCGCATTTCACGGTGGGCGCGGAGGCTTCTTTGGCGGGCGTGGCGGCTTTTACCGCGGAGGCTTCGGGTGGGGCGGTTGGGGCTATCCGGCTTTCGGTTTTGGTTGGGGGCCGGGTTGGGGCCTGGGACTCGGCTGGGCTTGGGATCCCTTCTGGTACTGGCCGCCGTACTGGTACGACCCATGGTGGTACGGCTATCCACCAAGCTACATTTACCCGTATCCATACTAGCAAGTGAATCGAGATCACGAACTCTCGCTGCGAAGCAGAACAGGCGCAGCAGACCCCCCGGGGCTAAGTGTTGTCTATGAGCGACAGTTGTATCTGACTTTTTTTACTGCGTCCCGGCGGCGAAGCGGTTTCCTCTGCCCATCGCGTTCTGACATGCGACGTTTTGCCGAGTCCGACGTCGACGGCATCATCTCTGGCGACACCGCTCTTCTTAGTTGCACGCTAGCTGCGTAAAGGTCCGTGCTTTAAGGAGAGTGGCACGTGGATTATGTGGTCCGGTACGCCGTATGCTCATCTGATGATCATGCAGAAGCCGTGAGCGCAACGTCGGAGTGACCAGTCCATAGCTGGATAACCACCGAACCATCACGTGTCAGTGATTGACTAGCGTCGTGAGGCGCTCACGCCTGCTACAAGGATTAGAATTTACCATGCAAAACCTGGTTCGATTCATTGCCCTGACTTCCATCCTCGTCTGCACGGCCAGCGCACAGACGGCAAGAGTTGACTCCGTTCTGCAGATGCAGAAATTCGTCCAGGACTGGAAGATCTCGAAACAATTCACCATCGACGTGGCGAACGGCATGCCAGCCGAGTCCTACAGCTTCAAGCCGAATCCGGAGGAGATGAGTTTCGGAGAGCAGATGGCCCACATCGCAGACTCGAATGTGTTTCGCTTTGAGCAGATTACTGGTATCAAGCCTCCGTACAGCGTGGACTTTTCTAAGCCACGTCCCTCCGATAAAGAAACAGTCGTAAAGCGGCTGGAGATGTCCTTCGATTACGTGATCGCCGTCTTGCCGCAAATCACTGCCGAGCAATTGAAGCGTACCTGGCACATCGAGTCGTGGAAGGGGAGGAGCGATCCGGAGGGACGGGCCATGATTATGAACATGTTCGTCCACACGGCGCATCACCGCGCGCAGTGCGAGGTGTACTTACGCGCTAAGGGCATTAAGCCGCCGGACTATACGTTTTAGTGCATACCCAGGCTCAGCAAAAGGAAAACGCGCTGTTCAGATTTACCCTCACGTATAGTCCACCGAATGGTCAACTCCGTAAGAGAATTGCATCGGACTCTTCTCACTGCGCGCCTGCAGCCACCGCACTTCTGCCAGATAGCGCTGCCTTTGCTTCTTTGATCCCCGACTGGATGTGCTGCTCCCAGTCCAGATGCGGAATTGGCGAGGCGGCCGCTGCCTGATAGAGTGCGAGGGCATCCTGCGGACGGTTCAGTCGCTTCAGGCAGAGACGCGCGGCACTGAGTTGCGCGGTCAGCGCCTGCCGCTCCGCCGGATAGGCCCCCGCCAGGTGCTGATATTCGCTGAGCGCACGTTCGAAATCCTGTTTCTCTTCCGCGCCCTTGCACAACTCCAGCCATGTAGCCGACGGCATCTTGCCTCCACCGCCATCGACAAAATCGGCGTAATCCTGGAACGCCGCTTCGATCTCATGCGCCCTGAGATGCACCGCACAGGTCTTGACTGTTGCATCCAGGTAGGCATTGGTATCGTTCTGGCGGGTATAAATCTGCCGCAGCATAACCCAGGCATCGACCGAATTCGGCTTCTTGGCCAGGTAGGTGGTCAAGTGCGCAACCGCATCGGCAAGCTGGCCGTGCTCCATATTGTTGCTGGCCAGTTCGAGTTCGGGGTCGTTGCTCCAACCAAGTTTTTCCTCGATCGCCTTGTTCGCTTTCTGCTCCAGCCCCGAATGCTGGATGGCCACGGCCGCCACCGCTCCGAACAGGAAGCCGCCCACGTGTGCCCAGTGGGCTACACCGCTCATCGAGCCAAATAGAGCGCCATAAAAAATTTCGCCAAGCAGCCACAGCGGCAGCAGCCAGTAGGCGGCCGCCTTGAAACGATAAATGCGAAACCAGAAGAGCCATGCCATCTCAATCTTCATCTTTGGCAAGCGCACCAGGAACGCTCCCATCAGCGCCGCCACCGCACCCGACGCGCCCAGCGTCGGAGTAATGCTGCCCGGATTGGTCCACGCATAGAACTGAAGCGCCGCGGCCCCGGCGATCAGATAGAACACGGAATACAGCCAGCGGCCCCACAAGTCTTCCAGCACAAATCCGGCGAGCCACAAAAACCACATGTTTCCGACCAGATGGAGTATGCCGCCATGTAGAAAGTTTGCCGTGAGATAGCTGATGGGCCTGGGGTTCGCCGGCAAGAACGCATACTGTTCGGTAATCGAAGACGCCGACAGCTTTACGAGCTGTTCGTTCAGCGAATCCCCCTCCTGCTGCAGCTTCGACGCGTCCTCCATCATTTTGAGTCTGGCGTCGTAGGCGTCGATGATGTCGCGGTATGGGTCTTGTACGTGCTTCCACTGCTGAGGATGGCTGTGTTTGAATCCGTCGACCAGATGCTGCGACTCGGTTTGCAGCTTCACCTCGGGATGCAGTGCTGCCAGAATCAGAATGTGGTTCTTCACCTCGCCCAGTTCGGGGGCTTCGTCATTCATGGCCCCCATGGTGAAGAGAAAGACCACCGTATTGATGGCGATCAATGCCAGCGTGACTACCGGCCAGCGCCGCGCCGTCATGTTTTCGTGCTTGATGGGAAACAACATCGCGCTATGCCCCTGCGCAGTTTGAAAAAGCGCAACTCCGCGCCAGTGTAGTTTCGTAGCTGATTGATTCCCAGATGACCTCCGGCCACGGCCAATCTTTGGTAACCAGGGGGAATTACGACAGGAAGGTCGCCGGCCGGCTAGTCGGCGGCAGCTTCCAGGGCGGAAGAATTGCGGGCTGGACGCTTCAGGAAGCCAGCGCGTTCCATTTCAAACGATTCCAGATTCGATCCCAAGGCCTGCTGGTCCCAGCCCAGCACGGCTCCAATGCGCAAGGCCGCTTCGCGGCTGCAGGATTCCGACCAGCAGGCGCCCAGAGCCACCGGCACACGCCGCAACAGCACGTCACCCAACGTGACGGCGCACTCGCGCCGATAAGCTTCTACGACTTCCGCCACGATGTGCGAAGAATGCGGGCAGATAGGCGCCCGCAGGTCTGCACTCACCAAGGCCGTGCGAGCGATATCGATGGCGCGCTGGCCATGCCATTCCATCATGCCGCGCGCGGTCTCTTCACTGACCGAACCGGCTCGCGCGATCTCAAGCACTTCCTGGTCGAGCAGCGGATCAAGCGCCGATCCCGGGCCCACCGCGATTGTCTTGGGCTCCTTGACCTCGATGCCAATCTTGCGCGCGCACTCGCGCGCCAGTGAGGCCGCTGTGGTCAGTTTGCCCCCGATCACCGAGATCATTTTCGCCGCGCCTTCCGCCGTGTGGTCGTGCAGGAAATGACGGCGGGTCACTGCCGACGGTTTGTCCTTGGGCGTATTTGGCAGCGGACGCACTCCGGCGAACGCGTACTTGATGTCATGTGCCGAGAGTTTGGCTTTGGGAAATAACTGCGACACCGTGCGCAACAGATATTCGATCTCTTCGTTGGAGGGGGCCGTTTTTCCCGGATCCCCCGTATCTGGCACTTCAGTCGTGCCTACCAGCATCTGGTCATTCCATGGGATAACGAAGACCGGACGGCCGTCCGCCGCCTCGGTGTACAGCGCCGCATTCGGGGCGCCGGAGAATCGTGGCAGCACAATGTGCGATCCGCGTACGCCGCCGATCATTGGCTTCGTCGTGCGGATGGAAGACCGCTGGCAGATGCGATCCGCCCATGGACCGGTGCAGTTGAGAATCCATCCCGCATCCACACGCTCATCTTTTCCCGAGGTGCGATCCCGCAAGAGCACGCCCCGCGCGCGGCCGTGGGCCACGTCCACGGCAAGCACTTCACAATGGTTGCGTACGATCGCCCCAGCGTCGACCGCTTCGGTCAACCATTCAGCCACCAGGCGCTCGGGAAACTCGCATTGCGCGTCTTCGTAGTTCAAAAGCGACCACTGATGGCCGGCATCGAGCACGCGCTCAATGCGCTTCAATTCCATCTCGGTCAACTTGCTGGATTTCCTGCTGGCAAAGCGTTGATAGAGCCACAGCCCGGCCCGTACTGTCATCGCACTGCGCTGGCTCTTTTCATTAAGAAGAAAAAGGAAATGAACCGGATGCACCAGGTGCGAGCGTTCGCGCAGCAGCCGCTCTCGTTCCCGCACCGACTCCCGCACCAGGTCGATCTCTCCGTGCTCCAGATAGCGCAGCCCGCCATGAATGATTCGGGTCGAGCGGCTGGTCACGCCGGAAGCGAAATCGTTTTGTTCAACCAGCAGAGTGCGCTTCCCGGCGCGGGCGCACTCGCGCGCCACGGCCACTCCATTAATCCCGCCGCCAATCACCACCACATGGAAGTGCTGGCCTTCCAAGGATGGTCGAGGTTTAACTGCTAACGTCATGTTTTTAAAAGAGATGCGATCGTCTGTACTGTTCTGTTACGACGCCGAATACACCACTACCTGACTGATTTTGAGCTTTCGCCGCAAGCACATAAAGGTAACGATAGTCCAAACCGCACGTGAGCAATCTCCAGATTACGGTCTCACAAAGATGATACCGAAAGTAACCTAACCGTGGGGAGCCGCGTCTTGCCCGGAAATCTGGCTCGGTGATGATTTCTTTCCAGACTGCGATTCGCGGACCGACTTTTGCTGTGCTTCGACGCATTGCGACTTGCCTCCGCCGTCATTTACATTGGTTCCCTCATGCCCAGCACAGGAGAACGTTTCGAGCGCACCGTTTCCATCATGGAGCGGCTGCGTGCCCCCGGCGGCTGTCCCTGGGACCGCGAACAGACTTTCGATTCCATCAAGCCCTATACGCTCGAAGAGACTTACGAAGTCCTGGAAGCTATCGACAAACGCGACTGGCCTGAACTCGCGGGCGAACTCGGCGACCTGCTGCTGCAAGTGCTCTTTTATGCGGAGATGGCGAAAGAGCAGTCTTCGTTTTCGATTGACGACGTCCTCGACCGTCTCTCGGGCAAGCTTATTCATCGGCACCCGCACGTCTTCGGTGACGTGAAGGCCGGTACGTCCGCCGAAGTCAAACGCAATTGGGAAGCTCTCAAGGTCGAAGAAAAAAAGAAACGGCAGGCCGCGGAGAATGCATTTGCAGAAGGCAACGCGCCGACCTCGAAGAATGAAAAGCAGTCGATGCTCTCCGGAATTTCTTCAGCGATGCCTTCCTTGCTCGAAGCCTACAAGATAAGCTCGCGCGCCGCAGGCGTGGGGTTCGACTGGCCGAACGTTGAAGGTTTGTTCGACAAACTGCACGAAGAAACCGCCGAACTACGCGAGCATCTCAAAGAATTTCCCGCACCCGGACCGCGCCCGCAGGGACGTGGCATCGCCGGGTCGGGGCGTACCACCGTCCCCGAAGAACTGCAGGGCCGCCTCGAGGAAGAAATCGGTGACTTGTTCTTCGTGCTGGTGAATGTCGCGCGCTACTTGTCGGTGGATCCAGAATCTGCTCTGCGCAAAACCAACCGCAAGTTCCGCCGCCGCTTCCAGTGGGTGGAGGACCGCCTGCGCCAGACCGACCGTACCCCCGATCAGGCTCCTATGGAAGAACTCGAATCTCTCTGGCAACAGGCCAAAGCGGAAGAACGAGCCGAAGCACGAGACAAAGTCCGGCCCGCCGGGGAGAAGGCGTGATCCCCGATTCCGTTGTGATCCGCCGCTGTCACGGTCTCGAAGAACTCCGCTCCTGCGTTGTCCTGCAAAAAGAAGTGTGGAATTTCACCGACGCCGAACTGGTGCCCCTTCGCATGTTCGTCGTAGCCGAAAAAGTTGGCGGCCAGGTCATGGGAGCTTTCGAGGGCAAAGACATGGTCGGATTCGCGCTCTCGGTCCCCGGCACACGCTCCGGCCACGTCTACTTGCACTCGCACATGCTGGCGGTAAGAAAAGATCACCGCAACAGCGGCCTCGGCCGCCGGCTGAAGTTGTTGCAGCGCGAGGACGCCCTCGCCCGCGGCATCGAACTGATCGAGTGGACCTTCGATCCCCTCGAGATCAAGAACGCGTATCTGAATATCGAGAGACTAGGCGCCTTAACGCGGCGCTATACCATTAACCAATACGGCATCACATCGTCGCCGCTGCAGGGCGGACTTCCCAGTGACCGCCTCATCGCCGAATGGTGGTTGAAGTCGAAGCGCGTCGAAACCCTGCTGGCAACGGGAAAGAATCCACCGTTCGAGCGCCACTCGGAGATCGCCGTCCCCGCACAGATCTATGAGTGGAAGGCCGCGGCCGAGACTCGCATGAAGGCGCAGCAGGTGCAGGAGCGTAATCGCGAACAGTTCCTTCGCGCCTTCTCCCATGGCCTGGCCGTGCTAGGCTACGAGCGCGATCCCGAAGGAAACGGCAAATTCCTGCTTGGCCACTGGGAAGAGAAGTGGTCGTATGCGTCGGAAGCATAAGAGGCAGGTTTCAAAGTTTCAGGGTTTCAACGCAAGAACTACTGAAAGTGCCTGGTCCTTGAAACCTTGAAGCTTTGAAACCTTGAAACTTTGAGCCATGAACATCGAAGCCATCACGCTCCGCGAAATTCACATGCCGCTCGTCCATTTCTTCGAGACGAGCTTCCACCGCCTTTACAGCCGCCGCATCCTCCTGGTTACAGTTCACTGCGAGGGCGTCGATGGCTGGGGCGAGGCCGTTGTCGGCGAAGATCCCTTTTACAGCAGCGAGTGGATCGAGAGTGCTTGGCCCACTCTGATTCACTACCTGATTCCAGCCATGCTCGGTCAGCGCATCGAATCTGCCCGCGAGTGCCCCGCGTTGTTTGCCAGAGTGCGTGCCCATCGCATGGCCAAAGCGGCGCTCGAAAACGCCGTCTGGGACGCCGAGGCCACGCAGAAGCAGCAGCCGCTATGGAAGTTGCTCGGCGGCACGCGCCGCGAGATCCTCTGCGGCGTCTCGATCGGCATCCAGGACTCCGTCGAGCAGTTACTCGATAAAATCTACGCCGAACTGGCCGCGGGTTACCGGCGCATCAAGATCAAGGTCAAACCAGGTTGGGATCTGAATGTGCTCGAACGCATCCGCTCGCGCTGGGCCGACATCACGCTGAGCTGCGACGCGAACTCCGCCTACACGCTCGATCAGGTCGAGCACCTGCGAAAGTTCGACCAGTTCAACCTGCTGATGATCGAGCAGCCGCTGTGGAACGACGACATCTATTACCACGCGCGCCTGCAGAAAGAGCTCCGCACCGCGATCTGCCTCGACGAGTCGATCGTGAGCGCGCGCAGCGCCGCCTTCGCCGCCGAGACCGGTGCCTGCCGAATTATCAACGTCAAGGTAGGCCGCGTCGGCGGATTCTCCGAGGCGCTCAGCGTGCACGACGTCTGCCATTCCCACAAGATTCCCGTCTGGTGCGGAGGCATGCTGGAAACCGGCGTCGGCCGCTCGCACAACATTGCTCTCTCCACGCTCGCCAACTTCAGCCTGCCCGGCGATGTCTCGGCCTCGAAGCGTTACTGGAAAGAGGACATCATCGAGCCGGAGGTAGAAGTCTCTCCCAACGGCACAATCGCCATCGGCGACGACCCGGGGACGGGCTACCGTGTTAAGCCTGATCTGATCGAGAAGCTAACCGTGCGAAAAGAAACGCTACGAGCGAGCTAGGCCGTTCTCACCGTTGCTGTATCGCAGGAATAATCTGTCATCCCGAGCGCAGCGAGGGATCTGGGTGTTTTGCTAACAGGGGCAACACTGGTGGCGCGGGCCAAGACCTAGATCCCTCGCTTCACTCGGGATGACAATGTGGTGGTTGCCTGAAAATGGTCGAGGCGCTATTGTGGAGCCTTCTTTGTGGCATCCGCGTGTTCATCGTGGCCCAGCTTTTCCTGCTCGGCCTGCAAAAGTTTAACCCCCTGGTCAAAACTCAGATCGTCCGGAACGCGCCGAAAATCGCTGAACACCTCATCCGACACCATGGTCAAAGGTTTGAACAGCAAGATCCTTCCAGTCATGCTCAGGCTCATTTCCGTGATGTCCCACGAGCCATCGCCAACGTCAGCCTGCTGCACCCGAAAGTGGCCGCCCTTGTCCAGGTGGCCGATGATCCCCCATCCGAATGTGACGTCCTTAAACAGCGTCCCGTCGATGCGGGCAATCCGCATGCTCTTGCTGTCGATCAGCAGATACCCCTGCATGCCCGACAGCACCTGCTCCACGTGCGAGGGCGGCGAGTACCCGGGGTTGGGAGTGAACTTCAGCCGCACCAGTTGCGCACCTTCCGCACCCAGTCCCACTCCGCTGTTCTCGGTTCCCGCGTACTCGTAGCGGAAGGCATCGGGCAAGGCTTTGACGATGCGAAGAGTCCGGTCAGTGTCTTCCTTCTCTCGCGTCTGCTTCTTTCGGAGTTGGTCGGGATTTCCCACGAGCCACGCCAGATGGTTCGTCTCTGCCTGCTGCTGTTGCGGATTCAACGGGTGGTCGTTGACGGCAATGAGCATTCCCGCCATCGCGCTGGTGGTCTCCACATAAAGCCTGGTCTGCGAGCCCTTGGGAGTCTCCTTGCGCGAGCGGAACATATGTTTGACCGCAGCATGGTTAGCGGCTGCGACCTCATTGGCCACCGCGGCCCGCACCAGTTCGCCGGGCGGCATCTGGGGCGGCTTCGGTTCCTGGGCAACAACCGTCGCGGGCCCGCCCATCAGCACGAAAGCGGCACAGGCGGTCCGCAGCCAAGCCGGCCATCGTCCCTCCCCTGAGCGCTTCATCCAACGATTAGTTTAGCAATCAAGGCCAAAGGTTTCCTCCCGCCTTTGTTCTCGGCGTTACGTAGTGGCTCAATTTGGACGCGCAGTAACCATTTCTACCCGGGCGCATCCTGCGAGTGGTTTTTTCACTCGAGGGCAGGGCCAGCCCTCAGCGCCGCCGAAGGGACTTTCCGTGCACCAAAAGCGAACTGAGTCGTTACGCCGGGCTAGACGCCGCTTGCCGCTTGTGCGGACGGTTGGGTATAGTCGATGCAGTGACGCGGCCGTCCGGTACCTGCCTTCCCAGACTTTCGGTCGTGCAGTATCCCGCTTCCTGAAGGAGAACATCCATGAGTGCTCCGTTGTCAGGCGATTTGGCGCAGATTGGCAAATCCGTGGTCATCAAAGGTGAATTGTCGGGCAGCGAAGATCTTTATATCGACGGCCAGGTCGAGGGCAGCATCGCCCTCAAGAACTTCGTCCTGACTGTCGGTCCTAACGGCCAGGTCAAGGCCTCGGTCGAGGCCAAGGGAATTGTGGTCCAGGGCAAACTCGAAGGGAATCTGCAAGCCAGCGACCGGGTTGAGCTACGCAAGTCCGCCATCGTCAGCGGGGATATCAGCACGCAGCGGATCTCGATTGAGGAAGGTGCCTACCTGAAGGGTAAGGTCGATATTCAGGGCAAGTCGGAAAAGGCTGCGGGAAAGTAACTTCCGCAGCTCGTCTCCGCCGGTTAAGGTGATGGCGTCAGTCACGCAGAACTTCATGAAGCTTTTTCGCGGCTCATCCGGTGCATCGCAGGCGGCAACGCCGCCTGCCGGTGAAAAACTGACTCGCCGTTCCAGCGGCCTGGGCGAACTTTCCCGCCTGTGGGACGTCGACACTCCACTCTGCGTGCTCGATTTGGGCTCGACTTCACCCTCCAACATCCGTTTCTTCACCGAACGCAGTCACAAGATTTACAGTGAGGATCTGCTGGTCGCCTCCACCGATCCCAACCTCGTCACCAAAGACGAGGAAGGCAAGGTCGTCCTCGACAGTCGTAAATTTCTAGCCGACAATCTGGTCTACCCCGCGGCCCATTTCGACGTCGTGCTGTGCTGGAACCTGCCGGACTATCTCGACGAGAGCTTGGTTCGTCCGGTGATGGGCCGCCTCTGGTCCGTTCTGAAGCCAGGGGGCATGCTGCTTGCCTTCTTCCACACCAAAGACGCCGGCCCGGATTCCCCCTGCTACCGCTTTCACATCATGGGGAAAGATACGCTTGAGATGCAGAAAATCGTGCTGCGCCGCGAGGCTCGCCGCGGGCCCACCGGAGCCGTCCACACCGCCATCAGCGACGGTTTCCGCCTGCAGCGCGTCTTCAACAACCGCCACATCGAAACCTTGTTCCGCGACTTCGCCTCCATCAAGTTCTTCCTGGCGCGGGACAACGTGAGGGAAGTGCTCGTCGTGCGCTAGCTGTCTCGGAGACTTCCGTGGAAGAGCGGCCCTTCAGGGCCGCGTAGGGCATGAATCAATGAGGGCTTTAGCCCCTGTGGTTGTTCTTGGCGATCAACGCCCTTTTTCCCGCAGCCTGTGAAGCCGTTCCCCATATAGGCTGCGGCGCCCGCCCAAACAGGAGTTCCCAGTTCTTCTACGATTCCCTCTGTGGTGATACGATATCGGCCCAGTGTCCAGACTGAGAGAACGTAATGGTGATCCGAGGTTCCGCCATGTTCTCCTCGAGTGCATGCCTTAGCAGTTCGGTCTGCAGTACGCAGCAGATTCCGTTCGCAAGGAGATGGTTATGCAGTGGACTCAGGTCTACGATCCATTCGGCCATTGGTGGCTTTCCACGGTGGTAGCGGCTCTCCCCATCATCGTTCTCTTCACCCTGTTAGCCGGCCTCAAGGTAAAGCCGCACTGGTGCGCCATCTCCGGCGCATTGACCGCCGTGCTGGTGGCGATCATTTTCTTCAAAATGCCTCCAGTGCTCGCGGGACTAAGCTTCGCCTACGGCGTCGCCTTTGGCGTGCTGAAAATCGCCTGGATCGTTCTGGCCGCGGTATACCTCTACGACATCTCCGTAGAAACCGGACAATTCGAAATCATGAAAGAGTCCGTCGCCGGAATCACGGCAGACCGCCGTCTGCAAGTCCTGCTCGTCGCTTTCTGCTTTGGCGCATTCATTGAGGGGGCGGCAGGATTTGGCGCGCCGGTAGCGATTGCTGGAGCATTCATGATCGGCCTCGGTTTCAAGCCCTTCCATGCGGCTGCCCTGAATCTCATCGCCAACACCGCGCCCGTAGCCTGGGGAGCCATCGGTACCCCCGTTCACACCCTTGCCGCCGTAACCGCTCTGCCGGAGTCCGATCTAAATGCAATGATCGGACGAATTCTACCTTTCACTGCGATCATCGTTCCGTTCTGGCTGGTGCGAACCATGGTCGGTTGGAAGGAAACGTTCGAAGTGCTGCCCGCAATCTTGGTGGTCGGCGTTTCCTTCGCTCTCACCCAATTCTGTTGGTCGAATTTCGTCGACAGTAATCTCGTGGACATCATGGGAGGCGTAGTTTCCATTATCGCCACTCTGGCTTTTCTCCGATTCTGGAAGCCAAAGAAAATTTGGCGCTTCGACTATGACGACAAGGCGGCTGCCCTCCCGCCACCCGCCGCCGAGATTACCGATCAAATGGGCACCGAGTGGGCCGCGAAGGAATACGATGGATTTGTTCAACCCCGCCGTTACACCGCGGCACAGGTTCTGAAGGCGTGGATGCCCTTCGCGATCCTCTCGGTTTTTGTGCTTCTATGGGGACTGCCATCGGTGAAACTCGCCATGAATCGGGCCACCACGCCCGCTTTTCGCGTCGTACTTGCGGATGGTAAAGTCCGCCCCGGGCCGCCGGGATGGGATGTGCCTTATTTACACAACGCCATCTCTCGCGCCACGCCCGTGGTGACCAAGCCTACCCCAGAAGCCGCGCGCTACGATTTCAACTGGCTCTCCGCGACCGGGACCGGCTGTTTCTTTGCCGCTATCGTTTCCGGATTGCTTCTCGGCCGA
The DNA here is from genome assembly GCA_963719615.1 of uncultured Acidobacteriaceae bacterium. GTDB lineage: Bacteria > Acidobacteriota > Terriglobia > Terriglobales > Acidobacteriaceae > Sulfotelmatobacter. Next base: position 16,463 of record CAVRCR010000054.1, on the reverse strand, counting down.
AGCCCGCTCCAACTGATGCGAACTTTTTGGAGAACGCTGGTGCGCATGCGCCTCGCCATGATTGCAATCTCATTCATGCTGGGACTTGGCTACGTGACCCGCTATTCGGGCCTTGACGCGGTGTTGGGCCTGGCGTTCACGCGTACCGGATGGTTCTATCCCTTTTTCGGCACATTCCTCGGCTGGCTGGGCGTTGCGCTCACCGGAAGCGACACCTCCGCCAATGCCCTCTTCGGCAGCTTGCAAAGAATTACCTCACAACAACTCGGGATTGATCCGATCCTCATGTGCGCAGCCAACAGCGCCGGCGGAGTGATGGGAAAAATGGTCGATGCCCAGTCCATCACAATCGCCACCGCCGCCACCGAGCAGGTCGGTAACGAGGGAATCATTTTCCGCTTTGTGGCGTGGCACTCGGTTGCTCTCTGCTCGATCGTCGGAGTGATTGTGCTGCTCTACGCCTACGTTTTCCGGGCCGCAGTGCCGCACGGGTTGCTGTTCGTGAAGTAGACCGCTATTGTGCGCTTTATCTTGGGCAAGCAAAAACGAAGGAAATGAAAATCGTGGATTTTCGAGGAGAACTCGATCGCACGCGTGCACCCTATCCGGTCTTCATCGCGGATGCCGCCGTCTTCCAGAGGATGACACCCATCCGGAAAAGATAATGTCGGCGAATTTCGAGCGACGAACTATTCGGACAAGCCGATGCAATCGCCGCGCGCATCTCCTCCGGCACGTAGGCCCGGCGCACCGAAGCCACGCCATCGACCCGCGACACATGGCTCCGCATAAGGGGAAAGCCCGCGTACACCAATGCCAGATGTAGAGGATGCCGGATTAGATCATTAATCAGCACCGCGCGGCGGCTCACCCGTAACGCTTCGCGAGCGAATCGTGTGAGTTCCTCCGGTCCCAGATGATGTGCGAACAAGTTGCAACTAACAAGGTCGAAAGCGCAGTCAGGGAAGGGAAGGGCAAGTGCGTCTGCGACGACCGAACGATTCCCGGGCAGCAGGTGCGAGCGAGCCCGATCAAGCAGAGTCACCTCGACCGCGATTCTCTTGCGCGCAAGTTGCCGCGCTGCGATCTTCGGAACCTCGCCGAATCCCGCAGCCACTTCCAGCAGAGAGAAATGCTTTTGTCCGGTTGCCGTAGCCGCCCGCCAGATGAGTGCGCGGGTAGTAGCCACGCCTCCGAACCAGCGGTTTATGCGAGACAAGTCTCGAAGCGAAGCCTCGACCTCGCGGGAAGGGCACTGGACTGAATCAAGAATTTCCGGTGTGTTGACCCGCTGCATGGTGAGTGTAAAGCAGTCCCAACCGAAGTCTAGAAGGCTCGATGCGAAGCTGTGTCAAGAAAATCTCAAGTCTGCACGTACCCTTTCCAGGGCGCATGCCGAAGACGCCGCCGCTCAGACCTCAGCCAGCTCTTCTTCCAGCAGTTGCTTGTTATACAGGTCGCTGTAGTACCCGTTCAAAGCCAGCAGTTCGTCGTGGGTCCCCAGTTCAACGATACGTCCGCCGTGCAACACTGCGATCCGGTCAGCGTTACGCACGGTCGAGACGCGGTGCGAAATGAAAATGGTGGTTCGCCCCCGCATCACGTCGCGCAAGTGATTGAGAATCTTGTCCTCGGTATGCGTGTCGACGCTCGACAGCGCATCATCCAGAATCAGAATCTTCGGATTGCGAATCAGCGCGCGAGCGATCGCCGTCCTCTGCTTCTGCCCGCCGGAGAGCGTGATGCCGCGTTCGCCCACCAGCGTGTCATAACCTTCCGGGAAGCTTTCAATGTCGGCGGCAATGTTGGCCGCCTCCGCAGCGTCGTGAATCTCACGGTCGGTGGCCGATTCAACACCCAGCGCAATATTTTCGCGGATGCGGTCGCTGAACAGGAATGTCTCCTGCGGCACGAACCCAATGTTCCGCCGCAGCGAGGCCACCGAATACTCGCGGATAGGCCGCCCGTCGATCAAAACCGTTCCCGGCTCTGCATCGTAGATGCGCGGGATCAAGCTCACCAAGGTCGTCTTTCCCGATCCCGTCGGTCCCACGATCGCCAGGCTCGTTCCCGCAGGCACAAGAAGATTCACGCCGTGGAGCACCGGCTTCCCTTCGTAATCGAAATTCAACCCGCGGAACTCGATCTCGCCCTCGATCTCACGGTCCCGAGCGCCCGGCGCATCTTTGATTTCGGGCGGTTCCTGCATGATCTCATTAATGCGGATTAACGATGCCGTCCCGCGCTGGAAGATGTTAATGACCCACCCGAGGGCGATGATCGGCCATGTGAGCTGCATCATGTATGTGCTGAACTTGACGAAGTCTCCCACGCTCATCGCTCCGGAGAGGACCAGCGTAGTTGTAATCCCCGGATTCGCGCTTCCCAGATTCGAAACCAACGGCACGTGCATGTGGCCGCTGAGCACCTCGCGTCCGCCCAGCCACAACACCAGCACGACCGCGCATCCCAGCATCAGTTCGAGCGTCGGCCACAGCATGCCCATAAGCCGCACCAGTTTCAAGCTGCGCCGTATATACTCCTTGTTCTCCTTTTCGAAGGCGCGAATCTCCGCCTCTTCCTGCACGTAGGCACGCACCAGCCGCGCTCCGGAAAAGTTCTCCTGCGCCCGCGCCGAGATATCGGAGAACATGGACTGAATGCGCTCAAAGCGGTCGTGAATCTGCCGTCCAAAATACTGGATCACAATGCTCGCCACCGGCAGCGGCAGAAACGTATAGAACGTCAGCTTGGGGCTGATCGAGATCATGAACGCCAGCGCCCCTGCCGTGTAAATGATCGTGTTGGCGGAGTACATAATGGCGGGCCCAAGCAGCATCCGCACCGCGTTCAGATCGTTGGTCGCCCTCGCCATGATGTCGCCCGTGCGGTGGCGCTGATAATAGGAGTAGGATAGCCGCTCGAGGCGGGCAAAAAGATCGTTGCGGAGGTCGAACTCGATATCGCGCGAGATGCCAATGACAATCCAGCGCGTCAGGAACTGAAAGATTCCCTTGCTCACCGCGACCGCCAGTAGCAACCCGGAGTAGATCAGTAACTTGTGGCGCGTTACACCTTGATTCAGATCGTCAGCCGCATTGCCGATAACCTGGGGAAAGAGAATCCAGATACCGTTGGTCAGAAGCACGCAAAGCGCGCCGATGACAAAGCCCCAGCGGTAGCGCTTCAGATAAGGCAGCAGCGGGCGCAGACTCTTCGGTACCATGCAAGTTCAGTAGATGAAATTCTAGCAGGCGGGGTGCAGACTTTCAGTTCTGTGGCTTGGTGCCAGAACGAGGAACAAGCGGCGCACCTTGCCGTATTCTTCGTTGTGGCGGTTGTGGGCCTCGTGGGTGGCGGTTGCGAATGATCTGCGGGAAGGATCGAGGCTCAACGCGCGGATTCAGCGGGTTTCACCGGCTCGTGGGAACCATTGTTTTGCGCGCGCTCGGAGCGAGCCGGGGCAGGAAACAAGTCCTGGCCGAATGCCGCCAAGCTCAGGATGAAAACCAGCGCGCTCCAGGCGGTGAAGAACACCCATCCGACATCGAACAAATAGGAATCGCTCATCGCAAGGGTCTCGGCGTGACGGGTTTCCGCAGCATGCGTCTCCGCAGTTTGAATCCTCGTCTGACGGCGCGAGGCCAGATAATCAGCCCCGCGCCTTGAACGAGCAATTCTGTTTTGGCAAGGTCTCACCCAGGCAGGTCTGGCGCATTGGATCTACTGCTCGGGAGCAGCAGGCGCCGCGTCCTGCATGTGCTTGTGCGCCCGGGCCATCCGGGCTTCGTGGTTGGCCTCGACTTCTTTCATCTTGGCCTGCTGGTCGGAGGTCAGCAACTGGAACAGTTCGTTGTGAATGCGCGTCCTCTGCACCGTTAACTCGGCCTCGACTTGCGACTTCTGGGTGGCCAGAGCACGGACTTTGGCCTCATCGTAGGTGCCTTCCGCATACTGGTGAAGCTGCTTCTCGATCTGCCGCGACTGCTGCATCAGCGGTTTGATCGCCGGATGTTCCTTCTGCAGTACGGCTTTCATCTGCGTCCGTTGCGCATCGCTGAGGTTCAGCATGTCGGCGTAAAATCCCAGCATGTGCTCGCCCATCGCGAATCCGTGGCCGTGACCGTGCATGGGTGGTGGAGCGGGAGCGTCGGCGCTCTGCGATTTAGCGATTGCGGTTCCCAGCAATACCGCCGTGACCGCGACAAGTAAGCGAAAGCGTATGGATCTCATGTAGTAACTCCTAGATTCTTCCCCAAAATTCAGGGATTTTACGTACGCTAATAGAAACACAAGTCTGCCACGAAAAGCGGTAAAGAGTCGGTCAACCCGAGTAAAGTTTTGTCAATGTTTTCAGCTCCGGCACTAGCCCCTTCCCGCCGCAAACCTTTGACAATTCTTTACTTCTAGACATTTTCCGCATAGTGCACAATGATCTTTAGTGATGGAACGAATCCTGGTTATCGATGATGACGTCGAGCTCTGTCACTTGGTGGCGGAGTACCTGCAGGCCGAAGGCTTTGCCATCGAGTACGTGCACGACGGCGAGAGCGGACTGAAAAAAGCCAAGAGCGGCGACTACCTGCTGGCCGTGCTCGATGTTATGTTGCCGGGCATGAACGGATTTGACGTGCTGCGCCAGATCCGCGCCACCTCGCGCTTGCCCGTGCTGCTGCTGACCGCGCGCGGCGAAGACGTCGACCGTATTGTCGGCCTGGAAATCGGCGCCGACGACTATCTGCCCAAGCCCTTCAACCCGCGCGAATTGGTGGCGCGCATCCGAGCCGTGCTGCGGCGGACTCGGGCCGAAGGCAGCGGCTCCGCGACCGCTCCCGATCTGGTGCGAGTGGGCGATGTGGAACTCGATCCGGCAACGCGTTCCGTCCGCCTTGAGGGCAAGCCCGTTGACCTGACTTCCGTGGAGTTCAACTTGCTTGAAGTTCTTCTGCGCGAGGCCGGTCGTGTCGTGCCACGCGAGCGCTTGGTGAACGCCGTACTCAGCCGCAAGTTCTCGCCCTTTGACCGCAGCATCGATATGCACGTCAGCAAAGTGCGCAAGAAACTGGGGGACACCGATAGCGACGAGCACATCAAGACTGTGCGCGGTGTAGGCTATATTTTTGCCCGTCCCAGGGAGAAGGCGAAAATGTCCTAAGCCCAACATGAAAAGCCTTTTTCTACGAATCTTTCTGTCGTTCTGGCTGGCGCAAGCGCTGTTTGTCGTGCTGGCCATCATCGTTACGCTCGCCTTCCGCCCGCGCAGCGCGACCTGGGAAGGTTTGCGCACCACCGCCCTCAACGACGCGGTCAATCTTTACGAGGAAAGCGGCCAACCTGAACTTCGCCAGTACCTGGACAACCTTGAGGCGACACAGCATTTGCGCGCTTTTCTGTTTGACGAGAAGGGTATAGAAGTTTCAGGCCGCCCCGCTCCTGACTGGGCGATGCGAATTGCCATGGGCGGACCGCGGATGCCGCATGACGGATTCATCATCCCCGCCCCTCCAGTGCAGCGCGATTCGCGCGCGTCATCCGACGGCAGACACCGCTACACGCTTGTTCTAGGCATGCCGCCGGGGCCTAGGGTATTTTTCGGGCCGCGCGGTATGCCCATTCCTGGACTGATCATCGCCATCATTTCTTCCGGACTCGTCTGTTATTTCCTGTCGTGGTATTTGACCAAGCCGATTGTGCGCTTGCGCGCGGCCACGCGGCAGTTGGCGGCCGGCGATCTCACGGCGCGCTCCGGCGCCCCCGCCAGCACCCGCCGCGACGAAGTGGCCGGTCTCATGCGCGACTTCGACGCCATGGCCGAACGGCTGGAGACGCTGTTGAAAGCACAGTCGCGCCTGCTCAACGATATCTCCCACGAACTCAGGTCGCCGCTGGCCCGCTTGAACGTTGCGCTCGGCCTGGCTCGGCAGCGCTCCTCGGGCGAGAACGCCGACATGCTGGAGCGCATCGAACTCGAAGCCAGCCGTCTGAACGAGTTGATTGGCAGAATCCTTACCTTGGCGCGTCTGGAAGACGGCGAACAGCGGGTGCCTCAGACTCCCGTGCCTCTCGACGAACTGGTGCTGAATGTGGCCGAAGACGCCGAGTTTGAGGCGCAGGCGCGGCACTGCCACGTGGTCACTGTGATTCCCGAGGGCGACTGGGGAGTTCGCGGTAACGCCTCCTTGCTGCACAGTGCGGTCGAAAACGTGGTGCGCAACGCCATCCGCTATACCCAGGAGCGGACCTCGGTGGAAATCGAATTGAGCAGTGAGCAAAGCGCCCAGGGCCCCGAGGCGGTGCTCAAGGTCAGCGATTGCGGGTCGGGCGTGCCTCCGCAGGCGCTCCAAAAGCTGTTTGAACCCTTCTATCGCCTCGACGATGCTCGCGAACGCCAGACCGGAGGCGTCGGCCTGGGCCTGGCAATTACTGAACGAGCCGTTCGCTTTCATGGCGGAAAAGTCGCCGCGCGCAATCGCCTGGAAGGCGGCCTGCAGATCGAAATTCGACTGCCGCTGATCTCGGGTGGCCAGCAAATCAAGCCGTCCCCCGAACCGGTGACATCGGCGCGAGAAGCATAAAATCTAGCTGCGAAGTAAACTGCTCTGAAACGGGCAACTCCTGGACGCTCCCAAGGTTCCAATAAGTCGTTGCGCCGTTTGCGCTTCCCGCGCTTTCCTGATACACAAATGGATTGAGATTTCCCAGATTCTGGATTGCGAATGCCCGACCCGGCGGGGCGCCGGGGACTGTGTCGGCTCGCATAACCTCACGTAAGCATTGATTCAGCTAGACATGGAGATCATGCACAGAATGTCGAAACGATTCGCGTGGCTGCTCGGGTTGGTGGGACTGGTTGTGATTGGATTGCTGGTAGCATGCGGGACAACGTACAATTCGTCGTCCGACGGCCTGGTTATGACGAGCAGTCAGGGGTCAGCGCTGATGGAGACATTCAGCTACAGCCTGGCCAACGGTCACATTGCTGCCGTAGCCAATCCCCCTTCGTCGACATCCAACTCGACCTGCGTTCTGCCCGGCATCCCCTCGTCGATTGTGTTGGATCCCGCCGGAGCCTACGCCTACGTGATCTTCAATTCCAGTCCCGTTTGTGGCGGGAGCAAGACCGGCATCGCGGCATTCAAGGTGAACTCTGATGGAACCTTGACGTCAGTGGGATCGCTCACCGCGGACCCATCTCCCGTCGCACTGGCCATGGATTCGGCGGGAAAGTTTTTGTTTGTGGCAGAAGGTCTGAATTCGGTCCCCACCGCTGCGAAACCGATACCTTGTCCCAGCACGACGGCGCAGTACGGAGTATGTGTGTACTCGATCGGCAGCGGCGGCTCATTGACCCCCGTGCCCGGAACTTTCACGTTTACGGGTCAAGTAGGCTTTCAAACGCCCAATCTCGCTGCCTTGGCACCAACTCCGACAGTCCTTCCCGGCAACGGTATAAACGGAATTCAGAACTCTGTGTGTTCGGATCCGGGCAATAGCCCTCCGACATCGGAGTACCTATACGTCGCGGATTCCGCGAATAGTGTAGTTTGGCAACTCAAAGTGAATACGTCGAGCGGCGCTCTAACCGGTCCGATCGGCACGAATCCCATTGCCGCCGGGACCGTTCCGTCCGGCGTGGCCGTCGATCCTTGCGCCCGCTTTGTGTACGTTTCAAACATGACCAGCAACAACATTAGCGCGTACACCATCTGCAATGGCTTGACGACTCAGTCGTCAACCTGCCCAGGCCTTCCCCCTTGGGCCCTGGTTCCAGTGACTGGTTCTCCCTTCAGTCTTCCCGGCACCGGCAGTGGTCCGGGCCCGCTACTGGTCGACCCATTTGGCAACTATCTCTACGTTTTGGAGACGCTTTCCTCCCAGGTCGCCCCCTTCCATATAAGCCCGGTGTCGGGGAGTCTAACCGCCGGGACGTCGGTGGCCACGGGCATCCAGCCGACGTCAATGGCGATTCGCGCCGATGACAACTGGCTATTCGTCGCGAATTTCCAATCCGCGACTTTGTCCCAATACTCGATCATTCCCGCTTCCGGTGCCCTGTCGCCGCTCCCGGCGGTCACGACAGACAACAATCCCTGGGGCGTAGCCGTCAAGTAAGCGAGGGGCGAAGCCAGCCGCGAAGCGGCGAAAGAATAAAGCCCACGGCGCAAGCCGTGGGTGGGCAATTCAGGAGAAGAGTAAGCCCCGGAGGGGCGATAGAGAACCGCCCCTGACACCTTTACGTCGGTACCTTCAAAATCAAATACCCGCCCACCAGAATGAAAATCAGATCAGGCGACCATGCCGCCAACGCCGGCGGCAGTTGACTCGAATCGCCCATTGCCTCAAACAGCCGCGACATAACCGTGTAGAACACCGCAATCCCCACCGCGACTGCGACTCCCCCGATCGCTCCCCTCTTTCCCGTCGAAACAGAAAAGGGAATCGCAAGCAGGGCCATGATCAGCGTGATCAGCGGATACGAGAGTTTCTTGTGTAGTTCCACGCGCAGGCGGACCACATCGAATCCGCTCTGCTGCAGATCGCGGATGTAGCGCCGGAGTTCCTCGTAGTTCATCTCGGTGAACTGCTTGACTTCCTTCTTGAAATACGACGGCGTCTCGGGAAGTTCCGGGAACGTCGCTACCTCGAACGCACGGTAGTTGGCAATCGCCGAGACGTTGAGGGCGCGATCCCATCCCCGCTCGTAGACCCATCGGTTCAACTGCTCCTCCCAGTGCGCGCGCTCGGCGTGAATGCGGCGGGTGACGGAGAAACTGGCGCGGTCCAACTGAAACACCGTCAGATTCCCAAACTGATCGCGGTCGGGATCAAAGAACTGGTAGTAGTAAATGTCACTGTTCTGCCCGAAGATCCATTTGCGATCCGGCCGCAGGTAGGTCTGCGCCGGCTTGCCCTTGATCTGGTTGTGCAGCGCCTCCTGCCGCTTGTTGGTGTGCGGCAGATAGAACTGATCAGCCAGAAACAAACCGACAGCCAGCATCGCGGCCGCCACGACCACAGGCGTTACGATCCGATAGATGCTGATTCCCGTAGCTTTGATCGCCGTGATTTCGTTCGACCGCTGCATCAGCCCAAACGTGACCAGCACGGCCAGCAGCATAACCAGCGGGGCGACGTTGTACAGCAGATAAGGAGTGACATTGAGCAGATATTCCGCGACCACCGTTGGCGGAACCTGATTGCGCAGAATATCTCCCAGCAACTCAAACAGGGTGAAGACGAGTACCAGGACCAGGAATGTCGAAAGGATCATCCCCAGATAGATGAAGAAGTCGCGCAGTACGTAGTCGTCAATCAGAGTCGGGAAGCTGGCGCTGAACACCCGTCGCCGACTCGCCGCGCGATCGAATGCATTCTCGCGCCCGCGCTGATTGCTCGCAAGCCGTAGAGTGTCGCGCCCCCACAATGGCCGCAGCGTCGCCAGTTCAAACGGACGCTTTTCCGCGTGCCACAGCAGAAACAGCGCTAGCGCCAGAAACACAAGATCGGCCAGCCATGCTCCAAACCACGGAGCGACTCGGCCTTGTCGGGCTAGCGAGACTCCGACCAGCGACACCACGTAATAGACAAACACCAGCAGGATGGTGAGCACGAATCCACCGGACTTGCCACTCTTCTTTGACGACAGCCCGAGTGGAATTCCCACCAGCGCCAGCACCAGGCATGCAGTAGGCAGCGCGAAGCGTCGGTGAAATTCGATCAAAAACCACCGTGCCGAGACGGGATCGACGCGAGCAGCCTTTTCCCACAGCGCCCCGGTCCGCATGACTCCGGCAGGCAGCGACTCGTCGGCCTTGCTCTCGGCAGACGGCAACTCGATCGGAATGTCGGTCTCCTGAAAAGTCGAGATCTGGTAGTGACTCGGGTCCTTGGGGTCGGTTTCATGCGCCGATCCGTCACGCAAATGCAGATGCAGGCGGTCAGGCGCTTCGCTGACCACAATGCCTTCCTTGGCCAGCGTGATCTTTGGGTTGGTAGCATCGGTCAGATCGGCCATAAATACGCCCTTCCACACCGCGGCCCCCTGCGCGCTCTTCACGTCCTGCACGTAAACGACGTACTTGGGGAAGCCCTCGTAGAAGACGCGAGGCTGAATCTCGAAGGAAACCTGCGAGCTTTTGAGCCGTTCTTCCAGGTGCCCCAGCGCGGCCTGTGCTCGCGGCGCCACGTACAATCCATTACCCAGCGCCAGCACCCACGCGGCGACCACAAAAATCGAGAGCACGCGCAGGAAAGTCCACACCCCCATCCCACTGGCGCGCATGGCGGTAATTTCGCTGTCTGCCGCGAGCCGGCTTAGCCCGATCAGGATTCCCACCAGAACGCTCATAGGCAGCGTGTAAGTGAGCGCCAGCGGCACAGTGAAGAAGAAAATTTCGGCCACGCTGGGCAGCGGCGCGCTAGCTCGCACCACTAGTTCGAGAATGCGCCCCAGGTCCCGCGTGAACAGCACGAAGGTAAAGATCCCCACGCCAATCAGGGCGTGCGCCGTCACCTCGCGCAGGATGTAGCGGGTCAGAATCCGCATGGAACGCGCTCAAGCCGAGCATAGCACGGAGAGATCGTTAGGCAGAGAAAGCCAGAACTGAACGACAGGCCCCGTTAGGGACCACCGAAAGTAGCCCGCCAGTTCACTGGCGGGTGCTGGCGGCATTGTGGAACTCCGTGCCGGAGGCACGACTGAAGCCCGAATCCGTCGTCGAAACGCTATTTTCGTGCGTCCATGCCGTTTCTGTGGCTTCAAATCGCCTTGAAGAACAGCGCGGCCAGCGGCGGCAACGTCAACTTCAGCGAATACGGCCGGCCATGAACGGTCTCAGCCTCGGCCTCTACGCCGCCGAGATTGCCCATGCCGCTGCCACCGTATTCGCGCGCGTCGCTGTTGAGTAGCTCGCGCCAATAGCCGCCGTGAGGCACACCCACGCGGTATCCGGTGCGGGGTACCGGAGTGAAGTTGCACACGGCGAGCACCGTCTCTTGCGCCGACTCGCTCTTGCGCAGCAACGAGATCGTGCTGGCGGCGTTGTCGTTGCAATCCACCCACTCAAATCCCGCCGGGTCATTGTCGAACACATGCATGGCAGGTTCGCCCCGGTAGAAGCGGTTCAACTGCTCCATAAACGCTTGCATGCCCCTGTGATATTGATACTGCAAAACGTGCCACTCCAGGCTGGTGTCGTGACCCCATTCTCGCACCTGGCCGAATTCGTTGCCCATGAACAGCAACTTCTTCCCCGGCTGCGCATACATGTAGGCAAACAGCAGGCGCAGGTTGGCGAAGCGCTGCCATTCATCCCCGGGCATCTTGCCGATCAGCGATCCCTTGCCGTGCACCACCTCGTCGTGCGACAACGGCAGCACAAAGTTCTCATGCCACGAATACAGCATGCGGAAGGTCAGCAGGTTGTGGTGAAACTTGCGATGAATGGGATCGTTCTGGAAATACTTCAGCGTGTCGTGCATCCAGCCCATGTCCCACTTCATTCCGAAGCCGAGACCTCCCACGTAGATCGGCCTTGAGACCATCGGCCACGAAGTCGATTCCTCCGCCGTAGTCTGAGTGTCGGGGTGCTCCTTGTAAGCTTCCTGATTAAAGCGGCGCAGGAAATCGATTGCGTCGAGATTCTCGCGTCCGCCGAACTTGTTGGCGATCCACTCGCCTTGCTTGCGCGAATAATCGAGATACAGCATCGACGCGACGGCGTCCACCCGCAAGCCGTCGATGTGATATTTGTCCAGCCAGAACATCGCGCTCGACATCAGGAAACTGCGCACTTCCGGTCGCCCGTAGTTGAAGATGTGCGTCTTCCAGTCCGGATGAAAGCCCTGGCGCGAGTCGGCATGTTCATAGAGATGGGTGCCGTCGAAGTAAGCCAGTCCGTGTTCGTCGGAAGGGAAGTGCGACGGCACCCAGTCCAGAATCACGCCGATGCCGTGCTGGTGCAGATAGTCCACCAGGTACATGAAATCCTGAGGCGTGCCATAGCGCGACGTGGGCGCGAAATATCCGGTGGTCTGGTATCCCCACGACCCGTAGAAGGGATGCTCCATCACCGGCAGGAACTCGACATGGGTAAATCCCACGCGTCCCACGTATTCGGCAAGCCGTGGCGCAGTCTCGCGGTAGGTCAGCGGACGGTTGTGCTCCTCCGGCACGCGCATCCACGAACCCAAATGCACTTCGTAGATGGCCTGAGGCGCGCGCAGCGAATTGCGCGTGCTGCGCTTCTGCATCCAGTCGTGATCACTCCATTGGTAGTCCAGATCCCAAACCACCGACGCGGTGCGAGGTGGCTTCTCATGCAGCAGTCCGATGGGGTCGGCTTTGTCGACACGGAATCCGTGGCGGTTCGATTCGATGTGGAATTTATACAGGGCCCCGCGAGCTGCGCCCGCCACAAAGCCTTCCCAGATGCCCGACGAACCTCGCGGCACCAACCGATGCGTCTTGGGATCCCATCCGTTGAAGTTGCCGACCACCGACACCGATCGCGCGTTCGGCGCCCACACGCTGAAGACCGTGCCCGCCTCACCATTGTGGCTGAACGGGTGGGCTCCCATTTTCTCGTGCAGGCGATAGTTGCTGCCCTCGTTAAACAGGTAGAGATCTTGGTCGGTGAGAAGCTGAGGCGGGGAAGTGATTTCGGTGCTCATGCGGCTATAGAAAGTGTGCGCCCATTAGTGTACCGGAAGAAGACCCCGCCAGGAGTCGATACAACCCCGTAGACCGTATTCCTGACCAGATTCCTGACCATTAACCGCAGCAGCGCAGGGTGCCGGGTGCTCCATCTTAACGCCGGGCTCATTGCGACGTCAGGGTGGAGTTTCGCGGACCCCCGCTCGCGCGAAGAGGCAATCCCTCCGCGCCTTTTGACAAATTATTGACGAGGGCGAAACACATCGCGCGCGAAATTGCGGTATAAAGTGCACCTCGTCCTGGGAAGGATCAGCCATGAGTCGCAAATTCTCAGCGTTCATCTTCGCCGCGGTTGTAATGGTTGCCGGCGCGACCGCCCAGACTCCGGCGCCAGCCATCACCCAATTGGTCGGCTTTCCGTGTGACTCAACGCTCACCAAGTGCCCGGATGGCAGCTTTCTGAGTGGGTTCATCGAAAGCCCCGACGGCAACTTTTACGGTATCGCCTCAGAAGGGGGCACCGGCCTCAATGCCCAGGGCACGGTGTTCAAGATCACCCCCAGCGGGCAACTGACCGTACTCTACAACTTCGCCGAACTGCCCGACGGCAGCCTGCCCAATGGCGCTTCTCCCGATAGCCTGGTGGAAGGCACAGACGGATTTCTCTACGGGACCACGCTCGTTGACGGCGGCAACGGCCTGGGAACAGCGTTCCGGCTGAGCAAGACCGGCGCCATCACCCTGCTCCACAGTTTTTGCAACACGATTGATTGCCACGACGGCGCCAATCCCGCATTCCTCACCCAGGGCATCGACGGCAACTTTTACGGAGTAACTGGCCCTACGAATCCGCCCACCAGCGTGTTGTTCCGCATGAGCCGGACCGGCAGCAACTACACGGTTCTCCACACCTTCGACCTGAAGGCGCAACCCGACGGCACCGGCGTGTTCGGAATGCTCCAGGCCCCGGACGGCAATTTCTACGGAACGACAGTGGCCGGAGACCAACTCAAGCCCTACAACAGCGTCTTCCGCTTCGATCCGGTCACCCGTCAGTACACCATCCTGCACGGTTTCAATTCTCCCAACATCAATTTACCCAACGTCGCTTCCAGCGGCCTCACGCTGGCCTCTGATGGCAAACTTTACGGCCTCCGGGTCGGAAGCATCCTGTACCACATCACGCTCGCGGGTGCGTATCACGAGATCGGCCCGGTTTCTCCGACCCAGTTCTCCGACGGAGACCTGATCGAAGCGTCCGACGGCAATCTGTGGGGCGATTTCTTTTTCGGTAATCCGGGTATTGTTTTCAGCTCCACTCTCTCAGGTTCAGTTCTGTACAACATACCCCTTGAACTCGGCGGTGAACGGATTCGAACCGTTTGGCCTTCTCCAGGCCGCCGACGGAAAGCTCTACGGCATGTCTTTCCAGAACGGCGCGCCCACTAACGGGCAGCCGTCCAATGGATCCTTCTGGGTTATCGACGCAGGTCTGCCTCCACCTCGCGCGACGCTGGTCAATTTCCAGCCCGCGAGCGGCAAGCCAGGCTCAACGTTTCTGGTCCAGGGGGCCCACTTCGTGAGCACAACTATGGTTGCGATCGACGGCCTGTGCGCAAAGTTCGACGTGCTCACGTCCAACTACATCCGCGTAACCGTACCCGCAGGCGCGACGACGGGCAAAATCTCCGTGACGAATGCGGGCGGAACATCGACAAGCACGAGGGAATTCACAGTGCAATAAGGGGATGAGTGACTAGGCTGTCGAGAACAGACTTTTATACGTTTTGACCGCTGGTCATTGAGCGTAATCGGATTTTTTCGTCAACAACCCGCACATTTGACTAAGGCGTCCTTGTGCTTTCAACCTTGCGTCGGGATCGGCTGCGATTTGGTACCTTGAGCGAGGTCAAGCGCCATGACACGGAGAGCAGGTCGTGGAGGGCGTCCCGATCAACTCGCGACAGCCGTACAAGCAACAGGGGATAGCTTCGATAGTAGTCCGTCACGTAGTACGTCTCGGGTGCATCCTCTATGAGCCATTCGCGTTCCTCACAGCCGACTCTGACGACGAGCGTGTCTGGTTCCGCCGAGGGATGAGTGGCTAGGCCTGCCATGAAGCAGCCGTCCAGCTTCAGTACCGGCGATCCGTCGTACTTCGTGGTAGCTTCAACGTCCGGCAACGTGAGCCCAACCGCCTTGACGATCTCAAACCCGTCCGTCGGCTCCTGCTTTTTCGGCCTTCGTTTCATCGAAGGCTAGTATCAACCCTAGCGCGACGCGGTTCAAGCCATCTTGTCCCGCTACGCTCCGAACGGCGATGCGCATCACGGACGCGGACAATGCATTATGAAAAAGCGCCCCGCTTCGGAAGGGCGAAGCTGGATGAGGCGCCGCCTCCGCTGTGCTGCGCTGTGCAGGGCTTCGCTCCGCTACGGCGGCGCTCGAGAGTAACTGCAGTAGTGTGCCCGGTGGGAAAGGACTACAGGAGAGCATAGGCAAATCGGCCGGAGAATGGCATTTTAACCTTGAGGGAAAGACAGGCGTTGGCACGAATGATCTTTCCCCCAAGGAGGCAACTCAAATGAGTCACGACAAATATATCGGAATGGACGTGCACAAGGAAGCGATTGTGATCGCTGTCCTGGATGAGGGCGGAAAGCAGGTGATGGAGTCCATCATCGAAACCAAAGCCAGCAGCATTCTGCAGTTCGTCCACGGTCTACGGGGCGAGCTGCATGTGACCTGGGAAGAAGGCACCTGGGCCGCCTGGCTGTACGATCTGCTGCAGCCTCAGGTGCAGCACATTGTGGTGTGCAATCCGCGCCGCAATGCCTTATTAAAGGAGGGCTGCAAGAGCGACAAGGTGGATGCGCGGAAGCTGGCCGACTTGTTACGTACTGGGATGCTGCGACCGGTTTACCACGGAGAAAATGGAGTACGGACGCTGCGCGAGTTGGCACGCAGTTATCAGACCATCGGCAAAGATTTGACTCGCGTGATGAATCGCCTGAAGGCACTGTATCGCGGCTGGGGCATTCCTTGTGCCGGCACCCAAGTCTATGCTGCGCGCTGTCGAGAGGAATGGTTGGACAAGCTCCCCCAAGCAGGAGTGCGGCGCCGAGCGGAGCTGCTCTATCAACAGCTGGATGGATTGCAGGCCTTGCGGCGAGAGGTGCGACCTGAGTTGTTGGCCGAGAGCCGGAAACATAAAGCCGCGAAACTGCTGCGCCAGATACCATGCATCGGTCCGATTCGAGCGGCGAGATTGATCGCGCTCATGCAAACCCCGAACCGGTTCCGCAGCAAGCGGCAGCTGTGGAACTACAGCGGGCTGGGCATTGAGACCCACGACAGTGCGCAATACCGTTTCGTGCGTGGACAATTGCAACTCTCCAAGAAACCTCAGCAGCTCCGTGGTCTGAATCGAAATCACAACCATGAGATGAAAGAGATCTTCAAGAGCGCGGCCACCCGGGCCAGCTGTGGCAGGGGACCGCTCTACGATTTCTACGAGGCTTTGCTGGCCAAGGGCATGAAGCCGGAGATGGCGCGTCTGACCCTGGCACGCAAGATCGCGGCCATTACTTTGACACTTTGGAAGAAGGAGGAACGTTTCGACGTCGAACAACTGAAGACGCAAGCAGCTTGAGCACCGAATAGAACCCAGGTGATCTCCCAAGGTTTTCATGCCTCGGTGGTAGCCAATCGGTTCTTGCGATGCTCCGGTTCGAGGGAGAGTATCCATACACTTTTTCAGGCGCTCAGTGTGCTGGAGTCCAGCACCGAGTCTCCGGGTCAATCCTAT
>CAVRCR010000053.1:0-28071 GCA_963719615.1 uncultured Acidobacteriaceae bacterium | reverse complement strand
GGTACTCCGACTCCACAGAGCCCCCATGCACCGCGCTGTTGTTCCGCCCCAAGCTTGCGCCAGAGCGAGTCACAAGCGCCTCGCCTACCCCTGTGTGGCATGCAACACGCGGAACGTATTGCCCCCGTTTGACCAAACCAGCACCAGCGCGTCCTGCCCCTTGGAGACGTTGGATAGTGCCTGTGCTACGTCGGCTGCAGACTGTTGGGAATGCCGGTTCACTTCGACAATCACATCTCCTCGCTGCAAGCCAGCATTGTCCGCCGGACTTCCCGGCTGGACATCCTCTACCACTGCACCGTGAACGTCGCTCGGGAGCTGCAGTTGGTCACGAGTGGCAGAGTTTAGATCACCGAGGCTCAGTCCCCAGCGGCCTTTCCCGTGCTCCGCGCCGGCAGTCGGGCGGCTGCTATTTTCATCCATCGCTTCCAGAGTGACTGGAATGCTCATGGTCTTGCCATCGCGCATAACCTCCAAATGGATCGAGTCACCTGGACGTTTTTGCCCGACCTGCATCTGGAGTTCCCCGGCATCCGTCACGGACTGTCCATTCAGTTTGGCGATAACATCGCCGGTCCGCAAGGCCGGCTTTGCCACCGGGTAGAATTGGGTTCAAGCTGAGTCACGATGGCTCCGCTTGCAGTGCTCATCTGGAAGTACTTGGCGTTCTCCGGGTTTACGTCCGAGATGCCAATTCCGATGAGTCCGTGACTGACTTTGCCGTCGCGGATCAAGGTTTCCACCGTGGGCTGAACGATCTGCGTCGGAATCGCGAAGCCCATTCCTGAGAACGAGCCGTTCGACGAAATCAGGAAGGTGTTGATTCCGATGAGTTCTCCGCGCGCGTCGACCAGTGCGCCACCCGAGTTCCCGGGATTGATGGCGGCGTCAGTCTGAATGAACTCACCGGGCTTGTGGCGGTCGCTCGCATCCGGATTCGGGCGATTGAGCGCGCTGATTATGCCGCGCGTCACCGTGAACCGGAATCCGTAGGGGTTGCCGAACGCCAGCACGGTTTGACCGGGATGGAGCTTGGCCGAGTCACCCCAGGGCACGCTGGGCAAGTTCGTCCCATTCACCTTGATCACTGCCAGGTCGGTCAGGGGGTGGTGCCCATCAGCTTCGCGGAGAGCACCTCGCGGTTGCTCATAGTGACCCGGATATCGGTGGCCCCCTCCACCACGTGATTGTTGGTAACGATGTACCCATCGGGCGAGATGATCACGCCGCTGCCCAGGCCGTGTTCCACTCGCTGTCGAGGGTTCATCGGCATGTTGAACTGGCGACCGAACGGTGTACCGCCAAACGGGCTGCCACCGAACGGACGAAAGAACTGTTGCATGTCTTCAGAAGATTCGTCGCCGGCTTGCTGCGTGCTCAGCTTCGACGTCACGGTCACGTTTACAACCGCGGGAGTAACCCGGGCTGCTAGCGTTTCCATAGCGCGGTCAAGCGTGAGCAACGCGGCGACACTGTTGTCGTCAAGCGGTGCAGCAGCGGGAGCCGCCACAGCTGCTCTCGCGGGCTTAGGGAACTCGTAAGTCGTAAGCGCCGCGACTGTTACTACAGCGACCACGGCCGCTAGTAAGCGCCGGGTCAGTTTTGTTTTCCAGCTTTGCATTTCACTTCTCCTTTGCAACTAATTGTTTAGTTGTTACTCCCAAATTTTTTTATCCTAAGTCTTTTTTGCGACCGGTACTCTTCCCGCTCCATCCGGAGGCGCATTCAGCATAGTTACCTTCCATACTCCGACACTCCAAACCCAGGAGTTTGGCCCCACGCGTTCCGCTGTTTGGATTATCAGGAGTGTCTCCGATACCGGCCGAAGACTCTGGTTGTTTTCCACGGTCATCGAGTCAACCGGCTGCTCGGTGTGCTCGCTCCAACGTGCTGCGATCACCTGTGGGCCAGCGCGGCGATGTTCGAGAGGGTGTCCGGCAACGTGCGCGGCACATCGAGAAACTTTCTTTAACGATGACGATGAGCCCGTGCCCATAGCTGCAGGAGTGACTGCCGCCACGGGGGCAGAAGACTGATCGATCGAAGCCGAATGTGCTTCATTGGTCTGAATTGAGCGCATATTCTGCTCGAATGCGACGAACTCGGGAGCGCGCGCCACTACCATAAGACAAAGCACAGAAAAAGTAGCCACGAGAGCCATAGCTGGTTTCCAGACGTTCCTGGTATTCGGCCGGCCGACGTCAAGGATCTGCGCCAGGCGCAAGGAGGCCTCACGTGCGCGGTGAACGACCGCGTGCGCCATCGCCCATCCACGCCGTGCAACGCTTTTCTCGAGGAGCGCGATCAGGCACGTCGCGTAACCGCGCGGATTGGCGGTTTCAGCCAGGACGTGGTCGTCGCAAGCCATCTCTCGCTCCAGCGAGAGCTGCCTATCGATCCACCACACTGCGGGATGGAAAGGGAACACAGCCCGCACGATCTTCTGCAGTAGATTCGTCCATGAGTCCCACCGACGCACATGTGCAAACTCGTGAAGCAGGACGGTGTTCAGTTCCTCGGGCGACAGTTCTCGAAGGACCCAGCCCGGAATCACAATGATCGATTTGAAAAGGCCGACAACCGCAGGCACGCTAACGTGCTCTGACCTGGCCAGCGTCACTGATCTCGATGAGGTAAAGTCGGAGACCACTTTTGCCGTCCCGGGGTTGAGGTCAGCCATGCAGATCGCGACGCAACCCGTGCGCAGTTCGCGCAGATGCCAAAGCCCCGTTGTTAAGCGAAGGATCGTAAAACACACCGCCATCATCCATGCCAGAAATAGAATCAGTCCCCACGGACCGGGTAGGGTGATCAGAGGCCGCCCCACGGCTACCGGGAGAAGAGAGTGCCCACCCGTCACGCCCACAAGGGGAAGTCCAGCTATAGCCAACAGGGCCACGAACCAGACTGCGAATCGTGTTCCCGAATTCTGGCGCGGCAAAATGCGCAACATCACCCACGCAAAAAGTGCGATGAGGAATCCCTCAGGAAGCGAATTCAGAATTCGGCCGATGGCCATCTGGGCAACTGTCTCCAATTGAGGCCACATCATTTTGCGCCGCTCCGTTCTAACATCTCCCGCAGGCGAGTAAGTTCTTCGACGTCTATTCCTCTGTCCTCAAGAATGTTCAAAACCAGCTGTTCGTGGGAGTTCTTAAAGAAACGGCCGACCAGGTGTCGGATCTCGGAGCGTGTTGCCTCTTTGCGCCCCACCAAAGCAGCGTAGACGTGCGCGCGGCCATCCTTGGAATGCTCTACGTAGCCCTTGCGCTCCAGCACGCGGATGGTGGTCAAAACAGAGTTGTAGGCCAAAGCAGGCTTCTGCGTCAGCGAATCCAAGATCTCCTGAACCGTCCCAAACCCTTTCAGCCACAACACGTTCATAATCCGCAGTTCGGCCTCAGTCAGAGTCTCGGACTGTTTTCGCGGCACCTTCAATTCCTCCATTGCGTCCGGTTAGACGAACCAAAACAAGAAAAGTAACTAATTGTTTAGTTGCAGTCGAAAGTCTCTGGGTTGTCCTAGTCCGATTGGCGATTGTGGGAGGTTTTGGGATCGGATCAACGATGCATGAGGACACCAGCCTTGAGCGGTAGTTACAGGGTCGTCGATTCTGCACACAAACTCCGCGACTTTATGAGCCCGTAAATCGTTTTAGATAAAAGGCTTACTGTTGGCAATTGGACGGCAAGTGGGGAACTAGTCGGTCTCTGTCAGAGATTCGACGTCACCGTTCCCGGAAGTGTGAGTGGCCTTACAATGCGCGTCGAATTGCTCTTGGAGAGACTTCTGGTACTCCTCGCGGCTAGGCCGATGGCCTAGACCCTTCGCCTTGAACTCAACGCCAGGACACGCACTGCAATGAGCCTCTACGGGAATGTCCCCGAGCCATTTCGTCACGCGTATCACCGGCTTTTTCATCGTGTGCCTTCAGCAAAACAACTGGCCTTGGCGGTGCGCGAGAACCAATATCGGCCGCACACTCGGGTATTATGGCAGATCGCGCCTGGTGGGCGCGGGTCAGCGGAGCTAGTCGTTGTGTCAAACGGTCAGGCTGCCTTCCTTCGCTCGGCGTCGGTATAGAGCATCTGAAATCGAGTTAGGGTCAGAAAGACCGCTGCCACATGGTGGCTGAAACAATATTCGCACGTGAACAGATAGGAGAATTTTCGTCGGGGCGCGCTGCGAAGCACTTGTGTCTGTCGCTGGCAATACTCGCGGGGCTCGCGGAAGACCTCTTCGTGCGTGACCGTCCATGCAACGCAGGCCACCGGAATTGCGAGCAACAGGAGTCGTGCCGTCGGAATGGCAAGGGATGTCGAGAGAGGTTCCATTGGTTTGGCAAAGGTCTGAAACGGCGAGAAAAACTGAGTTCTAGCGCCAACCAGTCGAGATCAGATGCGGCCCTGCGTAGGAGGAATGCTGAGGCCGCGGCCAACGAAAGCGGTTCCGCGTGGTTTCCTTTTTCTCCCTACAGTGATCGTCGGATTGTTTATCTCTCGCTTCAATCCCATACTCCGTCTCGATGTCTTCATAATGCAGTGAAGGTTCAGGAGGTCGGATTTGGCACATTATGGGATTTTAGGGGACGCGCGGGTGATCGACGCCGCCGAGGATATCCGCGGCTCACAGCTCTACGGAACGAACAACGAAAAGTTAGGAAAGATCGACGATGTCATCTTTGATCATTCCACGGGTTTGATTCGCTATATCGTTGTCGATACCGGGGGCTGGCTCACGACCAAGGAATTCATCGTGCCGGCTGACAGCCTGCGCCCATCCGCCAAAGCAGGTGACGGTTTTGAGACACGGCTGAGCAAGCAGCAGATTGAGACTTTCCCACCCTATCAGGAATCTGACCTGGATTCCGACACCAGATGGGCTAGCTACGAGCAACGTTACCGCTCGAAGTGGGAAAGCAGTCCGGTCATGCATCGCGTAGGAACTGACCGCAATGTCACTCCCACACCCCAGCAAATTCCGGGAAACTCCCCTTCCGCTGCTGCGGCGGCCGAAGCGCACGGGTGGACGGCAGATACTGAAACACGCCCGATTGACGCGCCATCCAGGGCAGCCGAGATTGAAGCCGCATCTTCGCCGACGGAACGGGCTGTGCCTGCGGGCGCCGACGCAGTGGTTATCAGCAATAGCGCGGCTGGAATCGGCGGCCGGTGGGACACTTTCCAGAGTCGCCTGCGTGAGCGTCGCAAAGAAGCCGTCGCGGGGTGCAAGGCCTGCACCGGCGGTTCGGCGGAGAAGCGCGGATCCGAGAGTGCCAGCACCCTGCGGAAAGCGGTTTAGAGAGTTCGCTAGGAGAACATGATCGTTGGCAATCCCAAGGCGGGTCGAACGCTCTTAACCATCTCCATTGCTCTCCTGGGGCTGCTATTGACGATTGCTGCGTTCGTCGGTCTGCGGAAGAGAACGGCGCCGCAAAAGGAGCCGCCGCTTCACCCTGCCGGACTCGTCACAACCATACTGCCCGAATTTTCCCTTCAGAGCGCACGCGAGCGGAATCCTCCAAGCGACGTTCGTGGAAAACTGAGGGAAGGACGCGTGGGCGCCCTTCCACTCTCAACTTAGGCGGCCCGCTTGGACGTACTCTTGCTCTCGCGCTGCCGGCCGGTCGTTTCTGTTTCACCTTCTTCTACCTGCGAATTGACGTGTTCACCCAACCGGGTCAGCTTTGCATTGGCTTGTTTTTCTTCTTCTAGTGTCTGCTCGATCAAGGACACGTGATTGCTTTCACCCAACAACTCAGCAAACGCCCGGACCGTCCCGTATCCGGCGATCTCGTAGTGCTCCACTCTCTGGGCGGCTCCGATGATGGCAGCATCCATCACGGTATCCCCGTATTTTTCTTGCATTGTCTCCGCGCCCTCTTTAACCAGACCTTCCATTCCCACGCATTTCTTGCCACCGGGTTTTTCTCCAAGGGTCTCGAAAATCTGTTCCAACCTTGAAACATGTTCCGAGGTCTGCCGCAAGTGTTCCTCGAACGCCTGACGCAACTCGGCGTTCGATGATGTTTTAGCCAGTTTGGGCAGCGCCTTCACCAACTGGGTCTCAGCGCTGTAGAGATCTTTTAATTCGTCGACGTATAGCTGTCGCAATGAGTCCTTCCGCATCCTGTTCCTCCTTGGTGAGTTCCAGCGACGAAGCGGAGTGTCATCGACTGGGGTTCTATTTTCGAAAAATATTGTGACGATAACAGGGGAACAATACCCCAGATGCTGTATGGGCTTTCGAAAGCATGCGACGCTTGGACTCGAGGAGGAACGGGAGCGCTAGCGTACTGCAGTGGATTCTTCGTGGTCGACACGCGAGCTTTCGTTCTTATGTCCAAAGTCCAGGCCGAAGTGCGGTTCCTCGTGCGTGCCGGTGATTTTGAAAGGAACTTCCGTTCCTGCTCCGTGCTTGCGAAAGAAGGGGTCAACCGGCTTCAACAGGATTGATTTCCAGCCGGTCGTCATCTGAGAAAGTTTTGCGTCCAGCCTAACCGTTCCATGAAAGTCGAAAATGTTACCGTCTAGGCTGTATTGCCCAGTCATGTCCGCGTGTGTGCCGGGAATCTGGAAGTGCAGGAAGGGGAAAGTGAGCACCCCCTGACGAAGCGCGAACGTTCCTTGCAAATCAGACGCTACATTCTCTTCGCCCTGCGCTTGCGCGAGCTTTGGCTTACCCTGGCTGCGCAGGCTCAAGGAATCGATTCGATTCTGAACCTTTTCGTTGTCGAAGTGGCCTTCCGACACGTGAAAGGTGCCGTCAAGTCTTAGCCGGTCGGCGACGTCGGCAGGTCCGGGCACGAGACGAAGCTTGGTTTTCATCGCCACTGCGCCCGTCATGATAGGGGGATCAGTTTTGACGCCAAGCTTCAGCAGATCTTCGATATTGGCGTGGCCCAGTACTACGTCGAGTTCAATGTCGTGCCCGTGCGCATTCTTCATGCGCACGACCTTGCCGTTGGCGGTAAACGAAGAATGGAGCACCCTTGCCATGACCGGATCGAGATAAGTATCGCCGTCCGTGCCGTCAACGAGAGCGTGGAAGTCGGTATGGAGCGGGACGCGATGGCCGCTGGCAATGTGAAAATCGGGCGTATCGGTCTGGCCGTTCACTTCAATGCGGCCCAGGGTCCCGGCATAGGCTCCGATGGAAGAAAGGATTCCTCCGATGCCCTTGAGCGTTCCGAGATCAGCATTGGTAAAGGAATAGTTTCCCGAAACGGCGGAGTCGCGAGGGCTTTCTTCGTTCAACGGTCCGAATTGCCCCGTCGACTGGATGTCCCCGACCGGCTTGGGATTGACCAGCGTGGCGTCGAAGCGCAAGGGTAAACCTGGGCCGACGTCTTTCATTCGCAGATCGCTGATGTCGAATTCCATCGGCGCCTTGGCAGGATGCGCGTTGTTGATGATGAGCTTCGTGTTGGTGCACACGAAGCGGTCGACCATGATGCTCATTTTTCCCGAACGTCGGCGCAGGTTATTCATCTGCTGGCGATCGCTTTTGGGCGGGATATTCATGGAGAGGCCGGCCAAAAAGACGGTATCCACGTGCATGGGTTCGCGGAACAGGTTGCGCAAGGCAGTCTGAAAATGGAATTCTTTGATCTCCAATAAGGGTTGGACGCCAGGCTCCCATGGATTTGGGTCGGTAGCGCCGAAAATCTTCAAACCCTTGCCGCTGACGTGGACCCCATTCGCGATCCAGACGTGAAGTTCGGCGAGGTCGACTCGGCTCTTGAAGCGAGTCGAGAGAGTCTCGATGACTCGGCTCCGCAGAATCGGCTGAGCGCGAACTATAACGATGCGCACGCTGATGGCCACGACGATGAGAAGTAACACCAGGAGTCCAACCGCCCAATGCAACCTGCGGAAGCGGCGGCGTGGCATGGCCAGAATTTGAGCGCGCGGGCGCGGAGGCGGCGATGGGGAAGCTGTAGCCAACCTTAGGTCTTAGCCCGGCCAGTGCCGGTAGGGAATAGGGTCTTTCCTGCAAATACAGCATTCAGACTCTCCAGGCCACGCCCGAACTCAGGGACTTGTGCTGTATCCTTGATGCGCCGCTCTCGATCCAGGCGGTCTCTCGGCAGGTTCATCATTCCGTGGCACAGCTAGAAAACTTTCGCCTGAAGGTCTTTCGTGCAGTAGCTGAGCACCTGAACTTTCGCCAGGCCGCGGAGCAACTTTTCCTTACCCAGCCTGCAGTAACTCTTCAAATCAAAGCGCTCGAAAGCGACCTTGGCGCGCGTCTCTTCGACCGTGCGGCGGGCCGCATCTCGCTGACTCGGCAAGGCTCAGTTTTGCTCGGCTATGCCAACAAAGTCGCGTCGTTGATTTCTGAGGCAGAACGAGAGCTTGGCAGCTACGATGGCAAAGTATCCGGAGACCTGTCGCTGGGGGTCTCCACCACCATCGCCCAGTATGTTCTCCCTCGACTCCTCGGGGCCTTCCTTGACGAGCATCCGCGCGTCCAGTTCTCGCTGCATAGCGGCAATACCAGCGAAATTGTTCGTAGCCTGCTCGAAAGTAAGGTTTCCATCGGCCTGATCGAAGGGCCAGCGCGCGACCGGGGTGTTCGTACGGAGCCATTCATGGAGGACGAGTTGGTCTTGATCACACCACGCGATTTCGAATTCGATCGGTTGTCCCAGGGCCAATTCACGGCATTCAGTCTTCTGATGCGTGAACAGGGATCAGGCTCGCGCCGTGTCGTCGAGACGGCCCTTGAAAAGGCGGGCTTCAAACTCAAGTCCTTCAAGAAGGTGATGGAACTGGATTCCACGGAATCCATTAAGTCTGCGGTGGAAGCCGGTCTCGGCCTCGGCTTCGTCTCGCGATGGGCGATTTCCAAAGAGCTGGAGTTGGGCGCGCTCAAGGTCGCCCAGGTCAGTGGTGTCCGGGCCAAGCGTCACTTTACGCTCATTTCTCCGACCGGGCCGGAACCGCAAGGCCCGGCGGGCGCGCTCCGTAAATTCGCTCTCGAGCGAGCCCGCCTTCTTTCGAACACGCCACAAAAGCCGCTCCGGGCAGGCAGTTCCAGCCGATAAGCCAAACTAATCGCTAATGACAATTACTGCTTGGACGCGCGTTCTGTCTCTCGTCAGACTCTATGCGATGAGCAAGTACCTCTTCCTCGCGGGACTGATTCTGGCGGCTAGCGGATTGGTCTCTCCGCCCATCGCGCTTCTGGGAGGACTGATTTACGGATTCGCCATGCCCCATCCGTTTCACGTCGAGAGCAAACGCCTGGCAAAGTTTCTGCTGCAAGCCTCCGTCGTCGCCCTCGGATTTGGAATGAACCTCCACGAAGTTGTTCACGCGGGACGCTCGGGCTTTCTGTACACGGCCGCCAGCATCACGATCGCGATGCTGCTCGGACTCGGGCTCGGCTATTTCATTCAGGTCGGGAAAAAATCCGCGTTCCTTATCAGCGCCGGTACGGCCATTTGCGGAGGCAGCGCCATCGCGGCCGTCGGCCCGATTGCAGAAGCAAACGAGGAAGAAATGGCCGTGGCGCTGGGGACTGTGTTCATCCTCAATTCGGTTGCGCTGTTTTTGTTTCCCGCGGTTGGGTACATGTTTCACATGACGCAGGAACAGTTTGGCCTGTGGTCGGCGCTCGCCATTCATGACACCAGTTCGGTCGTCGGCGCAACCGCCAAGTATGGTTCGGTGGCATTGTCCGTCGGCACGACAATTAAACTGGCCCGAGCCCTTTGGATCGTCCCTCTATCCGTCGTAACGGCCGTTACATTGAAGTCCAAGGCGCGGATTCAATGGCCTTGGTTCATTCTGTTCTTCTGCTTTGCCGCTCTTTTGAATACGGTGTTGCCGGCGTTCAACCCGACCTTTGGCGTTCTTAACCATCTGGGAAAGATCGGGCTTACTGCAACGCTGTTTCTGATCGGCACCGGACTCAACAAGCCGACGCTCGAGCGAGTTGGTCTTCGTCCTCTGCTCCAAGGGTTTTCTCTCTGGATGATCGTGGGCACCGGCGCGCTGGTGCTCATTCTGTTGGATTGGATTCGCGTCTGAAGGCGAACAAGTTGCAACCGACGACTTCAAGCTCTATTCGCTCGTGTAGTTAATTTCCATACGCCGAACCTGGACGCCAGAAACATAGAGCGCAACCAGCGCCACGATCAACACACCCAGCACCGCAAATGGAACAGACACGGGATCGGGGTTGGAAATCAGCAATGCGAGCAGAGGTGGCGTGCCGGGCGCGCTCGGAATCTCCACGGGGCACAGTGATTTGAGGTAGTAGATTACGCTGAACTGTTTGAGGACTGCCGGCAGAAAGGGATTCACACCTTCCCAGATCAAGATCGCCGCCGCCGGCAATATCGGATTCCGGAACAGCATTCCAGCCACCAGAAAAAACGCTCCGTAGCCAACACAGGCCAGCACAGTCACTCCCACGTACACCGCCGCATGTTCAAGACCGTGATTGTGATAAAGGTAGACGTCCCGCACGCTCGGCGGGAAGTGCCATACAAAAGCTATGGTCTGGAGCACGGTGCTGGTTACGAAAATGGTGCAAGTGGCCAGCAAGCCAGCTAAAAACTTTCCTGCCATCAGGACTTCGCGTCGTATCGGCGCAAGAAAATAGAAGTGGAGACTGCGATCAAGGATCTCTCCGCGGAACAGGTTCATGAAGATCCCCAGACAGCCGAAAAAGACGGCCAGCCGAAGAAAAAAGAACTGAAAAACGCCGGCGAACACGATCGAATCCTGGCCCAGGTTGTAGCCCTCATGAATATGAACTGCCTCGACCCGGCCGTCTGCCACTTCCACATACAAGTCGTTCTGCCCGTCAGAGTAACGGTATTGCTCATGAAGGATGTTCAGGGTTGTCAGCGGCCCCGTCGGCCGATTTTCAGACCAATGAAACTTAAGCGACGGTTTTCCAAGGATTGCAACCACTTCATCCTTAGCCATGCCAGCCTTCACCGCCAGCAGATCCTGGTAAGTCAGTTGCTTATCGGTCCGCCGGGCGACGTTGGCGCTTCGATTCTGCTGGGTCGAAGTGACCACTGCGTAGGCTATGAAGAGGAGAACCGGGAGAGCGGCAACCAGATATATCCAAAGGCCTCGCTTCGCGAGAAAAGTCTTCTTCAGCTCCAGTCGGATTACCGCTTTGACCTGCGGCCACCACACGCTCATCATCGGACTACCTCTTCATTTCCGATCAAGTAACCGTAGACAGAGAGCACATCGTCGTCAGCCGGGACAACCGATTCGATTTCAATTCCGTTCAGAGCAATCTGATTCATCGTCAGATAGAACTTGTCGGCATCCCGCGTTTTCAGAAGCAGGCCACGACCGTCTTTGTGGATCGCAACTTCGATCGTGTGCGCATCCTCCAACATCTTCGCGGCAAGCTCTCGCGGCTTGTCGCAGCGGATCAGAATCTGCGCGGGATGTTCCTGGATCTCGCTGCGCACGCTGCGGATCGGGCCCTCGGCCACAACGTAGCCATTGCTGAGCAGGATCACCTGATCGGAAATGACATCGACTTCGTGCAGGATGTGGCTGGAGATGATCACATAACAGCCCTGCGCCGCCGCGTCACGAAACAGCGCGATCATCTCGGAGCGGGCGAGTGGATCGAGACCGTTCAGAGGTTCGTCGAGCACGAGAACTTTCGGATCATGCGACAAAGCCTGGGCCAGCCGGATCCGCTGGCGCATTCCCTTGCTATAGCCTGCGATATTTCGTGTGGCGGCGTCGGTGAGGTTCACCCGTTCAATCGCTTGCCAGGCAAGTTGCTCCGCGCTCTGGGCATCTCTCCCGGCCAGCCGCAGATAGGAATAAATGAACTGAAATCCCGTCAGCCCCTTGGGAAACGCGTCAAACTGCGTGGAATACCCGACAATCGTGAACAGATGTTCGGGATCGGTGGTCGTGTAACCAAGCACTCGAACCTGTCCGCGCGTGGGCCTGACCAAGCCGGTCATCAGATTCATCAGTGTGGTCTTGCCCGAACCGTTCGGGCCTACCAGACTGGTGATCCCGGGCGGGATCGAAAGATTGACGCGATTCACGCCCAGAATTTCGCCATAGAACTTCGATACGTCTTCGAAGAGGATGCGATCGTTCACCGCACCACCTCGTAAGCGCGTACCTTGCGCATGAGCAAGCCGAGGCAGATGGCACAGTACGCGAGCAGGGCGATGCACGCATCGGCCACGGAAATTGCGCGCACGGCATCCATCCGGAAGAGAGCATTGTCCACTGTTGTCGTTAAGTACCCGAGACTGAAGAAATAGCCCGAGTCGGTTTGTAGGACGGCGTTGACCGTCTGCGCAAAGCCTGCTCCGAAGAACATCACTGCCAGCAGCAGGGCCCCGGCGACGATTCTCCATTTCACCCAGGCTGAGAGCGCCATTGCGAACAGCGACAAGATTGTGATCCAGATCAGCGAAGAAACAACCAGGCTGCCCGCGATCCAGAGGTGGTCCCCTGTCCATCGAGGTCCGGCAAAACTCCCTTGCACGGCGAAGAGAATCAATCCCGGTATCCATGTGATCTGCGATAGCAGAATCGCCAGGACTGAAGACTTGCCCAGGACGTACTCGGCGCGCGAGAACGGACGGCAGAAATACAGGGGGAGCGCGCCATTGGCAAGATCCGGCGAAATCAGTCCGGGCCCGGCAAATGCAGTCAAAAGAAATGCAAGTGCTCCCTGCACGTTCACGAAATAGAAAAAGAACTTATTGTCGATGGAGATGAGCCGGCTGGGGATGCCCACTTGTGCCAGAAAGCTAGCGCTATGAACGAGGTAGATCGTGAAAAGGCTCAATACGGGGAAGAAGAAGCAGGCCACAAAAAACCCGGTCTGAAACTTGGACTGAAAAAGATTCCGTCTGGAATAACGAAAAAGCACCAGCCACCGCGACCATGCGGGAGTCAACGGCCCGGAATACGGCTTGTAGCTATTCCTGTAAACAGCCATCCCCACTCCTCGGCATCGGCCTCAAGCTTTGCATTCAGGACTCCATGGCCTTCAAGAAGATATCCTCGAGCGTGTCGCGCCGGAAATTCAGCCGCCGGATGCGCACCTGGCGTTCCGCGGCAATGCGGAAGATGTCGTGAGTCTCAATCCCATCGGCGAGAACTAGCTTCATGCGGTTTGCCGTCACAGCGCACTCACACCCGAGCCTCTCGATCGCCCCAGTAAAATCTCCATTTGCGTTCGCACCATAAATCTCGAGTTCTAGAAATCGTTTGTTCGCCTGACGCTCCTGGTCCAGATTGGAGTAATGAGCGATCTGCCCCTGCTTGAGGATCAGAACTTCATCGCAGGTCTCCTCGACATCGCGCAGCAGATGCGAGCAGAGAACTATCCTCATTTCCCGGCCGTCTCGAATTTCGCGGATCATTCGGATCATGCGCTGGCGTGCAGAAGGATCTAGGCCGTTAGTCGGTTCATCGAGGATCAAGAGCTTCGGACCGTGAACGATAGCCTGGGCCAACTTCGCCAGTTGTTTCATGCCTTGCGAATAAGTTCCCAATTGGCGGTAACGGGCTTCCGCTAAGCCAACATAGAACAGCGCTTCATGGGCTCGCTCGAGGGCCACGTCGGGCGCCAAACCCGACAACTCTCCCATCATTTGGACGAACGATACCGCGCTCATCTTCGAGATGAAGGCGTCGTTCTCCGGCATGTAGCCAACCAGACCGCGTATGTTTCTGACTTGCGTTCCGATCTCGTATCCAAATACCCGCGCAGAACCAGCAGAGGACTTGTAGAAGCCGAGGAGGGTATTGATCAGGGTGGATTTGCCTGCACCGTTTGGGCCGAGCAAGCCTATCGCTTGCCCGCGCAAGGAAGCAGTAAGACTGCGCAGGATCTCTCGGTTGCCGAACTTAACCGAAAGACCGTGCAGTTCAATCAGCGGAGGCAATGGAGGAGCAGGCGGCGTCTGCTCGCTTTCGCCTTCTGCTGCTCCGAGGTGTGTCGTCGTACTCACTGAGTTTGAGGTGCAGGATGACTCAAGGTATTGCCCAGGAACATCTGGGGCAGGAACGGCCCATTATCCCCCATCGTCAACAGAGTGCCCAGATCAAAACCCATGAAGCCGGTATTGCTCGCCACGACGATCCGGTCCGGCTCGCCATAGGCATAGATCAAGCCCGGAGCTGAGTTTGCCGTAAGCGCATCGACCGACTGTCGCTGCTGCGGGGTCAGAGCTCCGCTAGATTTCAGTTGTTCGGCCAGCGGGCCCAGGACCGGGCCGATGTTGTGATAGAAGATCGCCGAAAAGTTGGTGTACCCATCGCTCGGTAATAGCGCTTGAAACCCGGCTGAATGCGCCAGCGTGTATCCCGTCTCGCGGGTTTGAATCGCCCGCGAGATGGTGGCCATATCCGGCGCGGCGATCAGATAACTGTCGACAAAGGTGTAGTAAACCTCGGGATTCGGCGCGTTCGGGTTGCTCGGGTTCGAACTAATAATGACGAAGTAAGTCCGGGAACCAACCTGTCGCTGCGTCAATTGCAGCGGGCGCCCCTTCTGATCGGCCTCGCGATTGTAACTATCAACGAGTTTTGCGATCGTCGATTGCAGGGTGGCCGGATCATATACCTCGAAGATCAGCTTCCACCGCGGGGTTGGCAGCATCGGGCCGTCGAACGCCATGGTAACCTCGCCGCCAAGCGGCGCCGTGAGGTCATTGAGCACGTTCACGCCAGTTTTGGTTTCGAACTCGGCGATATGCCGCGTGAAGGCGTCATCCCCTCTCCCGATCATCTTGAACATCTCTTCCATAATGCTTCTCGGGTTCTTGATCACCGCCGATGTCACCATGCTGGCGTCGGGCGTAACGAATTCCAACGACCCCATGGAGGCAGGCGCCGCCAGCCACGCTGCCACGCCTTGGCGCTCTGACGCAAATGTCAAAGTGGCATGACTCTCCGTCTTGCCGCTCACTTCGCGGTGTTCCATCGTCAGGTATCGCACGTCCCCCATTCCCGGTGGCAGGGGGTGGCCGTTGCTACCGTCTTGTACGTGTTGCGCGACAATTTGTTCCATATCCACGCAGAAAAGCCATTCTGCGCCCTGCTGGTAGTTGCGGACAATCTGTTGGTAAAACGGTGTTTCGGCGGACGGACTGCCGCCGCCCTGCTGGACCCGCTTGACCACATGCTGCAGTTCCGCCACGTCCGCAGTGGCGATCAACAGGTCGTTGCTCACATAAACCAGAAGAGGCCGACCGGCTTCGGGTGTCACGGCCCACGGGTCGTGCACGGTTTGCAGCGCTACTTGCGACGGGTTTGAACTGAGATGCCGGCCTTCCTTTTGCAGAAAGGCCTCCAGTCCCTGACGCTGTACCTTCGCAAGCACTACCGGCGCGGTGTAAGTTGTTCCGTCCTTCGCCACGGCGAACACGATCTCCTCGCCCAGATAGCTGCTGAACGTCTTTACCCCATTCAGCACATCTTCCAGCTTCGGCCCATTTCCTTTTTGCTGTTGCCGCCACCAGTTGCGCAACTCCGGACTCTGCCGCAGCCGTTCCTCGAAAAGCCGGCTCGCTTCTCCCATGGTATTTGCGAGATTCGGTATCGCTGCGTAGACCACGGTGTGGTCAGGAAGATATGGCAGAAGATCGGAGTTGTACCGCAATCCAGGCCCAGGAATCGCCGCAAACTGTTTCTGCAGGACCGCGAAGTCTCCTAGCAGGGCAAGGTATTTGGCTGCATTCCTGCTCCACGCGATCTCGTTTTGGATCGGAACCTTCGACACGCCGCCCGAAGTTGCTTCATCCCCGACGCGCAGGTCGGCAGTGTTTTCTCCAAATTCCACGCGGACCACGCCTTCAATCACGGCCACGCGGGAGCCTTTCGTCCCATGATTCACGGAGAAGATGGTGCCTTTCACTGAGACCAGGCCGTCGTCCGTGGCAACATACAGGCGGCCCGAACGCTGTTTGGCAGCCTGCACGATGACCTGGCCGCCATCCAGATGAATCGTCGTGCCCTTCCACGCCCGCGAGATCGAAACATCGGAGCGTTCCCCCATCTCGACCAGGGAGCCGTCGAGCAGTCGCACAAT
The DNA here is from genome assembly GCA_963719615.1 of uncultured Acidobacteriaceae bacterium. Classification (GTDB taxonomy): domain Bacteria; phylum Acidobacteriota; class Terriglobia; order Terriglobales; family Acidobacteriaceae; genus Sulfotelmatobacter. The sequence goes on along the minus strand of CAVRCR010000053.1, from coordinate 12,012 downwards.
AGCCGTCGATCCTTTCGCGGTGCGGATCTCATCTCCAGTCCGGATCTCGTAGCCTGCCGGAACCACCCGCATCTCCGCGCCGGACACGGCATACAGCGAGCCGTCCACAGTTTGAACCGCCGCGCGAACGGAATGCTGGCCAGGAAGAAGCCCATTCGTGAATGCCAGGACCGCGAATGTCACTGCAACGACAGCGGCCGCGCCCGCCGCCCACCATCCCGGTGAACCGGAGCGCTTTGTTTCCAGCCGCCAAACCTTTTGCGGCTCTCCTTCCCGAGCGGTCTCTAGGGCGTGGCGGCATGCGACACAGGCATGCACGTGATCGTCAAATAAGAGGGTACGCGCAGGCGGCAGTTGCTTTCCCAGATACCCGGGGATCAGCGCTTGAAAATCTGCACAGCTTCGAAGCGTGCGCGTGCTGAGGTCCGCGGTCGCAGACCCCCCGGCAATCAAATTCCAAACCCGCTGGCCAGCCTGGGAGACGACCTTGTCATCCACATGCTCATTTCGAATTGCCGACAGCAAACCGTCGAGCTTCTCATTCTTCATGACCTGCCTCCTAGATACGCGCCAAGCGCCTTGCGGAGCTGTTGCCGAGTGCGATGAACGATAACTGCCACTAACACTTGTGAAATGCCGAGCATCCGCGCGATCTGCGGATTGCTGAAACCTTCGAGGAAGCGCAGCGCGAAGATCTCCGCCGGACGTGGCTTTAATTGGGCCATAGCACGTCCCAGCGCCTCGCGAAGCTCGCGAGGATCGTCATGGGCGCCCACCGCCGGTAGTTCCGTAAGCTCCACGGTCCGATCGGTCTGTCGCGATCGCATCACGTCCAACGCGGCGTTGATTGCCGCCCGGCGCAGGTAACTCTCCTCATTCTCCATAGCATCGGCGTGGGCTGCCCGGCGGAGCAGGCGCAAGAACACCGTCTGCAGCACGTCCTCGGCATCCGCCGCGTTGCCAGTGATCCGGTACGCTGTGCGGAAGACCAAACCGTGGTGGGCCCGAAAGGCCCGATCGAGTTCGTCCGGAATCGCGATCGCCGGTTCCTCTGCCAATAAGCTTCGCAGGTTACGCCTCCAGTTGCTCACTTACACAAGTAAAGACGGCCTGGAGGCCGAATTATTACAGGAATCATCAGGGGGCAGCCCTTTTTCGGAACCTCAGTGAAAACCTGTCCCGGACGGTGCACCTGGCGAGTGCAGCACGTGGCTCCTCCCTTGCGGAACTCTTGCGCGGTCCACACACGGGTATTGATGTTAAGCGCCATCACAACTTGTAAAGCTCTGTTTCACACAAGATCTGTCAACCAACGCGAATGTGACAACTCATAGACTCACATGCCCAGTCTCCATTTTGTTGGAAGGTCAGGGACGAACGCACCGCAGCATCGCGCGAGAAGCACGGCGAGTCCATGGGTAATTTCAGGGCGAAATGGCTGTGGCGCAAAACGTGCACTTTATTCGAGGCATGACCAGGTGAAGGTCGCCCGCCATTTCACATCGCATGAGGAGATGCTAAGCGCTATGAAGCAAGTTATAAGTGTCAAGATTGTTGTCTTTGCACTGTTTTGTTGTGCGTCCACCTTCCTTGCAGGACAGGCCACTTCGGGAATCACCGGAGTGGTCACCGACTCCAGCGGTGCGGTTGTGGTTGACGCTCAAGTCGAGCTTAGCAACCCGGCGACTGCATTTTCCGCCACGGCTAAAACCAACAGTGTAGGCGCGTATCAGTTTGCTAGCGTCCCACCGGGTCCTGGATACACGCTGACATTCACCAAGCAGTCATTCCGCAATGTGGTCGTCACCAATGTGTCTTTAGAGGTGGGTGTCACCGAGACGCGCGACGCACACCTGGCGGTCGGTCAAGCGGCAGAGACCGTTGAAGTCAGCGCGGAAAATTCCGCAACGGTGAATACGATAGACGCCAGCATCGGCAACGTGATTACGGGGAGGCAGTTTTCCGACCTGCCGAGTCTATTTCGTGACGACGCCTCGAACCTGTTGCAACTGCAGCCCGGCGTTCAGGCTCCGCAATTCGGGTCCGATGCGCAGAACGGATCCGTCACCGGCTCCCGTGCCGACGCGGGCAACATCACCGTTGACGGCCTCGATGTAAATGACGAAACCATCGGACAGTCGTTCACGACGGTTGGCCGGGCCCCCATCGATTCCATTGCGGAGGCCCGCACTATCGTGGGAAATTCTGATGCAACTTTCGGACGTAGCGGCGGCGCGCAAGTCGATCTGGTCACGAAGAGTGGAACAAACCAGTGGCACGGCTCGCTTTCCGAGTTCAATCGTGTGTCGCTCCTTGCCGCCAACGACTACTTCAACAATTTGGATGGGGTCAAGAAAGGACAACTCACGCGTAATCAATACGGCGGAAGTGTGGGTGGCCCGATACTGAAGAACAAACTATTCTTCTTTTTCAGCTACCTGGGACGCCGGGACGCCGAAGGACTGCCTCAGAACATCACGGTTCCTCTGTCTGCCTTTAGAAATGGCCAGATATCCTATGTCAACAGCAACCCCGGTTGCACTGCATCAGCGACCCTGCAATCTCAGCCGAACTGCATCACGACATTAACGCAGGCTCAGTCCGCAGCCATCGACCCGCAGGGAAAAGGTCCGGATACCGCCTTGGTCGATTTCATACAAAACCGCTACCCGGCTCCCAACAATACCAGTGTTGGTGATGGTGTGAACACAGGCGGCTTTGCTTTTACCGCTCCTTTTCGTCGGAACGAGAATACCTTCGTAGGCCGGCTGGATTACAACCTCAGTTCCAAGCATCAGTTGTTCGCACGTGGTACCTGGGACCGCGATCACGACACCCAGAATCAACAACTCTTCCCGCAAGATCCGCCGACGCTCATCGGGAGAATTGTGCACGACCGCACCTGGGTTGTAGGCGAGACTTGGGCCATTAACAACAGGATGACCAATCAGGCCTTCGTGGGACTCAGCCGTCAAGTCGACGACTTTCCGTCTGAATTCGCGCCAACGGCTCCGAATGAGTTCGGCTTCACGAATGGACTGACCGGCCCTTACGGGGACTTTCGTGCGCAAAGCCGCAACGTGGGGGTTCCTGAGGTTCGGGATAACTTCATCTGGAGTCTGGGCAAACATTCATTGCAATTCGGCGGCGACATCAAACCAATTCGCGTGCACTTTTCCAACGTCAACGACATAAACTTTCCGACCATCGGACTGCAATCGCAGATCACCAGCTTGGATTCATCGCTTAGACCAGGGGATATCTTTCCGGATCCGAGCGTAGCGGCCAATTGGGACAACAACTTTACGGTCTTGCTGGGTAGGTATTCCAGTAATACTGGGCAGTACAACTTCGATCGCGCCGGCAATCCATTTCCGCAGAATACTGCTGCGGTCCGTGACTATCACTACAACGAATATGAATTCTTCCTGCAGGACTCCTGGAAGCTTCGTTCGGATCTTACGATCACATACGGTTTGCGCTGGAACTACCACAGCGTGCCCTTTGAGGCCAATGGTTTCGAATCTGTGCCCAACGTTTTCGAGCAGCAGATGTTTGGGACGCGCCAGCAGGCCGCTGCCAGCGGAACCAACGGGATCGCGGCGGCTCCGCTCGTCAGCTATATGCTGGGTGGTCCCGTGAATCATGGACCGAATTTTTACCACCCGGACTGGAAGGATTTTTCTCCGCGGATCGGAATCGCCTACTCGCCGTCCTTTACCAGCGGAATTCTCGGCAAAGTTCTCGGCGACCGCAAAACCAGCATCCGAGCGGGGGGTGGAATTAGCTATGACCGAGTCCTCAGCACATTGAGCTTTGAAACCGACGAGGTCAGCCAGTTGTTCGCTACCTCCCGGTCGACCCAATATGGCGTTGCCAGCGATCCATCCGGATCGCTCCAAAACGATCCTCGCTTCAGGTCGATCAATTCACCCGTAGCTCCACCTGCGCCTGGAACGCTGCCGAGACCGTCACTCACCCCGTTTACAACTGTCAGCGACGGAGTCAGTTGCCCCGTCGGCGGATTTTGGGTTGCCAACGGCTTTAACTTCGTTCCCGCGGGTCAGCCGTGCTCAACGGGTCTGTTTACTAACAACGATCTGTTCCAGTTCAACAACACCCTAAAGATGCCCTATAGCATTACGGCGTCGTTCGGATTTCAAAGACAGCTTCCCAAGAACATGCTGTTGGATGTCAATTACTTTGGCCGGTTCGGACGCCGCCTGATTGCGGTCGGCGATCCCGCTCAGCAGCTCAATTTCAAGGATCCCCAATCGGGTCAGTTCCTGAATACTGCTTTCGGCAACATACAGGCTGCCATACAGGCGGGCACGACTCCGCAGGACCAGCCATGGTTTGAGAATCAGATGAATGCAGCGATCGTCAGTGTGCTCGGTCCCGGTGCCAATTGTCAGGGGGTGTTTGGAGCGAGCTGCACGAGTGTGGCCGCAGGATTCCTCCCCTTCAATTTTCAGATCGGCGATCTATCAACCGTAGACGTCATTCTGGCCAATGCCGGACTACTGCTGCCCAATACCGGCCTGCCCTACCAGACCGGCTCGATCGCCAACGTGGGGAACTTTGGTGCTTCGAGCTATAACTCTCTGATCGTCAGTTTGCGCAAGCGCTTCTCCAACCACCTGCAGTTTGACTTCAACTACACGTACGCCCATTCGATCGACAACGTCTCCGACATCACCAACGATGTCATTTTTTCGACCTTTAACGGACAAGGGCTGGTCTGCGATCTGAGGAACTTGCGAGTCTGCCGGGCAAGCTCGAATTTCGATGCGCTCCACACCGTTAGCGCCAACTACGACTACGAACTCCCGATTGGTCGTGGGCGATCTCTGCTGGGTGACGCTCCGAAGTGGCTTGACGCTGTTGTTGGAGGCTGGGCGACTACGGGTATCGTTACGTTCCACTCTGGGTATCCGTGGAACACCACAACCAACGCATTTCCCATTGCCTTTACCCAGACCGGCTCAGCTGTCCTGGTAGGGCCGAAATCTGCCGTCAGGCAAAGCATTCACGTTGATCCCGCCACCCACTCGGTCGATTTCTTTGCCGATCCGACCGCCGCCTTAAACGCTTTTGGATTCCCATTTGGCGGAGCCACTGGAGACCGGAACGCCCTGCGCGGACCCCGCTACGTCAACACCGACATGGCGGTGCTCAAAACCTTCAAGATGCCCTGGTCGGATAAGCAAACTCTGCGATTCAGGGCCGAAGCCTTCAATGTCTTCAACCATCCCAGCTTCAACGACCCTTCCACTGACCCGAATGCAACCGGGTCTCTCAGAACAGCAAACAATAACATTAACAATCCGAGCCAGTACGGAATCCTCACCAACCTGGCGCACGAGCCGCGGCAGATGCAGTTCGGCCTGCAATACACGTTCTAGCTAGGATGCGATCGTGATGGGGCCTGGTCCAAAGCCAGCCCTCTTCTGCGTTCGAGTGGCGCCCGAGACGCCGCGAGGCTGCTTGCTATCGATTTTTCTTTGTCGCGTGTGGTAGCGCGCACAATTCTGTTCACTGAGGAAGAGCGTCTCGCATGATTCTTGCCGGGGTGACTTTCGCCGTCGCCTTGCGCTCACCATTGTCCTCGAGCGTGTCCCAGCCTGAGTTTGCAATGTAGTAGAAATCCGACCCGACGATCACTCCGTGGGTGGGATCGCCAATCGTGCTTGTGGCGGACTCGATGACATCCTGCGAGATGACTTTGCCGTGGGAGGGGTCGAGCCGGAATGAGATCACGCGCTCGGGGGAAGAACCGTTCTGCACGGCGAGAACACTATCGCCATGCAAGTAGAGTCCGTCAATACCATTGAGAATGAACCTGTTGTCCATGGAAAGCCAACGCACTTGCCGCATCGATAGATCGAGTATTCCAATGCCGCGCAGATAGTCTGGAACGTAGAGAGAGCTGCCGTCCGCGCTCACAGACGGAGTCTGCGGAGAAATAAAATCTCCGCGATCGATTCGTTCCAGCGTCTTGCCATCGTTGACCCGGTAGACTCCTCCGCCCTCGCCGTCGGAAACAATGGGGACACCGTCCCGCATCAGCGCCATATCTCCCAGCGCACTTCCCTCGGGGCCTTCGATTCTGAACAAGAGCTTGCCGTCGTCGAGGTTATAGCAGAGAACAGCGGAACGCCCCCAGTCAGACTTTTGTACGATGCTGAATCCTTTCAGTGCGACTTCAGTGGTCCACACACGGTGGCGCTGCACATCCAGCTTAAGTGCAAGCATGGGCCACCGATCGGGAGCAGTCGCAAAGTCTCGGACCTTCCCATCTGGGCCGAGCGTAACAATTTTCTTTTCCAGAACGCTGGTGAGAAAAAATCTCCTCGTAGGAGCGTCGTAGTCAATGTCTTCGGGCAACAAGCCGATGTCTTGCAGTTCCCACGCGACTGTTGCTTTGGTAACAGGCTTTCGATTGGCAGCCACGGCGATGTCCAGACTGTGCAACCCATCAAAGGGCGGAGCCAGCAGAGCATCTTCGGCCTGGCCCATGTCGAGGATATGCTGAACCTCGGCCTTCGCTTCCGCAGTGCGCCCGCTCATCAAATCTGCCCGAGCCATCTCCAGCAATGATCTTGGCGAGCCGTTCAGAAACTCCTCGAGTCGAGCGGCGTAGGTCCCGTAGGTTCCCCAATCCTTCTTGTCCCGCGCACTACGAAGAGATTGCCGCAGATCATTCAGTTGCTGGACCGCTGACGTAGCCGCGGTCTGAGCGAAAGATGCGGCCAGAGTCAGGAGGAGCAATGCCGTGACGCAGAGAGACAGTCGTGGGCTTCTCATAAAGAGTAGACGTAACAGACACAAGGAGGTTAATGGAAGTGTTCGCACGAATACATACCCAGCTGAACGCCGGCCCCGGTGACCTGAGCGGACCTAAGGCCGCACTAGGACCCTCACTCCATATTGTTCAACGTTGACCGGACCAGAAATTGCCGAGTGGTCCAGTACATCCCGGTAGCGCCCATCTACTTGGACAGACTGTGGCTTGGCCGTGTGGTTGAGCAAATACGTCCAAGTTTGTCGGTCCGTGCGGCGAAACGTGACCTCGATGCCAGGCGGCGCCTGAATTGATCGGCTGACACCGCTCGACGCAATCAGAGTAAGAAGCACCCGGGCGAGGTCAGCGCCGTCGAGGTGAGGGCCAATGTAGATCGCTCTTCCTTTGCCATAGGGGTGCGAGGTGATCGCGGCCTTGCCTGCGTACTGGCCACCGGAGTAAGTGGCAAGAACCTCCGCGTCCTTGCCTTTGCGATCAAGCACGTCGGCCCAAATGTGGCACTCGGCGTCAGCCCCGGCAAGCGGACCGGAGAACTTCACGCCCTGTTTCTCTGAGTAAATTGGTTCGTAGTCGACGAGCTCCACTCCCATAACATCGCGCAACAAGCCTGGCAAGGGTGTATCCACGATTCGGCTGTGCTCGTCTTTGACGCCTAGACGAAAGCCAGCGATGAATGTTCCGCCTCCGTCGACAAAACGGCGAATACGGTCGGCCTGTTTCTGGGAGACTATATACATCGCAGGCGAGCACAGCACCTTGTATCGGGCGAGGTCCTGGGTGGCATCAACCACGTCGACGCCCGCGTGTGACGCGGCGATGCACCCGTACCAGGAGAGTATCTCGGTAAGGTACTTGAGCTTGGGCTGGCCCGGTTGGATGGCAAGCGCCCAGTCGGAGCTGGAATCGAAGCAGAGAGCGAGGTCGGCGTCGTATCGGGCGTTCAGGGCTTCATGACCGAGCGATTTGAGCTCGCGAATGGTTTGCTGCATCTCGTCAAAACCGGGACTGTGCGACCGATCGTGCCGGAGCATCCCATGCCAATACTCTTCGGCGCCGAAATTAGTAGTGTCCCAGCGGAAATAGTTAATGCCCATGGCCCCGTGAGCCACTGCCTGGTACGTCCATAAGCGGAGTTGCCCAGGTTCGGGTTGAGGAGAGAAGAATGGTTGCCCCGCCTTGCCACTCTGCTCTTCCATGATGAGGAAAGGCTGGCCATCCTTCACGCTGCGCATAAAGTCGTGGGTGAAGGCGACCATCGGTACAACCACTTCTTGCGGGGCGCTGACTCCTGAGTTCGGACCGCTTGCATGAATCGCGAAAAACCCGGGATAGTTATCAGAGGACACGAAATCGAGGTTGCGATACAGTTCGCGCATATCAATGAAATCGGCAGCGCCCACATTGTTCGTGGTCATGAAGTGCGCGGGACACAGCTTGCGCAGCATGGTCAGCTGCTCTTCAAGGGAAGAGGTATTGGCAGCACTCTGGTAGCGGTAATAATCGAGCGCCAGCCCGGGGTTCGGTGGAGCACCGGATGGAAGCGGGACCGGGATCTGCGAAAAATCGCTGTAAGTGTTGCTCCAAAATACGGTGCCCCACGCCTGATTGAGGGCGTCGAGCGATGGATACTTGCCCCGCAGCCACTGCTGGAATCCTTCCCGGCAGAAACGGCAATAGCAACGGGGGCTTTCGCCGAGGGTGAATTCGTTGTCGATTTGCCAACCGATGACACCAGGAGTTGAGGAGAAGGCGCGAGCCATTGCGGTTGCGACCGCGAGTGACAGGCGGCGGTAAGTCGCATTCGTCGGACACGTGAAGCGACGTGTGCCGGGACTCAGCGTGACGCCGTGCTCATTGACCATCAAGACCTCAGGATATTTCTGCGTGAGCCACGGAGGTGGTGCCGCAGATGGTGTGCCAAGAATGACCGCTATCTGATGAACGTGAAGAATGCCAACCGCGCGCTCGAGCCACTTGAAGTCGAAGCTGCCTTCCTGCGGCTCCATCAGCGCCCAGGCAAACTCAGCGATGCGCACATTCGTGATGCCCGCTGCTGCCATGGCCACGGCGTCCTGTTCCCAAAGGTTCTCGGGAGTTTGGTCGGGGTAATAGTCGGTGCCGAACAGGAGTGGCAGATGGCCGCGAGGATCCTTTGAGGAAACGTTTTCTTGTTGACCGTGCAAAAAAGGTAGGGAGTTGTGCGAGGCCAGCAACGTGGCCAATGTGGCGCTTCCACTCACGAGAAAGTCCCGTCGATTCATAGAGGTGCGCTCCTCGGGGAAAGTCATAAACTTTATACACGACGAGAAGCCTTTGCCACTCGAGAAACGCTGAAGGGGATAGGTTACGCATTGAGCATTGTGAGGGGATGACCGATATCTTCGATCGGAACCCGTTTTCTCTTCTGCGGGGTTCGTTTCTCTCTCTGGACTTTGGCCTGAGTTGCGGTTTTCCAAACGTACATGGTCGCGTAAGCTTGCCACGGCCGCCACGCTTCCGCACGGAGCTCGAGCTCTGCGGCATTGGTCAAACTTAGCGCGGTTAGCAGGGCAGCGTCGCCCACTGGAAATGCGTCGGGTTCACCGAGCGCTCGCATGGCCACGTATTGCGCCGTCCATTTGCCGATGCCGGGAATCTCGGTCAGGCTTTGCAGAAAAGAAGTAGACTCCACGATCCCTTCAAACCTGATTCGGCCGTCGCAAACCGCCCGCGCAAGAGCACGGATCGTCTCGCGGCGAGCCCTTGGCATGCCGATGTCTGTCAGATCAGCATCGGCAAGAATCTCGGGCGGCGGAAACAAGTGGGTGAGCGAACCGGTCCCGGGAAACACTCGCCCAAACGCTTTTACGATCCGCCCAGCAAGGGAAGTTGCGGCTCGAACAGTGATTTGTTGACCGAGGATCGCTCGCGTTGCCAACTCGAAGCCATTCCAGCAGCCCGGAACCCTCAGCCCCGGAGCAGACTCGACCACCCTTGTCAACGCGGGGTCGCTTTTAAAAGCGCGTGCAATTTTTGTCCAGTCGGCATTCAGATCAAACATGGCGCGGATCCGCTCAATGATAAAAAACAGGGAGCGAGGATCGCCAAACTGGATACAAACTCTCAACGAGTTGTGCTCCTCGTCGAGGGAGACTCCGAAATAGCCGGCCATACCGCCGACCAGGATCGAACGGAAATAACTGCCCGACTCCACCGCCTCGACACCGGGAGTGGCGCGCGCCGCCAGAAAAGCCAGCATGCCGCTCCAGTGATAGGGCGGGCGGAAACGCAGGTGGAAAATATACTGGTTTTCCGGCTGAATCGTCTTTTGCCGCGCCAGGCGCCGGATTTGACTGGGAGTGCGGTGATAGGTCGTTTGAATGGCGGCATTGAATCTCCGCACGCAACCAAAACCTGAGGCGAGAGCGACTTCACTCATCGGCAGCGTAGTCTCGTCAATCAGCTTCTTTGCGAAATGCAAGCGTCGCGTCTGAGCGACTGCCATTGGAGTCGCGCCCAGATGCCGGATGAACAGCCTGCGAAGATGTCGCGTGCCAACTCCCAGGCGCTCGGCGAGAACTTCCATCCCTCCGCTCTCCAAGCCGCTCTCCCCGATCAGGCGCAAAGCTCGCGAGACGGTGTTGGACGTTCCCAGCCACGCCGGAGTTCCGGGCGAACACTCCGGCCGGCATCGCAAGCAGGGGCGAAAGCCTGCCTCGGCCGCTGCAGCCGCGGTGGGAAAATAACGAACATTCTTTTCTTTCGCCGTGGGCGCAGGACAAATTGGACGGCAATACACGCGGCTGCCGAGCACGCCAATGAAGAACTTCCCATCGAAACGCGGATCGCGCGACAGTCTCGCCCTCGAACAGACGTGCCAATCCAGGGTCATATCCTTGATCTCTTGCGAACTCATGATATCCGTTCCGGCAAGAGAAGTTAGACGTTTTCGGACCGCGCTCGGTGATAGTATTTCCACCTTTTGCGTTCATGAAAATCGCCCAAAACCGCGATCGTAGAGGATGGGAGTCCGCAAACGTCCAACAGCCAGGGATCGAAGTCCGCAAACGTCCAACCTTCCTCCATGACCCGATCTATGTTGACGAAGCGAAGGCGCAACCAGTCCCCGACGATGTCGGGAAACTTACCGCCCTCACTGACCGCCCAATTCGCAACACCCGGATCGACGCGCCGTGCCTACCCGAATTCGCCATTGCGTCCAGTGTCCGAAGTGCTTCACCCGATATCTGTTCTCCCGCAGCCCTTACCACAACGGTTCGTACCTCGTTCCGACTGTTCTTTATTCTTCGGATGAATATGCTCTGTATTGCTCCTGCCGGAGACCCGCCTTGCCTAGCCGATGGCGGTGGAGCGAGTTAGAGACGTGCGAGGTTTCGCCCGCCGCTCATGGTCGTGGCTACGGTACGCCAGAGGAAATCGTTCCCCTACGCAGCCGGCCTCGTCCTGAGCCCCGGATTCGACGCCGCAACACTCCTCAGTCTGAAACCACGGGACAAAGAGAGCAAGTCACGATGAAGCCTATCCTTCCAATATTCAAAGTAATCAGATTGAAGATCGCCGAATTGACGATTAAGAGACTAGAACCTGCTCTAGTTTTGGCGGTCATTTTCGTCGCGGCATTGCCATCCTCAGTAGCCCATCCGTCTACTTCCTTTGACTCCGCGCCAGCCGCCTCCTGCGCGGGCCCCGAATATCACAGCTTCGACTTCTGGATGGGTGACTGGAACGCTTTTGACGCGGACAATCCCGCAACGCCGGTCGCGCACACCCGCGTTGCCCGAATCCTCGACGGCTGCGTTTTCCTGGAAGACTATGAGGGTACCGACGGTTCACACGGCGAGAGTTTCACCCTCTACGACGCGTCGCGGCAGGTATGGCATCAGAGTTGGGTCACGAATCACGGAGTGCTGCTGGTCATCGAAGGCAAGCCGCAGTCTGGAGAGATGATTCTAAGCGGCATCTCTCACCCCAGCGACGGCAAAGATAAACAGAAATATGTCCGCGGTGTCTGGAAGCCCGTCGCAGGCGGCGTTCGCGAGACCGCGGTGACTTCGACGGACGGCGGCAAGACCTGGGACCCATGGTTCGACTTGATGTTTCGCCCTGCAACATCTGGAACGAGCACTAACGCCTCCCCTAATGACAGGTCAATCGTCGCCGGTCTCGATAGCCAATACCAGGCCGCTGTGAAGAATAATGCCGCGTCC
>CAVRCR010000052.1:0-46666 GCA_963719615.1 uncultured Acidobacteriaceae bacterium | reverse complement strand
CCTAGGCGTGGCGCGCCGATGGTTCGCAGCGTTACGAACCAAGAGGCGTCCGAGGCGAGGTGCCATCGATCACCGCAGCCGTTTTGCCGGTCAGACTGAACAGCTCACTCGTCAAGATTTCTCTAAAATGAATTACCTCAGAACGTCAGGGTTCGCCCAGAAATACAGGCACGATATGCCGCTCGTACAGATTTTCCGTCACATTCTTAGCAATTACGGCTTCGTTCTGACGGAGCAGGTCAAGATAACGGTCCCCCATCTTGGCTGCCATTTTGAAACTCACATGCAGCAGTTGTCGAAAGCTGCGGTTGTACGCCGGAGACGCCGGAACGTGCCGCAGGGCGAAGGTATACTGCTCCGAGGACCAGTCACGCACCTCTTCCGGAGACGGAAGTTCTGTCCGGCGAATGTCGACCACGGTCGCATACGGCACACAGAGTTCATCCTGGCGCCTGAAAGCTTCGACGTAAATATTCTTGGCCAATTTCAGGCCATCACCACCAGCTTCTGCCAAGCCGATCAACTCTTCGAGCCATGTAGTTCCAGCGGTCTTAAGGTGAACGCCCGTGTTGAACCGCTTCATCGTTCGGTGAATGCAGGGGTAGATAGAAAACTTGTCGCTGCCGGAGTGGATACTCAGCTTGAGATTGTCGGGCAGGCCATATTGCCGAATCGCCCAGCCGATTGCGGCAACGTCCAGGACCATCTCGCTCTCGAACTCCGCTACGTCGCCCGCATAGTCCACGCCTTTGTTGAATCGCCCGCTGAACTTCGGTGCAATGGTCTGGATCGGTATGTGTTCATCCGCAACGGCCGCCAGAATGATCAGCAACTCAGCCGGAGTCTGGGCGCGGTCGGTCTCATCCATTGAGATTTCTGAGACGAAGTTGCCTACGCCCTTGGCATGTTCGACTTTTCGGTAAACTTCCCCCGCTTTCATCACCGCAGCCAGGAACTTTTGCGCGGTGCTCCTCAGATCTTCCTGCGTGATCTCGAAGGATTCCTCCACCCCTTCCAATCGCACCTGCCGCAGCAGTTCTGGGTGGCGTTCCACAAATGCCTCCACGTTGACCGGTGTGGTCAACTGGCCGATGCTATCCGCGACGTCAATGGTGTAGAAGTCGCAGGTCTCCAGAAAGCGGTCCACGGTTTGCAATGTGATGTGATCGGCGTCGCAAAAATATTGCTTCTCCCAATGCAGCGCTCTCACAGCTGCGTCGGCTGCTTGCCGCGTGGAGCTGGGTTCAGAACCGATCAATGTGTGTTCACGGTTCGATTTGTTCCATACGGGAATTACTTCGACTCCTCTTTTCAGGGCCTGAATGCATGCCTGCAACTGCGCTTTGGCCTGATGTGAGAACCGGTCGCCTACCCCGATCGAATTCTTGTTGAGTCTCAAGCGTCACTTCCTCCGACTCTCATCTCACAACTTGCCGCGATAGGCCCATAGCCCCATGCCCGGATCCGCAATGAAAAAAACTTCCTCACCGTCAATTCGGTTGTAGCCCTGCTTGAGCTTCTCCGGAGGATAACGCATGAGCATGCTCGTCAGATCTCCGTAGGAGTAGCCGGCTCCCTCGATTTCTTCCTCTCTGAGATGTCCGGGGCACCACTGGATGGTGAAACGTCCTTCCGACGATCCGTGGATAAGGTGGGCCGCCGCGCTGAGATCCCTGGCTAAATCCGCATTTGCACTCACCGCGGCGAGCGTTGCGGGCGTGCCATGATAGCCATACTTGCGGATCAATTTGTCGATGGCGGGGTCTTCACCGAAATGCTTGACTCCCGGCCCGAGAACGATCAGTTCAGCGCCATCGGCAAGCGCCATGCGGGTGCGGTAGACCGCTTTGTTGCCGAGCCATGTGCTCTGAAATTCGCCGCCGTCGAGATAAACGACTGCCTTTTGGATCGGCGCCTCGAGTATCTCAAAGTTCACCTTAAGACTGAGTTCTGCCGCGGAGTGAAAGCAGCGAACGTCATCCCCAATAAAGAGACCGCGCACCACAAGCCTCCCAGACCCGCACCGCCCCACAACCGTGAGCACGTAGACAATGGGCTGATCCTTCAAGAAATGGTCCGCCGCATAGTTGAGAACGTTGCGCACCGGATTCTCAGCGCGGCCCATAATGCGCTCCATCCCGTAAACCGCGCCCAGATAATGGCTGCGGTTGATCCCCTCCGGCCCCCCGGTGCCCACGAGGATATTTTTGTTGTAATTGGCCATGCCGATGACTTCATGGGGAACTACCTGGCCGATAGAAAGGATCAGATCGAATTCGCCGTTCACAATCAGCCGGTTCACTTGCGCCGGCCACGCATAATTGAGCTTGCACTCCGATTGCTGATGGACAAACTCTGCCGGGACCTCGCCGAGAGTCTCAGTGTCCGTCCGCCAATTGTGAACCTGAAAGAGGCCGGGCGGCATCGCGCCGAACATGCGCTCAATCTGCGCGGAATTCATGGCGTGATGAGTACCCACCGCCGGGAGAACCGCCTGGAGCTTTTCGCCATAGAATTCCCATGCGTAATGGGTGAGTTGGCCGGCACGCGAGTGTAAACGACTCATGTCGGGTGGTACGACGATCACGCGCTTACGCCGTCCTAGTTTCGTCAGACTTTGCGCGAGCATTTCCTTCAGTTGTTCCGAAGAAAGTTCAGTTTCAGGACTACCCACGGCACAGTAAAGACTCATGCGGCGAACTCCACCTTCTTCAACTCGGGAGCAAGCAGACACAGAATAAGCACAGCGACTAGGTAGGCGCAGGCGGCGATCGCGAACAGGATGCGATAGCTATGAGTCAATTGCAGAACGTGCCCAGCGAAGAAAGCGAAGACTGCGCCGCCGAGTGCTCCAGCCATACCACCGATTCCGACCACCGTGCCGACCGCGCTGCGGGGGAACATGTCCGATGCCGTCGTAAACAGATTCGCAGAAAACCCCTGGTGAGCGCCTGCCGCAAGGCTGAGGAGCGCAATCGCCGCCCACTCCGTTTTGAGGCCCGCCGCAGTGTAGATCGGCACGACGACCGCTCCGCAGAACAGCATCGCCGCCAGCCGGGCATAACTTGACGAGAGTCCCATGCGCCGAAACGGCGCGGGTAACCACCCTCCGCCGATACTGCCGACCGCCGACACATTGTAGATGATGATAAGCGGCAGCCCGAGATGCGCAAGGCTTAAATTGAATTTAGAGCTGAAGTAGGATGGCAGCCAATAAAGATAGAACCACCAAATCGGATCGGTAAGAAATTTCGCGAGCGAAAAGCCCCAAGTCTGGCGGAAACTCAAGAGTCGTCGCCATGAAATCGTGGGCGCTGCATCGGTCGTTGAGGGGGCTTGTCGCAGCATGCCCTCGCCAACCTGCGGAGAACCTTGCGGCGTATGGTAGCGGAGGAACCACCATACAATCCAGGGCAGGCCGAACAGACCCGTGATTAGAAACGCAGCATGCCAGCCGTAGCGCAGCGTCACCCACGGCACGAAGGCGGGAGCCAGAATCGCTCCAATGTTCGCCCCGGAATTGAAGATTCCAGTTGCGAGCGAACGATCCTTAGGCGGAAACCACTCGGCCACGGTTTTGATCGCGGCAGGGAAGTTGCCGGATTCTCCCCACCCAAGACAGAAGCGGGCCACGCCGAACTCCATTGCGCTTGTGGCCAGTGCATGGCCCATTGCTGAAAGACTCCACACAGCCATCACCAGCATGTAGCCGACGCGAGTGCCTAGTCTGTCGATCAGACGCCCGACTCCCAACAAGCCGGCCGCGTAGGCGATCTGAAACGCGTCCACAATGTATCCGTAGTTAAGTTCCGTGAGCCCGATGCTCTGCTGGAGCGTAGGCTTGAGCAGCGCGATCACCTGCCGGTCCATGTAGTTGATCGAGGTCGCGACAAACAGCATCGCGCAGACGGTCCAGCGCATGGACGTTGGGGGCGCGCCCCCAAGTTCGAAACTCTCTCCCTGCTCTCTGAAAGCCGTGTCAGGCTCCATCGTGCGTCTCTTCCAGCCGGTAGGCGCGTTTCACCAATCGATAGGCCAGGTCATACGCCACTTCGAAAGCCTCGTCTTCTTCCAGCCGATGCTCGGCCACGAGCCTGGCCAGAAATGCACAATCGGTGCGCCGCGCGACATCGTGACGTGCGGGGATGGAAATAAAAGCCCGGGTATCATCGTTGAAGCCGACCGTATTGTAGAAACCAGCCGTCTCGGTCACTTGCTCGCGAAAGCGCATCATCCCCTCAGGGCTATCGTAGAACCACCAGGGTGGCCCCAGCCGAAGGCACGGATAATGCCCGGCCAGCGGCGCCAGTTCGCGGCCGTAGGTCGATTCATCCAGCGTGAAAAGGATGATCGTCAAGTTGCGCTCATTGCCGAATAGATCAAGCAACGGCCGCAGCGCGTCCACATAGTTCGTCGGCGTCGGGATGTCCGCGCCTATGTCCCGGCCGTAACGTTCATAGAGCTGGCGGTTGTGATTGCGCGTGCTCCCCGGATGGATCTGCATTACGAGGCCATCGTCCAGGCTCATCCGCGCCATTTCGGTCAGCATCTGGGCGCGGAAACGCTCGTGATCACCGGGGTTAAAAGCCCCGGCAAGAACTCGCGCGAAGAGCTCGGCGGCCTCCTTCGTAGTAAGGATCGCGGTGCGCGCCGTCGGATGTCCGTGGTCGGTGGCCGTGCAGCCAAGCGAACGAAACCGTTCCCGCGCCAACCGGAGCGCCTTCAAATATCCCGCCCAGCTTGATGTATCTTCCCCCGTTTGCTCTCCCAGCTTGGCAATGTTTTGCGAGAATCCCGTGAACTCCGGATCTACCACCGCGTCGGGCCGAAAGGTCGGCAGGATCCTTGCTTTCCATCCCGAATTCCGAATCGCCTTGTGATCCGCCAGCGGGTCCAGTGGAGAGTCGGTGGTCGCCAGCACTTCTAATCGAAAACGTTCGTATAGCGCGCGTGGCAGAAAGTCAGGGGTTTGCAGTCTCTCCGAAATCGTATCGAAGTACAGGTCCGCAGTTCGTTCACTTAGCCGCTGGTTAAGCCCGAAGAGTTCTTGAAAGGCAAAGTCCAACCACAGCCGGGTTGGTGTTCCCCGAAACAGGTGATAGTGGCGTGCAAAGATTCGCCAGACCCCTCGTGCGTCCTTCAGTTCGGGCTCGCCGATCTCGAGATCGTCCAGCGATACTCCCTGGCTGTAGAGCATGCGATAAATGTAATGATCGGGCTGAACGAACAGCTTTGCCGGGTCAGGAAACGGCTCATTCTTCGCGAACCACGCCGCCTGGGTGTGTCCATGCGGGCTCACGAGAGGAAGTGCTCGCACATGTTCGTAGAGTGTTCTGGCGAACTTTCGAGAGGCGGGTTCTGCTGGGAAAAGGCGGTCCGGGTGGATCAGCATGATCTCTCACTGTAGCTCTTCGCAGTGGCGGAAGAGCCTAGTAATCATGCTTGGAAGTCGAGCAGGGGTCAATGGGACCTGATTCGGCCATCAGGTCATCAGGTCCCACTGGGGTTTACGGTAACAAAATCACTTGTTCGAGATAACGAAGTCCACCGTGCTCACATTGTTGCCGCTCACGGTCACCGACTTTTCCCAGGTTTTGGGTTCCGAGAACAAGGGGCGCTGGACGCTGCGTTCGGTCAGCACGTCATAGGCTTGTTCCTTGCCGAGCAGGCTCCAACCTTCATGCCAAGCCACGATTTGATATGTTCCTGCCGGGACGTCGGTGAACTCGAAGTGTCCGCTCTCGTCGGTTACGGCGTAGTAAGGATGGGGCACCACCATCATCTCGGCATTCATCCAAACGTGGCCGCCGTTGCAGCGCAGATGGACCAGACCCGGGTTGGACATGGTGCGTGAAGTTACGCGGTCGGTAAAAGGAAAAGGCAAGTTGAACGTCGCCGCCCCATCCATATGAACCGTATGCAAGGTGGCGTCGGAACTCATCATGTTGAGAGTACCGTTTTCCGGGACGAGGAGAATGTGCGGAATGTAGCGACAGTGTTTCTGATCCAGGTGCCGCCGCTGTTCGGGCAGATCCATAGCCTTCCCACTGCTGATGCCCTTCAGGTAAACCACGGTGTTGGCTACGCCCCCCCCAGATCCAACGATTAACCGCTCCAGGTCGGTACTCTTCTTGGAATCGGGATCGCAAATCTGAGAATCTTTGGTTATCGGGAAGGCAGCGGCGTGGGGAACTGGCCCCGACCATTTGACGGAGCCTGAGATCGTGCCGCCGTTACTGACGGCGATGACTTTGTATTCGCTTTGGGCAAACACTATGCCGGTGGCGAACAGGAACGTAAAACGTAGACAACGCGAATTCCAACGCATATTGATCCCCCCATTGTCCCGGTGTCCGGCGGTGGGGGCCGATCCTCTGGCGCCCGGGGCGATGAATTCTGTCTGTCTGACTTGCTCCCGCATCCTCCGACGTGCATCCCTTTACGAGAAAATGCTGCGCTGGAACAACGATCGCTTCCGGGCAACCCTTCGGTTACGGGTCTTGCCGTACAGTTTCAACCACGACCGTGCAGGGGACAACGGTTTAGTGACTGAAATCACATCTTGCGTCTCACTCAGGTACCAAGTCGAGATTACTGCGGTAACTACACGGGGGTGGGGGTAATCTCCGAAACCCCCGTCGACATTCGCGCGGTCTTTAAACGCTCAAGGCCGCACGGAGTTGCTCATCATCAGGGCGAAGAGGAGAGGAAGGTAGATCACCGTAGCCTGTAGGACATGCCGCGCGCGCATCTTCGACGGAGCGCTGGCCAGCGGAAGATTGAGAAAAGCAAGACGCACTCCAAAATACAGCAGCGCAAAGCCGAGCACGACCGCGCCCACGAAATAGACACGGCCCGCCATTCCCATGAAGCTCGGTAGCAGGCTGACGGGGATCAGCGCCACCGAGTAGATCAAGATGCGGCGGGCGGTGGAACGGCCGTCTTCTTCGACCACCGGCAGCATTTTTACGCCGCCTTTGGCGTAATCCTCGCGGTAGAGCCAGGCGATAGAGAAGAAGTGGGGAAACTGCCAGACAAACAGAATGGCGAACAGGACGAGTGTGCCCCACTCCAGCCGGCCGCGAGCAGCGGTCCAGCCCAGAACTCCCGGCATAGCTCCCGGAAAAGCTCCCACAAACGTGCAAATGGGAGAAAGACGCTTCAGCGGAGTGTAGGCGGCCAGGTACACGACAGAAGTCAGAAAGGTCAGGAATCCGGTTAGCGGATTGGTGTACAAGCCGAGATAAACCGAGCCTCCTACGGCTGCCAGCAGGCCGAGCACGCTGGCGTGCAATAAAGTCATGCGGCCGGTCGGAAGCGGCCGCAGGGCCGTCCGCCGCATGTTCGCGTCCACCTCGTGTTCCATGACCTCATTGAGCGCCGCCGTACCACTGGAGACCAAACCGATTCCAAGCAGAGAGTGAAATAGCCCCCAGCTAAGCCAGGAATTACCCGCCTTGTGCGCGCCGAAAAAGTACCCGCACCAAGCGGTCATTACGATCAGGGTAGTCACGCGGAGTTTGGTGAGTTCGGCGTAGTCGCGGAAAAGGGAAGTAGCCCGTGTGCGCAAATCCGAGAGAGGCAGGGTCATCGTGCTCATGAATTAGGCCGTATCGAACGTTCCAGATTATACCGATCTGGCTTGCTACGAAGAAAATGCGCGTAAGGCCCCACGCCATAACGCGCTCAAGGAATGAATGGGTACTCCCATCACGTTCTAATGTCAAGCGAAAACGCAAATCGTATTCGCTGATTCAGCATCACTCGCTCCCCGAAGGCCCCGTCGAATCAAACGTTTCAGGTGGATCGAAAAAACATTTGTGCCACAAAGCGGAATCGGACAGCGTGCCGGCTTTCCATTGCGCTAGAGCCGACGACGTGGCCGCGATCATGCCGCCGTCGGCGGAATCGAAAATGACCACAATGCCAGCCATTTCCTGCGGCTTCTGCGTCATCTCCGCGAAGTTCTTGTCGAGCAAAAACTTCGCATACTCCAGCCGCGCTTTCGGGCCGCCGTCTTTGGCGTTGTCGTCAATCTTCTGCACTGAAATAATTTTAACGCTTTTGCCGCGGAGTGGTTCCCAATTTCCTGGGAAAGGCGCAGTCTCCTCTCGGATTACATGGAACAAGTCAGCCGCGGGCGCCAGGGCGGGGACCACTGGTGCGTCGGTGTCCGGAATGCCCTCCGGCATCTCAACGCTGTTGCGCCAGATCCAGCCACGCGATAACCCGGATATGCGCACGTGCACCCAGTCCCTGTCGAAGTTCAGCATCTCGAATTCGTCGTGCAGACTGGCCATGAACAGCGGCTTCGCAGTCAGGCTGGGAGTCGCGACCACAGGAGTGCCCGATTTCTTCACCGCCACCAGATTCTTGGGGTGAGCCTGGTTCTTGAGAACTTCCGCCAGGCTGTCGGCTTCCGCCTGCAGTGGGTTGCTCTTGTCGGCTCTGGGCTCAGGAGTTGAGCCAATCGGTCGCTCGGGCGCAGCCAGGCCTTGGCTCAGCGACGAAGAGAAAGTGCCACGTGTCTCGGGGAACCTTGGAGCCGACGTCGAAACCGTCGATTCCGAGGAGGCCGGCGGCTCGGAGGGTTGTGTCGGTGGCGCAGCCGGTGCGGTCCTTTGACCGCTCTCGGTGCGCGACAGTTCCTCCGCTAGTTGATCTAGCAGGTCCGCTTCAAGACGGCCGTTCGAGATCAACAATTGATATCCAGAGTGCCCCGCCGGGTCGTTGTACCACGCCGTCACTTTTGTACTGACTCGCACCAGCGATCCGCCCCTCGCGCTTGGGCTGACCTGTACTGTTGTCTGGTAGTATCCGCGCTGGTAGCGGTCAAGCGGATGCTCCCCGGGTTGAGCGAATCCCTCGAGGCGGGAAGGTGGCCAGCCAGGCTCGAGCGCAGTCCGCTCAGCGCCTTCTCAACCGTGGTTTTCGACTGCTGGAAGCTGCGTTGGCTCGGATCAGTCTGGGCGCGAACAGAGGCAATCGCCAGAAAGATCGATAGACCCCAAAGAAGCGCCGGCGCCGTAATTCGGCTCGTGATGTTTCCTTGGGCTCTCACTGGTAACTGCTCCAACTCGTCGCGCAATATCCATCCGTGCTGGCCATCGTGGGTTTCCACTCCAAACCAGTACGTCGTCGAAATCACGATGAGAACCTCGGTGCCGGTGGGCAACGACTGCAGTGTGCTCGCCGTGTGGAAGGGAGCGGACTTCAGCGGCGCGCCCGGCGCCTTCACCAGTCGCTGAACCTGGTGTCGGAGATCCTTGACGCGTTCTTCCAGCGTTTGCGGCGCGGCTTGCGCGGGCATTGCTTGCGGCGCCGCGCCGGAATTGCCGGCACTCTCCACCGCAGGTAAGGGCGACGGAGGTGGAGTCGCAGCGCGAGTCGTCTCGGCTGGACGCGAATTGCCGCGTCAATTTCTCATCCTGTTGGCGCTCGGCTTCGGCGGTTTCAGTTTTCATCACTGTGATCGCGTCAAGCCGGTCATGAATGTCCTTGTACTCCGCATTCTCCACCGAACCGTTCGATGGATGTGAGGTGTGGCGGAAATCCTCGACGAAAACCGCATCGATCCGCAAAACGCTGTTTTTGTCCCCCTGCGCCTGCACCACGTAGCGGACAGCCAGCGTACCCACGTCGCCGCTGTCCTTGAAATTGCGGGGATCGAGTGCGTGTTCCCTCACTTTGTAGAAGGCCTTCCCATCGCCGGTCCATGCCGGGAAAAGCGCGCGTCCAAGACTCCGAAGTCGCGTTCGCGACATATTCGTCTTTGTTGTACTCCTTGGTTCCCCGAATGATCCCGTTCTGAACCACGTCCTGCACGACTTGAACAACTTCGCTCTCCGGAAACGGAACGTTAACAATGAGCCCAGCCCCGTACTGCAAGGCATCTCTTTCCCGGGCGGTGAGCCCAGGTGTCGCAGTAAGGAAAATGCCCGTCCACAACAGGATCAAACAGGATTTCCATAGCCCAGCCACGCCAATACCCGAAATCTCGAAGCCACCACGCCTGCCGTCAGACCGTCTCACCTGAACCTCCTGGCACACATTCTCAACTTAGGCCGCGGCGTGTCAACACTGGTTTGCGTTTTAGTCGTAATGCCAAACCCGAATACTCCTTGCCCCAGCAGTGTAAAAAAAATGTAAAAAACTACTTGCAAGTGGGGTTGGGCCGGTAGTAGGATTCCGCTCCGGTACGGTGGTTCGACCGCTAAACGAAGTTGTAAAAAGATTTTTACTTGCTCCGACGCAAGCATGTGAAAGGGGTTTCACATGCTAAAGTCTGCCCATCTAGCCCGTTTTTGCGTCTGTGGGGACGCAAGCATCTGTCCAAATAAGTGTGGCCGAGGGCCGGGAGGAGTGAACCGAATGCGTATGGGGACGCAGTCTTATGTTCGCTGGACGGAGCCTTGTGTGCAGCCTTTTGCAACCTTGGCTCTGGTTCTGGTCTTTCTGATCCTAAGCAGCAGTCAAAATGCGAATGCCCTTCCGGCATTTGCCCGCAAGTACGGCCTTCGCTGCTCGGCGTGCCACGAATCCTGGCCGATGCTTAACTACTTTGGCCAGAAATTCAAAGACAACGGCTACCAATTGATGAACGATCGGGACTGCCCCGATCTGGCAGAACCCTCGTACTGGCCGATTACATTCCGTATGACACCTTTCTGGATCGCGACAGCATCAGGCAAGGTTGCGGTCGACTCGGCCTCAGTGGGGTACACGAGATTAACGACCTCGGGATTTCAACTATGGCGGCCTCGACTTTCTATACTGGCGGCACTCTGGAGAAGAACATCACGTTCTTGCTCTTCCCTCTTCCGACGAAACCGGCGCCTTCCATTTTGAGTCGGTGAATGTCGCGCTCGACAATTTGTTCCACAGTCCGTGGATGAACGTGAAGATAGGAAAGTTTGAGCTCGATACCTTCGTTTCTGAGAAGCGCGGTTTGACCCTCTCGGCCAGCAGCGGAGGATTTACAACTTTATTCCACTTCATTCCGGTTGGCGACGGCAACATCTTCGGCCAATTCGGAGACAATCAACTGGGCGCCGAGTGGATGGGGCACTCCTACGACGATCGGACACGTTTGTCAGCGGCCGTTTTTAGTTCGACCGACGGCAACCCCGATGTGCAGTACGGGCAGAATTCTTACACCGCATATTTCGCAGGCAGCCAGGCCTTCGGCGCAGGCAAGTTTGGCGTGCAGCGCGTGGGTGGATACGCCATGTATGGCATTGCACCCACCACCTACCTCACAAGCGGCGGGCCAACCGCTCCCATCCCGGGTTCGGGAACGGGAAACAAGAGTTTTAGCCGGGTCGGCTTTGAAGGTCTGTTCTATCTGGGTCCTAAATTGGACTTTCAGGTCTTCACCCAACACGGTTCGGACGACGCTTGGTTCGGCGCGTGTTTTGGAGACATCATCACTCCCACCTGCGATCCGGCCAACAACAACAATGGGACTGCGACCCTGCCAGCCGGGACTCGGAACCCCGACTTGGAACGGAGCATTCGTCGAAACCCACTTCGTCTGGAACCCCCAGTTTACGATCTTCCAGCGCTCCGAATGGGTGCGCATGTCGCAGCAGGCGATTCCTGGGACGCCGTCAAATCTCGGAGATATCGACAACTACGTGGTCGGATATCGCTACAACCCCTTCATGACCAGCCGCGCTGGTTTTGCCTTCCACAACGAATATTCGTGGCTGCGCCAGCGCGGTACGTCGCCGGTGACCGGGACCGACTTGACCAGCAACAGCTTAATGCTGGGATTTGACTTCGACTTCTAACGGAACGAACCAGGCGGCAGACGTTTTGCCTGCGTGAAAATTCAGATTCTGAGGATGCTTTCTATGAATACATTGAAGCCTGTGCATATTCTCAGTGCGATTGTGAGTTTCGTTTTGGCAGTCGGAATCTCGTCCCGGGCGCAGGACGCCCCCGACGTTGGCCCGCACCCTGCGCAACCGCTGCCAGCGATGGAGGCGCATGTCGGCCACGTGACTGGTCATGCCAAAGACGGCAAGATGGACTATCGGCGATATTGCGCCGGCTGTCATGGCGACCAGGGCGATGCAAACGGAGAGAATGCGATGTGGCTTGATCCCAAACCGCGCAACTTTACCTTGGCCACGTTCAAGTGCCGCTCCACGCTGACCGGTACCCTCCCCACCGACCAGGATCTCTTCAACTCCATCGGCCGCGGGTTCACCAATTCCAACATGCCCATCTGGAACACGTTCTCCGATCAGCAACGGGTTGATCTGGTGGCCTACATCAAGACGTTCTCGCCGCGCTGGCTAAAAGAGAAGGCGGGGGATCCCATCAAGATTCCCGCCGAGCCTCCGGTGACGATCGAAAGCATCTCGCACGGCAAAGCCCTTTTTACCAAGCTGGAGTGCTGGAAGTGCCACGGCCCTCAAGGCAAAGGCGACGGTCCTTCGGCGGCGACTCTCACCGACAGCCAGGATCAGCCCATCCGGCCTTACAACTTTGCCGACGGCAAAGACGATTCGCGCTTCAAGTGCGGCTCCACCAACGAAGACATCTATAAGATATTCATGACCGGCGTCGATGGAACACCGATGCCATCGTTTAACGACACCATCCAACCCAACGACGCGTGGGATCTAGTTCACTTCCTGCGTACGCTACAGGTCAATCGCCACAGCAAGGAAAACGAAGTGTTGAAGGCGGCGGGAGGCAAGATTCCTCCCTACGTAGAAAAGCAATCGGAAGCGCCTACCAGCCAGTCCGAGAATCGGGCTGCGGGAGGCGGTAACTAATAACTGATATTTCTAAGGAGGCAAGGAAATGCGCGCGAGCAACCCCTGCATTGCGGCGCTAGCAGCCGTATTGTGTCCGGCCCTGATGTTCGGTGGCACCATCAGCGGCAAGGTTACCTACACTGGAACCCCGGTCAAACAGAAACCTATCGACATGTCGAAGGAGCCTAGCTGCGCCAAGCAGCACGCGACTCCCGTCACCACCGAGACCGTCGTGACCAGCTCCAACAACACTCTCGAAAACGTCATTGTCTACATCTCTGCCGGCGCTGATGACGCCAACGCACCCTCACAGGCGGTTACTTTTACCCAGAAAGGCTGCCAGTACCTTCCGCACGTCATCGCCCTGCACACCGGCCAGGAATTGCAGGTGATCAACGGAGACCAGACTTCGCACAACATTCATCCCCTGGCCAAGGTGAACCGCGAGTGGAACAAGTCGCAGCCGCCGGGGGCTCCGCCCATTCAGGAGAAGTTCGATTCTCCGGAATTCATTTCCGTGAAGTGCAACATCCATCCCTGGATGCACGGCTGGTTTGCGGTCCTCAAGACGAACCATTACTCGATCACCGGAGACAGTGGGGGCTTTTCTCTGCCCAACCTGCCCGCAGGAAAGTACACCGTTACCGCCTGGCATGAAGACTACGGAACTCAGACGCAGGACGTGACCATCACGGGCAACGAGACGAAGTCCATCGACTTCAGTTTCAAGGCCAAAGCCTACTAGGGATTGCTTCTCGTTGGTGCCGGCGCTTTTCGCGCCGGCGCCAATCGACTTCATTGGCCCGGATGATCCGGGCGGATGCGAGGGAACATGGGCGGCAAGATATTTGCGGTGCTGGTGATCGTGATTGCAATAGCCTCGGCAGTTCCCATCATCAACCACACGTTCTTGGGTGCGAGCGTGAAACCGCCCGAGGACATCTCCACGCACGGCGCCGAAATCGACAAGCAACTCGACGAAACCATGGTCGAGGCCGGTTTGTCATTCCTGGCGGCTCAATTCGTGCTGGGCTTCTTTGTGTGGCAGTTTGGCGGACGCAAAGCCGGTCCGCTCAAGAACTTTCCCGGCGGCGCCAAGTATCTCGTCCTTGCGGCGGTGCTGCTCGTGGGTGCTGAAGCGATCGCGCTCGGAGCCCTGGGGACCAAGGCATGGGCAAGAGTCTATTTCCAGCCTGCCTCGGCCGACGCACTGCCCATCCAGGTG
The DNA here is from genome assembly GCA_963719615.1 of uncultured Acidobacteriaceae bacterium. GTDB lineage: Bacteria > Acidobacteriota > Terriglobia > Terriglobales > Acidobacteriaceae > Sulfotelmatobacter. The sequence continues at coordinate 32,671 of CAVRCR010000052.1, read as the reverse complement.
CAGGCCGGGCAATTTGCCTTTTACTTCCGCTACGCCGGGCCGGACGGCAAGTTCGGCGTCATCCACCCAGAGAAGATCGATGAAGGCAACTCGAATTTCTTTGGCTTGGATCCGGAAAACGATATCCCCGCTCGCGACGACATCACCTCGGGAGAGTTGGTCATTCCAGCAAACAAGGAAATCCACCTGATGATGCACGCCAAAGACGTGGGACATTCCTTCTATGTTCGCGAGTTGCGCATCCAGCAGGATTTCGTGCCCGGACTCGATCTTTCCCTTCATTTCACCGCGACCAAGGTCGGCAAGTACGAAATCGTATGTACCCAGCTTTGCGGCCTTGGCCACTACAACATGAAGGCGTATCTGAACGTCATGTCGCAGGACGATTTTGACAAGTGGTTGAAGGCGCAGTCCCAGTAGTGTGCAGTCGGTGCCGTTCCGCAACGAACAGGAACGGCGAGTGCCAACTCCAGCGAGAGGTGAAGGGCAATGTCTGAGGCATCCGCACATGCAGTACACCACGCAGCCCCGACGGGCTTCATTCGCAAGTATGTTTTCAGCCTCGACCATAAAATCATCGGCCTGCAGTACTACGCCCTGGCCTTGGTCGCCGTGGTCACAGGAATGGTCCTTTCCTGGCTGATGCGAATTCACCTGATCGCGCCCAATTGGCCAATCCCCGGGCTGCAATTCCTCTCCAAGGTCGGAGCGCCGGGCGGAGTGATGACGCCGGAGTACTACCTCTCACTGATGACCATGCACGGCACCCTGATGGTCTTTTTCGTGCTGACCAACGCGCCCTTCGCCGCGTTCGGCAACTACTTCCTGCCCATCCAGATTGGCGCGGAAGATATGGCCTTCCCCCGCTTCAACATGATGTCGTTCTGGACCACGTTCATCGCCTTCTGCATTCTGATCTCGGCCTTCTTCGTCGGCGATGGGCCGCCGCTTGCCGGTTGGACCGCCTACGCCCCGCTGAGCGCCGTCGGCAAGGACTCCGGCCCCGGCGAGGGACTCGGTCAAACGCTGTGGGGACTTTCCATCTTCGTCTTTTGCATCGCTTCGCTGCTGGGAGCGTTGAACTTCATTGCAACGACTCTCGATTTGCGAACCAAAGGCATGACGCTGGCACGTATGCCCATCGTTACTTGGGCGTGGTTCATCACCTCCTGCATCTCCCTGCTGGCTTTTGCCGTCTTGATGCCTGCTTGCCTGCTGCTGATCCTGGACCGCGTTGGCGGAACCAGCTTTTTCATTCCCGCCGGCCTGAATGTCAGCGACCACTTACAACCGCACCAGGGCGGATCGCCGCTGTTGTGGCAGCATCTGTTCTGGTTTTTCGGCCATCCTGAGGTCTACATCGCCATCCTGCCAGCGATCGGCATCGTCAGCCACATTCTGATCAACAGCATGCGCAAGCCCATGTTGAGCAACAAGGTCATCATCTATTGCATGATGGGCATTGGCTTCCTCAGCTATATGGTATGGGGTCACCACATGTTTCTGAGTGGCATGAATCCATTCTCCGCGCTGGTGTTCTCTTTCCCCACGCTGATGATTACCATTCCCGCCACCATCATGACGCTAATCTGGCTGGGCAGCCTGTACGGGTCCAATCTGAGAATTAACGCCGCGTCGCTGTTCTGCCTGGGTTTCATCTCCATGTTCGTCAGCGGCGGCGTGAGCGGTTTCTTCCTCGCGCAGCCTTCGATCGACATCTATCTGCATGCGACGTACTTTGTCGTGGGTCACTTTCACATGGTGATGGGCGTGGCGGCCATCTTCGGTGTTTTCGCCGGAACCTACTTCTGGTTCCCCAAGATGACCGGCCGCATGATGAATGAAACTCTGGGCCGGCTGCACTTCTGGCTCACCTTCATCGGCACCTACTGCATCTTCATGCCGTTCCATTACCTGGGGCTGGCGGGCAATGTACGCCGCTACTCAGCCTTCACCGACGATTTCCTGGTGCCGCTGCTGCCGGTGCACAAATTTATTACCTACTCCGCGCTGTTCACCGGGGCCGTGCAGTTGATCTTCCTGTTCAACCTGATCTACAGCCGGTTCAAGGGACCGCAAGCCTCGGCCAACCCGTGGGAGGCGACCTCGCTGGAGTGGTCCACGCCGTCGTCTCCGCCGCCGTTCGATAATTTCGGCGGCCAGCACCTGGTGGTGTATCACGATCCTTATCAATATGGAGTTCAGAGTTCTACGGCCGACTACCTGATGCAAACGTCCCCGGAACGCGCCGGAGAAACGCCATAGGCACCGACATTAGAAGCGATCTCATAACTCGGATTTGGGAAAGGCACGGCTTCAGCCGTGCCGCCCAGACCCAATAAAGATGCGGGCTTTAGCCCCTGAGGGATGCCGAGAAACGGAGTATTCATGGCAACGACACTGCAACCACCGCGAGCGCAAATTGACGATAAAAAGCGTCCGCGTCCTCACGACGGAAATGGCGGCGATGGCCTTCGTGGATTGGTTCCGGAAACCGGTGATCTGCGATCCGTAGCCGATCCTCGGGGCGAGCCTACGCGCACCGGAATCTGGGTGGCGCTCGCTGCCATCGCCATGTCGTTTGCCGCCCTCACCTCAGCCTTGTACGTTCGTGAAGGCGCGGCCACCGATTGGCACCATATCGTCCTGCCGCCCATCCTTTGGTTTAATACGCTGGCCTTGGTTGCCAGCAGTATCTCGCTGGAATTAGCAAGGCACCGGGTCGCGGCATTCATGCGCGGCCAGATCCCAAGCCGCTCCAACTCCATGCTGTGGTTGAACGCTACCTTGGCGCTCGGCCTTTTGTTCGTAGCCGGGCAATACCTGGCATGGATGAAACTGAGGTCGCAGGGTCTCTACCTTCCCACAAACCCGAACAGTTCCTTCTTCTATCTGTTGACCGGAGTGCACGCGGTTCACGTGCTGGGCGGGTTGGGTGGACTGACGCGAGTCATCGTGAAGTTTCGCAGTTCCACGCAGCCCCTGCGCCGCAGCACCATGGACGCCACCTCCTATTACTGGCATTTCATGGGCTTGTTGTGGATCTACCTGCTGTTCATTCTGTGGATGAAGCTGTAGGGCAAATCTGAGGGAGGCACTGTGAGCGAAGCCAATCTGACCCTGGAGCAGAGCGCGGGAGTGGCGGCAGTAATGGAAGAGAGCCCGTTTGCCATTCCTTCCAGCAAACTCGTGATGTGGCTGTTCATCATTTCGGATGCGTGCACGTTCGGCGCTGTCCTGATCGCGTACGGCTATATTCGAAACTCAGCGGCTGACTGGCCTCTGGTCTTCGAATCCGCTAGCATCTGGAATGCTCTTCTGATGACGTTCATTCTGGTCAGCACCAGCCTTACAGTATTGTTCGCCGTCAAGGCGTCGCAGGCTGACGACCGGCAGGCTGCATTTCGCTGGACCATGATCACTGCGGCCGGAGGCATTCTTTTTGCCGTGCTGCACATCCGCGAATGGATGTCCCTGATCGGCCAGGGTGTCCGGCTCTTCCAGAATCCATGGGGTTCGCCCATGTTCGGCGCCACCTTCTTCTCGGTCACAGGTCTGCACATGGCGCACGTGCTCGGTGGCGTCGTGGCTCTTGTCGTTGTTGGTTCCGGCTACAAGGCCGGACGCTACGCTTCGAAGCACATCGAGATTTGGGCGTTGTACTGGCACTTCGTGGACCTGGTGTGGATGTTCGTCGTCCCGCTAATCTACCTGTTGAACATGAAGCGATAACCGAGTCATCAGAGAAGGAGCACATCGATGAGCGCGAACAATTCCAACAGCATGGGCACCACATACGTCGTTTACGGTGTAATCCTTGCCATCGCGGTGATCCAGGTCGTGGTTGCCATCACTACGGGGCCTTCCCTGGGGCGCATGCTGATTCTGGCCGCGATTCAGGCCTACCTCGCGGTGATGTTCTTCATGCACCTGCGGGATGAGAAGTCCAACCTCCAGCTGGCTCTGATACCAGCGACCTTATTCGTGCTGGTGATGATGAACATGGTCTGGGCCGACAGTTTTCGCCTAATCTCCATGAAACCGTTTGCGAAATAAAGGAGGGCGCGTGACGCATTTTCCAGGATTGCGGCTTGCCCGCCGGATCAAGGCGGCGCTAACCGGCTCCGTAGTTTTAGCGCTGAACGCTGCCTGCTATGCACAAAGCTGTGCCCTCTGCTATACGCAAGCAGCGGGCGCGGGGCATCGGTTCATTCAGGGGCTGCGCACCGGCATCCTGGTGCTGATTGTCCCTCCGATGTTTATGTCGGTAGGAATAACCGTTCTCGCCTACAGGAAGCGCAACCGGACGACCGACGCGAAAGCGCTGGACGCATCCGGCAACGGTTGGTAAAACGCTTTATTCAACGACTCTGAGCTCGAAACTCAAACCTAGCGAAAGGAACCATGTCTGAATTGAAAGAAGATAATTCTGCCAGCCGCGTCGCCACCTACTTTGTATTCATCTTCCTGATCGCGGCGATAATTGAGACCCTGATCGCGGGCCTGGGCAGATAGAGTGTGCGTGACAACTAACCTCCGGAGGAACGGTGGAGTCGAAGCTTGCAAGATCCGGCCGGGCAGCGGCGGCATAATTTAGCCCCGGATGTAAGTCCGGGGTAAAGCTTGCGCCATTGGTTAGCTTCACACGCGCAGGATCATCACCTCGGTGGCCTTGATCAACGCGGCGGCTGACTGCCCAGCTTTCAGCTGCATTTCGCGCGCCGACCGCGAAGTTATTATGGCGATAATTCTCTGGTCGCCAATCGACAGGGTGACTTCAGCCATCAGTCCGCTGATCCGGACATTCTCGATCCTTCCCACCAACTGATTGCGCCCGCTGACGCGCCGAATTACGTCCATGCGTTCCTGTTCTGTTTTACCTCGTGTCCTGAAAAGCAATCGATCTACTTCGCTTCGAGGCACGCGATGATGCCCGCCCGCGGTTAACACGCTGCGTATCTTCTTCTTGTAGATCCATTGCTTGATGGTGGGAAAGCTGATCCCGAGCTGCAAAGCAGCGTCCCGCAGCCTCAGCATTTCCGTTTCTTTTCCAGCGTGACGTTTAGGCCGCATAAGAAGAAGAAATCCTATAGGCAATAAATTGCACGGTCAACCGAAAGCGCAGAGCAGCGCGAGCAATTTATTTAAAGTGATATTAACCTGTATAGGAATAGACATTGAAACAGTACTTAATATACACTCCCCAATCTGCACCCTGGGGGACAAATGCGCATCGTGAAACGCTCTGGCCGCTCGCAGATTTTCTTCCGCTACGGGAGGCGATGGAAAACTTTGACGCGCGCCGGCTACATTCCCACGGCTGCTTCACTGCTGCTGACCCAACCCTTCTTGCTGCTTTTGTGGCTTGCGATGGGGGCGTTCCCGGCGTGGGCCCAAACGGGAGCGATCCTTTCCGGCGCGGTGACGGACCAAACTGGCGCAGCCCTTCGCGATGTCGCAGTGACGATCAAGAGCGTCGACACAGGTGCAACGCGAACGATCGCAACCGATGGCGGGGAGCACTATCAGGCGTACGGCCTGCGTCCTGGGCGCTTCGAGATTCGAGCGACAAAACAAGGGTTCGCCGATGAAACGCGCACGGGAATCGGCTTGGAGGAGGGCCAGGACGCCACAGTCGACACTAAGATGCAGCGGAGCACCCCCGACCCCTGCACGAGCGGCCACGAGTTCGCTACCACCGATTGCACGCTGACCTGGCACGGCATCACGGTGTACGGCGCGTATGACGTTGGCGTCGGCTGGGTCAGCCACGGTTTACCGGAAAACGGGTACAACTACGAAGGTGCATCTCTGGTGAACCGGAACGGCTTTCAACATCGATTCCTCATCGCACCGAACAACCTGCAGCAGACGGGTCTGGGCATTAGGGGCAAGGAAGAGTTTCGGCCTGGCTGGTCCGTTGTGTTCAACGCTTCCACGGGCATCAATCCGCAGTCTGGCCTGCTCGCCAACGCGTCAGCCACCGACACCATCAACAACGGCCTTCCCAGGAGGAGCTATTCGTACGCTATCGACGGCGCACGCGCTGGCCAACCCTTCAATGACGAAATCTATGGCGGTATATCGTCCACGCATTTCGGCACGCTGACCTTCGGTCGTCAGCGCTCTCTCGGTACCGATGCCATGCTCCTCTACGATCCGGCCGGGGGCAGCTATGCCTTTTCGTACATCGGGTATAACGGCACCATGGCCGGCGGCGGCGACACCGAGAACAGCCGTTGGGACGACGCCGTAAAGTATCGCCTTACCTATGGCCCGGTCCATTTCGGCGCGATGTATAAATTCGCCGATGGTTCTGCCGGCTGCTACTCGGCCACTGCAGGCTGGACTGCAGCCAGCTGTACGCCTGAATCAGCGCATAACAACGCCTATGGATTCGACCTCGGCGGGACTTCCGGCAAGTTCTCCGCCGACCTCGTCGCCCAACATTACAACCAGGCGATCAGCGTATTGAATCCTCTGCTGGGGCCTCAGAGTCTGACGCAGCCATATCAGTCGACCACCAACAGCATCAATACAAATCAAATCACCGGGACCAATCTGATTGACACCACCAACACCGTATATGGTATCGTGACCGACAACTACGCGGTTATGGTCGCTGCCAAATATACGTGGGACCCGGTCAAGTTTTTTGCCGGCTACGAATACATCTGGCAGAACAACCCGAAGAACCCGTTGGGTATTGGCGCCTCGGACCAGGGCGGTTACATCATGAGCGGGGTAGAAGACAACAATTTTGATTCCGAAAAGCTGGTACAGATCTGGTGGACGGGCGCGAAGTACACCTACTGCAGCAAAACCGACTTCACTTTCTCCTGGTATCAACAGCGGCAGAACACTTTCCGTGTTCCGCCGACCTGCGTGCCTGGAAATTTCCGCAGTTCCTGCGCTGGCACCCTCAACGAGGGATCGCTCTATGCGGATTATCACTTCACCAAGCGTTGGGACGGTTTTCTCGGAATTGCGTACTCCTGGGTGAGCGGCGGTCTGGCCATCGCCATTCCTCACGGGCCTGGCGTCCCCTACCACTCCAACAACAACTTTGCTCCGACAGTCGGTACTCGTTTCGTCTTCTGATCGTTTCCGCGGCGGCCTCAGTCGAGAGCCCACATGGGTTGTGGTTCATCAAAACCTTCGCGGCAGGTTCGAATGTGGCAGTCGCAGGGTTGATTCCTCCCCTATTCCTTCAGGGCGACATACTCGTCAGTGGACAGCGTGCGGGAGACTCTTTTCTTCTGCCCTTTGTGCCAACACGCTTCGGCGCGGTTCAAGCTTGCACAATCCAAAAGCTAAGCCGCGTACGGTGGTGAAGACAATCGCAGTTCAATTTCCCGTCCCTCTGATCTTCCCTCGCAAGACGGTGATCGATGCCTTAGGGAGTACGAACGTCGTCTGCGAATCGGACTCGATCACGGTGCCGATTGGCGGTCCATCGGGGTCGGCATGACTGTTCGTCCCATCGTTCTTCCAGACGTACTGCTCGCTACCAAAAGTCGTCAAGTGTACCGGGCTCGAGAAAGATCCGCGCCATTTTGTCGCCGAGTTCTCAAACGTAACGCGAACCGAGTGCGGATTTGTTTCATCACGATTCACGAGCATGACCGACCACGCTCCATCTGGGCGTTTCACGGCATACGACGTAACCAGAACGTTTCCCTCGCCGTCCTGAATTTCCGTCGACGAGGGAAACATCTCATGCACTCCAGAGCGATGCTGCACCCACTCGCGATTGATCATTTGTGCGGCGTAATAGAGCGAAGTGTAGCCAGTGATGTCGTAATCATGAGGCGCCACGAAATTCGACCACGAAGCCCAACCCAGACAACTGCTCTCCAATCCCTGCGGCTGAATGGGGGAGTGATAAAAAGCCGCCCCGCCGCCCTCGAAAAACGAACCTACATTATCGGCCAGCCAAAGCCCGGCGAAGATCGTGCTCATCGGACCGGTCAGGCTCGCCGCCAGGTGACTCTCGGTGACCATGAGCGGCACATCTTTGGGAACTCCATCGTCGCGCCAAACTTGTAGAATGTGTTTCATCAAATCAGGCTCGCGGAACAGTGATTTCCACGTGATCTCGCACGGCTCGAACGGATAATGCTCGAACGACACAAACGCCAGATCCTTCAAATGTCCGCGCGACTTGAGGTAGTCGACAAAGCGTCCCATCCATGAAGTGCGTCCCTGCGCGTCCGGCCACACGCGGATGTCCTCGTTCACCCCTTCGAAGATCGGCCCGCCCAGCTTAAGTTTCGGGTCGATCTTGTGAATCGCCTCTGCCCACTGAATGTAGAGCGCGCCGTAATCTTCGGGCATCGCGTGCTTGCCGTCCGGTTCCTCGCCCATCTCGATATAGGCGATCGGGTAGCCGCGCTTCTCGATGTAGGCAATCTGGGCCGCCGCATCGTCAGGCGTGCCGTAGAGCATGGTGACCGGAATCATCGCCGGAAGATTGTTGGTAATTCCGCTGGTGAAGAAAAGATCGAAGCCCGTGTGCTGGTAGTTGCCCGTCGCATTCCCATCGTCCGCGGAATGCCAGGGATCGATCGAGGACGAGCAGTAGGTCGGCTCACGCCTCCAGTAGCGTCCTTGGCCACATCTGTGAACGCGCCACTCGAGTCAACGGTCCCGGCATGAACTTCCTGGATGGCGAATCCAACGCAATTTCGAATATCCCCGTCACCGTGCAAATCGCAAGTGTTAGAGGATTCCGTCATGAGCACCCGCACGAATTGTGCGATCACGGGCGTCTCGGAAAGCTTCAAAGTGACGGCGCCTCCCCTGGCGTTCTTCACCGCACCCGCGGGAAAGGTCTTCCACGTCCCCTCGGGTCCGTGGTCAAAATCGAGCGCATGTTTTCCGTCAAAATATTCCACCTGGTAGCTGACCGCAAACGGATCGGCCCATGCAATCTGCACTGCGCTGACAGGCTTCGGCGCCCGAAGGTCGACGACTACCCACTGCGGATGCAGCGAATCGCTTTCCCCCGTGAACTTGCGGGTGAGATAGGGATTGCTCTTCCAGTAGGTCAGGTTCGGTCCCTGCACCGGTCGGTCGCCACTGGTCGAGAAGCCGCGATGTGGCAAAGCGTAGGCCAGAATGTAGCGAGTCGGTTCTTTGAGGTCCGTGCTGCCCGTGAAATATCCGCTATGGTGCGCAGCATCGCTCCAGGTGCCGTTCTCCGTCCAGTGCCAGGCAGCCATCCGCAGTTCGGTATTGTTGCGGTAGGTGATCGGTCCCCATCCCGCCGACAGCGATTCCTGAATAATGTGTGGTGTGTAGACCTTGTCGATTCCGCTGCGTGACAAAACGTCAACCGAACTGCCAAGCGCGCGGTCCGGATCGAACGAGTTCAGAATGTGCATGGGATTCACATCAATGCGAACCACCGCCGCCTGATCTGCCCTGCTCGGTCTGTCTTGAGCGCCGGCAGACAGCGCAATCAGAGTAATCGCCCAGCAGCCGAGAACGACAGATACGAGTTGGATGCGAAAGGGAAATCCAGCCGGACGGATAGTAATAACGAAGCTTGCCGAGTCCATGGGGCCTCACGGAACCCGGATAATAAATCGTTTAAATAGCGATTTCCACTGGAATTCACGGCATGTCTAGTGTCCCGCCCACGCCAGCCCGTCCGCACCCGGACCAGCATCGATCAACTTTTCCACCGTCCAGTTCGAAGTGCGAATCACCGCAACCTTGTGGCTGGCATCGCACGAGACGTAAGCGACCTGACCATCGGGCCGCATCAGAACTTCCTGCGGAGCCGCGGGCACATCTATAACTTGCGCAACTTTCATGGCGATGAGGTCCACCACCGCAACCTTGTTGGCCGTCCGCGCTGCTACAACCAACCAACGCCCGTCGGGTGTCGGCGCTGTTCCATAACCGGCGGCCGGCAACGGAATCCAGGTCTTGACCTTGCTGCTAGCTGTGTCGATGACCGCAAGCTGGGGCTTCGTCTGATCGGAAGTAAATACCATCTTTCCGTCGGGCGATATTGCGATGCGCTGCACTTCTCCTGCAACCGGGATCACCCTGATCGTCTTCCGGTTCTCCATGTCGAGAACCGAAACCGTTCCCGGACCCACATTCGCCGTGTAGCCGCGCTTGCCGTCGGCCGTAATGGCGAGCATGTGCGACTCCGCCTGCCCCGTAGGAATCGCTCCCACGATCTTCAGCGTTCGTGGATCGATGACGCTGATTGTCTTCTCAAGCTCCGTCGTTACGTACAGCATCCCGTCCTTGGGACCGATCACCGCGCAGTGCGGCCGCACCCCGTGTCCAAAATCGACGTTGCCCACCACTTTGCGTGACGCGATGTCGACCACGATCATGTTTCGCCCGTCAGTGCCCGGCTTGCCCACGCCTGAATTACCGTAGATCGGAACGTACGCCGTGCGGCCGTCGGGCGAGGCAGCGACCTCGTGTCCGGTCGTCCCACCCTCGGCCACAGTCGCAATCTGTTGCTCCGCCCGAGGGTCGACGATGCCCAACGTCTCATCCCCTTTGTTGGCGACCAGCAGCACTCCCTGCGCGCCAGCGTCAGGAGAAGCGGTTCCATTCGAGACTGACATAGCTGATAACCCCACCATCATTACAAGAATCGCCAACCATTTCATTGCGGTCTCCACGAAGAACAATTCACGACTGGGAAATTCTACATGCCCCCGGACGGAACCAGGAAATTTCGACTCCAGCCTCCTCATTCGACGTACACTGAATCCGCCAAGGAGAAACTGAGTGCCAACAGAATCGACCAGAAGAGCTTTTCTGAAGCTGTCTGCGATAGGCCTGACCGCGGCTGCGACCCCCAACATCGCATCTGCATTGGATGCGGCAGGTCCCTCCTCGGACGACGTGCAAGTTCGCGTTACCAGCGGCAAGCTCCGCGATGCGTCGGCGCCCTCCTTAACCTGGCGTATCGCGGGCGCAACCGACGCGAACGCCATCACCGTCGATCCCAGCCAAAAATTCCAGGAGATGCTGGGTTTCGGTGCCGCTTTTACCGACGCTGCCTGCTACACCTTCAACCAACTCCCGTCGCCCGCCCGCGAACAGTTGTTCCACGAACTCTTCCACCCCTCAGAAATGGGACTGAGCGTCTGCCGCACCTGCATCGGAGCCAGCGACTATTCCACGGAAGTCTTCAGCTACGACGAAGGCGACCCCGATCCCGAAATGAAGCGCTTCTCCATCGCCCACGATCAGGCGTACGTTCTTCCCATGATGCGGCTGGCCCGCCAGGAGAATCCAGATCTATTCTTGTTCTCCTCGCCCTGGAGTCCGCCCGGATGGATGAAGGCCGGCGGTTCCATGCTCGGCGGTTCGATGCGCCCGCGCTATTTCACCGCTTATGCCCAGTATTTCCTGAAGTTCCTCGAGGGGTATGCCGCCGCCGGAGTACCCATCCAAGCCGTCACCGTGCAAAACGAGGTCGATACCGATCAGGATGGAAGAATGCCCGCCTGCTCATGGCCGCAGGAATACGAGATCCAATTCGTCAAAAACCACCTCGGCCCACTGCTTCGTAAGAATGACCTCGCCACGAAAATCTGGATCCTCGACCACAATTACAATCTCTGGGGCCGCGCCGTCGCCGAACTCGATGACTCTGGCCTCCGCCAATACTGCAACGACGTCGCCTTTCACGGATACGTCGGCACGCCCGCCATGATGAGCAAAGTGCACGAGGCGCATCCCGACGCCCAGCTCTATTGGACCGAGGGCGGTCCCGACTACACCTCACCCGACTATCTCACCGACTGGGCGAAGTGGGGGCAGACCTACACCGCCGCCATCCGCAACTGGTGCCGCTCGATCACGGGATGGAATCTCGCGCTCGATGAAAAAGGACGCCCCAACATTGGCCCCTTCCCGTGCGGCGGCATGGTCACGATCCATTCGCAAACCAAAGAAATCACGCGTAGTGGACAGTACTGGTCCTTCGCGCACTTCTCTCGCTCAGTCCGTCGTGGGGCCACAAGAATTGATTCAGTAAGCAAACTCGCGGGCGTGGACCACGTCGGCTTCGTAAATCCGGACGGAAACAAGGTATTGATCGTGACGAACACTGGGCCCGCTCAATCCGTGACCCTGAAACAAGCCAACCGATCCGCTGCTCTCACCTTGGAGCCGGACTCGGTCACCACCTTATTATGGAGCTGAGAGAGGGGATGTCACCGCGCGTTTCCGGCGGCCCAAGCTCGCAAGTCCGATCAATCTGTGACCGCGGTAACCATCCCGATGGTTACCGGCCGATAGCCCCCGCCATTGGTTCATCTCGCCGCGATTCCCCTTCGTAATTCGGTGGCCGTTGAGACCCGCAACTAGACTCTGTCGCGGGGGTTTACTCTCGCATGACCAACAAAATCAAGCAGTCGCTCTTAGTCCTGGCAGTGGGTGGTCTGATGGTTGCCGGATCCGCCGCTGCGCAAGCCCAAACCAGCAACACTTCCGGAGCCGGCGCGGGGCAAGTCGATCCCGGCCATCCGCGCGTCAACCAGGTGAACGGGCGTGAAACAAATCAGCAAAACCGCATCGCCAACGGCGTGAAGAACGGGCAACTGACGCCCGGACAGACCGCCCGTCTGGAACGCGGTGAGCAGCGCTTGCAGAACAACGAGAAAAAGGACATGGCTGCCAACAATGGCCATCTCACCAAGCAAGATCAGCGCCAGCTCAACCGGGAAGCCAACCACATGAGCAAGAGAATCTACAAGGACAAGCACTCCGGCAACTAGATCCGTAGAGACGCTGCTTGCAACGTCTCTCTCTCCATTCTACGGAATGCCGCCCTCGGAGACGTAGCAAGCCTACGTCTCTACGAAACGAGCTTAAGTAAAGCCGCAGCCCTTGCGGCTTTTTCTTTTTCCGTGACAACTGTGAACTCGATGTTCACAGCCCCTGCAGAAGTGGTAGTCTACGAAATCGTCTTATCGGCTGAGAGCGATGGGTGAGCAGGCGTCCCTTTATAATGACCGGGGCCCGACAAGTTTTCATCCCCCTTCGCAATCAGGAGAACTGGCTCGCTGTTTCTATGGCGGTTGACTGTAGCAACACGAAACCCGGGATTGAGATCGCGAGCCTGACCGACGTCGGCCGCCAACGCGCCAATAACGAGGACTCCTATCTCTACTGGGAGCCCGATTCCGACGAAGAATTCCGCTACAAGGGCCGCCTCGCTGTCATCGCCGATGGCATGGGCGGATACGAAGGTGGACAGGAAGCCAGTCGCTTGGCGGTTGAGACGGTGCGCCAGGTCTACGATCTGGTCTCCACCAACGATCCGCAGCAGGCCCTCGTCGCGGCCTTCTATGCCGCTCATGCCAACATTCAGCGTTATGCGATGGAGCACACCCAGTTACAGGGCATGGGAACCACATGCACGGCCCTCTCCATCGTGGGCCGCCAGCTTTTTTTTGCGCATGTAGGTGACAGTCGCCTCTACCTGGTCCGCGCCGACTCGGTGTCCCGCCTGACGCGCGATCATTCCTATGTCGGCAGGCTCGTCGAGAGCGGCATTGTGCGCCTGGAAGATGCCGAAACCCATCCCCAGCGCCACATTCTCACCGCCGCGCTCGGTTCGGGAAGGGAAGTGTTGCCCGACACGCCCGAGCATCCCCTCGCTCTGCAGGAAGGTGACGCACTGGTCCTGTGCACCGACGGATTATGGAGTCTGGTTGGAGAACAGGAAGTGGCGCGCTCGGTGCGATCCGGAACGCCGGCCGAAGCTTGCGTCGCCCTCGTCAACGCTGCGTTGGAGCGCGGCGGCCCCGACAACATCACCGTGCTGGTTCTTCGCCTCTCCGCCTAATCCCCTAACCTCAAGCTTAAAATGCCGCCGGGCCGCAAGAAGTTGCACAAGGTGTGGGAGATTCTTCCACAGCTGACTGCAAATCGCTGCACACCTCCAACTCCCTTGGCTTGCGGGGTGCTTTGCTAAGTTATTTCAGATCAAAGGCTTAGTCGGGGAGGGAGTGATTCGCAGTTGGAACCTTGATTGCTTTGTCCCTCATGTTAATAAAGTCTATTACAACGATCTAGTTTATGGAATAATGCGTCTATGAAGATCTCCCAGAAAGGACTCTACGCCCTGCAAGCCATGATGATGCTGGCCCGCAATCATCGCCAGGGTGCCATTAAGATTCGTGACGTCGCGTACGAAGAGGGGCTCCCGGAGAAGTTCCTGGAACTGATCCTGCTCGAACTCAAGAACGCCCGCATGGTCGAAAGCGTGCGCGGAGCCAAGGGCGGTTATCGATTGCGTCGCGAACCCGCGGAGATCGCTCTCAGCGACATCATTCGCCAGATTGACGGCCCACTCGCGCCCTTCGGCGACGCCGAGCAGTTGCGTGACTGGATCGATCGCGACCTGCCGCACCGCGCCCTATACCAGGCATTTCTCGACGTACGCGATGCCGCGGCACGCATCCTCGACAACACGACCCTGGCCGACTTGATCGGCGATCAGAGCCTGCCAGTGGGCAGGCATGGAAAACCGGGTAAGAGCCGGAAAAAAGAATCCGCCAATGTCCTCCCCATGGTCATGGGAGGCAAGGGTGATTAGGCGATCTCTGATCGGATTCTTCGGGTTCGCGACCGCGGTTTTGGGATGGGCTCAGGGGAGTGGCAACATCATCCACGTCGGCGCGTTCCCGAACATCACCCACGCGCAGGCCATGGTCGGCAAAGCCGATGGCTGGTTCGACAAGGCGATGGGCCCCCAGGTCAAGGTGCAATGGACCAGTTTCAACGCCGGCCCGGCCGCGATCGAAGCGCTGTTTGCCGGTGCGATCGACATGACCTACGTTGGCCCCAATCCGGCGATCAACGGCTATGTCCGCTCTAACGGCCAGGCTCTTCGCGTAGTTGCCGGGGCTGCTAGCGGCGGCGCGTCACTCGTCGTGCGCAACGATTCCGGCATCAACCGCCCGGAGGATTTCCACGGCAAGCGCGTTGCCTCCCCACAATTCGGCAATACCCAGGACGTCGCTCTGCGCAACTGGCTCAAAAGCCACGGCATGAAAACCAACGACAAAGGTGGCGACGTACAAATTGTCCCGATGGCAAATCCCGACCAGTTAACACTCTTCCTGAAAAAAGATCTGGACGCAGCCTGGGCGCCCGAGCCCTGGGCCACGCGCCTCATTCACGAAGGCAACGGGCGTCTTTTTGTCGATGAGCGCACTCTTTGGCCCAACGGCCAATTCGTGATTGGCTTGCTGGTCGTGAACACGAAGTTCCTGAAAGCACATCCCGATCTGGTGAAAAACTGGATCCGCGCCAACGTCGAGTTGACCGACTGGATCAACGCCCATCAGACCGAGGCGAAGAAGCTCTTGAACCAGCAAATTCAAGCCGAAACTAGCAAGGCCCTTCCTACCGCCATTCTTGATGAGGCCTTCTCGCGCATGCAGGTAACAGACGATCCGCTGCACAGCGCTCTCACAATCGCAGCGCAGCAGGCCTTCGATGACGGTTTTCTCGGACGGCAAATGCCCGATCTCTCCGGCCTCTACGATCTCGCGCTTCTCAACCAGGTCCTGACAGAAAAAGGAAAGAAGGCGATTCAATGAGCGCCAACGCCCAAAACGTTTCGGCACGGTTTCCGACACCCGTCGAGCCTCTCAGCCCGGTCCGCTCCGGCAGTCCCCGCGGAAGGCTGGCCCCGGTCTCAGTCGGACACCCCGCGCGTTCTCCTTCGCCCGAGATTGCCAAGGTCGGCCTCAGCGAGATCTGCCTGAGTTATCGCACGCAAAGCGGCGAGCGCCTACTGGCTCTCGACCACATCAATCTTCAGGTGCGTGCCGGAGAGTTCCTCTGCGTCGTCGGACCTTCCGGTTGCGGCAAGTCCACGTTGCTCCACCTGATCGCGGGACTGCATCCGCAAACCTCAGGTCAGGTGTTCATCGATGGCAAGCCGGTGCAGGGTCCAGGCCCGGACCGCATCATGATCTTCCAGGAACATGGCCTTTTCCCGTGGCTCACCGTGCGCCAGAATGTCGAATTCGGCATGAAGATGAAAGGAATCAGCAAGGCCGAAAGGGAAGAGAAGACGCGCTACTATCTTCGGCTAGTGCACCTGGCGAAGTTCGAGAACAGCTACATTCACCAACTCTCCGGTGGCATGCGCCAGCGCGTCGCCATTGCACGAGCGCTGGCCACCGAACCCGACGTTCTGCTGATGGACGAACCTTTCGCCGCCCTCGATGCCCAAACCCGCGACCTGCTCCACGACGAACTGGAGCGCATCTGGAGCGAGACGGGACGCACCATTATCTTCGTCACCCACAACGTCCGCGAGGCGGTGCGCCTCGGCGATCGCGTCGTTCTTTTGACCTTCCGGCCCGGCCGCGTAAAAAGCGAATTCCCTGTCGAGTTGCCCCGACCACGCCATCTGGAAGACCCGACGGTAGCCCGCGCCGCCCGCGAAATTCTCGATGAACTGCGCGACGAGTTTAACCGCTCCCTCGAAGCCGAATACAACGTTGGCGTGAAGCCGCGGATCGAACCTGGAGTGGAAGCATGAAACGGGCCCTTCACTATATCATCTTCTACGGCGCGCTCCTCGGCCTTTGGACGCTCCTGGCCGAACTCAAGATTTGGCCGCCGTATCTGTTTCCCACTCCGTGGGGCGTTGCCGAGTCGCTGTACGCCGGATTCCAGGATCATACATACTGGATCGCAATCCGCGTCAGCATGCAGCGCGTTCTTATCGGCTACGGCATTTCCGTCGTACTTGGCATGATCCTCGGCCTCGGCGTAGCCAGCAACAAATTCCTTGAAGAAACCATGGGTGGCCTCCTGGTCAGCCTGCAAAGCCTGCCCAGCATCTGCTGGTGGCCTCTGGCCCTCCTTTGGTTCGGCCTCAACCAGAACGCCATTCTCTTCGTGGTGATCATGGGTTCGCTTCTGTCCGTGACCCTGGCGATGGAAGATGGCCGCAAGCAAATGCCCAGAATTTTCGGCATGGCTGGCCGCAACCTCGGGGCAAAGGGATTCAAGTTGTTCTGGTACGTGCTGTTGCCGGCCAGTCTGCCCTTCATCGTCTCGGGCCTCAAACAGGGCTGGGCCTTTGCGTGGCGCTCGCTCATCACTGCCGAGATGCTCTACCTGAGTCTGGGCCTCGGCCAGGTCCTGATGATGGGCCGGGACTTGAACGACATGAGCGCCGTCATCGCCGTCATGATCCTGATCGTTGCCATCGGCTATTTGGTAGATGGCATCGTCTTCAAAGGAATGGAACGTCATTTACAGAACAAGTGGGGGCTGACGACCGCGACCTAGATCTGCGGAGTGGAATCCCCGAAGTTTCCCGAAAGAACAGCCTTTAAGAAGCGCGATGAAGAAACATATAGGAGCTTTACAACTATCTCTATCATGTTTATAGTAATAGTTCTAAGGTGGGCTGGGCAAACGATTGAATGGATGTGCCCTCCCGGAATAAGGAGAGTCTTGATCGCGACGTAGCAGCTGACGGCTCCCTGTTGTTTCCCCCCGAAGTAGCAGTGCAAGCAACAAACCCAAAAGGAGAGGACTGTACTTCCATGAGATCCAACAAGAACGTGTTTCTCACGGCCGTTGCGCTGGCGGCACTGATCGCAGGCGCATGGGCTCAAACCGAGACGGCATCGAACGCTGCGTCGCCTAGCGGACCCACGGCCCCAGCTGCGAATCCAGCCCCACCGCCTGTGACCGCAGCCGATATTCAGGAATTGAAGGCCGCGCTGGCCGCACAGCAGCAGCAGATTCAAGCATTGCAGGCGCAATTGCAGAGCAAAGACCAGGCTGTGCAGCAAGTTCAATCTCCCGCTCCTACTGCCACAGAACCTTCCGTTGGGACGGCATCGGACGCGCCCGCAACCATTGCGACAAACCTGCAGGACACACCAGCACAGAGGACTAACCAGAACGCTGGCAGTTCCGACGAACGGATTCGGAACCTAGAACGACAAATCAAAGGCATCGGCCCGATCTCTTTCAGCGGCGATGTGCGGCTTCGCGCCGAACCTTTCTTCGGCGGACCCACCGATCAGTCGATGGATCGTGCTCGCGCCCGGGTTCGTGCCCGTTTTAACGCCCTCGCCACCCTCGGCGACCAATTCCGCGCCGGCCTCACACTCGCAAGCGGCGACATCAACGATCCCACAACGACCAATCAAACGCTTACCGGCTTCTACACGCGCAAGGCAGTTGCTTTAGACCAGGCGTTTGTGGAATTCACGCCAAAGGACTTCAAGGCCCTTACCCTTACCGGTGGAAAGTTTCGCTATCCGTGGTACAACACCGAACTCACTTGGGACAAGGACTTGAATCCTGAAGGTGCGGCTGAGACTCTGGCCTTCAAGCTGAATACGCCCGTCCTGAAGCGCTTTGCGCTGGTCGGGTTTCAATTGCCCTTCGCTGAGATCGCCGGCACCGCAAGTACTGACAAGAGAATTACACAGTCCATCACCTACGGTGGCCAGTTGCAGACGACATGGCAGTTTATCCCGCGCGTGACTCTCAGCGCCTACACGGGCTACTATGACTACCGTGGCTCTGACGCCATTGCGCTGGCCCTAGCACGTGCCAACACCAAGAATCCGCAGACCCCTCTGACCGGCCTGCTTCCCTTGGGCGTTGGGAACCCGGTTCAGGACTCAACTTACACGACCACTGCGACCTCCGTCGTCACGGTAGCCGGCACAGCCTATCCGACGGGAGTGACCAACGTTACGAATGCGCAGTTTGCCTCGAAGTTCGGCTTGTTCGATAGCATTGCTCGCCTCGACATTGATACTGGACACGCTCGTCTCCCGGTGAGTTTCATTGGGGACTACGTTCAGAATACCGAGGCGTGCGGCAACGTGGCTAACATCGCTTCTGCTCCAACGAACACCAGCACAACGACCTATAAACAGACGCTCAACTCTCCGTGTAACTCGCATTACCGGCGCGGATATTGGGCTGAAGGAACGGTCGGCCGCCTCGAGAAAAAAGGGGACTTCCAGTTCGGATATGCCCGCATCGTCATCGAGCGCGAGGCCGTGTTGGGTAATTTCAACTACAGCGATATTCGCCAGGGGACCAACGTCTCGCAGCATCGGTTCACCTCCTTCTACCAGTTGGATCCCAGCGTGCAATTAGGTTTCACAGCCTTGGTCGGTCGTCCGCTCGGCAGCAGTGAGCCCTGGCTCACACGCTTGCAGTTCGACACGATTTACATCTTCTAACTCCTTTTCGAGGGGTGCCTCCCTTCGGAAAACGCCGTCGGCCCGGTTTTGGCTACTCTCCTTTTCCGGGCCGGCGGTGTTAACTTAACTCATCGCCAATCCCCGAAATCGTGGCATACTCAAGCACTGAAACGCTCATGAACTCGAGACGCAACTTTTTGAAGCAGATGTCCGGCGTCGCGATCGCCGCAGGCACCGCTCCCTCCTTGTTATCGTGGGCGCTGCCACCCAGCCAGGGCGGTGCGATTGAGGTTCCCGGCGAAGATGGCCTGATCGTTCGCTCCTACCGCTTCGTCGATTTGGAAACGCCAGTCGAGTACTTCAATACCTGGCTCACGCCGATCCCGCATTTCTTCGTGCGCAACCACATGCACGAGCCGAGCGAACTCAGCGCCGGTGACTGGCGACTCATGATCGGAGGAGAGGTTGAGAAGCCCTTTACTCTGACGCTCTCCGAACTTTCCAAACTGGAGACGCACTATGTGGTGAATACGCTCGAATGCGCCGGCAACGGGCGCAGCCTGCACCGCCCGCAAGTGCCCGGCGTTCAGTGGGGCAAGGGCGCGGTCAGCACTGCACGCTTTTCCGGCCCGCGTCTGCGTGATGTTCTGCAGCGCGCCGCCGTGAAGTCTACCGGCAAGCACGTTATGTTTCGCGGACTTGATGAGGTTCCCGGGAAAGTTCCTCCCTTCATTCGCAGTATTCCGATAGAAAAAGCTCTCGACTCTGACACCCTGATCGCCACGCACATGAACGGCGCGCCGCTGACCAAGCACCACGGCTTCCCCGCGCGGGCGCTCGTCCCCGGTTGGGTCGGCGCCGCATCCTGCAAATGGCTGACGGAGATCAAAGTTCTGGAATCAGAGTTCGTGGGTAATTTCATGAACCCCGGATACCGCTTTCCAAATCAGCCGGGCAAGCCTGGCGACGCCGTCAAGCCTGAAGATACCCATCCACTAACCGCATTGAACGTGAAGTCAGTGATCTCCTCGCCTCTCAATGGCGCCAGCGTCAGAGCGGGCAAAGTCGCGGTCCACGGGGCGGCCTGGGCAGGCGAGGCCGACATCGCGACGGTCGAGGCCTCGATCGACGGTGGAGCGAGTTGGAATCCCGCCAGCCTCGGCCACGACCACGCACACTATGCCTGGCGTCTTTGGACCTACGACTGGAAGGCGAAGACCGGCGACTACACCATCCTGTCCCGCGCGACCGACTCGCAGGGACGAACTCAGCCTTCCACCCCGGTATGGAATCCCAGCGGCTACCTCTACAACGCCGTTGATCAGGTGAAAATCCATGTCCTATGAGAGGAATTCAGAAGTACGAATGTGGGGACAGTCGCTCCTTCGACAAGCTCAGGGCAGACTCTCGGCTGTGCGGCCGCACGCAGCCCGGCTGTCTGCAATGCTGTTCACTGTCGCAGTAGTCGTGGCCGCAATGCTTCCCGCCTTTGGCCAGAGGCCCGCAGTCGTGAAGGCCACCGAGGACCTGCCCTCTGGCTCTATGCAGGCCAAGGCCACCACTTCCTGTCTGGAGTGCCACGAGGCGCGCATCATCCTGCAGCAACGCCTCAGCAAGGATGCGTGGACCAAAGAAGTTGACAAGATGATCAAGTGGGGAGCGGTCGTCGATTCGAACGATCACGACGCTCTGATCGAGTATCTGAGCGCGAACTTCAGCCCGGACCAGCCCGCATATGACCCGCCGCGGACGTCCATTGAGAAACCTCTCGGGAAAAACGGCGAGGCGAAACACGCGAAGTAAAACCGGCTCCAAATGCGAAGCGCTACCGACCCAGTGTCCCGTTTAGAACACTACGGTAGCGCCGCTACTTTCTAAAACCCCCGAATCTCACAGGAGTATAAAACCTGTATCCGCTCCTCCTAGTGCATTGTTAGGTACTGGCCAGTTAATAACCGAAGGGGAAATGGCCGACTAACTCTGTTCCTCCATCCCTGCGGCGTCCTGTTTGGGTAGGCTCTTCTCTGGCCGGAGCAGGGGGAACAGAATGACATCGCGAATGGTGTGCGAGTCGGTCAAAAGCATGCAGACGCGATCGAGGCCCACGCCCACGCCGCCGGCTGGAGGCATCCCGTAAGACAGGGCGCGAATGTAGTCTTCATCCATCTGGTGGGCTTCATCGTCTCCGCGCTCGCGTTCCTTCAATTGTGCCTCGAACCGTCGGCGTTGGTCCTCCGGATCGTTGAGCTCGCTGAAGCCGTTGGCGATCTCCATCTTGCCGGCGAACATTTCCCAGCGCTCGGTCCAATCCGGCTCATCCGGTTTCTGCTTGGAAAGAGGCGACACCGCCGTGGGAAATTCATAGATGATCGTGGGCTGTGTGAGATGCTCTTCGGCTGTGGCCTCGAACAAGCTCGCAATCGTCTTGCCCGCCGGAGCATTGGGCTCATACGCCATATGCGCGTGGGCGGCGTTGAACCGTTCCACCAGTTTCTTCACGCCATCGCTGCTCGAGAAGTCGCTCATCTCCGGCTTCGGCCCGGCCGCCTCGGGCCAGTAGTGAATGATGGCCTCGCGCATGGTCATGCGATGCCAGTTCGCCCAATCGATTTCCTGATCCCCCCACTTCGATTTGGTGCCGCCGTTGACCGCCTTCGCGGCTTCGGTGATGAGCTCCTGGGTGACGTTCATGATGCCCTGGTAATCGGTGTAGGCCTGATATGCCTCGAGCATGGTGAACTCAGGATTCCAGCGCCATCCCAGCCCTTCGTTTCTAAAGTTGCGGTTGATCTCATAGACGCGGTCGAGTCCGCCCACCACCAGGCGCTTCAAGTAGAGTTCGGGGGCGATGCGAAGATAGAGGTCCATGTCGAGCGTGTTGTGATGGGTGACAAACGGCCGCGCCACAGCGCCGCCCGCAATGGGTTGCATCATGGGGGTTTCGACTTCGATGAAGCCATGTGCTTCCATGGTGCGCCGCATCGACTGGATCATCCTGGTGCGCTTCAGAAAAACTTCGCGGACCTCAGGATTCATCACCAGATCGACGTAGCGCTGCCGGTAGCGCAGTTCGACGTCAGTCAGGCCGTGCCACTTCTCGGGCAACGGCAGCAGATCTTTGCTAAGGAAGGTGATCTCCTCGACGTGCACTGTCAGTTCGCCGGTGCGGGTGCGGAACAGGTATCCGCTGACGCCGATGTGGTCGCCAAGGTCGAGCAGCTTGTACAACTCGAAGCCCTTGTCGCCGACCGCATCTTTCTTGACATAAATCTGTAGCTTCTTTCCGTCCTGCTGCAGATGGGCAAAGCCGGCCTTGCCCATCAGGCGAATCGCCATGATGCGCCCCGCCACGCGGATGTTGACGCGAGTCTGCTCCAGTTCCTCGGCGGTCTTGGCCGTGTACGTCGCTAACACCTGCTCCACCGTGTGGGTGAAATCGTATTTGGTGCGGTAGGTCGGCTGGCCCAGGGCTTCAATCCGCTTCAATTTGTCGCGGCGGAGTTCGTAGATATCGTCGTCGAGTCCCAATGTCGTCCTTTAGGTCTTAGGGATGGAAGGGAGATTATAAACAATACCTTCGGGCGATCCTTGGAGCCGACCTGCATGACGACCGCGTTTGGGGCAGGGGATACCTATCAATATTTTTTTCGTGCTTCGCGGCAAAATCTTGAGGGCGTAGGAGTTAACGCGAGGGGATACGTCGATGCAGCTGCAAAATATTGCGGAATAAAGAGTTATCGACCCGGATTGTGCCAACCACCTTTGTGTCGGATTAATTGGGACTCGGGTGCACCATTCGATTGTGAGCCTTTCACAACCTCAGGGTCGAAAATTCTCTCCTCATGCCGGAGTTTCTGCGGGTTCGACTCGGTGGTCAAGGCTTCGGAGTGTCCGGATCATTCGCGAAGTGCGGAGCCGCTTGGCCTTTTCGCATACGGAGGGTCCGCGTTCCTCATAGCGAACAGCCTTGTGCAAAATGATCCAAATCAACTGACAGAGGCGATGGGCAATGGCCCCGATCGTTTTGTTGTGTCCCAAACGCGGCACGAAACGACGATAGACGATCTCGAAGATGCTTCCTTTGGATTTGACGGCAGCATTGGCAGCTTGGTTGAGGATGCGGCGCATCTGACGGTTGCCCTTAGGCGAGCGTTTGCTGTAGTTCACGCCGGCAGTCTCCTCTTCGCCCGGGCATGCTCCTACCCACGAAACCAGATTCTTGGCGGAAGCGAAGGTCGCTGCCTTGGCCCCCACCTCCGCAATGATCTGTTGCGCGGAATCGACCCCTAAACCAGGGACTTCCGCTAGCCGTTGGACCGCATCCTGATGTGCGCCCAGCAGACTCGCGGTCTCCTGGTCCAGCTTCCCGATCTGCTGTTCGATCAATTGCAAGTCGTCCAGGGCCAATCTTACGAGCCGACGGTAGAGCGGGTTGAGTTCGGTGCAGGCGCCCAGTGCGTCACGCAACTCTGCCGGCATGGCGCGCAGGCGCTTATCCGCCAGGGCGGCTAGAGCCGCTGGATTGGTTTCTCCCTCCGCTAGCGCATGCAGCATACGACGCGCACTAGCGCCGCCAATAGGTCCGAGACCAAACTGGATAATTTGATATGAGCTTCTTCCAGCAGTGCCTCCAGTTGATTCTGCAGACGTACTTTGTCCCGCGTCCGTCGATACTTGGTGCGCGTCAGTGTCCGCCACAGCCGCTGTTGGGCATCGGGCACAAAGCTCAGGGTCAGCTCCTGGGAAACCAACCGCTTCACCAAACGTTCCGCATCGCGAAAGTCCTTCTTGCGCCCGCGCCGCCCGCGATTGGACAACGCTTGCGCCAGATGGAGTGTTCCCGACATTTTGCCGGCACCTTCCCGACTCTGACGGCTCGGTTTCCAGTATCGTTCGAGAGCACTCCACACCGGTTGCCAATATTGCGCAGTTGATTCCATCACCGCTTCCTCGACCTGCTGCTCGAGCAGCCACTCGGAAAGCAGTTGCAGTGACTCGGGGTTGCTTCCGAACCAGCGTCGCTCAAACTGGTATTCGTCGTCGACTTCGACGGCAGCCACAACCACAGCCAGCTTCTTTTTGTGGACGTCAATTCCAGCTATCCTATAGGCCACAGGCTTCCTCCTGGCGGGAGCGGAGAGCGTGCTGGAGATTACATCAAGCAGGGTCTCGGGCTATCGCCGCTCCCACAGGGGAGAGACAACGCTCCATTTATTCGCTCTATCACGCACGCTCCGGATCACACAGTCAAACGGCCTCGACTTCTCCACTGAGGGACCAATCTCGCCGTTCCCAGCCATCGTGGATTATGGCTCGGCCCTGTAAAATCTTCATGAGCTTTCGCGGGCCGCAGGCCCTAACTCACAGTTAAGGTTGTGCGTCACATGCGGCGAGAAATTTCTTGTGCAGAGCTGTGGGAAACCCGGATGAGCGGTTTGGGGAGGGATTTGCCAGCGGACATTAATTTTGTGATTCCTCGGCTGCGCTTCTGCAGTTAGCGAAAGCCATCGAGTGAAATGATTCCATAAGAATGTCGGCCATATGCGGCCACACCGCGATGAAGATGCTACAGGATGCGCCAGTGGCCGCTGTTCTACTGGAGTACAAAACTGAAGGCCTAGACGCGGAAGCTGTAGCCTGCCACGTTAAGCTGCGCTTTCCCAGCATACCGATCATTCTTCTTTCAGCTTACGCCTGCACGCTAGAGCGAGTACTGTGGTTGGTGGATGAACACGTGCTGAGGAGCGAACTATCGGAAAGGCCGATACTGGCCATTGAACGAGCGACCCGGCGGTCCCAGACAGATGAGATACGCGAACCTGCATCACGGCTAACGCCCCTAAGCCCCCTCCAAATATTGGCCCGACTGCCAGAAAAAAGGAATGGCTGCCTTAAGGTCAACTGTCGCTATCAGGGCCTTCGCGCTCAAATCCCCTTAATGAGGGTCATTGCGATTAATCAATAGTTGGCCATCTTAGTGTGCTGCCGGTCCGAGGAACGTACGGGCCCGTAGCTCTCCCCACTCAATTATGGAGCGACGGTCCACCTCCTTGAGGTAGACGGCTTCAAGGCTCCCGGGGGCCGGAAACGCCATAATGAACCGAGAGGGAGGTCCAAGATATAGAAGTGCATCTGCCTGCTTGGCCAGCGGCACACCGCTGAGATCGGGTACAGCTCCCAGGGATGTGTCTTTCAGAGTAAAGAGCTTAGGTGGCGTCTGATCCTGCGAATCTATTTTCTTCTGGGCCGCAGGAGTAACGAGGCCCCAGTAGTCGAGCAGTACCACGAATGTCGCTCCCGGAAAACGGGAGTCTATCCGGGCCGTCGTGTCTGCCTCTTCACCACGTGCGCCCGATTTCTTGACGTGACTTGCTCCAAGCACGACAAATGCGTGATGCTTTTTGGCAAGTACCTCAGAAGTTATGACTTCGGCAAAAGAAACATTGTTGTCGCCGAGTGCGGCCCATTCGGAATGCGTGTGGATGCGGTTCCAATCTATTGGTGTATCCCCTGCCAGGACGCGTATTCTTCGTGAAGATGGGAGAGTTTTGTTTACCTGGCGGATGGCTGCGAGCCAATCCGCATAGATGGGTGATTCCCAGCTCGCTACCTTGGTGGTGTCCCGCCAGAGGTGTTCGAGCTCAGTAAAAGGGACGTCTTCGCCAGCGATGTACCGGTCGAGTAGTCCCTGATCGCTGCGACTGGCAAACTCGACCACAATGTCCTGCACTGCTTCCTGAAATCCCGGGTCTCGAACCAAAGCACTGTAGAAGTTACCGGCTTGCAGCAGCCAGTGGTCTTCCCCGACAAGGACGACAGAGTGTTCATGCAGAGCCGAAACGATGCCTTTCATAGCATCGATGGGGTCCGAATGGTCGTGATCCGGTGGCGCAGACTGCCAGGTCGCTTCGAACAGCAGGAACATCGCACAGAGCAGGACGCCCCGAATCATGAACAGAATTGTAGCGCTGATTGGCTGCGACTCGATAACCGGTCAAATCAGGGTTCTACACGTTTTTGAGCCTGGTCATTGAGTGTAAACGGGGGATTTGCAACAGCTACGGGCCTGGCTCGTGGTAACGTTCGGGGGATGAGGACTGCGGCACGGCTTGGGTTTGTGATGGTATTCGTTCTGGGCGCGGGCGGATGCGTTCGGCGCGATGGCCGTAGTTCCGACTGCAGATGGCCGGGAGAAACCCCCAATTACCCTGTTACGCTCCGCCATCTCAGTGCGGGCGCAGAGTTCGCGGAAGATCTTGCGATTCGTTATGCCGATGCTCACTTTGGTCCGCGAAGCCCGAACCCGAGCGAGGAGTACGAAGCCGAACGGGATCGATGCATGGAGCGATTGTTTGAAGAGATCGGAAAGGAACGTGGCGTTCCGCTCGGGCAAGTATCCAGTTCGCTTGGCCAGAACCTTGCATACATTGACATGGCTGAGGTTCTTCCCTTCGCACTGCTATATACGGCATAGCCGCCATCGTGAGTGCCCGCATGATTTAGCGCCGCTACGTACCCGCTGAAGACGGTTGGGCGCCTGGAATCACAATGGCACTGTTCGTTTCCCTAGCGCTCGCGGCAGGAAGTACCATGCTCGGAGAGCAATGGAACTGGTTTGTGGAAGGCCATCGGATCGGCAATAACCATATGAGTTACCGCGCCGATCGATTGTTTTGGGCCAAGCACCGGTTTGAGCTATTTGCTGCAGCGTTGATGATCTTCTGGCTGGCGGCGACCATTGCAGCACGCCGCGTACGCTTGAAACATTTCAAGGGACGTTAACAAGGGCGATTATTACTCCGAACCAGTCCACAAAACGAAATTCTCGTTTCACACCAATCAGTGTTCTGGAACGGCCACCGCTGTTAGAATGCGCCCCGTGGCCGGACGCGCGATCAGGATTACATCTCGCATTGTTTTCTTTGGATGCGGGCTGATCTCGCTCTTGACCGGCGTTCCTTATGCAATGCTGCGGGGCGTCGACCTGCCAGTTCAGAGCGAATGGGTGATCTTTGTGGTTGCGCTGGCAATGGTGGGCCTTTTCAGCTTGGCGGTGGCGCTGCTGCCCCGTTCGTTGATGGCGAAGGTTTGCAGGAAAGATCGGGATGACGAACGTTTGTTTTCAACGCCCCTCAAGATGCTTGGCGGCTGCGCAGCAATTTCCTATCTCCTGGCGCTGGTGGCGTATTTCGCTCCGCACAGCTGGAATCTCAATCCTCAGCTCATGCTTGCGCTGTGCCCGATGTATCTAGTGAAGATGACCTTCGATCCCTCGGCCATATCGATCCTCCTCCTGCTGGCTCCAATGAACGCGGCAGTTTATGGCTCACTCGGGGTCACAGGGGGATACGCAGGGTTGGCTTTTAGCCGACGGCGTTCAAGATAGGGCACTAGGTTTGCTCTGGGTGACTTAAGCAGCGGATCTCGGATCATATCCCGCCTGACCATTCCCTGGGTGCGACGGAAAGGGGACCCGTACGGACCATCTTTCAAGCCAAAAAAAACAAAGAGTGTGCTCCCGGTCAAAGAACTCTCCTCCGCTCCAGTTGTATGTTGCAGCGGGGGATATGAGTCCGCGGATGAACAAACGTGCCGATGAAGTGCGTTTCCCCGAACTTGTGCCGGCAGAGTGGTTCCGGTCAAAGATACTAGTCAAGTTTGAGCAACATAGAGTCCGAACATACCGAGGTACTCTAAGCTCTTGTATTGATTGCACGTTGAAATTGCTCCCAAAACTCAAGTTCAAGCGCTACCAGCTTTACAAAGACGGATTGGAGCTACCAGGAATATTTGCCGTTGCTGGCAACATCGTGCTAATCGAAGAGCGCAACATGCCCGACAATGGAGGGAAGATTTGCTTTTACTCCTGCGCTGACTCGCTACGTCTCATTTGAACGGTTCCCGCCCAAGCGGCTTGTCTCCAGGGACTTCCATGGCTTCGTCCAAACAGATCATCGGTCGTTCTCATCGGCCAGTCGGCGAGTCACTGTTGTCCCGGCGTTGTCACAAGTGAGCCCCCAACACTGAAACGCCGTCAGACTTATAATCACGGCGATGGGTGACACGCTGTGTTCACAATGGAGTTTCGGTCGTATTTCCAAAGAGGCAGGTTTCGACGACTCTCGCCCGTGCGAATCAACCCGAGCCTTGCGGCGAGGCGCTGCGACGGATAGTTATCATCAGGTATTGTGGCGCTGATGGAACTGGCGCCGGGTTGTTGAACGACCCAATTGAGTACCGCCGCCGATGCCTCAGTGGCGTATCCCTTCTTCCGAGCGTTCTCGATCAAACCCCATCCAATCTCCACGTCGCCATCGGCGCTCGGTGGTCCCTTCAAGTTGATCGATCCCACCACCGTGTTGGAACACCGCTCGACGATGACACGGATGCGCCACGAAAGCTGGTTGCTGTCGGCCCGCAACGCCCTGAGATGCCATGACAAGTCGGTACCTAGTTTCGGATCCTCTGGTAGAAATGTGAAACCAGTCTGGAGCGAAACGAGCTCCAAGTCCCCGGCGATGAGCGCCTCGATGTCCTCCGGCACGAGTGCGACGAGGAGCAAGCGTTCAGTCTCGATGTTGGGTGGCCTTTGCATCATGATTGTTGATAACAGGCGTGGCTGTTGCAAAAGTTCCAGTTTCCTTCCAAATAGCCAAAATGTTGAGATACAAAATGTCTAGAAAATTAAAAGTCGTTTGTAGGCGATTACACTCCAAATCCCCGTTGCCGCTCGGTAGATGAGTGTATCGGAATGTTACAACAGCAACCGAGTCGCGCCACTGCAGAGCCTCATCCGAAGGTTGGTCGTGCCCATCTTCGTTCATCGTTCAGCGAGTACAGGAATTGCCGTAGCGCAGATTTTCGCGGGAGGTAGCGCGAAACTCCCCAGTACACATCTGATCGGCTGTCAATGTGCAGAAATCACAGGATGGAACCGGATGGCACAACTCGTGCTCTGAGAACCACAAATGCAAGTCTGGGAGCGCAAACCATGCTGAGCATATATATCGACAACATTGGCGAAATGGCGGTCGTTGAGTGTAACGGCAGAATTGTCCGGAGCGACGCGGCTCTCAAATTACGCCGAGCGGTGAATTCGCAAGCAGATTCCCGAATCATTGTGCTTGATCTCTCGGAAGTAATGGCCATTGAAGGCGGAGGTTTAGATATGCTGGTGTCTCTTCAGCGATGGGCGCAAGATCGGGGTGTTCAATTCAAGCTGTTCAATCCGCGCCAATCTGTGAGAGATAGGCTGGGGCGGGTCAACTCGATGCGAGCGTTCGATATCGCTACGCTTGACGAAATGATGGCTCTCCTTGCTTTCAGCGACGTCCGACTTGCACGAGCTGCATGACCTCGCGGGCCTTGTTGCCCGGCGAGTGCTTACGCAACATCGGGGCCAGGATTGTTTCGATGCTGCGTGATGGAAACTGTTGCAATGCCACCAGGGTGCCGCTTCGCCACTGAGGAAGGCCGCCATGGTAGATTTTGTGGTGATAACAAGCGAGCACGGATTTGAGCTAATCAACCTTGACGTAGTGCGTCACATCACCGAGGATGTGGACGGTCAAATCACATTGCATTTTGACCTCACCCACCGGATGACGTTGAATCGCGAAAACTCAAGGCACGTCATGCACGAGATTGACAAGGCTCACAAGGACGCAGCGTGATATTGGTTTCTACGCAACAACCTGATGGCCGACCGGGGAACGGTATACCCGTCTTGCTCGGCTGATGGCTAAGCTTGTTTCTTTGCCCGAATCTTTGCACACCGCGCACGTTGCGCGGCCGCAATTCTTTTGCGACCGGCTGCTGAAAGTGTTCGTTTCTTGCGTGTTGGTTTGGTTGCTCCCGCACACTCCAGCGAAAGCGGAAATTGCTGCGTTAAGTCCTGAGCAACTACCGTGTTACAGCACCACAACGATGAATGAAAACGGAAGGCGTCGGCAGTGTGCTATGGCGAAGCGTGTGGTCCAGGGGTCTTCGGCCTTACTGGCTTAAAAGCCCGTGGATGAGTTTGACCCGGGACGCGCTTTGGCACAACGGACTGTAGCCTCCTCGTGAGGGGAGAGCACGCCAGGGAGATTCACCCTATCGGCGCGTCCTGGATCACACGTCGATGGAGGTGTAGTCATGGACGTGTTGCATCCGAGATGGGATTCGCGATCTACGCGACCTGACCAGAATGCGGGCGAGTCTGTCGCAGGAAGCCTCGCGCATCAGTAGTCGAATTCAGAAAGTGCTAGAAGACGCAAACGTAATGGCGAGCGTGGCGACCAACGTTCTCGGCAAGAGTGGACGGGCAATGCTGGAGGACATCATCTCCGGCGAAGATGATCCCGAGCACCTTGCCTCTCTAGCCCGGGTCATCTGCGC
The DNA here is from genome assembly GCA_963719615.1 of uncultured Acidobacteriaceae bacterium. Classification (GTDB taxonomy): domain Bacteria; phylum Acidobacteriota; class Terriglobia; order Terriglobales; family Acidobacteriaceae; genus Sulfotelmatobacter. The sequence continues at coordinate 2,093 of CAVRCR010000052.1, read as the reverse complement.
TTAAAGTTTCCGCAATTAAGACTTGCTCTCGAAGGGAAGATCCGTTCCCATCATCGCTTTTTGCTCCGGCGTTTAGTCGATCAAATAGAGTTTCTGGAACACGAAATTGCGTTGCTCGACGAACGTCTGGAGGAGATCGCTCAACAGAGACCGGAGCTGTCGCAAGCGGTTGCTCGCTGGGACACAATACCGGGGATCGATCTAGTGGCAGCGTGGGCACTTCTAGCCGAAATAGGTGACAACATGGCGCAGTTTCCAACCGCTGAGCATCTGGCCAGTTGGGCCGCGCTATGCCCGGGCAATCACGAAAGTGCCGGCAAACGTTTGCGCGGTACAACTCGACCAGGGAGCCCCTGGTTACGCCGCATGGCTTGTCAATGCGCTCGGGCTGCCGCCCGCACCAAGAACACTTACTTGTCGTCGCAGTTTAGACGCTTAGCTGCGAGACGCGGCAAGAAAAGAGCCATAATCGCGGTGACACATACCTCATAGTCATTGCCTATCACTTACAGGAAAACCGGAGCAACTATAACGATCTTGGCGGAAACTACCTCGATCACATTCACTCCGACGGGCTAAAAAGGTACTCGGTGAAGCGGTTCCAACAACTCGGGAACAAGGTCACTCTAGAGCCGATGGAAGCTGCTTAACCCCACCACCTCCACCCGTGGTTTTCGAGGGAGAAGGCCGGTCTCCGACGGGATGCTGTACGCTCCCAAGGTATCGACGTGCTTGAAAGCACAGATCAATCAAAGGAGACCGGCAATGAAAAAGGGTAACAGCTAGCGGCGAAGCCGAACAGGAATTGTTCCCAACAGAAACTGACCATCGGATTAGATCTGGGAGATCGCAACAGTTGGTAAAATGGGGAGGGCGTGTGGACTGGTCCCGCCTTGATTCGGAGGACTGTATGAAAAAAGCTTTTGTACTTTGTGCGTTGATCTTAGTCTTGCTGGCTCCCGCGTTCGCACAGCGGGGTGGGCGCCAGCTCTCCGTTGATGATCAGCGCCGTTTTGACAGCTATTTCTCGCGCTGGCAGAATTACCAAAGCACTAACAACCTCGGGGAAGGCCGCGCATGGAAAAGCGGATGCAATCGATCTATCAGCGCTACGGCATTCCGGCAGATACTCCCTATCGCGATGTAGCCTCCAATGGCGGTGGAGGCGGGAACCGCGACCGCGATTGGGACCGGGAACGGGATCGGGACCGCGATTGGGATCGGGATCGGCGGGCGGAGTGGGACGGTTCTCGCGACCGCGACCGCGCTTATTGGCAGCAGAACCAGCGTCTTTCCAGTGAAGATCAGGGCCGCTTCGACAGTTATTTTCAGCGCTGGCAAGATTATCGGCGCACCAACAACCGCGACGAAGTGATCAGCATGGAGAAGCGTATGTTTGACGTTTATGATCACTATGGAATTCCGCACGATGTGTCCTTCGAGCGCGTTGCCTCGCGGGGTGGAAGGCACTGAGTCATTTCTAACGACCGAAGTCCGGGATGCGACTCGCCGGGACTTCAAGACAGGGTGAAGTGAGCGCAGAAGAAGATGGGCCCGTTCGATGCGGCCCTCTTTTCTTCTCGGATTTTTTGAATCGCAGCTGCCTCACGCGAAGACAATCACTACGCTCGTAAACGTTATCGCTGGCGCGAACAGGGCTTTGCGCTCAGAAATGTTTGGTTATGAGCGTAATCGCGATTTTGTAACAGCTACGGTCCCTTCGTCTTTTCTTGTGCCGAACGTGACAATTCAAGCGGGTGTCGTCCCGTTGAATTACTTGGATGGGCGGACGGAAAGGGAACTGGTCGATTTCGCCAGCTCTCGGGCCGGATCCATTCGGCGGGAGATTCCGATTTTTCTGACGGAACGCCAGTTGCGGCAAACGGGAGAAGCACCGACGGAGCGGCATTGGAGGTGCAGATCCTCGGTCTCGCTGAAGAAGACGAGGCATTGATCAGCGGGCAACGAAGGACCAAGATATTCCTTCGCAGGCGGAACAAGAGGTGATCCGACGATCGAGCTTTACGACTCGATGATTCTGGATGGCTTCGCCGAGGCCTTCGGCGGAAACGCCAGTGGGGTTGGGGCCGGAG